>NZ_JBBIFX010000001.1:0-2021569 GCF_037543845.1 Gymnodinialimonas ulvae
AATGGCCCCGAGTTCATTGCGCAGAAGGTGCGGAACTGGATCGCAGCTGTCGGAGCCAAGACGGCCTACATCGAACCAGGATCACCTTGGGAGAACGGCTACTGCGAAAGCTTCAACGCCAGGGTCCGCGACGAGCTGCTCAATGGTGAGCTGTTCTACAGCCTTCGTGAGGCTAAAATCCTCATCGAGCAATGGCGCATTCACTACAACACGGTCAGGCCGCACAGCGCTTTGGGGTATCGACCGCCCGCGCCGGCAAGCATCGTTCCAATGGACCAGAGGCCAACGATGCACTAACAATCAAACCGGACCACCCGATGGGGGCACACCAAAGGGGAGCAGGTCACCTGAAAAGTGCAAACGACAATGACGTCGAATGATACTACATCGACCTAGGCAAACCACAGCAGAATGCCTTCATTAAAGCTGCAATGGCAGCCTACGGAACCAATGTCTGAACGACGAGATGTTCGGTAACCTTGATGACGCTCAGCGAAAGCTGGCGCTCTGGCGATACCTCTACAACAACATGAGACCGCACTCATCTCTCGGAACCAAAGGCCCGCAAAATCGCGCCGGACGCTTGAGCAATTTGAGCGCTCCGCGACAGGCACGTTTGTCCAAACCGAAACCGAAGGATATGAAAACCAGACCCGCAAACACTCGATATGAATGAAGGAGCATCCGGGGGCAGGTCAGAAGGCCTATCGGCTCGATTTCATTTCGTCGACCCGCCGCTTCTTGATTTCGGGGGCGAGAATCGAGTCGAGCCTCTGCCGCCAAGACCAGATAATTTCATGGGTAACCTCGACGCCGTGCTCATGCAGCAGATCTTCGACACTTTTTAGCGACGACGGAAACCCCACAGAGTACATCACCACCACGCGAAAGATCTCATGGATAGTCTTGAAATGTTTGAACGGGGAGCGCTTACTATTCAGATGCGCTTGTCGGTCACCCCGCCTGCCTTGAGCGAGTTCTTTCTGAAAATACCCCTCTAACCGTGCCGTTCCGATAGCGCGTCACATTTATGACGCGAGATCGCGCCAATCGGGACACGCGCGCGACACCCTCCTGACGCACGCGTTTAGGATTGCTTCACGAAATGACGTGGAACAGGTGGGAAGGTCCACCCTTTTGTCAAATTTTGATCCCAAGTCCGCACCGTCGCAGCTTCCATCACTTGCTTGAGCACGCGAGAGTTGGGTAAATGACACAGCATCAAATTGGTTACTTCGAGTCCACCGGCAACCTGTCTCAGGACGGCCATTTCAACGTGAACATTCTGCCCGCCGCGAACACTGGCGAGCCCCCATGGGGCGGTAACGAGAGCAACGCCCTTGGCTCTCCAACCGTCGAGACCATCGCAGCCCTCGATGAATTCCGGGTCGACTATACCCGATTTCCCGCCGGGCAGGAGAAAGAGTTCTTCTCGGAGCACGGTATCATAGTCAACGGCCAGCTTACTGGCTTTCTTGCCGAATATCTGACCTTCGCACAGGCAAACGGCATGCAGATCAGCCTGGTCCTCCCCGTCGAAACCCTCGAACCCTTTGGCGGCGTGGGCGTGCCGGAGCTTTACACCCAGCTGCAGACCATGGCCGAATTGATCGGCGACGCATTTCCCGGTGTCGTTAAGTCCTATGAACTCGGGAACGAGTATTGGCGCGGGCGCGCCTCTGGCGACGAAAGCCGCGAAGTCGATTACGGCAACGGCGCCGCCCAAGCGGCCTTGGCTCTGCAGGCCGGAATGGATGCGTCCAGGGATAATCCCGCCATTCTCTTGCAGGCATCCGGCAATCTCGCCGGAAGCTACGACAACTCGATCTCCGGTGCGAACGCTGCCATCCAGTCCGCCTTTTCGGGCGTTGTCGACCCGAATGGCCTGATCGACGGAATCCTCCGAAACTTCTACTGGCGGGACGCCGCCGAAGGCGAATTGCATGACGACTCGGGTTTGTTCCTCGAGGATCGTGGTCTGGGGGAGCTTCTCGACGGTGGCGCGACCGCGAATTGGGAGGATTGGGCAGGCACCGACCTTCTCCGCGTCGTTGGTGAATTCAACATCAACCGCAACATCGCCCTCAGCGATGACCAGATCGACATCGGCATCCACGGGGCGTCGTTCATCCTCGAACATTACACCAATCTCGTCGAAGCGGATGTCGACTATTCCTTTGCCTGGCCGATCATTCACAGCACGCAGAACGCCTATATCAACCGTCACGAAGACATCGTCACGGAAACGGTCAATGGCTATGATGTTGTTGTGAACTCTACCCGGGCCGCAATGTTCGACATCCTCGGCGAGGTCACGGTTGGGCTGGCACTGATGGAGACCGACTGGAACACGACCGAAGGCACCGGGTCCCTCGAGCTCACGGTCTTCAGCAACGCCATGCAGCCCGCAGAGCTTGGCTCGCGCAGCGAGATCTTCCTCAGCTCCCGCTCGGCCGAGGCGCAGCATTTCACGGTCGATCTCTCCATGATTTCGTCCGAGTCAGCGCAGCGTTTCGCGTATGTCGTCGGCTATGAGCAGACTGGCGGAAACCACCGCAATGCCGATCTGAGGGAACTGGACCTAAACGCGGCTTGGCAGAACGGAAATCTCGAAATTTACCTGCGCCCTTACGAGGTGCTGCACATCACCTCCGTCGAATTTGCACCGGACGACACACAGCCGCAGATCGTAAATGTCTACGAGGGAACGTCCGAAGATGACTTCCAACTGGGGATTGAGGGCGCGGACTCGATGGAGGGGCATTCCGGCGACGACGTGCTGATCGGTGAAGATGGCGACGATTTAGTCTTTGGCGCCGCCGGTCACGATACATTGCTCGGAAGCGCCGGGGATGATGAGCTGTCCGGCGGGGCCGGCAATGATGTTGTGGACGGTGGCCAGGGCAACGATACCGCTTCCGGTGGCGACGGTGCCGATACCATTTTGGGCCACGAGGGGCGTGATGTCCTGCCGGGCGATGCCGGAAACGATTTCCTAGTCGGCGGCGTCGGCGACGACACGCTTGAAGGTGGCGCCGGCTATGACGTTCTCCACGGTCAGGCGGATGACGACCTACTGTTCGGTGGGTCCGGGAACGACTCGCTTTTTGGCGAGGACGGCTTCGATTTCCTCGACGGCGGTATAGGGGATGACCTTCTGATCGGTGGCGGTAACAGCGATACGCTCTCGGGCGGCGACGGCAATGATGAGTTGATCGGCGACTGGGGCTTCGACGTGTTGATGGGCGGCGACGGTGCCGATACACTGAATGGCGGTTCCGGCGCAGATACCATGACCGGCGGTGCGGGCGCGGACGACTTCTATTTCAACGCTTTCGACGATCGTCTTGATCGCGTCACCGATTTCACCATCGGCGAAGATCGGTTGGCCTTCGATACGAGCGGGTTTGGTGGTGAATTTGCGGGCGTAAGCCTCATCGCCTACGATAGCGGCGCGTCCACAATCTTGCGGTTCATCGGAGCAGATAGCAGCGTCGATAAAACTTTGGGCGGGATAGTTCTCGAAGGCGTTGCTTCGGATGTGATGGATCAAGTTGACTACTTCGCATTCTGAATCTGACGACCATGTCCTACCGGTAGAATTTTGGCCTGTTGATTAGGGGGTCGGTTCTGACCAAAGCACATGAATTCGTGCCGTCACACAGGTGCAGTCGATGGGTCGAACCAGTCTCAGCTTCGATTGGGTCGCCGCTAATTGCCCGGCGCAATGAACCCGCCGCTCGGAACAATGCGGCGGTTCCTCTAAGCTGGAGACTGTCGCGTGCGGCGAGATGGCACTCTTGGTTGAAGTAGTTCGGAATCTCGAAGAAATCCAGGACGGCTTCCAGGCCTAAAGGGTCGTCAGAAACTGGATGGCATTCTACGATACCGAGCGGTCTCATTCCGCGCTTGATCGGCAGACGCCCGACGACGCATATTGTGCCGGCTTGGAAGAGCAAAAAGCAGCATGAAACCTAAACCAGATACACCTTGGAACCGCGGCAAAGCTGTCCGAAAAACTGGGACCACTTCAGTTTGCTCCTTCAATAGGTTGAGCAATATCTACATCAGAACAACGGAAGTTTCGGGGGGCAGGTCAATTGCAAAGGACGCATGAGTGGCAGGAGGTAAGAGCGCACCATATTCTCTTAAGCCCAAAACTGAGATCCCAATCCTTCTGCATTTTGCTAGGGTGGATTAACTGACGATAGCTCAAAAAATCAAATACGGTACCGACCGCCGTACTCTCCAAGAAATTCCTCTTTTTGGGACGCTCTCATGCAGCAAAAAAAATACATAGAGGCTGTTTCTTTGTTTTAGCAATTAAAGCCCCATAAGTTGGTATGGCTACCTAAAAGTACGCCACATACAAGCAAAAATCCGCTCATCGTACTTCTCCGTTATTTCTTTCGGCCTTGGCTGATAAACCCGGAGTTTCACGGGAGATGAACCAATATTCTTGTAGATACATTTTAGCTGAGCAAGCTAATCACAGCCGCTAGGCTGGCCCACGAACGCGGGTGCGTCAACCAACGCCAGGCACTCAAGAGTTTGATAACAAAGAAATATGCGGCTTGCCGGAAGTCATCAAAGCAGTACCGTTGAAATGCCTCGTTCTCCAATTGCCTAAGGCCATGCCTAGTTGGTCACGCCATCCTTCGCTCGCAGAAAGCCGATGCAGCGTTAGCAAATTCTTAACCATCTTGGCAGAAAGCTGCTCATCGTAATCTGAGATAGGGTTTGCCATGAACGATTTGGACAAGATGATGGGTATCATTGCGGAACTGATTATCAATGCAGAAGAAAACGATCATCAAGAGCCTCTCCAGAGATTTGATGACTTTGCAGTCGCACTCAGCCAGGATAGCGGTTTCTCAGTTAAAAAAGTGCAGTGTATCTTGGTTGCGAAAATGCTGGAAATTTCTAGTTGTTCAAAGGGCGTAGCCAACAACGCCAACGCCGGTTCAAAAGTGCCTCGTTTGGCCGGTTGAAACAGGACCCACCTAAGCGATTAGTAGGCTGGGACGCGCGGAGCCCTCAAATAGCTCAAGCGTGGCCCAGCCTGCGGGGTGGGTTTAGGCGGCGGTGGTCTCCTTTTTCTTTGCGGGTCCAACGATCCGGGCTTTGCGTTTTCTTTAATGCGATAGCTTTCGCCATGGATTTAGATGACCTGGCTTTGATGTTGAACCGCGCCGGTTTTGCCGGAGGCTCCAACTTGTGAGTAGGATGGAGCATCATGAACAAGACAACGAACAAGTATTCACCAGAAGTGCGCGAGCGTGCCGTGCGGATGGTTTTGGATGGCGCAGGGCGGCATGAGAGCCGTTGGGCGGCGATTGTGTCGTTCGCGTCAAAGATCGGCTGTGCGCCGCAAACACTGAACGAGTGGGTCAAAAAGATCGAAGTTGATACTGGTCACTGCGGCGGTATCACGACTGAGCAAGCTGAGAAGATCAAGGCCCTCGAACGGGAAGTCCGCGAGTTGAAACAGGCCAATGAGATCCTTCGCAAAGCGTCCGCATATTTTGCCCAGGCGGAGCTCGACCGCCCAATGAAACGATGATCCGCTTCATAGAAGATCACCGCGCGGATCACGGGGTCGAGCCAATCTGCCGCGTTTTGCCGATTGCCCCAGCCACGTTCCATGACCACTTGGCCAAGCGCGCTGAAGCCCAAAACAACCATCTCAGAAAAAGCGCTCCCATGTCCATTGGACAAGGTGAACCGGCAGTTCGACGCGCCAGCGCCAAACGTGCTCTGGGTCAGCGACTTCACCTATGTCGCGACGTGGCAGGGGTTTGTGTAAGTGGCCTTGGTCATCGATGTCTTTGCCCGTCGTATCGTTGGATGGCGCGTCAGCCGCACGGCGACTGCTGGGTTTGTTCTCGATGCTTTGGAGCAAGCCATCCATCAACGCAGACCTGCACAGGATCAACTCGTCCACCGCTCGGATCGCGGGTCGCAATATCTGTCGATTAAGTACACCGAACGACTGGCCGAAGCGAAGATCGCCCCGTCTGTCGGCAGCCTCGGAGACTCCTATGGCAACGCCCTAGCAGAAACGACCAATGGCCTCTTCAAGGCTGAGGTCATTCACAGACGCGGGCCACGGCGCAGCTTTGAAGCTATCGAATACGCCACGCTTGAATGGGTCGACTGGTTCAACAATCGCCGCCTGCTCGAGCCTATCGGGAATATCCCGCCAGCTGAAGTAGAGGCAAACTTCTATGCCGCTCTGGAAAGATCAAACATGGCCGCGTAACTAAGACAAATCAGTCTCCGGCAAACCCGGCGCGGTTCAAAGAGGCATCGGTCAATGACCGCTCCGGTGAAACGCGTCAGGCCGCAAGATGCCTTCCGCTGCAACTACGAGGAAATGCTGCGTCAGGGCAGTGTCATAGGAACTCCGCTTGAGCGGGGCTGGGCGGTCACATACGATCCCGCGATGACGAAACGATCGCCCTTCAAGTACTTCAAGACGAGCCCTGAGATCATCCGGCTGGCGGCGATGCTCTATGTTCGGTTCACCGAAGGAACGTTGCTGTTTTCCGGTTTGATGTCGAATGGCAGGCTGAGCGGTGTGGCGCGTCGGTTTTCGGCGAAATGTGGTGAGAACGAATATCATGTTCGCGGACCTGCCTTAGGAACGACCGTAGTTTTGGAGGGGAACTATGTTCGTCGCGGTGATGCATGCCAAGCGTTGGGCGAGCGCCTTGATCGCCTTGAGTTCAATTTCATATCTGAGACTCCATTAGATTTGCGCTAAGTTGCCGAAGGCATCCAGAGTACCGAATTACTTTGCAGAGGCTTTGTTGAGCCACCTTTTCCGTTGCATCTCATAGATCCTAGCGCGCCCTTCATCCGTTTTCGGACCAGTAGACTTGCCGCTATGGTTGGCGCAGCGCTGCGCCCCCGGCTCCGGTTTGCGCCTATATGGGTGTCCTGCTCGTATCTTCGCTCCGCAGAGGGTTGCCCTAGCTGAGACTGGTTCGAACGCGTCTGATAGCACCGTTGGTGGCGATGACGCGCTGTACTAGGGCAGTATGTCCATCGATAGTTCTGAGTGTTGGACCTTCGAAATTGGGCACCAAAGACACCCGTCGGTTTCGTTCAGCACTTTGAATAGTTCAGATTCGGCCATCGGCTTCCCAAAATAAAACCCTTGCAGAATGTCACAGCCCAAATCGCGAGCCAGCCGCGCCTGGGCTTCATTTTCCACTCCTTCTGCGACCACTTTCAGTCCGAGACTCTTCCCAATGCCTATGAGCGATCCGATCAACGCGCGGGCGCGTTCGCTTTCTGTAGCAGGCTGAACGAACTGACGATCAATCTTCAGCACGTCGGGGTTGATTTGAAGCAATCCTTGAACTGACGCGTGACCGGTTCCGAAATCGTCTACTGCAACTTCAACGCCGAGTTCACGCAGTTCTTCTATTGTCCAACTTGTGGCACCATGGATCTGCTCCAAATACACTGACTCAAGAATCTCAACAGTCAGTCGTTTCGGATTAATCCCCGAAACTCTAATATCATGCAAGATTGCTGAATCAGAGAGCCGACCTGCAGAAACGTTGATCGCAAACCTGGAGATCTCTGTACGCGCCGTATCAAGATAGGCCACCGCCTCACGCAGACGGCTAAACAAGATGGCGTCAATCTCGGCCAGGATTCCCATTTGTGCCGCGACATCCAAGAAATCTTTTGGCGGCACTAGGCCCCTCGTCGGATGTGACCACCTGACAAGGACTTCAACACCTGCAATTCGACCCGTTGACGCCTCGACCAGCGGTTGGAAATAAGGAATGAACTCTTTCCGTTTGCAAGCAACTAACAGCTCTGCCGCCAAATGTCTGGTCGCCACGGACTGAGCATGCATTTCTGCCGTAAAGAATGACCAACGTCCACGGCCGGTTGACTTGGCATGGTAGAGCGCCGTGTCTGCATCTCCGACGATTTCATCCGGATTCCTGGTGTTCTCATCTGCGATTGCCAGTCCGACGCTGGCTCCACACGAAACCGATTTTCCATCATATTCAAACGGTTTGGACATCTCGCGTATGATTTCATCTGCCAAACTGCTGATTTTAAGGGCGCTTTCTCCAAGAGGCCTTAGTATCACAAACTCGTCCCCTCCCAACCGAGCGACCAGATCCGTATTGGAAGTAATTCGTTTCAACATAGATGCGACGGCAATAAGCAAACCATCACCCGCTTCATGGCCAAGCGTGTCGTTGATCGCCTTAAAGCGATCCAAGTCGATATAGAGTATCGCGAAAGCAGCACCTCTATTGCGTAAGGCGGCAATCCATACGCTTACATTTGCCTCAAAATGCCTCCGGTTGGATAAGCCGGTCAACGGATCTTCGTTTGAATCTCTTGTGACAGCTTTAGCGATGGAGCGCAGGCGTCGGTTTTCGCTTTCCAGGTGTGCGACTTGTTCTGTGTATTTCGTCAACAGGTCGTCGTTAACAGATGACCTGCTTCTAAAATCAAGAACGTTCTTGTTGGGTGATGGGCGAGCTTGAAGTTCGATCAAGGAGCATAGCCACCAGCGACTGCCGTTTTCTGGATCTGTCAGTGGCGTCCAAGTCATCGCAACCCAGACCGGCTCCCCATTTTTCTTGGTGAGCTGGACTTCGACTGAAAAGTGCTCCCAGCGCATCAACTTGTCGATGGTGAGGAGGTGGGCGCTTTGGTCCATATCTGGACCCACAAAGATCGTTGCTCGCTGGCCTATGACATCCGACTCGTCGAAGCCCATGACATTGAAGAACGGTTTATTGCACCAATGGAACTCCATGACTGCACCATCGTCGTCACTTGCGAGTGCCAACCCCAAACCTTCTTCACATTTGAAGGGCACCTGTTCAAGGAGTCGAGACGATATCATAGGACCATTCACCAAGCTGAGAAACGGTATCCCTCATAAGTTAACGAGTGGTTAACAAAACGCGGCTGACCTCCGGTCGCATCCGCGTCTGTTTAGCTTGCCACCCGTGCGTTCTTCCGCCGCCTGTGAGCGATTAACCTGTCCCGTCTCGGCTGCGGGTTACGCTATACGCACAGACTGCTGCCAATAGGCACAGGATGCATATCGCAAGCCTCGCGTACCCTCCGTCGACCCATGCCAGGATGGACACCGTTGCGATTCCGCCGATCCGAGCAAACGTGATGTCCATGCTGGCGGAGACTGCGGTTAATCCCTCAGGCGCAAATCTCAGGATCAACTGTGTCGACGGCGCATTGCTACATGCCAGTCCAGCACCGATCAGGACCGATGACAGCCCGATGAGCAGGAAGCTTTGATGGTTGGACAAGAGTAGCATTGCGACAGCTATGAGGAGCGGAGCAACAAGCATGATCCCTTGAATATGAGGGCGATCGACCAGGTTCCTGAGTAGGGTGCTGATACAGGAAAAGGTCAGCCACGCCACTGATAGGTAGAGGCCGATACTGGAAGCGCCGATCTCGTTCTCAGACAGCCAAACCGGTAGGCGAAATAGGTAATAGGTGATGCTGCCGTACGTGCAGAACACGTATGCAAACGTCATCAAAAGGTCGCGGCTCCGTAGGATTTCCGAATAGTTCCGCTTGCATGAAGTGGAAGGTTCCGGATTTTGTGGTACATGTGACCTAATCAGCAATACCCATGCGCCGGCGGCGAAGGCCGCGATTAAGACGAAAGCTATTCGCCAGCTGTCATCTCCAAGCAGATTACCGTATATGAAGGGGGTGAAAGCAGCGATATAGCCTGCAACACTTCCCCACAATATCAATGCGCGCCCCGGAGTATCCGGAGAGGCGCGCGTCAAATAAATCGGAACAAGCGGGGAGAAGATACCGGCCCCGAAGCCTTGCAAAAGCCGCCCGGCAATAAGGGTTTCATAGTTCTGCGCTGTTGCTGATATCAGCGCACCCGTCGCAAAAAGAGCGACGCCCAGTCCGAAAATTTTCCTGATGTTAAGCGTGTCGCCGAAGTATCCGCAAACCAGCACGCCAACGGCAACCGCTGCGCCGTAGGAGTTGAACACCCAGGCAAGATCCGCAACCGACAGACCAAATTGCAACTTTATGGCTGGCAACAACAGGGGAACGAGGGTGAGATCCATCACAAAGCCGATGTAGGCCGCAATCGGCCCGAGAATCACGGCACTGGGCAGGGCATGCCCTATGGTAATCCTGCGGATATCTATTGCTTTAGGATGCAATTGCGACAGGTGTTGCTCAGCCATCTACCCGGACTCCCACATCAAGGGCCGCTCGCGCGAGTGACGCGGTAAACGTTGTCATCGGGGAACCGGCCTGGCCTTGTTCCGCTGGTCGTGCCTTTGAAAGAGTTCGCGCCAATTCACTTGCTTCCATCCAGATGAGATAGTCTTCGTCGGTGACCTGTTGGTCTGGCCCGATCCACTGCCCGGGTTCACAATGGTTGAAGCAATAACGCAGATGAGCGCCTTTGGCGGCCACCCGTTTGGGTACAAGTGCAAAGACATACGATGGGTTCCATGTCGCCACCGCAACCTCGAGCATCAGACGCGACAGCAGGGTGGTCACTCCTTGGCTGCGCGGACCGCCAAGGCCTTGGGCACGAAGCCAGAATTCACCCTGATAGCAGACCTGGCCGGTGATGAATTGGAGCGCGTCGGGTCCCGAATAAAAGGTTTGGTCCGGGTCCGGTGTGGAGTCCGGAGTGATGTATTTGTGGCGATGACGATCCAGATGCGTATTCAGTGAGCCCCCCGAAAGGTCGAGAAGGCGCACGGCCTGGGTGTGGGTCAATTCGCCGTCTTCATTGAATCCGCATATCCAAAAGCCGTTCGTGTGATCAATGAAAGAAGTTGCCACATCGAACATCGGATGAATCGGAGCGCGATCAGGCAATTTACTTCTATAGGCACGGTATTTGGCGAAGTCGTCACCGATCTCAATGCGAATCCCCGCGTTTTCCAGATCTCGAATGATACCGGACAAGTGTTTAATCAGTTCAAAAAGCTTACTTGGCGACGTCATTTTTTGGTGCTCCTCATTCCCTGGTTGCCAAGTGTTTTTTGAGTATAATATGGTTAACATATCGTTAGTCGCGATCCGTGATATCAATGATGGAAAGTTGCATTCGGATCTGTTTCAGGGTTTAATCAACCATAGCGGGTGCCAGGATGCGCGGTCATGGGCAGTTCCTTTGCGGGACCGTTGCTCAGAAATTGCTACACGCGCGTCGTCACGTGACCCAAGCTTTAGTGACGAGTGACTTCACCGGGTTCCGAGCGATCCAGAGTATCATTTCTGACGAAGATGTTTGAATTTTAGCGGCAAAGGATGCTTGCCCACGTGGCGAGAAAGCAGGCGCCGCCAGCAGGCAGGTCTATTGCCGCTTGGGGCATGGTACCCGATCCGCATCGACGGAGGCAACGACACGTGCGGCAAGGATGATCTCGTGTGTTCGAGTAGACCCATCACCCTTCCAAATTTTCGGTCATTCCAAGTGCCTGCTATGATAGACTTACTTGAGCCCGGAAACGTTAGGGTGGTTAGAACAGCTGCTCGGTTTGAGTTGGCCAAGCTTCGCGGCTCCCGACGGAGCGTATTCCAGATAGCCTTAACGCAAATTGGGCCATATCATACTCTACTAGTTTTCCTGCATTTGGTATCGAAAAATAGAATTTATGCCCCTCGAAATACTGTTTGATATCGCCGTCTCCGTCTGCTGCCCACCGCCTGGGTCGGTGAACGTGCGTGCGGGTAAACCTGTGGAAGGTCCGGGTGGACGATGGATTCCTTGCGTCTGTGCGCTCGCAGACAAGACGTTCGTTTCCTGTGTCTACGAGGTTGGGCCCGGGCGAAAACAAGTATGTAGCCTGAACGCGCCAACTGAGTGTGACGACGAAGCGTTTTCCCGGGCGTTTAAACTTGCCACGCTCGCGGCGGCATAGGTTATCCGATGGGCGCGTCCAAGCCGCTCCCCGAGCCTTGGACGGGTTTCCGCGGAGCCTCGGCTACTCTCGGGCCCTGCTGCTCGGTTTGGAATTGTCTGACAGCATCCAGAGAGACAGCTCGAAGGAGTCATTTTTTTCGCTTGTAGCTTGCTGCACGAAAGAAGACTTCGCCAAGAACCTGCGCGACACTTGCAAGAATGGTCAGGAGACCGATCGTGCGATGCATTGCAACATGCGGGTCTTGTCGCCTTCGGACGACCTGGATTGGTTCTGACATCGAAAATCCGGGCCGCCCTGTGCGAGGGCAAACAGATGCCATTCGATGTCACCGCCTGGGCTTCTGGCAGGCCTTTTCAGGCACGACCGGATATCACGGTATCAATGGCGCGCGCGAGTTTGTCAGTCACTTCGTCCATCTGGTCCTCGGTCATGATGAACGGTGGCGCGAGCAGGACGTGGTCGCCGTCGCGTCCGTTGCGGGTGCCGGGCATGGGGTAGCAGGCCAACCCCTCGTCCATCGCGGCTTTCTTCAGCTTGCCGGCGAGCCCGAAGTCGGGTGGGAACGGTTTTTTTCCGGCCCGGTCTGCGACGAATTCAATCCCCCAGAAGAAGCCGCGCCCTCGAATGTCTCCGACATGGGGCGATTGGGCGAACCGCGCTTTCAGCCGGCCCTCAAATACCGCGCCCTTTTCGCGTACGCCTTTGATCAGGTCTCGCTCAATCATTTCTTGCAGGACCGCGAAGCCAGCGGCGGTCGCAATCGGGTGGCCAAGATAGGTATGACCGTGCTGAAAGAAACCAGACCCGCCCGCGAGTGTGTCGAAGATCTTGCCGGTGCAGAGCATCGCGCCGATCGGTTGGTATCCGGCGCCGAGGCCCTTGGCGATGCACAGGATGTCGGGCGCAATGCCATCGGCCTCACAGGCGAATAGATGCCCGGTGCGCCCCATGCCGCACATCACCTCGTCAAGGATCAGAAGGACGCCGTGACGGTCGCAGATCGCGCGGATACGTTTGAAATAGTCGCCCACTGCGGTCACAGCCCCAAGGGTCGCGCCAACCACCGGCTCGGCGATGAAAGCCATGACATTGTCCGGACCGAGGCGTTGAATTTCGGCCTCAAGTTCACCGGCGGCGCGTTCGGCATAGGCCGCAAGGCTCTCATCCTTGGCGCGTTGTGCGTATTCGTAGCAGGGCGCGATGTGGTGGACGTCGATCAGGAGGGGTGAGAATTGCTGCCGCCGCCATGCGTTACCACCTGCGGCCAGCGCCCCAAGGGTGTTGCCGTGGTAGCTTTGGCGCCGCGCGATCAGGTGCCGGCGTTGCGACGCTCCACGTTCGACATGGTATTGCCGGGCGAGCTTGATTGCGGCCTCGACAGCCTCCGACCCGCCTGAGACGAAGTAGACACGGTCCAGATCGCCGGGCGCGTGTTCGATCAGCAGATCTGCCAGTTCCTCGGCCGGATCGGTCGTAAAAAAGCTGGTATGGGCATAGGCGAGTTTGTCGGTCTGGTCCTTGATTGCCTGCGTGACCCGCGCGTTCGAATGCCCGAGGCACGACACCGCAGCACCGCCAGAGCCATCGAAATAGCGCTTGCCGTTGGCGTCGATCAGGTAGCAGCCATCGCCCGCGACGGCGGTGGGCAGCGTGGCGTGGCAATGGCGCGGAAAGACATGGGACATCTGGTCAGCTTTCGACGAGGGAGAGGGGAAGGGTGGCACGAACCAGCGCCGCGACCGATGCGGCATTGTTGCGCCAGATTGTGCCGTCGGGGCCGTGGCAGGCGTTTTCAAAGCCCACGCGGAGGTCCCCGCCAAGGCGGGCGGCTTCGGCGAGGCAGCCGTGTTCGGCAGGCCCGAACGCGCAGACCATCCAGCGGTTGATGCCGGTGCACTGTCCGAGGAGCGGTGCTATGTGATCGGGGCGTGAAGGCGGGCCGCCCGCATAGCGTCCGAGGACCAGGATCACATCTGTTTGCGTGTCTTTCACAATGCCGTCGCGGCGCCATACCGTCAGCAATCGAGCGTCGGCGGCATCGTAAAGGATGTGTTGGACACATGTACTTGCCTCGGCCGCGCAGGCGTAGAGCCTGGCCGCAACGGCGGGATCGCGCGCCATTTCGCGGATCGAGACACTGGCCCATTCCGGGCGCAGGGCTTCGATGCAACGCAGTTGGTCTGCCACTTCGAAACGGTCGGCAGCTTCGGTGGTGATCTGGAGCTTCAGGCGGGGGGCCTGCGCGTTGATCGCTGCGATGGCTTCACGATAGCGGCCGGGATCGAGGGAATGCGCGCCCTCCGCATCGCGTATGTGCAGGTGCAGCCCATGGGCTCCGGCGGCTTTGCAGGCGATGGCGGTTTCGGTGATCTCGTCCACGGACACGGGCAGCGCAGGATGGTCCGCTTTGCCAAGCCTTGCGCCGGTGGGGGCCACCATGATGAACGGCTCGGCCATGGCTCAGGCGCTCACGGCAGAGGACCGCCGCATCCAAACGCCCGTCCTATCACAGATCGGGCCGTGGATGATTTTGGCAGCATAATGTGTGCCAGCTATGTCGAGTGTTACGGGCGTTTGGTCGTCGACCCCCTGGCGGAGATGGGCCAGCGCAACGGGGCGTCCGATGCGGTGGCCGAAGGCGGCGGAGGTGGTCTCCCCGATGATTGTGCCGTCCAGATAGATCGGTTCATGGTCGAGAGGCACGGCGTTCACATCGTCGAGGACAAGCGATGCGATATGGCTCTGTGCGCCCTCCGCCCGCGCTTGGGCCAAGGCAGTGGCCCCGATGAAGCCGCCGGATTTGTGGACGGCAAAATCGAGCCCTGCTGCAATGGGGGTCACGTCGCTGTCCAACTCATGCCCCATGGCGCAGAAGCCTTTCTCGATCCGCATGGCGGTCTGCGCGAAAAGGCCTGCGGGCGTTGCCCCGGCCTCCGTCAATGCGCGATAGACTGCCGGCGCGTTCTCGGCCCGCATCGTGATTTCCCACCCCGCTTCGCCGACATAAGACATACGCGCCGCGCGCACGTGTCTGCCCACGATATGAGCCGCGCCCTGCTTGAAATAAGCGATGTCGTTCAATTCCGGCGCACCGACCTCGGCCGCGATGCGGGCGGCGTCGGGTCCCATGAGGGCAAGGACAGCGTAGGCCTCCGTGGTGTCGGTGAGGGTCACGTCGAAGGTGCCTGAATGTCGGCGCAGCCACGTCAGGTCGCGTTTGATCGCGGTGGTGCCGACAAAAAGGCGGTAGAGATCGGGCGCAATACGCTGCGCTGTAAGGTCGGACTCGAACGTGCCCCGCGCATTCAGCATCGCCGTGTAGATGACCGAGCCGGGCGCACGCGCCATGTAACCGGCGCAGACATGAAGCAGGAAGGCCTCCGCGTCGGGGCCTTCCACGTCGATCTTGCCAAAGGGAGAGGCGTCAAAAATCGCAGCAGCCTCATGCGCCGCACGCACCTCGGTGGCGACGTTTTCGAACCAGTCAGGGCGTCCGAAGGTCAGGCGCGGTTCGGTGGCTTTGCCAAAGTAAAGCGGGCGTTCCCAGCCGTAGACCTGTCCCATATGCGCCCCGGCGGCGCGGTGCTCGGCGTCAAGCGCAAGCACGCGCAGATCGCGGCCCGTGGCCAATTGCTTGGCCGGATAAGCGATGTCGTAATGTGTGCCGAGGACCTCGGGCGCGCGGGCCATGAGGTGTTCGATTGAATTGAAGACGGGCGCGAAGCGCTTCGCATCGGCCTCCGAGAGGTCATAGGCCGGATGTCCGTGAATGATGGTATGGGCAAGGTTCATGCCCGCGCCACCACCGGATGCCATGCCGACCGAGTTCATGCCGCAGCCCAGGAACAGGCCCTTGGTCTCTGCCGTTTCACCCAACATGAACGCGCCGTCCGGGGTGAAGCTTTCGGGGCCGTTCAGCAGCATCTTCACCTCCGCCTTCTCCAACGCGGGCAGGCGGTGCAAGGCGTTCATCATCATCGGTTCGAAATGGTCCCAATCCTCTGCCAGCAGACCGAATTCGAAGGTTTCATCGAGGACACCGGGTGCAATCGCCTTGCCCATCGGTTCAAAGCAGCCGACCAGAAGTCCGCCGCTGTCGTCGCGGATATAGAGGTGATTGTCGTGGTCGCTTAGCGTCGGCATGTTGCCGGATATTCCGTCGATGGGCCTGGTCAGCAGGTAGAAATGTTCGCAAGGCCAGAGCGGAACCTCGGCCCCGGCCATGGCGCCAAGCTCCCGAGACCAAAGGCCACCGCAAAGCGCAATGGCATCGCAGGTGACAAGGCCGCGGGTCGTTTCGACGGCTTGGACCTTGCCGCTTTCGGTCAGGATACCGGTCACGCCGGTGCCCTCGAAAATCTTCGCGCCGAGGCTCTTGGCGGCCTTTACCAATGCCGCGCAAACGTCGGACGGGCTGACGCGGCCATCGTCGGGGGACCAAACGGCGCCAAGCACGTCGCTGCCGTTCATCAGGGGCCATCGCTCCTGCGCCTCGGCGGGTGAGATTTCGGTGGCGTCAATGCCGAAGGCCTGCGCGAGGGCAGCCTGCCGACGGATATGGGTCAGGCGGTCGGGCGTGGTTGCGATGGAAAGAGAGCCCTCCTGAATCCAGCCCACGGATTGGCCCGTTTCGGCCGCCAACTGGGCATAGAGATCAACCGAATACTGGATCATCCGGGTCAGGTTGCGCGAATGACGCAAGGCGCGAACCTGCGCTGCGGAATGCCATGTCGTGCCGGAAGTGAGCGCGTTGCGTTCCAGCAGGATCGCGTCGCCCACACCCATCTTGGCCAGATGGTAGAGGGTCGATGTGCCCATGATGCCGCCGCCGATCACGACGACCGAGGCGTGGGAGGGAAGCGGCTGAGCCATGTGGGTCGCCTTGTGCGGGGAACAAATGCTGGTGCAAAGGCTGGCACTGAATTACACAAGCCGTCAATCTTGGGGATGCGATAACGTTTGTTTTGCGCTGCGATGGGATCAGATAGAAGGCGAATCAATGGATCCGGCCCTTAAAAACCGTTTGCTGTCAGATATTAAGGCGACGGCCTCGACGTTCTCGCCGCAATTGCGGCTGGCCGCGAAATACGTAGCGGACAATCAGGCGGACTTCGGGCTGGACCCCATTCGGGAAACTGCGCGCAAGGCTGGTGTCAGCACATTCACCCTCGTTCGGCTGGCGCGCCTTCTGGGGTTTGACCGGTTCGACGACCTCCGCGAGCCCTTCCGTCATGCGCTGGTGTCGCGCACCGCGGCCACGGAGGATCGGGAGTGGCTCGATCACTGGCGGACGACCGACGCAAACGGGCCCTACACCGCCGAAGCCGCGGCCAATTCGCTTGCCGTGGTCGAGCGGTCGTTGCAACGGCAGACGCCGGAGAAACTGCATGCAACCGTGCAAATGCTCCTATCGGCAAGGACGGTCTACCTGACAGCGATGCGCGCGTCATACGGCTTGGCGTATCACTTCCATTATGTGGGGCGTATGGCCCTTCAATCCATGGAACTTGTGCCGCGCCACATGTCAACGGCGATTGACGACCTTAACGATGCGGGTCCCGAAGATGTGCTGATGGCGATCACCTTCACACCCTACAGTCTAGAGACGATCGAGGCCGCAGCCTTTGCCAAATCCAAAGGGGCCAAGCTGATCATGGTGACCGACAGCGAGATCATGGCGCCGGGGCTGGAGGCCGATATGACGCTTCTGGTATCGTCGATTTCCACCCATCACTTCGCGTGTAATTCCGGGGCGATGGCGGTGCTGGAAATTCTGCTGGCCTTGATCGTGGATGAGGGGGGCGCGGACGTGCATGCGCGAATCGCCGACTACGAGGCTCTGCGCCGAAATCACAGCGCCTACTGGAGCGCGCCCAAAAAACAATAGTTTTTGCGTGACACTCTTGGGGACATGCCCTCACGATGCGGGCAGAGCCCCGGAATTGGGGCCGCGGCGGACACGGGTCACGCCGGATCAACAAGGAGACTTCATATGACATTCCAAAAAGCCCAGAAGGCTTTGTTCGGAGCGACCACTGCCGCAGCCCTCCTGCTGGCCGGGGCTGCGAGCGCTCAGGACCAACAATTCTTCACCATCGGGACCGGCGGCGTGACGGGCGTCTATTATCCGACCGGTGGCGCGATCTGCCGTCTGGTGAACGCAGGCCGAGCCGATCACGGTTTGCGCTGCTCGGTGGAATCGACCGGCGGGTCGGTTTTCAACACCCGTACGATTCGCCAGGGCGAGTTGAATTTCGGCGTTGTGCAATCAGATGTGCAGTCGGCGGCCATTAACGGCACCGGCGCCTTCGAAGACGACGGTGCGTATCCTGAACTGCGTGCATTGTTTTCGATCCACCCCGAACCGATGCACCTGATGGCCAATGCCGACGCAGGCATTGCATCGGTATCGGACTTGGCGGGCAATCGCGTGAACATCGCCAACCCGGGCTCGGGCACGCGGGTTCTGGCGGAAGCGCTGTTGGAGTACCATGACATTGCCATCGACGATCTGTCGTTCGCGGCAGAGCTGTCTTCGGCCGAACAGGCCTCGGCGCTTTGCGACGGCAACATTGACGCCACGATCTGGGCCGCGGGCCTGCCGAACGGCTCGACGCAGGAAGCCACGTCGACATGTGACGTCGTCCTGATCCCGATCGAGGGCGAGCCTTTGGAGAACCTTCTGGCCGACAACCCGGCCTATGCAGCGGCAACCATTCCCGGTGGCCTTTACCCCGGCAATCCCGATGACATCTCATCCTGGGGGCCGCGCGCGACGTTTGTGACGGATGCCAGCACCCCGAACGAAATGGTCTACGCCGTTGTCAGCGCCGTCTTCGAGAACTTCGATGACTTCAAGCGCCTGCACCCGGCCTTCGCGAACCTGTCGGAGGAAGAGATGATCACCTCCGGCCTGACCGCCGAAATCCACCCCGGCGCGCTGCAATACTACCAAGAGCGTGGCTGGGTCGAATAAGACCCTGACATCACGGGCCGCACGGAGAGATCCGGGCGGCCCTTTTCAGTTCTAGCGACAGGGTGTGGGGCCGGGCATGACCGATACGAAAACCAATACGGGCGATGTAGACGACTTCATTGCCGAGGCCGACACCGGCGCGCGCGCGCCGAAGGGGCGGTTCAATCGTAACGTGCTTTGGGCGGTACCGCTCATATGGTCGTTGTTCCAGCTTTGGATTGCCTCGCCCATTCCTTATGAGATCGGTTTCGGCGTGGTGAACAATGCGCAGGCGCGGTCGATCCACCTTGCGTTCGCCGTATTCCTCGCCTTTACGGCCTTCCCGACGTTCAAATCCAGTCCGCGCCACACGATCCCGATCCATGATTGGATCGTCGCTTTGGTCGGCGCGTTTTGTGCGGGCTATCTCTACCTGTTTTGGGACGGTCTTGCGGACCGGTCTGGCGCGCCCAATCAGATGGATATCGCGGCTGCTGTCGTTGGCATCGCGTTGTTGATGGAAGCCGCGCGGCGTTCACTTGGTCTGCCGCTGATGGCCGTGGCCGCCGTCTTCCTGGCCTATGTTTTCTTTGGGTCGTATTCCTGGTTGCCGGATGTGATCCAGTGGCGCGGCGCATCGGTCGAACGCGCGATGAGCCATATGTGGCTGACCACCGAAGGTGTGTTCGGCGTGGCGCTTGGTGTCTCATCGGGCTTCGTTTTTCTGTTCGTGCTGTTCGGGGCTCTGCTGAACCAGGCGGGCGCAGGGAACTACTTCCTGTCGCTGGCCTTCGCCACGCTTGGGCATCTGCGCGGTGGCCCGGCCAAAGCCGCCGTCATTGCATCGGCGGCGACAGGCCTGATCTCGGGATCGTCCATCGCCAACGTGGTGACGACAGGTACGTTCACCATCCCGCTGATGAAGAAGGTTGGCTTCTCGCCGTCCAAGGCCGGCGCGGTCGAGGTTTCGTCCTCGATCAACGGCGTTTTGACGCCGCCGGTCATGGGGGCGGTGGCCTTCCTGATGACGGAATATGTCGGCATCTCCTACGTCGAGGTCGTGAAATCGGCGATTGTTCCGGCAGCGATTTCCTACGTGGCGCTGGTCTATATCGTCCACCTCGAAGCGCTGAAGATGGGCATGAAGGGGACCAGCCGGATGAACCCGGTGATCTTCATCCTTTCGGCGGTCTTCATCATTTGCATCGGCATCATAATCGCGGGTGGCACACTCTACATTGCAGGCTTGGCCGTTGGCGCGGCTGAAAGCCTTCTGGGCGCTGCTGCAACCTACGTTATCATCGCGCTTTTCCTGGCGGGCTATGTGCTGGCCGTTTGGTATGCAGCCAAGGGTCCCGACCTGGAGCTGTCGGTAGAAAGCATGCAGAACCTGCCGCCAACCCGCGAGATCTTCAAATCCGGCATCTACTACCTGCTGCCGATCCTACTTCTGATGTACCTTCTGATGGTGGAGCGGAAATCGCCAGGTTTCTCGGCGTTCTGGTCGGCCAGTTTCATGCTGCTGACGCTGCTGACGCAAAAGCCACTCAAGGCGTTCTTCCGCGGCGAAGGACAGATCAAGGCGCGGATTGTCGAAGGCTTTTGGGAAGTGACCGAAGGCTTGATCGCGGGTGCACGCAACATGATCGGCCTGGCGTGTGCGATGGCTGTCGCGGGCATCATCGTGGGTTCTGTCACGCTGACCGGTGTGGGCCAGGTGATGGCGGAGTTTGTGGAGTTTCTTTCGGGCGGCAACCTGATGCTGATGCTGGTGTTTGTGGCGCTGATCTCGATCATCCTCGGGATGGGCCTGCCGACGACGGCCAACTACATCGTGGTCTCGTCACTCATGGCCTCGGTCGTGGTAGAGCTTGGCGCGCAAAACGGCCTGATCGTGCCGCTGATCGCCGTGCACATGTTCGTCTTTTACTTCGGGATCATGGCCGACGTGACGCCGCCCGTGGGGCTGGCCAGTTTCGCGGCGGCGGCAATTTCGGGCGGCGACCCGTTGCGCACGGGCTTCCAGGCCTTCTTCTATTCCATCCGCACGGCACTTCTGCCATTCCTGTTCATCTTCAACACAGACCTTCTGCTGCTGGATGTGACATTGCTGCAGGCAATCATGGTGTTTGTGGTGGCGCTCATAGCCATGCTTGTGTTCGCGTCGGGCACGATGGGCTGGTTCCTCGTGCGCTCGCGGCTTTGGGAATCCGTTGTGCTGGTCGTTGTGGCGCTGACGTTGTTCAGGCCGGGCTTCTGGCTGGACCAGATTCAGGATCCATTCGTCCAAATGCCTCCGGCCGAGATCTTTGCACTGGCGGAAGAGGCGCCACCGGACGGTGAGCTGCGTGTTGGGTTGGAGGGCATGACGCTGGACGGGGATTTCGTGTCATCCACCTTCCTTCTGCCCCTCGGCGACGTCGGGGCCGATGGGTTCACACGCCTGTCGCAGACCGCGGGCCTCGATCTGGTGGAGCGGGACGGGCAAATCGTGGTGGATCTTCTGGCCTTTGGCGGCACTGCCGAGCAGATGGGTATCGATTTCGACTGGATCGTGACCACGATCGAGGTGGAGGCCGAGCGGATGCCGAAGGAGATCTTCTTTATCCCCGCACTTCTTGTTCTGGGGTTGATCGCATTGATCCAGCGCAGGCGGATGCCCAACCGTGATGAGGAGGCTCTTGCATGACCCAGTACACACTTGCCGCCATCGACCTTGCCCACCCGGCCCATCACGCGCTTATCCTTGCAAAGGCGGCGCAGCTGGCGGACATGGAAGGCAACACACTCGCGGTCGTGACCGTTATCCCGGATTTCGGAATGAGCATCGTGGGATCCTTCTTTCAGGACGGCGCCGAGCAGAAAGCCTTGGAAGAGGCCAACCAAGCGCTGCACAAGGTTACCGAAGACGTGCTTGGGCCGGACTTGCATGCACAGATCAAGCATATGGTTTGCCATGGCACGGCATACGAGCAAATTCTGAACATCGCCGGTGAAATCGGCGCCGCGCAGATCGTCATGGCCGCCCACCGGCCGGATTTTCAGGATTACCTCATCGGCTCGACCGCGGCGCGGGTGGCGCGTCATGCAAAGTGTTCGGTGACCATCTTGCGCGCCTGAGGGCATGGATGTGCCTGTGAAGGGGCTGATTTCCCGCCGACGGCCATCCTGGCCACGCGCCCCATCGGATCGCCTTGCACCGCGCATCGAGACTGGGTACCTCTTCGGCATTCTCAGGGCGGGGTGAAATTCCCCACCGGCGGTTATAGCCCGCGAGCGCTTCGATCCGTCGAAGGTCAGCAGACACCGGTGAAATTCCGGGGCCGACGGTCACAGTCCGGATGAAAGAGAATGGCCAGCGGAGCCCTGACACGGGCTGCGCGGTTTGCTCTGGGTTTTGTCATGACGTGAAAGGACCCGAAGCAATGACAAAATCGCCCAAATTCGCCTTCATCAAGGCCAACTGGCATTCCAACATCGTGGATCGCGCCTTGGATGGCTTCGCGGAGGAGCTCGCCACGCGTTGTCCCGAGGCCGTGATCGAGGTGCATGATGTCCCCGGCGCGTTTGAGATGCCCCTGCTGGCACAATCCCTTGCCCTGACGGGCGAGTACGATGCCATCGCGGCGGCGGCTCTGGTCGTCGATGGGGGGATCTACCGCCATGATTTCGTGGCGCAGGCCGTGGTAACGGGCTTGATGGATGTGCAGATCAAGACCGGCGTGCCGGTGCTGTCCGTCTCTTTGACCCCGCATCAGTTCCACGAGACGCAAGCCCACAGCGATTTCTTTGCCAGCCATTTTGTCGGGAAGGGCCGCGAGGCGGCGCAGGCCGCATTGCGTGTATACGCGCTATACGGGGCGGCAGGTCGAGACACGGCTGCGGTGGCGTAGGTCTCGGGATCGGTGCGGCCGTTTGCAGCTGAGCGCTCGAAACGGCCGCCTCGCAGATCAGGCTGGGAGGCGCGCCTCGATCCCGCGCGCAAGCGTCACGAGGATCAGGCAACACGACGTCGCTCCCGCATCAAGCACCCCGCGGGAGCGTTCACCAAGACGGCTGGACCGGCCAACCTTGGCCACCATGTCTTCGGTGCTGTCGCGTCCGGCCTCGGCGGCTGCGGTCATCCGCGCCAATGCCGTTGCCCAATCCGCTCCCTCGCCAAGTGCTGCGTCATAGGTCTCGATCGCGGGGACAAGCGTATCCAAGAGGGTCTTGTCGCCGACCTTTGCCTCGCCAATCGCCTGAACTCCTTCGAGCCCCGCGTGAAGCATCTCGCCAAAGGTCTGCGCATCGATCTGCGCCTTGCCGGAGAGCGCGTCGGCCATGTCGGCAAACATCATCCCGTAGAGCGGTCCCATGGAGCCACCGATCTCGGACATAAGGACATCCGACAATGTCGACATCGCCGCGTCGAGTGTGTCATTCGCGGCGTCGATCCGCCCTTTGGCCCGGTCAAAACCCTTTGACATGTTGAAGCCGTGGTCGCCGTCGCCGATCTTGCCATCGATCTCGCTCAGGTAGGTTCGGTTTTCAACGATCACGTCGGCCACTTCGCATAAGATGGCCGCGCTGCCCTTGTTGGTCAGTGTCGTCATTGCGCCTGCCTCCTCAAAAGCCGGGCACGTTGGTCGGAGCATCGAGCAGGGTCTTCAACTCGTCGTCCAGCGCCATGATCGTAAGGGTCGCTCCCATCATTTCCAGCGAGGTAAAGTAATTCCCGACCAGCCCGCGATGGACCTTATAGCCCGCCGCCTCGATCCGGTCCGCCATCCGGTCATACAATACGTACAGCTCATTGATTGGCGTCGCTCCGAGGCCTGAAACCAATACGGCAACCTCGGTCCCTGCGGGCATGTCGTGATCTTCGAGCACGATTTCCACCATGTCGTCGGCCACGGCATCGGCAGGCTTGAGTGGTTCGATGCGTGTGCCCGGCTCGCCGTGGTGGCCGATGCCGACCTCCATCATGCCCGGCTCGATCTGAAAATTCGGTTTGCCCGCGGCGGGCAATGTGCAAGGTGTCAGGCCGACCCCCACGGAGCGGCAATTGTCGATGGCTTTCTGCGCGCTGGCGATCACGTCGTGCAGGTTTGCGCCGGTCGCGGCCTTCGCGCCGCCGATCTTCCACATGAAGATCTCTCCGGCTACGCCACGGCGCTTTTCGCGTTCGTCTTTTGGGGCGGAGCTGACATCATCATTGGCAACGACCGTGGCCACCTCGATTCCGGCCTTGGCGACCATGCGCGAGGCCATCTTCACATTCATATTGTCGCCCGCGTAATTGCCGTAAAGTACGGCAACCCCGGCACCGCCATCGACGGCGCGGATCGCATCCTGAAACGACTTGGCGGTGGGCGAGGAGAACAGCTCTCCGATGGCGACAGCATCGACCATGTTGCGGCCGGTATAGCCGATGAAGGCGGGTTCATGACCCGAGCCGCCGCCGGTCACAATCCCGACGCGGCCCTGCTTCGGCGTGTCGTTGGACAGGATCACGCGATTGTTTTCCGCGTCCAGACGCACGCGATCGGCATGGGCACGCACAAAACCGCGCACAGTTTGGTCGACGATGTCGTCGGGGTTGTTGATGAACCTTTGCATGGTCTTTTCCTTGATGCCTTTACTTGACGGTAAAGCCGCCGTCGACAATGAGGTCGGCGCCGTTGATCATCCGTGCGCCGGGCGAGGCGAGGAACACGGCCGCGGCCGCGATCTCTTCGGGTTCGGCAAAACGGCCGGTGGGGATCTGCGCCTTCATCGCGTCGCCCTTGGGGCCTTCCCAGGCCTTTTTCCCAAGCTCGGTCAGTACAACTGTCGGCGAAATCGAGTTCACCGTAATCCCATGCCCGCCCCATTCCAGCGCCAGCGTTTTGGTTAATCCGATCACCCCGAATTTCGAGGCGCAATAGGCCACGTGGGCGTCGATGGCGACCGAGCCTGCCTGAGAGGCGAGGTTGATGATTGCGCCACCGTTGCCTTGGGCGATCATCGACCGACCCACAGCCTGCGCCACAAGAAAACTGCCGGTGAGATTGATATCAAGGGTCCGGCTCCAGGCCGAAAGCTCGATTTCGGCGGCAGGCGCCAGATCGACAATGCCCGCGCAATTGACCAGAATATCAATGTGCCCAAAGGCCGTTTCGACGTCGCCCACGGCGGCGTTCACGCTGTCGGGATCAGCGACATTGCAGGCTGTCGACATGGCGCCGTCGTGCTGCGCGGCCTGTTCGGCGGCGGCCTCAGCGTTGAGGTCGAGAACGGCAACATGTGCGCCCTTCGCGGCGAAGGCGTGCACGATGGCCGCCCCGATGCCCGAGGCACCGCCGGTCACAACCGCGGTCTTTCCATCGAGCGAAAATTCAAAATCCAGATTGGCATCGGCCATGGCCTCAGCACTCCCTTCTGTCGTCTTGCTGCCGGTCTTTTTGCCGGTCTCGGGGCAGGGTATCCGAGGCGACGCGTGGCCGCCCCGGATGTGGTATCAAGCGTCGATTACTGACGAGTGGCCAGCAATGCCTCGACGTTTTCGTCGTTCACGGGCGTCCACGGAACGGAATACTCCGCGTCGGCCCCTGCGTTCCAAGGCATGTCGGTGTAGGATGTCCAGATGTCCGACATCGGCTCGTAGTCGTCCTTCACGGCGGCCAGCGCCACGTCAAGCGCGCCTTGTGCCTGGGCGCGGGCGTCCTGCAGGATGGAGGCCATATCGCCACCCTGAACGGCCACAAGTGCGTCGGTGATCCCGTCGATGCCGGCGACTGCGAAGTCGTCAACGCTCAGGCCAGCCGCACGGATCGCCTCGATTGCGCCGAGGGCCATTTCGTCGTTCTGGCCGATGACGCCGTCGATCTCACCGTCATGGGACGTCAGCCAGTTTTCCATCAGCGTCTGCGCTTCGGCACGCGACCAGTTGGCGGTCTGCTGCTCGAGGATGTTGACGTCTGGGCATTCGGCCAGGGCTTGCATGTTGCCTTCCAGGCGGCTGATCTGTGCCGACTGACCGATGGGGCCTTCGAGGATCACGACGTTGCCTTCGCAGCCGATCTGATCAAGAACGTAGCGCGCCAGCATGTAGCCAGAGCGCACGTCGTCCGAGCCGACATAGGAATGCAGCAGGTCGCTGTTGACCCGCGTATTGGATCCCACGACCGGGATACCGGCCTCGGAAGCCGCTTCGACTGCGGTTGCGCCTGCTTCGATGTCGATCGGCACGAAGATGATCGCGTCGAATTCCTGCGTGATCATCGTCTCGAACTGTTCCTGCTGTACGAGCGCGTCGTAACGGCCGTCGAAGATCGTGATGTCCACGAGACCTTCCTGAACCGCCGGATGCTCTTCGAGAGCTGCGGACCAGATTTGCATGAATTCGGCGTTCAGGCCGTAAACTGCAGCACCGATTTGCGGCACGTCCTGCGCGACGGCGGGGGCCGTCAACGCGCTGGTCGCCAACATGGCAATCAATGTCTTCTTCATAATGTGCTCCTCCCTTGGATTTTTTTGCACAGAGTGAGTGGTAAAGATCGACCGGGCTATTCGCGGCGATGCCGCGCCTGGTCGAGCATCACGGCGGCGACAATCAGCACCCCCTTGATGACTTGCTGGTAGTAGGATTCGACCCCCATCAGATCGAGGCCGTTGTTGACCACACCGATGAGCAACGCACCGATCACGGTACCGGTCACTCGGCCCACACCACCCGCAAGGCTGGTGCCGCCAATAACCACCGCTGCGATGGCGTCCAGCTCATAGGCGATGCCCGCCTGCGGCAGGGCAGAGCCGGTGCGTGCTGCCAGCATCATGCCTGCGAGCCCCGCAAGCGCGCCGGAGATCACGTAAACCATCAGGCGGATGCGTTTCACATTGATGCCGGACACCTCGGCGGCATGGGGGTTGCCGCCCGCCGCATAGACGTGGCGGCCGAAGCGCGTCGAATTCAGCACCCACCAAGCCACAAGGAAGACGACCGCAAAAAGGATCACCGGCATGGGGATGCCAAAGACCTCACCGGTGCCGATCCAGCGGAATTCTGGGGTCAGCGCGGGAACCGGGCGGCCGTCGCCGTAAAGAAGCGTCAGGCCACGGGCTGCGGACAGCATGCCCAGGGTGGCGACAAAGGCGGGCACTGCAAAGCGTGCAACGACAACGCCCGAGACCGCCCCGCAGGCCATGCCAACCGAGAGGCCAATGGCAATCGCCAACAGCGCGGGGTAGGGCCCGCCAGCCACCATAGCGGTCGAGGATGTGGTCGCGAGCGATGCCGCGACAATCCCGGCAAGCGCCACGACCGATCCCACCGACAGGTCGATCCCGCGGGTCAGGATCACGAATGTCATGCCGATCGCCAGGATCCCGTTGATCGAGGTCTGGCGCAGCACGTTGAGGATGTTGCGGGTGCTCAGGAAATGTTCGTTCACGACGGCCAGCACCAGGCAGATCAGCACCAACGCAATCAGGATGCCGTATTTCTGACCATAGGCCGCAAGCTGCTGCTTCCACGCGTCTTGCGCTTGCGCTGCCTGTGCCGGGGCTGTTTGCTTGGCTTCCATGTCGTTTGTATCTCCTACAATCCCGTCTTCAGGCGGCCAAATGGACCAACCGGTCGGCGCTCAGTTCGGCGCGCGACAATTCTCCGGATATGGTGCCGTCGCGCATCACGATGGCGCGGTCGGCCATGCCGAGAACCTCGTCCGTTTCGGATGACACCATCACAACCGCACCGCCGGCGGCGGCAAAGTCGGACATCACACGATAAATCTCGCGTTTCGCACCCACATCAACGCCGCGTGTCGGCTCGTCCAGCAGCAGCACCTTCGGCTCGGTCAGGAACCACTTGCCCAGAACGACCTTTTGCTGATTCCCCCCCGACAGGCCCGCCACATCCAGAAGGTCGGTCGCGGTTTTGATGCGGAACTTGTCGATCATGTCGCGCGCGGCCTTGCCCTCGCGCTGGGGGCTCATCACCGGGCCGAACCCAAGCTCGGCCAATTGCGCCATGCAAATGTTGGCGCGCACACTCGCCGACAGAACCAACCCGCTGCCCTTGCGGTCCTCGGTAACAAAGGCCAACCCATGGTCGATGGCTTGCGCCGGCGAAGAAACGCGGATCGGTTTGCCATCAAGAGCAATCTCGCCGCCCATATCCTCAACGAGGCCAAACAGTCGCTCGAAGATTTCACTGCGGCCCGAACCCATAAGGCCGAAAACCGCGAGGATTTCGCCTCTGTGGACGTCGAAGCTCACATCCTTGACGTGGTTAAGCGAATTGAGCCCGCGCACGGACAGCGCCTGGTCGGTGCCGGGGACGTTCTCTTTGACGAACTCTTCGGTTAGCGGACGTCCGACGATCATCTGGATCAACGCCTCGCGCGTCACATCAGAAATAGCGCCGCTGCCGACATAGGCACCATCACGAAAAACAGTGTAACTGTCTGCAATTTCGAATATTTCCGACAGGCGGTGGCTGACGTAGACAATGCCCTTACCCTGCGCCTTCAGCGTCGCAATGGCGGCGAACAACTGGTCGGCCTCGGCCTCGCCGAGCGCAGAAGTCGGTTCGTCCATGATGATAATCTCGGCGTCGTAGCTCAGCGCTTTGGCAATCTCGACCAGCTGCAACTCCGCCACGCTGAGGTCCATCATAACCGTGCGCGCATCAATTCCGAAATGCAGCTCGTCCAAAAGCGCCTGCGCATTGGCATTCATGGTGCGGAAATCGACCCTACCGAAGACGGCCAAAGGTTCGCGTCCGAGGTAGATATTTTCAGCCACCGTCATCGCGGGAACCGGGCTCAGCTCTTGCTCGATGATCGAGATCCCCGCCGCGAGCGCCTGGCCGGGCGTGCGAAATGTCACCTCGGCACCGTCGCGAAGGATCGAACCGGAATCGCGCGGCTGGATGCCCATCACGATCGAAAGAAATGTTGATTTACCCGCGCCGTTGCCGCCGCACAGCGCATGGACGGTGCCGCGCTCGAGCTTGAACCGACCATCGGAAAGGGCCGTAACGCCGCCGAACGACTTCGTGACCTCTTTGACCTCCAGTAGGGGCGGCGGCATATATGACTCTCCCGTGCTTTTGTTCATAACATGCACAAATGAAAAATCGGGTCAAGCGGGCAAACCTGATCGCGCTCGGAGTGCAACCTTAGGATGAGTCGCCGCAATACCTGCCTAATCTAGTTGTATTCATTGACATGTATTGCTTCTTTTTGCGCGGCGCCCTACCGCAGTGAAGGATTGACAGTTTCCCACGTGATGTGCATTTGTTCGGCATCTAAGGAGAAATTCATGCGCATAGCAATCGGGTGTGACGAGGCAGGGTTCGAACTCAAGGAACTGCTCAAAGGCCATATCGAAGCGCTGGGGCACAGGGTCGTGGACTTTGGGGTAAAGGCTGATGAAACGGTCCTTTACCCTGACATCGCGGTTGACGTGGCCCGCGAAGTGGTCTCCGGAAATCATGACCGCGCCGTGTTGATCTGCGGCACGGGCATCGGCGTGTGCATCAGCGCCAACAAGGTGCGCGGCATCCGCGCTGCGCAGGCTCACGACACCTATTCCGCAGAGCGCGCGCAAAAGAGTAATGATGCCCAAATCCTTTGCATCGGTGCCCGGATCGTCGGACCGGAGCTTGCAAAGTCCATCGTTTCGTCTTTCCTTAACGCGTCGTTCGAAAGCGGGCGCTCCGGTCCGAAGGTGGACCGGATCAGACATCACGAAGAGGCCGCTCGCGTCGCGGGCTGAGCACAAGAGGGATCGCCCGTTTGGCCGTACCGACGCATTTCACAGCCCAAACGCCCGAGGCCACCTATGGCCTTTTGGCTGAGATTGCGCGGCGCTATTACATCGAAGGTGAAACGCAGGACGCCATCGCCCGAGCGCTTGATCTGTCGCGGATGAAGGTCAATCGGATGATCAAGGACGCGCAGGAAGCGGGCCTGGTGGAGATCCGCGTGCGGTTTCATTCGTCTCAGACAAAGGCGATCGAAAAGGAGCTGTGCGACCGGTTCGGGCTCAAGCATCTGTTGGTCTCGCCGGCCTCGCAATCGCAGCAACAGCAGCGTCGCAACGTGGCAATGACAGTCACGCATTTCCTTGAATCGAACCTGCGCGAGAACCTTGTCGTCGCTGTTGGCATGGGCCGCAACGTGGCCGCCGTGGCCGAAATGCAGGCGGCCCGCACCTTCGAGACCCTGACCTTCGTGTCGGGCTCCGGCGGTGCGGCCGAGGCTGGGTCGGAAGGCAATGCCGATCACATCTGTCGGAACCTCGCGCGCCGTTTCGGTGGGTCGGCCGTGACACTCTATGCCCCCGCTTTCGTGCCCGAGGCCGATCTGCGCGAGAGCCTGATCAGCAATGGCACCGTGCGCCGCACCCTGAACCTTGCCCGCAGCGCGGATTATGCGCTTGTCGGGATCGGCGATCTTGGACCCGACAGTCACATGTCGCGCATGGGCTGGTTCTCAACCGACGAGATTCGTATGGCGCAGGACGCAGGCGTGGTCGGCGACCTCATGGGATATGATTTCTTCAATGCGCAGGGCGATCCGTGCAACGATGTGCTTGGCGGACGGGTCATTGGCCTCTCACGTGAGGATTTGCAGCGCGTCTCTACCACGATCGCGATTGCCGCCGAGCCCAGTAAGGCCATGGCGATCCTTGGCGCGCTACGCACCGGCACGATTGACGTTCTGGCCACCTCACTCAGCAATTGCCTGACCATCAGTGAGTTGCTCCGTGCGGGGCACTAAAGCGTTTTGACCTCGTGCGGAGGCCCGATTGCCAAGCCGGAAGGCCTCCACGCAGGTACGTTTCCTGGACCACTGCCACGGCCACCGCATTCAAATAGCCGCGTTCAACGCTTAGGCGGCGGGTGCCTGGTCTGGGGCGTCTTTTGCGCCGGTCATGAACGCGACCGCATCGGACATCGTGTAGTCTTTCGGGTCGACAATGCAGAGCCGGCGACCCAAGCGGTGGACGTGAATACGGTCGGCGACTTCGAAGACATGGGGCATGTTGTGGCTGATCAGGATGATCGGGATGCCGCGCGACCGGACGTCGAGGATCAGTTCCAGAACCTTTCGCGACTCCTTGACCCCTAGGGCTGCTGTCGGCTCGTCGAGGATGATGACCTTGGAGCCAAAGGCCGCCGCCCGTGCCACCGCGACACCTTGGCGCTGCCCACCCGACAAGGTCTCGACCGCCTGATTGATGTTCTGGATCGTCATCAGGCCCAATTCGTTCAGCTTCTCGCGCGCCTTGGCCTCCATCGCGGCCTTGTCCAATTGCTTCAGGAATTTGCCGCGCCACCCCGGTTTGCGTAGTTCCCGCCCCATGAACATGTTGTCGGCGATGGACAGGGCGGGGCTGACGGCGAGGGTTTGGTAAACCGTCTCGATCCCTGCGTGGCGGGCATCGTTGGGCGAGGTGAAGTGAACCTTTTCTCCCTCCAGTTCGACCACCCCCTTGTCGGGCACCACAGCGCCGGACAAAGCCTTGATCAAGGTCGATTTGCCCGCTCCGTTGTCGCCGATCACGGCCAGGATCTCGCCGGGGTAGAGGTCGAAATCGCAATTGTCGAGCGCCACGACCTTGCCATACCGCTTGGTCAGATTGCGACCTTTTAGAATGGGTTCCATCACGCGGCCACCTTTCTGATCCACTGGTCGATGCCGACAGCCAAAATGATCAATGTGCCGATCAACATGAATGTCCATTGCGGGTTCACCCCGGCCATTCCGAGCCCGAGCATGAAGACCCCGACGATGAGTGCCCCGAAGAATGCGCCCCATATCGACCCACGACCGCCAAAGAGGGATATACCGCCAATCACCACGGCGGTGATCGACTCGATATTGCCTTCAATGCCTGTCGACGCACTGGGCGAGACGGAGGCGAAGCGCCCAATGAGGGACCATCCCGCGATTGCCGCGATCAGACCCGCGAGCATATAAACAGACATCAGCGTGCGCTTGACGTTGACGCCGGCCAGTTCCGCTGCCTCGGGGTCGTCGCCCACGGCATAGACATGACGGCCCCAAGCGGTGGAGCGCAGCATATAGGCGAGAACGAAGGTCAACACGATCAGGGTCAGGACGCCGTAGGTGATCTTGGTCTGCCAAATCAGGTCGAGAAGGAATTGATCGGTGTCGTTGGGGCGGATCCGTTCGTAGACGTTGCCGCGCAGTCCGTCGATCCAAAGGACCAACTGTTCGTTCGGCTTGAGCCCAAGCCACTGCAGCATCGGCGCGTCCTCGCGTATGTCGCGGGCGCGGATGGTCTCGTTGCGCGAGTAGATATAGTTGGCGGCCAACACGATTTGCCACACGCCAAGTGTGGCGATGAACGGCGGTATCTTGATCCGCGTTACCAGCCAGCCAGACAGGGCCCCGATGGCCGCGCCTGCCGCGAGGCCGCAGGCCACGGCAACGGCGGGTGGAATGCCATAGCGGAAGGTGAATTGCCCCATGATCACCGAGCAGAATACCGCAATCGCGCCAACCGACAGGTCAATTCCGGCCGTGAGAATGACAAGGGTTTGGGCGAGGGCTAGAATGCCGACGATCTGTATCTGCTGAAACACAAGTGTCATTTGCGGCAGGAACCGGGGCCCAAGCCAACCGGTGAAGATCATGATAGCGCATCCCAAAACGATCAACGGCACCAGCGACGGCGTTTTGTGCAGCGCGCTTTGGAAGCGCATGAGAAGGGATTTGTTGTTTACTTCAAAGCTGGCAACGCTTTGTTGCGCGCCCTTAAGGCCGTCTTCGAAATTCTCCGCTTTCTGCGCCATGTTTTCTGCCTCTGTCTTCCAACACTTGCGGTCTTGATTTTCAAAGGGCGGACCGTGGCCCGCCCTTCGTTTAGCATGGTTCGGGCTCCGATGCCCCCCGTTCAGTTCAGCCCCAGCAGAGGTTGGCGCCTTCTTCGACGGAGATGCTGTCGACACCGTCGATTGGATCCGCGGTCACAAGCGCCACGCCAGTGTCGAAGAAGTCCTTGCCAGGCGTGTTTTCAGGTAGGCTTCCGTCTTCGGCATAGGCGGCGATGGCCTCGATGCCCAAAGACGCCATAAGCAGCGGGTATTGCTGCGAGGTGGCGCCAATAACACCATCAGCGACATCCGCAACACCGGGGCAGCCCCCGTCGACTGAGACGATCAGGACATCATCCTGACGGCCCACGGCCACGAGCGCCTCGTATGCGCCTGCTGCAGCGGGTTCGTTGATCGTGTAGACGACGTTGATGTCGGGGTCGGCGGCAAGGCAGGTTTCCATCGCCGTGCGCCCGCCTTCTTCGTTGCCAGCGGTGACCTCGTTACAGATGATCCGTTCGTCGGTTTCATCGCCCCACATGTTGGGGTCAACGACATCGATGCCAAAGCCCGTCAGAAAGCCCTGGTCGCGCAACACGCCAACGGTTGGCTGGCTGATCGCGAGGTCAAGCATCGCGATCCGCGCGTCGGCGGCTGCATCCCCCAGCGCGCCCGCGGCCCATTGGCCGATCAATTCGCCAGCGGCGAAGTTGTCTGTGGCAAAGGTCGCATCAGCGGCTTCGATGGGCTCAAGCGGTGTGTCGAGCGCGATTACAAGGATGCCAGCGGCACGCGCCTCTTCCACGGCGGGAACGATGGCGGCAGTGTCGGATGCGGTGATCAAGATCCCCGAGGCACCGTTTGCGATGCAAGTTTCAATCGCGGCCACCTGAGCCTCGTTGTCGCCGTCCACCTGCCCGGCGTAGGAGTTCAAGGTGATCCCGAGCTCTTCGGCAGCGGCCTCTGCGCCCTGCCGCATCATGACGAAAAACGGGTTGGTGTCGGTTTTGGTGATGAGGCACGCGGATACGCCGTGCCCGTCGGCCATCGCCGCGCCGCTCGTTGCAAATGTCGCCAGAGCGGTGCCGATCAGTAGCTTCTTCATTGTGTCCTCCCAGACCAGGTTTCGGCGGGGTTGGCCCCGCCCGATCCACGACCCCTCCGCGGGCCGTCTAGGCTCAAAGAGTCACGATTCGAACTGACCTGTCAATTAATTAGTTAACTTTCTTTATTTAACAGAATGCTCTATACTGAATCCGCGAAAGAGGGCATGTGTATGCGCCAATGAAAGACGAACTGGTCAGATCGCTCAGTTTTGGGCTGAGCCAAAGAGGCGTTCGCGATCACAACGAACGGCTTCTGCTTTCGCTGATCCAGCGCCATGGCGGGATGCCCGGAAGCGACCTGTCGCGCCACGCCGGCTTGTCGCCGCCTACGGTGTCCAGCATCCTGCGCAGATTGGAATCCGAAGGCCTTGTGCGTCGCGGCGATCCTGTTCGCGGCAAGGTGGGCAAGCCGTCGATACCAATGCATCTTCATCCTGAAGGCGCTTTCTCGTTTGGCCTCAAGATCGGTCGGCGGTCGGCGGAATTGGTGCTGCTGGATTTCACGGGTGCGATCCGTGACGAGCGGCATCTCACCTACGCGCGTCCGCATCCTGACGAGATCTTCGGCTTCGTTGAGGATGGCGTCAGCGAGATTACCGCGACGCTAGACGATCTGCACAGGGCGCGGATCTGCGGGTTCGGTGTGGCCGCCGCATTCGAGATGTGGGACGACACCGATGTCCGTCAGGAGAGCGTCTTTGCGGATTGGCGGGGCCTTGACCTGAGAAGTCTGTTGCGAGAGCAGACGGGCCTGCCGGTTTTGCAATTGAACGACGCAACGGCGGCTTGTCAGGCGGAGCACACCTATGGTCGCGGCAAGGAATTTCAGGATTACGCCTATTTCTTTGTCGGGGCCTATATCGGAGGGGGCATTGCGTTGGACAATTCCGTCTACGAAGGGCGTCAAGGCAACGCCGGTGCCCTTGGGTCGCTGCGCAGCATCGGTCCCAATGGCGAAAGCATGCAGTTGGTGGATATGGCCTCTATCCATCAGTTGGAACGCAGGCTGCATGAGGTTGATCTGGATTCGCGGCAGTTGTGGACCGATCCCGAGAGCTGGAGCAGATTGGCACGATATGTCGATCCCTGGCTGGGTCAAACGGCGCAGGAGTTGTCGAAAGCGGCCTTGTCGACCTGTTCGGTCATAGATTTCGAAGCGATCCTAATCGACGGAGCCTTCCCGGCGCAAATTCGAGATGAGCTGGTCGAACGGGTCCGGCGCTACGTGGTCACACAGGACCGGCGTGGCCTGATTTGCCCGCGCATCGAGGCGGGCAGTATCGGTCACAAAGCGCGCGCCATAGGGGCCGCGGCGCGCCCGATCGGGGCGCAGTTTCTGCTTTGAGACGCGCCTCGGATGCGTTGGTGTGTTCGAGCGCTTGGAACGCGCCGCGCACGTCCACGGGCGGTACAGGTATGGGGTTGGGCGCAGCGCGGGGCGAGGTGCAAGCGCCGTTGGCGCGCCTTGGTCGAAACTGTCGCTCTAAGCAGATTCCCATCGCGTTGTGGTTCGACGCGCATTCCAATCGAATACGTATGATCGTTGGTAAATCATGTGATGATCCATACTAGGAAAAACATGCTCTGGTGAAAATGATTGACGACCATCATTTTGGCTCACTAAGCTGATGGTCGTGTGGTTTGGAGGGGTTATGCGCTGGGAGGATGGCATCAAAAGCCCGACGCTGCATGACGTCGCCCAACTCGCGGGCGTAAGCTATGCGACCGCGGACCGCGTGCAGAACCGGCGCGGCAATGTCGCGGAAAAATCGGTACGCAAGGTCGAGCGGGCCATGGAGCAATTGGGCTACGTGCGCAATGTGGCCGCCGCCAATCTCTCGCGGAGTCGCGTGCGCCGTTTGGCCTTTGTTCTGCCGTCGCGCTCGCACCCGTTCTTCCTGAGAATGCACGAGCAGATCGCCAAATTCCGGCAGCACATAAAGGCGGCGCAGCTTCAGCTTGACGTGATTGAATTCCCAGCCTTCGATACCGAAGCCCTCGAAATCGCTTTGTGGGATCTGTTGGCGCAGCGCTATGATGGGATCGCCTGTGTCGGGCAGGGACAGGATCGCGCCTTGACGATGCTGCGCGAGGCGGGGGCGAAGGTTGTCACGCTGGTCTCTGACGGGCCGAAAGCGTGTCGGGATCACTACATCGGGATCGACAACGTCAAGGCCGGGCGCACTGCAGCGCGCATGGTCGGCATGGCCCATCGCGGGCAGCCCGGCCGTGTGATCCCGCTTGCCGGTTCGCTGGATGTCCGGGATCACGGCGATCGCATCCGAGGCTTTACCGAAGTTCTACGATCCGATTATCCGCAGATTGAGTTTTGCGACCTGATCGAGACCAAGGACCAGGATCGCCTGATGCGCCAGGCATTGCGTGCGCGCGTCGAGACCGAGCAGGCCGTCACTGCGATCTACAACGCGGGCGCTGGCAACGATGGCCTGATCGAGGTGTTAGGGACGACTGATCAGGAAAAACGGATCTTTTGCATCATCCACGAAGTATCCGGAAAAAGCCGCGAGGCCCTGAAAGAAGGGGTTGTCGATGTCGCCATCGACCAGCGCCCCGAGATCGAGATGAGCCGTGCCTTGGCTTTGTTGCAAGCGATTGTTGATGATCTTCCGCCGCCGCCGGCGCCCGAACTGATCCCTGCGATCTATGTGCGTGACAATCTACCAGATGACCCTTTGTAATTCATGAAAGAAACAAGATGACCGATTTCTTCCGAGATGCCGCCCCCGTGCGCTATGACCCCGATGCAATGGGCCTTGCGTTTCGTCATTACAATCCCGACGAGATCGTCATGGGCAAGCGCATGGAAGAACATATGCGTTTTGCGGTGGCCTTTTGGCATTCCTTTGCGTGGCCTGGCGGCGACCCGTTTGGTGGCCAAACGTTCGAGCGTCCGTGGTTTGGCGACACCATGGATCTGGCGAAGTTGAAGGCCGACGTTGCGTTCGAGATGTTCGATCTGCTCGATGTGCCGTTCTTCTGCTGGCACGATGCGGACATTCGTCCTGAGGGCGACAGTTTCGCCGAGAGCCAGCGCAATTTCGAGGAGATCGTCGATTACCTGATCGGGAAGATGGAAAGGAGCAAAACCCGCGTCTTATGGGGCACCGCGAACCTGTTTTCGCACCGGCGCTTCATGTCCGGGGCGGCCACCAACCCGGACCCCGAGATTTTCGCCTGGTCGGTGGCGACGGTGAAGAATTGTATGGATGCCACCCATAAGATGGGCGGTGAAAACTACGTCCTTTGGGGCGGACGCGAAGGGTATGAGACGCTGCTCAACACCGATTTGAAACGCGAGCGCCAGCAGGCCGGGCGGTTTCTTCAGATGGCGGTCGAATACAAGCACAAGATCGGCTTCAAGGGCGCGATTTTGGTGGAGCCGAAGCCGCAGGAACCCAGCAAGCATCAATACGACTATGATGTGGCGACGGTATACGGCTTCCTCAAGGAATTCGGGCTTGAGGACGAGGTTCAGATGAATATCGAGCAGGGCCACGCGATCCTTGCCGGCCATTCGTTCGAGCACGAATTGGCGCTGGCCGCATCTCTGGGCATCTTTGGCTCAATTGATATGAACCGCAACGATTACCAATCCGGCTGGGACACGGATCAGTTTCCCAACAACGTGCCTGAGGTCGCTATGGCCTATTACGAAGTGCTTAAGGCGGGTGGGTTCACAACCGGTGGCACCAATTTCGACGCGAAGCTGCGCCGTCAATCCCTCGATCCAATTGATCTTATTGCGGGCCATGCCGGTGCGATGGATGTCTGCGCGCGAGGCTTCAAGGCGGCGGCCGCGATGCTGGAGGACGGCGGGCTCGAGAACTTGCGTCAGGCCCGCTACGCCGGTTGGGACGCGCCCGAGGCACAGGCGCTTTTGACCAGCGATTTTGACAGTATTGCCGCACAGGTCGTGGCGGACGGGATCAACCCGCAGCCCCGCTCGGGCCGTCAGGAAATCTTGGAGAACCTTGTAAATCGGTTCGTCTGAGTGTGAAGGTCGGGTCCGAGGGCAATCCCGCCAATGAACAGGTGCCGCGCGGGCGAATAGGTGCCCGCGCGTGAATTCTGGTGTCGGCTTAAAGCCTTAGACGCCCCTACTTGCCCCAGCGCGCGATTTTATCTGTTCGTTGATCCGGCGCGATCTTTTCTGGCAGCGGAGCGCTTTTTGTCGGCGTCCAATTTATAGGCTACGCCAACGCAAAGCCTTGTCCGGTGCGTGGAGAGGCCAACCTAAGGGTTGCGCGCAAATGTAAGCGCTTGCATTTTAGATCTTTAAGGTCCTAGATTGCTTGTAGGATTCGTATGTCGGGAGGGACAAACGAGCTATGGCAATCATCTTGGCCGGTGTCTTACTCGCGCTCTTTGTTGGTAATGTCGCCTTGGGATCGACTTCCAACTCTGCCATTCTTGGCAATGTAGGCGAGATGCTGCTTTTGCTGTCGGCGTCGATAGTGTTCGTCATCGGGATCCTGAAAAAAGAAGCAGATGCAAAGGCCGCCGCCCAAGAGCCGCAGCCGCGCGTCGACGATGTCCAGGGAGGACGCTAAATTGGATCATGATACACAGGAATTGAAGTCGGCCGAGCGCCGCAATTTCCTCAAGCTGGCCGGGAGTGGTGCATTTACCGCCGCCATGGTTGCCGGTGCGGCGGGCACGCTTTGGTCGTCTGAGGCGGCAGCCCAAACCCAGCAGGAAGAGGCAGAGCGCGAAGCCGCCGCTGAGCACATCATGACGCTGGCCACTGCCTATGTTCTGGGTGCATCGCGCAGCTATCCGATCATGCAGCTGGACCTCAAAGAGAATGTCCAGAACATGACCAACGGCAAGGTCTACGTGCGTCTTGCGCCAGGCGGTCAGCTTGGTGCCGGTGGTGCGTTGGCACAGGCCGTACAAGGCGGCACGATCCAGTGCGCGCAGCACTCGCTGGCCAACTTCGCGCCTTTCGCGTCTGCCGTTGACCTGATTAACCTGCCGTATTTCTGCGGCTCGAACCAACGCTTCACCAACCTCACATCGTCGGATGCGTGGAAGTCCGAAGTTGACCCCCGCATCGCGGAGTCGGGCTTCAAGGCGCTGATGTATATCGTCATCGATCCCCGCGTCGTTGCCGTGCGCCAGGGCGGAAATGCGATTGTCACTCCCGCGGATATGGCAGGCGTGAAGTTCCGCGTTCCGGGCTCTGCGATGCTGCAACAGTACTACCGCATGGTCGGAGCGAACCCGACGCCGGTGGCTTGGGGTGAGACGCCGTCCGCCATCCGTCAGGGCGTGGCCGACGCGCTTGACCCCTCGGTGGGCGCACTTCACGTATTTGGCTTTGGCGAGATCCTCAGCCACGTGACCTTTACGCAAGCCGTGCCGGATAGTCAGGTTTACTCGGTCAACCTCGAATGGTTCAACTCGCTTCCCGCCGATGTGCAGGAAGGCATCGAGTTCGCCGGTGAAGTGACCCAGCAGCAGAACCTCGCCAAGGTGCCCTCGGCGCGCTCCTATGCCATGTCGCAACTGATCGCGAACGGTGTCGAGTTCCACTCGCTGTCCGAAGATCAACTGGCCGAATGGCAATCCGTTGGCGGCTACCAACTGTCCGATTGGGACGAGTTCAAGGTCGAACTTGCAGGCTCCATGGACACGTTCGCGCGCCTCGAAGAAGCCGCAGGCACCGCCAGCCGCTACTACGTCCACGACGCCTAAGTCATATCGGGCTCCGCCGTCTTTGGCGGGGCCCGTTTCCGTTCGGACCCAAGCCCAAATTCACGCCCACTGCGCGTCCGGCCCTCTCCGAAGGCGCTGGCAAGGGGAACGTCATGTCGAATTTTCTCAGCACGCTGAACAAAAACGCCGAGCGTTGGTTGCTTCTGGTGTTCTACGTCATGCTCGTGGGCACGATGTTCATTGAGGTCGTGCGGCGCGAAGTCTTTGCCTATTCCTCGATCTGGGGTGAAGAAATTGTGCGCTATTCCTTCATCTACCTGGCTTGGGTCGGGGCCGCCTCCGCCGTGAAAGAGCGTGGCCATATCCGCATTGATGTAATCCTGAATTACGTCCCGCCGACGGTGAAGACGCTGATCTACATCTTTGGCGATATCGTCATGTTCATCGTTGCAATCATCGCTTTGTATTGGTCGTTTGAGGCGGTGCATGTGTCGTGGAAATTCGGCTCGGTCACGCATGGGTTGCGGATCAGTCAGACCTTCTTTCTGTTCGCCGTGCCGTTTGGCTTCGCGTTGGTCATCGTGAGGTTGACCCAATCCTTCCTTCGGGACTTATCCGACCTTCGCAACGGCCGCGCCGTCTATGAAGGCGACAAGCTGTTCGACTGAGGGGACAGGCACATGCTTTGGCAGACACTCCAACAACAAACGGTCGAGCTTGGCTGGGATTTCTACGTTCCGATCATCGTCTTCGTGATCCTCGTGGCCTTGGCGGTTCCGGTCTGGGCCTCCATCGGGGCGGCGGCGATTATCATGTTGATGATGTCGGGCGCGCTTCCGTTGTCGCTGGTGGGTGAGAGCCTGTTTCACGGAATTGACCACTTTGCGCTGACCGCTGTGCCGCTGTTCATCCTGACGGGTGACGTGTTGGTCCGAACCGGTTTGTCGAAGAAATTCCTCGACGTGGCCGAGGCCATCACGTGTTGGGCCAAGGGCGGCTTTGGCTCGGCCACTGTTCTGGTCTGCGGCATGTTTGCTGCGATCTCTGGCTCGGATGCGGCGGGGGCGGCGGCGGTGGGCCGCATGACCATCGACCGCCTCGTGGAATCAGGCTACCCGCGCCCCTATGCCTGCGCGCTGGTTGCGGCGGGGGCCTGTACCGGTATCCTGATCCCGCCTTCGATTGCCTACATCATCATCGGCCTCGTGCTGGGTGTGAACGTGTCGATCCTGTTCCTGGCGGCTGTCATCCCCGGCCTTCTGGTCCTTTTCGCGATCCTGTTGACCAACACCATCGTCAACCGCCGCCACGCCTACGAGGGCGGTGGATTGATGACCGTCGGCGAATGGGCTTCGAACCTATGGAAAACGATCAAATCCGGCTGGTACGCGTTCCTGGTGCCCGGCATCATTTTCTACGGTATCTTCTCTGGCCGCCTGACCCCGACCGAAGCCGGCGCCGTTGCCGTCGTCACCTGCATCGCGATCGGTTTCATCATCGGTACGCTGCGGTTCAGCGACTTCCCGGCGATGCTCGTCAGCTCCGCAAAGGTGAACGGTGTGATCCTGCCGATCATCGCCTTCTCCTTGCCGCTGGCGCAGGCGCTTGCCGTGCTCGGCGTGCCGCAAGGGTTCGTTGCGGCGGCGACCGGCGTGAGTGAAGACCCTCGCGTGCTGATCCTGATGATGATCCTGATCCTGATCGCGGCGGGCTGCGTGATGGAGACGACACCCAACATCGTGATCCTTGCGCCGATCCTTTACCCGCTGGCGCAGAACATTGGGATGAACGAGATCCAGTTGTGCGTGATGATGATCACCGCGCTTGGCGTCGGTTTCATCACACCGCCCCTGGGCCTGAACCTGTTTGTGGTGTCGGGGATCACGGGGGAGTCGATATTGAAAATCGCGGCGCGCGCTGTGCCGTTCGTCTTCTTCATGCTGATCGTAACCCTGATGATTGCCTACATCCCTTGGATTTCAACGGCCCTGCTGCCGGAGATCTACCGCTAGCGCAGTTGTTTGTCTTGGCGTCTGCGAGGGCTGTGAGCGTCGAGCGCGCGGGACCTTGCGCGTTCAACAGCCGATAAGGCAGCCTGAACCGTGAAGGAGACCTGCAATGTATGACCACATTATTGTCCCGATGGCTTTGGATCATGGGTTTGGTGCGACCGCGCTTGAGCTTGCCCAGAAGCTTTTGAACCCGGGCGGAACGATCACTGCGCTTCATGTTTATGAACAACCCTCCGGCACCGTGAATGCCTATCTCGACGAAAGCACGGTGCAGAAGGCCTATGCAGCGGCGGAGGCCAAGTTGGCGACGCGCATGAAGGGTGTGCCCAATGCGCAGGCCACGGTGGTCAAGGGCCACAGCGGGCGTACGATCATTGATTTCTCGTCGGACAAAAAGGCCGATTGCATCATCATCGGCTCCCACAAGCCGGGTCTGATCGACTATCTCCTGGGGTCGACCGCATCGCGGGTTGTGCGGCACGCGCCTTGCGCCGTCCACGTGTTGCGCGATCCAGATTAACGCATCTTGGCAAGGCTGAACGGAGCCGGGAGGGGGCTGGCGCTACGTGCCGTATGCCGCCTTACCCCAGCCGTTGGCGCACCCCATCAAAGCCCACCGCAAGGATCAGGACGACGCCGCGCGTGACGTCCTGCCAGAAGCTGGAGACGTTCATCAAGGTGAGCCCGTTGTTCAGCGTCCCGAGGATCAAGACCGCAACGAGCGTGCCCCAGACCGATCCGCGCCCGCCTTGGAGTGACGTTCCACCAAGGATGATCGCAGCGATAACGGTCAGCAGGTGCGGGCCCGCCGCATTTGGCGCGGCAGCTCCCAACATCGCGGCCAGAACGGTCCCCGCAACCGCACCGGAGACCGCGGACATCACGTAAAGAGAGACCTGTGTGCGATCCACGGGCAAGCCAATCAAGCGGCTTGCATCGGGATTGCCGCCCACCGCGAAGGCGTGGCGCCCGAAATGGGTCTTCTGCATCATCAGCCAAAGAGCGACGTACACGGCCAGCATCAGGATGGCCGGGACGGGAACCCCTAAAACGCGCCCCTGACCGATCCAGTTGAAGCCATCGACGAACAAGGGTTTTGTGAGCCCTCCGGTGAGGATCAATGAAACCCCGGTGACGATCGACATCGTGGCCAGCGTCACGATCAACGGGTTGAGCCGCAGGTAGGTGGCCAGAATGCCGTTCACCAGCCCGATCACAACAGCCACAGCGATTGCGGCCAAGACCGCGAACCAGATCGGAACCCCGGCCGCGTGCAGCAGTGCGATAATGACACCGGTCAAGCCCGCCACCGCCGCCACCGAAAGGTCAAGGCCACCGGCGATGATCAAGGGCGTTCCAGCCGCCGCCATAAGGCCGATCAGGGCGATATTCGAACTGATCGATGTCATGTTGCGCACGGTCATGAAGAACGGGGACAGGAAAGAGAAAACGATCAGCAAGAGGATGTAGAATATCAGCAGGATCAGAACCGTTGTTCCCACGCCCGATCCGCCGAATAACCGCCGGATGACACCTTGAGACAGCATTGCGTTTGACATCTTGGGCGCCTTTTATGCGGAGGTTACGGGGCGGGCGGAGGCGGAGAGCAAATCGTTTGCCGTCGCTCCGTGTGCGAATTCGGCCAGGATCCGACCGCGATCTATCACCAGGGATCTGTCCGACAGCCCCGCAATTTCCTCGACATCGGAAGACAGCACCAGAACGGCCAGGCCGGAGCGGGCAAAGTCGACCAGATGGGAATAGATTTCGCGGCGCGCGCCGACATCGACACCCCGTGTGGGTTCTTCAAGGATCAGCATCTTGACCTTGGGGTTCAGCCACCTTGCCACGCAGACCTTCTGCTGATTACCACCCGACAGGAACCGGATCGCCTGCTCCGGGCCAGAGGTTTTGATGCCGAGCTTGGTGATCCAATCCCGGGTATGTTCGAGCTCGCGGGATGGTGATGTGAACGGCCCGTTGCCGAAGTCGCGTTGAAACGCGGCGACCAGATTTTCGCGCACGCTCATGTCGGCCATGATGCCATCGGTCTTGCGTTCTGCGGTCACAAATCCAATCCCGGCGTCTTTGCCCTTGAGGGCCGAGACTGGCTGGTAGGGCTTTCCCAACAGGGTTGTGTCGCCCGCCGGTGGGCGTCCTTCAGCGCCGAAAATAAGGCGACCCAAAACCTCGACCCCGGAGCCGATCAAGCCGAACACGCCGAGGATTTCACCGGCGCGCAGATCGAAGGACACGCCCTCCACCTTGCCCGGCAAGGTCAGCCCCCTGCAGGTGAAGATAACCGGAGCATCCGAGGGAAGGGGGGCACGCTCTTCAAACATGACACCGGCGACTTTGCCAAGCATGGCACCGACCACCTCTTCGACTTGTGCCGTGTCGGGATCGAATTCACCGGCGTTCAACCCATCGCGCAGCACAACGATGCGATCTGAAATCTCGAACACTTCCTTAAGATAATGAGAGATATAGACGATGCTTGTGCCGCGCGCTTTCAGGCCGCGCAGGATCGTGAAAATCTGCTCGCTTTCCTGCTCCGACAGGGACGCGGTCGGCTCGTCCATAACCAAAATATCCGCTTGCGCTTCAAGGGCGCGGGCAATCTCGATAATGCGTCGTTCGGCGACGGGCAGGTCCGCGACCAAGGTCTCCGCCGCGAGGTGCCCAAAGCCCAGATCATCGAGCACGACCTGCGCCCGGCGCGCCATATCGGACCAATTCACCCGCCCCGCGCTATCGGCGCTCATGCAGATGTTTTCGGCGATACTCAGCTCCGGAAAGACCGAGATTTCCTGCGGTAGAAAGGTAATCCCGACGCGGGCGGAATCGCGGGGAGATGTGAATTCGACCACATTCGCGTTGACGCGGATTTCACCGGAAGTCTTGGTGTAATTCGCCGTGAGGATCTTCATCAACGTGGATTTGCCCGCCCCGTTGGACCCCAGCAACGCCACGATCTCGCCGGGCATCACGTCCAATGACACGCCTTCGAGAACCCGGACCGTGCCGAAGTTTTTTACGATGTTGCGCATCTGGATGCGGGGGATGGCGGCGTTCATCGGGGGATCACCTGTTGCAGCAGACCGGCAGCCTGGGCCGCGGCGATAGAAAAAGCCACCTGGCGTTGCGGCCAAGTGGCTTTGACTGTGATGGGTTTAGTTGTTCGGGATCAGGTTCTGCACATCGGCCAGGTCCGGATCGCTGCGCAGGGCCTCCAGATGGGCGAGGAAGCCTTCCTCGGGGAAGCTATAGTCGATGACCGCGACGTCCTGACACTCGATGCTGTCGTTGAACTCACAGATGTTCGCGGGCGTCACCATCTGGTGATTGATCAAGACCGCATCCGGAAGCTCTTCCCCTGCGAGTGTTGCAAGCGCCATCGGGATGAGTGCATTGCCGTAGCGTTCGGGAAACGAGCCCACGGCGGCGACGAAGTTTTCCTCGGTCGCCAGTGTCTCGCCTTCGTCTGCGCCAAGACCCACAACGGTGACCATCTCACGCCCGTCTTGTTGGGCCGCGCGCAGAATGCCTGTGGCCGCTTGATCATTGATCGCAGTGCCCATGATCGGTACGCCCTCGGGAATGCGGCTGAGCAGGTTGTTGGTTTGGGTGAAGCTTTCTTCCAGCGTGTTCTTGCTGTCGAAGGTCAAGATCTGATCCTCCGGGAAATCAGGCAGGGCGGCACGGAATCCGGCGATCTGACCTCCGGTGCGCATCGCCGGGATCGGGCCGGATTGCGGCAGCTCGCCTTCGATGAAATACCCGTTCATCACCGCATCCATCCCGTGGCGTTCGACGGCGGCCTGTGCCAGATAAGAGCCACCCATGAACCCGGCGCGCGGGTTGTTCACGCCGAAAAAGCCCGCACCGGGCATCGGGATGTCGATGGCGACCACCGGGATATCGGCCTCGTTCAAGCGGTTCATGATGACGGCTCCGAATTCAGCGTCAGTTTGGAACTCGATCACGAAATCGACGTTGCGTGTGATGAAGCTTTCGGCGTTGGCCAGCGCCGTTGCGCCATCCAGTCGGTTGTCGGCCACAACAACTTCGATCCCGGCGGCTTCGGCGTTTTCAAGGATTCCTTGCTCGACAAGGACGCAGAACGGGATGTCGCGCTGCAGATTTGCGAAGCCGATCACATAGGTTTCGCCGTTGCGTGGCGGATTTACCTCCATCGCGGACTGGACCATCGCCATCAGGTTTTCGGCAGGAAACATCGTCCCGTCATGTGTCGCCGGGTCGAAGCCATGGAAGTCCGCCAAGGCCGGGGCGGCGGCCACCGAAAGGGCCAGCGCGGCCGTTGCAGACAAGATGAAGTGTTTCATTTGGATCTCCTCCCAGAATGTGTGCATGGCTTCCGCGGGCGGATTGCATGCTCTCCCTAAGAAAAAGGCTAGAAGAGAATCGGAGCAAAAATCTGGTTAAATGGATACAAGATTTGCTCACTTCAGGTTGGTGCGCGGTCGCTGTTTTGAGCGAATTACTATCCGGAAAGTATAATATTTTCATATATTTGACGTAGTTTGATGGGGCGAGGCGGTTGCATCCGGCATATCGTGGTTGATTTGTGTTTGCTCCGTGCCATCCTGCGTTCATGAGGGACAATACAGAGAACTATTTCAGCTACATTCCGGAAAGCCGGCTATGCCATACGCTGGGTTGCACCTTGCAATCGTCCGGTTTCACGCGGGTGCCGCCGCATGCCCAATATCCGGCGCCGACCCATCCCGTCGATCATTTGTTCGGGCGCTCGCAGGGGCGTGTCTTGCAGGCCTATCAAATCGTTTGCATTTCGGAAGGGCGGGGCCGGATCCAGCTCGGGCGCGCGAGCAAGCCGCAGGACATTAGGGCCGGTCAGGTCTTTGTACTGTTGCCCAACGTCTGGCATCGCTACGCGCCGGAGCCCTCGGTCGGATGGACGGAGCACTGGGTCGAATGCAAGGGAACCGCATTTGATATGGCGTTGAATTCTGGTCTGCTCGACCCGACACGGCCGATCGTTCGCAATCCGAACATAGCTCTGATCGAAGACACGTTTGCCGAAGTCCACAAGCTGGCGCAGCAAGACGCGGTCGGTCATCAGCCGGTGCTCTCCATGCTTGGCCTGAAATTGCTGGCCATTCTTGCCGGGCCACGAAATGCGAATGAGGACAGCACCAACAAGTTGGTTAACACGGCTCGGATGCTGTTATTGGAACGCTGTGCCGCGCCGCGCCCCATGGAGGAAATCGCGGAGGAATTGAACGTAAGTTACTCCACCCTTCGGCGTACATTTCGTACCCACACAGGCATGTCGATGAAAGAATACCAGATGTCGGCCCGGGTCCAGAAGGCGAAGGATTTGTTGGACAATACCGAGCTTTCGATCAAAGGCGTCGCGGCGCAACTGGGGTTCAGCTCGGCCTTCCACTTTTCCAATCAATTCCGAAAATCGGTCGCCTGTTCTCCATCCGACTGGCGGGCGCGATTTGGTCAGCGGCAGGATCGCCGCGTCAGCACACCCGAATGACATCCAATCCCAGAAGTGCCCCCAGCTTCTCAATCCGGTTGGCGATGTGGCCGACCCCCACCGCGCAATGGTGAGCGGGGGCTGAGGCGTTCCAGGTCTCCACAAACTGGCGCGCCCCAAGTGCGAATTTGTAACGGCTGTTGGTATTGCCGATTTCAAGAATGGGGCCGGGCACAGATTCCCCTTCCGCCACCAACAGCGAGACCTTGCCAGCAATCTCCAAGACCGACAGGCAGGTGATCGGACCGTGCATCACGCTCATCTCCACGCTAAGGCCTGCACCGACTTTACCATGATAAACCTCAAGCGGGCGGACCTTGGTTTTCCCTTGCGCGATCCGCGTGTGCCCTGGCCCGTCGTGCCCCATCATCACGACGTCTTCGGCATAGTCGATGGCGTAAAACTCGGTAAATGAACCACCTCCACCAAAGGTATCCATGATCTTCATGGCTTGCGCATTCTTGACCTCGTATTCGCCCGCAACCGGCACGCCAGACGCGGTCAGCATCGAACACCCCAAAATGACCGAGGTGATGATATCCTCATGGGCCGAGCCGGGTTTAGATTCGTAATAATAGGCCATAGATCCGAGTCCATGCCTTTCGATCATCTTGAACAATGCGGCGGCCGTGGTGGCGGCGCGGTGGAGTTCTTCTTCCGGGCAGTCGGGTTGGATATCAAACTCGGCCCGGATCCGGTCGAGCGTTTCGGCGATGTCGGCCTCGCTCAATTCCCCCCGGATCGCAGCCAGTTCATCAATCTCGACGATCTCGATGATCGTCCCGAAAGCAGTCGATTGCAGCGCCATATCGGAATAGATGTCGAGCATCCCGTTATAATACCGCCCCATCACACCCAGCTTCGTATGTGCCATCACATGGCCAACGCGGGCGGCTTCGATCCAGGCCTCTATCTCGGCATCCACATGTTCGTCGCCTTCAAGGACACCGGTGACCTGATGGAAATCGATCCCCGCCCGGGTAAAGACATTCGCGATCTCGGGAACCGGGCAAGCGTTGCAATGGGCCAGCCATTCACCGGTCATCTGCGCGCGGCTGTTGAGGGCATTGAAATGCACCAGATCAATGGCATCGACGGGTTGCAGGTTGAGGGTGACAACCGGCACCCCTGCACGGCGTACGACCGGGAGTACGGTCGAGGATAGCGCATAGGTCGTGACGTAGAGAAAGATAACATCAACATCCGCTGACCTGAAATCATGGCCCGCCTGCACGGCCTTCTCGGGCGTGTCGATCAGGCCGAGATTGACGACTTCAACATCATCGCGTTGCAGCTTTTTCTCTACCACCCCAACATAGGACTTCAGCCGCTCTTCCAGTCCTTCGAATTGAGGCCAGTAGGCGTCCAACCCGATCCCAAACAAGCCCACTTTCAGAGTGTTTACTGCGATATCAGCCATTTAACGTTCCTCCCCGCCAGGCAATCGCCCGTATCTTTGCGGGACACAGCCTCCTCCGCTCTGACCCGTCATGCTGTCACACTAGGCACGATGGCGCTGCGAATTGTGACCGCACGCATGCAAGAATTGATCAGTTTTTCAGTGAAATTGGCACTGTGCTGTCCGGAACAACACGAGCACTACGCAAGCCACGGACAGCCGCGCATGCCCTCTCGGGTGCGGTTTTTGCCAATGCGGCTTTGCCGGTCTGCAGGGTTTCGCCCTGAAACGCCGGATCGTCTAAGTGGCGCGCAATCAGAGGTGGAAAAAAACCAGAATCGCGTTAACGTTTTGTTCATTGATAATGGGGGTAAGTACGATGAATATCCTTTTTGCAACAAATTCATTTATTTACGCGACGGTCGGTGGACCATGGAACGTCGAAGAACAATTCGCAAGATTGGCCCAGGACGGCGGACACAGTGTTACGCCGGTGTATTCACGTATTGGTGGCGGCACGCTTCAGGCCCATTGGGAAGATGAGTTACGCACCAATGTGCGTGATGAGCTTGAAACCGGATCCTACGACCTTTTCATCATGAACGGGCGCAGTGGCAGCGAGGCAGGGTTCGACACCTATGCCGGGCTTCTGGAAGACCTCGCGACAAGCAATGGTGCGCGGACGTTACTTCTGAGCTCATGGCCTGCGGACAATCGCATCAGCCTGAGCGATCCCAATACTGAGGTTGAAGCCGATGAGGTCGCGCATCGGTCCGCGGCCGAAAGTCATGGGACCGGATACATCCCGGTCAATCTCGCTTACCGCGAACTCTACCTTGCTTTGGCCGACCGTTACAACGACACCGAAAACGGGGCCATCGTCGAAGAAATCCTGACGGCAGATAACGGTCATGGCAGCCACCTTGGGAATTATCTGACCGCTACAATGCTCTATGCGTCAATTTTCGAGGAGAGACCGCCCGCGCTGTGGATCCCACCCGATGTCTCTGGGGCTGATGCGACATTGGTCCGAAACATTGCGTGGTCCATCACACGAGACTTCGCGATCCCAATTGATGGCAATGGCCCCCCGCCGCCGCCGCCAAACGAAGACCCAGAGCTAACGTCACCAACAAGCTTTAGCATCGCGGAAAATAGCATCGCCGTTGGAGTAATCGCAGCGACGGATGCAGACGGAGATGACCTGAGTTACACCATCGCGGGCGGTGCCGACGCGGCGGTGTTCGAGATTGACGAGACAAGCGGTGCCTTGCGATTTGCCACATCGCCCGATTTCGAAACGCCGGGTGATGCCGGTGGTGACAATGTCTACAACCTGAACGTGTCAGTCAGTGACGGGGAGGGTGGAAGTGACGCAGCTTCGGTCAGTGTTTCTGTCACAGATGTGAATGAGCAGGGGGGCAACACGGACCCGGTTTTCGTGTCGCCCACGAGCTTCAGCGTTGCGGAAAACAGCACTGCAGTTGGGGCAATTGCGGCGACGGACGCGGATGGGGATGACTTGGGCTACACGATCGCGGGCGGTGCCGATGCGGCGTTGTTCGAGATCGATGAGACAAGCGGGGCCCTGCGATTTGCCGCCGCGCCCGATTTCGAAGCGCCCGGCGATAGCGGTGCCGACAACGTCTACGACGTCGACGTGTCCGTCAGCGATGGTCAGGGCGGCTCTGCTGGTGCAAGCCTGCAGATTTCCGTCAGCGATGTGAACGAGGGCGGGACCGGCGAGCCGGGTCCGGGCGTCGATTACTCCACCTACAACGCAATCGAGGCTGCGGGTTATACGCGGGGCACGGCGGGCGCGGATGTGTTTGAATTCAACGCAGTGCGGGGTGACGTTGCCTTTGCGGGCGGCGCGGGCCTGGACGCGTATCTGTTCAACGCTTTCTCCGATGGCAACGTGCACCGAGTGCGCGAGATTGAGGCGGGTGAGATCCTCGACGTCTCGCCATTGGTTGAGTACACCGGCGGACCGGTGAGCGATTACGTCCGCATTGACGCCAGCAATGCGTCGCGGCCGATGCTTGAAGTGGATACCGACGGCGCCGCTGGTGGGGCGAGCTTCGCACGTCTGGCACTGGTTGTCGGGTTGGACGCCGACGACGCGCAGCAAATGTACGATGCCGGGTTGTTGATTATTGACGGTGAAAACGACGGTGGTGATCCTGCGCCGAACACGGACCCGGTTTTCGTGTCGCCCACGAGCTTCAGCGTTGCGGAAAACAGCACTGCAGTTGGGGCAATTGCGGCGACGGACGCGGATGGGGATGACTTGGGCTACACGATCGCGGGCGGTGCCGATGCGGCGTTGTTCGAGATCGATGAGACAAGCGGGGCCCTGCGATTTGCCGCCGCGCCCGATTTCGAAGCGCCCGGCGATAGCGGTGCCGACAACGTCTACGACGTCGACGTGTCCGTCAGCGATGGTCAGGGCGGCTCTGCTGGTGCAAGCCTGCAGATTTCCGTCAGCGATGTGAACGAGGGCGGGACCGGCGAGCCGGGTCCGGGCGTCGATTACTCCACCTACAACGCAATCGAGGCTGCGGGTTATACGCGGGGCACGGCGGGCGCGGATGTGTTTGAATTCAACGCAGTGCGGGGTGACGTTGCCTTTGCGGGCGGCGCGGGCCTGGACGCGTATCTGTTCAACGCTTTCTCCGATGGCAACGTGCACCGAGTGCGCGAGATTGAGGCGGGTGAGATCCTCGACGTCTCGCCATTGGTTGAGTACACCGGCGGACCGGTGAGCGATTACGTCCGCATTGACGCCAGCAATGCGTCGCGGCCGATGCTTGAAGTGGATACCGACGGCGCCGCTGGTGGGGCGAGCTTCGCACGTCTGGCACTGGTTGTCGGGTTGGACGCCGACGACGCGCAGCAAATGTACGATGCCGGGTTGTTGATCGTATAAGCCAAACCTGATGATGCAGTCGAAGGCCGGTCGGTTCGCGTTCGACTGTATCGACTGGCAGGCCCGTGTTTCGCGGTATGCGACCTTGAACAGGGCGCGGTCAGCTTTCTCGGAAAGCGCGCGAGAAGTACGATGAAAATGGCTCCAACAGGTACGTCAGAGGTGTGCGCTCCGCGGTGCGAATAAACGCGTCCACCGGCATGCCGGGCACCAAGACCCGTGCCCCGAGCAGGGCGGCTTGGTCTTCGGGCAAGACAATCTCCGCGCGATAGAAATTGCCGCCTGAGACATCATCCACAAAAGCATCGGCAGAAACTTGGCTGACGACACCCGTGATCTCGGGCAATTCGTTCTGGTTAAACGCTGGGAAGACGACCGAGACGTCCTGACCGGTAAAAACCTGATCAATATCGATGGCGGGGATGCGCGCCGAAATGACCAGCGGGCGTCCTTCGGGGACAAGATACGCGAAAGGATCGGCGGGGCGCAGGACGGCGCCTTCACCAAAGATGGTCAGGCCGTGGATCCGGCCCGCCACCGGCGCACGCAGCTCCAATCGCGCGATGCGTGCAGTCAGGCTATTGGCCCGCTCGGTCAATTCCTGCTCCTGGACGCGGATTTCGCGTAGTTCGGTAATCGCCTGTTCGCGTTGCTGCGTTTGCAGCTGCAATATCGCCAATTCGCTTTCGATGATGCGTTCGGCGGCCTCTGCCTGACCGGCGGCAACCTCGCCTGCGTTGCCCTGCAATTGTACTAACTCCTGCTGCAGACGCACGACCGGCTCGCGCGTACCGGAGCCGCTGTTCAGAAGGGCCTGGCGGCGCTCCAGTTCCTCCGCAACCAATGCGACTTGCGCGGCCAGCGCGTCTTGTTGCGCCTGCAAGGCCTGGACCTGGGCGTTGACCTGCGTGATGCGGCCGCGAAGCTGTTCGGTCTCGCGGGCAATCGTCTCGGCGCGGGCGGCAAAGAGGTTGGCCTGGCCAGCGACGAGTTCCTGGATTTCGACATTGGCTTCGGCGAATTCTAGCAGATCGGGCGCGAAGGCGACCGCATCGGCGCCATCGCGTTCGGCTTCAAGTCGGGCGCGGCGGGCCTGCACCTCCGCGAGGTTGGTCCGGACCACTGCAAGCTCCGTCTGCAACTGCGACGGATCGAGCCGGGCCAGAACATCCGACGCCGCCACCCGGTCACCTTCATCGACCAGAACTTCTGCGACAAGACCGCCGTCGGGATGCTGGATCGCCTGACGGTTGCGGTCGACTTCGATCTGCCCGGAGGCCACCACCGCGCCCGATAGGGTCGTCATCACCGACCAGGTGCCGAAGCCGCCTATCAAAATCAGTAACCCAAACACGCCAAGCCTCAGTGGGCCCGAAACGGACCATGTGGATGTTTCACCGCTCATGTCAGCGCGCCTTTGGTTTGATTTTCCGTGACCAGTCGCACATCGGACGAATTTTTTAGGACCTTGGCCAGCACCTCATCGCGTGGCCCGAACGCCTGCGCCATGCCGCCGCGCAGCACCAGTAGCTTGTCGCATTGCTGAATTGCATTGGGCCGGTGAGCCATCAAGACCACGCTGAGGCCGCGGGCTTTCATGCCTTGGACCGCGCGGTTCAACGCTTCGGAGCCTGCGTGGTCGAGCGCGGAATTTGGCTCATCCAGGACCAACAGGACCGGATCGCCGTAAAGGGCGCGCGCCAGGCCGATGCGTTGTATTTGCCCGCCGGACAAGCGCGGCCCGAGTCCTGCGACCTGCGTGTCGTACCCGTCGGGCAAGGCTCTGATCATCGTATCCGCGTCCGCCGCGATGGCCGCCGCCGAGACAGCGGCAGGATCGGGCGAGGGGTCGAGGCGGGCGATGTTCTCCGCGATGGTGCCGTCGAACAAGGTTACGCTTTGCGGCAGATAGCCGATGAGCTTGCCCAATCGGTCGTCTTCATATTGGTCCAATGTGGCGCGGTCGAGCCGGACGGAGCCGCCTGCGGGTGCCCAAAGGCCCGTGATTGCGCGGGCGAGGCTGGATTTCCCTGATCCGGAGGGGCCGATGACCCCCACCGCTTCACCCGGTGCAACGCGGAATGACACGCCGCGAAGTGTGGGTGCGCTGGCGCCCGGTGGGACGATGGAAAGGCTCGAAACCTCAAGTGCCGCGGCCGGGCGCGGCAGGTCCAGCTTCGCCATTGGTTCCGGCTCGTCGACGAGAAGGCCTTGAAGGCGCTTCCAGCTGCGCATGGCCTCGGAAATCATCGACCATTGCCCAATCGCAAGATCGATGGGGGCGAGGGCGCGGCCCATCAGGATCGAGCCTGCGATCATCGCACCGGCGCGCAATTCCCCACGCAACACCAGAAGCGCGGCAAGGCCGAGGATCGCCGATTGCAAGAACATCCGGAAAGTCTTGGAAAGGGTCGAGAACCCACCGACCTTGTCTGCTGCGCGCATCGAGACATCCAGCGCGCGTTTGCGTTGACCGTGCCAGCGCGAAAACGCTGCCCCCTGCATGCCGAGCGACCGGATGACCTCGGCCTGCGACTGCATCTCGCTGGCCATGCGGTCGGCCATACGGCCCGTCTCAGCCGCCTCGCCGAGGGGCTTTGCGGTGGTTTGCCGGTTGAGGATCGTCACCACGACTAACAACAGCGCACCCCCGAGCGCGAGCCATCCAAGCCATGCGTGGAAGACGAAGATAACGGCGATGAACAGCGGCGTGAATGGCAAATCGAAGATGGCCATGAACACTGGCGAGGATGTCAGGCGTTGCACAGACGCGAGATCGGATTGCGCGGTCTGCGATTGCCCGGTGCGCCGCGCACGCGTCATGGCCGCACGGAAGACACGGGCGTCGAACGCTTCCTGCAGTTTGGCCCCATACCGTGCGGCCACCCGCGACCGGGCGAAATCGAGCACGCCCATCATGATGAACAGGAAGGCGACCAAGATCGTCAGAGCCAGCAAGGTTTCTTCGCTGCCAGAGCCGAGTACGCGTTCGTAGACCTGCAACATGTAGAGTGGGCCGGTCAGCATCAGCAGGTTCACAAAGAGGCTGAACAGGAGAACCGACCACAGAATCCACGCATACTTCCGGCGGAAATCGGCAAGCTCATCCCTGCTATCCGTTCGTTTTTGAGACAAGATCGTGATCCCGGTTCAGGCGGGCGGTTGGTCTATGCGCGACGCTGCCCGGTGCTCATTCATAAGACTTAGCATCAATGATCCTTTCTTGAACCTTTGTTTAATCAAGTCATCGTGTCGAATTGGTTACCGGCGCGGGTGGCGACGGTAGGTTTTTGTCCAGAGACAGTCCGGCGACCGTCTGTCTTGCGTTTCGCGGCTGTCGGCATTGCACCAATCACAATTCGCTTGAAAGCCGGAGGAGCCATCCGCATCTATGGTTTCAGTCTGCGAGTCGGGAGAGCGCTCGTGTTGCCTGCCGACGCGCCAATGAACCAAGCATCAACATCCTCGGAAACGATGTCGCCCGGCATCGTTGGCTGTTCCGTTTGTGATGCGATCTACCGTTTGCCGCCCAGTGTGTCCGCGCAGGCAACCCAATGCAGCAGATGCGGGCACAAGTTGACTTTCGGGAAGACCGCCGCGGTTGCGTGGTTGGTCAGCTTGTCGGCTACGAATGTCGCGCTTTTGGCGATGGTTCTGTTCTTGCCGTTCCTCGAATTGCGTGCCGGACAATTTGACAATGCGGCCTCGGTCATTGACGTGGTGCTTGGCTTCAGTTCCGGCATCATGGTGCCCCTGGCTCTGGCGGTTCTGGCCTTCATCCTGATGCTCCCGCTCAGCCGGTTCCTTCTTTTGATCTACGCGCTTGGGCCGGTGACCATTGGGCAGGACAACCTGCCGAATGCCAAGCGCGCGCTGCGGCTGGCGTTTTTCCTCAAGCCCTGGGCGATGGCTGAAATCTTCATGGTCGGGGTCGCGGTGGCGCTGGTGAAGCTGGCGGATTTGGCGACGATTGCGATCGGTCCGGCGTTTTGGATCTTCGCATTGATCGTGATCCTCAATGCCTATCAGGACACACTCATGTGTCGCCACACACTCTGGACGGCTCTGACATGCAACGGGTGACAACCGCACGCGAAACGGGCCGCGTGGTTTGCCGAAGTTGCGGGTTGGTTGCGCCGGTGGCGCAAGACAGGTGCACGCGCTGTCGTCAACGGTTGCAAAGCCGGGATGGGCTGAGCCAGCAAAAGGTTTGGGCGTGGCTGATCGTCGGCCTGATCGCCTATATTCCTGCAAACATTTATCCGATGCTGCGAACTACGCAGGGCTTTCGAACCGAGGAAAGCACGATCATCGGCGGTGTCATCGACCTGCTGGACCATGGCGCCTATGCCGTTGCGATCATTGTATTTGTGGCCAGTATCCTGATCCCGGTCGGGAAATTCATCGTCATTGCCTATCTGGCAGTTCTGACCGGGCAACGACATCGCAGCGACCCGCATCGTTTGCTGGTGCTGCACGAGATCGTGGAATTCATTGGGCGGTGGTCGATGATCGATGTCTTTGTCGTTGCGATTCTGACGGCGCTGGTGCAGTTCGACGTGCTGGCGACGATCAACCCGGGCATTGCAGCGATCTGTTTCGCGCTTTCCGTCGTGTTTACCATGCTGGCGGCGCAGAGTTTCGACTCGCGACAGATTTGGGATCGTCTGGAGGATGACGTGACACATGGCTGAGAGCGATCTGCCAGAACCCGAGATGAGCCGGCGTCCGCGACGTGGCATCTCGTTGGTGTGGCTGATGCCATTGATTGCGTTGGCGATTTCCGTCTTCGTCGTGGTGCAATCCTATCGTGCGCAAGGCCCTGTGATCGTGGTGTCCCTGCCCAACGCATCCGGCATCGAGGCCGGCGAGACGCCGCTGCGGTTCCGGGATGTCGAGGTCGGTCTTGTCGAAGACCTCGACTTTTCCGACGGGTTCCAAGCGGTCGAGGCGCATATCCGCATCGACCCGGAAATCGCTCCATTTGTTGATGCACAGGCTGAATTCTGGCTGGTGGAGCCGCAGGTTTCTGCGCGTGGGGTGACGGGACTGTCGACGGTGTTGTCGGGCGTTTTTATCGAGGGCACTTGGGACGGTGAGATCGGCGCAAACCAGACCCGGTTCGACGCGTTGGAAACCACGCCGCTGTCACAACCCGGCGAAGATGGCACCCGGATCGTGCTGCGCTCACGCGATGGCGGTCAACTCGCCGCAGGGGCGCCTGTGCTTTACAACGGGATCGAAGTCGGCCGACTCGGGGTTCCGGAATTGTCGGAAAATGGCACCACGATCACGATGGATGCGTTCATCGAGGCCCCGCATGACGCCCGTCTGTCGACAAACACGCGCTTTTGGGACATTTCTGGTATTTCCGTTGACCTGAATACCACGGGGCTGTCTGTGAACTTCGATAGCCTCGCCTCGCTGGTCGAAGGCGGTGTAGCGTTCGAAGCTTTGGTAACCGGCGGTGAGACGGTCGAGGATGGCGCGATTTTCGACGTCTACAGCAATCGTGATGACGCGCAGCGCAGCGTTTTTGAAGCCCCCGTCGATCAGGCCCTGTCTCTTGCGGTAATCCTGCCCGCCAATGATGTGCGGTTGGCACTCGGCGCAGTGGTCCGTTTCGGCGGTGTGCGTGTCGGCGAAGTCAACAGCATCATCGGCTATACCGATCCGCGCGCGGCCGAGAAAGGCGTGCAGATCCTGGTCGGATTCTCAGTGTCGCCGGTTCGTATCGGGTTGCCCGATGTGGCCACGGTCGAGAACCTGATCGCCACTTTGGCGCAGCGCGTGGAAGACGGGTTGCGCGTGCGCGTCTCGTCCGAGGGACTATTGGGCACCACGCTTGCGCTTGAGCTGTTCGAAGACGCCGACAGCCAACGCCAAACGCTTGTGACGGATCTGGTCGATGTGCCCCTGATGCCGGCTTCGGCTCCGAACATCGCGGAATCCTCCGCCGATCTTGATGCCATCGTATCGCGCATCTCGGCGCTTCCGATCGAGGATCTGATGAATTCTGCTATCGATGCGCTCGACAGCATCACCGCCTTGTCCAGTGGTGACGACATCCGTGGGTTGCCCTCGAACCTCAATGCACTGGTCAGCGAAGCGCGCGCCGTCGTGGCAGCCGAGGAGATTGGATCGACGCTGTCTGACCTCGCCAGCGCGGCAGAAGGTCTGCAGGCGTTGGTCGGCTCGATCTCGGATAGTGAGGGCGTCACCACGACCCTGTCCGCTTTGGAAAACAGCGATGTCATTATCGCCAATCTGCAAACGTTCACCGACGGCCTGCCTGCGGTTTTGACCTCCGTCGAGGACCTTGTATCCGAGCTTGACGCAGCGCCGGTGAACGCGGCTGCAACGGCGGCCGAACGGGTCCTGCAGCGGATCGAAACGATCCTGTCCGCCGAAAGCGCCGAAGCGCTGCCCGAGACACTGAACGCGTCCCTAACCGAGCTGTCGGCCATCCTTGCCACGCTGCGGGAAGGCGGGGCCGCCGAAAACCTCACGGGCACGCTTGCCTCCGCAGATGCAGCGTTCTCGGCGCTTGAAGCTGCGGCCGAACAGGTACCCGCTATCGTGACACGCCTGAATTCCCTTGTTGGGTCGGTGCAGGAATTGGCTGGCAATTACAGCGATGATTCAAGCGTTTATCGCGAATTGCGCGCTGCGATTGCTGATATTTCGCAGGCTGCCGACGCGTTCCGTTCCCTTGCGCGCGCGATTGAGCGCAACCCAAATTCCATCATAACGGGGCGATAAGATGAAAGCTGCACGGATCATGACATTCTTCGTGCTGGTCCTTGCCGGATGTGGCGGCACGCCAGGGCGGCTATCGGTTCCGGCCGCGCCATCGGAGATGCAGGTGCGGGTGTCTGTGTCGTCTGTTGTCGTAGGGGAGATTTCTCTCCCGGAATACGCCAACGCATCCGAAGTGGTCCGCGAAACCGAAGTCGGCTTGATCGAGACGGTGCCGGACCTGATTTGGGCGGACGTACCGGAAGATGCGATGACCAATGCCCTGGTGCGGCACTTGTCGCAGATCACCAATGTGCCCGTCGCCCGTGCGCCGTGGCCGCTCAGCTCGTTTCCCGATGCGGAACTGACGGTCCGGACGGAGCGTATGTTGCTGCAAGCGGATGGGCAGCTACGGTTGAGTGGGCAATACGCGATTCGTCGTGATGACGGTCCATGGGCAGAGCGGATCGGGGATTTCGACCTGAGTGTGCCGGTGCGCGGTGACGATTTGCCAGCACTTGCCGATGCCCATGCGGTTGCGTGGCGCCAACTGGCCGAACAGATCGCCGGTCAGCTCTGACACTCGGCGCAATTCTGCGAAGCGATGCGGTCTATACACATGTTTTGCCTCAATCCCGGCCGCTTTCGCCTGCGAGAACAGCACACAGGGCGCGCGCGCCGGTCATGCGGGGTGCGCTGGCCTTTTACATTGTCAGTTTTGGCATCATTGCCCGGCAGTCCATCCAAGCTCACATTGCCGAAACACGGCCAAATATGCGGTTTTTTTGGAGTTTTGGCCGCGTCACACCCTTGGCTCAGAGCAAGAGTGGCGAAATCGGGGAAGGTTCCGGGGAACTCCGGGACCAACACCCTGCAACCTGTGCGAGAAATCTATTGACGTGACCAAACATCGGCTCCTACCAATTTTGACGCGCGGAAGACTTTGCCGCGTTGTGAAGACGAACAATGAGACAGCCCGGCTCAAAGACGGGGGTCGATAATGGGTCCGCCCGGGTTCGCCCATCGGACACCAACAGGAGAGAACACATGAAAAAGACAATTGCCGCGCTGCTGGCAGGCACCGCCACTCTGGCGAGCGGTCAGGCTGCTTTGGCCGACGGCCACATCGAAGAGATCACGGTTGCCTACTTCCTCGAATGGCCAATGCCGTTCCAGTTCGCCAAGGTGGAAGGCATGTACGAAGAGGCGATGGGTGTCTCGATCAACTGGGTTGCATTCGATACCGGCGTTGCGATGTCCGCCGCCATGGCATCGGGCGACGTGCACCTGTCCGTCAGCCAGGGTCTGCCGCCGTTCATCGTCGCAACCTCTGCGGGACAGGACCTTGAGCTGCTCGACGTGGCCGTTTCCTATGCAGACAATGACAATTGTGTTGTGGCCGAAGCGCTTGAGATCGACGCATCGAACGCCGGTGATCTGGCGGGACTGACCGTCGGTGTGCCGCTTGGCACCGCAGCGCACTACGGCTTTCTGGCCCAGATGAACCACTTCGGTGTGGACGTTGCCTCCATGAACGTCGTCGACATGGCGCCGCCCGATGGCGCGGCTGCATTTGCCCAGGGCGAGCTGGACATGGTCTGCGGCTGGGGCGGTGCGTTGCGCCGCATGCTGGAGAACGGGAACGTGCTTCTGACCGGTGCTGAGAAGACAGAGCTTGGCATCCTGGTGTTCGACGTGACCTCGGCGCCTGCGTCGTTCGTCGCTGAAAACCCCGAACTGGTTGAGCAGTTCCTGGCCGTTACCGCGGAAGCCAACGCCATGTGGGCGGCTGGTGATAATCGTGACGCGATGCTGGAAGTGATCGCAAACGACGCCGGTATGGACCTCGAAGCGACCGCCGAAACCATCGATACCTTTGTCTTCCCGACTGTGGACGAGCAGCTGTCCGAAGCATGGCTTGGCGGTAATGTCGGCGAGTTCATGGACGGCGTGGCCACCGTCTTCGCGGACGCAGGCTCGATCGACGGCACGCTCGACGATTACTCCGGCCTGGTGAACACCGCGCCGTTGCAGGCCGCCGCTCAGTAAGCGGACCTGGGTTAACACTGGCCCGCTGCGATACAAGTTTCGCGGCGGGCCTTTCCATATCCGCCGGGCCGAAAGATCGGCCCCCACGCGCCGGAGAACACCCCGCCGATGTCGGACCTTCTGATCAACAACATATCCATGCGCTTCGAGTTGCCGGATGGCGGCGCTGTGCAGGCGTTGGAGGATGTCAGCCTTAACCTGAAACAGGGGGAGTTAATGTCTGTCCTCGGCCCGTCAGGCTGCGGCAAGACAACCCTTTTGAACATCGTTGCGGGCTTTTTGGCCCCGACCGACGGCACGATCGAGATCAATGGCCACGCGGTCACCGGCCCCGCACCCGAGCGCGGTATGGTGTTCCAGAAGGGTGCTTTGTTCGAGTGGATGAGCGTGCGCAAGAACGTCGATTTCGGACCCCGGATGAAAGGGATGCCCGAAAAAGAGCGCCGAGAGACGACCGATCACCTGTTGGATGCGGTCGGTCTTCAGGAATTCAAGGACAAGGCCATCTACGAGTTGTCGGGCGGTATGCAGCAGCGTGTGGCCCTGGCCCGCTGTCTGGCAAATGATCCCGACGTGATCCTTATGGACGAGCCGCTGGGTGCGCTGGACGCATTGACCCGTGAAAAGATGCAGGGGCTGGTGCTCAAGCTGTGGAAAGAGACTGGCAAGACCATCATCTTGATCACGCACTCCGTGGAAGAGGCCCTGCTTCTGGGGCAGCGGCTTGTCGTCATGGCGCCGCGTCCGGGCCGCATTCATTCGGTCTACGATCTGCCGTTTGCCGAAGCCGGTGTCGGCAAGGACCTGCGTGAAGTCAAACTTCACCCCGAGTTCAATCCGACGCGGGAAAAGATCCTCTCCCTTATCTGGGAGATGGAAGAAGAAATCATGGGCCGGAAGGAGGGCTGAGGGATGATTGTACTCGCATTCTACGTAGCGCTCTTTGTGGGCTGCTTTTTTGTTGTGAAGCTGATCCGATCGCGGATGGATGCAGCTAAAGACTTCCGCTCGCTCAAGACCGTGACCTTCGGCGACGAAAGCGCGGTCGAGCCGGATCGCATCGCATCGGTTCTGTCCATCGTGTGCCTGTTCTTCATCTGGGGCGCGTTCACCAATTCGGCCCTCGTGCCGCTGCATGTGCCTGGGCCGTATTCCGGTGATACGCAATTCGAATACACCGCCGAAACCTCTGACGGTGAAATGGCCACCGCCACCGTTTTCGTGCGTGTCTATGGACGTGACGAGGATGAAGGTGACCCACCTGAGATTGACGCAGGCGAGGGCCTGGCCCTCAATGATGCGGCTTCTGCTGCGGCCTGGGGCTCGACCTTGGTGCGGGCGCCGCGCAATGACCCCGGCGCGGAGGGTGATGACGGCTACGGCATCGTCGCCATCAACGGGCAGCCGATCGCGGCCAGCGAAACCATGCGCGTGGACAATGGGCAAGTCACCCTGACAGCGCGCGGATCACTGAACTTCACGCCCGACGCAGGGATGCAGATGCAGCCGATCTGGCTACCTGCACCCGAAGCGATCTGGTTCCGCCTGAAGGAAATCTGGACGGACGGCTATCAAAACTCGACGCTGCTGGAGCATCTCTGGGCCTCGCTTTATCGCGTGCTTGGTGGCTTCTTCTTTGGTGCATTGGTGGGGATTCCGCTTGGCTATGCCATGGGCCTGAGCGGGTGGTTCCGCGGATGGTTCGACCCAATCGTCGAATTCATGCGACCTGTCCCGCCGCTTGCTCTTATTCCGCTGGTGATCATCTGGTTCGGCATTTTCGAGACGGGCAAGATCGTGCTCCTGTTCCTCGCCGCGCTATGGATCATGACGATTGCGGCCCGGGCCGGGGTGGCCGGTGTGAACATCTCCAAGATCCATGCAGCCTATTCGCTTGGGGCGTCGAAATGGCAGATCCTGCGCCATGTGATCGTGCCAAACTCTCTGCCCGAGATCTTCACCGGCGCGCGGGTTGCGATGGGCGTCTGTTGGGGCACGGTTGTGGCCGCCGAACTTGTTGCGGCGACGCAGGGTGCGGGCATGATGATCATCGCGGCCTCGCGCTTCCAGCTGACCGATATCGTGATCCTCGGGATCATTCTGATCGGCATCATCGGTTTCGGGATCGATATCCTGATGCGTGTGGCTGAAAACTGGCTGGTGCCTTGGAAAGGCAAAAGCTGATCTGACGCGCAATGCATCGCAAGCAAACGGCCCAAGCCCCGTCAAGGCTTGGGCCGTTTTCCGTTCAGGGGTAGTCCGGTTATCCCCGGCCCGCAACACTTGCATCGTAGCGATCAAGCTCCGCCTTCAGGTGCCGGCCGGTCAACGCATCGTTGCGGGCACAGAATTCGGCCCAGACCGCCCCGTGGGGCAGATCCTTGTGCTCTTCGGTGAGGATCATCCGCGCGGTGTTGTCCATTGCAGCCTCTGCCGATTTCAGCTCGGCCTGCGGCATCAAAAGCGCGCGCAGCAGCGCCTTTTGCATGTTGCGCGTCCCAAGAACCCACGCGGCGGTGCGGCTGATCGTGGCGTCGAAAAAGTCGAGGCCGATTCGCGTGCGCTCCAGCAGGTCGCTAAAGACAAGCTCTTGCGCCATGGATTGGATATCATCGTTGAGCAGGATCACGTGATCGCTGTCCCAACGCATCGGACGCGAAACATGGAGCAGGATTTCTTCCAGTGACAGGGCCACCGCGCTCAGTTTGTCGGCGACATTTTCCGTCGGGTGGAAATGCCCCATATCGAGACACAACAACGTCCCGCGCCGGATCGCGTAGCCGAGGTAGAACTCATGGCTGCCAACGGTGCAGGCCTCCACACCGATCCCGAACAATTTGCTTTCAACCGCGTCGCGCATATGGCCCGCGTCGTGGGTTTCGGACAGCATCGTGTCAAGGGACGTCTCAAGCCGTTGTCGCGCAGCCATGCGATCCACAGGGACGTCTTTGAACCCGTCGGGCACCCAGATGTTATTGACGCAGGCGCTGCGCAATTCGGCACCCATACGCGCGGCAATCTCGCGAGAGCGGCGGCCATGTTCGATCCAGAAGTCGCGGATGCCCCGATCGGGATGGCTGAGCGTGAGGTTATCGTCGGCCTTGGCGTGCGCAAAGAAGGTCGGGTTGAAATCCAGCCCAATGCCACTGTCGCGCGCCCAATCCACCCAAGGGGCGAAATGCGAAAATTCGATCTCGTCTCGGTCCGGTGTCGTGTCAGTGTCCATATACATCGCGTGCAGGTTCAGCCGGTGTCGCCCGGGGATCTGCCCATAGGCGAAGTCCAGATCCGCGCGCAGCTCATCTGGCGTGCGGGCCCGGCCAGGGTGGTTGCCGGTGGCCTGAATGCCGCCGCCCGAGGCGCCTGTTCGGGTTTCAAACCCCACCACGTCATCGCCTTGCCAGCAATGCATGGAGATCGGGATGCCGGACAGACGGTCGATGGCAGCGTCGGTGTCGACACCCCAATCGGCAAAGGCGGCTTTGGCGGAAGCGTATGTCATACCGGCCCCCTAGCGCGTGAACGCCTGGGCATTGCCCGCGTCGACATTGATGATGTTTCCGGTCGATTTGGCCGACAGGTCGGCGGCAAAGAAATACGCCGCTTCCGCGATATCCTCGGGCAAGACCGAGCGCTTCAGCATCGAACGGTTGCGGTACATCTCTTCTAGGCCCGCTTTGTCGGTGCCATAGGTCGAGGCGCGCTGATCCAGCCATTCGCCTTGCCAGATCTTCGATCCGCGCAAGACCGCGTCGGGATTGACGACGTTCACGCGAATGCCCACCTCCGCGCCCTCAAGTGCCAGACACCGCGCGAGGTGCAACTCGCTGGCTTTGGCCGTGCAATAGGCGGCCGCATTGGGGCTGGCGGCCAACGCATTCTTGGATCCGATGAAAACGACCGATCCGCCGATCTCTTGCGCCCGGAACAGTTTGAAGGCTTCGCGGCTGACGAGAAAATACCCCGTGGAGAGAATGTCGATGTTCTTCTGCCAAAGCGCGAGCGAAGTCTCCTCCACCGGCGCCGAGGAGGCGATCCCGGCGTTCGACACAAGAATGTCGATGCCACCATATTCCACGGACGCCGCGTGCATTGCCGCCGTGACAGCCGCCTCATCGGTGACGTTCATCGCAACCTTGCGCACGACATCGTCAGAGAATTGGTCGCTCAACACGTCGGACGCGCTGCCGAGCGCGTCTTCGTCGATATCGGCGAGAACCACGCAGGCCCCCTCGGCCAGATAGCGCGCCGCGGTGGCCATGCCGATCCCGCCCGCGCCGCCGGTCACCAGGGCCACGCGACCCGCAAGGGATTTCGGCTTGGGCATGCGTTGCAGCTTGGCCTCTTCCAGAAGCCAATATTCGATGTCGAAGGCTTCCTGCTCGGGCAGGCCTTGATATTCGCTGACGGCCGAGGCGCCGCGCATCACGTTAATGGCGTTGACGTAGAACTCGCCCGATATCCGGGCCGTGGCCTTGTCCTTGGCAAAGGTGATCATGCCGACCCCGGGTACCAGATACACGACCGCATTGGGGTCGCGGATGGCGGGACTATCGTCATGTTTGCACCGCTCGTAATAGGCGGCGTAATCGTCGCGATAGGCGGCGACCTGATCGGGCAGGGCGGCGAGAACCGCCTCGACATCCGGTGAGGCGGGGTCAAACGCCACGACGAGCGGACGGATTTTCGTGCGCAGGAAGTGGTCTGGGCAGGACGTTCCAAGTGCTGCCAGCGCCTCCATATTCGCCGAATTGACGAACTCCAGAACCGTATCGCTGTCTTCGAAATGGCCGACCATGTGCTGTTGGCCGGATACCATGCCGCGGATCGCGGGCATCAGGCGTGCGGCGATCGCGCGGCGGTCATCGGCGGGAAGGCTGCTGTGGACGGCACCACCGAATGCAGGCTGGCCGGCGGTCTTGTCGGCGAACCAATCCATGGCGCGCTGGATCACGTCGAGGGTCAACTCATAGCAAGCCTGCGCGTCGTCATCCCATGTAAACAGGCCGTGGCTTTCCAGAACCACACCCTTGGCATCGGGGTTTTCGACACAGAATTTCTCAAGCCACAGACCCAATTCATAGCCCGGCTTTTTCCAAGGCAGCCACCCGATTTCGTCACCGAAGATCTCTGCCGTCAGGGCCTTTGAATCCTTGGCGGCCGCGATGGCGATGATGGCATCGGGGTGCATGTGATCGACATGCGCGCGCGGCACGTAGGCGTGCAATGGCGTGTCGATGGAGGCCGCTCGGGCGTTCAGGTTGAAGGTGCAATGGGGCAGGTAGCCGACCATCTCATCCTCGAAGTCGACCCCGCGATAGATGCCTTTGAGCGCGCGCAGCTTTTCCATGTAGAGCGTCGCGAAGCCATCTATCTTGATCGAGCCAACATCGCCGCCCGATCCCTTGACCCACAACACGTCTACAGGCTTGCCGGTCAGCGGATCGGTTTCCGTCACCTTTGCAGAGGTGTTGCCGCCCCCGTAATTGGTTATGCGCTTGTCTGACCCCAGCAAATTCGAGCGATAAAGCAGCTTTTCCGGCTCCGACATGGTCGCGGCCTTGGCCGTATCCCACTTGTTCAAAAGGCGTGATTTTTCGGCGGTTTCCAACATGCGACCTCCCCGTTGGGCGTGTTCGCCCTGCATATGGTTCCCGCGTAAGTTGCGAATGAACTCTCCGAAAGTCAATCAAAAACAATCACAATCAATCATGCTGCGGTGCAGAATGATTGAATTTGACATTTAATGATTGACACATGTGCGAAATACAATTCACGATTGAGGAAAGCTGGGAGGATTCGATGCACGAGAAAGAACGCCACAACGTGATACTCAGCGCCGTGCAGGAACGGCCTGTTGTCACCGTGGCCGACATCTGTGCGATGACCGAAGCCTCCGAAGCCACGGTGCGCCGCGACATCAACACGTTGCACACGGAAAAACGCCTGCGCCGGGTGCGTGGGGGGGCAGAAGCGATTAAGCCGCCGCAATTCGTCGGGCTGGCTGGCCGCACGTTTGCAGTCAACGAAGCGCTGCGCAGTGCCGAGAAACACGCTATTGCCCGCGCGGCGGTCGATCTGTGCGAAGAGGGTGACGCGATCATCATCAACGGCGGCACGACCACATTTCAGATGGTCCATCCGCTGGCCACGCGCCGCATGCAGATCTTTACCAATTCGTTTCCGATTGCCGAGCACCTTCTCAAGCATTCCAAGAACACGATCATGCTTTCGGGGGGCGCGATTTACCGTGAGCAAAACATCATCCTGTCGCCCTTCGACAATGACGTGACGCGCAATTTCTGTGCACGCCGCATGTTCATGGGTGCGCAGGGTCTTGGGCCGCTCGGGTTGATGGAGGCCGACCCGCTGCTGATCCAGGCCGAAACCAAGTTGATCGGGCAGGCCGACGAACTCGTCGTGTTGGCCGACAGTTCAAAATTTGAAAACCGGTCGAGCCTGGTTTTGTGCCCGCTTGAACGGATCGATGTCGTCATCACCGACGATGGCATATCCGACCGCGCTGCGGCGATGCTGGAGGCGGCGGATATAAACGTACTCGTGGCGGGTGTAACAGCCCCCGCGCAGACCGGATCGGGCTGAAGCCTGGATCTATTGTTTGTCAAAAGGGAGGAACAAACATGAGCCTTACACGTAGAATTTTCGGAGGAACGGCACTTGCCGCCATGATGATGGCCGGTGGCGCGGCTTATGCGGACGGACACGAGCCGGTTCGCATCGCGCTTGTCGTCAAGGCGCTTGGCATCGGCTTCTTCGAGGCGGCCAATGAGGGCGCGATGGAAGCGGCCGATGAGCTTGGCAATGTCGAGATCATCTACACCGGCCCGACCTCGACCACGGCGGAAGGCCAGATCGAAGTCATCAACTCGCTGATCGCCCAGGGCGTGGATGCCATTGCCGTTTCGGCCAATGATCCCGACGCGCTGGTGCCGGTTCTGCAACGTGCCATGCAGCGCGGGATCACAGTAATCTCGTTCGACAGTGGCGTCGCGGAAGAAGGGCGGATGATGCACCTCGCACCGTCCTCCGACGCGTTGATCGGCCGCACGATCATCCAGCTTGCAGCAGATCATCTGCCCGATGGCGGACAGGTTGCCCTTTTGTCGGCAACGGCCACATCGACGAACCAGAACACATGGATCGCCGAGATGAACGCGGTGATGGGCGACTATCCCAACATCGAAGTGGTCGCGACTGTTTATGGCGATGATCTTGCGGACCGGTCTTATCGTGAAGCGGTTGGTCTGATGCAGACCTATCCCGATCTGGACGCCATCATCGCGCCGACCTCGGTCGGTATTGTTGCGGCGGCGCAGGCTGTGGTCGACCAGGATATGGTTGGTCAGGTCAACGTTACGGGTCTTGGCCTGCCGTCCGAGATGGCCGGTGCCATCGAAAGCGGCGCCTCGCAGAGCTTTGCGATCTGGAACCCGATCGATCTGGGCTATGCGGCGGCCATGCTTTCGTACAATATCGCAACCGGCGAAGCGACGGCGGAACCTGGTGCCAGCATCGGCATGGGACGCATGGGCGAGGTCGAGCTTGACGACACCACAACCGGTGCCATGGCCAATCCGTTCACCTACGACGCCTCCAACATCGAGCAGTTCCGCGAAATCTTCTGATCGCTGGGTCTCTCCCTGGTCCCGGCGCACGGCCTCGGCTGTGCGTCGGGACACTTTCTCCCAATTTGCAATCGGATGGTCCTGATGCAACAGCTCGCCCCAAGCCCGGATGCGGCGCACGATGTGCCTGTCCTTGAGCTTTCAGGGATCACAAAGACCTTTCCGGGCGTCAAAGCGCTCAACAATGTGTCGCTCGATCTTTACCCGGGGCAGGTCACAGCCCTTATCGGTGAAAATGGCGCCGGAAAGTCGACCATCGTGAAGGTGCTGACTGGCATCTATCAACCCGATGGTGGGGCGATCGAGGTCGACGGCGCGTCTGTGCAGTTCCGCTCCGCCGAGGCAGCGACCGCTGCAGGTATCACAGCGATCCACCAGGAAACCGTTCTGTTCGACGAGCTTTCTGTAGCCGAGAACATCTTTATAGGGCATGCGCCACGCGGGCGTTTTGGCCTGATCGACACCGCTGCCATGCATACAAAAGCGCGCGAGATCCTGGGCCGGATCGACGCCCCGTTTGACCCCTCTACGCCGCTCAAGGATCTGGGGATCGCGAGCAAACACCTTGTAGCCATCGCGCGCGCCCTGTCGGTCGATGCACGGGTGGTCATCATGGACGAGCCGACCGCGGCCCTTTCGCAAAAGGAGATCGAGGAGCTTTACGAGCTTGTCGACCGCCTGAAAGCCGAAGGGCGGGCGATCCTGTTCATCTCGCACAAGTTCGACGAAATTTTCCGCATAGCAGACCGCTACGTCGTCTTCCGTGATGGCGAACATGTGGGCGCGGGTCTCATGGCCGATGTGCGCGAGGGAGATCTCGTGCAGTTGATGGTCGGCCGCGCCGTCGATCAGATCTTTCCCGAACGCACCCATCAGGCTGGTGATGAAGTGCTACGGGTCGAACGGTATTGCCACCCCACCGAGTTTGACGGCATCAACCTGACCCTGAAGGCGGGAGAGATCCTTGGCTTCTACGGCCTTGTCGGGGCCGGGCGTTCGGAATTGATGCAGGCGATTTTCGGCATCACGACACCGTCCGCAGGCCAGATATTCATCGAAGGCGAGGCACGCAGCATCCGCTCGCCCGCTGACGCGATTTCCAATGGCATCGTTTATGTGCCCGAGGATCGCGGAAAGCAGGGCGCCATTCTGGGCCTGCCGATTTTCCAGAACGTCACGCTGCCCTCGCTTGGCCGGACCTCGCGCAACGGGTTTCTCAAACTCGCGCAGGAATTCACGCTGGCGCGGGAATACACCGAACGGCTGGAATTGCGCGCCGCCGCCCTCGATCAGAATGTCGGTAACCTGTCGGGCGGCAATCAGCAGAAAGTGGTGATCGCCAAATGGCTTGCCACGCAGCCGCGTGTGATCATCCTCGATGAGCCGACCAAGGGCATCGACATCGGATCGAAGGCGGCCGTGCACGCGTTCATGGCCGAGCTGGCTGCGCAGGGCTTGGCCGTCATTATGATCAGCTCGGAAATCCCCGAAATCCTGGGCATGTCGGACCGTGTCGTGGTTATGCGAGAAGGCTTGATCGCGGCAGAATTGTCACGCGATGAACTCAGCCCTGAGGCGCTCGTGCGTCATGCGGCGGGCATCGGAGGAGACCAGACATGATCTTGCGCATCCTGAAATCGCGCGAGGCACTTCTTATCGCGGTGATTGCCGCGCTTCTTGCTCTGATCGCAAGCAGGTTTCCGGCGTTCATTGAACCGACCAACCTTGTGAATGTGCTCACCGACACGTCGCCGCTTATCATTCTTGCGTTGGGGCAGGCGATTGTGATCCTCACCCGCTGCATCGACCTGTCCGTGGCCGCGAACCTTGCGCTTGTCGGCATGGTCTGCGCGATGCTGAACGTGGCCGTTCCGGGTCTTCCGATCCCGTTGATCATCCTGATCGCGCTGGGGCTTGGGGCTATTCTGGGGGCCTTCAACGGCATTCTGGTCTGGAAACTGGGCATTCCACCGATTGTGGTGACATTGGGCACGCTGACCATCTACCGAGGCCTAATATTTGTCATTTCAGATGGCGCCTGGGTCAACGCGCATGAGATGAGCGCGTCCTTCACCGGATTCCCTCGGGCCGAGATCCTCGGTCTTCCGATTCTGGCGTGGCTGGCGATCCTTGCCTCCATCGCCTTCCTTATCATCATCGCGCGCACCCCGCTTGGCCGGGCCTTCTATGCGGTCGGCGGCAACCCGCATGCGGCGGTCTATACCGGCATCAACGTGGGCAAGACGCAGTTCTGGGCCTTTGTTCTGTCGGGCACGCTGGCCGGGTTGACCGGCTATCTCTGGGTCGCGCGGTATTCGGTGGCTTATGTCGATATCGCCCGCGGCTTCGAGCTTGAGGTTGTGGCCGCCTGCGTGATCGGTGGGATCGCCATCGCAGGCGGCGCAGGCAGCATCCTGGGCGCCATCTTGGGCGCGCTGTTTCTCGGTATCATCAAGAACGCCTTGCCGGTCGTCGGCATCTCACCGTTCTGGCAATTGGCCATTTCCGGCGCGGCCATCGTGATTGCCGTGGCCTTCAACGCGCGGGCCGGACGGGCGAAGGGGCGTGTCATTCTGAAACGCGCCGAGGCGGAGGCCCTGACATGAATGAGACTGTGCGCAGCATTCCGGACCGGTTGGAAAACCCCGCGCTGAAAGCCTTCAAATCTTGGGAAACCCTGCTTCTGGCGGTGGCCATCGCGATCTTTATCACGAACTCCTTCCTGTCGCCGTATTTCCTGAATGCCTGGAACCTGAGCGATGCGACGTTCAACTTCACCGAAAAGGCCATGATCGCCTTTGCCATGGCGCTTCTGATCGTCGCCGGTGAGATTGATCTGTCCGTCGCCTCGATCATTGCGCTGGCTTCGACCGCGATGGGTTGGTCCCTGCAATTCGATCCAAGCGTCGTAACGCTGGTGCTTATCGGTCTTGGAACAGGCCTGTTGTGCGGTGCCTTCAACGGCGCACTCGTTACGGGGCTCGGCCTTCCGTCGATTGTCGTCACTATCGGCACGATGAGCCTGTTTCGCGGCATCTCTTATATCGTGCTGGGGGACCAGGGTTATCGCGGCTATCCCTCGGAGTTCAGCTTCTTTGGTCAGGGCTATGTCTGGTGGGTCATTTCGTTCGAGTTCGCCCTGTTCGCCGCATTGGCGGTGATCTACTACGTGCTGCTGCACCGCACGAATTTCGGGCGCACGGTTTATGCCATCGGCAACAACCCCACCGGCGCGCTGTTCTCGGGCATTCGCGTTGCGCGCGTGAAGTTCATCCTGTTCCTTCTCACCGGGCTGATGGCTGGTGTGGCCGCTGTTTGCCTAACGGCGCGACTGGGCTCGACCCGGCCCACAATCGCACTGGGATGGGAGTTGGAGATCGTCACCATGGTCGTTCTGGGCGGCGTTAACATTTTGGGTGGATCCGGCAGCATTCCCGGCGTTGTGATCGCGGCCTTCGTGATGGGGCTCGTGACCTTTGGCCTGGGCCTTTTGAACGTTCCGGGCATCGTAATGTCGATCTTCATCGGCGCGCTCTTGATCGGTGTGATCGCCTTGCCCCGACTTTGGGCGATGCGGAGGGGATAATGGAAAAGTTTGCGTTCAAGATGCAGTTGAACCCGGGCTGTGCCGAGGAATACATCAACCGCCATGATGAGATCTGGCCGGAATTGGTCACGCTCCTGCGTAAGGCCGGGGTGTCGGATTACTCGATTCATCTCGATGAAGAGACCGACATCCTCTTCGGGGTGCTTTGGCGCACCGATGATCATGGGATGGATACGTTGCCGGAGCATGAGGTGATGCAACGATGGTGGGCGCATATGGCTGATATCATGCAGACAGCGCCCGACAACGCCCCGGTGGCGAAACCGCTGCGGCCGATGTTCCACATGCCATGACCCACGTCGCCGTCATCGATATCGGCAAGACCAACGCCAAACTCGCGCTTGTCGACGGCGAAAGCCTCGAAGAGATTGCGGTCGTCACGCGGCCCAATACGGTGCTCGCCGGCCCGCCGTGGCCGCATTTCGATCTAGAGGGGCATTGGCGTTTCATGCTGGTGCACCTTTCGGCGTTTCAGCGTGAGTTTGGCGTCGATGCGATTTCGATCACCACCCATGGTGCGTCATGCGTGCTTCTGGACAAGGACGGCGGACTGGCCGCGTCGATGCTGGACTATGAGCATTCCGGGCCGGATGATCTGGGTGCGGATTACGATGCACGACGACCGCCCTTTGTCGAGACCGGCTCTCCTCGATTGGCGGGTGGGCTGAACGTCGGAGCGCAAATCGCGTGGATGTTTGCGCAGGAACCCGGGCTCAGGGACCGCACTGCGCAGGTGCTGACCTATCCGCAATACTGGGCTTACCGTCTAACCGGCGTCGCCTCGACCGAGCGGACATCGCTAGGGTGCCACACAGATCTTTGGCAGCCCGCCGAGGACAGACCTTCGTCACTGTCAGACCAGCTTGGCGTGACCGATAAGCTGGCACCGGTGCGTATGGCCTTCGATGTGTTGGGACCGGTCAAACCGGACATTGCCGCCGCAACCGGGTTGAAACCGGATACGCCAGTGACCTGCGGCATCCACGATTCCAATGCTTCGCTTCTGCCGCATCTTCTGGGACGGGCCGCACCGTTTTCGGTCGTTTCAAGCGGCACTTGGATCATCGCCATGGCCATCGGGGGCGCGGCGGTCGAGCTTGATCCCGAACGCGACACGCTGGTGAATGTGAATGCCCGTGGGGAGCCTGTGCCATCGGCGCGTTTCATGGGCGGGCGCGAATACGACACGCTGATCCAGGGCGCGCGCGTCTCGACGACAGATGCAGATCTGGATCATGTGTTGGCAACGCAGCTTTGGCTGACCCCGTCGGTCGCCGGCGATACTGGACCGTTTCGGGGACGCATCGCGCGGTGGAGCCCGTCGGAGCCTGCGGTCGGCTCCGCAGAGCGCGACGTTGCGGTGGCGTTCTACCTCGCGCTCATGACCCAAACCTGCCTTGAGCTGATTGGACATCGCGGCGCGATCATCGTGGAGGGGCCGTTTGCGCACAACGGCGTCTACCTCTCGATGCTGAGTGCGGCCAGCGGCTGTGACGTCATCGCGACCAGCACCGCAACCGGAACCAGTCAAGGCGCGGCGTTGCTGACGGATTGTACGCCACCGGGCCTTGAGAGTGATCCTTGGCTCGTTTCGGAGGATCTACGTGCTGCGATGGCGGGCTACGCCGCCGCCTGGCAAATGGCAGTCGCAAAAGGTCAATAGGCGTCCCGAGAGCACCCTTGTTAGTTACAAAAGCAACTGTTACCCCTGCCTGCGACAGGACGAGGGAGATTTGCCGTGAACGAACAATCGACGCCGCGCCCCATGGTGCAGGCCCCCAGCCACCCCGGCGCGCATGAGGGCTACATGCCGGGCTTCGGCAATGACTTTGAGACCGAAGCGCTGCCGGGTGCGCTGCCGCAAGGCATGAATTCACCTCAGAAGGTCAACTACGGCCTTTATGGCGAGCAATTGTCTGGCACCGCGTTCACCGACATTCGCCCGGAGCGCACCTGGTGTTACCGGATCCGGCCATCCGTCAAGCATTCCAAGCGCTACGAAAAGATCGACCTGCCGCTCTGGCGAAGTGCGCCGAATGTGGACCCGGATGTCGTGTCGCTTGGCCAGTATCGCTGGAACCCGGTCCCCCATTCCGACACGCCACTGACGTGGCTCACCGGGATGCGGACGATGACCACGGCGGGCGATGTGAACACGCAAGTCGGTATGGCCAGCCACGTCTACCTTGTGACGAGCTCGATGGTGGATGAGTATTTCTATTCTGCCGACAGTGAGCTTCTGGTGGTCCCGCAGGAAGGACGTTTGCGATTCTGCACGGAACTGGGGATCATCGATATCGAGCCGCAGAATATCGCGATCCTGCCCCGGGGGCTGGTGTACCGGGTCGAGCTGCTCGATGGCCCCGCACGTGGGTTCATCTGCGAGAATTACGGTGCCAAGTTCAACCTGCCGGGCCGTGGGCCCATCGGGGCCAATTGCATGGCCAACCCGCGCGATTTCAAGGCACCCGTCGCCGCCTTTGAGGACCGCGAAGTCCCTTCCACCGTGACAATCAAGTGGTGCGGGCAGTTCCATCGCACCGAGATCGGGCATTCGCCGCTCGACGTTGTCGCGTGGCACGGCAACTACGCTCCCTACAAATACGATCTGAAGACCTATTGCCCGGTCGGCGCGATCCTGTTCGATCATCCTGATCCGTCGATTTTCACCGTTTTGACCGCGCCATCGGGGCAGCCGGGCGTGGCCAATATCGATTTTGTCCTGTTCCGTGAGCGCTGGATGGTGGCCGAAGACACGTTCCGCCCACCATGGTATCACAAAAACATCATGTCGGAGATGATGGGCAACATTTACGGGCAATATGACGCCAAGCCGCAGGGCTTTGTTCCGGGTGGGGTGAGTTTGCACAACATGATGCTGCCCCATGGCCCCGATCGCGACGCGTTTGAAGGGGCGTCAAACGCCGATCTGAAGGCGGTGAAGCTCGACAACACCATGTCCTTCATGTTCGAGACCCGGTTTCCCCAGCATTTGACCCCGTTTGCCGCGAATGAGGCCCCATTGCAGGACGATTACATCGATTGCTGGGATAGCCTTGAGAAGAAATTCGACGGGACACCGGGCAAGAAATGACCCCAACCGCGTGGATTCTGATCGGCATCGCAATCGCCGTTTCCATCGCGTTTCCGGTGGCACTTGTGGTCATTGCGAAAGTGTTGAGCGGCGGGCGGTCGGGCAAGGAATCCGGCCAAGATGGTGGGGGGTAGTCCATGCCGCTGACCTTGTTCTCCTACTGGCGGTCCACGACGTCCTACCGCGTGCGTGCCGCCCTGAACCTCAAGGGCGTCGCCTACGAACAGGTTTCCGTAAACCTTCTACGGGGCGAGCAGCACGGCGATACCTACCGTGCCGTTAACCCCGGCTACGGCGTGCCAACGCTGATCCTCGAAGATGGCACAGCCCTGACCCAGAGCCTTGCGATTATCGATTTTCTCGATGCGACCTATCCCGATCCACCGATGCTGTCAGGGGATGCGCTGAACCGCGCGCGCCAATTGTCGGTGGCGCTTGTGGTGGCGACGGATATCCACCCGGTGAACAACCTGCGCGTGCTGTCTCAGCTTGAGGCCCGCTTCGGCGCCTGCGCCGATGCTAAACGCGATTGGATACAGCATTGGATGGCCGAAGGCTTCGCCACGCTTGAGGCGATGCTGCCCGACCGCGATGGCTTTGCCTTCGGTGATACGCCCGACCTCGCGGACCTCTGCATCGTGGCGCAATGTGTCAATGCGCATCGTTGGGGGCTGTCGCTTGCTCCTTATCCAAGGGTCGCAGATGTCGAAGCGGCCTGCCTCGCGGTGCCGCAGATCCAGGCCGCCGCCCCGGAAAACCAACCCGATGCCAACACCTGACCTCATTCAACAACTCCATTGTAGGCCCTCATGTCCGACCTGATCCGATCCTGGCTGCCCTCCGCCAACACCTCTGACACCGATTTCCCGGTCAACAACCTGCCCTACGGCGTGTTCTCCGTCGGGGATGGCGACCTGCGTTGCGGCGTCGCCTTGGGCGACCGGATCGTTGATGCGACCGGGTTGGAGGCGGCGGGGCATTTGCGTGCAGATCCGGCGGCGGATGTGCTCGACGCGCCGTATTGGAACGACTTCATGGAATTGGGACCGGAGGCCTGGGCCAGCTACCGCGCCGCCCTGACGGCTATGCTGGTCGACGGCGCAGATGACGCAGCGCAGGATACGATCATGACCTTTTCGGTCCAAAGGTCCGAAGCCACCCTGCATCTGCCGTTTCGTGTGTCCGAATTCACGGATTTCTACGCCGGTCGCCATCACGCGACCAATGTGGGCACGATGTTTCGCGGAGCGGAAAACGCGCTGCCTCCGAACTGGTTGCACATGCCCATCGGCTACAACGGGCGGGCCTCTTCGGTGGTGGTCTCGGGCACCGACATCCAGAGGTCCTGGGGGCAGGTGAAGGGACCGGGTGAAGACGCTCCGCGTTGGGCTCCGTCTGCCCGGTTCGATATAGAGCTTGAGATCGGAGCGCTTGTCGGGATGCCGTCAACCGGCCCGCTGAGCGTCGATCAGGCCTTCGCAAACATCTTCGGCTACGTTCTTCTCAACGATTGGTCAGCGCGCGATATTCAGGCTTGGGAATACCAACCGCTTGGCCCGTTTCAGGCCAAGGCCACGGCCACAACGATCAGCCCCTGGATTGTGACTGCTGAGGCGCTGGCAGCCTTTCGGACACCAACGCCGCTGCGCGAACGCCCGTTGTTGCCGCATCTGCGTGACACCGGGCCGATGAACCACAACATCGCCTTGTCGGTCCTGCTGAACGGGGACACGATTGCCCGGACCAATGCGAACGAGCTTTATTATTCCAGCGCGCAGCAGCTCGCCCATCACACCAGCTCTGGCTGCCCGATGCGGGCGGGCGATCTGCTTGGCACCGGCACGATCTCCGGCCCGGAAACGCATCAACGCGGCTCGCTTCTTGAGTTGAGCTGGGGCGGCAAGGAGCCGATCGAGACCTCCTCTGGCCCGCGCAGTTTCATCGAGGATGGCGATACTCTGACCCTGCACGGCGTCGCAAAGGGCAACGGCTACAGTATCGGCTTCGGCCCCTGCACCGGTAAGGTCTTGCCTGCCGCCAGCGATCCCTTCGCGACCTGACCCCTTTTATCTTGCCCAAACAACCTCAGCCGGAGGCTTGTTCAAGCCGCCAAAGGCACATCGATAAGGAAACGCACCATGGCCAAAGCCTTCGCATCCCAAGGCGACATGACCGAGAAGACAATCACCTTCGACGAGATCGGCGACGGCCTATACGCCTTCACCGCTGAAGGCGATCCCAACTCCGGCGTCATCATTGGCGATGACAGCGTCATGATCGTGGAGGCGCAGGCCACGCCCCGCCTCGCCCAAAAGGTTATCGACTGCGTGCGCACCGTCACAGACAAGCCGATCTCGCACCTCGTGCTAACCCATTATCACGCCGTCCGCGTGCTGGGTGCTTCCGCCTACGACGCCGACCAGATCATCATGTCCGATGCCGCGCGCGGCATGGTGATGGAACGCGGCCAGGAGGATTGGGACAGCGAATTCCAACGCTTCCCTCGCCTGTTTGAAGGGCATGAATCCATTCCCGGTCTGACCTATCCCACCACCACCTTTTCGGACAGCATCACCGTCTACCTCGGCTCCCGCCGCGTCGATATCGCTCACATCGGCCGCGCCCACACTGCGGGTGACGCCGTCATCCATGTGCCCGACGCCAATGTGCTGTTCACCGGTGACATCGTCGAGGACCACTCGGCGTGTTACTGCGGCGATGGCCACTTCGCCGACTGGGGCAACACCCTCGACAACATCGCGGCCTTCCAGCCTGACGCCATCGCACCGGGCCGGGGCGGCGCGCTGCTCGGAGAGGACGCCGTCGCCCGCGCCATCGCCTCCACCCGCGACTTCGTCGAAAGCACCTACCGCCCGGCTGCCCGCGTTGCTGCCAAAAACGGCACCCTAAAAGACGCTTGGGACGCGGTGCGCGAAGCCTGCGATCCCAAGTTCTCCGACTACGCCATCTACGAGCACTGCCTGCCGTTCAACGTCGCCCGAGCCTACGACGAGGCGCGAGGCATCACTCACCCCCGCATTTGGACCGACAAACGAGACATCGAGATGTGGGAGCAACTGCAGGGATGACCCTGTCGGAACACATTGCAAAGATGGCCACCGGAGAGTTTCTTGCAACAAGGACCACCGCAGAGATCCTTGCCTTTTCGATCCAAATGGTGGGGCTCGTTATATTGCTCCCCGCGATTGCCATATTCTGGGGCAGCGCCTTGCGGTGGATGTTCAAGACGGTGACGCATCCGGATTTTGGGCCGTCCTCGGTCTCCGGATCGCGGATTCCGATGGAACAGGGCAAAGTGCAATTGGCCCGCATTCGGGCAGGACGCGCAGCTCGCATCGCCAAATGGTCTGGCCTCGTCGGGATGGCCTTCATCATTGCGGGGGCCCTTATTATCGTCAATTTCACGGATGGAACGTATTGATATGGTCGGAGCTACCTACGCCCTTGCCCACAAACTGTACCCCTATGCCCCGGTCCCCGACCAACAGCGCGTGGCCCACCACCCGGTCATCATCATCGGCGGCGGCCCCATCGGCGTGGCCACGGGCCTTGACTTGGCGCAAAAAGGCACGCCTGCCCTGATCCTCGATGACCACGAGGGCGTCGGCCAAGGCTCCCGCGCGATCTGCTTCGCCAAACGCACGCTGGAAATCTCGGACCGCCTCGGAGCTGGATCCGCAATGGTGGACAAGGGCATCGTGTGGAACGTCGGCAAAGTGTTCCACGGCGATGAGAAGGTCTTCGAATTCAACCTTCTGCCCGAAGACGGCCACAAGAACCCCGCCTTCATCAACCTTCAGCAGCCCTACTTCGAGAAATTCCTGATCGACGCCCTGCGCCGGGCCGAAGATGCGGGTCAGCCGATTGAGATCCGAGGCCGGAATGTCGTGACTGGCCTGTCCCAAACCGAGACCCATGTGATCCTCGACATCGACACACCCGACGGTCCCTACAAGGCTACCGCCGATTACGTTATCGCCTGCGATGGGGCTCGCTCGCCCACCCGCGAACTGATGGGGCTGACCTTCGATGGACGCGTGTTTGAGGATAACTTCCTGATTGCAGACGTGCGGATGACGGCTGAATTCCCGACAGAGCGGTGGTTCTGGTTCGAGCCACCGTTTGAGGGTGCGGGTCAATCGGCGCTTCTGCACAAACAACCCGATGATGTCTGGCGCATCGATTTTCAGCTTGGCTGGGACATCGACCGCGACGCGGAGTTGAACGAAGGCCGCATTCGGGAGCGGATCGATGACTTCCTGCCCGATGGTACGGAGTATGAATTGGTCTGGACCTCGATCTACACGTTCCAATGTCGCCGAATGGATCGGTTCCGCCATGGTCGCGTGCTGTTTGCAGGTGACAGCGCGCATCAGGTCAGTCCTTTTGGTGCGCGCGGGGCGAATTCGGGCATGCAGGATGCCGACAACCTCGCCTGGAAGCTTGATCTTGTGCTCAAAGGCCTGGCCTCGGAGGCCTTGTTGGACACGTATCACGAAGAACGCGCCCACGGGGCGGACGAGAATATCCTGAACTCCACCCGCGCCACGGATTTCCTGACGCCGAAATCCGCGATCTCCAAGATCTTCCGCGACGCCGTTTTGACGCTTGCCCGCGATCATCCCTTTGCCCGGCCGATGGTCAATTCCGGGCGACTTTCGGTGCCCTGCACCTATGATGGCCTGTCGCTGAACACGTCCGACGAACTTCCCGGTGGACCGGTCCGGTCCCGACCCGGAAGCCCGTGCCCCGATGCTCCAGTGACGGACGGCTTTCTTCTAGATGATCTCAAGGGGCGCTTCACGCTTCTTGCCATCGATATGGACCTGCCCGCACACGCGGAATTACCCGGCATCCGCTTGAATACGATCCGCCTGAGTGGCGCGGGCGTCTCGTCCCTGCTGCGCGAGCGCTACCTTGGTGCCGCGCCCGGCGCTCTCTACCTCATCCGACCCGATCAGCATGTCGCCGCACGGTGGGAACGCGCGACATCGGAGCAGGTCCTTCAAGCCCTCAAAACTGCGATAGCCCAGACATGACGCTCAACACCGAACCGAACATCCCCGACGCGGATGGCTTCTATGACGAACTGCTCGCGGCCCATCATGGCCTTACGAAGGACCAATCCGATGCCCTGAACGCGCGGCTGATCCTGATCTTGGCAAATCATATCGGGGATCGTGACGTGCTGCGTACGGCTTTGAACGCGGCGCACGGTTGAAAGCGGCTATTGCCAAGCCCGTAGAATGCGGTCGACACTGCGCAGTGCGGACGTGACCTCAAGACTTGGACAGCCCCCGATGGGTATGCGTATCTTCTCTGACAAGAACCGGCCTGTGCATCTTGGACGACATCGGCTCGAAACCTGTGCAAGGATCGCGGTTGCGGACCTGTCCCAAGCCCCGCCGTTCTCGCCGCTGTCGTTTGCGCATGACCATCGTCCGGCGTCCATCGTAAACGCCATGCGCGACCATGCCGCGATGCTCGACGCGATCCGCGATGGGCTTATCAACAAGGCTGTTGCCGTCACGCCCGATGACGCGAACGAACGGGCCAACCACCTCAAGGCGTTTGGATATTTCTCGGACGCGTCGCTGGTCGGCACCTGTGTCTTGCCCGACGAAGCCTTGCTCGATCCGCCGTATCTCAACCCAGACATAGCGCGCTTGGCCGAGGATCTGCGCACGCGGCAGACCAAGACGCTGGCCTCGGGGATCGACCTGATCATGGCCGATCTGAAGGAGTCGATGGAGGCGCCGCCCACTACCATCGAAGGCCACACCCATGCGATCGTTTTTCTCTACGCCCATCCCCGCGCGCCGAAACCGGATGAGCCCGGAACCGATTGGATCGCCGATGCAATGGACCACCGCTCCTGCCTGCTCGCCGCGGAGACGGCAGTTGTCATCGCGAATTACCTGCGGGTTCTGGGGCATGACGCGCGCGCACACACCGCTTCGACTTCCGATGTCGATCTGAACTGTCTGGCGGTCGCTGCCGGTCTTGCGGTGCCTGGGCAGGGCGGTCTGATTGCACCGTTCATCGGGGCGGAGTTCGGCATCGCCGCAGTCACCACGTCCTATGTTATCGCGCCGGACCGCCCCCTTGATCCCGCCGCGGATATGCGGCTGGAGCCACGCCCCTATGCCAAGCGACGGTTCGTCGATGGGGCGCATTCGTTCGAGACCCTGAAACGCGTGGACGATCCAACCACCTTCATCGACGAGGCGCGCGTTCCGCGTGTTCCGAAACGCTCGGACATGTTCGCGCGGGCGCAATTCGGGGACATGGGCAAACCGATTCAGGATGGGGCGAAGGGCGGGTATTATGTCCGCAAATCGGCACCCTCAGCCGCGCAGCGTCGTGCCTTGGGGGCATTTGTTCTTCTACAAGATGGGGTAACCGCACCGGTCAAGCAGCGCCTTAACCCGCAGGACGCAGCCGAGCTCGTGAAGGCGACTAGCTACTTTCTTGGCGCTGACGCCGTGGGCCTCAGCCGCTGCCCGGATTGGACATGGTATTCCCATGATGCCGCAGGCGCGCCCATCGACCCGCCCCATGACAATGCAATCTCCATGATCATCGACCAGGGGTTCGAGACAATGGAGGGCGCATCCGGCGACGATTGGATCAGCGTGGCGCAAAGCATGCGCGCCTATTTGCGGTTCTCGCTATTGGGTGGTGTCATTGCGCGGCAGCTGCGCAACCTCGGTTACAAGGCCAAGGCCCATAGCGTGATAGATGGTGAAGTGCTGCAACCGCCGCTGCTTTTGCTGAGCGGCCTCGGAGAGGTCAGCCGGATCGGCGAGGTGATCCTGAACCCTTACCTTGGTCCACGGCTGAAATCCGGCGTTGTCACCACCGACCTTCCGTTGGCCCACGACAAGCCCATCGATTTCGGGCTGCAGAGCTTTTGCGAGGCGTGCAAGAAATGTGCCCGCGAATGCCCATCGGGTGCGATCACGGCGGGTCCGAAGTTGATGTTCAACGGCTATGAGATCTGGAAATCCGATAGTCAAAAATGCGCCACTTACCGGATCACAACCGAAGGTGGCGCGATGTGTGGACGTTGCATGAAGACCTGCCCATGGAACCTTGAAGGGGTCTTGGGCGACGCGGTGTTTCGCTGGACGGCGATGAATGTGCCCGGTACCGCGCCCGTGTTGGCGAAGTTGGACGACCTGATGAACCGCGGCGACCTTAACCCGGTCAAGAAGTGGTGGTGGGATCTGCAGATTGAAGAAGACGGCGGGTATCGTCCCACGAAAAAGCCGGTAAATGCGCGCGGTCTGGAGAAGGATCTCGACCTGCGCTACGAGGATCAAACGCTCGCCGTCTATCCCGCGCCGCTTGTCCCGCACCCTTATCCTTATCCCTACCATATGGACCGCGAAGCCGGGATCGAAGCCTATCAGCAGATGATCACTGCCGACGCCTACAAGGCCCGGTTGGCCCGCGGCGAAGACCCGGCTCACAAGACCCGCGGCTACGACGAAAGCCCGGTGTTGCGTGTTCAGATCACCAAGGCCCGGCAGACCGCGAATGATATCACGGTCTACGAATTCGCCAGCCTCGACGGTTCTGATCTTCCGGCCTGGGAGGCGGGCGCACATCTGGATATCGTCGTAGCACCCGAATTCCTGCGGCAATACTCGATGTCCGGGGATCCCGCCGACCGGTCCAGATACCAGATCGGCGTGCTGCGCGAAGCGAATGGTCGTGGCGGCTCCGCCCTCCTGCATCGCATTTTTAGTGAAGGCCGCAAGGTCTTTATCTCCAAACCCATCAACCATTTTCCACTCCATGAAGGCGCCACGATGACTTACCTTATGGGTGGTGGGATCGGGATCACCCCGATGATCGCAATGGCCCATCGCCTTTACGCCTTAGGCAAGCCGTTCGAGATGCATTATTCGGGCCGCAGTCGTGATGTGATGGGGTATCTGGAGGTCCTTGCGGATGTGGTTTGGCGCGACCGGGTGCACTTGCATGTCTCGTCAGAAGGCGCGCGTGCCGATCTGGCTCGGATCGTGCAATATCAAGACGGCGCGCATGTCTATGCCTGCGGAGCTGAGCCCTACATGGCTGCCGTGATGGAGGCGGCTGAGGCGGCGGAGTTCCCCGAGGACAATCGGCATCTGGAGTATTTCTCCGTGCCTGATCTGCCGGAGTATGAAAACCACGCCTTTCGGGTCAAGCTGCTGAAATCCGATCTGGAATTCACGGTACCAGAGGATAAGACCGTGGCCGATATGCTCGGCGTCCATGGCATTCACGTTGATCTGAAATGCTCCGATGGGATCTGCGGCGTGTGCAAGTGTGGCCTTGTCTCCGGTGAGGTGGAGCACCGCGATTTCGTACTGTCGAAAGCGCAGCGCGAGACGACAATGATCACCTGCCAATCCCGCGCTAAGTTGGCCGGTGATCTTATCGAATTGGACCTATGATCGCACGCGGCGAGCGGGTGACCTGACGATGGAACAACACCGTGTCGATTAAGGGACTTGGCCATTGAAATCACGCACCAAGGTTGCCGTCATTGGCGGCGGCATCGCAGGATGTTCCACACTCTACCACCTCACGCAGGAGAGGTGGTCCGATGTCGTTCTGATCGAGCGCGATGAGCTTACGTCCGGCACCACGTGGCATTCCGCGGCGCAGGTGACGAATTTCGGGATGACCCAGACGATGGTGGGGCTCAAAAGCCATTCCATCGCGCTCTACAAAAAACTCCGCGACGATCCCGACTATCCGGTTGGATACCATCACGGCGACGGGGGCATTCGTCTGGCCAATACCGAAGCGCAGATGCAGGCGTATCGGCATTTTTCCTCCATGGCACGCGGGATGGGTGTGGAGTTCGAGGTGATCGACGCCGAGGAATGCGCGCGCCGCCATCCGTTGATCTCCACCGAAAACCTTCTGGGCGGGCTTTGGGATGGCGAGGACGGCGATATTGACCCCGCGCAGCTTTGTCAGGCGTTGGCGTTTCACGCCCGCAAGGCAGGCGCCGAGGTCTATCGCAGCACCGATGTAACCGCCCTGACCCAGCATGGCGACGACACCTGGACCGTGCACACCAACAGGGGCGACATCGATGCCGATATCGTCGTGAACGCCTGCGGGTACCGGGTGAACGAGGTGGGCACGATGATGGGTGTGCAGCACCCGGTCGCCTCGATGGAACACCAGTATTTCGTTACCGAGGACATCCCCGCCATCGCCGAAGCCGGGCATCGGATGCCGCTTTTGCGCTGCCCGATCAGCGATTATTATTCGCGACAGGAAAAGGGCGGTTTGCTGGTCGGATTCTATGAACAGGATTGCAAGACCTGGGGGATGGACGGGATCAGCCCGGCGTTTTCCAACGATCTTTGCCCCGACGATCTGGACCGGGTGATGGACGTGTTGGAAGGCGCGTTTGAACGCATGCCTGCGCTGGCCGAGGTTGGGATCAAACGCATCGTGAACGGCCCGATCACCTACACGATCGATGGGGCACCGCTGGTCGGCCCGATCCCGGGCAAGCGCAATGCGTTTTGCATCATTGGTCTGCGCGCGGGCGTGGGCGAGGGCGGCGGGCATGGCTGGCTTCTGGCGCAGCAGATCGTGCATGGCGAGGCCTGCTACGACACTTGGGTGATCGACCCGCGCCGGTTCACCGGCCATGCGACGGTCGAGTTGACGGCGCTCAAGGCCATCGAAGATTACCAGAACGAATTCCGCTTCCATTTCCCGCACGAGCACCGCCCCGCCGGTCGCCCGGCCAAGACAACGCCACTCACCCCGGTGCTGGCCGCTGAGGGAGCTGAATTTACCGTGGTGAACGGTTGGGAGAGGGTCGATTACATCAAGCCGTCGCCCGAATTTCACCCGTCCCTGAGTTTCGATTTCGACGAGACCTTTGACCTGATCGCCGCCGAGGTTGCCAATGTCCAGACCAACGTAGGCCTGTGTGAGGTCAATGGCTTCAACCGGTTCGAGATCACCGGCACCGATCGCCATACGTTCCTTGATCGGCTGTGTTGCGGCACTGTGGCCAAACGCGCAGGCCGGGTCGGGCTTGGTTATCTGCTGAATGCGCACGGAATGCTGAAAACCGAGGCGACTTTTGCCAATCTTCCGGCCAGTGATCGGGGTCCCGAGCGGGTCTGGTACGGGTCTGCCGCCGCGGCGGAATTTCACGATATGGACTGGCTCTTGTCGCATCCTGGGGCAGATGAAGATGTGCAAATCCGATCCCTGACCAACGATCAGACCATCCTCGTGCTGGCTGGACCAAAGGCGCGCGACGTGCTCAGCGCTTGCGCGCGCGGCGATTGGTCGGCGCAGGCCTTCCCGTGGTTGAGCGTGCGCGAGGCCTTTGTCGGGTTTGCCCCCGCAACAATCATGGCGGTCAGCTTTTCCGGCGAACTGGCCTATGAAATCCACGTCCCAAATGCTTCGCTTTACCCGGCTTACCTTGCCTTGCGCGAGGCGGGGTCGTCCCATGGTCTGAAGCTGTTCGGGGCGCGCGCCGTGGATTCCATGCGGATGGAAAAGGGCTTTCTGCATTGGAAGGCCGATATCCTGACGGAATTCGACCCGTTCGAGACCGGGCTTTCGCGCTTCGTGAAGCTCGACAAGGGCGATTTCGTCGGGCGTGACGCCCTGCTGAAGCGGCGGGAAAACGGCCCCACCAAGCGGTTGGTCACGTTGGAGATCGCAACCGACCGGGCCCCGGCCCATGGCGGCGCGTCCCTGATGCGCGATGGCAGGGTCGTGGGCACGATCACGTCCGGGGATTGGGGGCATCGTGTCGGCAAGAACCTCGCCTACGCCTTCGTCGAACCGGAGCTGTCGAACGCGGGTACAGCCATTGAACTGGACCTCTGCGGTGAGATGGTACCTGCCACCGTGATCCCCGCCACGATCTATGACCCCAAGTTCAGATTGCTGCGCGCCTAGCTCGTCGCTGATCCGGCCAGCAAAACCTCCGTTTGCCATGTGCGGCACGCAGTTGCGAGCGGTGCTGGAAGGACGCGATCGGTGACAAATGTGTGCATGTCGGCCAGCGAACATATCCGCCCCGGTGCACTGCGTTGGAATTTCGAATGGTCCGCGACCAGGATCGGTGCGCGGGTCTGCGCGATGATCGCCTGGCTAACGCCGACTTCCTGAATGTCGTAATCCAACACGTCGCCGTCCGGGTCCAGCGCCGAGCACCCCATCACCGCAAAGTCGAACTTGAACCGCCGGATCGCATCGACCGTCATCGCACCGATCAAACCACCATCCCCGCGGCGCAACGTACCGCCGGTGACGATGACCTCGCAATCGGGGTTGCGGTCCAGGGTATGCGCGACGTTCATGTTGTTGGTCACCACAAGCAGGTTCTTATGCGTCAGAAGCTCGGCCGCGACGGCCTCGGTACTGGTGCCGATGTTCAGGAAAACCGAGCAATCATTGGGGATCTGCGCGGCACAAAGCCGTGCCATTGCGGCTTTCTCCTCGGCCAGAAACGCGCGCCGTTCGCCATAGGCCAGGTTCGTTGTCCCGGACGCCAATACCGCGCCGCCATGCACCCGGCTGAGGTGGCGCGCCTCGTCCAGATCGCTCAGGTCGCGGCGGATGGTCTGGACCGTCACGTCAAAATGCGCGGCCAGCCCTTCGACCGTCACCTTGCCCTCGCGCCGGGCGATGTCGAGGATCTCTGTTTGACGAAAACTGCTTTTCATACCTGCACTCCCACAAATGTTTTGGCGGATGAAAGGCCCTGCAGGCAAGGGCCATTCGCCCTTGACCTCGTCCGGGGCGATGCTGGACACCTGCGGGGTCGCCGCTGATATGGACCTGCCCATGACCGCCTCTCACCGCGCCTATACCGGAGCCCGCGTATTCGATGGCGAGCGCGTCTTTGACAGCCATGCCGTTGTTGTTGATGGCGGTCTGGTTGACGGGATTGTCGATGCCCGCGATGTGCCGTCCGGGATCGATGTAGTGGAACTGGACGGTGGCCTTCTCAGCCCCGGTTTCATTGATCTGCAGGTCAACGGCGGCGGCGGCGTGATGCTCAACGACGCGCCAAACGCGACTACTCTTCGCAGAATGGCGCAGGCGCATGGGTCGCTTGGTGTGACGTCGTTCCTTCCCACGTTGATCACCGACACGCCAGAGCAGATACGTGCCGCGATTGAGGCGGTTGAAACAGGCGGCGTGCCTGGCGTCGTGGGCCTGCATCTGGAAGGACCGCATCTGGACCCGGCCAAGAAAGGGGCCCATAGCGCGGCCCTGATCCGGCCCATGTCAGACGCGGATCTGGCGCTTTATCAGGAGGCCGCGCAGTGTCTGCCATACCTGATGCTGACCCTTGCGCCCGAGGCTGTCACGAAGGCCCAGATCGCGGCTCTTGTTGAGGCGGGCGTTCGCGTTTCACTGGGCCATTCCAACGCCAGTTTTGCGGACGGTCAGGCGGCAATCGCCGCGGGTGCGTCGATGGTCACGCATCTCTTTAACGCAATGAGCCAGTTGGGCAGCCGCGAACCCGGCCTCGTCGGCGCAGCATTTGCCAGCGGGGCCGTCTCCGCGGGGCTGATCGCAGACGGCGTCCATGTTCACCCCGCAAACGTGCGCGCGGCGCTCGCTGCGAAAAGCGGCCCTGGGCAGGTGTTTCTCGTGTCCGATGCCATGGCTGTTGCGGGCACCGATGTTACTTCCTTCACGCTCAATGACCGCACGATCCAGCGGCAGGATAACCGTCTGACACTTGAGGATGGCACGCTCGCGGGGGCAGACCTCGACTTGCTGACCGCGGTGCGCAACATTGTGGACTGGAAAGCGGCGCCGCTAGAGCAGAGCCTCGCCATGGCGACCTCCATCCCCGGAGACTTGTTGCCCCAGTCACCGGGCCGGATCAGGCCCTGCGCTTCGGCGGATATGATCCATCTGACCAGCGATTTGACCGAAATTCAGGGCGTCTGGCGGGCCGGGCGGGCGCTCGATTAACCGCCATCGACAACGCCGTCCTCCGCCCATACCGTCCGTCAAACTACGGACGTCGGGGGCTGCGATGGATTGGGACGAATTCGCCGAATGGGGCACTAAGATAAGCCAATGGGCGGCCGAGTATCACAAGACGCTCGCCGAGCGTCCTGTACGCGCTCAGACGCGCCCCGGTGACATCGCCTCGCAATTGCCAAAGGCACCGCCCGACGCGCCGGAAGGCATGGCGCGCATCCTTGATGATTTCGAACGCATTGCCATGCCGGGCATCACCCATTGGCAGCACCCGCGCTTTTTTGCTTATTTCCCCGCGAACGCGGCCCCTCCGTCGATGTTGGCGGAGTTTCTTGTGACCACCATCGCCGCGCAATGCATGCTGTGGCAGACCTCTCCGGCGGCGACGGAAATCGAAGGCGTGATGATCGATTGGCTGCGGCAGGCTTTGGACCTGCCGGACGCATTCACCGGCGTGATCCAGGACAGCGCGTCCTCTGCCACGTTATCGGCGGTCTTGACGATGCGCGAGCGGGCGACCGGGTTTACCGGCAACCGGGAGGGCCTGAACGCCAAGGGCAACCTGCGCATCTACTGCTCGGATCAGGTGCATTCCTCGATCGACCGCGCCTGTTGGGTCGCGGGGATCGGGCAGGACAATCTGGTGAAACTGCCCACGCGAGGCGCACACTACGCCATGGACGCGCAGGCGCTCGAGGCCGCCATCGCCGCCGACCGCGCTGCAGGCCATGTGCCCGCCGGGATCATCGCGGTCACGGGAGCGACCGGCATTGGGGCGTGCGATGATTTGGAGCCTGTCGCGGACATCGCCGAACGGGAAGGGCTTTACACCCACCTCGACGCCGCATGGGCCGGGGCAGCGATGATATGCCCCGAATATCACGCGCGCTTCTGGCCCGGGGTGGCGGGTTTCGAGAGCATCGTGTTCAACCCGCACAAATGGATGGGCGCTCAATTTGATTGCTCGGTCCAGTTCCTGCGTAACCCGCAGGCGCAATTGAATACCCTCAAGATCGAACCGGAATACCTCAAGACATCCGGCAGCCCCGTGACCAATTATTCGGAATGGACGATCCCGCTTGGCCGACGGTTCCGGGCGCTGAAACTCTGGTTCCTGATCCGTGCCTATGGGCTCGACGGATTGCGCGCGCGGATCCGCAACCATGTCGCCTGGGCGGAGGAGATTTGCGATGCGATCCGGGCGATGGACGGCTTCGAGATCGTGAGCGAGCCGATCCTGAGCCTGTTTTCCTTTCGCTGTCCCGGCGATGACGCGCGGCAGCAACGCCTTGTCGATGCACTCAATGATGACGGACGGATCTACCTGACGCAGGGCTTGCACGAAGGCCGCAAGGTGATCCGGTTTCAGGTCGGCCAATTCGACACGACCCGCGATCATGTGATGATGGCTGCCGACGTCATCGCAGAGGTCAATTCCACCCTCGCCTAACCGGGGCATCCTTGGCAGAGTGAGGCAAAACGGGGGACGCGATCATGACACTGACCTATGAGGCGCTGCAGGCGCAGATCCGCTCAGGCGCGGTGGATACGGTGCTGGTCTGCCTTGTGGACATGCAGGGCCGATTGATGGGCAAACGTTACCATGCCGAGGCGTTTCTCGACATTGCCGAAGGGGAAACCCATTGCTGCACCTACCTGCTCGCCACCGACCTCGCGATGGCCACACCCGATGGCTACGCGTCGTCGTCGTGGGAAAAGGGGTACGGAGACTACATCCTGCGGCCGGACCTTGGCACCTTGCGACCGGTTCCGTGGCTTGAGGGAACGGCGATGGTTCTGTGCGACGTGGTGGACCATCACACGCACGCGCCCGTACCCCACGCTCCGCGTGAGATGCTGAAACAGCAGATCGCGCGCGCGCAGGCGATGGGCCTAAGCCCGGTCATGGCGACGGAGCTGGAGTTTTTCCTGTTCCACGGCACCCATGATCAGATTGCGGATGGCGGCTTTCGCGACCTCAAACCGATCAGCCATTACAACGAGGATTACAATATCTTCCAGACCTCCAAGGAAGAGCCGGTGATGCGCCCGATCCGCAATCATCTGCGCGCCATGGGGGTGCCGGTGGAGGGCACGAAAGGCGAGGCCGAGGCGGGCCAGGAAGAGCTCAACATCCGCTACGCCGACGCGCTGGCTTGCGCCGATCATCACACGTTGGCCAAGCACGCGGTCAAGGAAATCGCGCATCAACAGGGGTTTGCGGCCACGTTCCTGCCCAAACTAAGCGCTGATACGGTTGGCTCTGCGGCGCATATCCATCAATCGCTGTTCCGAGATGGAGCCAACGCTTTCCACGATCCCGCCCACCCGCTTGGCAAATCCGCCTTGATGGACAGCTACATGGCCGGTCTCCTGAAATATGCGGGTGAGGCGACGTATTTCCTGGCCCCCTACATCAACAGCTACAAGCGGTTCGCGCCCGGCACCTTCGCGCCGACGCGTCTGGTCTGGTCCGTCGACAACCGCACCGCCGCGTTCCGCCTGGTCGGTGACGGAACAAAGGGAGTGCGCGTCGAATGCCGCATTCCGGGCGCCGATATGAACCCGTATCTTGGCCTCTCAGCGATGCTGGCTGCAGGCCTTGCTGGGATCGAAGAGGGGCTCTTGCTGCCTGAGGCGTTCAACGGCGATGCCTACGGGGATAAAGACGCGGCAGAAATCCCGCGCACCCTTCGCGAGGCGCGAGATGCGCTGCTCGGTTCGGATATGCTGCGCAACGCGATGGGCGCGGACGTGATCACCCATTATGCCCGTGCAGCGGAATGGGAGATCGAGGACTTCGTGCGCGCCGTCACCGATTACGAGATCAAGCGAGGCTTTGAGAAGGCATGAATTTTCAAGGAAACTGGTCCTATCCCACCGCTATCCGGTTTGGTGCGGGACGCATCGCTGAGCTGGCCAATACCTGCGCAGAAGCCGGGATCAAACGGCCTTTGCTGGTAACGGATCGTGGCTTGGCGAGCCTGCCGATCACTACGCAGGCGCTCGATGTGCTGGAGGCCGCAGGGCTTGGCCGGGCGGTTTTTGCAGATGTCGATCCGAACCCGAACGAACTCAACCTCGCCGCTGGGGTCGCGGCCTACCGCTCCGGCGACCACGATGGGGTGATCGCCTTTGGCGGTGGCTCGGGCCTCGATCTTGGCAAGATGGTCGCCTTCATGGCGGGGCAGGTCCGGCCCGTGTGGGATTTCGAGGATATCGGCGATTGGTGGACGCGCGCGGATGCCGATGCCATCGCCCCCATCGTGGCCGTACCGACCACCGCCGGGACCGGGTCAGAGGTCGGGCGCGCTTCGGTTCTGACCGACAGTCAGACCCATGAGAAGAAGATCATCTTCCACCCGAAGGTCCTTCCATCGGTGGTGATCTGCGACCCCGAACTGACCGTCGGCATGCCGCCTGCGATCACGGCGGGCACCGGCCTTGACGCGTTCGCCCATTGCGTCGAGGCGTTTTCCAGCCCGCACTACCACCCGATGAGCCAGGGCATCGCGCTGGAAGGGATGCGGTTGGTGATCAACAACCTGCCGCGCGCCTATTCCAATGGCGCGGATATCGAGGCGCGTGCGCAGATGATGAGTGCCGCCGCCATGGGCGCCACCGCGTTCCAAAAGGGGCTCGGCGCGATCCACGCTCTGAGCCACCCTGTCGGCGCGATCTTTGGCACGCACCATGGCACAACCAATGCCGTCTGCATGCCCGCGGTTCTTTCGCTTAATGCGCCCGCAATCCGCGACCGTTTTGACCGGGCTGCTGGCTACCTTGGGATGGTTGGGGGCTTCGACGGGTTCTGTGCCTTCGTACAAAGTTTCAACGACAGCCTCGGCATCCCGCGCCGCCTATCCGAACTGGGTGTTTCGGCGGACGCTATGGACGACCTGATCGCCGGTGCGTTGCGCGACCCGTCCTGCGCTGGGAACCCGGTCGAATTGACCGAGCCCAACTTGCGCGCCCTGTTTGAGGCTGTGATCTGAACCATGAAACTCATAGACCCCACGCATCCATTCTACAAACCCGCGTGGCGGCGCTATCTCATTGTCATCGTGTGTTTTGCATGGGCCACGTTCGAGATGAGCCAAGGCAACAGCATCTGGGCCTACCTGTTCGCGGGGGTCGGCGGTTTTCTCGCCTACCACCTGATTTTCGCCTTCCCGAAGGAGCCGCCCGACGGCGAGGCCGATTAAAGCGCCACTGGCTGCCCGGTCTGACACGATTGTGTCGCTGCATCGGCCAGGATCTGCGCTTGCAACCCGTCGCGGATCGACGGGGTTGGCGTCTCCCCCGCCGCGATCGCCGCGATGAAGGCCTTCATCTCGGCTGCATAGGCCGCCTCATAGCGCTCAAGGAAAAAATGCAACGTGGGCGAGCGTTTGAACCCCTCCGCCGTGGCGCTTTCCACTGAGGTCTCCAAGATGTTCTCCGCCCGCAGCATACCGCGTTCGCCGTGCACTTCGATCCGCTGATCGTAGCCATAGGCCGCCCGCCGCGAATTCGAGATTAGGCAGATGCGCCCCGATGCCGTGGTCAGCGTCACCGCCGCTGTATCGACGTCGCCCGCCTCGCCAATCTCCGGGTCCACCAGGCTTGATCCCACAGCATGCAGCGTGGTGAATTCCTCGCCCATCAAGAACCGTGCCATGTCAAAATCGTGGATCATCATGTCCCGAAACAGACCGCCGGAGGTCTTGATGTAGTCGATCGGCGGCGGCGACGGATCGCGTGAGGTGATCTGGATCAATTCGACCGCGCCGATCTCACCGGCCCCTAATCGCGCCTGCAGGGCGGCGAAGTTCGGATCGAAACGCCGGTTGAAGGCGGTAAAAAACGGCACGCCAGCCGCCTCGATCCCGGCCATCAGCGTGCGGATATTGTCGACGGACATGTCCACCGGCTTCTCGCAGAAAATCGCTTTGGACGCCTGCGTGGCGGCCTCGATCTGCGCGAAATGGGTGATGGTGGGCGTGCCGATCACTACCGCGTCGATATCATCCGCGCTCAGGATCGCGTCGGTTTCGCGCAGCTCCGCGCCGGTGGCATCGGCCATGGCCTGTGCAGCCTTCGGTATCGCGTCCGCGACCGCCACGATGCGGGCGATGTTGATCCCCTTCAGCGTGCGGGCATGGACCTGTCCGATGCGTCCGCATCCCAGCAAGCCAATTCTGATCATGCGCATGCCCTTCCCGAAGCGCCGGTGGACCGGATCGCCAACCGCGCCGCCTCCATCACCGGGTCATGTGTGTCTTTGAGGATCTGCACGCGGTCAAACCGGTCAGCATCCGCGTTGACCGCACTGCGCAAGGCCGCGCCAAACGCCATGCGCAGCTCGGTCCCGATGTTGAATTTGCAGATCGCCGATTCTGCGGCCAAAGCCAGCCTTTGCGCATGCGGTACGCCTGATCCGCCATGAACAACCAACGGCACGTCAGTTGCGGCCTCTATGGCGCGAATGCGCGCCTCATCCAGACCGCCCTCGTGATTTTGTTGCAGATGCACGTTGCCGACGCTGATCGCCATCGCATCCACGCCCGTCTCCGTCGCGAAACAAGCGGCTTCTTCGGGGTCGGTTCCTGCGCTGTCCTCTCCGCCGGAATAGCCGACAAAGCCGATCTCGCCCTCGGCGGAAATGCCGGCGGAATGGGCCAGTTTCACAACCGCGCGTGTTTGGGCGATGTTGTCTTTCAGCCGCAGGCGAGAGCCGTCGAACATCAACGAGGTGAACCCCGCCGCAAGCGCCTCTTCGCATTCGTCTATCGTGTAGCCGTGATCCAGATGCGCCACTACGGGGACGTCGACCTCGCTCGCCAAAACCCGGAACATCTTGGCAAGCACCGGCAAGGGCGTGTGCTCGCGACAGGACGGCCCCGCCTGCAGGATCACCGGCGCGCGCTCCGCCTGCGCGGCCATCGCATAGGCTCGCATGTCCTCCCATCCCAGGCAAACCAGCCCCGGAACCGCGTAGCCCCCGATCAAGGCGGGCTTTAAGACGTCGTGCAAGGTGGCCAGCGTCATTTGAACTTGGCCACCATGTCCATGATGCCAGGGATCGTATGCAATTGCTCGGCGTGGGTGGGTTGGAAGTATTGCTTCAGACTCCGTTGGGACAATCCGCCCAAGATCGTGAAATAGTACATTTCATACCCCGGCAAGGCACAGCAGGGATGATAGCCCTTGTCGATCAGAACCGTGGATCCGTCCATGATGTGATAGGCGTCGCCGGGCTTATTATCCTCGCGCTGCAGCATCTGCAGGCCCGAGCCGTAGTTTGGCTTGAAACGGAAGTTGTAGCATTCGTCGTGGCGGGTTTCATCAGGAAGCTGGTCGGTGTCGTGCTTATGTGACGGGAACCCCGACCACCCTCCGGCGCCCACCGTGAACAATTCAGAGACCAGCAGGCGCCCAACCCGGTCATGGTGGTTCGCGCCAAGAATATGCTTGATTTTGCGATGCGTCTTCGTGTCATCGCTGCCATATTGCACAAGGTCCAGATCATCTGCACGCACAGCGAACGGGCTTAGCGTTTCAGCGAATTTAGCGCCTGCGATGAAGGTTTCGGTATCGGTCTGCGCGGTGATGCGCGCGCCCGTTGCCGTTGGCACGTACACACCCTCCGGGTCCCCGTCCCAGACGTCCTTACCCCGATTGCCGATCTGGTCGAACGCCGTGCCATCCACCTCGACATCCACCGTTCCGGTCGCGGGCACAATGCAGGTCTCGTAGCCATCAAGCTTGTAGGCGAAATGTTCGCCAGCTTTCAGTTTTACAATGTTGAAATATGTCAGCGGCACATGCGCGTCGTCCACATCCACGATGGCCTTGTTCTTGTTGTCATGCGGGGCGATGTGCATCCTGCGTTCCTTTTCAGGCAGCTGTCGGGCCGGGGTGATCGGCCAAGAAGGCGTTCAAAGCGGCGGTGTCTGGCATGGCGGGCGCGCATCCGGACCGCGCCACCACCATCGACGCACAGGCAGAGCCGCGCAGCACCGCGTCCTTCAGTCTGCGCCCGTCCGCGAGCCCGGCCATCAACCCGGCCATGAAGCTATCCCCGGCGCCGGTCGGTTTCACCGCGTCGGCGGGGTAGATACCGGTTCTGATTTCTGCACCATCCGCGAAAGTCACCGCGCCATCAGCTCCCATTTTGTAAACCACGATGGCCGCTGTTGTCTGCGCCAGCGTGCGTGCCTTGGCCAGGCCCTTGTCGAGATCGCCCGCCATGAACCCGAATTCCTCGTCATTGCCGACGATCACGTCCGACTTGGCCCCCGCACGGGACAGGACATCGGCGGCAACCTCCGCGGAGGGCCAGGAATAGGGGCGGTAATCCACGTCGAAGATGATCGGAAGACCCGCCGCGCGAGCCAGTTCGAACGCCCGAAATGCCGCGCTCCGGGAGGGCTCGGCTGCAAACACCGTGCCTGCAGTGATCAACGCCGAAAACATGCCGTAGTCCACGGCCTCGACATCTGCACGCGACATCTGGAAATCCGCGGCATTGTTGCGATAGATCACCGATTGATGGTCTTCCACCCGGGTCTCGTAAACCGCAAGCGACGTGCGTTCCTCGCCCCGGATCGTGCGCACGTGGGTGCGGCCAACGCCGTAAGCGTCGAGTTGGTTCACGCAATAACGCCCGACTGCATCGTCGGATACGCAGGTCACGAGATCAGCCTTGAGCCCGAGCTTCACAAGCCCCGCGGCGATGTTCGCACTCGACCCGCCCATCGCAACATTCATCTGCGTTGCGTCTTCGGTCCGCGCGCGATCGACGGGCGACAAGTCCATGCCAACGCGCCCGATCACCACGAAACGTCCCTTCCGGATCCCGTCGATCACGCGGTTGCCCATCACATGCCCTGCCGCTGCTTAACGCGCTCGGCTTCCCATTCCGCGTGTTTTTCGCGGACGTTTGCGTTCTCTGAAACCTCTGCGGTTCCGACCTCCCACCAGGTGTGGCCCTCATTCGTCCAGCCTTCGTACGCATCGACCTTCATGACGATCACACTTGTCTTGTCGGAGGCCTTTGCGCGTTTGAATGCCTCGCCCAATTCCGTGGGATTTGCTACCGTAACGGCATCCGCGCCCATCGACCGCGCATGGGCTTCGAAATCGACGGCAAAGGGGTCTGGTACGGTTGGGCAGTCCTTTATCAGGTTGTTGAAACTCTCGTTGCCGGTGTTGTTTTGCAGCTTGTTGATCACCGCAAAGCCGCCATTGTCGAGCACAAGGATGATCAGTTTCTTCTGGGTCAGGACACTTGAATAGATGTCTGAATTCATCAATAGATAACTACCGTCTCCGGCAAAAACGATTGTATCGGCTGTGGACTCACGTTCGGTTTGTGCAATGCGTGCACCCCAGCCTCCGGCGATTTCATACCCCATGCAGCTGAATCCGAACTCTACGTCGACCGTGCCGATGTCGCGCGTGCGCCAATTGGCCGTGACTTCCGCGGGCAAGCCTCCGGCGGCCGTCACAATCCGGTCGCGCGTGTCGCAAAGGTCGTTCACAACGCCGATGGCCTGAGCGTATGAATTCGGTCTGTTGCCATGGGCGACGTTATCGGCAACGTAGCTGTCCCATGTCGCCCGCTCGGCCTTTGCATGTTCGGTCCAAGCGATCGGTGCGCGATACTCGTCCAGCGCCTGACTAAGGGCGCGAAGGCTCTCCCGCGCATCCCCGATCACGGGTCGCGACAAATGTTTCGTCGCATCGTGGCGGCCAACGTTCATCCCGATGATCTGCGCGTCCTTGGCGAAGGCGGTCCAAGAGCCGGTTGTGAAATCCTGCAACCGTGTGCCAACCGCCAGGATTACGTCGGCCTCTGCGGCGATCGTGTTGGCCGAGTTCGATCCGGTCACGCCCACCGGCCCGATGTTCAGCGCGTGTTCGGCCACCATGTTCGCGCGCCCTGCGATGGTTTCCACAACCGGGATCGCATGCGTCTCGGCAAATGTCGTCAACGCGGCCACCGCGCCCGAATACTGGACGCCGCCGCCCGCGATAATCATCGGACGTTTTGCCTGTGCCAGAAGGGCCATGGCCTCTGCGATCTCTGCTGCATCCGCGGCCTGCCGCCGAATGCGGTGCACGCGCCGGTCGAAAAACGACACTGGATAATCGTACGACCACCCCTGCAAATCTTGCGGCAAGCCAAGGAAGGCAGGGCCGCAATCCGCCGGATCGAGCATTGTGTTGAGCGCGGCCGGAAGCGATTGGATCACCTGCGCGGGATGTGTGATGCGATCCCAATAACGCGTCACGGCCTTGAATGCATCGTTCAGGCCAAGCGTTGGATTGCCGAAATGCTCCAACTGCTGCAACACCGGATCCGGCAAGCGGGTCAGAAACGTATCCCCGCACAACATCAAAATCGGCAAACGGTTGGCATGGGCGAGCGCCGACGCTGTCAGAAGGTTCGCGGTGCCTGGCCCCGCAGACGCGGTGCAAAACATGAATCGCTTGCGCAGGTGATATTTCGCATAGGCCGCCGCCGCGAAGCCCATGCTTTGTTCGTTTTGGCCACGATAAAGCGGCATTTCATCTTGAACCGGAAACAGGGCCTCGCCGAGGCAGGGCACATTGCCATGGCCAAATATCCCGAAACCACCGCCGCAAATCCGCGTCTCGACACCGTCAATCTCGATGAACTGGTTCATCAGATAGCGTACGATGGCTTGGGCAACGGTCAACCGAATGGTCTGGCCTTGAGCGGTCATGATCTCTCCCCATGTCCAGGCGCTGCCGGCTTTGGTCCGGTCGATGGCTATTGCGCCGCTTAGGCCATCAGGATACGTGTTTTGCAACCGGTTGCAACTAGGATCAGCGAGAGGGCAACATGGCGGAGATCGGGATCGGCCTGATCGGCGGTGGCTACATGGGCAAGGCCCACGCTGTGGCTATGGCCTCGGTCGGGGCGGTGTTCAACACAGGCCTGCGCCCTCGGCTTGAGATGATTGCGGCGGCGTCCGACCAATCGGCAGAACGCCACCGCGCGGCTTACGGCTTTGCGCGCGCGACGGGCGATTGGCGCAAACTGCTGGCCGATCCGGCCGTTGAAGCCATTGTGATCGCGTCCCCGCAGACGACGCATCGCGCCATTGCCGAGGCGGCCTTTGCGGCTGGGAAGCCGGTTTTTTGTGAGAAGCCACTGGGGGCATCAATCGAAGACGCGCGCGCGATGGTTGCGGCGGCAGAGGCCAGCGGGTTGGTGAACATGATCGGGTTCAACTACGTCCGCACGCCTGCGACGCAGTTTGTGCGACAGCTGCTGGCGGAGGGTGCCATTGGCGATGTGACGTGGTTTCGCGGCGAGCATACCGAAGACTTTCTGGCTGATCCGAACTTGCCCGTGACTTGGCGCACGCAGGGGCGGGCGAATGGCTGCATGGGTGATCTTGCGCCGCACATGATCAATTGCGCGTTGGCTTTGGTGGGCCCGATTGCGGAGGTTTCAGCCCGGATCGAGACAGTCCATGGCCAGCGCTCGGGCGGCGAGGTCGACAATGATGACCATGCTCAGCTGATGGTTGAGTTTGCGGGCGGGGCCATGGGGCACCTCTATTTCAGCCGCGTGGCGACTGGGCGAAAAATGGGCTATGCCTATGAAATACACGGCACAAAGGGATCCATCCGGTTCGATCAGGAGGATCAGAATGCGGTCCATCTCTATTGCGCGGAAGGGCCTGAAGCGACGCGGGGGTTCGTGAAAATCCTGACCGGGCCGGAGCATCCGGATTACCTGCCGTTTTGTCAGGGTCCGGGGCATGGCACGGGGTATCAGGATCAGATCATCATCGAGGCGCGCGACTTTCTTCAGGCCATCGAAAATGGGGAGGCCGTATGGCCGACGTTCAGAGATGGGCTGGATGTGGCTTGCGTCATCGACACCGCCTTCATCGCTGCCGAAACTGGTGGCTGGGTCTCTATCCCTCAGAATTGAAGAGGAAAATCATGACTATCCGTATCGGAAATGCACCCTGTTCCTGGGGTGTGGAATTCGCGGGCGATCCGCGCAATCCGGCCTGGCGCAGCGTTTTGAAAGACTGCGCTGCGGCGGGGTATACGGGGATCGAGCTGGGGCCGGTGGGCTTCATGCCGGAAGATCCGGTGGAACTGGGCGAGGCGTTGGCTGAGCATGAGTTGCACCTGATCGGCGGAGTTGTGTTTCGCCCGTTCCACGACCCTGAGGCTTGGGACGATGTCCTCGACGGTGCCGTGCGGACCTGCAAGGCTTTGGTCGCACATGGCGCGCAACACTTGGTATTGATCGACTCCATTTCACCACGCCGTGCCCCCACAGCGGGCCGCGCGGACGCCGCCGAGCAAATGCGCGCCTCCGAATGGACGGCGTATCGCGACCGGATCGCGCAGATCGCGCGAATGGGGTCGGAAGAATATGGCCTGACCGTGGGCATTCATGCCCATGCGGCCGGGTTCCTGGATTTCGAGCCCGAGCTTGACCGCCTTCTATCAGAAGTTTCCGAAGATATTCTTAAGATCTGCTTTGACACCGGGCACCATTCCTATGCCGGATTTGATCCCGTGGCCTTCATGGCGCGCAACATGGATCGGATTTCCTACATGCATTTCAAAGACATTGATCCCGTCGTTAAAGCGGATGTCATCGCAAAAGGGACAGGGTTCTATGAGGCCTGTGGCCAGGGGATTTTCTGCAATCTTGGTCAAGGGGACGTGCGGTTCGAGGCCGTGCGCAAGGTTTTGCTGGATCACGGGTTCGAAGGCTGGTGCACGGTGGAGCAGGATTGCGACCCGACGCTTGACGTGCGGCCCGTGGACGATGCGGTGGCGAACCGCAAATATTTGGAAAATATTGGCTTTTAAGGGAGGGAGGTGCGGGCCATGGCAATGTTGAATTGGGGTATGATCGGGGGCGGTGAGGGCTCTCAAATCGGGCCGGCGCATCGGTTGGGAGCGCAGGCGGATGGCAATTTTGTGTTGTCTGCCGGGGCTTTGGATCACGACGCCGTGGCGGGCAGGACCTATGCACAGCGACTTGGGGTCGCCGCGGACCGGGCCTATGGCGATTGGCGCGAGATGTTGGCGGGCGAAAAGGACCGTGAGGATCGGGTGGATTTGGTGACGGTAGCCACGCCGAATGCCACGCACTTCGAGATCGCCAAGGCATTTTTAGAAAGCGGTTTCAATGTCTTATGTGAAAAGCCAATGACGATGAGCGTGGAAGAAGGCGAGGAGATCGTGAAGATCGCGGAGGCGTCTGGCAAGATCTGCGCGGTCAATTATTGCTACTCGGCCTATCCGATGGTGCGGGAGATGAAGCACCTCGTAAGTAACGGGCATATCGGGAAAATCCGGCTTGTGGTGACGAATTTCTCGCATGGCCACCATGGTGATGCGGGGGACGCGGACAATCCACGGGTGCGCTGGCGCTATGATCCGGCGATGGCAGGGGTCTCCGGGCAGTTCGCGGATTGCGGCATTCATGCACTTCATATGGCCAGTTTCATCTCCGGTCAGGAGGTCACGGAATTGAGCGCGGATTTCGCCTCGACCATCGACAGCCGGGCTCTCGAAGACGATGCGATGGTGAACTTTCGCATGGACGGTGGCGCGGTCGGGCGGCTTTGGACAAGCTCTGTCGCGATCGGTCGGCAGCATGGGTTCGACATCCAAGTATTTGGAGAAACGGGAGGATTCCGCTGGGCCAGTGAGCAGCCGAACCAGGTGTATTACACGCCTGTGGGCGGGCGGACGCAGATCATGGAGAAGGGCGAAGCGGGCTTGAGCGATGAGGCGCAGCGGTTGAGCCGGGTGGCGATTGCGCATCCCGAAGGCTTCCCGCTGGCGGTGGCGAATATCTACGTCGACCTCGCCGCCGCGATCCGCAATGAGTCCAGTGGTCATTACCCAACAGCATTGGATGGATTGCGGTCGATGGCGGCGGTTTACGCGGCGGTGGCCTCGGCCGGGGAGCGTGGAAAATGGGTCGATGCCCGGCCGCCGATGCTCCGCGTGCAGGGGTAAATTTTCCTGTAGTTTTTCTGTAGTTTTTTTAGAGCTACCAAATCGCGCACGAATTCTGGTCCTTGCGTCAATTTTGGTGCGTCAGGGCACTGGGCGCAGGGTTCCGCGCTCGACCACGCGGCAAGGGAACAGCCGGGTTTCGGGGTGGCGCTTGGGATCTTCGACCGTGTCGACCACCAGGTCGATTGAGGCGCCAATGATTTCGGCCACCGGTTGTCGGATGGTGGTCAGGTTGATGTTTTGCCAACCCGACATCTGCATGTCGTTCAGGCCGATGATGCCGATGTCTTCGGGGCAGCGCAGCCCGGCCTCCTGCACGGCGGAGAGCGCGCCGATGGACAGAACATCGTCGCCGCAGAAATACGCCTGAGCCGGGGCCTGCATCAGGCGTTTGGTCATCTCGACCCGGCCCGCGTCGAAGGAATAAGCGGAGGCGTAGCTGACGGAGACGTCGATGTCGGGATGTTCGCGCATTGCGGCCATGAACCCGAGCGCGCGGTCCTGGGTTGAGGTGGCATTTTCGGGCCCGCCGAGAAAGGCCACGCGGCTGTAGCCGCGCGCGATCAGCGCCTCGCCGGCCATGCGCCCGCAGGCGACGTTGTCGATGCCCACGACATGGACCTGCGGCGCGGTGGTGAAGCGGCCGAAGGAGTTCACGACGGGAATGCCGGCGGCGCGATAGGCCTCGGCGAACGACGGCGGCAGGGTGGAGGAAGCGACGATGGCGCCGTCCACGGAATATTGCCGGAGCATACGGACGGAGGCGTCGGGGTCGGTTTCCTCGGTGGACAGGTTGACGAGGAGCGGGCGCAACCCGCGATCCTGCAAGCCACGGGTGAAGCGGTCGAAGACTTCGAGGAAAAGCGGGTTGTGGAAGTTGTTGGAGACCAGGCCGATGAGCTTGGTGCGCCCGGTCGTGAGGCTGGAGGCGAGCGCGTTGGGCGAATATCCGAGCGCATCGGCGGCACGTTCGACCTTGGCGCGGGTCTTGGACGACACGGAGGCGCCTTCGGTGAAGGTGCGCGAGACGGCGGAGGTCGAAACCCCGGCTTTTTCGGCCACGTCCTTGAGGGTCACACCCATCCTATTGCTTTCATTTGCAAGGAATTGCAGCCCGTTAGGGCCGGTTTGCTAACGAGACGTAAATCGCATTTTGCAACCGGTTGCAACGAATCTGAATCGTCGCTACGTTTTTTCCAAGGTGGGCGCGAGCGACCCGCCCCATGAATATTGGGAGGACATCATGAATAGATTTCTGAAGACGGTTGCCGCAGCCGCGTTGGTTGCCGCCACGCCGTTCGCAGCCATTGCCGACGGCCATCAGGGCGGCGAGCGTTACATTCTGGTCAGCCACGCGCCCGATAGCGACAGCTGGTGGAACACGATCCGCAACGCGTTGAGCCTTGCGGGCGAGCAGATGGGTGTCGAGGTCGAGTACCGCAACCCGCCGACCGGCGACATCGCCGATATGGCGCGCATCATCGAGCAGGCCGCAGCAAGTGGGCCGGACGGCATCATCACGACACTGGCCGATCCGACGGTTTTGAGCGACTCGATCTCTGCGGCCGTGGATGCGGGCATCGACGTGATCATCATGAACTCCGGCACGCCCGAGCAGGCCGCCGAAGTGGGCGCGTTGATGTATGTCGGCCAGCCGGAATACGACGCGGGCCTGGCCGCCGGTCAGCGCGCGGCGCGTGATGGCGTCACGAGCTTTCTTTGCGTGAACCACGTGATCTCGAACCCGGTTGTGGCCGAGCGGTGCCAGGGCTTTGCCGATGGGCTTGGCGTCGAGCTGGGCGAGAGCATGATCGACGCGGGCCAGGACCCGGCGGAGATCCAGAACCGGGTCATGGCGTATCTAAACGCGAACCCCGAAACCGACGGTATCCTGACGCTGGGGCCGACCAGTGCGGATCCGACGATCCTGGCGCTGGAAGAGATGGGGCTTGCGGGCGACATCTATTTCGGGACTTTCGATCTGGGCGAGAACATCGTGCAGGGCATCCGCGACGGTGTGATCGAATGGGGCATCGACCAACAGCCGTTCTTACAGGCGTATCTGCCGGTTGTCGTTCTGACCAATTATCACCGTTACGGCGTGCTGCCGGGCAACAACATCAACTCCGGCCCCGGTTTCATCACCGCCGATGGGCTTGAGATGGTCGAAGCCCTGGCGGGCGAATTCCGCTAAGGCGCGGCTGACCTGAGCTCACGGGCAAACGGGGCAGGCGGCGGCGACGCGGCCTGCCCTTTTTCAATCCGGCGACATCTTTTTCGACACGCATGACGACATGGAGAGACGGGACATGGCTGAGGCAGAGGGTGCCGCGGGGGGCACGGACGAACGGGTCAAGGAAATCGGAGGGCTGCGGTCATGGTTGATCCGGCCCGAATTGGGCGGGATCGTGGGCACCATCGCGGTGTTCGTATTTTTCGGAATTCTCGCGGGCGACAGCGGCATGTTCAACGCGCAGGGCATCATGAACTGGTCGGTCGTATCGGCGCAATTCATGATCATCGCGGTGGGCGCGTGTATGTTGATGGTGGCCGGTGAATTCGATCTTTCGGTGGGCTCGATGATCGGGTTCGCGGGCATTTCGATTGCGATGTTCGGCGTGGTCTGGGGCTTTCCGATGTGGATGGCGATCCTGATCACGTTTGCGATCTGCATCTCGATCGGGGCGCTGAATGGCTTGATCGTGGTGCGCACGGGATTGCCGAGTTTCATCGTGACGCTGGCGTTTTTGTTCATCTTGCGCGGCTTCACGATCTTCATCCCGCAGACGGTGGAAAGCCGGACGATCATCGGCGGCATCGAGGAGGCGGCGGAGGGGGATTGGCTGGCGTCGATCTTTGCCACGGACATCATGGGATGGCTGTTCGTGTGGCTGGCCGACATCGGCTGGGTCGACACGTTCACGCGCGGCAACCGCGAGGGCGAGCCGGTCATCAGCGGCATCCCGATGCTGATCATCTGGGCGTTGGTGCTGGTGGTGATCGGGCATCTGATCCTGACGCGGACGCGGTTCGGCAACTGGATCTTCGCGGCCGGCGGTGACGCGCAGGCGGCGCGTTATGTGGGCGTGCCGGTGGACCGGGTGAAGATCTGCATGTTCATGACGACGGCGTTTTGTTCGACGGTTTTCGCATGCTGCCAGGTGTTCGAGTTCGGCTCGGCGGCGGCGGACCGGGGCATCCTTAAGGAATTCGAGGCGATCATCGCGGTGGTCATCGGCGGCGCGCTTCTGACGGGGGGCTACGGCTCGGTCGTGGGGGCGGCGCTGGGGGCGTTGATCTTCGGCGTGGTGCAGCAGGGGCTGTTCTTCGCGGATGTGGAATCGAGCCTGTTCCGGGTGTTTCTGGGCGTGATCTTGTTGTTCGCGGTGATCCTGAACACCTACATCCGCCGCATCATCACGGGGGAGCGTTAACCATGTCGGATGTGTTGGTTCATATGGAAGAGATCACCAAGCATTTCGGGCCGGTGATCGCGCTCAACGGGGTGTCGTTCGACGTGAAGGCGGGGGAATGCCACTGCCTTCTGGGCGACAATGGCGCGGGGAAATCGACCTTCATCAAGACGATGTCGGGGGTGCATAAACCGACGTCGGGCAAGATCTTGTTCGAAGGGCGCGAGATGAATTTCTCGTCCCCGCGCGACGCGATGGAGGCGGGGATTGCGACGGTTTATCAAGACCTTGCGATGATCCCGCTGATGAGCGTCACGCGCAATTTCTGGATGGGGCGGGAGCCGAAGAAGGGTCTGTTCATCGATTTCGACAAGGCCAATTCCACGACGATGGCCGAGATGAAGAAGATGGGGATCAACCTGCGCTCGCCCGATCAGGCCGTGGGCACCCTTTCGGGAGGCGAGCGGCAGACGGTTGCGATAGCGCGCGCGGTCTATTTCGGGGCCAAGGTCCTGATCCTTGACGAGCCGACGAGCGCGCTTGGCGTGCGGCAGACGTCGAACGTTCTGGCGACCGTGGACAAGGTGCGCAAGAACGGCATCGGGGTGGTGTTCATCACCCACAACGTGCGCCACGCGATGGCGGTGGGCGACCGGTTCACAGTTCTTAACAGAGGTAAGACTTTGGGCACGGCGGCGCGTGGAGAGATCACGCCGGAGGACTTGCAGGATCTGATGGCCGGTGGTCAGGAAATGGCGCAGCTTGAAGGCTCGCTTGGCGGGACCGTCTGAGATGGCGATGGCGGGGGGGTGGTTCGGCGAAGGCGCTCTGGACGTGGAGGCGTTCCGCGCCTTGGTGGGGCAAACGCTCGACCCTGCCCGCGTGCCCCATGCGCGGCGGATCGAGGCCAACGTGCCGGTCTATGACGTGGGCATCGGCACGGCGGGGCCGGGCAACACGATCCTGAACGAATATGGTAAATGGGCCCTGATGCAGGAATGGATGTGGGTCCTGCGCGACGGGCCGGGGGCGTTGAAGATCGAGAACGCCTATGCCGATACGGGCGTGATCGACGCGGCCACCGAGATCTTTGACAAGATCATCGCGCAAGAGGCCGAGGCGGGCCTTGGCGGCGGGGATCATTTCGCCAAGCCCGGAACGAATGCGCGGATCTGGAACGCGTTGGAAAAGCTGTGCCGCGCCGATCCGGAGGTCTTCGCGCGCTACCACGGATGCGCGGCGATTGATGCGGTGTCGCAGGCCTGGGTCGGGCCGTGGTATCAGATGACCGCGCAGGTCAACGTCGTGCGACCTGGCGGTAAGGCGCAATCCGCGCATCGTGACTACCACCTTGGTTTCATGGACAAGGTCCATGCGGGCGAATTCCCGCCCCATATCCATGAGCTGTCCCCGATGCTGACTCTGCAAGGCGGTGTCGCCCATTGCGACGTTCCGGTGGAGGCCGGGCCCACGAAGCTGTTGCCATTTTCGCAAGGCTTTGTGCCGGGTTACATGGCATTTCACGAGGCGGCATTTGCCGAGGTGTTCGAAGACACCTTCGTGCAGGTGCCGTTGGCCAAGGGCGATTTGGTGTTCTTCAACCCGGCGCTGTTCCATGCGGCGGGCGACAACCGCACGCCGGGCGTGCAGCGCATGGTGAACCTGTTCCAGGTGTCGTCGTGCATGGGCCGCGCGATGGAGGTCGTGGACCGTGATGCGATGTGCCGGATGTTGTATCCTGTGGTGCAGCGGATGCAGGTTACGGGCGGATTTGCGCCCGGCGGCATGGACGCGGTGATCAATGCGGCGGCGGAGGGCTATGCCTTTCCCACCCATCTCGACAGTGATCCGCCCAAAGGGGGACGGGCGCCGGAATCGATGGTGTTCCTGTTCCGACGGGCGTTGGAGCGGGGCATGCTGCCGGAGCAGTTCGAGGCGGAAATGGACAAGCTGAAGGAGCGGCGCAGGGCATGAGTTTACTGGTGAAACCCGAGGGCACGCGGGGCCGTGTTCATGCGATCACGCCCGAACGCGCCGGGTGGGGGTATGTGGGTTTTGACGTCTGGCATCTGGCGCCGGGTGAGGTGGCGGAGGGATTTGAGGCGGGGCGCGAGGTGATCCTTGTGTTGGTTGAGGGGCGCGCGGTGGTCGAGGGCTTCGGCGAGATGGGCGTGCGGATGAGCGTGTGGGAAAAGACCCCGCCTGCCTGCGCCTATAGGCCGGGCGATTGGCAGGTCACGGCGGTCAGCGATTGCGTGCTCGCGGTGTGTTCCGCGCCGGGTACGAGCGCGCGGCCTGCGCAGGTGTTGGGGCCGGATGGGATCGAGATGGTGGAGCGGGGGCAGGGCACCAACCTGCGCCATATCCACAACATCGCGATGGAGGATCGTGACGTTGCCGACAGCCTTCTTGTAACAGAAGTTTTCACGCCTGCGGGCCATTGGAGCAGCTACGCGCCGCATCGCCATGACGAGGATGACTTCCCGCGCATCACCTATCTGGAGGAGACGTATTATCACCGGTTGAACCCGGGCACAGGGTTCGGGGTGCAGCGGGTGTTTACCGAGGACGGGACGCTCGACGAGACGATGGCGGTGAGCGACGGTGACGTGGTGTTGGTGCCCAAGGGGCATCATCCGTGTGGGACGCCTTACGGGGTTGAGATGTATTACCTCAACGTGATGGCGGGGCCGCGTCGGGCCTGGCGGTTCGAGGCGCACCCGGATTTCGCGCATCTGATGTGAGAATTGGTACGATCCGGGGCGTCGCTGCGGCGTTGCGGCCTTACGCCGTCTCGCGCAGGAGGCGGCGCAGAATCTTGCCGGACGGTGATTTGGGGATCGCGTCAACGAAACGGACCTCTGCGGGCACCTTGTAGCTGGCCAGCCGGTCGCGCAAGTAGTCCCCGATCGCCTCGTCCGTCATGGATGTATCCGCCGCCAGAACGATATGTGCCACAGGTCGTTCCCCGGCCTCCGCGTCGGCACGTCCTACGACCCCGGCATCGGCGATATCCGGATGGGTCAGAAGGACGGCCTCGATCTCGGCGGGCGCGACCTGAAAGCCGTTGACCTTGATCAGTTCCTTGAGACGGTCATGCAGGGTCACGTAGCCGTCGGCGTCGATGCTGGCCACGTCCCCCGTCTTGAGCCAGCCATCCGCGCTCAGCGTTTGGGCGTTGTCTTCGGGGCGGTTGAGATAGCCGTTCATCACATGCGGGCCGTGGACCCAAAGCTCGCCCGCGGCGTCGACGGGCTGGTCCGCGCCCGTCTCGGGATCCACGATCCGGACGGCGGAATTGGGAAAGGCGACGCCGACGGTGCCCGGCCGGTTGTTGTGCGGAAACTGACAGGTGGCGACAGTTGTGACCTCGGTCATGCCCCAGCCTTGCAGAACTGCACATCCAAGGCGATCGGTGACCGCTTGCGCGACCTCTTCTCCGAGCGGCGCAGCGCCGGAAACGATGGTGTCCACGCAGGACAGATCATGGGCGTCGACCAGCGGGTGCTTGGCGAGGCCCACGATGATGGGTGGCACGACGTAGAGCAACGGCATGCGGTGCTCTTCGATCAGCTCAAGGAACCGCGGCAGGTCAAAACGCGGCAGGGTCACGAGGCAGCCCTGCTGTGCCAGCGTGACATTGGCGACGACGGTGAGACCGAACATGTGAAAGAAAGGCAGGACCGCGATGGTGGTGGCTCCCGCCGCGATCGTAGGCATGGCCGCGACGCATTGATCGATATTCACCACGAGATTGCGGTGGGTCAGGCACACGCCTTTGGGCAGGCCAGTCGTGCCCGAGGAATAGGGCATCGCAACCACGGTCTTCTCCGGATCGATGGGGGCCTGGGCGGGCAGCGCATCGCCCATCAGAGCCTCAAGCGAGGTGGCGCCTGGCGCCTCTCCCATCACGATGATCTCGGACACGACTGTGCCCTCGGCGCCGGCTTGCGCGGTCTTATAGCACTCGGGCGAGGTGATCAGCAAAGTCGCGCCACTGTCCAAAAGCTGTCTGTTCAGCTCGGCGCCAGAGTAGCTGGGATTGACGGTGGTCACGGTTCCGCCCGCATAGGCCGTGCCGTGGAAGGCCGTCACCCAATCGATGCAGTTCGGTGCCATCAAGGCTGTCACAGTTCCCGCGCCCTGACCGCGCGCCGTCAATCCGCCCGCAAGCTTCCGGATACGATCCATAAGGTCGCGCCCGGTCACCGCCTGCTGCGTGATGCCGTCGATCATGACCCTCTTGTCCGCGCGTGCCTCCAACCCCTGAAACACCCGTTCGGTGACCGACAGGTTGAGTAGATCGACCGGGGGGAGAGGACTTTCGAAGCTCATGTGCATAGCCTTTGAATGGGGGCGCATTGGATTGGTTTTGCGAGCCTAGCAGGTTGTCGGAGCATGACACGGAAAAATCTTGCAACGTCGCGCGCGAAATGCATTTGCCGGTTGGGTCGCCGTTTAGGTGATCCTAAGGCTCGGCCTTGCATCGCAGCCCTTCGAGCCGAAAGCAGCAATTGTTTGATTGGGCTTAAAGCCGTCGGTCGCGGCGCAGGCTTGGTGCGGATGAGTGCCACCTTTGCGGCGCTGTGGTAGGGTTGGCGGATGATCAAGTTCTCGCAACCCTTTGTCGCGCTGCCCGTGCCGTCGGTTGTCGAAGCGCAGGGATGGTATCGGGATCGCCTGGGGTTCGAGGTGCGGTGGCACAATAAGGGTGGGCGCATCGGCGGCGTGCCCCATGGTGAGGCAGCGGTGTTCTTGCCGGAGATCGAGGGGGAAGATCCAGCGCAATGAAGTGTGGATCTTTTGCCCGGATGTGGATGTGGTCCATGCCGATCTGGTGGCGCGGGGGGCGCCGATGACCGGGCGGCTGGCCGATACTCCTTTGGGCCTGCGGCGGTTTACGGTGACCGATCTGGCCGGTCACCAATTGAATTTCTTCCACTATTTGTGAGGGGGCGGGAAGGGGGATTGGCCCCCGTTTACTGGCCCATGATGATGGCCATGATTTCGGCCTGCCGACCCATCATGCGGGCCTGCATTTCGGGGGCGAGGTCGGCCATGATCGCGGTGAACATCGGCTGGGTCTGCACCAGGATCGAGCGGCCCACGTCGGAGGAATAGAACTCTATCATGGCGCTGAGTTCCTCGGTGGTGAAGGTCTCGGACATGGCGTCGATCATCAGCGCCTCAAGCCGGGGTTGAAAGCCGGTCAGCTCTTCGGAGAGCAGGTTGCCGAGATCGGTCAATTGGCTCTCGGAGAGCTCGACGCCGGGGGGCAGGGTGGCGGCGATCTGCGCGGCGGAGGCCTCGGGCGAGAACATCGCGGCGGTCATTTCCTGCACGGCGGGAAGGGCGGCGTATTCGCGAGCGAGGTCTTCGGTCGATTGGGCCGTTGTGGTGAGGGGCGTGAGGGCGAGGGCAAGGGCAAAGGGAAGGGCGCGCATAGGGTCTGCTCCTGTAAGGGACGGGTTGAGGTTGCGCTTATAGGTGGGGTGCGCGGCGGGAATCGCAAAGGAAATTTTGCGGCAATATCGGGGCAGTGGGCGATGGGCAATGGACGGGGGGCGATGGACGGGGGCAATGGACGGGCGCGCGCCGTGGGGGCGGGAGGTTGCGTCAGGTGGGCGGCGAGAAGCGCAGCGACAGGCAGGACATGCCGCCGTCGAGTTTGGCGGCCTCGGAATTGCCGATCTCGACCACGTTGTAGCCCGCACGGTCGAGCGCCGCTGCGGTGCGCGGGAAGCCCGCGGGAAACAGCACCGCATCGTTGAAGCGGATGGCGTTGGCGGATGCGTCTTCACCGTCTTCGGTGTAGATCAGGTCGTAGCCGTCAAAGCAGCCGGAGGCGGCGAGGCGGCGGGTGGTGAGGATCGTGTCGGCATCCAGAAGGCTGCAATCGGTCTTGAAATGCAGAACGTCGGGGGGCGTTTGCAGCTCGCGCAGCGTGTATCCCCAATCGGAAACGATGGCGCGCAGTTCCCAGACGCCAGCGGCATCGGTACGGGCGGATTTGCCCACGAGGATCTCGCGTTCGGTGACAAGGATATCGCCGCCTTCGATATGGCCGGGGCCGGAGATCTGGCGCATGTGCGGACCGTAGGCGGCTTCGATCGCGGGGCGGATCGCGGCGGCCTCGCCCAGACGGCTTGGCGCGCCGGGGCGCATGATCACGGCGCCTTTCGGCAGGCAGAGGGCGGCGTCCTCAACAAAGGTGCTGTCGGGGAAGTCTTCGAGCGCATCGAGCAGGGTAACGTTCGCCCCGGTGGCGCGCAGGGCGGCGACGTAATCGGCATGGTGGGCGCGGAAGGTGGCGAGATCGGGCGCGCCGGTGTCGACCGCGCGCAGGCCATCGACGCTGCTGATCGAGGGGGTGCGGCAGATGGCGTGGGTGAAGGTGAAGGACGCGGCCATGGGCCTAGCGCTTGCCGTAGTAGAGGCCCACGACGTGTTCGGCCTCGGCGAAGAAGAGCCAGCGGGCGGTGGCGACACCTGCGACGTGGCTGAGGATCGCGACGAGGGCCAGCGCGTGGCTGAACGGCAGGAGAAGCAGGATCAGCACTGGCAGCACAAAGGCCAGCAGACCCGCGATGAGGCGGAGTTTGAGGCTATGTTTGCGGCCCACGACGTGGACGAATTCGCGCAGCAGGTAATTGGTGCCGGTATGGGGCGGCTCGAACGCGCTGACCGTGCCGATGCGGCCCAGACCGGTGGCGGTTTCCATATCGGTGCCGGAGCGCGCAAACGCCCCGTCGCCGATGATCCAGGTGGCCAGCGTGATGGCGCCTGCGAGGACGAGAAGGATGACGGCCAGCGTGATCTGACCGGCCAGAAGCGCGCCGCCCGCAAGCGACAGCGTCAGGAACTTCGCAGGCGTCCAAGGCATGTGCCAGCGCGGGACGGTCTTCATCTGCGCGTAGATCATCGAGGTGGTGAAGACGGTGCCGAGCGACAGCGCTGCGCCGAGGTAGCCCAGGGGTTGCCAGACGGCGGAGAAGAAGACGAGGCCCGCGCCGAAAAGCGCCATCACCAGAAGCGCCGCGACGGCGCAGATGCCTTCGCGCGACAGCCAGCTTGAGCGCCATTGGCTGAAGGCTTTCCACGCGCGTTCTGGGTGGCCGAGGTGGAAGGTGGAGGCCATCAGGCCGCCCACGGCCAGCACATAGCCGATCACGAAGAACCAAAATGCGGTCATGCCGGTAACATCTGGCAGGCCCAGACCCAGGAAGGTCAGGAGGCCGAAGCCGAGCCCCGAAAGCGTGGTGAAGATGATGACAGAGGGGGCGGGATGCATGTTACGCGCTCTTTCCAGGGATCTTGTCGAGGGCCTTGTCGAGCCAGCCGATGAAGCCACCGGGGTTTTCGGCCACGGGCTCCAGATAGGGGGCGAGGACGTCGAACTCGGGCAGGTCATCCTTGGGCCGCGGCGGCAGGTATTGGTTCACGGGCTTGGTGCCCTGTTCGGGCATCAGGTCGATGCCGCCGCGCTCGGCGCTCAGGCGCGAGACGTGGCTGTCGGGGTCGGCGAAATCGCCGAAATGGCGCGCGCCCGCCGGGCAAGTGCGCACGCAGGCCGGTTCGCGGTCTTCCTCGGGCAGGTTTTCATTATAGATGCGGTCGACGCAGAGGGTGCATTTCTTCATCACGCCTTCGTCCTGATCCAGCTCGCGCGCGCCGTAGGGGCAGGCCCACGCGCACAGACCGCAGCCGATGCAATCCTTTTCGTTGACCAAGACGATGCCGTCCTCTTCGCGCTTGTAGGACGCGCCGGTGGGGCAAACGGTGACGCAGGGGGCGTCTTCGCAATGCAGGCAGGACTTGGGGAAGTGGATGGTTTGCGCGGCGGGGTGCGGCTTGGCGGAGGTCGCGAGCGGTTGCACGGAATAGGAGTGCACACGGTTGAGGAAGGTGCCGGTTGGGTCGGCGCCGTAGGCGTCCTGATCCGAGAGCGGCGCGCCGTAATTCTCGGTGTTCCAGCCTTTACAGGAGATCACGCAGGCGTGGCAGCCGACGCAGGTGTCGAGGTCGATGACTAGGCCGAGTTTCTTTTTGGTCGAGGTGGGAAGCTGGGTCATGAGTGCGGCCTGGCTGAAAGGGGGGCATGGGGGCGCTGCCCCCGTCCTGCGGACCCCCCCGAGGTATTTGGAAAGCAAAGAGGGGCGGGTTGCGCGTTTGGAGTGTTCATTGGCCCACCTTCCAGGCGAGGTCTTTGGGGCCTTTGCCGACCGGGGATTTGATCGGCGGATGGCTGGGTTGGGATTCCGTTTGCGCAGGCGCTTTCTCGATGCGGACCTTGAGGTCGAACCATGCGGCCTGGCCGGTAATGGGATCGGAATTTGTCCAGCGGTGGCCATCGCCCTTGGGCGGCAGCAACTCGTGGATCAGGTGGTTCAAGAGGAATCCTTTGGTCGCTTCGGGGGCGTCTTTGTCGAGCGCCCAGGCGCCCTTGCGCTTGCCGATGGCGTTCCACGTCCAGACCGTCTTTTCGTTGAGCGCTGCCATCTCCATCACGGGCACGGTGATGGTGCCGTGGGGCGAGGTGACGCGGGCCCAGTCGCCGTCTTTCAGGTCGTTTTCGCGCATCAGTTTTGTGGGCAAATACAGCGGGTTGTGACCGTGTAGTTGCCGCAGCCAGGCGTTCTGCGTGCCCCAGGAATGGTACATCGCCATCGGGCGCTGCGTCAGCGCGGTGATCGGGTAGGCGTCGCCGTGGTTCGCAGGCGCGGGGTCGGACCAGAACGGCAGCGGGTCCATGTTTTCAGCGACTTGCGCGCGCAGATGTTCGGGCGGCTGGATCGGGCCATGGCCTTGCGCGGCACGACGGAATTTCTGCATTGGCTCTACATAGAGGGTGAACAGATAGGGTTGCGGCGCGTCGTAAAGGCCCATCTCGACGGCCCAATCCTGATAGGCGGTGTTCCAGGGCTTCATGTATTGCGCGCCGTCGGGGACGTGGCTGACGAAAAAGCCACCGTTCTCGATGTAGCGGTCAAGCTGGTTCGGGTTGGCTTCACCGCGGCCGTGCTGATCGCCATTGCCGCGCCAGCCCGCAAGCGGGCCAATGCCGGGGCGGCGGATGTGGTTGGTGATGTAATCGCCGTAATCGGCGTATTTCTGGGTGCCATCGTCGTTCACGAAGCCCGGCAGGCCAAGCCGCGCGCCCAGATCGCAAAGCGCCGATTGGAAGCCTTTGACATCGCGGTCAGGTTCCACCACCGGCCAGCGGATCGCATCGGCCAGGCCATCGGCCTCGCAGATCGGGCGGTCGAGCAGCGAGATACAATCGTGGCGCTCTAGGTAGGTCGTGTCGGGCAGGATCAGGTCGGCATAGGCCACCATTTCCGAGCTGTAGGCATCGGAATAGATGATATGCGGGATAACGTATTCGCCGGTTTCATCATCCTCGTCGGTGAGCATCTGCATGACGCCGGTCGTGTTCATCGACGAGTTCCACGACATGTTCGCCATATACATGAACAGCGTGTCGATCTTGTAGGGATCGCCGGCGTAGGCGTTGGAAATCACCATATGCATCAACCCGTGGGCGGACATCGGGTTTTCCCAAGTGTAGGCCTTGTCGATGCGCGCGGGCGTGCCGTCTTCGCGCAGCGCGAGGTCTTCGGGGCCGTGGGTGAAGCCCAGGTGCGGGCCGTCGAGCGGCTGGCCCGGCGTGACCTTGCAATGGGGCTTGGGGTGAATTTTCGACGGCTTGGGGTAGGGCGGCTTGAAGCGAAAGCCGCCGGGCGCCTCGACCGTGCCGAGCATGATCTGCAACACGTGCAGCGCGCGGGCGGTCTGGAACCCGTTGGCATGGGCCGAGATGCCGCGCATCGCGTGCATGGAGACCGGGCGCGCGGTCATGGTGTTGTGCGTTTCGCCGCGGAAATCGGTCCATTCGATGGGAAGCTCGAAGCTTTCCTCAAACGCCACGCGGGCCAGTTCGGCGGCGATGGCGCGGATGCGGCTGGCCTCGATCCCGCAGCGTTCTGCGACGGCCTCGGGGGCGTAGTCGTCGGAAAGATAGCGCTCGGCCATGTGGTGCAGAACGGGCTTGTGGCCGTCGGGGTGGGTGGCCGACAGGTCGGGCTGCACGCCCTTCGCATCGAAGGCGGTGGGCTTGCCGGTCTTGCGATCGATGACCAGTTCCTTGCCATCCTTGTCGCGGACCAAAAGGCCGGTGTCCTTGTTGACGAGCACCGGCGCATTGGTCCACCGCGCGAGGTAATCGAGGTCGATCTTGCCCGCCTTCATCAGGCAATGCACGAGGGCGAGAATGAACAAACCGTCCGTGCCGGGCGTGATGCCGACCCATTCATCGGCGACCGCGTTATAGCCGCTGCGAATAGGGTTAACGCCGATAACCTTTGCGCCGCGCGCCTTGATCTTGCCCAGACCCATCTTGATCGGGTTGCTGTCGTGGTCTTCCGCCACACCAAACAACATGAACAGCTTCGTGTGATCCCAATCGGGCTGACCGAATTCCCAGAACGCGCCGCCCATCGTGTAGATGCCGGCGGCGGCCATGTTGACCGAGCAGAAGCCGCCGTGGGCCGCATAGTTCGGCGTGCCGAAGTTTTGCGCCCAGAAGGAGGTAAAGCTTTGGCTTTGGTCGCGCCCGGTGAAGAAGGCGAGCTTTTCGGGGGCCTCTTCGCGGATCGGGCGCAGCCAGCTTTCCGCGATGTCATAGGCTTCGTCCCAGCTGATTTCCTCGAACTCGCCGGAGCCGCGCGGGCCGACGCGTTTCAGCGGCGCGCGCAGGCGGGAGGGCGCGTTGACCTGCATGATGCCGGCCGAGCCCTTGGCACAGAGCACACCCTTGTTCACGGGATGGTCGCGGTTGCCTTCGATATAGGCAACTTTTCCTTCTTTCATGTGCACGTTGATGCCGCAACGGCAGGCGCACATGTAGCAGGTGGTCTTGCGGATTTCGTCGGAGACCTTCGGGGACAGGTCCAATGTCGGTTGTGCCATGTGTTCCGTCCCCTTGATAGGTATGCGTGACCCTGCCTTATTCCGGCAGCGACTGGAATTGCCATACGGCCAAATCGCGCAGGCCTTATGGCCAAGCGTGGCCGCAAGTAATGAGACTTTGGGTCTCAAGTTGCAATGGCGCGATTTCGTCGATGGCGGGCAATGACCACGAGACCGAGATCGCGCTGGTGCGTGGGCAATTGCAGGCGGTGGACCGGCGGGTCGCAAGCCGGGGTTGCGCCGCGTGACAGCAAGCCGGGGTTGCGCGGCGTAAGGCCGGGCCGGAGCTGTGTGGTTCGAGAAATGGGTTCGGGCGTTGACAGGCGCCCGACCGATCGCAGACGCTGCGCCCAGATGTTGAAAGGGTCCAGCCGATGATGAGCCAGGAATTGAACGATCAGATCACGCGGGTCGGGCCGGGGACCGGTGCGGGGGCCGTCTTGCGGCAATACTGGCAACCGGCGGCGCTGAGCGATGAGTTGATGGGCGCGCGACCGGTCGTGCCGGTCCGCCTGATGGGCGAAGATCTGGTCCTGTTTCGCGATGAATCGGGCACGCTTGGCCTGATCGGGCGGCATTGCCCGCATCGCGGCGCGGATCTGGCCTATGGGCGGCTGGAGGACAACGGACTGCGGTGTCCGTTCCATGGCTGGCATTTCGATTGCACCGGGCAATGCGTGGAGCAACCCGGTGAGCCGGAGGGCTCGCGGATGCACGAGCAGATCAAGGCCGTGAGCTATCCGGTGCAGGAAAAGAACGGGATTATATGGACTTACATGGGCGAAGGCGACCCGCCGCCCTTCGCGCAGTTCGACTGTTTTCGCGCGCCCGAAACCCATGTGTTTGCCTTCAAGGGCCTGTGGGAATGCAATTGGTTGCAGGCAATGGAGGTGGGGATTGACCCCGCGCATGCGTCCTTCCTGCACCGGTTCTTGCAGGATGCAGACCCCGCCGACAGCTATGGCAAGCAGTTTCGGGACAAGGCGGGGAACACCGAGATCCCCATGACCAAGCTGCTGCGCGATTACCCGCGGCCCGAGATCAAGGTGGACGAGACGGAGTATGGCCTGAAGCTGACGGCGTTGCGGCACCTCGACGACGGGCGGACCCATGTGCGCGTGACAAACCAAGTCTTCCCGCAGGCGATTTGCATCCCGATGAGCCGCGAGATGACGATCACCCAATGGCACGTGCCTGTCGATGACGAGACCTGTTATTGGTATTCGATGTTCACCTCGTTCAAGGCGCCGGTGGACAAGGCCACGATGCGCGATCAGCGGTTGGCCGAGCATCGGTTGCCGGATTACGCGCCGCTGAAAAATGCGCGGAACAACTACGGCTACGACGCGGATGAACAGGCCGCGCAGACCTATACGGGCATGGGGCTCGACATCAATGTGCATGACCAATGGGCGGTCGAGTCGATGGGGCGGATCCAGGATCGGCGGTTCGAGCATCTGGGCAAGACCGACGTGGGCATCATCAAATATCGTCGCATGCTGCGCGCCGCGATTGCAGCGGTTGAGGCGGGCGAGGCGAGCGGGTTGAAGATGCAGAATGGTGGGACGGAGGCGATCAAGGGCCCGCTGTCGAACGACGCGATTGCGCCGGACGAGGATTGGCAAGCGGCCTCGGTTGCGGCGGATCTGGAGCGTCGGGGCCAGTGTCCGTGGGATGCAAGCGTTTGACGGCAGACGATATTCTCAAGCAGGTGGCCCGCGACGGGATCGAGACGATCCGCGTCGTCTTTCCTGATCCGCATGGGGTTCTGCGCGGCAAGACGGTGACGGCGCGCGCCCTGCCGGGGGTGTTGGCGGAGGGTCTGCGCGTGCCGTCGACCCTTTTGTTGAAGGACGTGTCGCACCGCACGGCATTCCCGGTCTGGGCGGATGAGGACGCGCCGATGCGGGGGGCATCGGATGTCACGCTGCGTCCCGATCCGTCGACGTTCCGCAAGATCCCATGGTCACCGCAGTCGGCAATGATGCACTGCGATGTCGAGAGCCCGTTTTGCGCACGCGGCATCCTGCGCCGCGGCGAGGAGGCGCTGGCCGAGAAGGGGCTGCGCGCGACGATGGGCGTGGAGATCGAGTTTCAGGTGTTCCGCGTGCTCGACCCGTCGCTGGCGCCAGAGCAATCGACGATGCCGGGCGCGCCGCCTCAGGTGGAGAATACGACGCAGGGTTATCAATACCTGACCGAGACGCGATACGCGGAGGTGGAGCCGATGCTTGACCGGTTGCGGCGCGGGGCGGAAGAGATGGGGATCGACGTGCGCTCGGTCGAGGTGGAGATGGGGCCGTCGCAATATGAGGTGACGTTTGCGCCGGGCCCGCCGTCGCAGGTGGCCGAACAAGCGGTCAATTTCCGCATGCTCGCCAAGGCGTTGAGCCATCGCCACGGGATGCTCGCCAGTTTCATGCCGAAGCCCGCGCTGCCCAATGCGGTGGCCAATGGCTGGCATATCCATCAAAGCCTGTCCCCGGACTTCAATGCGCCGCATTGGATCGCGGGGCTGCTGCGCCATGGTCCGGCCTGCGCGCTTCTGACCAATCCGACGGTCAATTCCTACAAGCGGTTCACCCCGTATCAACTGGCGCCGACGCGCGTGGGGTGGGCGCGGGACAACCGCGGCGCGATGGTGCGGGCGCTGGACGGGCGGGTGGAAAACCGGCTGCCGGATTCTGCGGCGAACCCCTATCTGGCGCTGGCCGCGCAATTGATCGCGGGGCTTGCAGGGTTGGACGCGGCGCAGGATCCGCCGCCGGAAATGGATGACCCCTATGGTGGGCCCGATGGCGGGGAGGCTCCGGCGCTTCCGGCGTCCCTTGGGGAAGCGATTGGGGCCTTTGCGGCATCGGAGACGTTGCGCGCGAGCCTGACGCCGGAGGTGCACGATTGGCTGATCCAGCTCAAGCGGCACGAATGGGACCGCTACCTTGCCCATATCTCGGATTGGGAACAGACGGAGTATTTTGCCAATCTTTAGAGCCGGGCCTCTGATATCCGCTTTCTGGATAGCACATGCCGAAATCGACCCTTGCGGTTATACCAAAGCGGGGCAAACTGAGCGGCGAGCGACTTTGTGACGGATATCGGGAGTGACACGATGGGACGGCTGGCGGCCTTCAATTTCAAAGCCTGGATCGACGACCATCGGCATCTTCTCAAGCCGCCGGTGGGCAACAAGATGGTGTTCGAGGACAGCGACATCATGGTCACGGTTGTGGGCGGGCCGAACAAGCGCACCGATTACCACGACGATCCGGTTGAGGAGTTCTTTTACCAGCTGGAAGGCGACATGGTGCTCAAGCTCTACGACGGCGACGAGTTCTATGACGTGCCGATCCGCGAGGGCGAGGTCTTTCTGCTGCCGCCGCATGTGCGTCACTCGCCGCAGCGCCCGATGGAGGGGTCCGTGGGCCTCGTGATCGAGCCGAAACGGCCCGAGGGGGCGGTGGATGCGATCGAATGGTATTGCTTCAATTGCGGCGCGCTGGTGCATCGCGCGGAGCTGCATCTGACGTCGATCGTTGATGATCTGCCACCGGTTTATGCGGCGTTCTACGCCTCGGAAGAGGCGCGGACCTGTGGCGCTTGCGGCGAGGTGCATCCTGGCAAGGAGCCGCCCGAGGGCTGGGTGACGCTTTGACGGGCAAAGCGTTGCGCGGCGGGCCGAAATCCGGCTAGGCTTTGCGCAAATGAACCAAAAACACGCCCCGGCGCGCAAGGGACCGCGGGCAAACAGGGAGAGATAACATGAAGCGTTTCAACGCATGGATGGCCTCTGCGGCCATGGTTGTAACCGGATTTGCCGGGGCCGCGCAGGCCGAAGATTTCCGCCTCGGCCTGATCACACCGCCGCCGCATGTCTGGACGCTGGCCGCCGAGGACTTCGGCGCGGCGCTGAACGAGGCATCGGGCGGCGCGCACACGGTGACGGTTTTCCCCGCGCGGCAATTGGGCAACGAGGCGGACATGTTGCAGCAGCTGCAATCGGGCGCGCTCGACATGGCGTTCATGACGGTGGCCGAGATTTCCAACCGCGCCACGGATTTTGGCGCCTTCTACCAGCCGTTCCTGGCCGATGACATGGCGCATGCGGCGCGCATCCTGCGCTCGGATGAGGCGCGGGCGATGCTGGATCAACTGCCCGGCGCGCTGGGTGTCGTGGGGCTTGGATACGGCTCGGCGGGGATGCGGCATATCCTGACGAGCGGCGGTGTCACGGACGCGGGCGGCCTTGCGGGCCAGAAGATCCGGATCACGCCGTTCGAGGCCAATCTCGACTTCTACAATGCGATTGGGGCCGCACCCACGCCGATGCCGCTTCCGGCGGTGTTTGATGCGTTGGCCAACGGGCAGGTCGACGGGATCGACATGGATGCCGAGTTGATCGTGCTGCTGCGCTACCACGAGCATGCTGACACGATGCTGCGCACCAATCACATGATGTTCCCGATGGTTGGGCTGGTCTCGGCGCGGGTCTGGGCCGGTCTGTCGGAGGAAGATCGCGCGCTGATTTCCGAGCATATGGGCGCGGCCGTCGACGGTGTTCTGAGCACCTATGTCGAGCGGGACAACGGCTGGCAGGACGAGATCCGCGGCTTTGACGTGACCTATATCGATGCCGACCGCGACTTTTTCGGCGATGCGGTGGCCGAATGGGAAGGCATCTGGGAAGAGCGCGCGGGCGAGGCGTTGGAAACGCTGCGTGGTGTCGCCGAAGCGACCCGTCAATAAGCGTTTCGCCCGGCAGTACGCGTGCTGCGGGGCTTAAGTCATTGATGTTAAAAAAAATCTCCAATGCTTGGGCACGTGTCGAATTGGCCGCCGCCGCCATTCTGGCGGTGGGGGTGATGGTGTTGATCCTGCTCAACGTCGTGACCCGGACGGCGGGCGCGCCGATCTACTGGGTGGATGAGGCGGCGATCTACACGATGGTGTGGATGACCTTCCTGGGCGCGTCGGCGGCGATTGCGATGCGCCAACAGGTGGCGATCACGATCCTGACCGATGTCCTGCCGTCCAGCGGACAGAGAGTGGCCGCGAAACTGGTCGATCTGGCGGTATTTGTCTTCGCGGTGGCGATGGTGTGGTTCTGCTGGCGCTGGTTCAACCCATGGGCGCTGGCGCGGAACGGCTTTGACGTGATGGCGTTCCAGGGATCCACGTTCAACTTCATCTACGCGGAACCGACGAGCACGCTTGGCCTGGAGAAATGGATCATCTGGCTGGTGATGCCGATCTTCTCGGGCGGCGTGTTGCTGCACGCGACGGCGCATCTTTTGAACTTTGCGCCGCCCAAGACCCAAGGGGCGGAGATCGCGACATGACGCCTGCGCTGTTTTTCGCGAAGCTGTTGCTGGCGGTTCCGGTGGCGGTGGTGCTGGCGCTGACGGCGATGTGGTACATCTGGGAAAGTGACAACACGATCCTCTACGACAGTTTCGCGCAGCGGATGTTTTCGGGCGTGGAGGCTTACGGATTGCTGGCCATTCCGCTGTTCATGCTGACGGGTGAGTTGATGAACGAGGGCGGCATGACGCGCCGGTTGATCAACGCGGCGCGGGTGTTTGTGGGCGGGTTTCGCGGCGGGCTGGCCTATATCAACCTGCTGGCGAACATGTTCATGGCAGCCATCGTCGGTTCGGCGGCGGCGCAGATCGCGGTGATGAGCCGTGCGATGGTGCCCGCGATGGAGGACGAGGGTTATGACCGTGGCTTCGCGGCGGCAACGACGGCGGCGGGGGGCTTGCTGGCGCCGGTGATCCCGCCCTCGATGTTGTTCGTGATCTACGGGGTTCTGGCGCAGGTGCCGATTGGCGACATGTTCCTGGCGGGGATCATTCCGGGCCTGATCCTGGCGGTGTGTTTCGCCATTGTGATCGCGCTGATCGGGTTGAAACAGCAGTTCCCCAAGGGCGATTGGTTAACCGCGTCGCAGGCCGGCAAGGCGCTGCTTTATGCGCTGCCTGCGATGCTGATCCCGGCGGCGATCATCGGGGGGATCATCGGTGGGGTTGCGACGCCCACGGAAAGTGCTGCGGTCGCAAGCGTTGTGGCATTTGCGCTGGGTTGGCTGCTTTATCGGGAGCTGGAGCCGCGAAAGCTGTTCGATATGTTCAAGCGCACGGCGATGAATGCGGCGTTGATCATCTTCATGATTGCGGCGGCGAATGTGTTCGGATGGGTGATCATCTACGAGGCCGTGCCGCAAAGGTTGGCCGAGCTGATCACCACGATCACGGAAAATCCGTTCCTGTTTCTGCTGATCGTTAACGTTGTTTTGCTGTTCGTCGGCATGGTGATCGACGGGATTGCCGCGATCATTCTGGTGACACCGATCCTGTTGCCGATTGCCATCGAAAGCTACGGGATCAGCCCGTACCAATTCGGGGTGGTGATCTCGCTCAACTTGGTGCTTGGGCTGCTGACGCCGCCGGTGGGCGTGGGGCTTTATATTGCGAGTGCGATGGGTGAGACGCCGACGGGTCGCATCTTGCGTCAGCTTTGGCCGTTCCTGATTGCTGTGGCGCTGGTTTTGATCCTGCTGAGCTATGCGCCGATCCTGTCAACGGCGCTGATTGGGTGAAGCGGTCCTAGCCTGCGGCGGCGCGGCGCAACATGGCTGCTTCCTCTTGCAGCGCCAAGAGGAACAGCAGGGCCGCGGGCGACATCTGATCCTCGCCGCGATAGGTCACGCCGACAGGGCCTGACCCGAAGGGCAGGGCGTAGTCCAGCCGGGCCAGAACGTTGGTCGCCATGTCGAGTGCGGCGACCGCGCGGGGCACGAGGCCGATCAGCTCACCAAAGCCCAGAAGTGTCCGATTGCTCAGGTAGTTGACGCTTTCGACGATCTTGGGTGGCTGGTATTGCCCGGCTTCGACGAAGACCTCGTCAATCTGCCGACGCAAGGTCGTCTCGGGCGGGGGCAGGACCCAGCCGAAGGGGCGCAGGTCGTCGAACTCCAGCCCCGGTCGCCCGGCCAGCGGATGCGCGCGGCTCACCACAAGCACGACCTCGTCCTCGATCAGCGGCACCTGGATCAGGCCCTTGCGGTGACGGTGGTGCGGCAGGCGGCCCACGACCATGTCGATCTCGCCCGATTGCACGCCGGGCATCAGCGCATCGTTGGTGCCCTCGATGATGCGGACCTGCAGGTTGGGCCGCTCGCCGATGACGCGCTGGATCGCCATTGGAACCAGCTGCGCGGCCCCGGCCAGCAGCGTGCCGACCACGATGCGCCCCGCGTTGCCTTCGGTGATGTCCTCCATCTCCTGCGCGGCGTTGGAAAGCTGCGCGAAAATCAGCTGCGCGGCCCGTATCAGGGCCTGACCCTGGGCGGTGGGCACGGCGCCGCGGTTGGTGCGCTCGAACAGGATGGTGTCGAAATCGGCCTCCAACTCCTTGATCATGCGGGTCGCGGCGGGTTGGCTGATGTTCTCTGCCTGCGCAGCGGCCTGGATGTTGCCAAGCTGGCCGACCGCGACCAGCAGGCTGAGTTGGCGCAGCTTCAGCCGCTGCAGCGCCCGGTTGTAAAGACGCCCCATCTCAGGCGAACCGGATCGGGGCGGCGGCCTGCGACAGCGCCGCGACTGCCGACATCGCCGCCAGCGCGGATGAGCGTGGATTGTCCGGCAGACTGGCCCCGGTGATGGAGAAATTCAGCGTCCCGAAGGCCCCTTCGGCGCGGATGTCATGGACGTTGCCGGGCGCGTCGGGATCGGCGATCAGCGCGACCTGCGTGGCGTCGAACCCGGCCCCGGCCAGCGCCACGGCGGCGGCGACATTGGCGTTTTTCGGATAGGCCAGCGCGGCGGCGCGCGCGGTGCCGGTGAAATGGGTGGCGGCCGTGGTCAGCCGGTCGAGATCAAGCCGATCCTCCGCCGGGGAGCCACGCCAACCTGCGGGCGGTTTGCGTCCGGTGTACGTCACCGCGCGCAGCCCGCCGATCGCGCCCGCCCGCAGCGCATCCAGCGCGCCGATGGCACCCGACGCCAGGTGCAGCTGTGCCATGCCATTACGCGCGGCGCCCTCCAACTCCACCCTCAGCGCGTCATCGGCCAGCGCCCCGAGCGACAGGGTCAACACGTCGATACCGAGGGCCAGAGCGGCGGGCCCGTGCTGCGCCAGACCGGCGTGGCCCGCGCAATCGATCAGGAGGTCAACCGGCGGAAGATCGGCCACATCCGCGACCGCCGCACCCTCGGCCTGCCGGAGCACGCGGGCCACCAGGTGCAGGTCAGGCCGCTGTGCCACGGCGGCGGTTACAAAGCCCGCGATGGCCCCTTTTCCGACAATCGCCAGCCGCATCCACACCCTCTCTGGATATACCAAAGTCTTCGCATAAAGGTATATTGCTATCCGAAAAGTGGATAGCGGGCAATGCAGATGCGAGTCGCCATTCCGATGGCTGCGTGGGACAAATGGGCGATGTTTGATGACGGCAATGCGAAAATCGGCAGTTCCCTGACCGACCGGAAGGCGCCTGCGCGGCTGCGCGGAGCGGGCTGTTTCGTGGCGGATGTGGCGTTGACGGCGCCCCTTCATCTGAATTTCGCGCGGGCCACGACGGCCTCGGGGTCTCTTGGCGCATTGGATCTTTCGGCGGCGCGGGCCGTGGCGGGCGTGCATGCGGTCCATACGGGGACGGACGTGTCGGGCCTGGGTGTCCTGAGCGTCAACGAGGTGATCCCGCTCAGCCGCGTGCCGGGATTTCCGCTTTTGGCACAGGGGCAGATCGGGGGATTGGGCCAGGCCGTCGCGGCAGTTCTGGGCGAGACGCCGATGGCCGCACGCGACGGGGCCGAGGCGGTGCAATGGGACGTGGACGAGACCGGTGCAGACGGGCCGGATCGGTCGGTTGTGGCCGAGAAAAACTGGCGCACCGGGGATCCGGAGGCGGCGTTTGATGCGGCGGCGCATGTGGTCGAAGCGACGATAACGCATCCGCGCCTGTTTCCCTCGCCGATGGAGACGCGCGGGATTGCGGTGGAGTACGCCGACGAGGCGCTGACAATCTGGTCGTCGAGCCAGACGCCGCACCGGGCGCGAACCGAGATTGCACAGATCCTGCGCATGGATGCAGGGCGGCTACGGGTGATCGCGCCGGATGTGGGCGGCGCGTTCGGGATGAAAGGCTCGGTCTATCCGGAGGAGGTTTTTGCAGTCTGGGCGGCGATGACGCATCGCCGCTCGGTGCGCTGGATCGCGAGCCGGGGCGAGGATATGCTCTCGGCCACGCAAGGGCGCGGCCTGCGCAGTCGCGGGCGTTTGGCGCTGTCGGGGGATGGGCGGTTCACGGCACTGGAGGCGTGGATCGAGGCACCGGTGGGTGCGTGGTTGCCGAATTCGGCGCTGATCCCGGCATGGAACGCGGCGCGCATCCTGCCGGGCCCCTATGACATCGAAAGCGTCGCGATCGAGACCCGCGCGGTGCCAATCGCGCCCGCACCGATGGGGATTTACCGCGGCGCGGGACGCCCGGAGGCGGCATGCCTGATGGAACGTCTGGTCGAGCGGGCGTCGACGCAATTGAAACGCTGCGCAGTCGATTTGAGGGTGCAGAATGTGTATCCCTCTGGCGCACTTCCCACGCGGACAGTGACCGGTAACCTTTTGGATTCCGGGGACTATCCGACGACCCTTTTGCGAGCGTCTGACCTGATTGGATATTCCGCCCTGCGCCGTGAGCAAAGCCAGGCCCGGACCAAGGGGCGGTTGTTCGGGGTCGGCGCGGCATTGTATCTGGAGCCGTCGGGCGAAGGGTTCGAGACCGCGCGGGTGACGTTGTGCACGGATGGCAGCCTGCATGTGGCCAGCGGATCGTCCAGCCAGGGTCACGGGCGCGAGACGGCCTATGCGCAGATCGCGGGCGAGTTGTTCGATCTGCCACCGGACCGGGTCACGGTGATCCAGGGCGACACGGAAACCTGCCCGCCCGGGATCGGGGCGGTCGCCTCTCGCGGGACGGCGATTGGCGGAAGTGCGGTCTTCACGGCTGCGGAACGGGTCCGGGCGCGCAGCCTGCGCGGCGATACGCTGCCGATCTGTGAAGAGGTGCGGTATCAGAACGAGGGCCAGGCGTGGGGGCACGGCCTTTATGTGGTGGTTGTCGAGATCGAGCGCGAGACCGGCGTGCCGCGGATCCTGAAGGCGGCCTGCCTTGACGACGCGGGCCGCTTGGTGAACCCGGCTTTCGTTAAGGGCCAGGTGCGCGGCGGGTTTGCGCAAGGCCTGGGCGAGGCGCTGATGGAACAGGTGGTCTATGATGCGGACGGCCAGCTTTTGACCGGATCGTTGATGGATTACGCCCTGCCGCGGGCCACGGACGTGCCGTCGATCGAGATCTTTGCGCAGGAAACGCCGACCCCGATGAATGCGTTGGGCGTGAAGGGGGTGGGCGAGGCCGGGACCATCGGCGCGCCGGCCGCGATCCTGAACGCGGTTCTTGATGCGCTGGGGCCGTTGGGGGTAACGCATCTGGACATGCCCTTGACGCCCTGCAAGATCTGGACGGCGATCCGCGACGCGGAGGAGAAAACCCCATGAAATACAGTCGACTGGACGCCAAGGACCATGCCCGCGCGCACATGCGCGGGATTTGGGCGGCGTGCTTGAACCCGTGGCGGCCCGATGGCCGGTTCGACGAGCCGGGCTTTCGCGCCAACATCCGCCACTGGGTGGATGATCTGAGCATTGCGGGGCTGTTCATCGCGGGCAAGCAGGGCGAATTTTTCGCGATGACGCTGGAGGAGCGGAAACGCAACATCGAAGTGGCGGTTGACGAATGCGACGGCGCGGCGGGCACGATCTTTTCGGCCAGTGACCAGAATTTCGAAACGGTTGTGGAGCTGGCGCGGCACGCGCAGGATTGCGGCGCGGATTACGTTGTGGTCCATGCGCCGGTGCTGCATTTCGTGACCGAGCCGGACGAGGTCCTATACCAGTATTACAAGGCGATCTGCGAACGCGTGGACATCGGCATCGCGATGTGGAGCCACCCCGACAGCGGCTATATGATGTCGCCGCAATTGTGCGCGCGGATTGCGGAATTGCCGAATATCGTGGCGATCAAATACTCGGTCCCGCGGCCGATGTATGCGGAATTGACCCGCCTGGCGGGCGACAAGATCCACGTCTCGACCGCGTCAGAGGCGGAGTGGCTGGACAATATCGAGGAGTTGGGCTGGCAGCTTTATCTGTGTTCCTCGCCGCCCTATCAGCTTCAGTCGAAGGTCGACCAGCGGATGAACGACTACACAAGCCTGGCGTTTGAGGGGCGGTTTGACGATGCCCGCGCAGTGCGCGACAGCCTTGATCCGGTGCGCGATGCGTTCAGGCGGACGAAACCGGCGGACAAGCCGCAGGCGCATGGGAAATACTGGCAGGAGCTTTTGGGGCAGGTTGGTGGTCCGGTACGCGCGCCGATGCTGAACCTGACGGAGGCCGAAAAGGCGGCCACGCGCGCGGCGTTCGAAGGCTGCGGCCTTCGGGTGTGATCCGCGCCGCGCCTTCTGCGGTCTGACAAATGTCCGCGCAGCTTAGCCGGTGAAGGCGGCGGCGTTGCGGCAATCGGCCGGTGGGGCGTCGAGGGTGTCGGTCTCGGACTGAAGCCGGGCACAGGCGTCTTGATCGGTGCATCCGGTGCAGGACAGGACCATCTGTTTGAACTGCGACGCGTGCGTGGGATCGGTCAGATCGTGGCCCGTGCGCGCGGCCATGCCTTTGACCAGATCGGTGCTGCGGTCGAATTTCTCGAAGAACATCGGGGACCTCTTGGAACGATTGCATGCGCATCGAATATGGCGTGTGGGGGCGCGGTGTGCCTTGATCTGAGTCAAGCGGGGGTGGGGGGGTCATGAGAGGGTTGATCCCCGGGCGTGGTCCGGCGCTTTATGGGGTCTGTGGGCCACGAGCGGGAGAGGCTGCGATGAACGACGCCGGTGACAGCGATATCTATGCCCTGAAGGCGACCGCGCGCCCCGAGATTGCGGCGCCTGATTTGCCGTACAAGCCGCCGCTGCCGCAGCATTTGAAGCCGCGGATCGGGGTGATCGGGACGGGCGGGATTTCCGGCGCGCATCTCGATGCCTATCGCACGGCGGGCTGGCAGGTGGCTGCGCTGTGGAACCGGACGCCTCAGAAGGCCGCGCAGAAGGCCGCAAAATACTGCCGCGACGCGCGGATCGAGGCGGATTGGCGGGCGATTTTGGACAATTCCGAGATCGACGTGGTGGATGTCACGCTGCATCCCGAACACCGGGTCGAGATCATCGAGGCGGCGCTGCGGGCGGGCAAGCATGTGCTGAGCCAGAAGCCTTTTGTGACCGATCTCGACACCGGGATGGACCTTGTGAAGCTGGCGCAGGATCGCGGTGTGAAGCTGGCCGTGAACCAGAACGCGCGGTGGGCGCCGTATTTTGCCTATATGCGCGAGGCGGCGCGCGCGGGCCTCATCGGGCAGGTTTTGTCGGTGCATGTGAATGTGCATTGGGACCACGGGTGGACGGCGGGTACGCCGTTTGACGGGATCGAGGATCTGATCCTGTACGATTTTGGCGTCCATTGGTTCGACTTTGTGAACTCCATCCTCGGCGACCGGGTCGAGGCCGTGTATGCCACGGCGCTGCGCGGCGCGGGGCAAGCCAACAAGGCGCCGCTTTTGGCGCAGGCGATGGTGCGGGCGGATGGCGCGCAGGCCTCGCTGGTGTTCGACGGCGCGATCGCGCATGGGCCGCGTGACACGACATTCGTGGGCGGCACGGCGGGCAGTGTGCAATCGGACGGGCCGGATCTTGGACAGCAGCGGGTGACGTTGAACACGCCGGACGGGGTTGCGCGCCCGGCGCTGGAGGGGGCGTGGTTCAACGACGGGTTCATCGGGACGATGGGGGAATTGCTCTGCGCCATCGAGGATGACCGCGAGCCGTTGAACGGGGCGGCGGAGAACCTGCGCAGTCTGGCGATGGCGTTTGCCGCGGTGCGGTCGCGGATCACGGGCAAGGAGGTGCGCGTGGGCGCTGCGCGGCGGCTGGAGAGCTAGGCGCGCGCCATGGCGAAGACGCGGAACTCGGCCACCTCTGCATCCGTTGGCCTGTGCCCGGTGAAATGCTCCAGAAAGCCCGGCAACCTCTCCATCCGGAGCGTCATGTCTTCGCGGAGTTCCAGCGCGTGATAGCCGATCTGCATGAAATAGAGGATACGGGCACGGATATCGGCCTCCTCCGGCGGGTAGTCATGGGCGCCGTACATCGCCTTGATCGCGTTGAGCCGGGCGGTGTCGGCGGCGTCGATCCGGGCGCGCACCGAAGCATCGCGGCGAGACCATTCGCGGATCGCGAAATCGAGATGGGCGTCGAATATTGTGTCATCCACGAAGCAGCGGAAGAAGTTGCACAACGCGCCGGTGATTGTAGCGGCGGGCAGGGCGCAATGGTGCAGGATGGGGGCGGTGTTGCGCGCCTCCCAATCGCTCAGCAGCGCGTCCAGAAGCTCGGCGCGGGAGCCGAAATAGCCATAAAAGCTTGAGCGCGAGACGCCGAGTTGTGTGGCCAGATCCAGGACTTTCACCTCACCCGCACCCTTGGCGATCAACACAAGGCGTGCCGCGTTCAGCCAATCGCCGCGTGTCACCTTCACATGGCCGCTCAACTGGTCTTTCGCGGGATCGTCGCGGTGCAAAACGGGGGTGGGACGCGGCATGATCAGCTTTCCGGTGGCGCGCCGCCCGCGGCGGTCAGTCGCGCGATTTTTGCGCTCAGTGCGGCGCGGCGGTCGGGGTCCACCTGCGGACGGGTCGGGTCGGCGACGATGCCTTGCCAGACGTCGCGCGCGCGGGTCGAGGCATCCTTGCCGCCGCGCTCGGTCCAGGTGCCGAAATTGGCGTAATCGTGTACGATGGGTTCGTAGAATTCGGTCTGGTAGCGGGCCATGGTTTGGGCCGCCGCAAAGAAATGCCCGCCCGGCGGCGTCTCGGCGATGGCATCTAGCCCGATCTCGGACTCGCCCGCCTGCGCGCCCGCGCAAAGCTCGGCCACCATGTTGAGCACCTCGGCGTCCGTCACGAGTTTTTCGTAGGACACGCTCAGCCCGCCTTCGAGCCACCCGGCGGAGTGGATCACGACCGTGGCCCCCGCCATCAGGCACCCCCAGAGGCCGAATTGGTTTTCGTTCGCGGCCTGCACATCGTTAAGGTTTGCCGCCGACCCCGCCGCCGAGCGCCACGGCAGGCCGATGAAGCGGGCCAATTGTCCGGCAGCGAGCGAGGCTTGAAAATGGGCGGGGGTGCCAAAGGCGGGCGCGCCGGATTTCATGTCGACGTTGGAGGTGAACGTGCCGTAGCAGACCGGCGCGCCGGGGCGGGCAAGCTGCGTCAGGGTGAGGGCCGCCAGGGCCTCCGCATGGGACAGCGTGATGGCACCTGCGACGGTGATCGGCGCCATCGCCCCCATAAGCGTGAACGGCGTGATGATGGAGACCTGCCCCGCACGCGCGAAGTCGATCAGGCCCTGCGCCATGGGGATGTCGAGGGTGCGGGGCGAGTTGGTGTTGACGATCGTGTAGCACTGCGGATTGGCGTGGAATTCGGCGTCGCTCAGGCCTCGAAAATCGCGCAGAAGCTCAAAGCTTTCCATGACTTGCGGGGTGCCGCGCGCAAAGATGAAGGGGAATTTGTCGGACTCGGTGAGTTGCGTTTCAAGCGTGAAGTAATGCCGGATGTTGGTCGCCACGTCCTGCGGCTCCACCAGCGGCGGGAGCATCTGGAACACGTCGAAGTGCTGTGTCAGCTGCACCAATTCGCGGAAATCGCGCGCGCAACCGGGCCTGCGCCCGCGGATTTCGTCGGTGGCATGGGGTGCGCCCGCGCCGGGTTGGAACACAAGGCTGCCAAGCTCCAGCACCACGTCGCGGTCGCGCGACCCGGCGCGCCCAAGGATCCGCGTGGGGGCGGTTTGCAGAGCCTGGGCCACGATCTCGCGCCCGATATGGACCATCTCGCCTTTGACTGTTGCGCCCGCCGCCCGGAACAACGCGGCCGCCTCAGGCAGCAAGACCTTAACGCCAAGGTCCTCCAACACGGTTAACGCGGCCTCATGCATCGCCTCGATCCGGTCGCCGGTAAAGACATCCATCGGTGGAAAAGGGTTCTTCAGCTGCCGGTAGTTTGTCACCCGCGCCGAGGGACGCGGGCCGTTGGCATTGCGGGCGCGGTTGCGCCCCCTTGAACCCTTTGTCATGTTCATCCCCGCATGGCCTGACCCTGCGGATCGTAGGGCGAAGGTGCGATGACCTTGGCGGCGCGTTCCACGCCCACGACATGGACCGAAAGGTCTGTGCCAACGCCTGCCGCATCGACGTTGACCATCGCCATGGCGAGCGATTTGCCAAGCGTGTGGCCGTAGCCGCCGGAGGTCACGAAGCCCACCATGTCGCCGTTCTGCCAGATCGGTTCATAGCCGATGGCGTCGCTGTCGCCGTCCGCGATTTCCAGCGTTACGAGCTTTTGCACAGGCCCGTTGCCGTCGCGCTCGGCCAAGGCTTTGTCCTTTCCGATGAACGACTTGTCCCAATCGATCCAACGGTCCATGCCGGTCTGCGCGGCGGTGTAGCCCATGGTGAATTCCGCCGACCAGATGCCGAAGGACTTCTCAAGCCGGGTGGACAGAAGCGCGTTGAAGCCGACCTCGCGGATGCCCTCGGACGCGCCCGCCTCCAACAGCATGCGGCGCAGGGTGATGTGGTCGCCGTAGCGGCAATTGATCTCGTAGCCCTTTTCGCCGGTGACGGACATGCGCGCGACGCGGGCCTGGATCAAGCCCACGTCCATTGGCGCACAGCCCATGAATGGCAGGGTCACACCGCCGGGCACGAGCGTGTCGATCACCGCCTTCGACTTCGGACCGGAAAGCGAGAAACCGCAGATCTCTTCGCCCAGATCGCGGACCTGCACACCGTCGGTGAGGTGGTCGTTGAACCACCGCATGTGCCACGCCCGCAAGTAGTAGGAGCCCATGATCCACCACGTGCCGTCGCCCCAGTTGAACAGCGTCAGATCCCCCATCAGCCGCCCCGAGGGGGCCAGCATCGGCGCCAGTTTCGCACGGCCCGGTTTGGGCAGTTTTGACGCCATCAGATTGTCGAGCCAAGCCTGAGCATTCGGGCCGGAGACCTCGAACCGCGAAAAGCCGGAGATGTCCAAAAGGCCCACGCCTTCGCGCACCGCGCGGCATTCCTCGGCCACGATGTCATGGGCGTTGGAGCGTTTAAGGGTCAGATTTTCCTCGAAATCTTCGGTCGGCGCGAAGTAGAGCGGAACCTCCAGATCCCACGATTGCCCCCACCGGCAGCCCGCCGCCGACATGTCGGAATAGGCCGGGGCGCGTTTGAGTGGACGGCCCGCGGGGAGTTGTTCGTTGGGGTAGGACATCACGAAGCGGCGGGAGTAGAATTGGCCGGTGGTCTGCCGGATATACTCGCGGTTTTCGGCGAATTTCCCGTAACGCGCGACGTCCATGCAATAGGTGTCGGCCTCGGTTTCGCCCTCGACCATCCATTCAGCCAGCGATTTGCCGACGCCGCCGCCCTGCAAGAAGCCCGCCATCACCGCGCAGGCGCACCAATAGCCTTTGACGCCCGGCACCGGCCCGACGAGGGGGTTGCCGTCGGGCGAGAAGGTGAAGGCGCCGTTGACCCAGGTTTTCACGCCAGTGTGCTGCAGCGCGGGGTAGCGCTCGAACCCTAAAATCAGTTCTTTTTCAATGCGATCGGTCTGTTCCTGGAACAGCTCCATGCCGTAATCCCAAGGCGCGCCATCCATGGCCCAATGCTCGTGCTCGACCTCGTAGATACCAAGCAGAAGGCCTTTCTGATCCTGCCGCATGTAGGTGAAACCTTCGAGGTCCACGGTCATCGGCACCTCGAAATCCAGCGCCTCCAGCTCGGGGATCGTGTCGGAGATCAGGTAATGGTGCTTGAGCGGCGAGACGGGGAGTTCGATGCCCGCCATCCGGCCCAGTTGCTTGGCCCAGAGACCGGCGGCGTTGACCACATGCTCGCAGGTGATTTTTCCTTTGTCCGTAATGACTTCCCAGCCGTCGGCGGTTTGGATCAGCTCCTCGACCTTGGTGTGTTCGTAATACTCCGCGCCGCGTTTTTTGGCAGCGATGGCGTAGGCGTGCACGGTGCCTGTGGTATCTACATACCCCTCCCGGTCGGCCCAGAGTGCGCCGAGGACGCCGTCGGTGGACATGATCGGGCAGGCGTCCTGCGCCTCTTGCGGGGTCATCAGGTGGCAATCGTGGATGCCGATGGATTGGAACGTGCGGTAGGCCGATTGCAGCCATTCCCAGCGCTCGGGCGTGCCCGCCAGCGTCAGGCCGCCGGTCATGTGCAGGCCGATGTTCTGGCCACTTTCGGCTTCGATTTCTGACAGCAAATCAATGGTATAGGCTTGAAGGGCGGCCATGTTCGGATCGGCGTTGAGCGCATGGATGCCGCCCGCCGCGTGCCAGCTTGACCCCGCCGTGAGGACCGAGCGTTCCAGCATCACGCAATCCGTCCAGCCCAGTTTCGCGAGGTGGTACAGCACCGATGAGCCGACGACGCCGCCTCCGATCACGACAACGCGGTAGTGGGATTTCATGGGGGGCCTCCGACGTGGGACAGGGTTCTGCTGAAAGACAGGTTGGGAAGGTTTGGACAGTACTGTCCAATTCATTTGCGACATCCGATGGGACGCCCCGCGACACGGCGTTCGCGCATGCATTTTCCTGTAGTTTTTCTGTCGTTTTTTCCGCGCTACCAAAATTCGCACAGAACGGGAGGCTTTGCCGAATTTCGTGCGTGCGTGCGCGATCTAGCTGCAGGGCGCGTCCGGCGCGGGCACCCCCGGGGAGACCCACAGGCGCAGATCCACGTCGCGGAAATTGGCGGAATTGGTGCCGACGATCTGCGTGACGCCGCGCACACCGGTCGGATCTGTGCCTTCGCGGGGAAGCCATGCGGCGCGGTCGTCCCCCCCGGCGAGATAGGCCAGCGCCGTGTCGCGCCTGTCGAGCCGGACGTTGCCGCCGAGAAGGAAGGCGGCGGAGGGTTCATGGTAATCGACCAGCGCAACGGGGCCGCGCAGGCAGCTGTGCCGTGCCATGGCTTGGGCCAGCTGCGGGGCGATCCAGAGATCGCGCGCGGCGGGCAGGCTGCCGGCGCTCAATGTCCAGCCCATCGCGATCCCCGCCATGGTTAACGCGGCGGTCCCGGGCAGGGGGCGCGCGGTCCAGAACGCGAAGAGCGCCAGCGCCCCTGCCAACAGCGTGATGACCGCGCCCGACAGGCTCGGCCAATGCAAGCCGGGGCCGTAGACAATCGGGAAAGCCACCATCAATCCCGCGAAGAGGATCGCGAAGAGGCCGAAGCCAAGGCTGCCGATCCACGCGGGCCAACCGCGAAAGACGCGCGCACCGTCGACCAACGACAGGAGCGCCGCCGCGCAGAGCATCATCAGCGCGGGATAGAGCGGGAGGGTGTAGTGGATCAGCTTCACCGGCACCGCTTCGAAAACGAGCCAGCCGGGGATCAGCCAACCCAAAATGAACGCTGTTTCGGGCGTGCGGCGGTTGCGCCAGCCGTGGATCAGGCCCAGTGGGATCAGCAGGGTCCAGGGCCAGAAGGTGAACCATGTCGTCAGAAGGTAGAGGCCCGGCGGGCTGCCGGAATGCTCGCCCCCGGCGGTGATCTTGTTGCTCAAGTCAGAGCCGACCGAGGCCTGCCAAAAGGCGCCGTCGGTCACCAGCGTGATGGCAATGAACCACGGCGCGGTGAGCAGGGCGAACCACGCCAGGCCGGGCAGGGGCCGCAGCCCGGCAAGCCAGCGCAGTGAGCGAGCCTGCCAGCCGCACCACAGCACCACGCCCACCACGGGAAGTGCGACCATCGGGCCTTTCAAAAGGAACCCCGCGGCCAGCGCGGTCCAGAAGATTAACGGCGTTAACCAGTCGCGCGCGCGCGTCAGCCCCACGCGGCCCAACGCCCCCATCGCGAGGATCACCGACAGAAGCAGCGCAGCGTCGGTTTTGGCGGTGCGCGCCTCGGAATGCAGCATGTAGATCGTGGCGCACATGACCGCGGCCAGCAACGCCGCGCGCCGGCCCACGACCGGGCGCGCGGCCCAGACAAGCGCCAGCGCCGACAGCACGCCCGCGATGTAGGAGGGCAGGCGGTGCACCCAGATCGGCGTCGTGCCGTCGCTGCCGGTGATCCAAATGGCGGCGGTTTGCAGCCAGTAGATCAGCGCGGGCTTGTTGTGGCGCGGCTGATCCAGAAGGCGGATGTCAATGAGGTCGCCAGTCTCGGCCATCTGCCGCGCGGCTTGCGCAAACCGCGCCTCGTCGCGATCCTGCACCGGCAGTTCGGCCAAGCCGATCCCGAAGCTGAGTATGGCCAGCAGCAGCAGGGCCAGCGGCGCCAACCGATGCCCGAGCAGTGCCGCCACCTCAGGGTTTCTCATGCGCCGCATCGGCGGCGGCGGCCTGCGCCTTGTCGGCCTTGGCGGCGCGCCGGATCAGCATCAGGTTGCGTGCGTAAACGATCACGCCGGTCGATTGGCCGAGGATGAAAACCGGGTCCGCGCGGTAGATGGCGTAGGCCAGCATCAACAGCCCGCCCGAGATCGACAGGTACCAAAACGCGATCGGCACGTAAGAGCGCCCGGCGCGTTCGGAGGCCAGCCATTGCACGATGAACCGCGAGGCGAAAATGGCCTGCGCCACAAAGCCGAGCGTCACCCACCAGAATTCGCCCCAGTAGTCGATGTTCAGAAAATCAAACAGCCATTCCTGCATGTTAGCGCCCCTCCGGCCGGTCGATGCGGGTGTCCGAGGGATGCACCTTGCGCCGCCGCCGGATCAGCCATGCGACCCCGAACAGGTCCGAGGCCCCGACGATGGCGCGGCCCAGATTGGTGTATTTCGAGGCCCCGGCAACGCGCGGTTTGTGGGCGACATCGACATGCGCGATGCCCCAGCCGTCGCGTTGGAACAGCGCGGGCAGGAAGCGGTGCATGTGGTTGAAATAGGGCAGCGCGAGATAGGCGTCGCGGCGATACGCCTTGAGCCCGCAACCGGTGTCGCGGGTGCCATCCTTCAGGAGCGCCTTGCGCAGGGTATTGGCGGCCCTGGAGGCGATCCGCTTGGCCGGCGGGTCGTCGCGTTTGACCCGCTGCCCGGCGACCAGACCCAGCGTGTCCGGCCCGTCGAGCAGGGGGGCGAGCAGGTTGGGAAGCTCGGCGGGCGGGTTTTGCCCGTCGCCATCAAGTGTGGCGATGATCGGTGCCCGGGCGGCGCGCACGGCGGCATGAACGGCGGCGGATTGGCCGGCGGGCTTCGGGTGCGTGACGATCGTCAGGTTGGCCTCGGGATGCGCGGCGCGAAAGGCACGCAGGGCCTGATCCGTGGCATCGGTCGAACCGTCATCGGTGACGCAGATCTCATACGGCCCCAGCGGCGTGGCGGCGGCCACACATTCCCCCAGCAGATGCGGCACGGTATCGGCCTCGTTGAGCATCGGGATCACGATGGCGAAACGCGGGGCGGGGGCGTCATGGGGCGGGGTCATCAGGCGTTCCTTCACGGTCCCGAGCGCTTTAGGCCAAAGCTGCCCGGCCCGGAAGGGGGTGTATGCGCGGCGGTGCGTCAGAGTGCGGAAAGCCGCGCTTCCTGTCTGGCGATGAGCGTGTCGATCTCGGCCATTGCCGCGGGCGTGAGGGTGGCGCCGGCCTTGCGCGCCGTCGGGTGGGCAATCGCGCCGCGTTTGGCGAGGATGTACTTGCGTGCCGCGAGGCCCAGGCCCGGCTGACATTCGTAGCGGACCAGCGGCAGATAGGCGTCGAACAGGTCGCGCGCGCGGTCGATTTCGCCGCTGTTACAAAGGCTTACCACATCGCGCATCATCTCGGGATAGGCGAAACCGGTCATCGCCCCGTCGACCCCGCGCAGCATTTCTTCCAGCAGGAATTGCCCGCCATTGCCGCACAGGATCGAGACCCGGCGCGCGCCCTCGGCCTCGGCCTGCCGCAGGTCGGTAATCTTTTCCAGGCCGGGCCAATCTTCGTGTTTGAGCATCACGCAATTGCCGCAGGTGTCGAAAATTGCGCGCAGGACGGGGGTGGGAATGTGGATTTTCGTGACCAGCGGGAAATCCTGCAAGACCCAGGGAATATCGCCAAGCCTTTGAGAAACCGCCTGAAAATAGGCGGTGATGGCGTCGTCACCGACCAAGGTGCCTTGCGGCGCGACCATCACGCCCGCCGCGCCATGGGCCATCGCGGTCTCGCTGGTGCGGATCACGGCCTCCATCTGCGGGGCGGAGACGCCGACGACCACCGGCAGGTCGGTGCGGGCGATCACGCGGGCGATCACGGCCTCGGATTCGTTACCGCTCAGCTCTCCGGCTTCGCCCATGATGCCCAGGATCGTCAGGCCCGTCGCGCCACGTTCGGCATAGAAATCGACCATCGTATCGATGCTGTCGAGGTCGAGCGACCCGTCCGGACGGAACGGTGTGGCGGCGATGGTGAAGACACCGGCGGCGGTTGCATCAAGCATCAGGTCTCTCCGACTTTGTGGAATTGTTTCAAAGCGATACGGGGCAGGGCCATGGCCACGGCGGCCTGGCAGGGTTCGACAACGGGCATGCTGAGCGCCTTTTCCAAGGGCATGCGAAACCGCGCCATCCCGGCGCAGCCCATGATCAACACGTCCGCACCATCCTCATCGCGCAGCACGCGACCCACCTCGATCATCCGGTTCAGCGTTTTGCCCGCATCGCTGAGGTCGTCCACATGCAGGCCGATGGCCCGGTCACCGGCCAGCCGGTCCAGCACACCCATCGCGCCGAGGCTGCGCAGGTGGCGGGGGATCGAGCCCGGCAATATCGCAATGATCCCAAAGCGTTGGCCAAGCGTCATCGCCGTCAGAACCGCACTTTCCTGGATGCCGAGCACCGGCTTCGACGTCTGATCGCGCAGCGCATGCAGACCCGGATCGCCAAAGCAGGCGATGACGAAACCGGCGGCGGATTCCTCGACTCGCGCGGCCAATTTCAAGGTCTGCAAGATGGTCCGATCCGCCTGTGCCTGACTTTCGATGCCCTGCGGACCCTGCGCATTGCCCATGCAGATGATCCGCCGCCCGAACTCCTGCAGCGGGCGCACGGCCTCTTCTATGCCAAGCGTCACGTTTTCCGACGCGTTCGGGTTGATGACATAGAGGTATCGTTTGTCGGCCACGTCACGCGCCCTCGCGCGTCGCAGTCTGGATTTCGACCTGATAGCCCTCGGGATCGTCGAATACGAAGGCGCGGATCCCGATCGCGTCATTCACGAACATTTCGCTCAGGTTTTCAACGCCTTGGCTCGCGATATACGCATACCACTCATCCACATCGGGGACTCGGATGCAGAATTGCACAGGCCGCGTTTCGGCCCATTTGTGCATCCCATGTGCCTCATCCACCAACCCGATATGCGCATCGTCGCAAACCCGCATGATCTTGGCCAGGCCCTGTTGGTCGATCACCAGCGGGAAGCCCATGACATCGCGATAAAACGCCTCTGCCCGGGCGAGGTCCTTGTAGTACAGGAACGTGATCGCCAATTCGTTCGGGGCCGCAGGGCGTTGGGGCGTCGTTTCGGTCATGTCGGGCTCCGGTTGATCCATCGGCCTCGGCCGGGTTCGGTGGTCAGCGCGCCGTCGGACACAATCCGGTCGCCACGCAGGAAAACGTCTACTGGCCAAATGCTTACGCTGCGGCCTTCATGTGGATTGTAGCCCACATTGTCATGCAGGTCATCGGCGCCGTAGGTGTGGCCACGCGTCGGATCCCACAGCACGATATCCGCATCCGCGCCGACGGCAAGCTGACCTTTGCCGGGCAGGCCATAGATTTCGGCAGCGCGGCTGGCGGTCAGGCGCGGAAATGCCGTTTCCGACATCGTGTCATGCCGCAACAAGGCGTCAAACACCAGCGGCTGACGCAGCTCAAGGCCGGGCTGACCATTAGCAATGTCAGGGAAGAGCGGGTTTGGCCCGGCGCTGAGTTTTCCTGTGGCATCAAAGCGATAGGGCGCATGGTCAGAGGAGATCAGGTCCAGGTTCCCATCGTGCAACGCCTCCCAAAGTGCGGTCTGATCGGCGGCGTCGCGCTGCGGTGGGGAACACATCCATTTCGCCCCTTCAACGCCCGGCTTATCCAGAACTTCGGCGGTCTGAAACAGGTAATGTGTGCAGGTTTCCGCAAAGATGGGCGCACCGCGACTACGGGCGGCGCGCACGGCGTCCAGCGCCTCGACGCAGGTCACGTGGAAGATCATGACGGGCGCGCGCAACCGTTCCGCCATCGCGCAGATCCGCGCCACGGCTTCGGATTCCGCAGCGCGCGGGCGCGCGCGCGCGTGGTGTTTGGGGCGTGTTTTTCCCTTGGAAAGCAGAGCATTGCGGGCGTCTTGCAGGATTTGATCGTCTTCTGCATGCACGCAGGTCAGCGCGCCGGCGCCACCCGCGATCGAAAGGATCCGCGCGATTTGGTCGTCGTTCAGCGCGATGTTGTAGGTCGTGAACACTTTGACCGAGCGATGACCCGCCGTAATGAGCGCGCGCAGATCATCCTCGAAATGTGGGGCGTCCGGGTCGGACAGAGTGAGGTGAAAGGCAAAGTCGATCATCGCTCCGCGCCGGGCGCGCTGCGTGTAATCCGCGACAACATCTTGTAGACGCTCGCCTTTTCCCTGTGCCGCGAAAGAGATGACGCTTGTTGTGCCGCCCATCGCGGCGGAACGTGTTGCCGTCTCGAACGTGTCGGCGTTCCAAAGCCCCATGCCCGAGCGTTGTTCGATATGCGCATGGGGATCGACGCCGCCCGGTGTGGCGATCAGGCCGTCGGCGGCGTGGGTGGGAAGCGTCGGATCAAGCTCAGGGGCAATGGCGGCAATGCGACCATCGCGCACCAGGATATCGCTGCGGTGACGCCCCGTCCCGTCAAGGATCTCCGCGCCGCGGATCGCAAAGGCCGATGTGCTTGCCATGGGTCGGAAGATGCGGGCCCGCGCGAGGCTTGGCAAGCGAATGCGGCCTGTCGGAGGGATGGCTTATGGATAAACCTGTGGATAAGTGACAATCGCCGAGAGGGTGATTTTCAAATAGTATACAATTTAGAACGCAAAATCGGTTTGAAGATGCCTCATGTGCAGCAAAACTTTGTGATTTGCGACATTGATCCCCAGCTAGGCTTCGATAAGTTTGCTCAGCCGCCCAACCATCTCATCGACAAGCGCGACACTGCCGCGCGTCTCGACATTCAGCCTCAGAAGCGGCTCCGTATTCGACGCGCGCAGGTTCAGGCGCCAGTGTTCAAAACTCAGGCTGAGCCCATCGGTGTCATCGCGCGCAATGGCATGGGGGGCGTATTCGGCCTCGACCCGCGCCATCACCGCCGCGGCGTCGGACACCTTGAAGTTGATCTCGCCCGACGACGGGAATGCGGCCATCCGTTCAGCGACCAGTTCCTTGAGCCCCTGTCCGCGCCGCCCCAGCAATTCGCACACCAAGAGCCAGGGGATCATGCCGCTGTCGCAGAAGACAAAGTCGCGGAAATAGTGGTGTGCGGACATCTCGCCACCATAGACCGCCTGTTTATCCCGCATGATCTGCTTGATATAGGAATGCCCACATTTCGAAAGGATGGCATCTCCGCCTGCCTCTTCCACTATATGTTGTGTGCTCCAAACCACGCGCGGGTCATGGACGATGCCTGCGCCGGGCTCCTTTGCCAAGAAGACCTCGGCCAGAAGTCCCACCACATATTCGCCCGGAATGAAGTTGCCCTCGGCGTCGAAGAAGAAGCAGCGATCGAAGTCACCGTCCCAGGCAACGGCAAGATCCGCACCGATCTCGCGCAGTTTTTCCGCCGTCGGGGGCTGATTCTCGGGGAGCATCGGGTTCGGGATGCCGTTTGGGAAGCTGCCGTCCGGGGCGTGATGCATGCGTGTGAAATCCCATGGCGAGCCCTTCGCCGCCAGTGCGTCCGCCATCGCGTCGAAGGTCGGCCCGGCCGCTCCGTTTCCGGCATTCACCAGAATTTTCAACGGCTTGTGGTCCGCAGTCGATGTGAAGCCCAACACGCATTCCACATAGGCCGCACGGGTGTCGGACGCATCGACGACGCGCCCGCCCTCGCGCTCCGGTGCGAAATCGCCGCTTTCAGCCAACGCCTTGATCTGCGCCATGTCGACGGCGCCGTCCAGCGGCGCGGATCCGGCTTTGACCATTTTAATTCCGTTGTATTCCATCGGGTTATGGGACGCTGTGACGCAAATCCCGCCGTCCGCAGATAGGTGCGACACCGCGAAATAGACCTCTTCGGTCCCGCAGAGCCCCAGATCCAGCACCTCGACCCCCGCGGCGCGCAGCCCGTCGATCGCGGCGTGGGCCAAGCCCTCTGACGACGGGCGCACGTCGCGACCGACGACCACCCGCTTGGTGTCCAAAACCTCTGCAAATGCGCGGCCCACGCGGGTGACATTGTCTTCGGTCAGGTCCTCGTCCAGGCGGCCACGGATGTCGTAGGCCTTGAAGAATGTCAGGGGGTTCGCAAGCGGGGTCATGGCGCGGTTCCTTGTTAAGTCGCCCCGATATAGGCCGACCCACCCCGCGATGGCCAGTCACTGCGATTGGCGCGGCGGCGCGGCACGCTATACTCCTGTCCAAACAGCAACACTTGCGGGGGCCGTGCGCGGAAAATGATCATCCTCAGCCCGGAAACAATCACCAACGCAGGCGCGCTTGAAACGCGGTCGCTGCCCAAGAAGATCATCGGCAGGGTGCAAATCCTGCCACGCGGCGCGAGCCTGGGCACTTGGGCGCGGCTGTTGGTTGAAATGCAATTCCTGCGCTACATGGTGGCATTGGTGCCGTTCTTGATACCAATCCTTGTGTCGCGCGAGCTGGCGCTGCCGATCACGCAGGCACCGTTGGCGATGATCCTCGTGATCGGAGTGATCGAATTGAAGGTCCTGCGCCTGTCCGACGCTGCGCGCGCGCGCCTCATGGACGATGCCGAGGCCGACCGCATTCTCGACGCCTTCGCCTTCCGCGCCAAGGGGGTGTTGCGCCGGATCGCCGCGCGGCGGGGCCTTGCGGAGGGGGAATTGCGCCTCGTGGCTGAGCAATCCGAACTGGCCCGCGTGCCGCCGCTGACCTTCGTTTCGGTGCAATCCGCGACCCCCTCAACGCATGTTGTGCCTCTCGAAAAGGCGGATCGTGAGATCCTGTCCGAGCTGTTTGATGCGGAGCTGAGTGAACGAGATCTGCATCGGGCTCAACTGCGAAAAGAACAGCATATTCAAGATGTTGCCATTGAAGCCACCGGCGTATCGGCGCATGCGCGCCTGGCCGCGTGGATGGATGCGCAAGCGGCGGAGGCCTGAACGGATGGCAATCAATGCGACACGGATTTCGGCGGGCGGCGCCCTGGAGGTTCTGCGCGCCGCCTGGGCCGCGCAGCAGGCGGGTGGAATGACCGCGTCGTGGATGTTGCATGGCCGCCCCGGCGTCGGGAAATCCGAGATTGTAGCCCAATTGGCCGCCGAAATTGACGCCGAATTGCATGATCTGCGCCTGACCACGATCGAACCACAGGACCTGCGCGGCCTGCCGTTTTATGACCATGAGGCGGGCAAGACAATCTGGTATCGGCCCGAGGATTTACCCGATGGCGACCGCCCCGCGGTCTTGTTTCTCGACGAATTGACCGCTGCCGCGCCATCGCTTCAGCCCACCGTCTACGGCCTTCTGCAAGAGCGCCGCGTCGGGCGTCATGTCTTGCCGCAAAACGTGCTGATCGTGGCCGCTGGCAACATGGTCGAAGACGGGGCCGTCGCCTATGAAATGGGCACCGCCCTGTCGGACCGGCTGGTTCACATGGTCGTGCAAGCCGATGTTGACGATTGGCTGCGCAATTACGCCGCGCGGGCCGGCGTGCACCCGAGCGTCGCCGCTTTTCTCAAGACCCGCCCCGATCTGTTCGAGACGACCGAGGCCGCGCTTCGCCGCGGCGACGCCATTGCCTGCACGCCACGCTCGTGGCAGCGGGTCAGCGATATCATGCACCAGACCCTGCCGCGCGCCACTTGTCAGGTGATGATTTCGGGCACGGTCGGCGAAGCTGCTGGTGCTGATTTTTTGTTGCTGGCCGAAGAGTTGGCGGCCTGCGTGCATGTGGATAAGATGCTCGCGACCGCACGGGAGGACCGCGCCGAGCTGTACCCCGACACGCTGCACGGTATCACTGCGCTTCTCTACGGATTGGTCGGCGCAGTTGACGCGCGCACCATGCCCGCCGCCATCGAAATCATGTCCGATCTGCGCAGCATCGACCGTGCTGGCCTGCCGGTGTCCGAACTGTCGACCTTCGGCTTCGAATTGCTGATCGGGCGCGCGATGGAGCAGGGTTGGCAGGCGGCCTTCGTCGGGTCCGAGGCCTTCGCGAGCTATCAGAAAGACCGCGCCGCCGCAGGCCTGCCATGAGCCGTGAGCACCGCGCATCCCGGGCCCTTGCGCATTTGGGTGAAGTGGATCCGGCGCTTGCGGTCCTGGCCCTTTGGTGTCGCCATCGCGATGGGGCTGGCGCCACAAAAACGCAAGGTGCATCCATATCTTACGGACCTACCTTCGCGAGCCTTGGGTTGGCGGAGCAGGTCGGCCTCGTGGCTCATCACGTCTTGCATGTGGCGTTGCAGCATTCGGATCGCAAGGCCGCATTGGCGGAGCGTCTTGGCACTCGATTTGACGGCGGCCTGTTCGATTTGGCCGCCGACGCGATCATCAACGAGACCTTGCAACTCGCCGGTCACGCCCTGCCACGCCCGGCCGTTCTGGTGACCGATCTGCTGTCCGAGATCGGCGAGCCGTCCCCCTCGGCCGTAGCGGCCTTGTCGGATTGGGATGCGGACAGGCTAGCCATGCTACTACACGCCGATCCACAACGCGCTGAAAAGGCGCGAGATTTTGGGGCCGCGCGGGGCTTTGTGCAGGATCTTGAACTGGGCGAGCCCGACAATGAGGGCACGCCGCAAACGGCCGCGGATTGGCGTGGGCAGATGCTGCGTGCGCTTGAGGCGGGGCGCAAGGCTGGCACGGGGATCGGACGTTTGGGCGCCATTCTGGCCGATCTGGCACCCCCGACCGTTCCCTGGGAGGTTGAATTGCGCGGTCTGCTGGCCAAGGCGCTGTCAGATGCGCCGCGCGTGTCGCATCGCCGCCCCGCCGGGCGCTGGGTGGCCATGGCCGCCGACGCGCAGGCGCGGGCAAGGCCCGAGCCGGTCTTCGAGCCGGGCCGCGCCCGTGACGGCACGCGGTCCAGAGTGGTCGTCGCGTTGGATACCTCGAGCTCTATTGACCCCTTGGTGCAGTCTCTGTTTTTCAATGAAATACAAGGGGTTAAACGCCGCAGTGGGGCCGAGGTTCATTTGCTGGCCTTCGACGAAGAGGTGTTCGAGACGCGCCGAATTGATGGGCTCCGACCACCGCTTGCCGGCCTTGAGCTGCGCAACGGTGGAGGCACCGATTTCGCACCCGTTTTTGCCACAGCCCGTGGGTTGGATCCGTCCGTGCTGGTACTGTTGACCGACCTCGACGCGCCGCCTCCTGATGCGCCACGCTTTCCGGTGATCTGGGCCGTGCCGGGGCGCGTTCCGGTTGAGGCCCCGTTCGGGCGCGTGCTCAGGCTCGGCGATTAACCCTATTCCGCGGCTCTTTGGACGGCCTCACTTTCGCGTTGCGCATTCCGCCAATCTGGTGCGACCCAGGGTGCCAGGTTTTCTGCGGGAAGGGCACGGCCAAGGATGTGATCGGCGGCTTTTTCGCCCACCATGATCGAGGGCGCATTCAGGTTTCCGTTTGGAATCAAAGGGAAAACCGAACTGTCGGCAAGACGCAGCCCATCGACACCAATCACTCGGTTTTGCGGATCGACCACCGCACCGGGATCATCGACCCGCCCCATCCGCGCCGTTCCGCACGGGTGGTAGGCCGATTCCGCATGCGCGCGGATCACCGCGTCCAGCGCCTCATCCGACTGGGCAGCTTCGCCCGGCGAGATCTCGTGATCGACAAAGCCCGCGATGGGATCGGTCTGGAATATTTCACGCGTCAAACGGATCGCGCGGCGGAAATCACGCCAATCCTGATCGGTGGACATGTAGTTGAAGCGGATGTGCGGCGCGTCGGTCGGATCGGCGCTGCGCAGGCGAATTTCGCCGCGGGACGGTGAGCGCATCGGCCCGACATGCGCCTGAAACCCATGTCCACCGGGCGGCTTTCTGCCATCGTAGCGAATTGCAATTGGAAGGAAATGATATTGAATATCAGGGTATTCGACGCCGTTCTTCGACCGGACGAAGCCACAGGCCTCGAAATTGTTGCTCGCCCCAAGGCCCGACTTCGTCAGCAACCATTGCGCCCCCACCAAAGCCTTTCCCCCAAGCGACCAATAGGGCGCAATCGAGACGGGCCTGGAGGCGGCGTATTGCACATAGAGCTCGAGGTGGTCTTGCAGGTTTTGCCCCACGCCAGATCGATCCGTGACCACGGAAATTCCGTTTTCCGCCAGATGCTTGGCAGGGCCAATTCCACTCATCATTAAAATTTTCGGCGAATTGATCGCACCGGCAGCCAGCACCACTTCGGCCCGCGCACGCAGGACCTGCCCGCTTGCCAGCCGCACTCCGGTCGCGCGCCCCTCTTGGATCACGATTTTCTCGACCAATCCGTGTACCAGGTCGCAATTCGGCCGCAGCAACGCAGGCTTGAGATAGGCGGACGCCGCGGACCAGCGTTTGCCTTGCCAAATGCTCATCTCAAACGCGCCGAAACCCTCTTGCCGGTGGCCATTGTAATCCTCGGTGACGCCATAGCCCGCTGCCGCGCCGGATGCGATAAAGGCTTGAAACAAGGGATTTTTGCGTGGCCCACGGGTGATATGCATGGGTCCGGCATGGCCGCGATAGGCCGGATCGCCCGCCTCGCCGTGCCAGGTTTCGGCCCGTTTGAAATAAGGCAGGACATCCGCATAGGACCACCCGTCCGCGCCCATCTCGGCCCATGTGTCGAAGTCGCGCGCATGGCCGCGTACGTAGATCATTCCGTTGATCGATGATGACCCCCCGATCACCTTGCCGCGCGGCACCGCCATGCGGCGGCCGTTCATATGCGGCTCGGGATCGGTCGCGTAACCCCAATCGTAGCGCCGCATCGACATTGGATAGGAGAGTGCCGCCGGCATGTTGATGAAGGGCCCCCAATCCGACCCGCCATGTTCGACCACCAGAACCGATTGCCCAGCCTCCGTTAACCTGAAGGCCATCGCGCAACCGGCTGATCCGGCGCCAACAATCACGTAGTCGGCTTCCATGGTGTTAACCATCAAAACGCCGCCTCCACCGGGGACATGCCGACATAGACGGTCTTGATCTGGCTGTAATGCTCGATCGCGGCCTTCGCGTTTTCCCGCCCCACGCCCGAGCCTTTCATGCCGCCAAACGGCACTTCCACAGGCGTCAGATTATACTGGTTGATCCAGACACTTCCGGCGTCAATCGCGTGCACCACGCGGTGTCCGCGGGTCAGATCGGCGGTGAAAACCGCCCCCGACAGGCCAAGATCGGTGTCATTGGCACGTGCGATGACTTCGGCCTCGGTCGCGAAGTCCAGAACCGCCATCACCGGCCCGAAAATCTCTTCGCGCGCGATGGTCATGTCGTCGGTCACATCGGCGAAAATCGTGGGTTCGATGAAGTATCCGGGCCGCTCGATCCGGTTGCCGCCGCAGATCAAGCGCGCACCCTCGGACACGCCTTTCTCGATGTAGGAACAAACGATTGAGAGTTGATCTTCACTGACCATCGGGCCAAAATTCGTGGCCTCATCGCGCGGATCTCCGATCGTCGCATTGGCCGTTCGTGCCGCCAATCGCTCCAGGAAAACGTCCCTGATCCCGCTCTGCACAAACACGCGCGTCCCGTTCGAGCAGACCTGCCCGGAGGCGTAGAAATTCGCGTTGATCGCCGCGGAGACCGCCGAGTCGACATCCGCATCGTCGAAAATGATCAGGGGCGACTTGCCGCCCAATTCCATCGTTGCATGCTTCATCTGCGCCGCCGCCGAGGCGTAGACCTTCTTGCCCGTCGGTGCCGAGCCGGTGAGCGACACTTTCGCGGTGCGCGGATCCTCGACCAACGTCTCGCCGACCGCGCCGGCCCCTTGCACCACGTTGAACACGCCCGGTGGCGCTCCGGCTTCCAGCAGGATTTCCGCTATTTTCAAAGCACATAGAGGCGTTTGTTCAGACGGTTTGAACACCATTGTGTTGCCGCAGGCCAGCGCCGGTGCGCCCTTCCATGCGGCGATTTGGGTGGGGTAATTCCACGCGCCGATGCCCACGCAGACCCCCAATGGCACCCGCATCGTGTAGGCCCAATCGCCGCCCAACGGCACGTGTTCGCCGGTCAAGGTCGCGGCCAGCCCGCCGAAGTATTCCAACGCATCGGCCGCGGAGGTCGCATCGGCGACCAGCGTTTCCTGCAAGGGTTTGCCGGTGTCGAGCGTCTCCAACGCGCTCAACTCACGGTTGCGGGCACGGATGAGATCGGCGGCGCGGCGCAACACGCGGCCACGTTCGACCGGCATCCAGTCGGCCCAGTCTTTCTGCGCCTCAAAGGCGGCGTTCAGGGCGGCTTCGATCACCGCGTCGGTCGCCGCGTGCACCAATGCGATCTCTTCCCCGGTTGCCGGGAAAATCACCGGCATGCGCGCGCCGCCTGCGTCTTCCAGATAGGCGCCGTTTACGAAATGCGAAGCGACAGGTTGCATCATTCCCCTCTCGGAAAGCGTTGATTTTCCTCAACTTCATTGAGGTCCATATGGTTGCGCATATAGCGGTTGGAGGCGTCGCGCAGCGGCTGGAAATCCCATGGGTAATGCGCGCCGTTGCGCAGGGCCTCGTAGACGACCCAGCGGCACGCCTGGCTTTGGCGGACCTCCGCATCGAAGCGTTCAAGGTCCCAGCGCGCCGCCGCCATCCTGCGAAACCGCTCCAGAACCTCGGCGCAGGCCGGATCTTCGGCGCGGTTTGTCAATTCCTTCGGGTCGGCCGCCAAATCGAACAATTGCTCGGGATCAATCGCGCAATTGGTGTATTTCCAACGCCCTTCACGCAGTGCGATCAGCGGCGAATGGGAGGCCTCCGCCGCGTATTCCATGGCCACCGGGCTGATCCGCGTGCCGCCGCGCCCCAACGGTGTCAGGCTTTCGCCCTCTGTCCACGGCACGACCTCGGACATGTCCACGCCGGCCAGGTCACACAGGGTCGGGCAGAGGTCGATGGTCGATACCGGCGCCTCGACCAATCCCGGCTCCATCCCCGGCGCGGCGATCATCAAAGGCACCCGAGCGGAACCTTCGTAGAACGTCATCTTGAACCACAATCCGCGCTCGCCCAGCATGTCGCCGTGGTCCGACACGAAGATCACCACCGCGTCCTGACGGGTGCGCTCCAACACGTCGAGGATCCCGCCGATCTTTTCGTCGAGGTAGGAGATATTGGCGAAATACGCCCGGCGCGCCCTGTTGATATCCTGTGGAGTAATGTCAAAAGATCGCCAGTCGTTGGCATCGAAAATCCGTTTCGAATGAGGGTCTTGCGCCTCATATCCCAAGTCGGCCACATCGGGCGAAAGGTACTCACACCCCTCATACAGATCCCAAAACCTTTGCCGTGCCACATAGGGGTCATGGGGGTGTGTGAAACTCACCGTCAGGCACCAGGGCCGGGCGTCATGGCCCCGCGACAGGTCATAGAGCTTCTGCTCCGCCTCAAACGCGACCGCGTCGTCGTATTCCATTTGATTGGTGATCTCGGCCACGCCCGCGCCCGTCACCGAGCCCATGTTGTGGTACCACCATTCGATCCGCTCGCCGGGTTTGCGGTAATCTGGCGTCCAGCCGAAATCGGCGGGGTAGATGTCGGTGGTCAGGCGCTCTTCGAACCCGTGCAGCTGATCGGGCCCTACGAAATGCATTTTGCCCGCCAGCGCTGTGTAATACCCCGCGCGGCGAAGGTGGTGCGCATAGGTCGGCAGGCTCGACGGAAATTCCGCCGCGTTGTCATAAACCCCGGTGCGCGAGGGCAGGAGGCCCGACATGAAACTCGCCCGCCCCGGCGCACAAAGCGGCGAGGCCGTGTAGGCATTGGCGAACCGCGTCGACCGCTCGGCCAGCGCGGCCAAGTTTGGCGCATGCAGCCACGGGGCAGGGCCGTCGGGAAATAGCGTGCCGTTCAACTGGTCGACCATCACGATCAGGATATTCGGTTTGCTCATGCCAGCACCCCGTCCAGATACGCCTCGACCATCGCAATCGCGCCGGGTGCATCGGGCGTCTCCGGTGCGCTGAGCGCATGAATATACAGCCCGTCGATCAAGGCCGCCGCCGTGCGCGCGGCCTCTTCCGGCCTTGCGCATAGGGGCCTGAGCGCATGGGTCAGGTTCGACACCAGCCGCCGCTGATACACCCGCAACAGCCGCGCCGCTTCGGGCTGCGCCTGCGCCATGACGTAGAAATTCAGCCACGCCGCCACCACGTCCTCGCGGAAATTCGACGCCCCGAAACTCGCGGCTACAATCGCACTGGCCCGCCCGCGTGGCGTGTCCGCATTGGCCAGCGCCGCGCGCGTTTCCGCCCCGAACTGCGCCAGAACCCGGCGCATCGCGGCCAGCAGCAGATCATCCTTCGAGCCGAAGTAATGATGCGCCAGCGCACTCGACACCCCCGCCGATTTCGCGATCTGCCCGACCGTCACATCAAGCGACCCGGCCCGCCCGATCTCGGCAATCGTGGCGTTGACAAGCGCGTCCTTCCGTATAGCCATCATACCTGTGCGGGGCATCGCGGACCTCTGGTTCACCTCTACAGCCCCAGAAATCGCATTTTAATTGACTGGTCAATCAACAAAACGGCCAGCAACAGGAGAGACCCCATGTCATTGCTCAAGAAAACCACCGTCAGCGCCCTCGCGCTTACCCTCACCACCGGGGCGGCCCTGGCCGATGCCCACGCCGAATGCGGCACCGTCACCTTCTCCGACGTCGGCTGGACCGACATCACCGCCACCACCGCCGCCACCACCACCGTGCTCGAAGCGCTGGGGTATGAGACCGAAATCCGCGTCCTGTCCGTCCCCGTCACCTACACCTCGCTTGCCGAAGGCGACGTCGACATCTTCCTCGGCAACTGGATGCCCACGATGGAGGCCGACATCGCCCCCTACCGCGACGCGGGCACCGTCGATACAGTCCGCGCCAACCTTGAAGGCGCGAAATATACGCTCGCCACCAACGCCGCAGGCGCCGCGCTCGGCATCACCGATTTCGGATCCATCGCCAATTTCGTCGATGAGCTGAACGGCGAGATCTACGGCATCGAGCCGGGAAATGACGGCAACCGCCTGATCATGGACATGATCGAAGCCGACGCCTTTGGCCTGTCCGAGTTCGAGGTTGTCGAAAGCTCCGAACAGGGCATGCTCGCGCAGGTCGAACGCCAGACCGACCGCGACCAACCCATCGTCTTCCTCGGCTGGGAGCCGCACCCGATGAACGCCAATTTCGAGCTGACCTACCTGGAAGGCGGCGACGATTGGTTCGGCCCCAACCTCGGGGGTGCGACCGTCTTCACCAACACCTCCGCAGGCTACGCCGAGGCCTGCCCGAACGTTGGTGCGCTTCTGGCGAACCTCGAATTCAGCCTCGCGATGGAGAACGAGATCATGGGCGCGATCCTCAATGACGGTGAAGACCCGGCGGACGCGGCAACCGCCTGGATGGCCGCCAACCCCGAGGCTGTGATGGCCTGGCTCGACGGCGTGACGACGATCGACGGCGGCGACGCGGCAGCGGCCGTTGGTGAAGCGCTGGGGCTGTAAGCGGCGCTAGGTGCTGAGAGAGTAGGGGAGGCCCCGCCCGGGTTGGGTGGGGCTTTTCTTTTGGCCAAACGCACCAAGTCGCACCACCCGTAGGGCAAGACTTGTCATGCCGTCCGCCCACCTACGAAACCCGCGCCGACCCCGTAGGATGGGTGAAACCCCGCCAGCACCCCACCGCAAGTCGATCCACCGACGGGCCCCGGTGCGGCGACCCGATGGTATTTCTGCAGCGGTTTATGGCAGCCCAGTTTGGATTCTGCCCAAGCGGAGAACCAAGCCCAACCAGATCGCCGTGGCGTATTGCCAGAGGCAAACTTGCGGTTTGACTGAGCGGCCCGGCGATGGAACTGCGCCTTCGACGCGTATCGGTCTTGGCGCTTCGTGTGTGCCCTATGGGGTGTGCGAGCTGATGGTAGTGAAAGATTGGGCAACACTACAAAAAGCAGAGTTCTCCTCCAACCCCCTAACAAACCCTTAAAAAATCACCCTTTCCCAACAAAACCAACACCTTAACCCCCTTGTGCACGCGTGCACAAACCCGCCCCACACCCAACCCCTTTCCATCCCGACCCGCTCGCGCCATGATCGGCCCGAGCAAGGGAAGGGGCCCCGCATCATGTCATGGCTAAGCGATCTGCGCGCCTGGTGGGCCGAGGACGGCATCGCCGAATGCACCTTCCCCAACGATCCCGACATCACCGGCCCGATCACCTTCCTGACCGAGTGCAAGCTGCGCATCGGCGACGCCGCCGAGGCCGTGTTCGACACCCTGCAAGCCAACCTCTCCGGCGTATTCGATGCCATTGCCGCCGGGCTCGAGCTCCTGATCGACGCCATCCTCGCGCTCCTCCAGCAGCCTCCCAACACCTCCTGGATCTCCGACATCCGCCTGCGTGACGCGGCCTTTCTCTATCCGCCCGACTGGCACCCTTTCGTCATTATCGCGCTGCTCACCGCGCTCGTCTGGCGCCTGCATCGTACCTGGAAAGTCGCCGCGCTTGTCGCATGCGGCTTCCTCTTCATCGTCAACCAAGGCTATTACGAGGAAACCACCGAAAGCCTCACCCTCGTGCTGTCGGCCTGTGTCGTGTGCATGGGCTTGGGCGTGCCCATCGGCATTGCGAGCGCCCACCGTCCGCGCCTTTACGCCTGGATGCGGCCCGTCCTCGACCTGATGCAGACGCTGCCGACGTTCGTCTACCTCATCCCCGCCATCGTCTTTTTCGGCATCGGCATGGTCCCCGGCCTCATCGCCACGGTCATCTTCGTGCTCCCCGCCCCGATCCGTCTTACGCATCTGGGCATCTCCTCCACCCCCACCGCGCTTCTGGAGGCCGCCGATGCCTTCGGCGCGACGGGCCGTCAAAAACTCTGGAAGGTCGAGCTGCCCTACGCCACGCCGCAGATCATGGCCGGCCTGAACCAGACCATCATGCTCTCGCTTTCGATGGTCGTGATCGCCGCCCTCGTCGGCGCCGACGGCCTCGGCGTACCTGTCGTGCGCGCCCTCAACCAGGTCAACACCGGCCTGGGCTTTGAATCCGGCTTCATCATCGTCGTGGTCGCCATCGTCCTCGACCGCGCGCTTCGGGTGCGCACTTGAAGGGCGCGTGTCATTGCGGCGCGGTCACGCTGGACGTGGAGCTCTCCGAGGGCCTCGCCACCGCGCGCCGCTGCGATTGCAGCTTCTGCCGGATGCGCGGCGCAGTCACCGTTTCCGCCCCGCGCGACGGCCTGCGGGTCGTGACCGGCGCGGAACACCTCGCGCTCTACCAATTCGGAACCCGGCGGGCGGAGCATTATTTCTGCCGCCTGTGTGGGATCTACACCCACCACCGCCGCTTCTCGAACCCGGATGAATACGGCGTGAATGTCGCTATCCTTGTGGGCCATTCCCCCTTCGATTTCGACACCATCCTCGTCCTGGACGGCCAAAACGATCCCGCCGGCACCTCCACGGAGCCGGTCGTGGGAACCCTCACCTACAAGGCGCACAAATGACCACCGCCGTCTCCTTCGAAAACGTCTGCATCATGTTCGGCCCACGCCCGGCGCCCGCGCTGAAGCTTGCCGACGATGGCAAGGACCGCGCCGAGATCCAACGCGAGACAGGCCATGTCCTCGGCGTGCATGAGTGCTCGCTCGATGTGGAATCGGGCGAAATTCTCGTCCTCATGGGCCTTTCGGGTTCAGGCAAATCCACCCTCCTGCGGGCGGTCAACGGCCTCAACCCCGTGGCGCGCGGCCGCGTGCAAGTTCACGACAAAGACTGGTCCTGCACCCTGCCCGGCACCACGGCGCAGGACCTGCGCCACCTGCGCCAAAACTGCGTCTCGATGGTGTTCCAGCAATTTGGCCTTCTGCCTTGGCGTTCGGTCCGCGAAAACGTAGGCTTGGGCCTTGAGCTGGCCGGGCAAGGCGCGGCGGAACGCGCGGCCAAGGTCGATGAACAACTCGCCCTCGTCGGGCTCAGCGACTGGGCAGATCGCAAAGTGGGCGAGCTATCGGGCGGCATGCAACAACGTGTGGGCCTGGCCCGCGCCTTTGTCACGCAAGCCCCGATCCTTCTGATGGATGAGCCGTTCTCCGCCCTTGATCCGCTGATCCGCACCAAGTTGCAGGACGAACTTCTCGATCTGCAACGCGACCTCAAGCGCACCATCATCTTCGTCAGTCACGACCTCGACGAGGCCTTCAAGATCGGCAACCGTATCGCCATTCTGGAGGGCGGGCGCATCGCGCAAATCGGCACCCCGCGACAGATCTTTTCGGAACCCGCCACCGATTATGTTGCGGATTTCGTCGCCAACATGAACCCGCTTGGCGTTCTGACCGCGCGCGATGTGATGCAGGACATCCCCACCGATCACGCGCGCATTTCGGCGGAAACCCCGATCCGTGATATCCTGAAACGCTTCGCCGAAACCTCGGCGCCCCTCTCGGTCGAACAGGACGGAGAGGTCATCGGTACCGTCACCCCCGACAGCCTGGCCGCCCGCCTCGGGGCCTGACCGCGCACGCAACTGCCAGACCGGGCACGGGTCCCTGCTTCCTTGTTTCAAAAATACTCAAAAATCCCTCACCGCTGCGTCAGCGCCGTCATCAGCCGTTCGAGGTGCCAATCCGTATCGCCCAATTGCGCGTCGATCATCACCAACCGCTTGGCAAAATGCGCCAGCGGATAGTCCCATGTGATCCCGATCCCACCATGCATCTGGATCGCCTCCTCCGAGACCTGCCGCGCGATTTGCCCCACCAGAAATTTCGCCTGCGCCGCGCGCTTGGCAAATTCCGGCCCCCCCTCTGCCGCGGCGGCAAGGATCACGATGGACCGCGCCTGTTCGATCTCGATGCCCAGATCAATCGCCCTGTGTTGCAGGGCCTGAAACGCGCCGATGGGCTGGCCGAATTGTTTGCGGGTCTTGAGGTAATCCACCAGCAGGCCTTGCACGATTTCCATCGCGCCCAAGGCCTCTGCACACAGCGCCAGCGCGCCCGCATCCAGTGCGTCTTCCAAGGCGCCACGGGCATCCGCCAAAACCAGTGTTCCGGGCGTGTCATCCAGAAACACCTCCGCCGCGGGCCCGCCATCGATCATGCCATAGCCTGTGACCTGCGCGTCCTCGGCCTTCACCTCGAACAGCGCCAGCTTGCCCTCCGACCACGCCGCAATCAAAAGCCGCGCCGCGCCCGCTCCGCCATACACCAAGGATTTCCGTCCCGTCAGGCGACCCGCCTGGGCGCGGGTTTCGATCCCGTCCAGATCGTAGGGCGCGTCCAATTCGCCGATCCCCACCGCGACCGGCTGCCCGTCCAGAACCGGCGCGACATCGCGCCCTGCCGCTGCGAGGAGTCGGAGGCCGAGAAGCATCGGCAACACCGGCTCCGGGCACAGCGCCCGGCCAAGCTGTTCAAACACAATGGATATGTCGAACCCCGTGCCACCCATGCCACCGGCCTCTTCGCACGCCAAAGCATAGAACACTCCAAGCTCCGTCAGCCCCGACCACGCCGCCTCCGAATGCCACGGTGCGGCATAGGCCAACTCCGCGCGCGCCGCGATTGGGCAGGCATCGGCCAGATATCGCGCCAAACTGTCCGCCAGCATCCGGCGATCATCGCTCGTTTCGAAATTCATCCGCGCATCATCCCCCCCGAAAAGCCAACTTACCCAGAATATTGCGCTGTATCTCGTTCGACCCGCCATAAATCGAGATCTTGCGGTTGTTGAAATACCCGCTCGCATTGTGCCCGTGGCCCTGCGGCGCAATCGCCAGATTATCCAGATCCTCCGACGGAAACGGGGCCGCCGCGGGGCCCAGGGCCCGGCGTGCCAGATCGTTCAGTTCCTGCCGGATTTCCGTGCCCTTGATCTTCAACATCGACGGCTCCGCGCCCAACTCGCCGCCCGAGGCCGCCTTCGACAACATGCGCAGGTTGGTGATCTTCACCGCCTCCAATTCCGCCTCTACTCGCGCCACGCGCGCGGCGAAAAGCGGGTTTTCGATCAAGGCCTTACCGCCTCGCTTCACCTGCCGGGCCAACGCCTTCACCTGTGCCAGCGCCTGCACCGAGAACCCCGTGCCCGCAATGTTCGTCCGTTCGTGTCCCAGCAGGTATTTCGCGATCGTCCACCCCATATTTTCCTCACCCACAAGGTTCGCGACGGGCACGCGCACGTCGGTGAAAAACACCTCGTTGACCTCATATCCCCCCTCGATCAAGCGGATTGGGCGCATCTCGATCCCAGGCGTGTCGAGGTCGATCAGAAGAAAGGAAATCCCTTCCTGCGGCTTGCCGTCAAACCCGGTGCGCACCAGACAAAAGATGCGGTTCGCGTATTGCCCCAGCGTGGTCCAGGTCTTCTGACCGTTCACCACGTAGACATCGCCGTCCGGATCCGCGCGGGTCTTCAGAGAAGCCAGATCCGACCCCGCGCCGGGTTCGGAATAGCCCTGACACCACCAATCGCGCCCATCCAGAATGCGCGGCAGATACTCGGCCTGCTGCGCGGGCGTGCCGAATTTCTGCAACACGGGCCCAAGCATCTTGGTGCCGAACGGGACAATGCGCGGCGCATTGAACTTGGCGCATTCCTCCTCGAAAATGTGCAAATGGATCGGGCCCCAATCCTGTCCGCCGTGGGCCTTGGGCCAGGTCCCGGCCAGCCAACCCCGGTCATTCAGGATGCCGTGCCAACGCTCCATATCCTCGCGCGTCGGGCCTTCGCCGCGACCAACGCGGTCGGCGATCTCGGTCGGCAGGGCCTCGGACAAAAACGCCCGTACCTCGGCCTGAAACGCCTGTTCTTCCGGAGAAAAATTCAGATCCATCGCACCCTCCCTTGGCTCGCAAGACAGGGTAGCACCGCGCCGCAAAAGCGCCAGCCCGATGGCGTGTTACATCGAAAAAGACGTCCCGCAGCCGCAGGAGGAGGTCGCATTGGGGTTCTCGATGGTGAACCGCGCGCCGATCAGCTCTTCGGTGAAATCGATCACCGCGTCGGCCAGAAACGGCAGTGAAACGCTGTCCACAACGACCTTCTGACCTTGTCCTTCAAGCACAAGGTCATCGTCGCCCGGCGCGTCCAGTTTGATCTCGTATTGAAATCCCGAGCAGCCGCCGCCCTCGACCGCGACGCGCAGGGCCTGCGGGATCTCGGCGGTGTCGTTGATCTCGGCGAGCCGCGCAAACGCGCGATCGGTTACTTTTGGGGGAACAGTCAGCATTCAGATCACCTGTCGCATTCAGCGTCCTGCAAATATATGAAAGGGCAGGGTCGGGGACAAGGCAGTGCCCGATGATGACGGAGGCAGACCCATGCGCGCGCGTTTCGCTTGCGACCCGATGGACACGCGCGGACGGCAGGTGGCCGAGGAAGAAAGCGCGCATCGCTCGCCATTTCAGCGTGACCGCGACCGGATCATCCATTCTTCGGCCTTCCGCCGCCTCAAGCACAAAACGCAGGTGTTCGTCGAGCACGAGGGGGATTATTTCCGCACCCGCCTGACCCATTCGCTTGAGGTCGCGCAGGTCGCCCGAACCATGGCCCGTGCCTTGGGGCTGGACGAGGATCTGACCGAAACCGTGGCCTTGGCCCACGACCTCGGCCACCCGCCCTTCGGCCATACCGGCGAGGATGCCTTGCAGGCGCTGATGGCGCCCCATGGCGGGTACGATCACAACGCGCAGGCGCTCAGGATCGTGACCCATCTGGAGCGTCACTATGCCGATTTCGACGGCCTCAACCTGACGTGGGAAACACTGGAAGGCATTGCCAAGCACAACGGTCCGGTTTTGCCGCCGCTGCCGTGGGCGTTGCAGACCTGTTGCACGGAGCTCGATCTTGAGCTTGCGACCCACGCCAGTGCCGAAGCCCAAGTCGCGGCGCTGGCCGATGATGTCGCCTACAACCACCATGACCTTCACGATGGACTGCGCGCGGAGCTGTTTTCCACCGATGAATTGGCCGAATTGCCGATCCTGCGGGAGTGTTTCGCGGCTGTGGACAAGCGCTATCCCGGGCTGAACTACTATCGCCGCCGGCACGAGGCGCTGCGGCGCTTCTTTGGCGTGCTGGTGGAAGACGTTCTGGCCTGCGCACGGGCGAGTCTTGCGGAAATCGATCCACAAAGCCCTGTGGATATCCGGTTGGCAGGTCGCCCGATTATCCGTTTTTCCAAGGGTTTGTTCGACGACCTCAAAGTCATTCGTAAATTTTTGTTCAAACGCATGTACCGCGCGCCGTCGGTTGTGGTCATGCGTAGGGAAGTCACCCAGGTGATCGAGGATCTGTTTCCGTTCTTCATGGCCAATCCCGACGAATTGCCCAAGCAATGGCGCAAGGATGTCGAAGAGATCGCGGGCAGCGAGACGGCGCTGGCACGGATCGTTTCGGATTACATCTCGGGCATGACCGACCGCTTTGCGTTGCAATGCCACCAACAGTTGATCGGTGGCGCGGATCACGGCACACTGCAAGGGCCCCTATAGCGCCCGCAAAGACGGCGCCCCATACCGGAGCCTGAGCATGCCCAACCCCTTTCGCCTCGCCGCGCCCATCGCGGCCTGCCTTACCTTCACGTCGCTGGCGCAAGCCTTCCCGCAGGACGGTCAATTCTACCTCGGATTCTCCTGCCCGGCGGGCGGCTTCACGCCCGGAACAGAGAGCACGGCCTCGCTGTCGTTCCCCACGCTGTGCCTGTTCGAGCAATGCTGTGATTTGTCGAACCCGATCAACATTCGTGATATGGACGAAACGTTTCTCTACGATGGGCAATGCAGCGCCGAGGGCATTGATTTCGAGGCGCGTTTGCTGGTTGGAGAGGCTTCCATCGACGGGATGGTCGTGGTTTTGAACAACAATGCCTACACCTACGCGCGCTGCGAGCCCTGACGCTTGGCACGCTGTCACACCCAAGATTGACGCCACAGGCCATGGTGATACACCCGCGTTGACCGTTTCAAGGACACCGCAATGACCCTGTTCGACCAGATCCGCGAGGCCGTTCTCGCCGCCATCGATACGCTTTCTGCCGAGGGGACGCTGCCCGCGGGGGTTGAGACCCGTGCGATCACGGTCGAGCCGCCCCGCGACGCGGCCCATGGCGACATGGCAACCAACGCCGCGATGGTGCTGGCAAAACCGGCGCAGATGAAACCGCGCGATATCGCAGAAGCGCTGGCCGCAAAGCTGGCCGAGGACGCGCGCATCGACACGGCCGAGGTCGCAGGGCCGGGCTTTCTGAACCTGCGGCTCGCCGCTTCTGTCTGGCAGGGTGTGGTCGGTGATGTCCTGCAATCCGGCGCCGCGTACGGGCGCTCGAAAAAAGGTGAAGGTCGCCGCGTAAACGTCGAATATGTCAGTGCAAATCCCACTGGCCCGTTGCATGTCGGTCACACTCGCGGCGCGGTCTTTGGCGACGCATTAGCCTCGCTTCTGGATGCGGCGGGCTTTGACGTCACCCGTGAATACTACATCAACGACGGCGGCGCGCAGGTCGATGTCCTCGCGCGGTCCGTCTATTTGCGCTATCTCGAAGCCCACGGGCAGGAGGTTGCGTTCGAGGATGGAACGTACCCCGGCGACTACCTTATCGAGGTCGGTCAGGCCCTCAAAGACAAGGTCGGCGATCAATTTGTCGACAAGGGCGAACAATTCTGGCTGGCCGAGATCCGTGAATTTGCCACCGAGTGCATGATGGATCTGATCCGTGCCGATCTGGCACGGCTCGGCGTCAAGATGGACGCTTTTTTCAGCGAAAAATCTCTCTACGGGACGGGCCGGATTGAAGAGGCGATCAACGATCTGCGCGACAAGGGCCTGATCTATGAAGGCGTGCTGGAGCCCCCGAAAGGCAAGACGCCCGAGGATTGGGAGCCGCGCGAACAGACGCTGTTCAAGTCGACCGAACATGGCGATGACGTGGATCGTCCGGTGATGAAATCCGACGGCTCCTGGACCTATTTCGCGCCGGACATCGCGTATCATTTCGATAAGGTTTCCAGAGGCTTCGACGAGCTTATTGATGTATTTGGGGCCGATCACGGCGGCTATGTCAAACGCATGAAGGCGGCGGTTTCGGCACTCTCGGATGGCAAAGTGCCGCTTGATGTGAAGCTGACGCAGCTGGTCAAACTGCGCCGTGGCGACGAAGAGCTGAAGATGTCGAAACGCGCGGGCACCTTCGTGACGCTGGCCGATGTGGTCGAGATGGTCGGCGCCGACGTGACCCGGTTCCACATGTTGACCCGCAAAAACGACGCGCCACTGGATTTTGACGTCGAGAAGGTGCGCGAACAATCCAAGGACAACCCGGTGTGGTACGTCCAATACGCCCATGCGCGCATTCATTCCGTGTTGCGCAAGGCGGCCGAGGCCGAGATGCAGCCCGACGCGGCGCAGCTTGCTTCGGTGTCGGATCCGGCGGAGCTTGCATTGGCCGCCAAGCTGGCCGAATTCCCCCGCATGATCGAAGCCGCAGCTCAAAGTCACGAGCCGCATCGCATTGCGTTTTACCTCTATGACCTCGCCTCCGACTTCCACGCGCTGTGGAACAAGGGCAACGCCGTGCCGCATCTGCGCTTCTTCCAAGAGGATGATCCATCGGCAACATCCGGGAAACTTTGCCTGATTTCCGCCGTGGCGATTGTTATTTCGAACGGCCTTGGTATCTTAGGCGTCAAGCCGGTCGAACAAATGTGAGGCAAAAGACCTCCTGCGCGCGCCGGTCGAGCAGTTGACATCGGGCCGTCCAAAGGCTCGGGCGAATGAGGCAGGTATGGCAGATATCCAATATTCCGGGGGGTATTCCCCCGATTCCGGTCAGAATTATTCCCATGACGAGACGCAGTCGGCGGCGGATGTCGGGCGCGTGACGCAATTGATCAACTGGGCCGCGGCGATCATCTCGATCGGTCTGGTTGTGGGCATGGCGATCTGGGCGTGGCAGCTCTTGATGCGCGACGTGACCGATGTTCCCGTGATCCGCGCTATGGAAGGCCCGATGCGCGTTGCCCCCGAAAATCCGGGCGGCGCAGTGGCCGAAAACCAGGGCCTTGCCGTCAATCGGCTGGCCGAAGGGGAAGAGGCTGCGCCGGTTCCCGATCAGCTGGTGCTTGCACCGCCGCCGATGGATTTTGACGACGTGCCCGAGTTGGAACAGGCGTTTGAAAGCGCGTCCGTTGCCACCCCCACGACCGCGGACGAGACACCAGAGGGGCCCGCAGTCGTGCTCGAAACGGAGGCCGAAGCCGCGGACCCGGGCGCAACTGACGATACCGAAGCGCTGATCCAGCGTCTGCTGGCCGAGGCGCAACCTCTTGAAGGCGTTGAAAATCCAGAGTTCACCAGCGCAGCTGACGCGCCATCGCCTGTGGCCCGGGCAGAGGTTATCCCGGTCTCCGTGCCCGGAGTGCGCCGGTCCCTGCGTCCGCAGATCCGCCCCGCTTCCCTGCAGGCCCGCGCCGAAGCCGTCGCTGCCGCAGCCCCCGCCGTCGCCGAGGTAGCGGACGATGCGCCCTTAAGTGCCGATGAATTCGAAATCGCCGCAACCGAACTGGAAACGGGCACCCGCCTGGTTCAGCTTGGTGCATTCGACACGCCCGACCTGGCCCGCGCGGAATGGGCAAGACTTGCGCAAACGCACCCGGATTTCTTCCTTGGCCGCGCCCGCGTGATCGAAGAAGCCGCCTCGGGTGGGCAGACGTTCTATCGCCTGCGCGCCCATGGGTTCGCGGATCTCTCCGCCTCGCGCCGGTTTTGTGCGGCACTCGTCGCGCAAGGGGCGGCCTGCATCCCGGTCACGGTCCGGTGACGCAAGCCGCAACGATCCTGGGCTGTGCCGGACCGACCCTGTTGCCGGAGGAGAAACGCTTCTTCTCCGAAGCGCAGCCGTGGGGCTTTATCCTGTTCACACGAAACATCAACGACCCCGCGCAAATCACTGCTTTGACTTCAGAATTGCGCAATGCGGTGGGGTGGGCGGCCCCCGTCCTGATCGACCAGGAGGGCGGGCGCGTGCAGCGCATGCGCGGGCCCTATTGGCGCGACTGGCACCCGCCGCTTGATATGGTGGCAAAGGCGTCCGATCCGGCGCGCGCGCTCTACCTGCGCTATCGCCTGATCGCCGAAGAATTGCGCGCCGTCGGCATTGACGTGCAATGCGGCCCGACCGCTGATGTCGCGCGCGATGCCACCCATGCCTTCCTGCAAAACCGCCTCTACGGCTTCGATCCGGACACCGTGATCGACCTGTCGAACGCGGTAGCCGAGGGCCTGACCGACGGTGGCATCCACCCGGTCGTCAAACATATCCCCGGCCATGGCGCGGCGACCGTCGACAGCCACCATGATCTGCCCCGCGTCAGCCTGGATCGCGACACGCTCGACGAGACGGATTTTGCCGTGTTCGAGCAGATGGATCACATCATGATGGGGATGACGGCCCATGTCGTTTTCGAAGAAATCGACCCCGAATTGCCCGCGACCTTGTCACCGAAGGTGATGAAAGTGATCCGTGAAGACATTGATTTCGATGGTCTTTTGATGACGGACGACCTGTCGATGGGCGCGCTTCCCGGCACAATTGGCGAGCGGGCCGCCGCCGCGCGCAAGGCCGGGTGCGACATGATCCTGCACTGCAATGGCGATCGCGCCGAGATGGAGCAGGTTTTGGAAAACTGCGGTCGGCTCAGCGGCGCCGCGCAGGCGCGCGCCGACACCGTGATTGCCCGCCGACCCGAGGTGCAACCGCTTGACATCCAAGCCGCCGAGGCGGACCTTTCAGCCCTTCTGGGCGGAGAGGTTTATGTCTGAAGCCGGGCAAACCGCAAACAGCGACAATTGGGATCAGGTGAGCGCGCGGCGAGAGGCCGAGGCGCTGATTGTCGATGTGGATGGCTTCGAGGGTCCGCTTGACCTGCTGCTCACGCTCAGCCGCACGCAGAAGGTGGATCTGCGCAAGATCTCGATCCTCGCGCTCACGGAGCAATACCTGGCGTTTATCGAACAGGCCCGCCAATTGCGCATTGAACTGGCCGCCGATTACCTTGTGATGGCGGCTTGGCTTGCGTTCCTGAAGTCGAAGTTGCTGTTGCCGCCGGAACCGGGTGAAGAAGGGCCGTCAGGCGAAGATCTCGCAGCGCATCTCGCCTTCCAACTCGAACGGCTGGCCGCGATGCGCGAATGTGCCGCCAAGTTGATGGCGCGCGACCGCCTTGGTCGCGACCGTTTCGTGCGCGGCGCCCCGCAAGCGATGACCACCAGCCGCAAGATCACATATACCGCCGGCCTTCTCGACCTCATGCAGGCCTATGCCCGCATCCGCACGAAGGACGATTTCCGCCCCTATGTGATGGACCGCGAGAAGGTTCTGACGATGGAGGAGGCGCTTGATCGGCTGCGCGGCATGGTCGGCTACATGGGCGAATGGGCCGATCTGATGTCATATTTGCCCGAGGGCTGGACGGGCGACGCGAAATCTCGCCGCTCGGCCACGGCGGCCAATTTTGCGGCCGCATTGGAGTTGACGAAGGCCGGAAAGGTTGAGATCCGCCAATCCGATACGTTTGAGCCGATCCAAATGCGCCGGAAGGACACATGACAGACAACGCGCCCGACAAGACCGAAGACAGCCTGTTCCGCGCACCGCCCCTGGCTGAGCAGGAGCGCATGATCGAGGCGTTGCTGTTTGCCTCCGCCGAGCCGGTCAGCTTGCCCGAGATGGAGGCGCGCATGCCGCACGGCTCCGATCCGGCCGAAGCCATGGTCCTACTGCGTAAACGCTACGAAGGGCGCGGGGTGCAGGTCGCCAAAATCGGCGATGCCTACGCCTTTCGCACCGCTGCCGATCTGGGGTTCCTCATGGCGCGTGAGCAGGTCGAACAGCGCAAGCTCAGCCGCGCCGCCGTCGAAACACTGGCCATCGTTGCCTATCACCAACCCGTCACCCGCGCCGAGATCGAAGAGATCCGCGGCGTGTCCGTCAGCCGCGGCACCGTCGATCAATTGATCGAGCTGGGGTGGATCAAATTCGGCCGCCGCCGCATGACGCCGGGCCGCCCGGTCACCTATGTCGTGACGCCCGAATTCCTCGACCACTTCGGGCTGGAAAACGCGCGCGATCTGCCGGGCCTCAAGGAATTGCGTGACGCGGGCCTTTTGGAAAGCCGCCCCCCCGATGCCGAAGGCGAAGACGGTACCGATCCGTCACGCGACCTCGACACCGATGACATGTTCGACGACGACGCCGAGGCGGCGCTGGACGATGGGCTGATCCACGACGACGACGCGCCTTAAGCCTTCTTTCATTCCCCGTTCGTTTTGCCAAAATTGTGCCCAAATGGTCGTATAATGGAGCGAACGGAAACAATTCGAACTGGGAAAGGGCACAAGATGGACCGTATATTGAACATGATCGTCCGCCGTGTGGTGGGGCGGGTGATTGGCCGCGTGGTGAACCGGGGCGTGGACGCTGGCATCGACGCGGCGACACGGCGCGGCGGTCCCCCGTCGCAGGGTCAGGCGGCGGGGCAGGCGGCGGCGCGTACCACCAAGGGGGCCTTGCGCATGGCGCGGCGGATTGGCCGGTTCTAGGCCCAAAGGTTAATTCCTCTCTTGGGTCCACCGCCAAAGCGCGGCAATGTGGGGGTGCTGCAATTCACAGGACACCACGCCCCATGTATCTTACCCGTTTCATCCTCAGCGCGGGGGCTTTGAGCCTCGCATCCGGTATGGCTGAGGCGCAATCCTATTCCTGTCCCGATTTCCGGGGCGCGGATGTGCGGATCACGTTGATCGAAGGCACCGACGCCGCCGTGGCGGAATTCATCGTACGGGCCGACAACCCCACCGGCGGGGCCGATCCCGTGACACTGCGCGAAGTGCGCGGCAGCGATGGGATCGCTTATGCGGGCGGGGATCTTTTGCTGCGTGGCAGCAAAGAGCTGCCGGAGTTGACCGCGGGCGATTTGGCTGTGACCTGCACCCTCGAAGGAGCGCAGACGGAACCCGCTCCCGCCGCGCAACCAGTCGAAACCCTAGAAGAGAACGAGGCTTCCGAAGCCCCGTCCGCCCCCCCGGCTGATACCCCCGCCGAGGACGTGACAGAAGGGGTGACCCCTGATCCCGTCGCGGACCCGGTCGCAGAAACAGCGCCCGACGCGCCCGAAGGCACCATCCCCGCGCTCTCTCTGGGTGGCAATCTGCGCGCCGGGCCCGGCACCGAATTCGAAGATGTCGGGGGGCTCGACGCGGGTACGGCGATCGCCCTGCAGTCGGACACCGGCGTGGCGTTCAACGGCTACAATTGGTGGCAGATCGTGCTTCCCAGCGGTGAAATCGCCTTCCAATGGGGCGGCGTCATCTGCGTGCCCGATGGCGGTGTCGCGGGGGTCGTCGCGGATGCGGATCTGTGCACACCCAACGCCCCCGCCGCCACGGCAGAGACCGCCCCCGCACCGCAAATCGTTAACAGCAACGGCATTCCCGCCCTCTCGCTTGGCGGCAACCTGCGCTCTGGCCCCGGTACGGCCTTTCCGGATATCGGCGATGCGGCGGCGGGCACCGAAATCACCCTCATCACCGACAGCGGCATCCCCTTCAACGGCTACAATTGGTGGGAAGTCGGGCTTCCGAATGGCGAGACGGCCTTTCATTGGGGCGGCGTGATTTGCGCACCGTCCGGCGGTGTGGCGGGCATTTTGGAAAGCTGCGAATAACGCGGCCCCCCATTCGCGGTTGCAGAGGGGCCACAGGTCACGCCCCTGTGCCACAATCTGGGCACCTGCGCCCAGATTTCGCCACATTTGCTCGCCAATCCTTTCTCAAGATCAAAAAAAACAGATCATGAGGCAGTATTATGGAGCGGATCGTTAGCAGCGTTTTGCGCTTTTTTTCCGCGGTGGATGCACCGCGTACGGATATCCACGTTAACCGGATCGCGATGGGCAGCAGCCATGATCGCGCGTTGGCGGCGTTCAAGGCCGATCAGGCTCGCATCGCCAGCAAGCAGGATGGTGCGACTTTCGTCACCAAGCGGACGGCGCAGAAGTAACTGCGACCTACGGAAATCCTTAAGGGCGCCCTTTGTGGCGCCTTTTTTATTTGCCAGCCGCCCCGATACAAGCAACCTTAACGCCGGTAACACTTGGGGAAGCCTATGCATTTCAAATCCTTACTGGTCGCCGCGGCGGCTCTGACCGCCCTGCCGTTCGCTGCGCAGGCCAACGTCAATTATCAATGTTCCTCCAATGTCGCGAGCGAACAGATCACCGCGACGCTGTTCGATGAAGAAGATGTGGTGGTCGTCTATTACGTGCAGGCCGCGACCGGGCTTGTGACCAATGAGATCCTCATGCGGCCCGCGCCTTCAGGAAGCGGGTTCCGCTATACCGGGCAGGGCCTTGATTTCATCGGGCGCGGCGACGAGGCGACCTTCACCGATGGCTCTGCATCGGTGTCGTGTTACGTGTCTTCCGTGGATGTCCCGGGCGGCGGGCAAGCGGGCGGCGGCGGCTATGATCCTCAGGTCGGGCCGTTTGCGGGCTTTTCCTTCGGCGGCAATTTGCGCGACGGGCCGGGAACAAACTTCCGCGATGTAGGCTCCACCTTCGAGGGTCAGCCACTGACCCTGCTCACCGACACCGGTCTCTTTTTCAACGGGTATTCGTGGTGGGTTGTGGTGCTGCAAAATGGGCAGCAGGCCTACCAATGGGGCGGCATCATCTGCGCGCCGGGCTATCAGCTTTCGGGTGTGTTCAACGAGGGCTGTTGATTGGCGTTTGAAAGGTTGGTTTTCAGTTAATACAAACTGAAAATACTTGGAAATCAATTTGTTAAGGCAGGGTAGCTCGCGTGCTACCCTGCCACGTTTCGAATAGAAAAGGGCGCCCCGCAAGGCGCCCTTTTCTGTTTCTCACGGCTGCGATCAGCAGCTGTAGTACATCTTGTATTCCATCGGGTGCGGCGTGTGCTCGTAGGCGTAAACCTCTTCCCACTTCAGGGCCGCGTAGCCGTCGATCTGGTCCTTCGTGAACACGTCGCCCTTCAGCAGGAACTCGTGATCGGCTTCCAGCTCGTCAAGCGCTTCGCGCAGACTTGCGCAAACGGTCGGGATACCGGCCAGCTCTTCAGGCGGCAGATCGTAGAGGTCCTTGTCGGACGGATCGCCGGGGTTGATCTTGTTCTGGATGCCGTCGAGGCCAGCCATCAGAAGGGCCGCGAAGCACAGGTAGGGGTTCGCCGCCGGATCGGGGAAACGGGCCTCCACGCGCTTGGCCTTCGGGCTTTCCGTCCACGGGATCCGCACGCAACCCGAGCGGTTGCGGGCCGAATAGGCGCGCAGAACGGGCGCCTCAAAGCCCGGGATCAGGCGCTTGTAGGAGTTGGTCGAGGGGTTCGTGAACGCGTTGAGCGCCTTGGCGTGCTTGAGAATGCCACCAATGAACCACAGCGCCTCGTCCGACAGATCGGCGTATTTGTCGCCCGCGAAAAGCGGCTTGCCGTCCTTCCAGATCGACATGTTCACATGCATGCCAGTGCCGTTGTCGCCCGCGATGGGCTTGGGCATGAACGTCGCCGACTTGCCGTATGCGTGGGCCACGTTGTGGATGATGTACTTGTACTTCTGAAGCTCGTCAGCCTGTTTGGTGAGGCTGTCGAAGATCAGGCCAAGCTCGTGCTGGCACGATGCCACTTCGTGGTGGTGCTTGTCGACCTTCATACCGATGCGCTTCATCGTCGAGAGCATCTCCGAGCGCAGGTCCTGACCTGCGTCGATCGGGTTCACGGGGAAGTAGCCGCCCTTGACGCCCGGACGGTGGCCCATGTTGCCCATCTCGTACTCGGTGTCGCCGTTCCAGGACGCGTCCTGGGCATCGACCTCGTAGGAGACCTTGTTGATTTCGACCGACATGCGCACATCGTCGAAGACGAAGAATTCCGCTTCGGGGCCACAGAAGAACTTGTCGCCGATACCGGATGAAATCAGATAAGCCTCTGCTTTCTCGGCGGTGCCGCGCGGATCGCGCTCATAGGCTTCGCCGGTGTCAGGCTCGACGATGGAGCAATGCAGGCAGATCGTCTTTTCGGCGTAGAACGGATCGACATAGGCGCTGCTGGTGTCGGGCATCAGCTTCATGTCGGAAGCCTCGATCCCTTTCCAACCGGCGATGGAGGAGCCGTCGAACATAAAGCCTTCTTCGAGGAAGTCCTCGTCAACCTGGTCCGACATAACGGTGACATGCTGCAGCTTGCCGCGCGGATCGGTGAAGCGGATATCAACGTAATCCGCATCCTCGTCCTTCACCATCTTCAGAAAATCTGCTGTGCTCATTCTGACCTTCCCTTGAGTTCAAATAGGCCCCGGTCGGGGGTGTTTCGTTGTTGTGTTCAGAGCGCGTCTTCGCCGGTTTCGCCGGTTCGGATGCGAATGGCCTGGCTGATGTCGGAAACAAAGATCTTGCCGTCGCCGATCTTGTCGGTCTTGGCCGCGTTGATGATGGTCTCGATCGCGGCGTCGGCCTGATCCTCGCTGAGAATGACCTCGATCTTCACCTTGGGCAGGAAATCGACCACGTATTCGGCACCGCGATAGAGTTCGGTGTGGCCCTTCTGACGCCCGAAGCCTTTGACCTCGGTGACGCTCAATCCCTGCACGCCGATTTCCTGGAGAGCTTCTTTCACTTCATCCAGTTTGAACGGTTTGATGATTGCTTCGATCTTTTTCATGGGCCGACTCCCCTCGCCATCCTACGGTTGTCCTGACACCATCTTGCGCGGGGGGCGTCCATGCAGCAGCGTGAGCAATGGCCAAACTTTGAGCAGAATCCGGTTGCGGCGACCACAAATTATGCAAAGCGCCAAAAAAATGGGCGAAAGTGAATCGGAGGGGCCATGCGCGTTCTGACTGCGCAGCAAATGCGAGACATCGAGTGCGACGCCATCACGTCGGGCCGTCACAGCGGTCTGGATTTGATGGAGCGTGCCGGGGCGGGCGTGGTGGAGCGGGTTTTGGCGCGCTGGCCGGATCTGGCCGTCGTGCCGCATCGTGCGGTTGTCCTTTGCGGGCCGGGCAACAACGGGGGCGATGGATATGTGATCGCGCGCCTGCTGTCCGAGCGCGGTTGGGAGGTCGACGTGCATGGCATGGGGCGGGTCGAGACGATGCCGCCCGACGCCGCCGAAAGCCGCCGCCGCTGGGAGGCCATCGGGCCGGTCGCGCCGTTGGACTCTGTCGCGGGGGAGGGGGCTGACCTGATCGTGGACGCCATCTTCGGGACGGGGCTAAGCCGTGGTTTTGCGCCGCTTGATCAGGTCGGCGCTTTGTTCCATGGCCTTTTCGCCGATGGGTTTTGGGGGCACGGGCAAGAGGTCGCGCCCCATGTCGTGGCAGTCGACATCCCCTCCGGTCTTGATGCCGATAGCGGCAAAGTCCTGTGGGTCGATGCCCAATGGTGCGGCGATGTTGCGGCGCATCTGACCGTGACGTTTCATCAGCCCAAGCTTGGCCATGTATTGGCGGACGGCCCGTTTTATTGCGGCGCGCTAGAGGTGGTCGATATCGGCTTGGCCGATCGGTCCTGCGGTGTGCCATTGGCACGGCTGCCGGATCCCATGCAAGCGGAGCCAAATTTGGGCAAGGGCCACGGCGCGCACAAGTTCGACCACGGCCACGCGCTTGTCGTGACTGGTGGAATGGGGCGCACCGGGGCCGCAAGGCTTGCCGCACGCGCCGCGCTCAGGGTCGGGGCGGGATTGGTGACCTTGGCTGCACCCGGGCCTGCGATAATGGAGTGCGCGGCGCAGATCACATCGCTGATGTTGCGCCGGTGCGATGGCGCGGAGGGTCTGACGGAAACGCTCGGGGACCGGCGGATGCGCGCGATATGCCTTGGACCGGGCCTTGGCACAGGAGCGGAAACGCGGGCGCTGGTGCACGCCGCGCTGCGGGTCGGCGCCGATGTCGGGCGTGGCTTGTCCGTTGTGCTCGATGCCGACGCCCTGTCCTGCTTCGCGGGGGCGGAGGCCGAGGTCATGCCGGAGTTGCGAAGCTGCGCGGTCATCACCCCCCATGGCGGAGAATTCGCACGCTTGTTCCCGGATCTGGCAGAGCGATTGGTGGCAAGGGTCAAGACGGGGCCCGCGTTTTCCAAGCTGGACGCCACGGTCGCAGCAGCACAGCGCGCGGGATGTGTGGTCGTGCTCAAAGGGCCGGACACAGTCATCGCCAGCCCCGACGGCAGAACCTGCATCCACGCGGCGGCGTATGACCGCGCCGCGCCGTGGCTTGCGACCGCGGGGTCGGGCGACGTTTTGGCTGGGATCATCACCGGGCTGCTGGCGCGTGGGCTCGACCCGTTTTGGGCGGCGCAGGCCGGCGTCTACCTGCATGTGGAAGCGGCCCGATTATTTGGACTGGGTCTGATCGCCGAGGATTTGCCGGATCTGCTGCCCGAGGTGTTGCGAAGAATTCTCCACGGCGAACACGGAAAAACGGCGCCCTGAGTAGGGGCGCCGTTTCCAGTTCCGTGGAATGTGGGCGGTCTGCAACGCCCGAACCACGGTTGAGCGCATCGGGGCGCTCCATCCTCTGCGGCGGTCTGTGTCCCGCCGATGCATCCCCACACGCAAACACCGTGCAGGTTTACCGGGCTAATGTGCCGAGGCTGCCACCATCGGCTTGTCTGCGGAGGCAAGCTCCAACCCGTCTGCATAGAGGATCTCTGGGGCACCGAAATATAGCGACAGCATGATCTGCTCGGCGCCGGTTTCGGTGCGAATGAATGTGCCATCGACCAGGCGCGCGGCGGGGATGGCGGCACAATCCGTGCCCCAAAGCGCCTGCGCGCGCCAATCGCGGACCAGCACACGCTGGTCAGGCATTATGATAATGTCGTTCGAGGGATGGCCGCCAAGCGCGCTCGCCGAGATGCGGATCCGCGTGCTGCCTGCGGGAAGAAGATGACGGGTGACCGCTTGCACAGCGCGCGCGCCGCGTCGTGTGATGATGCGGTCACCGGGAGTCAGAAACTCCACAGGCAGTGCGCCATCGAGGGTCAGGACCTGCGTCCCGGGCGCCAGGCCGGCGCCGCATTCGCTAAGGCCGCCGACCATCTGGCCAAAGGGCGATCCGGTTGCATCCGCCATGTCGAGACGCGCGCTTGCGATCGGGCACCGGGTGCCTTGGTGCGTTGCGCGAAGCGCGACGGCATCCGCAGGCGTCGGATAGGCCTTTTGGGGAGTGTTGTGCGCGGCGTTGATCATCTGTTGTCCTTGCAGGCCTTTTGGAAAAGTAGGCCCGTTAACCATCAAAGGTCGTGGAGGATTCGGGCATATTGTGGGCGAAAGCTGGTTGCCTTTAGGTAAATCATGCGGAGATTTTTGGCCTCGCCATGATCGGGCAGGCCTGCTACACGCGCCGCCGATGCGGGTGTGGCGGAATTGGTAGACGCACCAGATTTAGGTTCTGGCGCCGCGAGGCGTGGGGGTTCGAGTCCCTTCACCCGCACCACTTTTTTGGCCGACCGTCCTTCGGACTACCTGAGGCCGGAGTGCCGGTTCGCGGGCCACCATGCTTCGACCGCAGCCTTGTCCAGATGCGCGGCCAAGCCGATGCCGACCAGGCCCGGTTTTGCGCCGTCCTTTGCCGCAGTCACGTTGATCTGCTGGCCCACGACTTGCACCACCCACCGTTGTCCGCTCGCGTCCAGGACCACGCCTTTGACCCGGAATAGCCCGGTCGGGCGCGTGGCCAAAGCCTGCCGCAGGGCATGCAGATCACCCGCAAAGACCCCATCGCAGGCCCATGATGTGTGACTGGCGTGGGACTCGGGCGCGGTTTGCGGCGGGGTGTCGGTGACCAAGCTGAGGAGTGTGTCGGGGGCGGCGTCCCGGACCATCGGCGCGTCGGTGAGCGTTGCGATTGCCGCCGCGTGTCCCGCATCGGGCTCCTTGCTGACCCAGATCAAGTCGGCTTTTGCGATTTGCGCGGTCACTTGCGGGCCGATCAACGCGTCGCGGTGCAGATCGGCAAAGCTTTGTCCGTCCACCACGGTGACGATCCCGCCGTAGCGCAAATCCGGCTCGGCCAATGCCACGTTGGCGATGCGGGCCGGGTCGGACACGCCACTGGCCTCGATGATGAGATGATCCGGGCGCGACGCACGGTCCAGAACGTCGCCGATGGCCATGAACAGATCAGCGCCCATGGTGCAGCACACGCATCCGTTCGAAAGTGCGATCGTGTCCTCGTCGCGGGAGATGAGCAGGCTTTCGTCGATGTTGATGGCGCCGAAGTCATTCACCATAACCAGCAACTTCAATCCATGCGGCGCGGCGAGCAGCCGGTTGATCAACGTGGTCTTTCCCGCGCCCAGATACCCCGCAATCACTGTCATCGGCAGCGGCGTCACAGCAGATGGGTCCGCCCGCCCACCACGGTGCCAAGGACGGCAATGTCGTGCAAAGCGTCGGGCGCGACCTCGGTCGGATCTGTGGCAAGTACGGCGAAATCAGCGCGCTTCCCGACGGTGATCGAGCCAATTTCGGCGTCCATCTTGAGTGTCTGAGCCGCGCCAAGCGTGATCGCATGCAGCGCCTCGGGCACAGTGATCTTCTGTGCGGTGCCCAGGGTTCGGCCCGACATGGTGATGCGATTGACCGCGCACCAGGCGGTGAAGAGCGGGCCCATCGGCGTCACCGGCGCATCGGAATGGATGGCGACGGTCAGGCCCGCGTCGAGTGCCGAGCGCACGGCATCCATACGCTGCGCGCGGTCCTCTCCAATGGTCAGCGCGACGTGCTGATCGCCGAAATACCAGATGTGATTGGCGAATAGGTTAACGGATATCCCAAGTGCGGCGCAGCGGCGGAACTGATCCGCGTCCATCATCTGCCCGTGTTGCAGGACGTGGCGATGATCGGACCAGGCCGCCTTACGCATGGCCGCCTCCAGCGCGTCGATCACCACCTCGGAGGCCTCATCGCCATTGACGTGGATGTGCATCTGAACACCCGCCGCATGCAGCGCGGCACAGGTTTCGACGATCTGGTCGGGGGCCATGTTCCACAACCCATTGGGCTGCCCGCCGACATAGCCGGGCCATTTCACCCGCGCGGTCCAGCCCTGGATGGAGCCGTCGGTCATCAGCTTCACCGCGCCGAGCCGCAGCTTTTCGGTCGACCGCGCCCTGAGCGCCAATGCGCGCGCGGCCAGCGCATTTGGATCCCCCGTGGCCGCAAGGGCCGGGACGATGCGCAGCGGGAAGTTTGCCTCGCCTGTGACCGCGATCATGGTGTCCAGATCTTCGTCCTCCAGTTGCGAGAACAGGTCCGTCACCGTGGTCACACCGGCCCTGCGCGCGACCTCTCCATACGATCGGATCGCGCTTTCGCGTTGCGACAGAGCGCGGAAATCAATGCCCAAGCGGCGCATGATCGGGAACATCGCCGCCATTTCCTGCAACTCGCCTGTGGGCGTGCCGTCTTGGCCTTTCACGACGCCTTCGACATTCGTGCCGCCGTCGTATCCCGCCATCCCAAGTGCTGCGGAATTCACGCACATCAGGTGGAAATTGGAGAAGATGATTGCGATGGGCCGCTTGGTCGAAACGCGGTCCAGATGTGCCGCGCCGAGCCGTTCGCCGGGAAGGAAGATCGGGTCGAACCCCCAGCCGATCAGGGGCTGATCCGCGGGCAGGGTGGCCTCTACCTCCTGCAGGCGCGCGACGACCGCATCGAGTCTATCGAGCCCTTCCCAAAGCTTGCCTTGCGGGTCGATCCGGTCGTGATATCCCATATAGGCATAGTCCCAGATCGCGCCCGCCATCATGTGCGCGTGCCCCTCGACAAGGCCGGGCATCAGGACCGCATTGGCAAGGCTGTTGTCGTGGCGCGGCGCGCCCCAGGCGTCAGCGCAAGTGGCATCGCCCACCGCAAGGATGTGCCCGTCGCGCACGGCAACATGGGTCGCGTGGGGGCGGTTTGGGTCCATGGTGATGATCTTGCGGGCCTTAAAAACGGTAATATCGGACATGGAATGCCTCCCTTGCCGACAGGCCTAGCGCAATCGGCCGTGGGGGAGGAACCGATTTTTGCAGGGCGCGCCCGGGTTAATTCCGTTTGCGCAAACAAATCGTTAGGCGGTTACAAAATCCCGTGCCAAACTTTGATCAAAACGTAAGACCAAAAGGGAGAGTGCAAATGAGTTTCCACCTGAAAACAGCGGCCACGCTTGCCGCACTCGCGATGACGACGACCGCGGTCACGGCGCAGGACATCACGATGAACGTGGGCTTCGGCGCACCCGAAGACTCGCTCTACGGCCGGTTCGGCGCGATTTTCGAGGAGCTGGCCGAAGAATATACCGGCGGATCGGTCGATGTGCGGCTGCGCTGCTGCAACCAGATCGCGACCGAGGACGAAGGCTTCCGCGCGATGCAGCTTGGCACCGTCGATGGCTTTTTCATCACCGCCAACAACGTGTCGCCGCATTGGCCGCTGATGGATGTGACGGTGCTGCCCTACATCTTCCAGAACGAAGCGCATCTCGCGCGCGTGGTCGATGGTGAGGTCGGTGCCTTCATCCAGTCGCAGCTTCTGGAAGACACCGGCGTGCATCTGCTGGCCTTCGGTCCGGCGCTGTACCGCGACTTCTACAATTCCGTGCGTCCGGTCGAGACGATGGCCGATATGGACGGCTTGCGCATCCGCACGCCCAACAACGAGGTCATGCTGGCCACGTTCGAAGCCTTTGGCGCGAACCCGGTGCCGCTGGCATGGTCCGAGACGCCGACTGCGCTTCAGACCGGGACCGTCGATGGCGGTGACAACGGCACGTCGTTCATCCGCGACATGAGCTTCTATGAGTTCATGCCGAACCTCGTGATCCTCGAGCACTTCGTCTCGATGGCGCCGCTGTTTGCATCCTCGCCGTTCATGGAGCGTCTCAGCGACGAGCAGCGCGAGCAGATCATGCGTGCCGCCGCCGATGCCAGCGCCCAGTTCAGCGAAGAGGTCCGGACCGAGACCGAGGAAATCCGCACATGGCTCGTCGAGCAGGGCGGAATGACCCGCACCGACCCTGAGCGTGCCGACTTCATCGCCGCCGCACAGACCGTGCAGCAATCCGTAGCCGAAGAGCGTGGGCAGGAGTTCGTCGACCTCGTCAACATGATCAACGCCGCCGCCGAATAGGGCGCACAGGACGATCCTGCGGGGACCGCCTGCGATCGGCCCCCGCCTTATTTGACCTCACGCCGAAAGGGACAGGCGATGGTCGTGCTCAGATGGTTGGAAAAGCACTTTGAAGAGGCGCTGTGTTGCATTGCGCTGGTGGTTATCTCGGTGGCGGTGTTCTCGCAGGTGATCGCGCGCTACATCTTCGAAGTCGCGTTGCATTGGACGGAGGAAACCGCCGCGATTGCGATGGTTTGGGCGGTCTACATGGGCGCGTCGCTGTGTGTGCGCGAACGCTTCCACATCCGCATTCTGGTCGCCGTGCAGGCATTGCCCACGGGCCTTGGCCGGGTGGTGATCTTTCTGGCGGATATCGCCTGGGCGTTTTTCTGCGTCATCATGCTGGTCGTGTCATGGCAATACCTCACGGTGCTGTGGCAGTTCCCGTCGCGCTCGCCGTCGTTGCGGATCAACGAATTCTACCCTCAGACCATCCTCGTTATCGGCTATGCCTTCATGCTGCTGCGCCTGGCTCAGACCTATTTCCTTTGGTTCCGCGACGGGGCCGAGGGTTTGCCGGGGATGTTGGTGGAAGACGGCGACAAGCCGGATGAGGAGCATCTGTTTTGAACGAGCTTCTGATCCTTGGGTTGGTCTTCACCGTTCTGGTGGTGATGGGCGTGCCGCTGTTTGCCGCCGTTGGCCTGACCACAGCTTTGGCGCTGTTCCTGATCGAGATCCCCTACACCCTTCTGGCGCAGACCGGCTATTCGAGCCTTACGCCATTCCCGCTTCTGACCATCCCTTTGTTCGTCCTCGCCGGGCGATTGATGGAGGTCGGGGGCATGGCGAACCGGATGATCGGGATCGCCACGAAACTGGTCGGGGCCTATCGCGGGTCGATGGGCCTTGTGACGGTCTTTGCCTGCATGTTGTTCGGCGCGCTGTCGGGATCGGGGCCCGCCACAACGGCGGCCATCGGGTCGGCCACCGTGCCGGCGATGAAGAAGGACGGCTACGACGTGCCTTTTGCCGCGGCGATCACCGCAAGCGCGGGAGCATTGGGCAGCCTCATTCCGCCCTCGAACCTGATGATCATCTATGGCCTCGTGTCCGAGACCTCGATCCCGCGCCTGTTTCTTGCGGGCATCTTGCCGGGCTTTCTGGTGACCACGCTTTTGATGCTGACGACCTATATCATCGCGCGGCGGCGCGGCTATGGGGGCGGCGGTGATCCGTTCACATGGGGCCCGTTCCTGAGCGCCGCGTGGGAGGGCAAATGGTCCATCGGCGCGCCGGTCTTGATCTTGGGCGGCATCTACGGCGGGGTTTTCACCCCGACCGAAGCCGCGGGTGTGGCGGTTTTCTATGCGCTGTTCGTGGGGCTGTTCATCTATCGCGAATTGACGGTGAAGAAGGTCATCGAAGCGCTGCGGTTCACGGCCCTTTTGACCGGTATCCTGATCTTGCTGACGCCGACGCTGGCGTTCGGGCAATTGACCGCGTTTTACGATGTGCCGGCGGCGGTGCAGGCGGGGATCACGTCGATCACCACGAGCCCGTTTCTGGTGCTTCTGCTGATCGGGGTGTTCTACATCTTCATCGGCACGTTCATGGAAAGTCTGGCGCAGATCGTGCTGTTTACCGCCGTTTTCCTGCCGCTGGTCACGTCGCTTGGCATTGATCCGGTCCTGTTCGGCATCTTCACGGTCATCACTTGCGAGATCGGATTCCTGACCCCGCCGCTTGGTGCGAACCTGACCATCGCGTCGCGGATTTCGGCGATTTCGCTAGAGCGGATTTCGGTCGCCGTTCTGCCCTTCATCGGGGCCTATATCATCGGCATGATCATCATTATCCTGATCCCGGAACTGACACTGGCCTTGCCCAATTGGGTCTACGGCCCCGCATCTGTGAGATAGGCGTCCCATGTTCGACACGATCCTGAAGGGCGGAGAGGTTCATGACGGAACCGGCGCGCCGCCACGCATCGCCGATGTTGGGATCAAGGACGGAAAGATCGTTGAAGTCGGCGAGATCAACGCCGACGAAGGCGAGATCATCGACGTTTCGGGCCTGGCCGTCAGCCCCGGTTTCATCGACATGCACACCCATTCCGATTTCACCCTGATCGCCGATGGGCGCGCCGAAAGTCAGGTGCACCAAGGTGTGACGACCGAGGTAATCGGCCAATGCGGCATCTCCTGCGCGCCGGTGTGTTCGCATGCCGCGATCCGGCAGGTCAGCCCGTGGTTCACCGAAAAGGCCAAGCACCGCAAATGGCTTGGGTTTGGAGAATATCTCGACGTTCTCGATGACACCGGCCTTGGCGTGAATGTCGTGGCCTTCGTGGGTCACGGCACGATCCACCGGGCCGTTTTGGGCGATGAGATGCATGCGGGCGAGCCCGACGATGTGGCGGCCATGGCCAAGCTGGTCGATCAATGCATGGAAGAGGGGGCAGGCGGGTTCTCAAGCGGTCTGGAATACTTCCCCGGCATCCTTGCGGCCCCCGATCACCTTGTTCCGATGGTGGAGGTCGCCGCCAAATACGGGCGGCTTTACGCCACGCACGTACGCAACCGCGACACTGAATATGACCTTGGATTCACAGAGGCGATGAGCACGGCGCGGCAGGCCGGTGCACGGCTACAGATCAGCCATATCCAGCCCAAGTTCGGCGCGCCCGGCCATGCAATGGAGCATACGTTGGAGATGATCGACATCGCGCGGAGCCATGACGGCGACATCGCCTTTGACGTGATTCCGCACGATTGGAACCATACCTTGATGGCGGCGATCCTGCCCAAATGGGCGCAGGCGGGGTCCATCGACGATGTGCTCAAACGCCTGGCCGATCCGGACATGCGCGAGCGGATCAAGGCCAACCCCAAGCCCATGTGGCTCATCGTGAAGGCGCGGCAGTGGAAGGATATCGTTCTGTTGAACGCGACCCAAAACAAGGATCTGGTCGGGGCCGATTTCGAAGAGATCGGGCGCATGCGCGGGGTCGATCCCTATGATGCCGTGCTCGATATCCTGCTGGAGGAAGGCGATAACCTGATGGCGACGATGTGGTCGTCGAAAAGCTTCCGCAATTCGGATGTCGAATTGTGCCTGACCCAGCCTGAATGCGCGGTGATCTCGGACACGGTGGCCATCGCGAATGACGGCGTCCTGAGCGATCATGTCGGCTCGCTCAGCGGCTATGGGTGGGCGGCGCGGTTCTTGCAATATTACGTACGCGACCGGGGCATCCTCAGCCTTGCGGAGGGGCTGGCGAAGATCACTTCGATCCCCGCGCAACGCTTGGGACTAAAGAGGCGCGGCAAACTGCGGCCCGGCTATCACGCTGATATCTGTGTCTTCGATCCGGCCGCCATCGCCTCCAACGTCACGGCCCGAAATCCGCGCCGCTACGCATCGGGTATCGCGCATGTGCTGGTCAATGGTGCGCTGTCGATGCGCGATGGGCAGCGCACGCAGGTCAACACCGGCCGTGTCCTGCGCGAGTTCCAAAGCCAAGGATAACCGCCGCTGCGAAACGGGCGGACATCTTGTCGGATGTGAAAGGGGTTGTGTTGGCGATAGGGAGGAAAAGTGGCACGTCCTCAGGATGGGCTTCGTTCCGCAAATGGGCTGACCCAGCATGACGAAAGACGCAAAATCGGCACCAACCCTGGAAGATGTGGCGCGCCTTGCCTCGGTCTCGACGGCGACGGTATCGCGCAGCCTCAACTTCCCGGAACTCGTCTCGGATCAGACGCGCGAGCGGGTTCAAAATGCCGTGGACGAGTTGGGATATTCGCCGAACTTCGGGGCGCGCGCGATGGCGTCGCAACGCACGCGCACCATCGGGGCGATCATCCCCACGATGGAAAACGCGGTCTTCGCGCAGGGCATTCAGGCGTTCCAGGAAGAATTGGACGCCGACGGCTATACGCTGCTGGTTGCAAGCTCGGCCTATCGCACCGACCTCGAAGAGAAACAGATCCGCTCGTTGATTGCACGCGGTGCCGATGCGCTGTTGCTGATCGGGTTCAAAAGGGCCCCGGCGATCACCGCGTTCATCAAGGCGCGCAATGTGCCGACGTTGATCACCTGGGCGTTTGATCCGTCGCGTACCGATGCCACCATCGGGTTCGACAATCGCCATGCCATGCGCCGCCTGACGGAGGAAGTCTTGCGCCTTGGCCATCGCCGTGTCGCGTTCATTGCGGCCGATACCGATACCAACGATCGCGTTGCGGAACGCCTGCGCGGGGCCTCTGAGGCGATGCGTGAGGCCGGGTTGTCCGCCGATGATCTGGTGATTTATCGCACGCGTTACGGGATCGACACCGGGGCGGCGGGCTTTGCGTCGGTGATGGGCCAACCGGACCGCCCCTCGGTCGTCATGTGCGCCAATGACGTTCTGGCGGTTGGTGCCGTCAAACAGGCCCATGAGATGGGGCTGCGCGTGCCCGAAGACGTGTCGATCACCGGCTTCGACGACATCGAATTGGCGCATGTGACGACGCCCGAGATCGCGACGGTGCGGGTTCCGCATCGCGAAATGGGCCGCCGAGCGGCGCGGGCGCTGATTGCGTTGCTGGAGGATGGCACGGCGTTGGAAAGTCAGCATCTTGATACCGAACTGCGCCTGCGCGGCTCGCTCGGACCGGCGCCGAAGTCCTAGGTTTGCGTCCGGGCCCAGAGCGCAAGGGCCGCGCCCGGGCTCATGTCGCGCAGCACCAACAGGCCGATCATCCCCACATGCCCCACGATCAGGTGGCAGCCGGCCGACGCTCCCGCGCGCGGCAAGACAAGTGTTCCGTCGGTTTCCAATGCCCCGGCGAGCGAAAAGGCCTGATCAGTGATTTCAAGGAACAGATCGGTGATCTCGGGCAAAAGCGCGTCGATCGCGGCCTCGGACCCGGTCAATGGCGCGATCTCATCGCCGGCCATTGCAAAGCTTGCCTCCACCTCGGTGGGCGCGCTGTCGGCCACGGCTGCGATGCGGGTCTGAAAATCGTCGGAGGCAACTTGTGCAGGCGCGGGAGCCAGCCGCTCGATCAATGCGCTGGCGGCGATGCCGAGGCTGTCGAACGGGTCAGCGGTTTGCGCGCCCGTTGTTTGAAAGGCAGCAAAGGTGCCCGCGGGGCAGGTGGTCTTCAGGGCGTCGGCCACTGCGTCGCAATCCTCTGGCCCGAGGGCAAGGTTCCAGGGTGGCGCGCTGGGGGCGTTCTTCTCCATGCGGTGCAGACGGCGGTTGCGCAGGTAGAAGGTGAGGTGGACACCATCTTGCAACCGGGCCTCCATCCGTCGCGGCAGGATCGTACGGTTGATCGCATTGGTCAGCGCGGTGACCGGGGGCGCGGCGTGCGCCGGCTCGCCAATCATCGCCGTGGCATTCAATGTATCGCGAAGACGTGCCAGAGGGGTCATGCCGCAGCCTCCCAAGGTTCAATGCCCTGCGCGAGGGTGTCGAGCTGCGCGAGCATGATATCCACATCTGCGTCCGGCGACATCAGGCAGGTCAACGCCACGTTGCCCAAATGCGGCACCGCCCGAAACGCGCGGATCCCGTTTGGCGTCAGGAACAAGGCCCACGTGCGGCGGGTGGCGGACTGGGCCATGATCTCAAAGGCCGAAGTGCTTATCGCGTCCAGATATTCCTGCGGATAGGCCAACGCCCCATCCGCCGCCAGAACGGTGCGTGAACGGATGTCGCTCAGGACCAGCAGGGCGCAATCGGGATGCGCGGCGCGGAAATCGGGAAACGTGTTGGGTGTCATGGGTTGAGGCAATCAGATCAGGGCATTCGCGTCGGTCGTGCGGCGCCTGTGCTTGGGGACAGTGCCGAGTGTCGAGACACGGCGGGGATTGGTGATAAGCGGGCGGACGCAGGGCGCGCTCTCGTCGCGCGTGGGACGGTCGGGTTGCCGCGGCGGTGCCTTAAACGGTTCGGCATGGGTGCAGAGATCTTCCAGCGCCGTCATGACCTCCGACAAGCCTGAGGCCTCACATTGCTCGAGCGGGGCCTGCGCCGACAGCAGCGCCACCGGCAGCACGTGCCGGAACTGGTCCGCTGTCTCGGAGCGGACGCGCTGCAAAACCCGTTTGCGGTCTGTCGTGCTCACCTTGTCGATACGTGTCAGCAACAGCATGCTGCGGTGTTGCAGGGCGGCGGGCATGGCATCCCAGAGCGCGGCCTCCGATTGACGCCAGGCCTGCGTGGCAGGTGTGCACCAGATCGCGATATCAACCTGCGGCATGAGCCGGTCCCAGGTGTCTGGCGCCATGTTCGGGTCCGAGCTTCCCGGCATGTCGAACAGATCAAAGCGCGCGAGGATCGCGGCGTCCGACGCCACCTTCACGGCCTTGGTGCCCTCCACCGGGACCGAATGTGCCGCGTCCTCGGGCAGGGCTTCTTCGGTGTCGTCGTCCAGAATGCGCAGAGGAGCGGCATCCCCGAAGGTGTACCACAGCGGCGGCATCTGCGTTGCAGTGACCCGCACCGGAGATTGCGTGCGGCCCAACAACAGGTTGGCCAAGGTGCTTTTGCCTGCGGAAAACTCTCCCAGTAGGGCGACGCGCAGCGGGGCGTGGGATATGTGGGTCATGGTCGTCCCTCGTGCTGGTTCATCGGGAAATCTGTGAGGATGGAATGCGCCGCCGACAAGGCGTCGCTTTGGGCGGCTGAGGCGTGCACCTGATCGCGGCGCATCTGGTCGAGATCGGATGTCGTATGCGCGGCCAGCCCCATCAGCACATTGCACTGCTCGGCGACGAAGGTGTTCAAAACGGCGCGCAACGCATCGGCGTGGGGATAGGCATGATCGTCGGCCAAAGTGGCGGCCATGGGCGCCACTTCGGCCTCGATCAGCGAGCGGAATTCATCGGCATAGGCGGTGTAGTCGCGCTTGCGCCGCCACCATCGGCTCCACCAGCTGCCTTTGATGTCGAGCGCGATGGTTTGGCCCAACATCACGGGCACCGGAGCATCGGGCACGACTGGGGCCTCCAGCGCAAAGCCCGAATGGCTGAGGCCGAAGACCTCTTCGAATAGGGTCTGCAGGGCGGTGGAAGTGTCGGTGAAGACCTTTGCCGCGGCGCGGTGCGACTTGGCGCAAAAGACGTTGTAGCCTGATTTCAGCAGCAGGCGCAGGCCCGAGGGCTCATAGGTCCATTCGATATCCTCGCCATAGGATTCCAGATGTCGGACCAGCGCCGTGGTGGCACGGCTGGTAAAGGTTTCCTGCGCCTTGGCCAGCCGCAGATCGAGGTCTGCGGTCAGGGCGGCGCAGGTCTTTTCCAATTCGCGCCGCCCTTCCGCGGTGATCGCCTCGACCGATTTTGCAAGCGCTGCGGGGTCCACAGGGTCCAGGCGGCGTTCGACCTGACGGCGATCGGCGACGGCCTGTGCGGCCGCGATCGCGCCCGCGATGTTGCGCGCCGCAGAGGCCACGCGCGCCAGAACCGCTGCGCCTTCACCTGCGGTGATCCGCTCGGCCATCGCTCGGCCAAGCTCCGGGAGGCCCGAGAGCTCCCAGACCATGCGGGTGGTGTCCTTTTCCAGATCGCCAGTGTTGGCCTTGAACCGGGCCCAGTTCAACAACGCCTCGGCGCTGTCGCGGCCCATCCGGCCCAACTCTGCCGAGAGCGCAGCATTGGCCCATTGCGCGCTGCCGAAGAGGATTTCGGCCTCGGCCGGGATGCTCAGGGATTTCAGCGTCGCCTCGATGGAGGCGCGGATTTCCGGGATGTCGCGGGCAGGATCGGTCAATTCGTCGACCCGGTTCACGAAAATGATCACGTCGCGCGCGGGTACGTTGGCAATCAGCCGCACCAAGGCCAGGTCCACATTCGACAACGCTTGATGCGCCGAGAGGACCACGACGCAAAGCTTGCTGCCGCGGATGGCGTTCACGGTGATCTGCTCGCGCACCATGAACGTGTCGTTCACCCCGGGCGTGTCGCGCAGGCACAGCGATAGCGGCAGGGCCGGTTGGCAGATCGCAAGATCTGCGGCGCGGGTGATGTCGGCAAACCGCCCTTGACCCTCCGCGCCATCTTCCTCGTCGCCCAGGCAGACATAGCGCTGCACCAATTCGGCATCGACATAGCCGTAATCATGGGTCTGGCCGAGCAGCATCTCGAATTGCTCGCCCAGGCGCGCGCGGGCGGCGCTGCGCATGCTGTCCAATTGGCGGCGGACTTTTTCAAGCTCCTGATCGGCACCCGCGCGGCTCGCCAATTCACCGACCCGCCCACCGGTGGTCAGAAGGTTCGCCCATTGTGCATCAGTAAAGAACCGGAAGCGGGCCTTTTGATTGGCCTCACTGCGGCGCGGCGACAGGTGCATCGACGTCACGACCGAGGTCCACGGATTGATATCCGAGGGCAGCAGGCCAAGCTTGCCCGCCATCGCGTTGGCCAGCGAGGTCTTGCCCGCCTTCACCTGCCCGATCAGCGTGACCGACGGCTCGAAGCTGCGCAATTGCTGGCGTAGCGCGCGTATTTGCTCGGCATGATCCTTGCCGCCGGCGACCTGCAGGTGATCAAGCGCGGTTTCCAATCGGCTCAGGTCGCGCGCCAGCGGCGTGAGGCCGCGATAGGCCTGCGAAACAAGGGCCTGTTCCGGAGGCAGATTGTCGAATTCGGCGTCGTGTTTCATGCCGCTGCCCCCCGTCCAAGACGACACATGTCAAAGCTCTGGCGCAATTGATGCAGAAGCCCGGCCGCGTCTTCGACCTGATCCGGACCGGCCTCCATCTGAAGCAGCAGCACGAGGTCCGTCGCCTCTTCGATCATGTCGGTCATGTCGATGAATTCCGGCAGATCATCGGGCCAATCGGCGGCGCGGTCGCGCAGCGCCTCGGTGGTTTCCGCCACATGGGTCAGCGCGATCTGCGGCCAATCCGGCTCGGCCCCGGGATCGGTCCATGCGAGGTCTTCGGCCAGCGCCCGTGCACGGCGGGCCAGAAACAGCGTGGGCTCGGACAACACATCGCGCAGCCGGGCCAATTGCCCGTGGCTTCGGTCGAGGGGCGGCCGGGCGGTGGCATCCAACCGTGCCGGAACGCCCGCCTCCGACGCGGCCACATCTGCGTTCAAATGGCCGAGGCGATGCAACAAAACGTGGGCGGCATCGACATCTGCCATGCGTGCTTCATCAATGTCATCGCGCAACCGGTGCAGCAGGGCGTCGATGTCACCGGGCAGGGGCAATTGCATGTACCCGGCGAATTGGCGTCTGGCTTCATGGTGGGTCACGTCGGCGCTCGGCTGCGTCTCGACGAGATAGGCGCGGTGGGTCAACCGCTCGGGCGCATTGGCCCAGATCCGCGCGTCGACGACCGAGAAGCGCGGCGTGCACCAGACGGCGATATCCGTGCGTCGCGCGGCCCAGGACAGAGCCGGGCGGTGCATCGACGGGTTCGCCTCAAGCGACAGGGCCAGAAAGGACATCAGCCGCAACGCCTCAATCGGCGCATCGAGTTGCAGGAAAACCGGCGCCTCGGCCAGAAGATCGGAATCGGGCCAGCCGTCGCATGCAAGATGCGTGCCGTCCTCAAGCGTGGCGAGTGTCTGAACGCGCGCGCCATGACCCATTTCGATGGCAGAGGGCAGCGACAGGCCATCGGGCGCGATGTCGGTGCCCAGAATGCCGTAGACGATGGTGCGCAGATCGCCTTGCGCGGGCCCCATCAGGCAGACCCGCACCGGCTTGCGCAGCGCCTCGGCCAGATCTGCACAACGTGCCGCATCCCGGGACGGGAGGCGACCGGAGGCGACAAGGCTGTCCAGCTTCGCAAGGGTGTCGGTTGGGTCTACGGCTAGGGCCTGCATGGGTTATGATCCCTTTGGATCGATGTGAACGGTGGGCGCGACGGCGCGGCGCACGGCCTTAAACATCGCGGAGGAGGTCTGAAGCAGACTGCTTTGACGCTCGCGGCTTTTGGTGCGGACTGGACGGATTACCACCAGTGAGGTGTTGTCCTGCTCCGGGTCGTTGAGCGTTTCCAGCGCGTCGAGCAGGTCGCGCGCGATGGCGCGGCTTGACTCGTTTCGGGCGCGCAGCAGCAGCGCTTCGATGATTGGGTCGGGCAGAAATTGCAGCCCGTCGCTGGCCAGGATGAGGATGTCTTCGGGCTTGAGATCAAGCGGGGCCTCGGGGCAATCCACTTCGGCAATCGCGTCACCAGTCAGGGCCGCGGTCAGGCAATTGCGCTGCGGATGGGCGGCGGCCTCGGCCTCGGTGATGGAGCCGTTTGCGGCCATCAGATCAAGCTGCGGAGCCATCGAGTGGTCGGCGTTGAGACGCGCCAGGGTCTGGTTACGAAACAGGTAGAGGACCGAGTCCCCGACAGATGCCCAATGCACCGCGCCATCGGCCACATGGGCCGCCACCAAGGTGCCGCCCATTCCAGCGCGCTCGGGGTTCGACGTGACGCAGGCCTGCAGACCATCGTTGGCCCGGCTCACCGCGCGGCGCAGGGCCACCGGCGGCACGCTTCGGCGTGCAACCTCGTCCAGCGTCAGGGCGGCGAAGACCTCGGTCACGATGGCGCGGCTGGCCAGATCGCCACCGACATGCCCGCCCATGCCGTCCGACAGGATCGCAAAGCCATCGGGCGCGCCATCGGCAAACGCTACCGCCAGCGCATCTTCCTGTCGGGTGCGCGCGCCTTTGGCCAGGGCCGAGGCGACGTCGTATTCGAAGCTGTGGCTGTCATGCGTCATCGGCATCACCCCATGTGAAATCCGCTCCGCAGAACGCATGGAACCGCAGCGTCGTCTTGCCGATGCGGATGTCATCGCCATGGTCGAGCTTCTCGGTGGCCAGCACCGGCATCCCGTTGCGGCGCACAGCGTTGGCCTTGTTGCCATGGCCAAGGAAGAAACAGTTTTGCTCCGGATCGTACATGACCGAGGCGTGGCCACTGCGCGAAATGCTCTCGTCCCCGAAATCGAGGGAGACGTCCTGGTCCGTGCCGCGCCCGATGGTCGAGACATGGGTCGTCACGATAAAATGGGCGCCACGGCCCGGTCCATCGATCACCACCAGAAATCCGGCTGGATAGACTGGGCCTTTGGCGGCAGCGCCGGCAGGATCGGCAGTGACGTCTTCGGCGTGGAAGCCGATGATGCGTGTCTTTGCCCGGCTTGGCGCCGCATCGGCCAGCGGTGCGGGCGGTGTGACCGTTGCGGCCACCGGCGGCGTCGCGGCCGCGGGAGGGGCAGGGGCAGGTGCCGCGACAGGTGCCGCGGCCACGTGCGGCAACGGGCTGGGTGCAGCGCCCGCGGGAGCGTCGTCTTCCAGATCCCAGATCTGACGCTTCTGATCGGGTTCGGGCCGACTGACCACGATGCGTCGGGGCAGGGCGGGCGGCTCAACGTCAGGCGTCGCCTCTGGAGCCGGGCCATCGGTGGATCTTGGGGGGCGCATTCGCACGGCCACGTTGCGTAATCTGTTGATACTCATGCGTTTTCCTCTGCTCGGTCATCCCCGTTCACGGGTTTTGTTGCGGGCGCGGTTGGCTTGGCGAAAAGCGCCCGCCAACCGGATTTGATCGGAGCCGCCGGTTCAGGATCCGCATCTTGGGTCGGCTCCGGACGGTGGTACTTCAGTTGCATCCGCTCAATCGGCTCCAGGCGCGGCTTGCGCGGCCTGGCCGGTTGCAGCGCCGTGGGCGGCTGCGGGTCGGGGGCGTCGTCCAGCTCCGGATCAAGCGCGGACGCCTCCTCCTCCAGATGCAGCGGTACGATCCGCACGGCAGTCTGCGGCGAAGCCGGTTTCGGCTTGGCGGCCTCCGGGGCTTTTGGCGTGAAGTCGCGGAAGAAATCCCGCACCAGTTGCGACACCGTCTTGTCGAGGCTTTGATCGCGTTCGGCTTGCTGGATCAGCTTCTTTTGCCGCAGCCCCTCGTCCATCACCTCTTGCCAATGTTCGGCGTCGTTCAGGCGATCCCTCGGGAACAGCGCCAGACATTGCCAGATCGCGGCGACAAAAGCGACGTCATAGCCGTCGACCTTCGGCTGTTCGGGCAGGGGGTCGATTGCATCGCGCGCGGCGGCGCCCATGCGGGTCTGACTGCTGGGGGGAGCTGTGCCGGTGATTACATGGAAGAAAGTCGCGGCGAGCGCGTAGAGGTCGCTGGCATAGGTTTGCTCGCTTCCGGCAACGTAGAACTCCTGCGGTGAGTAACCGTCCTTTACTGTCTGAAGCTTCGACAGGACCCGGCTGACCCGTGTTGCGTCTTCGCGGGCTGCGCCAAAGTCGATCAGAACCGGCAGATTGTCATCGTCGATCAGAATATTGTCGGGCGAGATATCGCGGTGCAGGATGTCGTTGCGGTGAATATAGCTCAGCGCTTGCAACACCTGCGACAGCAACGCCTTGACGACCTCTGGCGTGAGACGGCCGGGCTCGTTTTCGATCAGGTCCAGAAGCGTGCGCCCTTCGACAAAATCCATCGCCATATAGGCGGTGCCGTTGTCGCGAAAATACTGATGGACGCCGACGATATAGGGGTGCTGCAGGCAGGCCAGCGCGCGCGCCTCTTTCTCGAACAGTTCCAGAATGGCGTCGAACTCGACCGCGTTGCCTTGACTGCGGACGCACACCGTCTGGTTCGAACGAAAGCACATCGCGCTTGGGAAGCATTCCTTTATCACCACGCGCCGGCCCAGGCTGTCGCGCGCCAGATAGGTGACGCCGAAGCCACCGGCGTTGAGGTAGCTGTCGATCCTGTACTGCCCACCACACAGGGTGGCGCCGGGGGGCAGCTCATCTCCCTGGGTGATGTGATCGGGTTCCATGGGTGCGATTGCCTGCTGGTTTCGAGCGCTCGGTCCCGGCCCATCCGGGGGCGCGCCTGTTGCGTCCAATTCGCGCTTGAAACGTGGCGGGAATGTGGCGAAGGGCTGGGCATCGCGGGCACAATAGCTGCAATTCCATTCGATTTTGGCGGGACCCAGAAACACTTTTGCGCGGTGTAAACCTATCGGATTGGCGACTCTCATGTCAGGTTTGGTTGACATGTATTCTGGTCAAGTGGCGGGATATCAGGGCCGCAAGACAGCCGATCTCGTGGCGTTTCTCGCCAATCGGTGCGTTGAATTTTGCAAAACGCTGCAAAGGCAAGGTCGACGAAGCAAGAATGAAAAACACACTTTATCAGGCACTTGGCAGCGGGTTGATTGCAGGTGAAAACAGTGCCTTCGCAGGGTCGGTGTACGGTGGTTAATGTAAGTCACACTTTACAGTTGACGTGTAAGTTTTGTGTGACATTCTTTGAGGTGATGGACCCGGATGCTTGACGAAATGTCATTGCCGCTGCGGGCTCGTCGCTCGCCGGTACGTGGGGCTTGCCCCTCGGACCAAATCTCGAAGTGAAGAGGAGAGGAACATCATGTCTGATGATCCGGATAAAGTCTGGCCCACGGGTCTGACCCTCAAAGAGGCGGAAGAGGTGCATAGCTACCTCATCGACGGCACGCGGGTGTTTGGGGGGATCGCTTTGGTCGCTCACTTCCTCGTGGCTGTTGCAACGCCTTGGCTGGGCTGACGGGAGCAAGATCGCATGAACAATTCAAAGATCTGGCTTGTCGTTAAGCCCACCGTCGGTATTCCGCTGTTTTTGTCAGCGGTCGCCGTCGGCTCTTTTGCGGTGCATGTCGCCGTTGTCAGCAATACCACCTGGGTGTCTGATTTCCTGTCTGGACAGGAACTTGGATCAGGCTCGGCGGCGCTGGAAACGGAAACGAATATCCTGCCTGCAAGTGCCGACGTCACACCTGACGCGCCAATGTATCTCGACGCCGCTGCCGATGATGGCATGACGGTGATCTTGCCCGACGGGCGGACAGCACGGCTTGTCATCGAAGACCCGGTGACGCTGGCCTCTGCGAGCGCATTGATACCAACTGACACGGCGCTGGACTAAGCGCCTTGTTCTTCACGACCGGGGGATAGAAGCGCGCGCCGCTTCTTGACCCGGCCCGGTCGCCATATTTTTCAGCGGCCAGCAGAAACGGGGCATCCGTGAGCGCCATACGTGACAATATCCTGCGCCGGATCACCACGATCACGCCGCGCTACCTGCCGTTTGCCGAAGTCGCCAGCGAAACGGCCCCCCTGTCACGCCTTCTGCGTCTTTCCCTGTTTCAGGTTTCCGTCGGCATGGCTCTTGTGCTGTTGGTCGGCACCCTCAACCGCGTGATGATCGTCGAACTTGGCGTGCCCGCATCACTCGTGGCGATCATGCTGGCCTTGCCACTGATTTTCGCGCCATTCCGCGCCTTGATCGGGTTCAAATCGGATCAACACCGCTCCGCGCTCGGCTGGCGACGCGTGCCCTACATCTGGAAGGGCACCATGCTGCAATTCGGCGGCTTCGCAATCATGCCCTTCGCGCTTCTGGTCCTGTCCGGCTACGATCAGGCCGCCGATGCGCCGCTCTGGATCGGGCGGGCCTCGGCGGCCCTCGCCTTCCTCTTGGTGGGGGCAGGTGTGCACACAGTGCAGACCGTCGGTCTGGCGCTGGCCACCGACCTTGTCCCCGCAGAAGATCAGCCAAAAGTCGTGGGACTGATGTATGTCATGCTGCTGGTCGGCATGATCGTAAGTGCGTTGATCTTCGGCTACCTTTTGTCGGACTACACTCCGGGCCGCCTTGTCCAGGTGGTGCAGGGGGCCGCGGTCACGACCATTGCGTTGAATCTGCTTGCCCTTTGGAAACAGGAGCCGCGCGACCGGGCGCGGGCGGCCAATCCGCCTCCGGTAGAGGCCTTCTCCGACGCCTGGGCCGTGTTCTCGGCCCGCGAAGGGACCATGCGGCTGCTTGTTGTGATCGCGCTCGGGACCATGGCCTACGGTATGGCCGAAGTGCTGTTGGAACCCTACGGCGGCGAGGTCCTTTCGATGTCGGTTGCCATGACGACGCGCCTGACCGCCGTGCTTGCCGCGGGTGGGCTCTTGGGTTTTGGGCTTGCCAGCCATGTGTTGCTACGCGGGGCGGCGCCATTGAACGTTGCGACGTTCGGGGCGGCCATCGGTGTGCCGGCCTTCATCGCCATTGCCATTGCCGCTCAGATGGGTGGCGTGACGCTCTTCACCGCAGGCACATTCGTGTCGGGCGTCGGTGCGGGGCTGTTCGGCCATGGGACGCTCACGGCCACGATGCGACGCGCGCCGCGTTCGCAGATCGGGCTGGCGCTCGGGGCCTGGGGTGCAGTGCAGGCCACCGCCGCCGGGATCGCCATCGCTGTCGGCGGGATCATTCGCGACGTCATTCTTGCCATGCCGGGAACCGTCGGTCCGGCTGCACCTTACATACCCGTTTTCCTGCTGGAAGCCGTCTTCCTATTGGCGGCTTTGTGCGTAATCTGGCGCTTGCATGCAAAAGCGCCTCGAAATCTGGGCCTTGAGCCCTAACATATGGATTTGGTAGTCTTGCATCTGCAAGACACCCGCGTCCGTTCAATTGGGGAGGCCCGCAGAAATGTCCACGATTGTCACCCGGCTTTACGAAGATCCGGCCAACGCCGATGCCGCTGTCGCAACGCTCAAAGCGGAGGGGTTTCCGGAAGATTGCATGAGCGTGGTTGAGCAACGCTCGCGTCGTTCGGCGCAAGACATGATCGAAGAGGCCGGTGTGCCCTCGGATGTCGCGCAGCAATACGCCCAACACCTGTCCGCCAATCGCGCCCTTCTGGTGGTGCGCGCGCCGTTCGTGCCGTTCGGTGCGGCCCGCCGCGCCATCGAGGTTGCCGATACCTATCCGGCCTTCGACGCCGGGGTCGCCAACGAGAACATCAACATCCCCGAAGAGCCCAACCCGGACCTCTTCCTGTCCATCCTGCCGTCGCATCGCCTGTTCCTGACCAACATGCTTGATGTGCGCAATGACTTGAAGCCGCGTGGTTTTTCGCGGGCATTCCGTATTCCTCTTCTGTCCGAGAAGCCCAAGAAGCGGATGCGCCCGGCAGTGATTGATCAGCGGTTCGGCGATTTCCTGTTCCCGCTTCTGGCGCGCAATCGCAAGATGACGAAGAGACATACGATCAACGCGTACTTCGCCGACTTTGCATTGCCCCACATCTGGCGGCGCAAGCCCAAGGCGCGTGTCGGCGCGTGGCGCTACACAACCTGAACCGCGGTTCGCAGCACCTCGGCCATGCCGCCCAACTGGTGGGCAAGGGGGCTGCTTTTACGCCAGATCATCCCGATGGTCCGTTTCGGTTTGCGCCTGCCGAACCGGGACACCGACACAGCGGCGGCGGGCGTTTCCACGGAAACCGCCATCTGCGGGATCAGCGTCACACCGATGCCCGCGCCGACCATTTGCACCAGGGTTGACAGGTTTGAACCATCCAGCCCTTCGCGTGGAAGCGGTGACCGGATGTTGCAAAATTCAAGCGCCTGATCACGAAAGCAATGGCCTTCCTCGAGCAACAACAACCGCATCTGGGCCAGCATTTCGACATCCGGCACCGGCTTTTCCGCGTCTGCGGCGGGGCGGATCAGGACGAATTCCTCCTCGTGAAGGGGCACCTCCGTCAGGCCGGATTCCGATACCGGCAGGGCCACGACTGCGCAATCCAGGCGGCCTGCGCGCAGATCCTCGATCAGCGTCGGGGTTAACGTCTCGCGGATGTGCAGGTCGATGTCCGTGTAGCTTTGGCTGAGAGCGCCGATGATGCGGGGCAAAAGGTAAGGGGCGATCGTCGGAATGATGCCCAGACGCAAGCGCCCGACCAAGCTGGTTTCCGCCGCGCGGGCCAATTCGCCAAGCTCATCCACATCGCGTAGGATCTTGCGTGCGCGCTCCAGAAAACGCTCCCCAAACCCTGTCAGGCGCACCTGTTTTCCGCCGCGCTCAAAGAGCGCCAACCCGAAATTGGCCTCAAGATCCTTGATCTGCATTGACAGTGCGGGCTGTGTCACCGCGCAGGCATCGGCGGCGCGTCCGAAGTGACCGTGGTGGGCCAAAGCCTCGACATAGCGCAATTGTTTGAGGGTAAGATTTATCATCAGGTGAACTTATCGCAGCAATCAGAAAATACAACTGTAGCTAATAGAGTTGGGCTGGTAAAAACGAGGCAATCGCGAGTCGCAAGACCGGTGTGCCGCGTGCCACCTCAACAGCCAGCAGGGAAGAATAAAATGATGGATGGAGCCCCGATTTCGACAGGCCGCTGCCCCGTGATGCACGGACCGGGCAAGCAACCCAGCGCCAGCACCGCAAATGAGCATTGGTGGCCGAACCAGCTCAACCTCAAACCGCTGAACGGCAATTCGCCGAAACTCGACCCGATGGGTGAAGCGTTTGATTACGCAAAGGAATTTCAGAAGCTCAATTTGGAGCAGGTCAAGGCCGACGTCAAAGCGCTGCTGACCGAAAGTCAGGATTGGTGGCCCGCGGATTACGGCCATTACGGCGGCTTGATGATCCGCCTTGCGTGGCACTCTGCCGGAACTTATCGCACCTATGACGGGCGCGGTGGCGCGGGCAATGGCACGCACCGGTTTGCGCCGCTGAACTCCTGGCCCGACAACGGCAATCTCGACAAGGCGCGCCGCCTTTTGTGGCCGATCAAAGAGAAGTACGGCAAGTCGCTGTCCTGGGCCGATCTGTTCATTCTGGCGGGCAACATGTCGCTTGAATCGATGGGCTTCAAAACCTTCGGCTTCGCCGGCGGACGTGAAGACGTATGGGAACCCGACGAGGACATTTACTGGGGGCCGGAAGCTGCGTGGCTTGGTGACGAGCGCTATTCCGGCGACCGCGATCTGGAAAACCCGCTGGCGGCGGTTCAGATGGGTCTGATCTACGTCAATCCCGAAGGTCCGAACGGGACCCCGGACCCGCTGGCCTCGGCCCATGATATCCGCGACACGTTTGCCCGGATGGCGATGAATGACGAAGAAACCGTAGCACTTGTCGCTGGGGGTCACACCTTCGGTAAGGCGCATGGCGCAGGCGATCCCGAACTGGTTGCAGCCGAGCCGGAAGGTGCGCCGTTGGAACAGCTTGGCCTTGGCTGGAAGAACGGCTTTGAATCCGGCAAAGGCATCCATGCCACGACCTCGGGGATCGAAGGCGCCTGGACGCCAAACCCGACGCAGTGGGACATGGGTTATTTTGATATGCTCTTCGGATACGAGTGGGAATTGACCAAGTCGCCCGCCGGCGCGCAGCAATGGCAACCCATCGATCTGAAAGAGGAAGATATGGCGCCCACTGCCGATGGGCAGGGTAAGACCCATATCATGATGACGACTGCGGACATGGCGATGCGCATGGACCCGGCCTATGAAAAGATCAGCCGCGATTTCCACGCCAACCCTGACAAATTCGCAGATGCGTTCGCGCGGGCTTGGTACAAGCTGACCCACCGCGATATGGGTCCGGTGGCGCGCTATCTGGGTCCGGATGTGCCAAGCGAGGAATTGCTGTGGCAGGACCCCGTTCCCGAAGGACCGACGTTGTCGGATGCCGACGTTGCAACGCTCAAGTCGCAGATCATGGACGCCGGTCTTTCGGTGCAGGAACTGGTGCGCGTGGCCTGGGGCTCGGCGGCGAGCTTCCGGGGCAGCGACAAGCGGGGCGGGGCCAATGGTGCGCGTATCCGCCTGGCGCCTGCCAAGGACTGGGAGGTCAACAACCCGGCGGAACTGTCCAAGGTTCTCAAGGCGTTGGAAGGTATCCAGGCCGGGTTCGGCAAGCCCGTTTCGATGGCGGATCTGATAGTTCTGGGCGGCGGTGCTGCGATTGAAGCGGCGGCGAAAGCGGGCGGCTACGACGTCACCGTGCCGTTCAATTCGGGCCGTGGGGATGCGTCGCAGGAGCAGACGGACGTGGAAGCCTACGACGTGTTGGAGCCCAAGTCGGACGCGTTCCGCAACTACCACGCGCCGTTCAGCTTGCGTGAGCCGGCAGATATGATGGTCGACAAGGCGCAGCTTCTGGGCCTGACCATGCCTCAGATGACGGTTCTGATGGGCGGCATGCGGGCGCTTGGGGCAACCCATGGCGACAGTAAACATGGGGTCCTGACCGACACACCCGGTGTGCTGAACAACAAGTTTTTCAAGAACTTGCTGAGCATGGACACGACCTGGACGCCGACGGATAGCGGTGTTCTGGAAGGGCGCGACGCCTCGGGCGCGTTGACCTGGACGGCGACCGTTGTGGACCTTGTATTCGGCTCCAACAGCCAGCTGCGCGCGGTTGCGGAGGTCTATGCCTGCAACGACGCGGACCGGAAAATGGTCGATGATTTCATCGCCGCTTGGGTTCAGGTCATGGAAAACGACCGCTTCGATCTGCATCGCTAAAGCGGATTGAACGTTTGAGATTGGGGGCGCGTCGGGAAACCGGCGCGCCCTTTTTTTATTTGGGCGGCGGGGCTTGGGCTAATGAAACAAGGGCGTTCAGCGGCGTTTGCCGCGATGGTAGGTCAAGGCCATGTCGTTGATATTCTGGAACACGGGTTCGGCAAACCGGGCCTTGGCAACTGCAAAAATGAGCCCGCGCTTGGTTAACAAGCGGGGCAAATGGTCGTGTGGTCAGGCGGATTTGATGGGGGAAGCGATCTGCATGGGCGCAGTGTAGCATGAGGCCTTGCAGGCGCTCAGGGTGTTTCGCGCAGGAAGTTTGGGATGCAGGCCTCGAGCCCTGCCGGCAGCACCAGCCAAGCGCCGGCGGCGTAGAGCTGCGCGGGGAGATTTTCCGTTTCGGAACCAAGGGTTAGAGAGATTGGCGAGCGGCCCGTTATGGCTATATCCGACGGCAATTGGCCGACCAGATCAGTGGGCGGGAAGGGCACGAAGGCGGCGGGCGCGTCGCCTCCAAGGCGCATGACCAGGGCGAGCACGCCGATCCAGGCCACGAAGACCACCGGAAGCGCGATCAGGAGGCGCTTCAACATGTGACCATCGGGGCAGAGATGGTCAGGGTTTGTCCGCGCCGCGCGGGGCCGCGAAACTGTGCCCATCTGGGCGCATCTGCGTCAGTAGTCATGAACATGCTCCAGCGTCAGGCCGCGATCCGCAAGGCTGCGCAGCGCCTCCGCGAGATCGGGGACGGGCACCAGAAACAGGTGCCGCGTGTCGCCGTAGCCCTGCCGGGGGAGGGATGCGAGCGCATCGTCGAAATCGGCCGTGTCGGAGAGGGCGGTAAACAAGATCTGATCATTGCCGGCCATGTCGCGGATCGTGGCACCCTGATCGGCCCATTCGGCGAGGATGCCGGTGAGCACGCGGTAGCGGGGTGTTTCGACCTCGACCCCGCCACCGGGGATCTCGCGCAGGATCGTGACGCCGGTGGTCGCTTCGATCTGGTCCGGCGTGAGGCCGGTGACAACCATCTGCAGGGTGAGATCGTCAAAGCCGGTGGCGGCGACGGCCTGCGCGATGACATCGGCATAGGAGGCGCGGGCGCGATGTTCCAGGCCGAGGGCGAGGCTGCGTTCGCGGTCGCGCAGGGCTTCGGTGGCGGCTGCGTCAAGCGCTGCGGCATCGGCGCGGAAATCGTACTGATACCAAGGGACCTGTTGCAGGAAGGCGGCGTAGCGGGCGGCCTGCTGCGCGGAGAGGTCATCGAGCGGGCTGTGGGCCGGGCCACGCGCGATTGTGGCGACGCGACCAATGGTTTCCTCATAAAGGCCCTTCATCAGCATCTCGACGGTGAAGGACACGCCGATGACATGGACGAGTTGCCGTGTTCCGCCGTCGATCTCGCCCAGATCGGCGGCGGCGCGGGTCAGCGTGCAGAGCGAGGACCAATAGCCGCCGATGGCGCGGATATAGCCGAAGTCGTGCGGATCGCCCGCGTCGATGAGTGTGGCGTAATCGTCATAGGCATGCACGATGTGCCATTCGGGATAGGTCAAGAGGGTGCGGATCTCGGGCCGGGCCTCGGCGCTGAGCGGGGTGGACGGGGTGGGCGTACCGGAGCCGCGGCACATGGTTTCGACATAGAGCGAGGGGGCCGCGAGGGTGAGCACCAGCATCAGGAGAAGCTGAAGCGTGCGTTTGAGGAGAGTGGCGAGGGGTTTCATACGCGGCGGCCCAGGGTGAGGCCCGCGCCAAGCGCGATGGCACCGAGCCCGATGTGCGGCGAGTTGGCGGCAAGGCGCAGGAAGGAGAATTCGGGCCCAAGGCTTTCGTTGGTGAAGATCGCGAAATCCAGAAAGCCCCAGCCGGTGAAGATGCCGAAGATGCCATCGGCGAGGTAGGCGGCCCCGAAGATCAGCAGGAACGTGCGGGCCGAGCGGTTGGAGATCAGCCCAGCGAGGAAGGCCCAGATCGCCGAGGCCAGGTGCAGCGCGTCGTCGAACGGGTCGAGTGCGAAGATGCCGAAGGCCAGGCCGCTGTCGTCGGTCAGGCCGGGAATGTAGTTGATTGCGGCCACCGCGAGGAGCACGGCGGCGTAGACGAGGCAGAGGCGGCGGATCAGGGACATGGGCGGTGGTCCTTATCGAAGCGGCGGGGTTTCGGGGTGGTTTGGGGTGGTTTGGGGGCGCTGCCCCCGTCCTGCGGACTCCCCCGGAGGATTTTTGAAACAAGGAAGGGCGGGGGCGTGTTGAGGCCGGGGTTGCGTCTGGGATCGGTGTCAGAGGGGGGCCATGTAGCTGTCCCAGAGGTTGTTGCGGAGAGTGAGATTCGGGTCGATCTCGCGTTTGAGGGCGGCAAGGTCGGTGGCGCGGGGGTATGCGCGGGTGAATTGATCCTGCGTCGCGTGGGGGCGGTAGGGCAGGTAGTAGCGCCCGCCGATGGCGAGGACGCGCTCGATCAGGGCCTGGGTCATGCGTCGGTGGTCGGCCTCGGCGCGGGCGGTCAGCTCCTGGGTGAAGGACATGACGGCGGCGATGGTCGGGCCGGGGGAGTGGGGCAGGAAGCTGTCGGTGTCGGCGTCGACGAAGCGCAGCGTGACGTTGAGGAATTCAACAAACGCGTCGGGGATCACGTCGCGGCAAGCCGCGAGGAAGCCGTCAAAGGCGTCGAAGGGAATGAAGTATTCGTGTAGGATATCGACGCGGGTCGGGTCTCGGTCATCGAGGGTGACGATGGGTTCGTTCATCAGGCTATTGCGCGTGCTGTCGCCGGCGAAGCGAGGGCCAAGCGCGGTTTCGACCCACCAGCGCCAGTCCTTCATGCCTTCGCGCCCGACCTGGCCACGGTAGAGGTAGGAAGCGGCGTGGGAGAGCCAGCCGCTTTCGGTGGCGGCGGGGATGTCGGATTGGTCGGGGGTGGGAGTGTAGGTGACCACGAGCGCCTCGTCGAAGAGGGTCTCGCGGGTGACGTTGAGCCGCCCGTAAGCCATGGGTTTGGTCGGGTCGTCCACGGCGGCGCGGAAGCGGGCGGGGAAATCGGCGGCGGCCATGGTCTCAAACGCCGGGGTGAGGCGTTGGTTGGGGACCATGTCGACGATCAGGTCGACGATCAGGCCGGTGAGGCCAAAGCCGCCCATTGCCATCTGGAAGAGTTGGGTGTTTTCCGTGCGTGACGCGGTGATGAGATCGCCGGAGGGCAGGACCATGCGGATCTCGCGGACGGTGGCGCCCATCGGGCCGTAGGGAACGGGCCAGCCGTGGGCGCCGACGGAGAACGTGGCGGCGACGCCGAAGTCGTGGTTCGACTGCATCACGGCGGGCGAGAAGCCGATAGGGTCGAGGGCTGCGATCACATCGCGCCAGCGCGCGCCGCCGTTCACGCGGTAGGTTCCGGCGGCGGTGTCGGGCTCTAACCAGGCGTCATCGACGGTGATCGCATGGCCGTAGCGGGGAATGGATTGCCCGCCCATTGAATGGCGCGCGGCGGAGACGCAGACGGGGCGGTCCTCGGACTGCGCGGCGGCGAGTTCGGTGCGGAAGGCCTCGATCAGGGCATCGCCGTGGGCGGCGGGGCGTTGGTGGATGTGGATCGGCGTTGCCATCAGTTCGGAGGCGTCGTTGAGGACGAGCCCCTCCGGACCGGTCCCGATGCGGGCGACGCCGTCCAATTGGCTGAGCCCCGGAGCCCAGGCGCGGCCCGCGAGGTAGCCACCCGCCGCCCCGGCACCGAGGAGGAGAGCGCGGCGGGTGAGTTTGGATGTGCTGGCCATGGGTGGATGCCTCGCTAGTGCCGGGCGCGCCGGGGTCCGCATGTCGATTTTTGAACGATGTTCATTTTCACCAAACACGTAGTGGATAATCCAGCGTGGCAGAAGGTAAGGAAATCCGGAAGCGGAGCGCGGGCCAGGGGACCAGCGGGGCAGGACGTGTTGCGGGACTTGTTGGAAGGGGGGGGAATCGGTCCGCGTTGGGCGGCCCGCTTAGGGTGTGTGACGACGATCGGGATCACTCGGCCGGGGTGCTGACGGTTTCCTCATGGGTGGTTGGCATGCCCGCCTTGAGGCGGCGACCGTCATTGTAAATCGCCTTGATCAGCGCCAGGCCCATCAGCACCATAACCAGGCTGAACGGGAGCGCGCCGATCACCATGGCGGTCTGGATCGCGCCAAGCCCGCCTGCGATGATCAAGCCGCCCACCACAAGCGCCAGGGCGATGCCCCAGAACAGGATATGCGGGCGGGCCTTGGGGCCCTCATCACCGGCGGCGTTGATCGTATTGATGATCAAAACGGCCGAGTCCGCCGATGTGACCAGGTAGGTCAGCAGCAGGATCACGACGATCACCGACATGAGCCACGCGAGGTTATCGCTGAGGATGACGGCGAGCATGGCAAAGAGCTGATCGGCTTGCCCGGCGCCGGTGATGGCACCTGCGGCGTCGCCGTTCAACTCCAGGTCGATGGCCGTGCCACCGACGATTGCGAACCAGATGAAACACATCAGCGCGGGCACGATCATTGCGCCAAGCACGTATTCACGCACCGTGCGCCCCTTGGAGATGCGCGCCAGGAACACGCCGACAAACGGCGCGAAGGCGATCCACCAGGCCCAGTAGAAGATGGTCCAGCCGCCCTGCCAACCGGACAATTGCGAAGCCTCGGACCCGTCGACACCGTCCGAGACCCAGACGGTAAAGATGTTGCCGGGGATCGACACGAGGTAATCGAAGATGCCGACGAAAAAGGCCTGCAGGCCGAAGAAGGTCGAGCCGAACACCAGGAAGAAGGCGAGGATGAAGAAACTGAGCCCCATGTTGATGTTGGAGAGCCACTTGATGCCTTTGCCGACGCCCGAAAGCGCGGAGAGGGTCGAGGCGCCCATGATCACCACAAGCGCCACGACGATGCCCATTGTCGAGGAACTGACCGTGCCATCGGCTGCGGTGGTCTGAAGCCAGTCGCCCACGCCGATGCGCACGAGGCCCGAGACGAATTGCTCGACCCCGAAGCCGAGCGTCTGCGAGACGCCAAGAACGGTGGCGACAACGGCCACGATATCGACGACATGGCCAAGCGTGCCTTCCATCGAACGTCCGAAGATCGGCACCAGCGCGGAGCGGATCGTCAGCGGCAGATTCCGGCGGTAGGCGTAGTAGCCAAGCGCCAGACCGACCACCGCGTAGGAGGCCCAGGCCGCGAGGCCCCAGTGGGTGAACGACCAGACATAGGCCGAGCGCACGCTTTCCGCGCTGGACCCGGCGGCAGCGCCCTGGATCACGTCGGGGTTGTTGGCCCAGTGATACATCGGTTCGGCGGTGGCGAAAGTCAGCATACCGATGCCGATGCCCGCGCCGAACATCATGGAAAACCAAGAGAAATTGGAAAACTCGGGCCGATCATCTTCGGACCCCATCTTGAGTCGCCCCGCCGTGGGCCAGAGGGCCAGCGCAATGCAGAGGATGACGAAAAACGCCATCACGTAGACATACCAGTAGTTGAACGAGGCCAGGATGATCGAGTTGATCGCGCCCAGAATGGTGCTTGCGGTGTAGGAGACGTTGCCATCGCCATCGACGAAGAGCGCCGAAGAGCCTTCGGCGGCGGGCCCGAAGGTCAGCGTATCGGGCGGCAAGAGGGCCCAGATGATCAGAAGGGCCACGATAAACTTGGCGGAAATCGCCACAGCCGTCGTGAAGCCTTTATAAAACCCGCTGTCTGCGGTTGGAATATCGAGGTCCGTGATGGGTGGCTGTACGGCCATTTTTTGTCTCCTCCCAAGGGTGACCGGTGGGTGCAGTTTGGTGGATGTGTCTGCACGACATTGGTCGTCTGCGACGGCAATGGGCGCTTGAACGGCACGCGCGCCCTTATTCCACAAGATGACTGGTGTTTCTTGCGCGTCATTGTTTCGTGTGAAGTCAACCGTAACGTGAAAATATCGGCTGGGTAAACGTGTTTTCCCGATCGGGACTGGGTTGAGGGCGGCGCACGCGTCTGAGCGTGGTCCGGTCCTGCGGCGGGTGTAGGGCAGCGCGGCCTTGCCAGACCGTGGGTGCGCGGTGACATTGGGGCGCGCGAGCGGAGGACATGAAGATGGCGGAACTCGACAAGGCATATGATGCGACCACGCCGGAGGCAGCGCAGGCGAAGTACAATGCCTGGGCCGATCGGTATGAGACCGAGTTGATGGCGGGCGGCTACCGGTTGCCGTGGATCATGGCGGCGGCGGTGGCGCGTTTTGTGCCGGTGGACGCGATGCCGATCCTGGATGCGGGATGCGGCGGCGGGTTGCAGATGGAGCCGTTGCATGCGCTTGGCTATCGCGGGGTGACGGGCCTTGATCTGTCGCCCGGCATGTTGGAGGTGGCGCGGGCCAAGGGAATCTATGACACGTTGGTGGAGGACGCTCTTGGCGGGGATTTGCCGTTCGAGACCGGGCAATTTGCGGCCACGATCAGTGCGGGCACGATCACGCCGGGCCATGCGCCGCCCGAAGCCTTTGACGATCTGATCCGGGTGACGCGCAAGGGCGGATGGTTGATCTATTCGATGCGCCACGATGCGGGGCAGGAGGCGGCGTATCTGGAGGCGACCCGGCGCTATGAGGCGGCGGGCGCGTGGCGTGAGGTCTACCGCACGCCGGTGTTCCAGACGATCCCGGTGGGCGCGCCGGAGGTGCGGAACGCGGTACATGTCTGCGAGGTTCTGGTGTGAATGCGCGCGATCAGGTCTGGAGCTATCCGCAAGGCGGGGCCGTGCCGGATCTGGCCGATGTGTTGCAGGCGGAAACGGTGGCAGAGCTGGTTGCCATTTCGGGCGCGACGCAGGATGCGGCTGTCCGCGCCATGGAGCGGCAGGAGAACCGTGCGCTTGCAGAGGCACGGCAGGTTTCCCAGGACCTGAAGGCCAAGGGGATCGATTTCGACGTCGGCCGGATGATGCGCCCCTCCTTGTGGGAGCGGCTTCAGGAAAGGTGGGATGCGTGGCGGGATGGTTTGTCTGATAGGGCCGCCCCGCCGCAGGCCGCAGCCGCCGAGCATCAACTGTTCGCGTTCGATCTGCCATTGGCCTACACGCTGCCACCCCGGTCGGTTTCGTTGGAGCACGAGGTGATTGATGCGGAGGTCGCGCGTTTTGCCGATGCGCTGGCTCGGCAGATCACTGCGCAACGGGGGCAGGGACCGGTTGCGGTGTCGGTGCCGCAGGACGTCCATGATGATCTGATGGAGGCGGACGAATGGTCGGAGGTGGCCACGATCGCCTTCGAGGCTGATACCGCGATCGGCTACTGGCCCCCGAACGGCCAGCCAGCATTGCTGTTGTCGGTGGTGCGGGAAGAACCCGAGCATGTGATCGAGGTCAAGCTTTTGGCCCATGGAGGCCCGGCGCATCGGCGGTTTGTGGCGGCATTGGAAGCGATTGGCGGTCGGGTTGGATGACGAGATGTCGGAAACAGGCGGGCCAATCGCGGCGTGCAGGGTGAGCGTTGCAGCGCATAACAAGGGACGGTCGCATGCAGGTGGGATTTATCGGATTGGGCGCGGTTGGCGGCAAGCTGGCAGGGTCGTTGGTGCGCAATGGGGTCGCGTTGCGGGTCCATGATCTGGACGGCGCGCTGGTGGCGGATTTCGAGACGCGGGGAGCGCAGGCCGGGGGCGATCCGGCGGCGATGATGCGCGATTGCGACGTGGTGATCACCTGCCTGCCCTCGCCTGCGGCGTCTGCGGCGGTGGTAGAGGCGATGTTGCCCGAGGTGCGCGCGGACAAGATCTGGATGGAGATGTCGACGACGGATGCGGCCGAGATCCTGCGCATCGCACCGATGATCGAGGCGCGCGGCGGGCAGGTGGCGGAATGCCCGGTCTCGGGCGGGTGCCACCGGGCGGATACGGGCAATATCTCGATCTACATGAGCGGCGAACGGGAGGTGTTCGACCGGGTCTTCCCGCTTTTGACGAAGATGGGTCGGCGGGTGCTGCATACGGGGCCGCTGGGGGCGGCGTCGACGTTGAAGGTGATGACGAATTACCTCGCGACGGGGCATTTGTTGATGCTGTGCGAGGCGTTGAGCGTGATGCGGGCGGCGGGGGTGGATATGGCCACGACCTATGAGGCGATTGCGGTCTCGTCGGGCAATTCCTTCGTGCATGAGACCGAAAGCCAGCTGATCCTGTCGGGATCGCGGGACGTGAATTTCACGCTCGATCTGATCCAGAAGGATGTGGGGTTGTTCCAAACGATTGCGGAGCGAAATGGCGTGCCGTTGGAGATCAGCCCGAAGATGATCGAGATGCTGACGCACGGGCAAGAGGTGCTGGGTGAGCGCGCGCAATCGGATCGGATGATCGAGCTTCTGGAGGCCGCCATGGGGCTGGATGTGCAGGCCGAAGGGTTCCCGCAGGACCTGGTCGATACGGAGCCGGAAGAGCCGGGATATGAGGTGTTTGTGCGCAATGTGCACGCGTGCACAAATTGATAAGTGCCTGTTTTCTATTTTAAAAGGCGATCTTTTTTGCGAAATTTTAACCCGCAAAATACCCCCCCGCCTTCAGGCGCGAAAGAAAAACGGCGACGGGCCCGCGACGCCGGGTTTGACGGCGAGAAACGCGCCCTCATGGGGATCTTCCAAGTCCGCATCACAGAGCGGGTTGGCGGCGGTGGTGACGGAGAGCGTGCGCAAATCGGGACCGCCGAAACAGCAGGCGGTGATGTTGGTGGCGGGCAGGTCGATCTGCTCCACCAGCGCGCGGTCCGGGGACAGGCGCAACACGCAGCCCCCCATGGCGTGCATTCCGCAAATCGCCCTGCGCGTCGATGCAGGAGACGTCGGGGACGCAGGGCTGCGTGAAAGGGGCGGGGATGTCGAGGTCGGGCAGGCCGTCGGGCGGCACGTCTCAATTTTCCGCCTTTGGCGAAGGGCCTGTATTCTCCGCTATTGTCCGGGGGGGGCAGTCGAGCGCGGAGCAGGTCGCGGCCAGCGTGTCGCCGAGATACATCATACCGCGCGCCGGGGGCTGCCGTTGGGGCCGATGCGGTCGAAGGCGCCAGAAGTTCGGTCCATGTCGCGCATGGTGCCGTCGGGATTGAGGTTGGTCTGCATGGTGCTGATCCAGAACGCACCACCGGGCCCACCATCCCCGGAAACCATCGTCACGATGAAAACCAGGCCGATCATGCACTCACATTAAGACTGGACCACCCAGGTGGGGCTGATCAGCGTTCACGGCCGCGCCGCCATCGACCATGATGGTTTGCAAAAAAGGTCATCTTTGGCGCACTGAAAAAGCCCGCTTCGCGTTCGTTGGGGGGGTGGTTGAAGACCCCAAGCGGGGGCGAGCTGTTCGATATAGCCGTCGCGCATGACGACGATCACGACCGAGGCGACACCTTGGGGGCGGGCCACGCGGCCCGCCGGGTGCATGGTGTAGAGCGTGTCTCAAACGGCGTCGGGGGTGGTTGCAAGGGCCGAACGGTTCCGGATGGAACTGGTCGACCAGGAGCCGGAGGAGCCGAGATGTGAGGTGTTGGCCGCGAACACTGTGCAGGTTTGCGCAGGCGGTGAGTTTCGGATCGTATTGAATGGAAGCAATGAGGTCGCCGACACATCAGATCTATTTCTGTAGACATGTATTTGCCGCATCGGCGGGGAGTTTCCCCTTGGCCCGGGGAACGCTGGCGTGAAAGGGTGCGCGGACACCCTTTCAACATCGAGGAGAGCGATAATGGGGATCGGAGATATGATCGGCGGCCTGATGGGCGGCGCGGGCGATGCCGGGATTGACGGCATTCTGGAGAAGCTGGGCGCGGCCGGGATTGACGCCTCGGCGCTTCAGGATCTGGACCTTGAAGCGGTGACTTCGCTTCTGGGGGAGAACGGGATCGACCTGTCGATGCTCGAAGGGCTGGGCATTTCGGTCGAGGATATCATCGCGAAGGTGACGGGGCAGGCGTGAGGCCGCCCTCTGTGGGCCTGGTCCGCAGATCCATGGGATCACGAAGGGCGCTTTCGAGCGCCCTTTTTTCGTGCGACGACCGCGTTAGGTTGCGGTGGGGAACCGGCGGAGGCGCGGATATGCGGCGGAAGAGACGGCGCGCGGCGGCCATGGCCTTGGGCGTGATGTTGAGCATGACGGGAGCGGCGGGAATGGCGCAGGTCTGGGAGACATTCGACGGGCCGGGTGCGGCGCAGTGGGATTACGTGGCCGACGGGGTGATGGGCGGCGTGTCGCGGGGCGGCGCGCGGCTGGAGGAGGGCGCGCTGCGCCTGACCGGGGAAGTCAGTACTGCGAACAACGGCGGGTTCATTCAGGTGCGGCGACGGTTTGACGGCGGCTGGCCGGAAGGGACGGACGGCCTTCGCCTTCGGGTGCGGGGCAATGGCGAGCGGTATTTCGTGTTCTTGCGGACCACGGGCCTGTCGCGGGTGTGGCAGTCGTATCGGGCGTCTTTCGTGACGACGGAAGACTGGAGCGAGGTGTCGTTGGCTTTGGCTGATTTCAGGCCGTCCCATGATGGCATGCGGGCGGTGTTCGCGCCGGGCGATGTGATCAGCATCGGGATCCTGGCCTATGGGCGGGATCACCGGGCCGATGTGAGCCTGCGCGAGATCAGCCTTTATTGATCGCGGACGCCGTTTTCGCAGGCGGCAAGGTGGGTATCGGAAACCCGGCAGAGAGGGTCGGTGGCGCAATCCCGGTGTCGCGCAGCGCGATGAGGGCGCAGCAGATCAGATTGCGGTATGGCGAGGGTCGCGACGCGATCATGTTGCCCTTCGGACAGGGTCAGGCAATCGCTGAGGTCGAATTGGACGCGCAGGAGATCGAATTGCGCCTGCATGTGCGTGGCCGGGTGGCTGAACGCCGGAAAGTGCCCCAGGGCGGTGGATATCGCTACGACGCTGGTTGTGTCGCGGTTCATCGCGGCGTTGATGTCTGGGGCGCGCGCGGGGTCGGTTTTGATGGAGCCGAATTGATCCCAATCCATGGAGCTCAGAGCCATCATCGCGCGGTATTCCGTGGGACAGTGCCGGTGGGCGATGTGGGACAAGGGGATGGTGTCGTCGGTGCCGGCATGGGCCGTGTGGGCCAGCATCGGCGAGGCGAAGAGGAGAAGAAGCAGGCGGTGCGCGGGTCGAATTGGCAGAAGATTTTGTCGCTTTTTGGCCGTTGGAGGGCCTATCGCCGTCATGGGGTCAGGCGGTTTTGCAGGACGCGGGCCATGCGGCGGTAGCCCGCGCGGTGGCGGTTTCTGAGGTGCATCGCAACGAAGACCGGCTGCGCGATGGTGGGGGCGCGGGCAACGGGGTGCGCGGTGCCATCGGCGATCAGGCTTTCGGCCATTTCCGACGGCAGATAGGTGGTGCCTTGCAGCGCGATCAAGAGGCCCCGCACGGCGGCGGCCTGTCCGCTTGAGACCGTGCCTTCCGAGAGGCCCGGCAGCAGTGTCGCGTGGGTTTGCGCGAAGGCGGGCGCGTAATTGGGCAGGATGTAATCGGTTGCTTTGACCTCCGCGAGGGTTTGGGCTTGCGTGGAGATCATCCGGTAGGGAATTTCGCCCATGCTTTCGAAATAGAGATCGGGCGAGGGACGCGGGGTGAAGACGACGCCGAGATCGAGCGCGCCTGCCTCCAGATCGCGGCACATCTGTCGGGAATAATCGCCGTCGACGTAGAAGCCACACTCGGGCAGCGCCGAGCGCAGCGCGGTGAGCCAGTCGCCCGCGTGGTTGTCGAGCAGGTCGTGCTGGATCCCGATCCGCAGCATGACGGCGGCGCCGTAGGGTTTGACGTCGGCCTGCGCATCGGCCCAGGCACGGCGCAGGACGCGGGCGTGGGTTTCGAACCGGAGCGCGGCGGTTGTGGGCTGCGTGCCCGAGCGGGAGCGCTCGAACAGGCGTTCGCCGAGGGCTTTTTCCAGCGCTTTGACGCGGCCCGAGATGGTCGATTGCGTGACGTTCAGGCGGTCGGCGGTGCGGTTGAACGAGCCGGTGTCGAGAAGGTCGAGGAAGGTTTCGATTTGGTCGATTTGCATGGCGTGGTTTCGGGGTTTCGTTTGGGATTGGGGGGCGCTGCCCCCGTCCTGCGGACTCCCCCGAGCTATTTTGGACCAATGGAAGGAGGGGTTGGAAAGGAAGCGGCGGGCAGGCCCCGGGCCTCGGGAGGGGTATTGGACAAGAGGAGGACGGTGGGGATGATGACGTGACTTGGGATAGAATTCTAATCGGTTTTTACGATTAAAACAGATGCGCGTGGCGAATTGAACTCTGTTTCGTGCGGCGTGATACTGCTGCGCAACAGGGTTTGTCGGCGCGCTGCGGGACAGTGGGCATCAGGGGAGAGAGACATGGCGGATTTGCCGAGCACTGCACGGGTTGTCATCATCGGAGGCGGGGTTGTCGGGACCTCGGGGCTTTATCATCTGGCGAAGGCCGGGTGGCGCGATTGTGTGCTTCTGGAAAAGAACGAGCTGACCGCGGGGTCAACCTGGCATGCGGCGGGGAATTGTCCGAATTTCTCCACGTCGTGGGCGGTTCTGAACATGCAGCGCTATTCGCTGGAGATGTATCGGACGCTGGCCGAAGATGTTGATTATCCGATGAATTATCATGTCACCGGATCGCTGCGGCTGGGCCATACGAAGGAACGCGCGCAGGAGTTCCAGCGGGTTTTGGGCATGTCTCAGTATCAGGGCATCGATATGCGGATGCTGTCGAATGACGAGGCCCGGGAGATGTACCCGTTCCTTGAGACCCATGATTTGAGCGGGATTCTGTATGATCCCTATGACGGCGACATCGACCCGGCGCAGTTGACACAGGCCATGGCCAAGGGGGCGCGCGATCTGGGGGCCACGATCATGCGGTTCTGCCCTGCGACCGGTGTGCGGCGCGAGAATGGCGAGTGGATCGTGGAGACTGCGCAGGGCGAGATCCGCTGTGAATATGTGGTGAATGCGGCGGGCTATTATGCGCAGCGCGTGGGCGAGTGGTTCAAGCCGCACGGCGGGCGCACGGTGCCGATGGTGGTGATGAGCCATCAGTATTTCCTGACCGAGGAGATCCCGGCGGTGAAGGATTGGACGGAGGCCAATGGGCGCAAGCTGCCGCTGATTCGGGATGTCGACAGCTCCTACTACCTGCGGCAGGACAAACACGGGTTGAACCTTGGGCCCTATGAGCGGAACTGCAAGGCGCATTGGGTGACGCCCGAGGATCCGATGCCGGAGGATTTTTCGTTCCAGCTGTACCCGGACGATCTGGACCGGCTGGAGTGGTATATCGAGGATGCGATGGCCCGGGTGCCGTTGTTGGGTGAGGGCGGCGTGGGCCGCAATATCAATGGCCCGATCCCGTATGCGCCGGATGGCCTGCCGATGGTGGGGCCGATGCCGGGGGTGGAGAACGCGTTCGAGGCGCATTCGTTTACCTTCGGGATCGTGCAGGGCGGCGGCGCGGGCAAGGTTCTGGCCGAGTGGATCACCGAAGGGCAGACCGAGTGGGACATGTGGGCCGTCGATCCGCGCCGCTACACCGATTACGCTGATCATTCCTATTGCCTGGACAAGGCGCTGGAGACCTATGGGCACGAATACGGGATGCATTTTCCGTGGAAAGCCTGGCCTGCGGGGCGCGACAAGAAGCTGTCGCCGAACCATGCGCGGGTTGTGGAACTGGGCGGCCAGATGGGAGCGTATGGCGGTTGGGAACGGGCCAATTGGTTTGCCAAGGACGGCGATGACACCTCGCTTGAGGCGACCGAGACCTGGGGCCGCGCGGGGCCGTGGGAGGTTCGGGTGCGCGCGGAATGCGAGGCGGTGCGAGACGGGGTTGGCGTTCTGGACCTGCCGGGCTTTTCACGCTTCAACCTGACCGGAGAGGGCGCGGCGGAGTGGCTGCGCGGTCGGATCGCAGGCGCGCTGCCGAAGGTGGGGCGGATGAACCTTGGATATTTCCCCGATCCGCGCGGACGCATCCTGACGGAGATGTCGCTGATCCGCCACGCGGAGGATCACTTCACGCTGATCACGGCGGCGCCCGCGCAGTGGCACGATTACGAGGTGCTGTGGCGTGATGGGCTGCCCGACGGGGTGAGCCTGACGGATCATACGACGGAATTTTCAGCGCTGATCGTGACGGGGCCAAAGGCGCGGGCGCTGTTTGAAGAGATCGGGACGGATGCGGATCTGTCGCTTGGGTGGTTGTCGCATCAAAGCGCCAATGTGGCGGGGCGACCGGCGTTCCTGGCGCGGGTGAGCTTTGCCGGTGAGTTGGGCTGGGAGGTGCACGCGGCCACGGGCGAGATGCCGGCGATCTATGAGGCGGTGATTGCGGCCGGGGCCACGCCGTTCGGGATGTTCGCGCTCAACGCGTTGCGCATCGAGAAAGGGTACCGGGCGTGGAAGGGCGATCTTTCGACGGATTACAGCCTGTTGGAGGGCGGGCTTGAGCGGTTCATCAAGTTCGACAAGCCGCAGGATTTCCCCGGCAAGGCGGCGCTTTTGTCGGAAAAGCAGCGCGGTGTAGCCAAACGCTTCGTGACCCTGAAGGTCGATGCGGGCGAGGCCGACGCGCCCTACATGTCGACGATCACCAAGGATGGCGCGGTCGTGGGTGAGACGACCAGCGGCGCCTGGGGCTACCGGGTTGGCCATTCGGTGGCGCTGGCGATGGTGACGGCGGAACATGGCGAACCGGGAACGGAGTTGGACGTGAATATCTACGGCGAGATTTGCAGGGCCGTGGTGCAGGGCGACGGGCCGCTATGGGATCCGCAGAACGAAAGGCTGCGGGCTTGAGCGGATCGCGTTTCATCGTTGAGTTGGACGGGACGGCCCCGCGCCCGCTAGAGGTGCGGCGCGCTGATATGACGATTATTATACAAGAAAAAGGTACGGTCCAGGCGGGGATCTGGCTGGAGGCCACGAAGCCGGGCATGACGCTGGATGATCGGGGCGTGGAGGGCTGGGAATGGCCGGTTGCCGTGAATGTCGATTTCGGCGATATCGGGCGGCCCGACGGGCAAGCGCGTTTCGCCCCCAAGACCCGGCCCGCAACGCCGCCGATCGACAGCGACGGCTTCATCTTTTGCAGCGATCACACCATGTTCACGGAACTGGACTGGCGGTTCGAGGCACGGGGTGGCGGTGCGTACCGCGTGTGGGTTACCTGCGCGTCTGCCCTCCACCGGGTCGAGGCGGAGGTGGATGCGACCGTTGGGTCCGTGACCCTGCACCGCTGGGGGACGGAAGACGTGGACCTGTTCGCGCGGCTGGTCGGCCCGGCATGGTCCTCGTTCCGGCGGCGTGACCGGCCCGATGGCGCGATCAACTGGCGGCTACCAAGGAGCATGCGGGCAGAATGAGTATCGAGGGAAAGTTCCGGTTTCAGATGGAAGACCTGCCCGAGCAGGTGCTGGATCTGGCACGGGCGGAGATCGTGATTTTCAAATCGGTCGGCAACAGCGACGCATTCGGCGTGAATGTCCAGCTTGAGGCTGAGGCGCGCACCGTCATGGCGCCGGACCCGGATTATCCAGAGGAGCCGCCGATAGACTACCGGATCGCGCCTGTGTTCTTCACCGAATGGTGGGATGTCGCGCAGGGTGATTTGCGCTCGCGCGGGTTGGATGCGCTGGACGGGTTGGGCTTCGAGGTCGACGCGACCCGTGCGGATCAGGCGCCCTATGTGCAGTCTCCGGCGGCGGTCTATCAGGACAGCTATGCAGGCCTCAACCGAGGCACGCTGACGCTCAGGCATCGGGGTGCAGGCGTTTACGACGCGCAGGCCCGGGGCGAGACGGAGTTCCGGTGGACCTTCGCGGTCGAGGCTGTGGCCCCCTTGGCACGGGTCGTCTTCCGCGCGGGCCTGACGGACGACGCGCGCGCGCCGTCGGATGCGGTGGCGCAGGAATTCGAGCGCCATTTCGACCCGGCTTTGTTCGCGGTCGAGTGGCTTCGGCGCGGGTCGGATGAGCACTTTTGGTACGATTATGTGGCGACGCCCCTCGGGAGCGGACAATGACGCAGAACGGAGGCCTGATTTGGCGCAGGTAACGATCCTCGACGGGGGGATGGGGCAGGAATTGATCGCACGCTCGGGGCAACCGGCGCAGCCGTTGTGGTCGACGCAGGTGATGTTGGACCGGCCCGGTCTGGTGGCCGAGGTGCATGACGATTACGTGGCGGCGGGTGCGCAGGTGGTTACGACCAATTCCTACGCGATCCACCGCGACCGGCTGCGCGGCGCGGCGTCGAACCATTACGCGGGCGCGGGCGTTGAATTGCCGGATCGCGAGGCGGAGTTCGAGGCGCTTCTGGGCCGCGCGCTCGATGAGGCCGAAGGGGTGCGGGGGCGGGCGCAGATCGCAGGCGCCATCGGGCCGCTCGGGGCCAGTTACCGCGCCGATTTGAACCCGCCTTACGAGGATGCCGTGGCGCTTTATGCGGAGGTGGCGAAGATCCTCGCCCCGCGCGCCGATATCCTGTTGTTCGAGACGATTGCATCCGTGGAAGCGGCACGTGCGTGCCTGGAGGCCGGGCGGCAGACGCTGCGGCCCGTGTGGCTGGCGCTGACGGTGGATGACGAGGACGGAACGCTTCTGCGCTCGGGCGAGACCTTGGCGGAGGCGATGGACGTGGCGCGCGATGCGGATGCGGTGCTGGCCAATTGCTCTGCGCCGGAAGTGATGCCGCCCGCGTTGGAGATCATCGGCACCGGTGGCGTGCCGTTCGGGGCCTATGCCAATGCGTTCACGCAGATCACCAAGGCGTTTCTGGCGGGCGGCACGACGGCCAGCGACCTGAGCGCGCGGCGCGATATGGGGCCCGCGGCCTACGCCGATCACGCGACGGCCTGGGTGGATATGGGGGCCACGATCATCGGGGGCTGTTGCGAAACCGGCCCGGCGCATATCGCGGAAATCGCGCGCAGGTTGGGCCGGTGAGTGCCCGCGCCGCCCGGTCCGGAGACAAGTCTCCGCGCCGCGTTGTGGCGCAACCCTGCCCCTCTTTGTTCCATCAAAATGCACTTTCCGGCGAAACGTCCCAAACGGGCGGAGCGGTGGGTTGGTACGGGCCGGATCATCATTGCGGGAGGCAGACATGAGCAGGACGGATCGACACGAGAGGTTCATGGCGCTGCACGGATCGGGATGTTTCGTGATGCCGAACCCCTGGGATGCTGGATCGGCGCGGATGATGGCGGCGATGGGGGCGGTGGCGCTGGCCACGTCTTCGGCGGCCCATGCCTTTACGTTGGGGCGGCCCGACATGGGCGGCGTAACCCGCGACGAGGCGTTGGCCCATGCCGAGGATATCGTGGCGTCCACCGGCCTTCCGGTGTCGGGCGATTTCGAAAACGGCTTTGGCGACACGCCCGAGGATGTCGCCGAAACGGTGCGGTTGGCGGCGGAGGTCGGCCTGTCGGGGTGCGGGATAGAGGACATGGCGTTCGGCGAGAGCGTCACGGCCTATGACTTTGAACTGGCCCTGGAAAAGATCCGCGCGGGCGTTGCAGCGGCGCGGTCTTTGGGCCGGCCTTTCGTGCTGACGGCACGGGCGGATGGGGTGATGAACGGGGTCTATGACCTGTCGCAAGGGATCCTGCGGTTGCAGGCCTTCGAGGCGGCGGGGGCCGATTGCCTTTACCTGCCGGTGCCACCCGGACAGGCCGAGCTGGCGCAGATCCTTGCGGCGGTGAAAGCGCCGTTGAACGTGCTGGCGGTTGGGCCGGTGCAGGATATGAGCCTTGGCACTCTGACGGGGCTGGGGGTGCGGCGGATTTCGTTGGGCAGTCAGATGGCGCGGCTCACCCATGCAGCGATCCGGGACGCGATGGCGGCGTTGCAGGCCGGGCATTTCACGCCGTTCAAGGCGGCGGCGCGGGGTGATGAGATTGATGCGCTTTTGAAGGGAGGGCGTGGCGATGGTTGAGGTCGAGATACGCAAGGGACGGCGCGGCGGCGGCCGGGCGGCACGGGTGGCGGCACGCGCGGCGGCCCTGCCCGAGGATCTGCAACCGATCCGGGCGGGCATGGAGGGCGGCACGCTCAAAGTGTTGAGCGATGGTCAGATCCGGCAAATCCACGAGGCTGCCTTGCAGGCGCTTGAGACCATCGGGCTGGCCGATGCGCCGCAATCGGGGATCAACATCTTGGTGAGTGCGGGCGCGACCCTTGGCGCGGATGGGCGGGTGCGATTTCCGCGTGCCTTGGTCGAGGACATGCTGGCGCATGCCAATCGCGCCGTCACCTTGCCCGCGCGCGACCCGCAATTTGACCTGCACCTGAGCGGCAACCGGGTGCATTACGGCACGGCGGGGGCGGCGGTGAATGTGGTAGAGGTCGAGACCAACGCCTACCGCCATTCCACGTCGCAGGACCTACATGATGCCGCGCGGATCACCCAAGCGCTTGAAAATGTGCATTTCTTTCAGCGCCCGATGGTGTGCCGGGATATCGCGGACAATCTGGAGATGGACCTGAACTCGGTCTACGCCTGTGTGGCGGGCACGCAAAAGCACATCGGGATGTCGTTCAGCGACCCGTCCCATGTGGCCCCCTGCATGGAGATGCTGCATGTGCTGGCGGGCGGCGAAGCGGCATGGCGCGCGCGGCCGTTCATCTCGAACACCAATTGCTTTGTGGTGCCGCCGATGAAATTCGCCACGGAAAGCTGCGAAACGATGGAACATTGCATCCGCGCGGGCATGCCGGTGCTGCTTTTGTCGGCGGGAATGGCGGGGGCGACGGCGCCGTCGACCATTGCGGGCGCGGTGGTGCAGGCGACGGCGGAGTGCTTGGCCGGATTGGTCTATGTGAACGCGATGGCGCCGGGGCATCCGGTGGTGTTCGGGACCTGGCCGTTCAACCTGGATTTGCGGACCGGGGCGATGTCGGTGGGATCGGGCGAGCAGGCGCTGCTGAGCGCGGCCTGCGCGCAGATGCATCAGTTCTATGGCGTGCCCGGTGGCGCGGCAGGCGGCGCAAGCGATGCCAAGATGCCCGACATGCAGGCCGGATGGGAACAGATGTGTTCCAATGTGATGGCGGGTCTGTCGGGGTTGAACATGGTCTATGAGGCGGCGGGGATGCATGCCTCGTTGCTGGGGTTTTGTTTGGAGAGCCTGATCCTGAGCGATGATCTGATCGGGCAGGCGCAACGCTGCGTGCGTGGGATCGAGGTCAATGACGAGACGTTGGCGCTCGATCAGATGGCAGAGGTCTGCATGGGCGGGCCGGGCCATTACCTTGGTACGGACCGGACGCTGGCGCTGATGCAATCGGATTTCGTTTATCCAAGGCTCGGCAATCGGATGAGCCCGAAGGAATGGGAAGAGGCGGATAAGCCCGACCTGATCGCGGGGGCGACGGCGCGCAAGCACGAGATATTGGCGCAGGCGCCCTGTCAGGTGGACCCGGTCACGGATGCGGCGGTGCGGGCGCGGTGGAAGATCTATTTCGGGTGAGGGTGCGGTCTGGGTTTGAGCGATGATCCCCGTGACTCCCTGTTCCCGGCCAACCCCAGGCCGGGCGTTGCATGCTTTTGGTGCAAAGATGACGCACATGCGCCAAGGGGCGTGCCGGGGCGTCGTGGCTGGGGCGTGTGGGCGGTTGGGCGCAATCGCGCAAGTGTTAATAGGGGGATTGACCCGGTAAGGCGGGTGAGGGAATTGACCAGTTGAGCCGGGTGATGGATGGATTTTGCCATGCGTATTGATGGGCTGCAATATTGTAACTGGTCACGCCGTATCTTTGAGCAGATGCGGGTGGGCGGCGTGGATGCGGTGCATGTCACGATTGCCTATCACGAGATGTTTCGCGAGACCGTTTTGCAGATCGAGCGCTGGAACCGGTTTTTCGAGGACCACGGGGATCTGATCATGCGGGCCGGGTCGGGTGACGACGTGCGCGCGGCGAAGGCGGCGGGCAAGACGGCGATCGTGTTCGGGGCGCAAAACCCGTCGCCGATCGAGGATGACATCGGCTTGGTCGAGATCCTGCATCAGCTTGGGCTGCGGTTCATGCAGTTGACCTATAACAACCAATCCCTGCTGGCGACGGGATGTTACGAGGCCGAGGATATGGGGCTGACGCGGATGGGCCGCGAGGTGGTGGCCGAGATGAACCGCGTAGGCTTGGTGGTGGACATGAGCCATTCGGCGGACCGCTCGACCATCGAGGCGGCGGAGGTCTCCGCGCGCCCGATTGCGATCACCCATGCCAACCCGTTCGATTGGCATCGCGCGCGTCGCAACAAGCGCCCGGAGGTGATCGAAGCGGTGGTTGCGGGCGGCGGGATGATGGGGTTTTCGCTTTATCCGCATCATTTGAAGGATGGAGGCGCCTGCACGCTTGATGCATTTTGCGGGATGATTGCGGATATGGCGGCGCGTTACGGTGTCGCGCATTTCGGCATCGGCAGCGATTTGTGCCAAGATCAGCCCGACAGCGTGGTGGAATGGATGCGCGTTGGACGGTGGACGAAGCGGATTGATTATGGCGAGGGCTCGGCCAGCGCGCCGGGTTTCCCACCACAGCCCGCGTGGTTCGAAACCAATGCGGATTTCCCGAAGCTGGAGGCGGGATTGCGCGCGGTGGGGTTTGATCAGGCTGGTGTGGAGGCGGTTATGGGGGGCAATTGGTTGCGTTTCTTTGACAAGAACTTCGGAGCGGCGGCATGAGTGTTCCAGCGCAGCAAAAGGTGGCGTTGCGCGACCCGCAGGTGGTGATGAACCTGAAGCGGTTGGGCGCATTCCATCAATCGCGCCTGAGCTTCATGCGGATCCTTCTGCGACGGATGAAGCGCGAGGGCTGGCGCGTGACATGTGCCGAATGGGCAGTGGATGCGACCGGCGTGGGCCATGCGGTGTATAGCGCGCAGGGGCCGGACCGGACCTATTCGCTGGTCGCGTTTGCGCATGATTTGCCGCCCGAGGCGCGCTCGGATCGGGTGATCGCGACGGCCTGGGACACGACATTTACCCTGTTCGATGGGGTGCCGGAGGCCGCAGATATCGAGCGGCTTCGCGCCAATGTGCCCTTGCAGGAGGCGGGTCGGATCACCGAGCGCGAGTTGACGTTGAGCCGCGCGAACCGGTCGGTGCGCCTGTGGGATCACGTGGTGCAGCGCCTGGCTGCGGGGCAGCAACTGGACCTGAGCCTGGTGGAGCAGGTCGGATATCTGATGCGGACCACGGCGGTTTATGGATCGGCCAAGTTCGGCGCGGCGGACCGGGCGCAGATCGAGGCGCGCCCCGAGCTGCGTGCGCCGTTTCAGGCCGAAATGCTGACCGTTTACCTGATCCGGGCGTTTGTGATGGATCTGGTGGAGCACATGGCGCGGGCGCAATCCGCCGATGCCGTGCCGCTTGATCCCGACGTGCGGCGGCGCTTTGGTATCGGGAATTCCACCGGCCTCGGCATGGCGCCGTTTGTGATGAACCACCCGCGCCTGATCCACAACTGGATCGCGGCGCGCGAATGGGCCTTGGCGGCGGTGCGCGGGGTGCGGCAGGCCTCCGAGGCTGAGGCCGCCAGTTTCCGGGCGCATGCGCGGCGCGCGGAGGTCAATGCGTTCGAATGGCAGTCCGAACATCCCATCCAGCAGGCCAAGCTTGCGGAATTGCGCGGCGATATGGCGGTTCTTCTGGGCGAATTGGCACAGTTCGACTTTGAGGCGCCTTATCCGTGGGATCGGTTGTGGCGATGGGGGGAGATGGCGTTGCGGCTGGAAGGGCAGGAGCAATTGGCAGCACTTCTTCTGGAGCCATACGGGGCGATTGTTGACACGGCGGCGGACCAGATGGCCGCCGACGAAAGCCCGATCCGCATCGACGGCGGCCGCGATGTGGCCGATTTGCGCCGATTGATCGAGCGGGTGCACCCACAGGCTTTGACCGTGGATTGGGACGCGCCGGAGGAGCAGGCGCGGGTGTGGTATGTCTCTGCCGAAAAGCTCGAGCCGCGGTTGGGCGAGCGGGCGGAGGGTGATGTGGAGCCCTATGCGCAGCCGCTCTGCCCGGCGCGCGATGCGGCGGCGTTGTATGCGGCATTGGACGGTGAAACAGGGCCGGTTGCGGGCTTTCTTCTGCGCCATCCCGAGCATCGCCATACCGTGCGGCGCCTGCAAATCGCCGAAACCCATGCCTACGCCGAGGTGCGCGACAACACGATCCACGCCGACATGGCCCCGATTGACTTGCTGCGCGCGAAGTTGAGCTTTTTTGGCGCGACGCGGTTCGATCCGCGGTCCGATCGCTGGCTGCGGATCACGATGTTTCAAAATGCACCTTTCCCCAAGGAGCTTTCAGAGGCCGATCCCGACGGGTGGTGTTACCCGGTGTCATGACCCACGATCTGTCCCTTGGCGAGTTGCAATCCCTGGCGCTGAAAGCCGCGCGGGGGACGGGGCGTCCGCATGGTTTGGCGGAAGAGGCGGCGTTTGGTGTGCGCTGGCTGACCGAGCGCGGGCACGATGGGGCCGGCGCGCTGGCGGCGTTGCTGTCGGAAACCGACGGTCGGCCGGAGGGCTGCTCGATTGGGCTTGGGACGGCGTTGTCGGATGCCGGGGCGGTGCCCGAGGGGCCGTTGGGGCCGGTCTACAGCCCGATGATGCTGCTGCCGTTTCTGGCACCGCTTTGTGCGAAAGATGCGGGGCTGTCGGTGACGGCGGGCGATGCGCGGCTTGCGCTGTCGCGTGAGGGCGGGATCGAAGGGCGCGCCTTGCCGCTTGGCTTGACGCAGGTTCATGTGGAGCCTTGCGCGCCGCCCGAGGCCGGTCCGTTGCACAGCCGCGCACGGGTTGAAGACGCGACCTTGCAGGTGCTGACGGCCTTCGCCTTTCGGACCTATGCGCCGGCCACCGACGAAAGCCGCGCGAAAGGCGCGGGCGCGGGCGTGTCGGACAACGACTAGACCGCTCTGAGGGGCGGGGCGGTGGCCAACTCCATCGGGTAGGGCAGGGTTTTCCGCCACTCGCCCTGCGCGCCAAAACTCTTCACGTTTGTCATTCATGTGCTACCAATCAAGGCGCGGCCCTGCGTGTCGCCCGCACGGGGTGGGCACGCACGCGGCGAGCAGGATGTGCGGCTTGCTGCGCGCACCGGTTCCTGGAAAGGATGACAATGGCCAAGAAACCCATCCTCACGGACGATGAGCTCGACGGCGGTTTGACGCCGGGTGACCCGGTTCCGCCACCGTTGCCCGGGACACCGCCGGATCGGCCCGGATCGGCCACGCGCATGATCACCGATCCCGAAACGGCACCGCCGCCGCCGCCGACACAGGCCGCGCCGCAGCAGGGGCGCGATGCCTCTGGCCATGCCCGGCCCAAGACCCGCATTCATGGCTACGGGGGAGAGGCTGCGCCCAGTGCGCCGGATCCCGCAGCTGCGCCCGCTTCGGTTGCGCCGGCGGTTCCGGTCGTCGGTTGGCTTGTCGTCACCGCAGGGCCGGGGCGCGGGGCGTCGGTGCCGCTGCACCAGGGCATGAGCGGCATCGGGCGCGATCCGGTCAACAGCGCGCAGGTCGATTTTGGCGACGACACGATCAGCCGCGAGGCCCATGCCTATGTCACCTATGATGACGAGGCGCGGCTGTTCTACCTGAGCCATGGGGGCAAGACGAACCTTGTGCGGCTCAACGGCACGCCGGTTCTGACGGTTGAAATGCTGGCCCATGGCGACACGATCCGCATTGGGGCCACGTCGCTGCGGTTCGTGGCCCTGTGCGGGCCCGATTTCGACTGGTCCGACGCATGAGCCTTGCATCGGGGGCGGACGGCGCGGGTGGCATCGGGTACGATGTGGCCACCGCGCTGTGGCAAGGCAAACGCCCCTACCAGGAAGACACGTTGCTGGCCGATTTTCACGGTGGGATGGACCGTGGGTTCGCCGTGCTGGCCGATGGGATGGGCGGCCATGCGGCGGGCGATCTGGCCAGTCGGTTGGTTGTGATCGACGCGGTCAGCCATTTGAAATTCCTGATGCATGATGGGACGGCGCTTGAGAAGAACCTGCAGGCGGAACTGAATTCGGCGATTGATACGGCCAATGATGTGCTCAAGGACCGGGCCGCGGAAGACCCGCATCTGCACGGGATGGGGGCGACGTTTCTGGCCACGGTCCTGTTCGAGGATCGCCTGTATTGGGCCTCGGTCGGGGACAGCCCGCTGTATCTCTGGCGCGAAGGGCAGTTGCGGCAGTTGAACGAAGACCATTCCATGGCCCCGATCATCGACCAGATGGCGAAATCGGGTGAGTTGACCGAGCAAGAGGCGGCATCCCACCCCGACCGCAACGCGCTGACCTCGGTTCTGATGGGGCGCAGTGTGAAGGCCAAGGACGTGCCGAAGACGGCCATGGTGCTTGATCTGGGCGATGTCCTGATCCAGGCGTCCGATGGCTTGCAATATCTCGATGACGAACAGATTTCCGCTGTTGTGTCCGATTTTGTGCATGGTGCGAGCAGCCGCGAGATCGCCGATGCGCTGATGGGCGCGCTGCACGATCTGGATGATCCGGTGCAGGACAATACCGCCGTGCTGGTGCTCCAACTGACCGAGCGCGCCGGGGATGGTGGCGGTGCCGGTGCAGTGTCTAAAGCGGCGGTGGCGGCGGAGGGCGCGCGGGCTGTGGCCCCCAGCGCCGAGGCTTCGGCGGGGAAAGCGGCTGCGCAGGCGCGACAGACGGTGCCGTCGGGGGGGCGTCGGTTTGTGGTTCCTGCGGTACTGCTTGGCGGCGCGGCGCTGGCCCTTGGGCTGATCCTCGCTTTGCCCGGAGAAAAGGACGCGCCCACACCGGATGTGGTGCAATCCGAACCCGCGGTGCCTGCAGACGCCGCGCCTGTTGTGGCGCAGGAGGCTGATGCCGTCGCCGGGCCGGAGCATGTGGCCGACAATCCCACGTCGGACATCGCACTTGATGCGTTGGAGGATGTTGGCACGGTGCAGGCCACGGAAACCGACGCGGCGGACACGGTAGACGCACCGCCGCAAAGCGATGGTCTGCGGATCTCCACGGAAGAAGGTGCTGTGTCCCTGACGGATGAGACGCTGAGCGATGATGCGCCTTCGGATGATGCGCAGCGTGAGGCGGCGCCCGCCGAACGCGCGATGACGCGGCCCGATCCGGGCGCGCCCCTTTCCAAGGCCGGGCCGCACAATGCGCGCCAGGAAATGCGCGGCGCGCCATGGAGCCAGGCGCAATGACAGTTTGACCCAAGATTGAGACGACGGGGACCAACACCAAGATGACCGAAGACGTCGAGCTTTCCATTCGCGATGCCGCCAGCGGGCAGGTTTTGCTGGCCACTGAAACCCTGCGCCTGCCGGTCGAGATCGGGCGTTTCGGCGCCGACAATGTGGGCCGGGTCAACGCCGGAGATGGGCGCGTTGTGCATTTCGGGGACGGCTTCGGCACGCTCTCGCGACAGCACCTGACGATCACCGCCGCCGCGGACGGGGGGCTTGTGGTCACGGATCTGTCGTCCAACGGCGTGGCGCAGATCGGGCAGGAGGGCTCGGCCCCCGTCGCGTTGGGGCGAGGCGGCACCGTTCGGATGGCCACCGGCGCGATGCGCGCGTTCGAGACGGTCGGCCTGCAAGTGACGATCTGTTCACCCAAGGCCGCGCAGGTCGATGCCATCGGCCAGCCCCTGCACCTGGTCTATGACAGCTCGTCCACCGGGCGGCTCAAGGCGCTGGATCTGGACGGGGTGTCGATTGCGCTGGTCGCTTCGGGCGGGTCGGAGGTGTTGATGCGCCGCCGCAAGGGCCGCGCGCGCGACGCGATGGCCGCGGCCCAGGCCGAGGGCGCGCAGGTGTTGGTGATGATCGGCCCCGATGGCGCGGGAGGGGTCGAGGCGATCTGTGGCCTGGGCGATGAGGTCAGCCACAATCGCCGCACGTTGGAGGCGGGCGAACAGGTGCCGCTGGATCATCTGGCGACGCTGGATATTCGCGGGCAGCTTTTGCGCATCATGTCCGCCGAAGAGGGCAAGGGCCTAAGCTGCACGAACGCCGCCTGCCGGCAGCTCAACCCCTATCTGCCGAGCGAAAATTGCCGCTATTGCGGGCAACGTCTGGGCGATGGAACGTCTTATTGGGTGCATTCGTAAGGATCTGATGATGATGAATTTTCCGGTCCGTTTCCGTGTTCGCCAGATCGGCATCGACGGCAATACAATTGGCGGCTCGCGCATTCTTTTGTGCGAAGAACCCGGTGCGTTTCTGGTGGGCAAAAGCGACGCGGCCGATGTGCCGCTGACCGGGGACGCGGTCAGTCGGTCGCATATGTCGCTGGTGCTGAGCGAGGCCGATGTGCGGGTGCGCGACGAGGGGTCGACCAACGGCACCTATGTCAACGGCACGCGGGTCGAAGAGCAGGTTCTGGAGGTCGGGGATCAAATCTCGATCCCGGGCTGGCTTCTGGAATTGCTGACCCCCGCGGAGAGCGCATCCAGTGCCACGCGCATCGCGGGCGTTGAGGTCGATGCCTCACTGGTCAGCCGTCTGGTGATCACCGACGACGATGCCCCGCCGCCTTCGCGCCGGACGTTCCCGGACATGGAATTCGGCGGGCAGGACACAGTGGGTATCGAGGCCTTGCGCGCCTCGGGCCATCCGGTCGAAGAGGTGAAATTCTGCGCCGTGGGCGGGGGCTTGGGCAGTTTCGTCTGGGTCGATCACCTGCGGTGTTACGGGATTTCCAGCAATGATATCAGGGCGATCGGGACCGAAGAGGTATGTTATCGCACCTATCAGCGCTACTGCAAGAACAGCCAGATACCCGACCATGAACGCCTGCGCTCCAACAGCCTGAGCCGTCCGGACAACATCTGGGGATTTCCCGGTTATGCCCTGCGAGAGGTCGGCAAGGGCATTGGTGTGAAGGGCATTTTTCAGGTGTTCGGTGAGCCGACTCTGTCCGAGAGTTATACGCCGCGCGCGGGCGACGTGTTCGACGGCCTCGACGTTGAGGCCAAGCGCATCGGCTGGCCCGATATGTTCGTCAAGGCGCAGGTGATGGGCCTGCGCAAGACGTCGGACGGGCGCTATGCGGTGGCCTACAAGCTGTGGGGCGGCGAGGCGCAGGGCGAGGCGCGCAACCGCTACATGATCGCGGATGTTGTCCACCTGGCCACTGGCTATCCGGCGACGCGGTTTGTCGATGATTTCCAGACGTTTATCACCACCCACCCCGACAGCCGCGCGCAGGTTGCCAACGCCTACGAGCCCCATGATCAGATGTATGTCGAGGCCGAGCGCCGCGGTGGCCCGGTGCAGGTCGTGGTGCGCGGACGCGGCATCGTGGCGTCACGCATCATCCAACGCCTGTTCGAGGCGCGCAAAAAGAACCCGCAGATCCGCATCCTGCATTCGATGCGCACGCCCCTTGGCCCGCGCGACGGCGCGGTGTTTCGCAAGGCGCGGCGGCTGGTGCGCAACAACGTCGAAATTCAGCCGTTCAACTGGCCGAAATCCTGTTGGGGTGGTGATTTGCGGGTGGAATACGAGCGGGCCGATGACGCGGCGCGCGGTGTCATGCTGAGCCAGCTTGGCGGGACAACGACCGCCGAACGCTCGGACTGGATCGCCATCGCCGAACGCGGTGCGGAGGAGGGGTGGTACAGGCCTGTTTATGGCACAATCAGCGACCTGCAACCGCTGCCGTCTCCGGGGCCGGACCAACCCGAGGGCGTGCAGGTGGCGATCAACACGGTCGAGGGCAATGAAGAGGTCCTGAACGCCGATTATCTTATTGATTGCACAGGGCTAATTGCCGACATCCGCCGCTCGCCGTTTTTGGCCGATCTGCTCGACACCTACCATTTGCCGCGCAACCATGCCTACCGGGCCAGCGACAGCGGGCCGCAGAAGGGCGGGGCCACGGGCCTGCGCTGCACCAATGATTTCGAGATCGAGGGGCTGCGCAACAACCATGGCCGGGTCTATGCCGCGGGCACCATCACGACCGGTGGGCCATACCTCGCCGTCGACAGCTTCCTCGGCCTGCAATATTCGGCGATAAGGTCCGTCGATCATCTTGTCACAGAACGCCTTCACAAAGTGCGCAACCTCGGGCCGCTGCGCTCGTTTGGGGGGTGGACGAAGTGGATGGTGGGCGCGCGCCCGTGAAGGAGAACACGCGATGATCCCGACCCTTTTCGGACGGCTGCAAACGCGGCTTTTCCTTTTTGTTTTCATTGGTATACCGGCCACGTTGGCCTTCGCTTTCATCCTGGCGGGGTGGAAGTGGGATTACGATATCGCGATGCCGTTCGTGCTGTTCCTGGTCACGATTACGGGTCTCGGCCTGCTGCTCGACCCGATCTATATTTTCATCCAGACGACCCGCTGGGACCGCGATTGGCCCTTTGCCTATCAATTCTTCTTTTCGTGGGTGGAATTTGGCGTGGTCTTCGCGCTGGCGCGGGCGGGATTGGTGCCGTGGCTACCGGTCGCGATAGACGGGCATACGCCGCCCTTGGTGGATTTTTCCAGCGCGGTGGCGATTGGATTGGCGAGTTTGCATTTCGCCTGCGTCTTCATCCCCTCGTTCCTCGCGCTGCTTGGGCCGTTGCAGGCGTTTTTCATCCGTTGGCGCTTCAAGGGCGGCCAATTCGGCAAGCTTTGATGGCCGCGCACTCTGCCATGACGCCGGTGATCAAGGCATGGATTCCGATCCATCTGCTACTGCTGGCGGGAGCCTATGCGCTGTTGTTTCGCGAAAGCGCGCTGACGTTCGACGTGTTGATGGGCCTTTGGTTTTTCTTTCCGGTCGGCATCATGGGCGCGATCATCGCCAATGCGACGGGCACAGGCGGCGGCGTGGTGTTCGTGCCGGTCTTCGCGGCCTTGCAGGACGGCGGCATCATGATTCCGCCGGAGTTGCTGCGCATCGCGTCGCTCAAGCCCGAGGAAAGCGTCGCGGTCAGCTTCACGATCCAGTGCTTCGGCATGTCCATCGGCGCGTTGACCTGGGCGCATGCAATCTTTGTGAAGGACGGCCTTGCATGGGATGAAAAGGTGTCGTCGCAGACCCTCGCCGCGCTGACCTTCGCGCCGCTGGCCACGGGAATTCCCGCGCTGCTTTTGACGCAGGCCTTTGTCGAGGTTGAGGGTGATCAACTGATCATCTGGTTCAAGTTCTTCTCGCTGGCCCTCGGTGTGACGTTGTTGATTTTCACCTGGGTCCAGCGCCGGCAGGCGGCGAAGGATCGCAAATTATGGGTCTCGCCGGGGGAGATCTGGGTTCTGATGGGCCTCGGCATTCTTGGCGGTGCGGTGACGGCGCTGTTTTCCGTCGGCATCGGAGAGTTTCTGGCCATCTACCTGATCTTGCGGCGGTTTCCCACGAAGGTCGCCATTGCGGTCGCGGTCTGGGTCAGCGTGGTCTGCGTGATCGCAGGGTTCTGGGATGGCTATTTCGGCGGGCTGGTGCGGTTGGAAATTGCGTTGATCGCGGTGCCCGGCGCTATAGTGGGCGGGTTTCTGGCGAAGGGGATCGCGTCGCTTCTGGGGTCGCTGTGGCTCAAGACGCTGGCGTCGATCTGGATCATCGCGTCGAGTGTATACCTGCTGGTGACGTGACGCGCGGGTTTGCAGCCCTCTGCCTGGCCGCTAGCCCGGTGGCTCGTTCAGTCGCAGCTCGACCAGCGCCTCGCAGGTCGTGTCGCCGTCCGCCGTGGCCAGCCACACCCGCAACGGTTGGTCGGTCTCGCCGGCGTCGCGGAACCGCAGCGCGCGGTCGATGCTGAGCGGGTCGGCGACTTGCCAGCTTTGCCCGAATTGCGCCACCACTTGCCCGTCGCAGCCCGAGCGTGCCAGCACATCCAGCGAGATCGGTTGCGCCGTGGCCAGGATCGTCGTCGCGAACGCGGGCTGCGGCGTAACGAAAAGCGGGCGATCTGCGGCGGCGATCAGTGCCGTCAACGCATTGGGCAGGACGGACCAGCATTCCGAGAGGTTCATCGCGCCGCCCGCCTGCACCGGGAAGAGCCGCGAGCGGCCCTGGAAATCGGGTGTGATGCCGGTGTCATCGCCAATTGCGCCAAGGGCGGAACAGGTGCCCGTATCCACGCGCGGGGCGGGTTGCGGCGGGGCCAGCGGCGCGATGTTCACGAGCGCGGGCGCCTCCTGCAAAAGCGGCTCGGACGGGGCGATGTCGCGGCGCAGGATGCGCGCTTGCGTCTCACCGGGGGAGCCCACGGCAAGGTGGCTGCCGTCGAAGCTGAAATAGCCCTGCACGGCGTCACCGAAATCATGCATGGCCTCGCCCGTGGCGACATCGACAAGGCGCGCGTTGCTGTCAGCCGTGGCGCCGATGAACAGCATCGTTCCATTCGAGGAGACCGACAAGAACGCGGTCTCTGCGCCTTCGGGCAGGACGCCAGTGCCGCGCACGTCCCGGGCCGTCAGGTCGAGGATTTCCCATCGGCTTGCATTGGCCCGCATGAAGTTGAGCCGATCCCCCGACAGACGGTAGGTCGTGTACGGGCCGTTGGACGCGAAACGGGCCAGTTCGCGCTGATCCAGGGCGTTGTCATAAAGGATCACCGTGCCGTCATTGCGCAGCACCAGAAGGCCTTGGTCCCCGCCCATCGGCGACATCGCTACAAATGGGCCCATCCGGTTTCCGGTGGTTTGCGTCAGGCGGCCGTCTACATCGAACAGGCGCACGAGGCTGGGGGTGACGATCGTGATCTCGTCGCGGGTTTCTGCGAAGGTCACGCGCACCGCCGTGCCGCCCGGCACAGAGGTCAGGATCTGCTCGGAGGGAGCGCCAAGGCTGGTGCTGGCCAGCTCGACCAACACGACATCAGTCTGCCCGCCGACGCCACCGCGGGTGTAGACGAAATGCGTTTCACTGCGGGAGATCGCGCGGTTGGCGGTGGTCACGGTGCTGGGGTCAAAGCGCAGGATTTCACGGCGCGCGGCGATGTCGTAAAGCCGGTTTGGTGTGCCGGGGCCGGTTGTGGCGATGGCGTATCCGCCGCCCATCGAAAAGCCCAGGCGCGTGATGTCATCGGGGATGCCACGGGCAAGATGCGCTGTGTAGCTGCCGGTGTTGCGGTCAAACAGCGCGATGCCGCCGGTGCTGTCGACCAGCCCGACGCTTGCATTGTCCCATGAGAACCGCGGCAACAGAGACAGCGTGCCGTTCGGTGCGCTCAGCATCGCGACGTCCGACAGGTAAAACGGCGCATCGCCCCGCGCGTCGGCCAACGCCTCTTGCAGGGCCGCGTTTTCGGCCTCTAGCCTGGCGACGCGCGTGCGCAGGCGGTCCAGCTCTGCAGGATCAGCGGCGCGTGTTTCGGCCGCCTGCAAATCCGTTTCAAGCTGCGCGCGGTCCGCTTCCGACTGCGTCAGCGCGGCCTCAAGACGGTCCATTTCCTGCTGCATTGCACCGGTCTGTGCGCCCGTGTCCTGCGCGGTGGCGAGCCGGGCCTCCAGCGCGGCGATGTCGGCTGCCGCCTCCGCCAATGCGGCCTCCGCCACGGTCAGGTCCCGGTCCACATCCGCCAGCGCGGCGGCGCGCGTGCGTTCGGAGGCCAGCGCCTGTTCCAGCCGCGCAATCTCGGCTGCGGCTGTGTCGAGCGTGGCAAGCTGCGCGCGGGCCTCGGCCAATTGTGCCTCAAGCGCTGTGATGCGGGTTTCGGAGGCGGCATTGTCCTCGGCGAGGTCGGCGGCGCGTTGGCTGGCCGCATCGCGGGCTGCGCGGGCATCTTCGAGGGCGGCTTGCGTGACGCTGAGGGTCTCGACATCGCGCTGCAATTCGGCCACTCGCGCCGCCGCCGCGTCGCGCGCCATCTGAGCGGCCTCCAGGTCCGCCATCGTGGCCGCCATGTCGCCATCGGTGGCCAGCAGGCGGGCCAGATTGTCATCCGCCTCCGTCAGGGCGGCCTGCAATCCGGCCAACTCGCCCTCCGCCTCGGTCAGTGCCGCCTCCAATCGGCCCATCTCGGCCATCATCTCATCCATACCCGGCGACAACCACGCGGGCTGCGCGACCCAGATGCCGCCGCCCATCGCAGTGGCAAGGAGCGCCCCGAGGAACGCGCCGCCGGCGAACCGTCCGCGTCGCGCGGGCGCTGCGGCCATTGCGGGGGTGTCGGCGGTCACCATCGTCGTGGGCGCATCGGCCAGGGCCACCAGCCATTCATCCGCGGTTTTCGGGCGCTCGTCCGGGGTCATCAGCAAGGCGCGGTCGATCAGGTGGAGGAGCCGCCCATCTTGTTCCGGGTACGCCCCGGCGATCGGTCGATAGGGGTCGGGTTGTCCGGTGGCGATGGCGCTGGCGCGCTCATCAGCGGCCACCGGCGCGGCGCCGGTGATCACATGGTGCAGCGTCGCGGCCAGTGCGTAGAGGTCCGAATGCGGCCCTTGCTGTGCGCCGGAGACATAGAATTCATGGGGGCTGTAGCCGTCCGTCACCACGCGGAAGGTCCCGGCCATCCGGCTGCGCGCCTGGGTCTCGGCGCGCGCGGCACCGAAATCGATCAACATCGGCATCCCGAACCGGTCGATGCGGATGTTTTGGGGTTTGATATCGCGGTGCAGCACGGATTGGTCGTGGATATAGGTCAGCGCCCCCAACAGATCGCGCGCCAGATCCAGCACGCGGTGCGGTGCCAATGCGGTGCCGGAGGCGACCATTTCCTCCTGCAGATCACGGCCATGGATGAAATCCATCGCCATATAGGCGGTGCCGTTTTCCTCGAACAAGGTCTGCACATGGACCACATTGGGGTGGCGCAAGCTGGCCAGCATCCGCGCCTCGCGCAGGAATTGGGCGCGCGCCGTCTCGAAATGCTCGGACGTGCCGGCAGAGGTGGCGCTGACGGTATGGGTCGCGGCCTGTCGCTGCGCGAGGCCGAGGGGGAAGCATTCCTTGACCGCCACATCCCGCCCCAGCGTATCACTGGCCAGATAGGTGATCCCGAAGCCACCCGAGGCGATCAGACGTTTGATCTCGTACTGACCGCCCAACAGGGTCCAGCCCGGCGGAAGCTCTCCGGCGGGCAATTGTTGCGTCACGGCGTCGGGGCCGCGCGGGTTGGGTGTGTCTTCGACCATGTCCAAGGCAGCATTGCGCGCGCGTCGCGCCCCTGTAAACGCATGAAATCCGTAAGCTGCGGGCAGGGCTTGCATTTCGTGACCGCCTGCGACACCTCAGGCGCGATGGCATTAACTCTTGCGGATAAGCTGAAAGGAGCCTGGACGGTGGTCCGGTGGCGCTACGATCATCGGCTCGATAGCGAGCTGGGTCTGTGGCAGGGGCGGCTGTTTGCGGCCTATAACGATCACGGCTTTCTGCGGCGGCGCTGGCGCAATGCGGGCGTAATCGCGCCGGGCGTTTTTCGCGGCAACCATCCCGATGCGCGGGCGCTGGCCGAATGGAAGGCGCGCGGCGTCGTAGAGGTCATCAGCCTGCGTCCGGCCCGGAAGACCGTGCATGCGTTCGAGGTGGAGGCCTGCGCCGCCTTGGGGTTGCGCCTGCGCAATGTGCCGTTGGCCGCGCGCTCGGCCCCGCAGCCCGAGCGGCTTTTGGAATTGCTGGACGTGTTCGACACGTTGAACCGGCCCGCCCTGATCCATTGCAAATCCGGCGCGGATCGCACGGGGCTTGCAGCGGCGATGTGGGCCATTCATGTCGAGGGGCGCGACGTCGCGGAGGCGCACCGCGCGCTTGGCCTGCGGCATCTGCACATCCGCTGGTCCAAGACCGGTGTGCTGGACCGGTTTCTGGAGGCTTATGCAGCGCGCCTTGCGGCGGGTCCGATCCCACTGCGCCGCTGGATTTCCGAAGAATACGACCCGGACGCGCTTTGATGCAGGTCGATACGGGGCAGGGCGCGTTGACGCCGCACCGATCGTCTCAGTTCAACCAGGTTTCAACCTCAAGCGTCGCGTCGCAGATCGCCCCGTCCGGCGTACCGACCCAGATGTCGATGCGACCTTCGATGGCGGTTTGTCCGGTTAGGTCCAGAAGTGGGCCGCCGGATTCGCCGCTGTTGGCATCGAAATGCCAGAGCGCGTCGTTGGTGTTGACCAGAAGCGTCGTGTCGCAGGGTGCCAGCACCTCCAATTGCAGCCGCCGGAACTGCGCCATTTCGGAGGTGTAGAGCGTGAAGTCGGGGATCTGATCGGTGAAGCCCGTGACGTTGAACGGCAAATCCGCGCAGCCGTCGAGGTTCACGGTGCCGCTGGCACGCAGGAGCACGGTCTGCGGCGTGTAGATATCGGTGCCGGTATAACTCAGCTCAGACCCCGGGACGGCCCACGAGGGGCAGATGCCCGGATCGCCTCCGGGGTTGGCGGCGGCGGGCGTATTCGGGCCGGGACTTGGCGTGGCGCTGTTGGCGCGCATCAGCTCGATCTCGGCGCGTGCCTCGCGCAATTCCATGGCGAGGCTGTTGGCCTCTGTCTCGGCGTCCGACAGGTTCTGCGCCATCCGCTCGAGATCGGCGCGCGCGCGTTCAACGTTGCGCAGCGCGGTGTCGCGCTCGGCCTCCAATGTGGCCAGAACCTCGGGATTGATCGTATCGCCGCCCGCTTCGATCGCGGCTTGAAGCGCGGCCAGCTCGGCGGCCAGGGATGCGGCACGGGCTTCTGTTTCGGCCTGATCCGCCGCTGCAGCCGCCTGCGCTTCGGCGAGCGCGGCTTCCAGATCGGCGACCTGTGCTTCCAGCGTCCGCTGCGCGAGCTGTGCGCCGTCTTGTTCGGTCAGGGCCTGATTCAACTGGTTGCGTAGCGTGATCGTGGTCTCGCTGTCGCCCTGTGCGGCGGCGTCGAGCTGCGCGCGCAGATCGGCGATGGTGTCGCCCAGTTCGTCGACACGCGCCTCGGCAAGTTCGCGGGCCTGCGTGGCATCGGACACCTCTGCCAGAAGGGTGGTGGTCTGTGTCTCCATCTCCGCAAGGCTCACTTCAAGACCATCGCGGGTCGCCATGACCTCGTCCAGCTGGCGCTGCATGTCGCCGTCATTGAGCGACGCGCCGGGCAGCGCGAGATAAGCCCCGCCGCCCAAAAGCGCCAGCAATCCGCCCCCCACCGCCGCGCCTTTCCAGAAGCCGGACGGGCGCGGCGGCGCGGGTGGGATTGTCGGTGCGGCGGTTGCGGCAGACGTAGGGGTGGCGGCAAGCGGTGCGGCTTCGACGATCCGGGTGGCGGTATCAGGGATCGCGGCGAACCACGCGGCGGCGTCGGCGGGCCGGTCCCTCAACGGACGCGAAAGCGCCCTGTCGATCAGCGCGAGCAGCCGCGGATCATGGCCCGGAAACCGCCCCGCGATCGGCTGGTATGGGTCGTCTTCCCCGTTCGAGACCTTTTGCGCGCGCTCATCGGCAGGCGCGGGAGCCGCACCCGTGATGCAATGGTGCAGCGTTGCGGCAAGCGAATAGAGGTCGCTCGCCGGGCCCTGCTCGGTGCCCGCGACATAGAATTCATTGGGCGAATACCCGTCCGAGACGACCCGAAACGTGCCCGCCGCACGCGATTGGGCCTTGGTCTCCTGCCGCGCCGCGCCGAAGTCGATGATCACGGGCGTGTCGAGTGGGTCGATGCGGATGTTGGCGGGCTTGATATCGCGGTGCAGCAAGCGTTCCTTGCCGCGCTCGGGCGCATCGCGGTGCAGGTAGTCGAGCGCATTGAGCAGCGTGCGCGTCAGTTCCATCACATAGGCCGGTGTCAGCTTTTGCGGCTCATGCTCGATCACGTGCTGAAGGTCGTGCCCCTCGACATAATCCATCGCCATGTAGGCGGTTCCGTTTTCCTCGAAGAGCGTCTGAACATGCACGATATTGGGATGGCGAAGGGTTGCCAGCGTGCGGGCCTCGCGCAGGAACAGGTTGCGGGCGGTCTCGAACGGCTCGGAGGTCGATGCACTGGCCGCAGAGACGGTGAAATCGCCAGCACGCAAGGCCAGACCGGCAGGAAAGCATTCCTTGATCGCCACTTTTCGATCGAGATTGTCGCGCGCCTCATAGGTGATGCCGAAGCCGCCCGCCGCGATCCGCCCCGTGACCCGGTACATGCCCGACGACAAGAGCGCGCCCACGGGCAATTCCCCCGCAGGTCCGTCGGGCAGCATCTTGGTTTTGCTGGGATCGTCACTCATGGTTTTGCGGTCCCGCCGTTGAGGGCGTGCACGGGCCGTTTCTGACGTGCGCGAAGGGGTCTCAGGGCCTGTTGGGGGAAGTATGGCGAAGGCGAAGGCACAAAGTAAACGTCCGGTTTGCCTGCATCGGTTGGCTCAGCCGCGCCTGTTCGCGCACGGGCCCAGACGCACTTACACCAAAAGCGCGATCAGCGCAGGCACCGCGACCGCCCCCACAAGCGCAAATTCCACCCATTTCATCGCCTGGCTCGCTTGCTGGCGTTGGGCGCGAAAGCCGCCGACGGGACGCTTGGGCGGGAGCGATTCGGCGATCAATACGCTAAATCCGCGCCGCGCCGCATCCTGTCGGGCGGCATTGGTGATACAGGTCAGCTTTCGCATGTACCCATCAAAGCAAGTGACACGGCGTTTGCCAAGCGTCACGCCCCCTTGCGGAGCGCGCTTTCGGGCCATAGAACGGCGCAAATTTTCACCCGACCTGAAAGGGGCCGGGCAATTCGCTTTGCCCCGCCGCCGCCAAGCCGTCACGAGGACAAACATGCAGATCACCGAAACCCTTTCCGAGGGCCTGAAGCGCGAATACCAGATCACCGTCACCGCCGATGATCTTGAAGCGCGCGTGAATTCCAAGCTGCAAGAGGCGCAGCCCGAGGTCGAGATGAAGGGCTTCCGCAAAGGCAAGGTCCCGATGCCGCTTCTCAAAAAGCAGTTCGGTCCGCGTCTGATGGGCGAAGCCATGCAGGAGTCGGTCGATGAAGCGATGCAGGGGCATCTGGACGAATCCGGTGACCGCCCGGCCATGCAGCCCGACGTCAAGATGACCAACGAGGATTGGAAGGAAGGCGACGATGTCGTGGTCGCCATGTCCTACGAGAAACTGCCCGAGATCCCTGACGTTGATTACAAGAAGCTCAAGCTTGAAAAGCTGGTCGTTAAGCCCGGCGATGACGAGATTGACGATGCGCTGAAGAACCTCGCCGAAAACGCGCAGAACTTTGCCACCAAGAAGGGCAAGGCCGCCGATGGCGATCAGGTCGTGTTCGATTTCGTGGGCACTGTGGACGGCGAAGCCTTCGACGGCGGCTCGGCAGAAGATTTCCCGCTGGTTCTGGGGTCCGGGCAGTTCATTCCCGGCTTCGAGGAGCAGCTTGTTGGTGTGAAGGCCAAGGACGAAAAAGACGTCGAAGTGTCTTTCCCCGAGGATTACCAGGCCGAGCATCTGGCCGGTAAGGCCGCCGTGTTCGCCTGCACGATCAAGGAGATCAAAAAGCCCGTCCCGGCCGAGGTCGATGATGAGCTGGCCAAGAAGTTCGGCGCCGAAGATCTTGACGCGTTGAAGGGGCAGATCACCGAGCGTCTGCAATCGGAATATGCCGGGGCCGCGCGCGCCGTGATGAAGCGCGGTCTGCTGGATCAGCTTGACGAGATCGTGTCGTTCGAATTGCCGCCGTCACTGGTGCAGGCCGAGGCGGATCAGATCGCCCACCAGCTGTGGCACGAGGAAAACCCCGATGTCGAAGGCCACGATCACGAGAAGGTCGAGCCGACCGATGAGCATGTGAAACTGGCCGAACGCCGCGTGAAGCTTGGGCTTTTGCTGGCCGAATTGGGTCAGAAGAATGATGTGCAGGTCACCGACGCCGAGATGACCCAGGCGATCATGACCCAGGCGCGCCAGTACCCCGGTCAGGAGCGCGCGTTCTTCGAGTTCATTCAGCAAAACCAGGCCGCGCAGCAGCAAGTCCGCGCGCCGCTGTTCGAAGACAAGGTCGTCGATTTTATCGGCGAGCTGGCGAAAGTCTCCGAGAAAGAGGTCTCCAAGGACGATCTCAAGGCTGCTGTGGACGCGCTCGAAGAAGAATAAGCCAAGCTGACGTTGCGGAAACAAAGCGCGCTGCCTCTTGGCGGCGCGTTTTTCTTTTGTGTACGCAGGTGTCCCATGGCCAAAGACATCTGGACAGACAGGAACGTGCAGCTGCGCGCACCGCGCCCCTCGGATATAGAGGTGCACCTGGGCCTGCCGTATTCGCGCGAGATTCACACGATGTATGGTGGCGATCCCGAGGTCCCTCCGACCCCCAGCCGTGAGCGTTCCGAGGGGTGGTATGCGTGGCTGTGCGATCATCCTTTTGCCCGTGTGATCGAGGTAGAAGGCCGTGTCGCGGGCGAGATCCGCCTGCATTCCCATGATCCCGAAACCCGCTCCGCCCGCCTTGCGGTGGGGCTGTTCGCGGAGGCCGATCTTGGCCGGGGGTACGGCCGCTGTGCGATCCAGCAGACGTTGTCGAGCGGGTTCGATTTGTTGCGGTTGGAGGCGATTGATCTGCGGGTACTGGCGTTCAACACACGTGCGATCCGCTGCTACACTGCTTGCGGGTTCGAGACGGTGGCCAGGTTGCCGCGCAGCCTGAAACTGGGCGATGTCTGGCATGATGACCTGCTGATGGAAATCACCGCCGCGCGGTTCCACGCCCTTCTGGCGCAGGCCACTTAACGCCAATCAGATCAATATCTTGGACGCCCCGGTTATCGGATAACGGGCGCCGGCGTTTGCATAACAGCGCGCGCCGCGGCGAGATTGGCCCAAGCGCCGATCAACGGTTCGCCGATTTAATACACGTCTTATTCATCTCACGTCTTTATTCGAGAGCCTGACCCATGTTGAAACCCGTCCTTTTTGCCCTTGTCGGATTGGCCGCGAGCGTGCCCGCAGCCTTCGCCGACACCACGCTTCCCCTGCTGCCGCGCCCGGACCTCGGGCGTGACTTCGATCCCTTGGCGATGCCCGCACCCGCGCAGGATGCGGTGGATCTTTGCAGTCGGTTCGGTGTCGCTTGCAGCATCCCGTTTGCCAGCCCGCGCGCAGATCTGGGCAATCTTGCGGAGTTGCTTCCGCCGGCTCAGGCTGACGCCGCCAAACGTTGGGCGCTTTATGCCGACGAATGGGCCCGGATCGCCGATCTTTACCGCGATGGCCCGCGTCCCGCTCTGCCTGCGCTGCCGCAGGTGCCGCGCACCCCCGATGGTCTTGGCTGGCGTCCGGATCGTATGTCCGACCTCGCAGACCTTCTGGACGATGTGCAAGCGCGACTGGCCCGGCCATCCGCGCCGCTTCAGGCCGTCCCGCATCGGGACCCGCTTTGGTCGCACCCCTTTACGATCCGACCCTTCGACCCGCCAACGATCCTGCCCGTTCCGCGCCCGCAGCACCGCGGCCCCTCCATCCTCATCGTGCCGCAACAGTGAGAACGCCGCCGCCTCGCCGCGTTTCTGCGGGGCAGCGCGCCCATCTGAAACCATTTGAAAACAATCGAGTAGACCCCATGACCCTTAGATTTCCTCTCACCGCCACACTTCTTGTCACCCTTGCCGCCCCGGCCTTGGCCCAGGACATCTCCGACATGCTCAACCCGCGCGACATGATCGCCGAGATGGGCCTCGGCGAGATCGTGCAGCGTCCCGGCACCGCGGTGATCCGCTCCGCCCCCTACGCACCCGTGGCCGAAATCGCAGCCCTGCCGCGCGATGGGGCCGTCCTGCGCTCGCCGCGTCCGGTCCTGCGCCCCTCGGTCCGTGCCACCCATGCGCCCGCGCCGCCCCCCGCCTTCGATACCTCAGGCCTGCTGGCCACGATGGAGGACGCCGCCGCGCAATCCCCGGCAGGCGGCAACACATTGGTGATCGCGGGCGGCGACGCTTTGACCGTCTCCGGGGCGAATACATCCGTCATCCGTGCCGAAGCGCCTGCGCCGCGCCTGACCCTGTGGCAGCGTATCTTTGGTCGCTAAGAGCCGCATGCGTCCAGTATGGTGCCCGCGCCCAGTTCGTTCTGGGCGTGGTCCCGTTTTGCCTCGTAAATTTCGCCCTGCGAGAAACCATTTGGTGAAAAATAGGCGCTCCGCTAACGTCTTGGTTGCAACTTTCGGGTCAGGGTTTCCTCCGTTTGGCAGCGCCCGGACCGACGTTACGTTGACCAAACACCACGATTGAATTTGGTGGGCCGCGTCCCCTTCACCGGCCCCCACCCACTGGAAGGATCCCCCCAATGCGTCTGATGACCGCAAGTGCGATCGCATTGATGGCCATGGGCGGCGCCGCTCTGGCCTGCCCGAATTCTCAACTCGCGCGCAGCAGCTTTGCCTATGATGGCGCGCAGATTGCCAATGGCCTGGACTTCAACGTCCAGGCGCAGGGCGGCTTCACGCTAGACCAATGCGGGCTTGGAACGCTTGGGTTCGGGCAATTCGCCGCCGTGCCGGATGTGACGCTTGAGCTGAGCAATATGGTTGGGCGTGAGTTGGAGCTGTTCGTCAATTCGAGCTGCGATCCTGCGATGCTGGTCTACGATGCCAATGGGCAATGGTTCTTCAACGATGATAACGAGGGCCTCCAACCTGGAATGCGCCTGGCCTCCGGCGCAGCGAACGGGCGCGTCGATGTCTGGATCGGAACCTATTCCGGCGGCGGTTGCCCTGCGACCTTGACGGTGCGCTCCGTGGGCTCAGCGCCCGCGCCGCAACCGGTTCCGGTGCCCCAGCCCGCCTTGGCCTGTCCCACTTGGGAAGTGCCCGGACCCGCGCTGCAGTTCAGCGCCAACCAGATCGTGCAACCCCTCAGCTACATCGCCCAGGCCACCGGCGGCACCAATGTCGGTGCCTGTCCCGGCGTCGAGGGTGGCGGAACCGCCAGCCAGGTGCCGCAATTCTCGGTCACGTTGTCAGAGATGCAGGGCCATATCCTGACCCTGCGCGCCAATGCGGAATGCGACTCAACGCTGTTGGTAAACGGCGCGGACACCACGTGGTATTACAATGACGACGGGCAAGGGAACCTGCAGCCGGAGCTGACCATCACCGAACAAGCGGCGCTGAACGGGCGGATCGACGTCTGGGTCGGCACGTTCTCGGGCGAAACCTGCGCCGGTACGTTCACCTTGCAAGCCGTTCCTGTGGCGCAGCCGGCGCCGCAACCGGCCCCGGTTCCGGTCCCTGCGCCGACACCGACGCCCGCGCCTGTACCGACACCAACGCCTGCGCCCGCACCGGCTCCCGCACCGGCCCCGGCGCCAGCTGCAGCACCCGATCCGACGCAAACGGGCGGCTGCCCGACCACGGCGCTTGAAGGCACACCGGTTGTCCTTGACGGGCAGGAACTCTACTCCCCCGACAGCTTTGCCGTTCAGGCGGGGGGCGTGACCGCGCTGAGCAGTTGCTCGGGCCTGCCCGGTGCAGGTGTGATCAACGCGCGGCCCCATTATAGCTTCCAGCTTTCGGGCATGGAGACCTACGGCCGCCTTGAGGTTGAGGTCAGCAGTGACTGCGACACCACGCTTTTGATGCATGATGCGCAGGGCAATTGGCACTTCGATGACGATTCCGGCGGTGGCAATCAGCCCGAGTTGAACCTGACCGATACGGCCGCCCTGAACGGTCGCGTCGATATCTGGGTCGGCACGTTCGGCACCGAAACCGCTTGTGAGGCCGAGATCGAGATGGAGACGTGGAACTTCTGATCCGACCCCATATCACGCGTCGCACCGGCCGGTGGGTTGGGGCGCGCGCACGTTCGCCCATGGCCGCAAGTTTGGACGATGCCTTCAGTGAATATTTGGTGGGCTCGCGCCACTTGAAACCCGAAGTTAGTACTTTGGCCCATATTTCGGCCCACAAATACCAGAGTCCGCGATGTCTATAAGGCATCGATCAACACCCGGAGTATTCCAATATGAAAAAGCTTATTGCCGCCGCCGGCCTGCTTCTTGGCACCACGGGCCTTGCCGCCGCGTGCCCCGACTACGGCTATCAGGGTCAGCAGACGGGCTATGCAACCGGTCAGGATCTGTACCTGCCCAACAGTTACAACACGACCGCTGGCGGGACCTACGACCTGTATGCCTGTGGCTTCACAAATGCGGGCAATTTCACCATTGCGCCAAATTTCGAGTTCCGCCTTGATGGGATGGAAGCCTACGGACGGCTGGAGATCCGTGTTCAGGGCAATTGCGACACCGTGCTTTTGGTCAACGATTCCAACGGCAACTGGACGTGGAATGACGACAGTTACGGGTTGAACCCGGCGATCAATTTCAGCGGCCCGCGCTCGGGTGTCTACGACATCTGGGTCGGCACGTTTGGCGGTGCGTCTTGCGCTGCGACGTTGACGATGGAAACCTGGTAGGGCCGTCCGTCGATCGTATTGTCGCCGACACAGGCGCGCCATGTGGGCGCGTCGTCTTGCGTTTCGGGTACGGGCCGCATGTCAGGTGTGATGTGAACGACACGTCGCCTTCCGTCAGCGCGCAGGCGTAAGGCGGAGCAGGCGGCCCGGATCATCGTCGATCACGATCAGGATCGCGCCGTCTTCATCCACCGCCACGTCACGCACTCGTCCGCCGGGCCGGAAACGTTCTTCGCCCACAACCATATCGCCGTCCATATCCAACCGAACCAGCGCGCGGCCTGCCAACGCACCCAGCAGGAGGTCGCCCTGCCACTCGGCGAACATGTCGCCTTCGTAGAAGATCATGTCCGACGGGGCGATGGACGGGTCCCAGAAATAGCGCGGCTCCTCATAATCCGGCGCATGGGCCTGCTGCCCGGTGCCGACATCCGTGCCGTTGTAGTTCACGCCATAGCTGACCTCGGGCCAGCCGTAATTCGCGCCAGGCCGGACGATATTCAACTCATCCCCGCCCGCGGGGCCATGTTCCAGGGTCCAGAGAATGTCGGTTCCCGGTTGCACCGCCGCCCCTTGGATATTGCGGTGACCGTAGCTCAGCACACCGGGCTGCGCGCGTTCAATGATCGGATCCTGCGCGGGCGTGCCGTCGGGTTGGATCTGGATCGTGACCCCGTAGGTCGCCCGCACCGGGTTCTGGGCCAATGTGCGGTTTTCGGGCGTGAAGCGATCGCCGGTGGTCACCAGAAGCGCGCCGTCCGGCGTCACGATCACGCGGCTGCCGAAATGGGCGGGCACGATGGAGGCGGGGGTTTGCCGCCACAACTCGGTCACCTCGGTGAGAGCGGCGTGATCTTCCGACAGAACGGCGCTGGCCACGGCGGTGGCCGAGGCCGCGATGCCGTCGCGTGCGGAATAGGTGAGGTAGAGCGTGCGGTTGTCCGCGAAATCAGGTGAAAGCGCTACGTCCAGAAGCCCACCTTGCTGCACCGCGCGGACCGCCGGGACGCCGTCGATCTCCGGCCCGACCTGCCCGTCGCGCGTGATATGGCGCAGGGTTCCGCCGCGTTCCGTGACGACATAACCCGCGCCATCGGGCAAGACGGCGACGGCCCAGGGGCGGGCGAGGGTGTCGGTGATGACCTCGCTTTCGAGGCGCAGGCCGGAGGTGATCTCGGGGGCGTCGGTCTGTTCGGGGAAGGCGGGGATGGTGTCGGGCAGGTTGGGGGTGCCGTCGTCAACCGGTGCCTGGGCGAGGGCGGGGACGGTGAAGAGGAGGAAGGGCAGGGCGCGGAACGTCAGGCGGAACATGGGGGCCTCATTGTGTGATGCTGTGTGCAAACACATAGGGCACTTGTGGTCTTTGGGGAGTGGTGATGCGTGTTTGCTCAAGGTTGAGAAAGGGTGTTAAATTATTGAAATATATTGAAAATCGGAAAACCGTTAAAGTTTAGATGACCATGTTTTGAAGGGGCGGCATCGTCCATTGAACCTGCGGCTGAGGGATTTGCTGGTTCGAGCCCACATCTACCTGTCAGACACGGCGCAAGAACAGGTTGCCGCGTTGGGACAATTCCGTTTTCCAGTCAGCCGGATGTTTGGATACAACCATCCCGAAGTCTTCGATGTTCGAGACTTCGTCCGCGATCAAAAGCCATCCTTGCTGCTTACGTGGTCAAGCATCGTCTTGAGCGTCGAGAGGCGCGCTTGCCTTGGCAGCATGTGCAATGTGCGATCAATCAAAACGATATCGAATGATCCATCCGGCTCGTAGGCGGCCACGTCAGCGACGACACCCTCGATAGACAGATTTTCCCGTGCAGCCACGTCTTTGAGGTCGCGAATGCCATTTCTTGAGATATCCACTCCGACGACGCGATGTCCCTTTCTGGCAATAAAGATTGCATCGCGACCTTGCCCACATCCAACATCCAAAACTAGGACATCTTGCTGCTCAAGCCGGTCAAAGAAGTCGACGAAAATGGAGGTCGGTTCCCCCAATGCGTCGCGTGTTTCGCCATACAGCTCATCGTAATCATAGGTCATGGGATCAGCGTTAGTAGATTGGTCATCATATGGCTAAGTGAAATATTCCGTGAACAGTAGCTTCGTCCGCAGAGCCGACCTTCCCGCTTTGCTCCCGTGGGCAATAGCGGATACCTCCGTCGCCGAAGAAAAAGGCCGCCCCGGATTGGAGCGGCCTTTGATTTTTTGCGCGAAGAGCCGGGAGGCTCCAAGAGGGGCTTATTGCTCTTCCGTGTCCTCGGCGGGCGCCTCGTCGGAGCCTTCCTCGGCGGGGGCGTCGTCGCCTTCCAGATCGTCGAGTTGCGCGGCGCCGATGTCATCAAACAGCTCTGCGATCTCGAATTCGGCCTGTGCCTCTTCCTCAGCCGCCAGTTCCTGGATCGACTTGCCCGACGCCTGCAATTCGGCCTCCTCGGGGGAACGCGCGACGTTGAGTTGGATGGTCACCTCAACCTCGGGATGCAGCTTGACCGTTACGTCATGCAGGCCCAGGTCCTTGATCGGTGCAATCAGGGCAACCTGTTTGCGGTCGACCGAGAAGCCTTCTTCGGTGGCGGCTTCGGCGGCGTCACGGGTGGTGACGGAGCCGTAGAGCGAACCCGAGTCGGAGGCCGAGCGGATCACAATGAACTGCTGTCCATCGAGCTTTTCGCCAAGGCTTTCGGCTTCTTTCTTCGATTCCAGATTGCGGGCTTCAAGCTGCGCTTTCTGGTTCTCGAACGTGGCGAGATTGGTTTCATTGGCGCGCAGCGCCTTTTTCTGCGGCAAGAGGTAGTTGCGCGCGTAGCCTTCCTTGACGGAGACCACTTCGCCCATCTGACCCAGCTTGGCCACACGTTCCAGCAGGATAACGTCCATTGTCAGCGTCTCCTTACTTAACGGCGTAGGGCAGCAGGGCGAGGAACCGTGCGCGCTTGATCGCCTTGGCGAGCTTGCGCTGGTTCTTGGCACCTACGGCGGTGATGCGGGAGGGGACGATCTTGCCACGCTCAGAGATGTAACGCTGAAGCAGGCGCGTGTCCTTGTAGTCGATTTTCGGCGCATTGTCGCCCTCGAACGGGTCGGTCTTGCGGCGGCGGAAAAACGGTTTTGAAGCCATTGGAATATCACTCCTTAAGAATCAGCGGCGCTCGCGGCGGCCGTCGCGCTCATCGCGCTTCTGCATCTGGATCGAGGGGCCCTCGTCGTGGGCATCGACCTTGACGGTCAGCACGCGCATCACATCGTCATGCAGGCGCATCAGGCGCTCCATTTCCTGCACGGCATCCGACGGGGCGTCGGTGCGGATGTAGGAATAATGGCCCTTGCGGTTCTTGTTGATCTTGTAGGCCATGGTCTTCACACCCCAATATTCGGTGTCGACCACAGTGCCGCCATTGTCTTTCAGGATGGTTCCGAAGTGCTCGTTGAGGGCTTCGGCTTGCGTGTTGGACAGGTCCTGACGCGCAATCATCACATGCTCGTAAAGAGGCATGAGTTCTCCAGTTCGATTTTCAGGGCGCATTTCAAAGGCCGGGCAAGTGTCGCCTCGCCCCCGGCCACGAGGGATAACGCCGTTCAAGTTGGTCACGACGAGGCGATGCGCGCGTATAGGCGTCTGCGGCTGTAGTGTCCAGCCCGCTTGGGACGCTCGGGTGGCGGCAGCCTGGGGTGCCGCAACTGGCATCGGTTCATCTACAGCGGTGCGGATTGTTTCGAAACCGGGCGCGCCCGTCATCCGGTTTTCCCGTTTGCGCCCCAATTCCACCATGAAGTGCTGGCATCACATGCGGCGGAAAACTTCGTCCTTGAGGGCGGCAGTGTAGAGTTTGGCCACAGCAGGTGGCCCATGTTGATAGGATTGGAGGCCAAAGGTGTTCCACCCGTTTTGGACAAGTGACAGAGCCGCGGTGACGGTCGATTACGTGGTCGTGATGGCGGCGCTGGTCGGGGTCGGCGTGTGGATGGTCGAGACCACCAACAGCGATCTGTCGGAGCATTCATCCAATATCCGTGGCGAGATGCAGGGCGGGATGTTCGAGACCGCATGGGACAACGAACTGGCCGTGCTTCCCGATACGGAAGCAGGTGAGCAATGCAACGGCGCGGATACCTGCGGCACCGGCGGCGGCGGCACGACGGGCGGCGGCAGCACGGGCGGCGGTGGAACTACGGGCGGCGGCGGCACGACCGGTGGCGGCACGACTGATCCTGATCCTGATCCTGATCCCAACCCTGATCCTGATCCCGATCCAACGCCGGATCCTGATCCGGCGCCTGATCCTGATCCTGATCCGACACCGGATCCCGACCCCGATCCCGATCCGGCGGATCCCAACGATCCGGGTCCGGGCGGAAACAACGATCCGTTCCCACCCCCGGCGACCGGTCAGGTGGCCGGTTGCCCGAGCACCGATTTCAACGGCCAACCCTTGGTGTCGGATGGATCGGATTTCGGCAGATCCTACGACCACACCACGGTGCATAGCGGATTCACAAATCTGCAAGGCTGCAATGGCATGCCCAACCGGCGTGGTTACTTCGATGCGAACCCGACCTATACGTTCTATCTGAGCGATATGGAGCAATTCAACGAAGTGCAGTTCCTGGTCGAGGCGTCGAATTGCCAAAACGGTGACACCACGTTGTTGATCCGCGATGCGGCCGGGACGGTACACTTCAACGATGACTACACCAGCAGGAACTTGAGGTCGCGGTTGCGCCTATCGAATACCGCAGATCTGAATGGTCGGGTTGATGTCTGGATCGGTGGCTACAACCCCGGCTCGTGCACATCCCGGTTGAATGTGAGGCCGCGCTGAGCCAGCCCCAGCAGTGACACGCGCTTTAGACGGCGCCTCGGAAACGGGGCGCCGTCTTGCGTTGCGCGAGCGGCGCGCGTGTTGTAGCCCGTCGTGCAATAAAAAGGACCAGCAGGAGCGCCGACATGACCCGCGCATTCGTTTTTCCCGGCCAAGGGGCCCAGACCATTGGAATGGGACGTGATCTTGCGGAGGCTTACCCGGAGGCGCGCGCCGTTTTCGACGAGGTGGATGCAGCCTTGGGGGAGAAGCTTTCCGGGCTGATCTGGGAGGGAGAGATCGAGACGCTGACGTTGACGCGCAACGCGCAGCCCGCACTGATGGCGGCGTCGCTGGCGGCGATGGCCGCTTTGAAGGCAGAAGGGGTCGCGGTGACGGCCGCGGATTTCGTGGCGGGGCATTCGCTTGGGGAATATTCGGCGCTCTGTGCGGCGGGCGCGTTGAGCCTTGCGGACACGGCACGCCTGTTGCGGCTGCGCGGGGAAGCGATGCAGGCGGCGGTTCCGGCTGGTGAAGGCGCAATGGCCGCGATCCTCGGGCTCGATTTCGACACGGTGAGCGAAGTGGCGGTGGAGGCCGCGCAGGGTCAAGTGTGCGAGGCGGCCAACGACAATGACCCGGCGCAGGTTGTTCTGTCGGGCCACACGGCGGCAGTGGAGCGTGCGGCGGAGATCGCCAAGGCGCGCGGTGCGAAACGGGCCCTTTTGTTGCCGGTCTCGGCGCCGTTCCATTGCGCATTGATGCAACCCGCCGCCGATGTGATGGCCGACGCGTTGAGCCGCGTGGATCTGTCTGCGCCGGTGACGCCACTGGTTGGAAATGTGATCGCGCGGGCCGAGAGCTCGGCCATGATCATTCGTAACAACCTGGTGGATCAGGTCACGGGGCGCGTGCGCTGGCGCGAAAGCGTGGCGTGGATGGCCGCCGAAGGGGTGACGGACTTCTACGAGGTCGGTGCGGGCAAGGCGCTCTCGGGTATGATCAAGCGGATCGAGCGCAGTGCCACGACCGCCCCGGTGGGCAAGCCGGATGACGTGCGCGCGGCGGCGGCGGCGATCAACGGATAGAACCGGCGCGGATCTACGACCGTGACAAGGGAAGGGAACTGACATGAGCGATCTAACGGGTAAAGCGGCGCTGGTGACGGGTGCATCGGGTGGCATCGGCGCGGCGATCGCGCGGGCCTTGCATGCGCAGGGCGCGACGGTTGGCCTGTCTGGCACCCGGGTCGAGCCGCTGGAAAGCCTGGCGGCGGAGCTGGGCGGGCGGGTCCATGTGCTGCCGTGCAACCTCAGTGACGCCGACGCGGTGGACGCATTGCCGAAAGAGGCGGCCGCGGTGATGGGATCGCTGGATATCCTGGTCAACAACGCAGGCATCACGCGTGACAACCTGTTCATGCGGATGTCAGATGAAGAATGGCAGAGCGTTCTGGATGTGAACCTGACGTCGACCATGCGGCTGTGCCGGGGGGCATTGCGGGGCATGATGAAGGCGCGCTGGGGCCGGATCATCAACATCTCGAGCGTGGTCGGGGCCACTGGCAATCCGGGGCAGGGCAATTACGCGGCCTCAAAGGCCGGGATGGTGGGGATGTCGAAATCGCTGGCCTATGAGGTGGCGAGTCGCGGGATCACGGTGAACTGCGTGGCGCCTGGGTTCATCGAGACGGCGATGACCGAGAAGCTGACCGACGAACAGAAATCCAAGATTCTGACGCAAATCCCGGCGGGTCGGATGGGCACGCCCGAGGAAATCGCGGCAGCAACGGCGTTTTTGGCAAGTGCCGAGGCGGGTTACCTTACGGGAACGACGCTGCATGTGAACGGTGGTATGGCGATGCTGTAACGCGGTTTCCGCTGCGTAACAAAGCGGCGCGCAAGGCATGGACATGGGCGAAACATATGCTATAGGCGGCGCGAGAATGGCCGGGGGGCTTTGTCCACCGGTTGGGCCTGACCACCTGTTGGGTGTGTCTTTCGGCACTATGAGCGGCCGATATGGCTGTACTGAAACAAGGGCGCGCCCCAGGTGGGGTTCAACCCTGAAAGACCATGAGGACCTGAAAATGAGCGACATCGCAGACCGCGTGAAAAAGATCGTTGTTGAGCACCTGAGCGTTGAAGAAGACAAGGTGACCGAGGCCGCGTCGTTCATCGACGATCTTGGCGCGGATTCGCTCGACACGGTCGAGTTGGTCATGGCGTTCGAGGAAGAGTTCGGCATCGAGATCCCCGATGATGCGGCGGAAACGATCCAGACCTTCGGCGACGCGGTGAAGTTCATCAAAGAAGCCCAGTAAGGTCTTCAAGATCACGATTTGGCGGCGGCACGGAACCATCCGGCCGCCGCTTTTTCGTTTGAAAGGGGCGGGCGCAGGTCGTTGAGCCGTGCCTTTCACAAGATCGCGCAAGGCGGGGCTTTGCCGGTGGCGTCAGCGGGGATTGCGCCCCGATGGCGGTTTCCGGTATCTGGGGCGCAACGAAAATCGCGGGGGCAGAAACATGCGTCGAGTGGTTGTGACAGGTTTGGGGCTGGTGACGCCCCTGGCATGTGGTGTCGAAGCAACGTGGAGCCGGATTCTGGCCGGACAATCGGGCGCCGGGCCGATCACACGGTTTGACCCCGAAGGCTTCGGGACGACCTATGCCTGCGAAATCCCGCATGGCGATGGATCGGATGGCACCTTCAATGCCGACGATTGGATGGAGCCGAAGGAACAGCGCAAGGTCGATGATTTCATTCTGTACGGTGTCGCGGCGGCGGATCAGGCGATTGCCGACGCGGGCTGGACACCGGAAGAAACCGAAAGCCTTGAGCGCACCGGGTGCCTCATCGGGGCGGGGATCGGCGGATTGTCGTCGATTGCCGATACGTCGATCGTGTTGAACGAGCGTGGGCCACGGCGGGTGTCGCCGTTCTTTGTGCCTGGCGCATTGATCAACCTGATCTCGGGTCAGGTCTCGATCCGCTATGGCTACAAGGGGCCGAACCATTCGGTGGTGACGGCGTGTTCGACAGGGGCGCATGCCATCGGGGATGCGGCGCGGTTGATCGCGCTGGATGATGCCGATGTGATGATCGCGGGCGGGGCGGAGAGCCCGATCTGCGCCATCGGAATTGCCGGGTTCAATGCGTGCAAGGCTTTGAGCACCAAGCGCGCCGATGACCCAACGGCGGCCAGCCGTCCGTGGGATGCCGATAGCGATGGGTTCGTGATGGGCGAAGGCGCGGGCATGGTTGTTCTGGAAGAATATGAACATGCCAAGGCGCGCGGTGCTAAGATTTATGCCGAAATTCTGGGCTATGGCCTGTCGGGCGATGCGTATCACATCACCGCGCCGCCGCCCGACCATGAGGGCGCGGAACGGGCGATGCGCGCGGCGTTGAAACGGGCCGGGTTGCAGCCGTCGGACATTGACTACGTGAATGCGCATGGCACCTCGACGATGGCCGATACGATCGAGCTGGGTGCGGTGGAGCGGCTGATGGGGGATCATGCGAAGAACCTGCGCATGTCGTCGACCAAATCGATGACGGGGCATTTGTTGGGTGCGGCTGGTGCGATTGAGGCTATTTTCTCGATCCTGGCGATCCGGGACAATGTGGCCCCGCCGACGATCAACCTTGATACCCCCGCTGCCGAGACGCAGATCAACCTGTGTGCCAATGCCAAGCAGGAGGGGAAGATCCGCATCGCGCAATCCAATTCCTTCGGGTTTGGGGGCACCAATGCCTGCCTGATCATGGGCGAGGTGGAGTAAACCGCCATGTGGAAACACATCGCCGCCAACGGCATGTCCTTTCTGATCGTGGCATTGATTGCGGCGGCGGCAGCGCTTGGCTGGGGGCGGAGCCAGTGGGATACGAGCGGGCCGCTGGAGACAGCGGCGTTTTTCGAGGTGGAGCAGGGCGATACGCTGCGCGGGGTGTCCGAGCGGTTGGAGGAGGCCGGGGTTATCCGGTCGGCGGCCATTTTTCGTGTCGGCGTTCGCGCATTGGATCGATCCGGCGATCTTCGGTTCGGCAATTACGAAATCCCGGCCTCGGCGACGATGGATGAGGTGCTGGATATCGTGACCGCCGGTGGGCCCTCGTCGTTTCGCTATCGCGCGACCTATGTGTTGCGGAATTCGGGCACCGGTCAGTTGCGCCTGAGCGAGCGGGTGCCGGGCACGGGCGAGGTCGAAGAGATCGTGCGCTTTTCCTATGAGGAAGGTGTTCCGGAGGCCTATTCCGAGTTGGTCGAAGCGGAAGTTCCGATGATTTACCGGCTTGTGATCCCCGAAGGACTGACGAGTTGGCAGGTGGTGCAGGGGCTTTTGGCGGCGGATTTCCTGAGTGGTGAGGTGCCCGATATTCCGGCGGAAGGCACATTGGCGCCGGCCACGATCGAGGTCAGCCGGGGCGAAGACCGTCTGGAATTGATTGCCGAGATGCGCGACGCGCAGGAGCAGATCCTTGCGGAGGCCTGGGAGAACCGGGCGGAGGATCTGCCGATCAGTACGCCGGAAGAGGCGTTGATCCTTGCATCGATCATCGAAAAAGAGACCAGCGTCGCTGAAGAGCGGGGTCTGGTGGCGTCGGTGTTTACCAACCGTTTGAATGTCGGCATGCGCCTGCAGACGGACCCGACGGTGATCTACGGGGTCACCAACGGGCGCGGGATTCTCGGGCGTGGCCTGCGGCAATCGGAGCTGCGCGGCGAGACGCCCTGGAACACCTATGTGATCGACGGCTTGCCGCCGACCCCGATTGCAAACCCCGGCGCGGACGCCATCAACGCGGCGCTGAACCCCGATGACAGCGAGTACATCTTCTTCGTGGCGGATGGCACGGGCGGCCACGCCTTCTCGGTGACGCTCGAAGAGCACAACCGCAATGTTGCGCGGTGGCGCGAGATCGAAGCGGAACGCAACAACGGGAATTAATGGCGCGGACCGGGCCATTGCGGGCGTCAACCAGCGGTTACGTCTGATCAACGGCGCCCTCGGGTTGCAGTCGTGCCGGGATAGCGCGAGGCTCGTGCAGGTTTGATTTTCCAATTCGGTGACCTGCGCGCGGCGTAGTACACGGTTTGGCGCGCCGTGTGCCCCTTGATTTTCAGGGAAAATCAGCGCGTCGGTTAATTTTTTCTTAGCGCGCGTTGGTGGCGTTAACCGTTTGAAAAGACAAAACTTCTTGACCCATCGAGCGCTCCATGGCACCTCTTTAGGCAAGCTGGAATATGTGGGTCAACGGCCCGGAGGCACCCCCTCCGAGGTCGTTTTTTTGTGCCGTGTGAGCCGGGGTCGCAAGACACCGTCGGGACAAGAATAACCACCTGCATGCTGCTCGTGCCCGAGGGACTTTCGAGGACACGGGGACAACACTATGGAACATACAACCGAAACGACAACTCCGGAAACGGAACGCAGTGAGCTGTTTGCAGAGCAAGCGCAGGATGCCTTCGACACGGCAGTCGAAGTTCTGCGCGAGAGCTGTGCGAAGCTCAAGGCCGAACCGTGGGTAGGAGACGATGATGTCAGCAAGGCCGTTCGTCAAATGAACGGCGCGTATCTGCTGGCGATGAATATGCGGGAGAAGGCCAATGAGGCAGGAAGCAAACGGTTCGGAAATAGCGGCGCTGGCCAACTCGACCTCGGGGACGCCAGATCTGAAATCAGCCTCCGGCTTGCTTGCCTCCGCGACGCCGGAGCAGGAGCAGGCGTTTCTGGAGAGCCTCAGTGACAATGCCCTTGCGGCGCTGCCCTGGCTTTTTGAGTTCTGGGCCTTGCCGCACCAATTGCCGCCGGAAGGGGATTGGACGACCTGGGTTGTCATGGGCGGACGGGGCGCGGGCAAGACCCGCGCAGGTGCCGAGTGGGTCCGGTCGATGGTGGAGGGCGACACGTCCGAAGCCCCCGGCCGGGCCCGGCGCGTGGCCTTGGTGGGGGAAACCTATGATCAGGCGCTGGCGGTGATGGTGAAGGGGGAGAGTGGGTTGATTGCCTGCTCTCCGCCCGACAGGGTTCCGCGTTGGGTGTCGGGCGAGCGGATGCTGGTCTGGCCCAATGGCGCGGAGGCCCGGCTTTATTCGGCGCATGACCCAGAGGCACTTCGGGGCCCGCAATTCGATCTGGCGTGGTCGGATGAGCTGGCGAAATGGCCCAAGGCGCAGGAGACGTGGGATATGCTGCAATTCGGTCTGCGGCTGGGCAAACACCCGCAGCAGATCGTAACGACGACGCCGCGAAATGTGAGCGTTTTGAAGGAGTTGCTGGCGCGTCAGGATGTGGCGCATACCCATGCACCGACGGAGGCGAATCGTGCGTATCTGGCGGATTCGTTCCTGACGGAGGTGCGGGCGCGCTACGGCGATCAGCGGCTGGGCCGGCAGGAATTGGACGGCGTCCTTCTGGACGATGTCGAGAACGCGCTGTGGACGCGGGCCGGGATTGACGCGCAGCGCGTGCACGAATTGCCCGACCGGATGCGGGTGATCGTTGCGGTTGATCCGCCGGTGACGGGCCACAAGGGCTCGGATGCTTGCGGGATCGTTGTGGTCGGGATCGTCGAGGCCGGTGATCCGAACCGATGGGAAGCCGTGGTGATCGAGGATTGCTCGGTTCAGGGTGTCTCGCCGAAGCAATGGGCGGAGGTCGCCGTTGCAGCCTATCATCGCCACGGCGCAAGCCGGATGGTGGGCGAGGTGAACCAGGGCGGGCAATTGGTGACGGACACTGTTCGCCTGGTCGATCCAGCGATCAACTTCCGCGAGGTTCGGGCCTCGGTTGGCAAGGTCGCGCGGGCCGAACCGGTGGCGGCGCTCTACGAACAGGGGCGCATTCGCCACCTGGGTGTATTGTCGGAGTTGGAAGACGAAATGTGCAAGATGGCGTTGACGGGGTACGAGGGCCAAGGCTCTCCGGACCGGGTCGATGCGTTGGTCTGGGCGCTGCATGAGGGGATGATCGCGCCTGCGAAGCAGCGCCTGAACCCCGGTATTCGCAACCTTTGAAATTTGGGCAATCGCCCCGTGGTCCGGCCAGCCGGATCTACAGTCGTGTGCTTTAAGGAGAGGCTCATATGGTATTGGGTTTCTTGAAGAAATCACCCGTGAACGTGCCCGAGGTCAAAGCCTCTGCCAGCGCGAAAGTGGCGGTTTGGGGCGCGTCCTCGGGCCGTGTGGTTTGGAGCCCGCGCGATGCGGGCTCCCTGACGAAGAACGGTTTTCTGGGCAATCCGGTCGGCTACCGGGCGGTGAAGATCATCTCAGAGGCCGCGGCGTCCTTGCCGGTGATCTGCAAGGACGCAGAGCGGCGCTATGACACGCATCCGGCGCTGATGCTTTTGTCGCGACCCAACGGCGGGCAGACGCGGGCGGACCTTCTGGAGGCGGCGTTTGCGCAGCTGATGCTGTCGGGCAATGCCTATGTGGAGGCGGTTCAGCCCGAGGTCGGGTATCCGGCGGAGTTGCATGTGTTGCGCTCGGAACGGATGAGCCTGATCCCCGGTGCGGATGGCTGGCCCAAGGCGTATGATTACACGGTCGGCACCCGCAAGCACCGCTTCCCGGCGGAATTGATCTGCCATATCCGCAACTTCCACCCGCAAGATGATCACCACGGCCTTGCACCGATCCAGGCGGCGGCGACAGCCATTGATGTCCACAACGCGTCGGCACGGTGGGCGAAGGGGTTGCTCGACAATGCGGCACGGCCTTCGGGTGCCATTGTTTACAATGGGTTGGAGGGCGCTGGCACGATGAGCCAGGACCAATTCGACCGCCTTCAGATGGAATTGGAAAGCCACCATCAGGGCGCGCGCAATGCGGGTCGGCCGATGCTTCTGGAAGGCGGCCTGGATTGGAAACCGATGGGCTTTTCGCCGTCGGATATGGAGTTTCAGAAGACCAAGGAGGCGGCCGCGCGCGACATCGCGTTGGCCTTTGGCGTGCCGCCGATGTTGTTGGGCATTCCGGGTGACGCGACCTACGCCAACTACGCCGAGGCGAACCGGGCCTTTTATCGGCTGACGGTTCTGCCCTTGGCGAGCCGGGTCTGGGCGTCGTTGTCGCATTGGGTGTCGGGACTGGCGGGCGACGTCATCGAGATCACGCCTGACCTTGACGGGGTGCCGGCCCTGGCGGCTGAACGCGAGGCGGCGTGGCGGCGCGTTTCGGAGGCCAGCTTCCTCACGGACGGTGAAAAGCGCCGGATGTTGGGGCTGCCGGAAAAGCCCGATGAGTGAGGCCAAGGACATCGGCGGATCTCGCTACCTGTACGCGCCATTCGATGCGGCCAATGCCAAGATCGAAGCGAACGAGCGCGTCATGCAGGAACGATGGGCCGCGCTGACCTTTCGGCTTGAAGGCATTGAGATGGCGCTGACGCGTTTGGAAAAACGCCTGTGGTTGGCGGTTTTCGGCGTCGTCTCAGTGATCATGGCGCAGGGTATCAATCAACTCTTGAACCTCAACATCGGCGGATAGGAGCCTGACATGCAGGGATATTCAGACAGCGGCCTGGAGGTAAAATTCCACCGCTTCAACGATGAGCTGACCTTGGGCGAGGACCATGTGATCGAAGGCTATGCTTCGTTCTTTGGCTCTGTCGACCAAGGTGGTGATGTCGTACAGCCCGGGGCCTACAAGGGGTCCTTGGCCTCTGGCCGCGCAGTCAAGATGCTTTGGCAGCATGATCCGCGCGAGCCCATCGGCATCTGGGACGAGGTTCGAGAAGACACGAAAGGGCTCTACGTCAAGGGCCGCTTGCTGGAGGATGTGGCGCGCGCGCGTGAAGCGGCGGCGCTGACCCGGGCGGGCGCGATTGACGGTCTATCCATCGGCTACCGAACGGTGAAGGCGAGCAAAGACGACAGGGGCCGGAGGCTCCTGAACGAGGTGGAACTTTGGGAGGTCTCGCTTGTGACCTTTCCAATGCTTCCCGAGGCGCGTGTCGGATCCCATGAGGGCAAGTCCGAGGCGTTGCACGACCTGGCGCAGGTGTTCAACGACGCCCGCCGCACCCTGGCGGCGCGCAAGGCCCGCTGATCGAGAGGGCCAGCAGGCCCAAATTCAACCAGAAGGGAATTCTCATGACCGAGACCCATGACGGGGGCGCGGACCGCGCCCCCATGGCTGAAGTCAAGACCGCGATCGGCGGATTCTTGAGTGAATTCAACCAATTTCAAGACGACATGAATGCAAAGCTTCAAAAGCAGGAAGAGCGTATCACGATGCTGAATACCAAAACGAACACCTTCGCACGTCCGGCTCTGTCGACCGAGATCGACGGCCAAGCGCCCCACAAACTGGCGCTGAAGACCTACCTTCAGTGTGGCGATGATGACGGCCTGCGTGGCCTGGAGCTTGAAGGCAAGGCGATGAACACCGCCGTGAATGCCGAAGGCGGCTACCTTGTCGACCCGCAGACTTCCGAGATGATCCAGTCGGTGCTGCGGTCTTCCTCTTCGCTTCGTTCGGTTGCCAATGTCGTTCAGGTCGAAGCGTCTTCGTTCGACGTATTGATCGACTCCGCCGATACCGGCGCAGGTTGGGCCGATGAGGTCGCCAGCACTGGCGAAACGGATACGCCGCAGATCGAGCGTATTTCGATCGCCTTGCACGAGCTGTCGGCCCTGCCCAAGGCATCGCAGCGGCTGCTGGATGACAGCGCATTCGACATCGAGGGCTGGCTTGCCGGTCGCATCGCCGACAAGTTCGCCCGCGCCGAAGCCGACAGCTTCGTCAACGGTGACGGGTCGGGCAAGCCCACGGGCATGTTGAGCCATCCGACCGTCGACAACGACAGCTGGAGCTGGGGCAACCTGGGTTACGTCGCCACCGGGACGGACGGTGATTTTGACGCAACCAACGCGTCCGATGCGATTGTGGACCTGGTGTATTCGTTGGGCGCCCAATACCGCGCCAATGCGACCTTCGTGATGAATTCGAAGACCGCTGGCGCCGTGCGCAAGATGAAGGATGCCGACGGCCGTTTCTTGTGGTCCGATGGTCTTGCGGCTGGTGAGCCTGCTCGGCTGATGGGGTATCCGGTTCTGATTGCCGAAGACATGCCGGACATCGCGACCGACGCGATGGCGATTGCTTTTGGTGATTTCGGTTCGGGCTACACCATCGCGGAACGCCCCGATCTGCGCGTGCTGCGCGACCCGTTCTCGGCCAAGCCCCACGTTCTGTTCTATGCCACCAAGCGCGTTGGCGGTGATGTGACGGACTTCGGTGCGATCAAGCTGATGAAATTCGGCACCTCCTGATCGAGGTCTGACCCAATCCGACCCGGCGTGTAATCCGGGTCGGACGGGGCGTGGAACGCGGGCCTTTGCGGGTCCAGCTGCGCGTCTCTCCGCATGAGCAGCGCGGAGGTCGGCGCCACGCCCCAACAACTTTCCACCAAACTTTACCCGGAGAATTCAACATGATGATGGTCGAATTGACCTCCGTGCCTGCCGCCGTCTTGCCGATTGATGCGCTGTCGGAGCACCTGCGCCTGTCCTCCTGGTTCGCGGATGACGGCAGCCAGAATGCGCAATTGGAAAGCTGCCTGCGTTCGGCGCTTGCAGCGATTGAAGCGAGGATTGGGAAGGCCTTGTTCCAGCGCCAATTCGTATTGACGCTGCTGGGGTGGTCGAGTGAGGGCAGTCATGCCCTGCCGATTGCACCGGTGGCGCAGATTGACTCGATCACGATGATCGCGCGCGATGGAACAGCGCAAACCATCGACGCCGATAGCTATGCTGTTCAGCCCGATGGGCATCGCCCGCGTCTGGTGGCGACCCGCGGGAGCCTTCCTTCACCTGGTATTGGTGGGTCACTTGAAATGACATTCACCGCCGGCTTCAGTGCGGATTGGGACGGCGTGCCAGCAGATCTGAAGCATGGACTGCTGGCCTTGGCGGCGGAGTTTTACAATTTGCAGGCCCATGCGCCGCGGCAGATGTCCCCACATGTTATGGGTCTGATCGAGCCGTATCGGCAGCTGCGTCTTGGGGCATCGGCATGAAGGTTCCTCAGATCAATCGAAAGCTGATCCTCGAAGCGCCGGGGCGCGTGGACGACGGTGCGGGCGGGTTTTCAGAGACCTGGGCGCCGCTTGGTATCATCTGGGGTGAAGTGTTGGCCCGTGGGTCGGGCCGTGAGGCGGAGGCGTCGGAGCTCAAGCTCAAGGTCACCGTTCGTGCGGCTCCGCAAGGGGCCCCGAGCCGTCCGCGCGCGGACATGCGGTTTCGCGATGGTGAACGGATCTATCACATCGAAGCGGTGACCGAGGCCGAAGCGGCCGGGCACTACCTGGTGTGTTTCGTCAAAGAGGAGGTTGGCGCATGAGCTATGCCGCAACAGCCGCCCTGCAGGCTGCCGTCTACAGCGCGTTGGTCGCCGATGCGGAGGTCTCGGGTATGGCAGATGGCGCGATTTACGACGCATTGCCTGCGGGACCAGTGCCGTCGACCTACATCCGCCTCGGTGCCGAGCGGGTGCGCGATGCGTCGGATAAAACTGGGTCGGGCGCGGTGCATGATTTCCCAGTCACGATTGTGACGGATGCCGCCGGATACCATGCGGCCAAGCAGATCGCAGCCGCCATTTCGGACGCTTTGATCGATGCCGATTTGAGCCTCACGCGCGGCTCGTTGACGGCATTGAATTTCCTTCGGGCGCGGGCCCGTCGGGTCGCGGACACGCGCGAAATCGAGGTCTGGTTTCGTGCCCGGATCGATACGAGCGACGCCTGAAGGTCGACTCGCAACTCATTGACAATACTGGAGAAGCCCAATGACGGCACAAAGCGGTAAGGATCTTCTTGTGAAGGTCGACATGGATGGAAATGGCGTATTCGAGACGATGGCGGGCCTGCGTGCCAGTCGCCTTTCGTTCAATTCCGAAAGCGTGGATGTGACCAGCCTGGAATCTACCGGAGGATGGCGTGAGCTGCTGCGCGGTGGTGGTGTGAAATCAGCCGCGATCAGCGGTTCGGGCATCTTCCGCGACAGCTCCACCGACGAGCGGGCGCGCGACATCTTCTTTCAGGGCGAAATGCCCGACTTTCAGGTTGTCATACCCGATTTCGGGGTGGTGGAAGGCGCGTTTCAGATCACGTCCATCGAATATGCGGGCACACATGACGGCGAGGCGACCTACGAGGTCTCCATGGCGTCTGCGGGCGCGCTGACGTTCACCGCGGCCTAAGCCATGGCCAACCCATGGACCGGGGAGGTGGCGTTGGTTGTCGATGGCCAGCGCCATGTGGCGAAATTGACCCTTGGCGCATTGGCCGAATTGGAAGCGCGCCTTGGGGCCGGTTCCTTGACTGAAATGGTCAGTCGGTTCGAAGGCGAGGCGCTGAAGTCGGCGGATGTGCTGGCCTTGGTCTGTGCGGGCCTGCGCGGAGGAGGCTGGCAGGGTGATCTCGAAGATCTTCTCCACGCCGAGATTGAAGGGGGCGTTCTAGAGGCCGCGAGGGTTGCTGCACGGCTTCTGATGCTGGCCTTCCGGCCACAGCAATGAGCGGCGCAAAGGGCTTTGACTGGCCCGCGTTGATGCGTGTGGCGTTCCACGGCCTTGGATTGAACCCCGCCGAGTTTTGGGCGCTGACCCCGTCGGAATTTCTGATCTTGCTCGGCCCCGAGAGCGGGGCCGCGCCTTTGCGGCGTGATGCGTTTGAAGCACATTTAGCGCGCTTCCCTGACACGAAGGACGAGGATGGACATGACAGAGATGGATGACACGCTTGGTCGGTTTGACAGCGAAATTGCCGAATTGGAACAAAGCCTTGCAGGGGCGACCTCGATGGCGGCAGCGTTTCAGGGCGAGCTGCGCGAGATGCAGGGCGCGATGCTTTACACGGGTCGCGAAGTAAACTCGATGAGCCGCGCGATTGGCGGCGGGCTGCGAAGAGCATTTGATGGTGTGGTCTTTGACGGTATGCGACTGTCGGATGCCTTGCGCAGTGTGGCAACCTCGATGGTCGATGCCGCTTACAATACCGCGATGCGACCCGTTCAAGGTGCGTTGGGTTCGGCGATTTCGAACGGCATGAACGGACTTTTGAGCGGTATTCTTCCGTTTGAGAATGGCGGTGCGATCAGCCAGGGGCGGGTGATGCCCTTCGCGCGGGGCGGTGTGGTCAGCGGGCCGACGACCTTTCCGATGCGTGGGGGCACTGGTCTGATGGGGGAAGCCGGGCCGGAGGCGATCATGCCGTTGCGTCGCGGTGCGGACGGCAAATTGGGGGTGGCTGCTGCCGGTGGTGGCGGTTCCGTGAGCGTCACCATGAACATCACAACGCCTGATGTGCAGGGATTCCGACGCTCCTCGAGCCAGGTCGCCGCTGAAATGCAGCGTGCCTTGGCCCGCGGCCAGCGCAATCGTTGAGGGAGAAAGAACATGGGATTTCATGAGGTTCGCTTTCCCACCAACCTGAGCTTCGGATCGGTTGGCGGGCCTGAACGACGCACGGATGTGGTGGCTCTGACCAACGGCCACGAAGAACGCAATACGCCCTGGGCGCATTCGCGCCGGCGCTATGATGCGGGCGTCGCGATGCGCTCTCTCGACGATATTTCCGTGCTGATCGACTTTTTTGAGGCACGGCGCGGACAGCTTCATGGTTTCCGCTGGAAGGATTGGTCGGATTTCAAAACGACGAAACCCTCTGGCACGCCAGGCTTCCGTGATCAGGTGATCGGAATGGGGGATGGTGAAACGAAAACGTTTCAGCTTAAGAAAAACTATCAATCCGGCCCAAACACCTATGAAAGACCGATTTCGAAACCGGTGGAGGGCACAGTGCTGGCCGGTGTGTCCGTCGATGAGCAGATCGCGGGCGTGCATTTTGATGTCGATTACGCCAGCGGCGAGATCACCTTTGTGGATGCGCCACCTGCGGACGCCGAAGTAACGGCAGGGTTTGAATTCGACGTGCCGGTACGGTTCGACACCGACAGCATCCAGACATCCGTATCCTCTTTTCAAGCCGGTGAGGTGCCGAATGTGCCGATCGTGGAGATCCGGATATGAGCGTTCAAGCCCTTGATGAGCATCTGGAGTCCGGCACCACGGCCATTTCGAGGTGTTGGCGTGTGACGCGTTCGGATGGGAGGAGCTACGGCTTCACAGATCACGATTGCGACCTTGAATTTGAGGGTACGATGTTTCGTGCGGGCACCGGGCTCAGCGCAGCGGCGCTCAGCCAGACGACGGGCCTTTCGGTGGACAACACCGAGGCCGTAGGGGCGTTGAGCGATGCTTCGATCACGGAAGAGGACATCTTTGCGGGCCGGTTTGACGGGGCGGAGGTCGAGGCATGGTTGGTGCAATGGGATGAGCCCGAGAACCGGGTGCTGCAATTCCGTGGCTCATTTGGCGAGATCACACGGGCAAATGGCGGTTTTTCAGCCGAATTGCGTGGACTTGCCGAGAGGTTAAACGTCCCCACTGGACGCGTGTTCCAACGGTCGTGTCCCGCGGTCTTGGGGGATGCCGATTGCGGATTTGACCTGAATCAGCCTGGTTATGTGACCGAGGCGCAGATCACCACGACAGATGGGCGGATGTTCACCTTTGACGGGCTCACCGGGTTCACGCCGCGGTGGTTCGAGCGCGGGCAAATGCGTGTGCTTACCGGCGTGGCGGAGGGGTTGTCCGGAGCGGTGAAGCTGGACCGTGTCAACGGCACACTTCGTACCGTCGAGCTGTGGGATACCCTTCGGGCGGACGTGGCCGCTGGCGATATGGTCCGACTGGCCGCGGGGTGCGACAAACGCATGTCGAGCTGTCGGCTGAAGTTTGACAACCTGATGAATTATCGTGGTTTCCCGGACATCCCGGACGAGGATTGGCAGATGGCGCATCCGACACGAATGTCGGCCCGTGACGGAAGTTCGCGGCGATGAGCACGGTTGTCGACACCGCCCGGACCTGGCTTGGCACGCCCTACGTCCATCAGGCGTCGTGCAAGGGCGCGGGCTGCGATTGCCTGGGCCTTCTTTTGGGGGTCTGGCGTGAGATACATGGCCCGCTGCCCGCGCCTGTTCCGGCCTACACCAACGATTGGTCGGAAGTGTCGGGGGAGGAGCGCCTGCTGGAAGCGGCGCGTGCGCATCTGCTTGAGAAGCCCCGGGGTGAAGCCGCGCTGGGTGACGTCGTGATCTTTCGGATGCGCGCAAGTGCAGTGGCCAAACATGTGGGTATCCAGTCGGAAGTCGGCCCAATCCCGCGATTTATCCACGCTTATTCCGGGCGTGACGTCACGGAGAGCGTCCTGACCCGCCCTTGGGCACGACGCGTGGCAGCGCGGTTCTCGTTTCCGCCCCCCACACAAGACGCGGCTTCGGCCAAGTAAAGGACCCAACCGATGGCAACCATCCTTCTTTCCGCCGCGGGCGCCGCGGTGGGTGGCCTCGTGCAGGCCCCCATTCTGGGCATGACCGGGGCCGTTCTTGGCCGTGCCGCTGGCGCGACCCTTGGCCGGGTGATCGATCAGAGACTTCTGGGCACCGGAAGCGCTCCGGTCGAGACCGGGCGCACTGACCGGCTGCGCATTACCGGCGCCGGGGAAGGTGCCCCGATTGCGGCGCTTTACGGGCGTATGCGTCTGGGTGGGCACGTAATTTGGTCGACGCAATTTCTGGAGCAGCAAACCACGACCGGCGGCGGTAAAGGCGCACCTCCCAAGCCGAAGACCACCACCTATTCCTATTCCATCAGCCTTGCTGTCGCCCTTTGCGAAGGTGAGATTTCGCGTGTTGGCCGCGTTTGGGCGGATGGTGTGGAGATCGACCGTGAGAGCGTGACCTGGAGGCTCTACAAGGGATCGGACGATCAGCTTCCTGATCCATTGATGGAGGCGATCGAGGGCGAAGGAGAAGTGCCGGCGTATCGCGGCACCGCATATGTCGTGTTCGAAGATCTTGACCTGACTGCGTTCGGCAACCGCGTGCCGCAATTCGCCTTTGAAGTGGTCCGCGCGGCCAAACCTGCCGCGCCGCATGTTCCGTCCGCAGCCGAAGCAGTTCAGGCGCTGGCTCTGATGCCCGGCACTGGCGAATATGCCCTGGCGACCACGCCGGTTGCGATGCGCTACGGCTTGGCTCGTGGCGAGGCGGTGAACGTCAGCGCCGAGGGTGGAACCACGGATTTCGTGCAGTCGCTTGAACAGGCGCGGGAAACCCTTCCGAACCTGAAGTCGTTTTCGTTGATCTATTCGTGGTTTGGCGACGATTTGCGTGCAGGCAAATGCAGTGTACAGCCCAAGGTCGAGCAACGTGAGGTGGATGGCCAACCGATGCCCTGGAGGTCGGGTGGCATAGGTCGTGCGTCGGCGGAGGTCATCGCGCGTGTGGACGATCGGCCGATTTACGGTGGAACGCCCGCCGATGCGTCTGTGATTGAGGCGATCCGTGCGATTGTCGATGGTGGCCAACAAGTGACGCTTTACCCCTTTCTTCTGATGGAGCAGTTGGAGGGCAACGGCTTGCCCGACCCATGGGGTGCGGCGGAGCAACCGGTCCTCCCCTGGCGCGGACGGATCACGGGAGATCTCGCGCCTGGCAAGGCGGGCTCACCGGATGGGACGGAAGCGAACCGATTGGCGGTTGAGGCGTTCTTCGGCAATGTCACGGCGTCGGACTTTGGCGTGTCGTCGAACGCTGTGAGCTACTCGGGCCCGAGCGAATGGACATATTCGCGTTTCATTCTGCACGCTGCTGCCCTTTGTGCTGCTGCCGGTGGGGTCGAGGCATTTTGCATCGGTTCCGAGATGCGTGGCCTGACACAGATGCGCGATGAAAATGGCTTCCCGGCTGTTGATCACCTGATTGCATTGGCCGCCGAAGTGCGCGCTCTGCTGCCTGACACCAAGATCACCTATGCAGCCGATTGGTCGGAGTATTTCGGCTACCAGCCGCAGGATGGGACGGGCGATGTTTTCTTCCATCTCGATGCGTTGTGGGCAAATGAAAACATCGATGTCATCGCAATCGACAATTACGTACCCTTGTCCGATTGGCGCGACGGGACAGATCATCTGGATCATGCGCAGGGGCCGATCCATGCGCTGGATCATCTCAAGAGCCAGATCGAGGGCGGAGAGGGCTACGATTATTACTATTCCGGGCCGGAGGCGCGCGCGGCGCAGCGGCGTGAGCCGATCACCGACGGACAGGGCACGCCATGGATCTATCGTTACAAGGATCTGCGCAATTGGTGGTCCAATGAACATGTCGACCGGTTTGACCCGGTTCTTCGCAATGAGCTAGCCGACGGACGCCGGCCCGACCGCTGGTCGGAGGGTGCCGGTGCTACGTCGACCGCCGAGACCGGCGCCTATGGGCGGTATCTAACGGATCCGGTGCGTGTTGCGAGCGGTGGCAACGTGGATGCGCAGATCACTGCGCCGGGCACGTATGCGGTGGAGCTTGGCCAACGCTACGAGGCGCGGCTGGTGTTCCAATTGGGGTCATCGGCGGCTTATCGTGCGGGTTTCAACGGACCGGCAGGCTCGGTGATTGTCGAGGCGACGGGCGGCAATGTGAGCCCGCATTTTGCCGCTTCAGGGGCGATTGTTCACGAGCATGACGTCTTCACTAACGGTGATGGCATCACCGAACTGCGGCTGGTATTCGAATTCGACGCGGACGGATACATTTCGGGCCAGTTTGGACCCCTCAGCGCCACGGCTGGTGAAGATGTCATTTTGTACGGTCTCACCCTGACGCCGTATCCTTACCGCGCCACGGAATGGGTCCCGCAATCCAAGCCTGTCTGGTTTACGGAGTTCGGCTGTGCCGCCATCGACAAGGCCACAAACCAGCCGAACAAATTCCTCGACCCCAAGTCTTCGGAAAGCGACATTCCCCGCTTCTCCAATGGACGGCGCGACGACCTGATCCAGGCGCAATACCTACGTGCGGTCATGGATTATTGGGCGGAAGAGGGGCGAAATCCGAAATCTGATCAATATGATGGTCCAATGCTCGATCTGGGCAGGGCGCACGCCTGGGCATGGGATGCGCGGCCTTGGCCCGCGTTTCCGAACACGCTGAGCCTGTGGAGTGATGGTGCAAACTGGACCCGAGGTCATTGGCTGACGGGACGGCTGGATGCGCAGCCGCTTGAACTGGTCGTGGCAGACATTTGCGAGCGGGCGGGCCTCACGCATTACGATGTTTCGGCACTTCATGGCTTGGTCCGTGGTCATGTATCGGCTCAAACCGAAACAGCGCGCGCGCGGCTTCAATCGTTGATGATGGCCTATGGGTTTCAAGCGGTGGAGCGGGATGGGACGCTTGTGTTCCTCCCCATGCCGGACGTTCCTTCCAAAGTGGTCACCGCAGCCGATACCGCGCGTGATGACGACGGGGAAGGGGGCTTTACCCGGATCCGGGCGCCTGAGGCGGAAACGGTCGGGCGGCTTCGCATCGGCTTTGCCGAAGCGGAAAGTAACTATGGTGATAAGGTCGCAGAAGCCGTGTTCCCGGGCGACGGGGCTGATCAGGTGAATGATGTGGATCTGCCGCTGGCGCTGACTGGCGCAGAAGGGCAGGGGATGGCCGAACGGTGGTTGGCGGAAGGGCGCGTGGCGCAAGACACGTTGCGCTTCGCGTTGCCGCCCTCGGACCGCGCGTTGGGCGCGGGCGCTTTGGTGGCCACGGAAGATGGCCACACGTGGCGTGTGGACCGGGTGGAAGATCGCGGGTATCGCCAGATCGAGGCGTCCCGGGTCGAGCCATCGACGGCCATCCCCTCGGATGATGTGGAAGACGCCGTGCGGGTGGAACCGTTCGTGCCGCCGCTGCCGGTCACGCCTGTGTTCATGGATTTGCCGCTGCTGACCGGGGATGAGGTCGAACATGCCCCACATCTGGCCGTGGCCGCGAACCCTTGGCCCGGGAGTGCCGCGGTTTATTCCGCGCCTGGCAGCGATGGCTTCACGCTCAACAAGATCGTGGAGCAATCGGCAATTATTGGTACGTTGCAAACCCCTCTTTTCAAACAGAAACCCGGACTTTGGGATCGTGCAGGTGCCCTGCGGGTTGAGCTTGAATCCGGCGCACTGTCATCGACCGAAATGGCTTCCGTTCTGGCGGGGGCCAACGCTGCGGCGATCGGGTCCGGCCAGGATGATGTATGGGAAGTGGTCCAGTTCTCCCAAGCCACGTTGATCGGGCCCGGCACATGGGACATCGCAATGCGCCTGCGGGGGCAACTCGGCACGGATGCGGTCATGCCGGAGATCTGGCCCGAAGGGTCTGTTTTTGTGCTGTTGGATGCCGCGGTTGGTCAGGTGGATCTACCAAGCTCGGCGCGTGGGCTGGTGCGCACCTGGCGTGTGGGGCCGTCCCGGCGGGCTGTGGATGACGGCAGCTACACCGAACAAACTGTTGCATTTCAAGGCAATGGCCTGCGCCCCTACAGCCCGGTTCACCTGCGGGCGCCGCGAGCGGGAAGCGAACGGCAGATCAATTGGATCCGCCGCTCGCGCATTGATGCGGACAGTTGGGACGGTACGGACGTGCCGCTTGGAGAGGCGTCCGAGCAGTACATCCTGCGGGTTCTGGATGCTGGCGCAATCCGGCGTGAAGAGATCCTGACCACGACCGCGTTCACCTACACCGATGCGATGCGGGCCGCCGACGGCACGCAAAACAGCTACTTCATCGAGGTTGCCCAAGTCTCCGAACGGTTCGGAGCCGGGCCATTTGCAAGGACCGAAATCAATGAATGAGACCGCAAATCTGGCCCTTCCACTGTTGGCCCCCGCCCAGGCGCAAAAGCATGTGACGGTGAACGAGGCCCTGGTCCGTCTCGACGGCATCACGCAATTGCGCCTGTCCTCCGTGACCGAGACCACGCCGCCCGCTGCCATCGAAGGGTTGGCCTATGGCGTGCCGTCGGGCGCCGTGAATGACTGGGCCGGACAAGAGGGCAACGTTGCCTTGGCCTCCGGCGGCGGATGGGTGTTTGTCGCGCCGTCGCGCGGCTGGCAGGCGGTTGTGCTGGATGCTGGGGCCTTGGCGATTTTTGACGGGGCCGCGTGGCGGGTTGGGGCCGTGACAATGACGCCCCATGGCGCGTCGCTTGCGATGCGCTCGGTCGAACTCGACGTGACCCTGAGTGCCGGAAGCAGCGTCACCACACCCGTCCTTTTTCCTGCACGCTCAATTGCGTATGGTGTCACGGGCCGGGTCATCACGACGATCACCGGGGCCGCCACCAGCTGGGATCTTGGTGTGACGGACGAGTTGCAGCGGTTTGGGTCGGGCCTTGGTCTTGCACAGAACTCCTGGGTCAACGGGCCAGGCGCGCCGCAGGTTTTCTGGTCGCCCACAGCACTTGAGATCACGGCGCAGGGCGGTAACTTCGCGGGTGGCGCGATCCGGCTTGTGGCGCATTACGCAGAGCTGATGCTGCCGGATCCAATCTGAAGTGTAAGCTGAGCTGACATCTCTGACGATTTCGTTGCATGGACCTTTGCCCGCCTCTGCCCTATTCTGGGCAGGACGGTAGGCAAAGGAGGCCAGCCATGGCCCGCACGCAATCCCATGTGAGCGAACTTGATCCGGTCTGGCGCCGGATCACCGACGAGGCATCAAGCGCCATCGCCGACGAGCCATTGCTCGGCGGGCTGGTGCATGCCTGCGTGCTCCACCACCCCACATTGGAAAACGCCCTCGCGTACCGCGTGGCGCAGAAACTCGCGTCTTCCGAGATGTCCGAGCAATTGCTGCGTGAGATCGCAGACGAGGCCTTTGCCTCCGATCCGACCCTCGGTGCGCAGGTGCGTGCCGATATCGTGGCCGTTTTCGATCGCGACCCGGCCTGCCATCGGTTCTTGCAACCGTTGATGTATTTCAAAGGGTTCCAGGCCATCACCGCCTATCGTGTCGGCCATTGGTTATGGCGGACGGGGCGGCGCGACCTCGCCTATTTCATCCAAATGCGCGTCTCCGAAGTTTTCGGCGTGGACATCCATCCCGGCGCCCAGGTGGGTCAGGGGATCATGATCGACCACGCCCATTCCGTCGTCATCGGCGAAACTGCGATCGTGGGCGACAACGTTTCCATGCTGCATTCCGTGACGCTTGGCGGGACAGGCAAGGAAGAGGAAGACCGCCACCCGAAAATCGGCAACGGAGTCCTGATCGGGGCGGGCGCGAAGGTGCTTGGCAATATCGAAGTTGGCCATTGCTCGCGCATTGCAGCCGGATCTGTTGTCTTGGAGGCCGTTCCGCCGATGAAGACCGTCGCAGGCGTTCCCGCAAAGATCGTAGGAGAGGCGGGCTGTGCGCAGCCGTCGTTGACCATGGATCATCTGTTCGGCGGTGCCACGCAGGAGCTCTGACGACATCCCTCTAAATGAAATGACAAAAGCCGCGGATCGCTCCGCGGCTTTTTCGCGTTTTTGGCCCGTTTTTATCCCGCCCGCGCCTGCCGTTTGCGCTCGTGGGGGTCCAGATACCGCTTGCGCAGGCGCACGGCAGCGGGCGTCACTTCGACCAGTTCATCGTCATCGATATAGGCAATCGCCTGCTCCAGCGACATCGTCACCGGCGTGGTCAGTTTCACGGCCTCATCCGTGCCGGACGCACGAACGTTCGTGAGCTTCTTGCCTTTGAGCGGGTTCACTTCCAGGTCGTTGTCGCGGGAATGCTCACCGATGATCATGCCGGTATAGACCGGTTCCTGCGCACCGATGAACATCTTGCCGCGATCTTCCAGGTTCCACAGTGCGAACGCCACCGACGTGCCGTTTTCCATCGAGATCAGAACCCCCTGACGGCGGCCCGGGATCGGCCCCTTGTGAGGCGACCATTCGTGGAACACCCGGTTCAAAACGCCAGTGCCGCGCGTGTCGGTCAGGAACTCGCCGTGATACCCGATCAGGCCCCTTGAAGGCACATGCGCGATGATCCGCGTCTTACCCGCGCCGGCGGGTTTCATCTCTGCCAGCTCGCCCTTGCGCGCGCCGGTCAGCTTTTCGATCACCGCGCCGGAATAATCGTCATCGACGTCGATCGTGACCTCTTCGATCGGCTCGCAGCGCACGCCATCGATCTCGCGGAACAGGACCTGCGGGCGCGAAATGGAAAGCTCGAAGCCCTCGCGCCGCATGTTTTCGATCAGAACGCCCATCTGCAATTCGCCACGTCCGGCAACCTCGAACGCCTCACCGCCCGGCGTGTCGGAGATCTTGATCGCGACGTTGCTCTCTGCCTCTTTCATCAGGCGCTCGCGGATCACGCGGCTTTGCACCTTCTTGCCGTCCCGGCCCGCAAGCGGGCTGTCGTTGATCCCGAAGGTCACCGTAATCGTAGGCGGATCAATGGGTTGTGCTTCCAGCGGGTCATCCACGGCCAGCGCACAGATCGTGTCGGCCACGGTCGATTTCGACATCCCCGCAAGGCTCACGATGTCACCGGCCAGCGCCTCGTCGATGTCCTGCTGCGCAAGGCCACGGAACGCCTGAATGCGGGTCACGCGGAACTGCTCGACCTTTTCGCCAAGGCGCGACAAGGTCTGAACCGTTTGCCCCACCTTCAGCCGCCCGGATTCCACCCGCCCCGTCAGCAGCCGCCCCACAAAGGCGTCCGCGCCGAGGGTCGTGGCCAGCATGCGGAAATCCTCGTCCTGGCGTGCGATCTGCTTGGGCGGCGCGACGTGGTTCACAATCAGGTTGAACAGCGCCGAAAGATCCTTGCGCGGGCCGTCCAGGTCGTGATCGGCCCAACCGGACCGGCCGGAGGCATACATGTGCGGGAAGTCGAGCTGATCTTCGTTGGCGTCAAGATTTGCAAACAGATCAAACACTTCGTCCAGCGCGCGGTCCGGCTCCGCGTCTGGTTTGTCGACCTTGTTGAGCACCACGATGGGCCGCAGTCCCAGCGCCAGCGCCTTCGAGGTCACGAATTTCGTCTGCGGCATCGGGCCTTCGGCAGCATCCACCAGCAACACAACCCCATCGACCATCGACAGGATGCGCTCGACCTCACCGCCGAAATCGGCGTGGCCGGGCGTGTCGACGATGTTGATCCGCGTGCCCTTCCATTCGACCGAGGTGGGCTTGGCGAAAATGGTGATGCCGCGCTCGCGCTCCAGGTCATTGCTGTCCATCGCGCGTTCGGCCACGGCCTGGTTTTCGCGGAACGCGCCCGATTGCTTGAGGAGTTCGTCCACCAGCGTGGTCTTGCCGTGGTCAACGTGCGCGATGATCGCGATATTGCGGAGGTCCATGGGACGGGCTTTCGTTTGAAGAACGTGGGTTGCGGTGGCGTTTGCCCGCCTGCGCGTCCGGGCGCAATCGGAATTCCACGCATTCCGCCGGGAAAACCGCGTTTTCCAGCCGCACTGTCGGATCGGGCGGGTGTGGCCTTTGCCAATCCCTGACCGTGCAACCCGCCTAGCTGGTCTTGCGCAGGCGGATCACCACGTCGACCTTCGCGATCTCGTAGCCCTCGGGGACCGAGGGGAGCGTCTTGATCTCCAGTTCCGCCGCCGGCGCATCCGTCAGGTCGCCATCTTCTTCCAGGTAGAAATGCGGGTGATCGTCGATGCGCGTGTCAAAATAGCTGCGCGAGCCGTCGACCGTGACTTCCTGCATCAGGCCCGCGTCGCAAAACGCGCGCAGGGTGTTATAGACCGTCGCAAGCGACACCCGGTCGCCGGTGCCAAGCACTGCCTCATGCAGACCTTCGGCCGTCACGTGCCGATCCTGCCCGTCGCCCACCAGCAAAGACGCCAGCGCAAGCCGCTGCCGGGTGGGGCGCAACGCGGACTGGCCGAGCCAGCTTTTTGAGCGTTCAAGGACTTCGGGGGTCATGATCCCGGGGCTTTCGATCGTTTCAGCTTTATATATGGCGCAATGGACGCGGTTTGCAAAGGTCTGCTGGCGGCGATGCATTTTTGTGCAGGGACGGCCGCCCGAGCCACCCTTGCACCTGAAATGAGGCGAGTGTTAGACGGTGAGACGCCTGCGGGCGGCAACGACCAAATGACCGGGGGGCACATGGCCGACTATCCGACGAGCTTCGACAAGGACGATCTGCTGCGCTGCGCGCGGGGTGAGCTGTTTGGTCCGGGCAATGCGCAACTGCCCGAACCGCCGATGCTGATGATGGACCGGATCACCGACATTTCAGGCGACGGTGGCGCGCACGGCAAGGGCCACGTCCTGGCCGAGTTCGACATCACGCCCGAGCTGTGGTTTTTTGATTGCCACTTTCCCGGCAACCCGATTATGCCGGGCTGCCTCGGCCTCGACGGGTTGTGGCAGCTGACCGGTTTCAACCTCGGCTGGCGCGGCTGGATGGGGCGCGGCTACGCGCTTGGCGTGGGCGAGGTGAAGCTGAAAGGCATGGTGCGGCCCGACCGCATGATGCTGACGTACAAGATCGATTTCACCAAGGCGATCCAGACCCGGCGCCTGACCATGGGCGTGGCCGACGGCATCGTCGAGGCCGACGGCGAGGTGATCTACGAGGTCAAGGACATGAAGGTGGCGCTGAGCGAGAGTTGAGGGGCGACGATGTCCTATGCGCGTTCGATCTTCTTAACCGTTTTGCTGATGGGCACGAGTTTCGGGGTCGCAGCGCAGCAAAACCCTGCAGTGAATAGGTTTTTCGGTTTTGAGGCCGTGTTGTTGCCACTTGCGATCAAATGGCAATGCGGCGGCGATCGCGAAAACGACTTGGCACAGCTCGACGCGATGGGTTCCGCGTATCCCGAAGATGCGGAAGGCGCAGGCCTTCCCGTGGCTATTGAGGCCATGCAGGGCGTCTCGGGCATTTCGGAATTGATCGAGCGGGAACTCACACCTGATCAGACAGAAATCCTCTGCGCGGGGGCACTTCCCCTGCACCTTGATTGGATGACGCCGGAGATCTGGTCCGCAGATTCCCACCTGATGGCAACAGAAATTGAGCAGATCTCGCGGAGCTTCGTTGAAATTGCGGGATCGTTATGAGATCTGCGGGAACCTACCTCCGCGGCCACTGGCAACTCCTGGCGATCACGGCCATCGTCTTCGCCCTCTGGTCCACGCCCGTGGTCCTGCCGCTCAAATTCCTCGTCGTCTATTTCCACGAACTCTCCCACGCGCTGATGGCGATCCTGACTGGGGGCTCGGTCGAAAGCCTCTCGGTCAACTTCCAGCAGGGTGGCGAGGTCTGGACCCGGGGCGGATCGCGGGTCTTGACGCTGACGGCGGGGTATCTCGGTTCGCTCCTGATTGGTGTTGCGCTTCTACTTGTCGCCTTGCGTGGGCGGATGGACAAACTCGTGCTCGGTGGCATTGGAGGCGTGATGTTGCTGACGCTGCTTCTCTATGTGCGTGACATCCCCGCGCTTGTGATCTGCGGGCTGACGGGGGCCGCCCTGATCGCGGCGTCGCGCTATTTCAGCGCGCAGATCTGTGATCTGATCCTGCGGGTCATTGGCCTGAGCAGCCTGATCTACGTGCCCTACGATATCTGGGACGACACCATCCGCCGTTCATACCTGCGCTCGGATGCACGCATGTTGGCCGAGGAAATCGGCGGGACCACCTTGATGTGGGGCGGGCTCTGGTTCGTCATCAGCCTTTGCGTCATCTTCTGGTGCCTTACCCGAGGGTTGGGCCGCGACAGCAATCTGCATTTCCGGACCCGTGGCTAACGGGTTGCACCGCAGGGCGGCGCGGGCCTAGATACGGGCGCAAACGTCAAGGAGGTTTGCATGGGTCGCACCGGAGGTCTGCAATGAAACGTGTCGTCGTGACGGGATTGGGGATCGTCTCACCCATCGGGAACAATGCCGAAGAGGTCGAGTCCAGCTTGCGCGCGGGCCGGTCCGGGATCGAGGCCTCGCCCGAGATGGCCGAGCATGGCTTCCGTAGCCAGATCGCCGGTACGCTCAAGATCGACACGTCCGAGCATGTCGACAAACGCGCGCTGCGGTTCATGGGGCCGGGCGCGGCCTATGCCCATATCGCGATGGGGCAGGCGATTGCCGATGCGGGCCTGAGTGAGGCGGATGTCGTGAACGAACGCACCGGCCTTGTGGCGGGCTCCGGCGGGCCGTCGACTTCTGCGATGTTCGCCGCCCATCAGACCGTACTCAAGACTGGCGCGACCAAGAGGATCGGGCCCTTCGCGGTGCCCAAGTGCATGTCGTCCACGATCTCGGCCAACCTCGCGACGGCCTACAAGATCAAGGGGATCAACTATTCGATCACCTCGGCCTGTTCCACGAGCCTGCACTGTATCGGCAATGCGGCCGAGCAGATCATGATGGGCAAGCAGGACGTGATGTTCGCGGGCGGCGCGGAAGAACTCGACTGGACGCTGTCGTGCCTGTTCGACGCGATGGGGGCGATGAGCTCCAAGTTCAACGACACGCCCGAGCGCGCCTCCCGCGCGTTCGATGCGGATCGCGATGGCTTTGTCATTGGCGGTGGCGGCGCAATCCTTGTGCTGGAAGAGATGGAGCGCGCCGTGGCGCGCGGCGCGAAGATCTACGCCGAAGTCACCGGCTTTGCGGCAACCTCGGACGGGCACGACATGGTCGCCCCCTCGGGTGAGGGCGGCGAGCGCGCCATGCGCCTGGCGCTGCAAACCCTGCCGGAGGATCGGAAGATCGGCTATATCAACGCCCACGGAACCTCTACGCCCGTAGGCGATGTGGGCGAGGTCGAGGCCGTGCGCCGCGTGTTTGGCGACGGATCCACACCTCCTATTTCCTCGACAAAAAGCATGACAGGTCACGCGCAAGGGGCCGCGGGCGCGCTTGAAGCGGCGTTCTGCCTTCTGATGCTCGATGGTGATTTCATCACGCCGTCGATCAATGTCGAAACGCTCGATCCGGCGCTCAAGCCGGAAGAAATCGCAACGGCCTATGTCCAGAACGCGGGCCTTGACAGTGTGATGACCAATTCCTTCGGGTTCGGGGGCACCAACGGCTCCATGATCCTGAGCCGGTTCGAGAAGTGAGGCTGCGAGATGGCTGATTTGATGAAGGGCAAGCGCGGCCTTGTGATGGGCGTCGCCAATGATCGCTCGATCGCTTGGGGCATCGCCAAGGCGCTCCATGCGGAGGGCGCGGAATTGGCGTTTTCCTATCAGGGAGAGGCATTCGGCAAGCGGGTGGCGCCGCTCGCGGCCTCGCTCGACAGCGACTTTCTCGTCGATGTGGACGTCAATGATGACGCCAGCATGGACGCCTGTTTCGCGGCCCTCAAAGACCGCTGGGGCAGTCTTGATTTCGTCGTCCACGCCATCGCCTATTCCGACAAGGGCGAACTGACCGGGCGGTTTACCAACACGACGCGCGCCAATTTCAAGAACTCGCTCACGATCAGCTGCTATTCCTTCATCGACGTCTCACGCCGCGCGGCGGAGTTGATGCCCCATGGCGGCACGCTTTTGACGCTGACGTATCAGGGCTCGAACCGGGTGACGCCGTTTTACAACGTCATGGGAGTGGCCAAGGCGGCGCTTGAGGCGTCGGTGCGGTACCTGGCCAATGACCTCGGTCCGCAGGGCATCCGCGTGAATGCGATCTCGCCGGGCCCGATGAAAACGCTGGCTGGTGCCGCGATTGGCGGCGCGCGCAAGACGTTCAAGGCGACGGAGGCCAACGCGCCGCTGCGCTGCAACGCGACGCTTGAAGCGGTTGGCGGGACGGCGGTCTATCTGGCGTCGGATTACGGCGCTTGCACCACCGGCGAGATCGTGACCGTGGATGGCGGTTTCCATGTGTTGAGCATGCCGCAGCCCGAGAACCTCTGATCCGATTGCGCGCCTTCGGCGCAGGTTCATTTCCCGCGCGTCGGCGCTTGCGCGCCTTTGGCTTGGGGCGCAGGGGGCGCTCCCCCCTTACGCGACTTTCCCGTTGGAAAAGTCGCTGACCCCGGAGGTTTTTCTGGCAAGATGAAAGGCCGTTGCCGCGCTTTGCACGCCGTGTCAGGCTGATGCGCGGGAGGGCCGATGATGGCGCAATTCGAGGTCTGTGTGTTCGATGCCTATGGCACATTGTTTGATGTCGCGGCGGCGGCGCGGTCTCTGGCCGAAGTGCCGGGGCGCGATGGTTTCGCGGCCGTTTGGCAGCAGGTGGCCGCCGATTGGCGTGCGAAACAGCTCGCCTATTCCTGGCTGCGCGCGGTGGCGCGGGATCATTGCGATTTCTGGCAGGTGACGCAGGACAGCCTGGATTGGGCGTTGGAGCGCTCGGGTCTCGGCGCGGATGCCGATTTGCGGGAGGCTTTGCTTGGCCTTTATTGGCAATTGGCGGCCTATCCGGAGGTCCCGTCCATGTTGGCGGCGCTCAAGCGCGGTGGTTTGCAAACGGCGATCCTGTCGAACGGGTCGCCCGAGATGTTGCAGGGGGCTGTGGACAGTGCCGGGATCGATGGCGATCTAGATGCGGTGTTGAGCGTAGAGAAGGTCGGCACCTTCAAGCCGGATGCGCGCGTCTATGACATGGTCGGCAAGCGGTTCGCATGCGCGCCGATTGAGGTGTTGTTCGTGTCGTCCAATGGCTGGGATGCGGCGTTTGCCGCGGCCTATGGGTTCGACACGTTGTGGGTGAACCGCGCGGGGGAGCCGGTGGACCGTTTGGGCGCGCAGCCCGGGCGGGTCGCGAGGGACCTGACCGGTGTGGCGCAGATTGCGGGAGTAGCGTGATGGATTTTGTGACGGCAGCCGATGGCGTAAAGCTGGCCTATGATGACCAAGGGCAGGGGGCCGCGCTTTTGTGCTTGCCGGGGCTCACGCGCAATATGGACGATTTTGAACCCGTGCTGGCCGCTTACAATGACCGCGCGCGGGTCATACGGATGGATTTTCGCGGGCGCGGTGCGTCGGATCATGCGGATTTTGCCACCTACACGCCGATGCAGGAAGCGCAGGATGTGGTCGTGCTTCTGGACCATCTCGGCCTCGACAAGGTTTGCATCCTTGGCACATCGCGCGGCGGATTGGTTGCGTTGATGCTGGCCGTGACGGCACGCGCGCGGTTGTCTGGGGTGATTTTCAACGACATCGGTCCCGACATCATGGGCGAGGGCCTATCGGCGATCATGGATTACATCGGCAAACCGCCCGCCTTTGCCACGTTGGCGGAGGCGGCGACGGCCATGCCCGAAGCTTACGGGCGCGCGTTTCGCGACGTGCCTGCCGCGACCTGGGCCGATTTCGTGCGCCGGATCTGGCGCGAGGACGCGGAGGGGCTGCACCTGCGCTATGATCCGAAACTGCGCGATGCGGTCGCGCCCGCCTTCGCGCCTGATTTCAAGGCACCGGATTTGTGGCCGCTGTTCGACGCGCTGGACGGGCTGCCGCTCGGGCTGATCCGGGGCGCAAATTCCAACCTCCTGGCGTGCGAGACGGCGTCCGAGATGCGGCGGCGGCGGCCCGATATGGCCTTTGTCGATCTGGCGGATCGCGGCCATGTGCCGTTCCTCGACGAGCCGGGCGCGCAGGCCGTGATCGACACAGTTCTGGACCAAATCGCATGACCGCTATCGCCGACATCGAAGCCGCAGCGCAACGTGGCAAGGGCATCGTGCGGCGCACGCCGTTGCTGTCGTCGCCTTTCCTCGACGAAATCGCGGGGCGGCGGGTGTTTCTGAAGGCTGAGGTGCTGCAACACACCGGTTCGTTCAAATTCCGCGGCGGCTGGTCGGCGCTCTCGGCGATGGAGCCGGAGCTGCGCACGCGCGGCGTCTTGGCGTTTTCGTCGGGTAACCATGCGCAGGGCGTGGCGCTTGCGGCGCGAATGCATGGCGTGCCAGCGGTGATCCTGATGCCCGGCGATGCGCCCGCGTTGAAGATCGACAACACCCGCGCGCTTGGTGCCGAGGTGGTGTTTTATGATCGCGCCGGTGGGGAAAGCCGCGAAGAGATCGGCGCAGCCCTGCGCGATGAGCGTGGGCTGACGCTGGTGAAACCCTTCGATGAACCGATGGTCATCGCCGGGCAGGGGACCTGCGGCCTCGAAATCGCCGAACAGGCGGCAGAGGCTGGCGTGAGCGCGGCCACCGTGCTGACCTGCTGTGGCGGCGGCGGATTGACGGCGGGGATCGCGACTGCGCTGGCCGATCGCGCGCCGGGCATGGTGGTGCGCCCGGTCGAACCCGAGGGCTTCGATGATGTGGCCCGCTCGCTGGCATCGGGGGAAATTGTGGCCAACACAGGCCCCGAGGTCGGCCTGTGCGATGCGATCATCACGCGCGCGCCGGGGCATATGACCTTCCCGATCATGGCCACGCATTGCGGCCCGGGCATCGTCGTGACCGACGCGGAGGCGAAATCCGCCATGCGCCACGCCGCGAACTGCCTGAAACTGGTGGTGGAGCCGGGCGGTGCGGTGGCGCTGGCGGCGGCGCTATACCATGGCGCGGTGCTGGCCGATGGGCCGGTGATCGCGACGTTGTCGGGCGGAAACGTGGACGCGGCGCTTTACGCGCAGATCCTTGCGGAGGCCTAAGCCGCGTCCTTGGCGGGCGCCAGGCCCCGGTGCGTGGTTGCAAAGATCGCAAACGCCAGCCCCATCAGGATCGCCGCCACAAGAAACGGCGCGCCGGGCAGGAACGGATCGGCGCCATCGCGGGTGAACCAGAAGAACGCCTGCGTCATCATCACCGGGCTCAGGATCATCGACAATGACGAGATCGAGGACAACACACCTTGCAATTCGCCCTGCTGGTCCGCGCCTGCCGCACGGCTCATGACCCCTTGCATCGCCGGGGCGACAAGCGCGCCGCAGGCCGAGATTGGTATCAGCACCCAAATCATCCAGGCCTGGCCGACAAGCCCATAAAGCACCAGGCACGCCGTGTTCAGGATCAGGCCGAAATAGACCGCCCGCACCTCCCCCAACCGCGCCAGGACCGGGCGGATCAACCCACCCTGCACGATGGCAATCGACACCCCGTAAATGGCCAGCGAAAAGCCCACCATGCCGGTGCTCCACCCGAATGCGGCCTGCGTGTAATAGGCCCAGATTGCCGGATAGACGAAATTCGCGGTCTGGTAGGCCAACATCACGCACAGCAGAAACACGATACCCGGCAGTTTGCCGATCATGATCAACCCGCCGATCGGATTGGCGCGCAGGATCTGGAACGGGCGGCGGCGATCTTGCGGCAGGCTTTCGGGCAAAACGAAGTAGCCAAAGGCGAAATTCGCGGCGGCCAGGCAAGCGGCGGCGATGAACGGCGCGCGCGGATCAAGCCCGCCCAGAAGGCCGCCCACCAACGGGCCAAGGATGAAGCCCATTCCGAACCCCGCCGAGATCAGGCCGAAGTTCTGCGCGCGTTTCTCGGGCGGTGAAATGTCGGCCATATAGGCCAGCCCGGTGGCATGGGTGCCCGCCGCGATGCCCGCGATGATGCGCCCGATCAACAACAGCCAGATCGTACCCGCAACGCTCATCACCATGTAATCCAACGCCAGAACCGCCATGGAAATCAACAGGATAGGCCGCCGTCCAAAGCGGTCCGACAGGTTGCCAAGCGCGGGCGCACACAGAAATTGCATCACCGCATAGGCAAAGGACAGAACCCCGCCCCAGGCCGCCGCCTGTGCCAGCGTGCCGCCGCGCACCTCCGCGATCAGGTCCGGCATCACCGGCAGGATCAGGCCAATACCCATCGCGTCGATGGTGACAGTGATCAGGATGAAGAGGGTTGGAAGGCGCATCGGGCTCTCGCGGGGGTCGTGTCAACTTAGATTGACACACACGAGGCGGCAAGAGGCATTACACCGGCGCTAAAGCACCGCGCGGGCGGCGGCGGCAAAGGCGCGCGCCTCCTGCGGGGCTTGGCCCAGATCGGCCCCCTCGCGCAGCGCGACATCGGGATAGGCGCGCGCCACAAGATCGGGCAGGGCGGTGCCGCTGTCGATGGCCTCCCGCATCAGCCGTTTGATCTCCGCCTGCGCGGTCGGACGCCCCAGCGACGGGGCCAGCGCGAAAGACAGCGCTTCGGCATGCAGCGTGCCATGGCCTGCGTCGATCCGCGCCGCCATCACGGCGCGTTCCGGGGTCAGCGCGTCGAGCGTTTCGACCATGAGGGCTGCGGACCGCGCCGCCGCCATCGCCAGCGGCGGCAGCGACAGCCATTCGGCAAACCACGCCGCACCGTCGCGCGCCTCGCCGTGGGGTTGGGAAAGAACGGCCAGTTGCGCAGGCGCGAAGCGGGCCAGCGCGACCAACACCGAAGCCGCCACCGGGTTCTGCTTCTGCGGCATGGTCGAAGAGCTCCCGGCACCCGAGAGCCGCAGCTCGCCGATGTCGGATCGCGCGCCGGTCAACACATCCTGGCCAAGCTTTCCCGTGCATGAAGAAACATCCGCAAGCCATTGGGAAAGCTCAAGGATGCGGCTGCGATCTGTATGCCAGCTCGCGCCCGGATCGGCCAGGCCCAAGGCCTCCGCCAAGCCCGCACGCAGGGCTGCAGGGTCGTCACCCAACCGGCTCGATGTACCCGCCGCGCCGCTTAACGACACCGCCAGCACACGGCCGCGCAACGCCGCCAATCGCTCCAAAAGCCGCAACACCGGCCACCCCCATGCCGCCACCTGCGCCCCAAAACTCGACGGCACCGCCGCCTGCCCATAGGTCCGTGCGACTTGCGGCGTGTCGGCTTCCGCCTCGGCCAGGTCCGCCAATCGGTCGAGCGCCGCCTTCAGCCGCCCCTCGATCAGCGACAGAACCTGCCGCATCCGCAGTATCAGGGCCGTGTCCTGAATATCCTGGCTCGTCGCGCCCCAATGTAGATATTGCCCATGTTCGGGCGCATCCAACGCTTTGCGAAACGCGGCGACAAGCTCCGGGATCACCACGCCATTGGCTCCGCCCAACCCGTCCGGATCGATCTGCACCTCCATCGCCGCGCGATGCAAAAACGCGCCCGAGACCTGCGGGATCCCCCCGGCCTCGCCCTGCAGCTTGGCAAGTGTCCCCAACACCAACATCATCGCGCGCACCTCGGCCGTGTCGGTGAACAGCCGCGCCACCTCCCCATCGCCGAAAAGGTGCCGGTGCATGGCGCTGTCGAAGGGCGATACACTCATGGCAAATGTCCGATATCCTTGAGAAACCCGGACAGAAGCGCCGCATAATCCTCGGGTCTTTCCACGCAGGGCAAATGCCCCACGCCGCGCATCAATTCGTACCGCGCCCCGGGAATCAGATCGGCCAGATCGCGCACCATGTCCGGCGGTGTGGCCCCGTCGCGGTCGCCCGCAATCACCAACGCAGGCAGGCGCAACGCCGATGTCGTGCTGTAGAAATCGCTGCCCGCAATCGCCGCGCTGCAGCCCGCGTACCCCTCCTCTGGGCAGGTCTCGACCATCCGCCGCCACGGCGATGCGGCGTCCGAGGCCCGGAAACCGGGCGAAAACCATCGCTGGATGATCGCGTCGGCCATCGACGGCAGGCCGCCCGCGCGCACGGTCGCAACCCGCTCGTCCCACATCTCCCGCGTGCCGATCTTGAACCCGGTGTTCGACAAAACCACCGCCCGGATCAGATCGAGCCGCTTGGCCGCCAGCCCCTGTGCGATCAGCCCACCAATCGACAGCCCCACAAAGACCGCATCGCGCACCTCCAAGGCCTCCATCACCCGCTCCGCATCTCGCACCAGCGCGCCCATCGCGTAGGGCGCGGGCGGGCATGTCGATAGGCCATGACCACGCTTGTCATACCGGATCAGGCGTAGGCCCCGCGGCAGGTTCCCAATCACACCGTCCCACAGGCGCAGATCCGTCCCCAGCGAATTGGCAAAGACCACCGCCGGGCCGTCCGCGGGGCCATCGACCTGCACATGCAGGCGCACATCATCGAAACTCAGCACATCCATGACCCCATCTCCGACATTCGCCCCCCCGCGCGCAAGCCTTTCCCGCACCCGATCACTTCACGGCAAGGTCGCAGACAAACCTCCGCGTGACGCGTTCCTGCCCGCTTGCACCCGGCCCCCGCGCGATGGTTAAGTCACGAAAAACCGGGAGGGGCCGATGCCCAAGGAAATCCGCGCCGCTGTTTGTCACACCCATGGCGAGCCGCTGAAAATCGAAACACTCCACCTGCGCGACCCCGGTCCGGGGGAGATCGAGGTCAGCCTCGATGCCGTGGCGATCTGCCATTCCGACATTTCCTATATGGAAGGCGCCTGGGGCGGCGATCTGCCGGCGGTCTATGGTCACGAAGCGGCGGGCCGTGTGACCGCGCTGGGGCAGGGCGTCACGAGCCTCGCGCTCGGCGACCGGGTCATCGTGACACTGGCGAAATCCTGCGGAAGCTGCGCCTCCTGCGCCTCCGCGCAGCCGATGTATTGCTCGGGCAATGCGCCCGAGGCGCCGGTGCTGACCCGCACCGACGGCCGCGCCGTGACCAAGGCAATGAATTGCGGCGCGTTTGCCGAAAAGGTTGTCGTCGATCCCAGCCAGACTGCCCCCATCGGCGACAATATCGGCTCCGAAGTGGCCTGCCTTCTGGCCTGCGGTGTGCCCACGGGCGTGGGTGCCGCGATCAACACGGCTCAGGTCCGCCCCGGCGACCGGGTCGTCGTGATCGGCGCGGGCGGCGTCGGGCTTAACGCGATCCAGGGCGCGCGCATTGCGGGCGCGGCGCGGATCGTCGCTATGGACCTTGAGGAAAAGAAACTCGCCGACGCGCTTGAATTCGGCGCAACCGACACGCTTCTGGCCTCCGACCCCAAGCCCCACAAGGCGCTCAAGACGATCCTCGGCGGCCACCTCGCGGATCACGTCTTCGTCTCCGTCGGCGCCATCCCCGCCTATGAACAGGCCCTGCGCCTGCTGGCCCCGCGCGGCACCGCCTATGCCGTCGGCATGCCGCACACCGGCGACACGACCCCCTATGAGCCGGTCATTTTCGCGGCCACCGGGCAGGGCATTCGCGGCTCCTATCTCGGTGAAATCGTCCTCAAACGCGACATTCCCTGGATGGTCGACCTGCATGCCCAGGGCCGCCTGAAACTCGACGAGTTGGTCTCGCGCACCTGGAGCTTCGATCAGATCAACGAGGCCATCGCCGACACCAACACCGGTCAGGCCCGGCGCAATGTGATCGTGTTCTGAACGCCAACCGGCCTTCGCTCCCCTTCTTCCAATGGTCCGAAATACCTCGGGGGGATTGGGGGGCTGGCCCCCCAATGGACCATCTGCCATGAAGCTCGACGCCCTGGAAATCTTCCCTGTCGCCCCGCCGCCGCCCGGCTGGGGCGGACGCTATTGGCTGATCGTGCGCGTGCGCACGGCCTGCGGCATGACCGGCTTGGGCGAGGTGTACGCCGCCGGCGTCGGCCCGCAGGCGATGGAGGCGGTCATCACCGACGTCTTCGCGCGCCACATGCACGGCCAGTCTCCCGAAGACATCGAATTGATGTCGCGCCGAGCACAATCCTCGGGCTTCACGCAACGCCCCGACCCGACCGTCTTCGGGGCGTTTTCCGGGCTCGAAATGGCCTGCTGGGACATCCTCGGGAAGGCCCGCGACCGCCCGGTCTGGGCGCTTCTGGGCGGGCGTATGAACGACCGCCTGCGCGCCTACACCTACCTCTATCCCGATGCGCATCACGACCCGACCGGTTTCTGGGTGGATCCCGACGCCGCCGCCGAGGCCGCCGCCGCCCGCGTGGCCGAGGGCTGGACGGCGGTGAAATTCGACCCCGCCGGGCCCTATACCATGCGCGGCGGGCACATGCCCGCACTGTCCGACATCGACCTCTCGGCGCGGTTCTGCAAGGCCATCCGTGCCGCCGTCGGCACGCGCGCCGACCTGCTGTTCGGCACCCATGGCCAATTTATCCCCGGCGGCGCGATTCGGCTTGCCAAAGCCATCGAGCCGCATGATCCGCTGTGGTTCGAAGAGCCGATCCCGCCCGACAATCTGCCCGGTCTGGCCGAGGTCGTCGCGCAGACCTCCATCCCCGTGGCCACCGGCGAGCGGCTGACCACCAAGGGCGAATTTGCCCTCGCACTGCGCTACGGCGCGCGGATCCTGCAACCGGCTCTGGGCCGCGCGGGCGGGATTTGGGAGGGCAAGAAAATCGCCACGCTGGCCGAAGCCGCGGGCGCGCAACTGGCCCCGCATCTCTACGCCGGGCCGGTGGAATGGGCCGCCAATGTGCATCTCGGCGTCAGCTGCGCCAACCTGTTGATGGTCGAAGCCATCGAGACGCCCTTCCATGACGCGCTGGTCTCCGGTCGCCCCAAGGTCGAAGGCGGCTTCCTGGCGGCCCCCGAAACCCCCGGCCTCGGGATCACGCTCAACGAGGATCTGGCCCGCGCCAATCGCTACACCGGCGACCGGCTGCACCTGGAGATGCAGGATGCGCCGTGCGACTGGCAAAACGGCAACGCCTTCGCTGGGGGCAGCGCGGATTAGGGTGAGCGGGGGGCTGAATGCGCCCGCCTGTCACCCCAAAGCCCTTCGAGACAAACCTGAGACATCAGATTGTCTCGGAACGTGCGCACCATCGAACCGTCGCGGGCCAGATATCGCGGGCCAACCGTCGCGGGCGCTTCGATTTGATATGCTGAAACAGGTTCAAACCGAAATGCCTTAGCGTGCGCGCTCCTGTTCATAGCGCAACCGGGCGATCTCCTCGTTCTTGGTCGAGGCCTTGAGCGCTTCCAGCTCCTCGCTCACATAATCCAGATGCGCCATCACCGCCGCCTTTGCGGCCGCCGGTTCGCGGCTCTGAATGCCGTCATTGATCGCCCGGTGCTGGTCCAACAACATGTCGCGCGTCGTGCGGTTCTTGAACATCTGCTGTCGGTTGTAAAACACGCCTTGGCGCAACAAGTCAAAGCTGGCCCGCATCATATGCAGCAAGATCACATTGTGACTGGCCTCGATGATGGCCAGGTGAAATTCCGCATCCAACTCCGCCTCATCGGACGGATTGCGCTTGCGATGGGCCACTTCCATCTTCTGCAGGATCGTATCGATCACCTTCAGATCGGTGTCCGAGCCATGCATGGCCGCGCGTTCCGCCGCGATACCTTCGAGGTCCTTGCGAAAGTCGATGTAGTCGAAAATCGCATCCTCGTGTGAGCCCAAAAGCTCCACCAATGCGGGCGAAAACGCCGAGCCGAGCACATCGGCCACATAGATGCCCGCGCCCGCCCGTGTCGCCAACAGGCCGCGCGCCTGCAGATCGGCAATCGCCTCGCGAAGGCTGGGGCGCGATACCCCAAGCCGCTCGCTCAATTCCCGCTCCGACGGCAGCCTGTCACCGGGCCGCAAGATGCCGCGCAGCACAAGCTTTTCGATCTGCTTGACGACGGAATGCGAAAGCTTCTCCGCCTCGATCCGTTGAAACGGCATGGTGCCCTCCTGAACTGGTCAAATGGTATTACCACTTGTCCATCCATGTCCATCGTCGTTCTGGGGAGGGCCGACACGAAAAAGGCCCGCACACGGACGATCGTGGCGGGCCTTTCAATCGGGTAGAGCGACCGCTTAGCGGGGCCGGATGATCACCTCGACGCGGCGGTTCTGCTGACGTCCTTCCGGGGTCAGGTTCGTGGCGACCGGATCATCCTCGCCGCGCCCGAGCGAGCGGACCCGGAACGGCGCCACACCGGCCTCAAGCAAGACGCCCGCGACCGCTTGCGCACGGCGGGTCGACAGGTCCTGATTGTAACCGGCCGAGCCGGTGTTGTCGGTGTGGCCTTCGACGATCACATCGGTGTTGGGGTATTGGTTCAGGTTGCTGGCCAGGGCCCGCAGATCCGATTGAAGACCGGCGCGAATGGCAGCGGAATCGATGTCGAACAGGATGCCCTCGGGCATCGTCACGATCAATTCCGAGCCGGTGTTTTCGATCAGGATCTGGCTGTTGTTGAGCGAGCCACGCAGGTCTTGCGCCTGCCGATCCAGCGCGTTGCCGATGGCCCCGCCCGCAGCCGCGCCAACGGCGGCCCCCAGGATGGCGTTGCGCCCCTGGTTGTCGTCATCGGCCGTGGCACCCAAGAAGCCGCCCAGAATGCCGCCGATCACCGCGCCGTCGCGGGTGCGGTTCGCGTTCGGATCCGCTGTAAGCGGCGCGTTGCTGACGCAGCCAGAGAGCGCAAGGGCGCCCGCGCTGGCCAGAAGAAGAGGTTTGATAAGATATGCCATGTCTTGCCTTTGCTTGCCGTTTCCCCCGTTTCCCGTGGGGCTTTGGCCGCCCTTATAGCCGAGCGTGCGCCGCGCGATAAGGGGGAAATCGGGCCATGGCTGCCCATGAGCGAGCCGGTGCTCAGGCGGCGCCATCCTCCGTCTTGGCCGCTTCCCAGGCCAGCATCGCGCGTTTGACCGGCAGGCCCCAATGGTAGCCGCCAAGCCCGCCGGACTTGCGCAGCGCGCGGTGGCAGGGGATCAGCCAGCTGATCGGATTACGCCCCACCGCGGTGCCCACGGCGCGCATTGCGCGGGGTTTGCCAATGGCGCCCGCGATCTCGGAATAAGTGGTGACGTGGCCGGTGGGGATGGACAAAAGCGCCTCCCAGACCTTGATCTGGAACGGGGCGCCGATCAGGGCAAGCTGCACGTCGCCGCCCGCGCCGAACGCCGCGTCGGCCAGGGGTTTGATGGCGGTCGCGTCCTCCACATAGGTCGCGTTGGGCCAACGGCCGCGCAGATCGGCCATCGCGGGCTCGGGGCCGGTCTCGGACGCAAAGCCGATGCCGCAGATGCCCTTGTCGGTCGCCATCACCAGCGCCGGGCCGAACGGGCTGTCAAACCAGCCCCAGCGGATCGTCAGCCCCCCGCCGCCCGAGGCATAGGTGCCGGGGCTCATGGCTTCCCACCGGATGAACAGATCATGCAACCGCCCGCCCGAGGTCAGGCCCGTCTCGCCTACGGTGTCGAGCACGGTGAAGCGGTCGGCCAGAAGGCGGCGCGCGTGGTCGAGGGTCAGGTATTGCTGATAGCGTTTCGGGCTGACACCGACCCAGCCCGAAAAGGTGCGCTGAAAATGCGCCGGGCTCATATGCAGCGCGCGGGCCAGATCGTCGAGCGATTGATGCGGATCGGCGTCGATCAGGTCGAGCGCGCGGCGCATCACCTCGAAGTGGTAGCTGCCGCCAGGCTCGGTGCGAGCGGGGTCATTGGGGGCGGTTTCCAGGGGGGCGTGATTGGTCATGGGCGCATCTCCTTGGACGGCAATCTAGGCGGTGCAAAGGCACGGCGCGACCCGGAAGCTGCGGTTCTGTTTGCGCCCGGGATAGCACGCGTGCTACCGGGGATTAAGTAATTGAAAACATTAAAAATAGGAAAGCCTGTACGAAATATCAGGACTTTGGAGGCGACCCCGGCAAGTTCAACCTGTGCCAATCAGGGGCCCTTCGGCGTGGATTTCGGGGCTTTGCGGCGGCGGGGTGAGGGTGCAGGCAAACCCGCCCCGCGGCAGAGCCTTCACCTCGCGCGCGGTCAGGCACAGGCGCGCGGTCTGCCGGTGGCCCGCCGCGAGCGCGCGGGCGAGACGGGGTGGTGGCGCGGTTTCGCGCAACTCCATCTGCGCGCCGAGATAAAGGCTTTCCAGACCGACCCCGTCCCCGCTCAGAACCTCGTGACGATCCAAAAGCAGATGGTGGTAAGCCTCGTCGCGATGCATCCCATCCTCGGATACGCCGGGCCAGCCAAGCAGGAACTTGGCGGCCACGAACACCTCTTGCACACCGAACAGCTGCGCGATGACGGGGCCGGACAGTTGAATGCGATGTTGTGGCGAAACCCGCAAGCTCCCGGCGGGGCTTGCGGGGCCAAGCGCGCCGGGCCCAATCCGGATCGGCCTGGGAAAACCCGGCCGATCGCTGCACGGATATCGGCCGCGCCACCGCACCGCTTGCCAGCCATTGTCTTGCGTCCACAGATCATGACCGACGGTGATCCAATCCACCGGCATTATCCCGTCGCGGGTCAAAAGCATCGTGCCGGAGACGAAGCAGGGCGCGGATGGCTGCCCCTGCGCGACGCTGTTGTTTTCGTAATAGCTGTGTGGATCGTCATAGGAACTGGCGCCCATAAACGGATAGCTGGAGCCCGGTGTCAGCGTTTCGGAGGTAGAATATCCATAACGGACGTTGTCCACTTCGATCCGATCGACATAGCCCGTGTTCGTGTTGCCATCGGCGCTGACGTTGATTGCGGCATACATCGGCACGGCAATGATGCCGGAGGCCACGACATTGCCGCTCATATCCGTGATGACGGCGGTCTGGTTGCCGTCGCCGCTGGAGTCCATGGTCGCATCATCATCCGTCACGGTGACGACCAGGTTGTGCACATTCGGATCATAATTCGCTATCAGGTCGAACGTGTCGGTGGCCGAATTGTAGTACAAGGCCTGTGGCGAGATGATCTGAAAGCTGTAGGTCATGGGAAACGGTGCGGGCGGGCCTTGTGCAACGGGACGCCGCTTGGGATAGGGGTAAACACCTAAGATCTGGTGAACCGGGCTTGCCGCCCCCGCCATCCCGCGCCAAAAGAGCCCATGGCAAAAGCGCAAAAACCCCTCGATTACCGCACGATCCACGAGATCTTCACCCGCTTTCGTGACGCGGAAGACCACCCGGAGGGAGAGTTGCACCACGTCAACGCCTATACGCTGGTGGTCGCCGTCGCACTCTCGGCGCAGGCGACGGATGCGGGTGTGAACAAGGCCACGGCGGGGCTGTTCAAGATCGCGGACACGCCCGAGAAAATGCTGACCCTGGGCGAACCGGGCGTGATCGAACACATCAAGACCATCGGTCTGTTCCGCAACAAGGCGAAAAATGTCATCAAGTTGAGCCAAATTCTCGTCGATGAATATGACGGCGTTGTCCCGTCCTCCCGCGCGGCGCTGCAAAGCCTGCCCGGCGTCGGGCGCAAGACCGCGAATGTGGTGCTCAACATGTGGTGGAAGCACCCGGCGCAGGCCGTGGACACGCATATTTTCCGCGTCGGCAACCGCACCCGGATCGCGCCTGGCAAGGATGTGGACGCGGTCGAGCGGCAGATCGAAGACAATATTCCGGCAGAATTTCAACTGCATGCGCATCACTGGCTGATCCTGCATGGCCGCTACATCTGCGTGGCTCGCAAGCCGAAATGCGCCGCCTGCCTGATCCGCGACCTGTGCCCGTTCGAAGACAAGACCGCCTGAAACCGGCCCCCGACGGCATCCGTACTGGCTCCCTCCAAAAGCGCGCCCCGCTGGCCAGACGCCGCATCTTCATCTTGCCAAAAAAACCTCGGGGGAGTCCGAAGGACGGGGGCAGCGCCCCCTCACCGCACGCCCCTTACGCAATCCCCCAACACCCTTGAGAGCCGCCATCCAAGCCACTAGACACCCATCAAACCATCCCCAACAGGACCCCGCACATGACCCAGACCTACGACCTTGTCGGCATCGGCAATGCGATTGTCGACGTGATCAGCCATGGTGACGACAGCTTCCTCGACAACATGGGGATCGAAAAAGGGATCATGCAATTGGTCGAACGCGAGCGCGCCGAGATCCTCTATGGCGCGATGCAGGACCGGGTGCAGACCCCGGGCGGGTCGGTCGCCAACACGGTCGCGGGCGCGGGGACGCTGGGCCTGAAGACGGCGTTTCTGGGCAAGGTGAAGGACGACGCGCTGGGCCGGTTCTACGCCAGCGGCATGGTGGACGAGGGCATCGCGTTTCCCAATCCGCCGGTCTCGGGCGATGTGCCGCCGACGTCGCGCTCGATGATTTTCGTCTCGCCCGATGGCGAGCGGTCGATGAACACCTACCTCGGCGCGGGCGCGGATTTTGATGAAGACGACGTGGATGTGGCCGTTGCGGGTGCGGCGCGGTTCCTGTTCCTTGAAGGCTACCTCTACGACAAGGACGCGGGCAAACGCGCCTTCACCGCCGCCGCGCAGGCCTGCCACAAGGGCGGCGGCAAGGCGGGGATTTCCCTGTCGGATCCGTTCTGCGTCGACCGCCACCGCGATGATTTCCGCCGCCTGATCGCGGAAGAGATGGAGATCACCCTGGGCAACGAAGACGAATGGCTGTCGCTATATCAGACCGACGATCTGGACGCTGCCCTGCGCCAGGCGGCCGAGGTTTGCGAAACGGTCGTCTGCACGCGCTCGGGCGATCCGGTGGTGGCGCTCCACTGCGGCGCGCGGGTCGAGGTGCCGGTGACCCGCGTGACGCCCGTGGATGCGACCGGGGCGGGCGACCAATTCGCCGCCGGTATGCTTTACGGCATGGCGACGGGCCAGACGATGGAGCGGGCCGCGCGGATGGGCGTGGCCGCCGCCGCCGAGGTCATCGCCCATGTCGGACCGCGCCCGAAACGCCCGCTCAAGGCGGTGTTCGCGGAAGCGGGCCTGATCTGAAGGGGCCGCGCGGGTGGGGGATGCCTTCGACGGTGTGATGGTCGGCAACGGGTCGTTGGCGCTGTTGCTGATCGGGCTCGTCTTCAAGCTCACGGGGTTTGCGGTGCGCGACGAATTGCGCCTGCGTACGCTGGTGGTGTGCGGCTTCATCTGCGACGCGGGCTATTACCTGTTCCGCGCCGATCCGATCGTGCCTTCGGTGGTCTCCAACATCGCGCTTCTGGGGATCAACGTGGTGCTGATCGCGGCGATCCTGCTGGAGCGCACGACCTGGCGCATGACGCCGGATGACCGCGAGGTCTTCGGACTGTTTCCGACGCTCACGCCGGGGCAGTTTCGCCGCTTGCGCAAGATGATGGCCCGCGAACAGGCCGCGCCGGGGGCCGTGCTGACGCGCGAAGGGGCAGGGGTCGGGGACTTGATGCTGGTCTTCACCTCCGAACTCCACATCGCGAAACAGGGGCAGAGCTTTCCGATCGCGGGCCCCGCGTTTGTGGGCGAGATCGCGTTTCTCACCGGCCAGACCTCCAGTGCCACGGTCAGCCTGCCCCATGGCGGTACGGTGCTGCGCATGGATGCGGCGGCGCTGAAGCGGCGCATGGCCCGCTCGCCCGCGCTCAACAATGCGATGGTGGCGCTCTTCGGGCGCGAGCTGGCGCGCAAACTGGCCTATTCGGCGCCCATGGATGCGGCCGCCCCCTGATCCGTCCGCCCCTCGGCCTTTGCCCGGTTTGATGCGTCCAGCTTGCGCTGCGCCTCGATCTGCAAGGCGCCCGCCACCGCCAGCGCGAAATCGTGATCGGCCTGCAATTCCCGGATAAGGGCCGCACGCGGAAGGCTGAAGATATGCGCCTCTTGCGCGATCTCCACATCCGCCGTCGCCTCCGCGCCGTGCATGATCGTGACCTCCCCGATCAACGCGCCGGTTCCCAGATGCGTCATCGTTGCCCCATGTGCACTGACCCGCGCCTGCCCGCTGCCGAGATAGATCAACTCACGCACCGGCTGGCCCTGCCGCGTCAGGACAGTGCCCGGGCTGACCGTCTGCCACCGCCCCAGCCGCAGCAACTTGCGCGCCAGATGCGGGGGCAGGGTGGTAAAATGGCGGCCGAGCAGGACCCGCTCGGCCTCGGTGAACCGCGCGCTGCTGCGCTCCCAGGCCATCCGCGCCAGGCCGATGATCGACAGCGTGATCCACGACACCTGGATCAGCAGCGAGGACATGTTGAATGCCTCCATCAACGAGAAGAGAACGAAACTGGCCGCCAGCAAGTTGAGGATCGTGTAAACCGGTGAAGAGCCGCGCAAAAATCCAAGCTGCAACGCGCCGTAGGCGGTCAGGTACAGGATGACCCCCAGCAGGCCAAACGCCGTCCAGATCGTAAGGTCCATGGCTGCTTGTCCTCTGCAGCGGAAAAGGGGCGCGCGTGCCTCCCGCAATCTCGCGCGCAACACCGCGCCCTGTCAAACGCATAAACGACAGGCGAAGGGTTTGCGACGACAGGAAAATTCGGCCAATGTCGCGCGACAGACCCGCCCGACCCGGAGACCGCGCGTGCCCCAATCCGACCCGCATATCCCCCTTGCCCTGCGCGAAAAGGCCGCCCCGTGCCGCGGCTGAGCCTGGCGCTGGGTCTGTTGGTGACGCTGGCGATGGTCGTGCTGACGGCGTTTCCGCCGCCGATCCTCGACCGGGCGCGCGATGCGATCTTTGACGGCTATCAACGCATCCAACCGCGCCCCTATGATGCCGACGCGCCGGTCCATATTGTCGATATCGACGAGGCCGCACTTGAGGCCTATGGGCAATGGCCCTGGCCGCGTTCCTATCTGGCTGAACTGACGGACAGGCTCTTTGAACATGGGGCGGCGGCGGTGGGGTATGACGTGTTGTTCCCCGAGCCCGATCGCACCTCCCCCGATCTGATCGTCAATTCCTGGGTGCGGTTCTCCGATCAGGTTCCGCCCGCCTTGCCCGATCTGGGGCTCGAGCCCCACGACGCGCGCTTTGCCGCCGCCATGCAGCGCGGCGCGGTTGTCCTGTCGCTTGCAGGCGGGCTTGAGGGCGACCCGGCCGAACCGCTTGTGGGCTTTGCCGTCACCGGCGAGGTGCCCACCACGCTGACCCGCTATCCCGCCGCCATCGGCAACCTGCCGGAACTCACCGCCGCCGCCACCGGTCTTGGCACGATCAGCCTGGGGCGCAATGCCGATGGCATCACCCGGTCGGTGCCGATGGTGTCGGATTTCGGCGGCGTTCTGGTGCCGTCGTTGTCGGCGGAATTGTTGCGCGTGGCGCAGGGCGCGGGCGGCCATGTCCTCAAGACCAGCCAGGGCTCGGGCGAGATATCCGGCGGCACCATTGCCGCGACCGCGATGCAGACCGGCGTGCTCAGCTTCCCGTTGGAGGCCGATGGGCGTTTCCGGATCTATTTCTCCGGCTACCAGCCCGAGCGCGTCACCCCCGTCGCGGCCCTGCTGGAGGCCGATGGCATCGACCCGGCGCTGCAGGCGCGGCTTTCGGGGCGCATCGTCCTGGTCGGCTCTTCGGCGCAGGGGCTGTTCGACATCCGCGCCACGCCGCTTGACGGGCAGATCGCGGGCGTCACGCTCCATGCCGAGATCATCGAGCAGGTCATTGCGCAGCAATTCCTCACCCGGCCCGACTGGATGCGCGGGCTGGAAATCCTTCTGGTGGCGCTTTCGGGGATGGCGCTGACCGTGTTCAACCGCCTCGAACGCCCGGTCCTCGGGCTTGCGGCGGCGTTTGGCTTTGGCGGCGGGTCGGTGGCGGGCGGGCTTCTGGCCTTCATGCAGGCGGGCGTGCTGTTCAACCCGCTGATGGTGGTGCTGACGAGCGTGCTTGTGTACCTGCCCGGCACGACCATCGGCTATCTTGCCAAGGAACGCGCGCGGCGCTCGATCCGCGAACGCTTCGCCCGCTTCCTGCCGCCGCCGCTCATCGCCGAGATCGAAAAGAACCCCAACGCCGCCCTGACTCCCGAGGGCGCGGAGCGCGATCTGACCGTGATGTTCGTCGACATGCGCGGCTTTTCCACTGTCTCCGAAGGCATGCCGCCCGACCGCGTTGTGACGCTGGTCAACACATTCCTGAGCGCCGTGGCCGAGGCCCTCGTCGATCATGGCGCGACCATCGACAAGTTCATGGGGGACGCCGTGATGGCCTTCTGGAACGCCCCGATTTCGCGCGACGATCACGCGGCGGCGGCACTGGGCGCGCTCAGCGCCGTGAACGACGCCGCCGAGCAGGCGAATTTCCACCTCACCGCTCAGAACCTGCCACGCATCAACCTCGGCGTCGGGCTCAACACCGGGCCCGCGTCGGTGGGGCTGATGGGCTCGCGCGACCGGCTCTCCTACACCTGCATCGGCGACAGCGTGACGCTGGCCGCGCGGCTCGAAGGTCTGACGCGCATCTATGGCACGCGCAATTGCGTGGGGCCTGCGACCGTCGCGGCCTGCCCCGATCACCTCATTGCGGTGGGGCTCGACCTGATCGCGGTGAAGGGCTTTGCCAATGCCGTGGAGGTCTCGACCGTGCTGCCGCGGATGAGTGACGGGGCGGAGGCCTTTGCCGGAGCGATGCAGACCGCCCGCGCGGCCTATGTCGCGCGCGATTGGGCAGGGGCGGAGGCCGGGTTTGCCCGTGTCGCCAAGCTCAACGCGCCGTTCTGCAACACCGCGCTTTTGGCGCAGCTGTTCCTGGACCGCATCGCGGAGCATCGCAAAACGCCCCCGCCAGCGGACTGGACGGGGGCGTTTTTCGCAACCTCGAAACGCTAGAGCGTTCTGCCTTTGACCTGAGCCATCAGCGATTGGCCGGGCGCGACGCGCATATGCCGCACGGCGCTCGGCCAGAAGCTGTTGGTCAGGATTTCTGCCGAATGCTTTGGGCTTTTTTTTGAGTATTTTTGAAACAAGGAAGGCCCGTGCGCGCGCCGGGCCTGACGCGAAAGCATTTCGAGGCAGCCCCCAGACATCGAGGTGTCTCGGAACGCGCGCACCATCGAACCGTCGCGAACCAGCCGTCGCGGGCGGAGCGGTTTGATATGCTGACGCAGATTCAAACCGAAACGCCTTAGGGGCGGCGGCTCATATCATCCTCAGAAACACCCGGGCGCCGGGTCGAGCGAATTGCACACCAGCGTCGTTATGCTGCCGTCCGAGAAGGTCGTGGTGGTGGTCGTGATCGTGGCGCCCCCGGTCGAAATCGACGTAACGTCAACCGACGTAACGGTGATACCGCCGCCGCCGCCGCCACCCGTGCCGCCGCCACCTGTGCCGCCGCCGCCCGTGCCGCCGCCGCCCGTGCCGCCGCCGCCCGTACCGCCGCCGCCCGTACCGCCGCCGCCCGTGCCGCCGCCACCCGTGCCGCCGCCGCCCGTGCCGCCACCGCCCGTGCCGCCACCGGGCGCGGTGCTCGTGGTGCCGTCGCCGTTCGGGTCGCGTCCGGGCAGGAACTCAATCAAATCCTCGGCGGTGAAATCATCCTGGAAAATCTGCGGGTCGAATTCCTCGCCCGTGGTCGACACCGGGCCACGGTCCGACGGGTTGGGCGCGTTCACGCCCGATCCAAGCCCCGCGCCGCCGCCGCCGCCGCCGCCGGTGCGCGGGACGCCGTCGATCAATTGCAATGTCGCGGCCATGAAATTCGGCGCAACCCGGCCGAGATAGCCCTCCTCGGTCAGAACCCCGCCCCGCCGGCTGGTGCAGACCTGCCGCCCCGCCCGGTTGGTCAGGCACAGCCGCTCACCGGCCAGAAAGATCGCGATGGTCTGCCCGGCTTCGTGAATGATAAGCGCCGAGGATCCCCGGATGCCGATGGTCGCGGTCGGCGTGGCCACCGTGGCCTCCTGATCGCGGCTCAATGTGCCACCGATGAAGCGCAGCGCGCCTTCGGTCATCTGCAACCCGATCTGGCCGGTGCCGCCGGGGTTGAACACAAATTCATCGAGCACAATCGTCGTGTTCGGCGCCAGCGACAGCGTCGTCTGATCCACGAACATCAACTGCCCGCGCCCCGAGGCGGAGGACACGATCCGCTCGTCCTGCACCACGCCGCTGCCAAGCGCGAGCGCGCGGGTCGCACCGCCCGGCGGGGTGCCGCGCAAGGTCGGCTCCTGGCTGGCGACGGTGCCGATGTTCTGTGCGGCGGCGGGCAGGGCAATGGCCAGGCTTGCGGCGGCACATAAAAGCAGGGATTTCAACGCCATGATCAGAACTCCCATCCCAATTGGACCGACAGGATGCTTTCCTCGGTTTCGGTGGTCAGCCCGCCCGTGACGCTGTCTTGCATGACCTGTGCGACGGCGGTTTCCACATAGATATCCTCGAACACGAACGCGCGCAGATAGGCCCCGAACGAGGTCTCGTCGGTTTCCGTCAGGCTTCCGGCGATGTCGCGGTCGATCTGCTGCAATCCGGCCCATCCGCCCGCGACCCAACTGTTGGGCAGGCTGCTGAAGGCGGGGTTGAACGCATGCTCCGCGCTCAGGCGCAGGCCGGTTGTGTTGGTCGTCGCGGGGCTCGTGATGTCGACCTCGCGCTGCTCCTCCAGCCACGTTGTGACCCGGAACCGCGTATCGCGCGAGGGGCGGTAGGTCAGGCCAAGGGCGGCTTCATGGAATTCGAAATCCACGCCTGTCGTCTCGGTTGCCGAGGCCCGCCCGACATGCGCATCGGCATAGGCGGTGAAGCGTTCGTTGATCGGGTTCTGGTACGACGCGCCCAACGCCACGGAGGTGTAGCCGATGGACAGCGTCGGGTCGCGGTCAAGCCATTCGACCTGCAGATACGGCTGCACGCGGGGGCCATAGGCATCGCCCGAGATGCGCAGTTCCGGCCCGGTGCGCAGGCGCGCGCTCTGGCGTGCGTTGCGGCTGTTATCGTCGGGCTGGTAATTGGTGTAGGCAAACTCCGTGGCCCACATCGTGACATTCGCATCGCCCAGATCGAAGCGGAAGTTCACCGCCGCATTCAGCAGCGCGCCGGTCTCCTCGCTGTCGCGCGCATAGGCAAGGCCCGCCTGCACCCGACCGCCAAGCTCCGTCCCATCGTTGCGCGACGCGCTTTCCTGCTGGTAGCGGGTCACGCGCGCGATCTGCTGCGGGGTCAGCGCGCCCGAGGAGAGCGCCACCGACAGGTGATAATCGGCCACCTCGTAGGACCCGAGGGCGAAATACGCAATCGCCAGCTCGACCCGTGCCGCGGTGTTTTCCGGCTCAAGATCAACCAGCCGCTCCAGCGTCGCCGCCGCAGCCTCGAAATCGCGCAATTGCACCGATAGCTGCGCATAGCGCTGCATCAGCAGTCGGTTGGAGGGATCTGCCAGCATCTCCTGGAAGGCCGCATCGCGCTCGGCGGCGACGTCTCCGTCCTGAGCGGTCAGCGGCGTGGTCAGAAGGGCAAACGCGGCCACGGAGGCCAGGATAGGGGCGCGAAACATGACGACGGCCTCAAAATAAGAAAGTCTTACGAACGTATTAACGGTACGTGGCACACCGCTTTCGTTCAACAAACCTTGGCCGATAGGGTTAATGCGGTAATTTTATTGCGTCTTTGCGGCAACGGTCGCCATTGCGCGCTTGCGACACCTGTTCCGCCGTCAACCGTCGGGCGCGTCCGTTAATTGCCGCGCATTTACGCGCATCAATCGCCCAGTTTTGCGTGCACCTCATCGAGGTCGATCTCGCCGATGGGCATCTTGTTGGACGGGTCGGCAAAATCGTATTTGAACAGCTCAAAATCGCGTTTGTAGATTTCATAGACCAAGTGCATCGACAGATCATCGAAATAATCCTCCACCGGATGCGCGCGTTTTGGTCCGTGACCTTCGCTTTCATTGAAGCGCGGCACGTCATCCAGCGCGATTGGGTTGGCATTTTCTGTCGCATTCAGAACGTCTTGCATGCCGTTGTTAAAGTCTTCGGTCCAGAAAATCCGGTCATACCGCCCGCCGTTCACGATGAAGGTGGAGACATGGCCCGACATCGCCGACCAGTGAATGTCGGGGTCCATTGGGCGCCGCCAGCGGATCGTGTCGCGCGCAAACAGAAGAAACCGCCGGAAACTGGCGATCTGGTCGAACTCGGCCTTGCCGTCCTCGCCGCCAACCTCGATGCCGTATTTCTGCATCACCAGCGGCACAAGGTTCCCGCGATAGCGCCGCCCATTGCGTTGAATGCCGCAGATCTTATCGAAAAACGACGACAGGATCCGGGTGTACGGGTTGCGCACACAGGTAAACGCATAGCTTTTCTGCGCCGTCACATTGTCGGTGATCAACGGTTGGCTATCCTCGAACGCCCATTTGTGCATGCCGCCCTTGGCATCATGGATGTCGCCGTCGAAAAACGCACCGTTGTCGGTGTAATACATGATCTGCCCGATGGTCGAACAGGCGCATTTGGGCACCACGCGGTACACCATGCTTTCGCTTGTCGTCATCCAGGTGCCTGGGAACCCCATCTGCGCCCCACCTTCCGCCTGCCGGTCCGCTTAACCAGACCTTATCCATCTTAAATTACAAAGAATTGGTGTCGCATCAACGCACATAATTTATTAAAGATAGGATAATAAGCCTCAGAAAAGGGCAAATGTTTCGAGCATGGCAAAAATCGCCTTCATCCTTCTGTGCCACAAAGATCCGGCCAGCGTCATTCAGCAGGCGGAACGGCTGACGGCGACGGGCGACTATGTGTCGATCCATTTCGACGCGCGCGCCAAGGCGGCGGATTTCACGGCCATCACCGACGCGCTCAAGGACAACGCGGGCGTGACCTTCGCGACCCGGCGGATCAAATGCGGCTGGGGGCAATGGTCGCTGGTGCAGGCCACGATCCACGCGCTCGAAGCCGCCGTCGACGCCTTTCCCAAGGCCAGCCATTTTTACATGCTCTCGGGCGATTGCGCCTCGGTCAAATCGGCCGCCTATGCGCATCGCTTTCTGGATGCGCGCGACGTCGACTACGTCGAAAGCTTCGATTTCTTCAACTCCGACTGGATCAAGACCGGCTTCAAGGGCGAGCGGCTGATCTACCGGCATTTCTTCAACGAACGCGTTCACAAGCGGCTGTTCTACAACGCGTTCAAACTGCAGCGAAAACTGGGGATGGAGCGCAAGGTACCCGACGACATTCAGGTGATGATCGGCTCGCAATGGTGGTGCCTACGCCGCACGACGATCGAGGCGATCCTGGCGTTTTGCAAGGCGCGGCCCGACCTGATCCGCTTCTTCCGCACCACCTGGATCCCCGACGAGACCTTCTTTCAAACCCTGGTGCGCCATCTGGTGCCCACGCGCGAGATCGAAAGCCGCACGCTGACCTTCAAATTGTTCAGCGATTACGGCATGCCGGTGACCTTCTATAACGACCAATATGACCTGCTGATCAGTCAGGATTACCTGTTCGCCCGCAAGATCAGCTCGGAGGCGACCCAGCTCAAGAAACGCCTCGGCGCGTTGTGGAGCTCGGAGCGCAAGGATTTCGCCACTTCGCAGGAGGGTCCGAAGCTGCACGCCTTCCTGACCGGGCGGGGCCGCGTCGGCAAACGCTTCGGGACGCGCTTTTGGGAACGCGAAAGCACGCTTGGGTCGGACCGCGACCTCTATATGGTGGTGTGCAAGAAATGGCACGTTGCCAAGCGCTTGCTGAAGGCGTCGGCCGACAAGTTGGACGTGACGGGGATCGAATACCTCTTTGATGAGGCCGGCTGCCGGGTGCCGCATCTGGGCGGGATCGAACGCACGCTCGACAAGCGCAACCGGCACCGCCGCGCGCTGGTGCGGATGCTGTTCGATTATTACGGCACCGAACGGCTGATGATTTGCCTCGATCCGGCCAATCTCGACCTGATGCGTGATTTCATGTCGGACCGGGCGAATGCACGGATTCTGGAAGTGCAATGCACCTTCGACGACCAATATCTCGTGGGCCATGCGCACCGTGTGGGCCTCGCGACCCAGGATACACCCGGCGAGGTGATCGAACGGCTTCTGCCCACCCTGCGGCACGAATTCCTCGATGAGCAGGTCGCGATCCGCGAAGAGGAATTTAAGCAGCACTGGCGCCTGAAAGAGGGGCGCGGCGCGCAGGACAACGGCGCGGTGCTTGCGGAATTCTTCGGGATCGATCACGACACGGGGCGAGAGCTGGCCGAAACCCAGCATTTGTTTGCCGATTGAAGGGGGCGGATATGGCCTACGATTACGACGATCAGAACATTTTCGCCAAGATCCTGCGCGGCGAGATCCCGAACCAGACGGTGGAGGAAACCGCGCATACGCTGGCATTCAACGACATCTATCCGCAGGCGCCGGTGCATGTTCTGGTGATCCCGAAGGGCGCTTACGTGTGTTTCGATCACTTCGCGGCCGAAGCGAGCGACGCGGAGATTGCCGATTTCCACCGCGTGGCTGCCAAGATCTGCGCCGATCTGGGCGTGGCCCCCGACGGCGGCGGGGCCGGGTATCGCACGATCTCCAACGCAGGCGAGGATGCGGTGCAGGAGGTGCCGCATTATCACATGCACATTCTTGGCGGGCGTCCGCTTGGGCGGATGCTGCAAAAGGCGGACTGACCGCGCGGCCCTTTCGGAAATTGCGCACTTGCAGTGCAATCCTTTTGTATGAGGGGGCGCTGCCCCCTGCGCGCCCTTTCCTGTGGGAAAGGACGCTGGCCCCCGAGGTTTTTCGGGCAAGATGAAAGGGGCGCGGCATCGGGCCTCTTGCCCGGATATCGGGGAGGTGCGATAGAGCGGGCGGATTTGTTGCAAGGACGCGCCAAATGAGCATGCAGGCCCCCGAGACCGAAGTAGTGGACCAATGGCGTGTGGCCTGTGACGGGGGCGAGGGCGCGTTGGGGCATCCGCGCGTCTGGCTGTCGCTCAGCCGGGTGACCGGTGAGGTCGAATGCGGTTATTGCGACAAGAAATACATCCATCGGGATTTTGCCGAACCGGCAACGTGATGCGCCGCGTTTTGCGCTTAACGGGCCGCCTTGTTGGGGCGGCTCTTGGCGTTTTGGCGGCCTATCTGGTGGCGGCGGCCTTGGGCGGGCTGGTGCCGGGGCCGGTAGGAGAGATGCCGGAGGCGCCCGAAGAGGTTGAGATCGGCCTGTTGTTCGGACCGATCCATGTCGATTTCCTGCTGCCGGCCAGCGCCGAGACGCGCGCGGCCCTCGCGCCCGTGGCGGCGGCGGGTGTGCCGCTCGACGATCCCGGTGTGGCGCATCTCATCGTCGGCTGGGGCGCGCAGGATTTCTACACCACCGCAGGGACTTACGCCGATATCACGCTCTCCGCGGCGGCGCGCGCGGTCGCGGGCGACGCCTCGGTTCTGCGTGTCGATGTGCTGGGGCCGATTGCGCCCGGTGCGGCGTACCCAAGGCTCCGGCTCAGCGCCGTGCAATATCAGGCCCTGCTGGCCGAGATCGCCGCAACCATCGACGGCCCGCCACTGCCCGGGGTCGGCTTCACCGCAACCGATGGATTTGTCGTGGCGGCGGGCCGGTTCCACGTCTTTCGCACCTGCAACACCTGGGTCGGGCGCAGCCTGCGCGCCGCCGGTGTCGACATCGGCGCCTGGACGCCCACACCCTACAGCCTGCGCCTGTCGCTCTGGCGGGCCGGTCTTAGCTGAGCGGGACCTCCGTGATGCCGCATTTCAGGGTCACCTCTCCGGTCTCGCGCATCACGTAATCGGCGATGTTGTTGCCGCTCCACGCTTCGATCGGGCGCCCCGCGAGCGTCTCTCCGGTGCCGAGCGCCGTGCCGGTTTCCGGATCCTGGCTCCAATAGATGACCTGACCGCTTTGTCCGTCATCACATTCAAATCGAACAGTATTTTCTGCACTGTTCCATGTGCCGCCGCAATGCGCCCCGGTCGACAAGGTGCCCGAGAGCGTACCGCTGTCCCAGCCCGTCGCACCGCCCACAAACAACGTGTCGCCGCCGATGCAGGCAATCGCATGGGTGCACGAGGTCTGCTGCCCGGTATCCAGGATGCAGCTTTGGTCCAGCATCATCTGCGCCTGTGCGGGAAGCGCAAGAAGCGCACCAAACGCCGCCACATTGCAAAGCCGTTTCATTCGTAACCCTCCATCAAATGCTCCGCTCATCCCGAAAACCTGGGGCCGCGCAGCCTCCGTTCAACCGCACTCCGGGGCGATGTGTGAAAATCCGCCTCGCAGCCGCGCGCCCGGCGCGATAGAACACTTCCAAAGCAGAGAGGGCGCGCAAATGGCATTTGGAAAAGGGCATCATCTTCACCTCGTCGATGGCTCGGCGTTCATCTTCCGCGCCTACCATGCCCTGCCGCCGCTCACGCGCAAATCCGATGGCCTGCCGATTGGCGCGGTCAGTGGATTTTGCAACCTGTTGTGGAAGATGATCAACGACACCCGCGACGCGCCGACCCATGTCGCGGTGGTGTTCGACAAGGGCAGCCACACCTTCCGCAACGACCTCTACGATCAATACAAGGCCAACCGCGAGGCCATGCCCGAAGACCTGCGCCCGCAGATCCCGCTGACCCGCGATGCGACGCGCGCCTTCAACCTGGCCTGCATCGAGTTGGAGGGGTTCGAGGCCGACGACATCATCGCCACGCTCAGTCGGCAGGCGCGCGAGGCGGGGGGCCGGTGCACCATCATCTCGTCAGACAAGGATCTGATGCAACTTGTCGGCGGGGGGGTCGACATGCTCGACCCGATGAAGAACGTCGTCATCGACACTGAAGGAGTTGAGGCGAAGTTCGGCGTCGGTCCCGACCGCGTCGTCGATGTGCAGGCGCTGGCCGGTGACAGTGTCGACAACGTGCCCGGTGCGCCGGGGATTGGCATCAAGACCGCCGCCCTTCTTATAAATGAATACGGTGATCTCGACACGCTTCTCGCCCGTGCCGACGAGATCAAGCAGCCCAAACGCCGTCAGACCCTGATTGACCACGCCGATCAGATCCGCCTCTCGCGCCAACTCGTCCTGCTGGACGATCAGGTGACGCTGGACGAGACGCTCGATGAACTCGACGTGCGCGCACCCGAAGCCGATAAGCTTCTGGAATTCCTCGCGGATATGGAATTCCGCACGCTTACCAAACGGGTCGCGGATCACCTCGGTACAGAGGCCCCCACCATCGCCGAACCCGCGCCCGAGGCCGCCCCCGACGCCCCCGAAATGCCAGACCTCAAGGACGCGAAATACGACACGATCCGCGACCTCGCCACGCTGCAAAGCTGGGTCGATCATGCCGTTGCGCGCGGCGAGGTGGCCTTCGACACGGAAACCACGTCGCTCAATGAAATGGCCGCCGAATTGGTCGGCGTCTCGCTCTGTGTCGCGCCCGGTCACGCCTGCTACATCCCGCTGCAACATCGCGGCGGCGGCGATGATCTCTTCGCCGATACCTCCCTCGCGGACGGCCAGATCCCCCTCGACGACGCGCTCAAGGCCCTCAAACCGCTCCTCGAAAACCCAAGCGTCATCAAGATCGCCCAGAACGCGAAATACGACGTCAAAGTCCTCGCCCGCTACGGCATCGACGTGGCCCCCATCGACGACACGATGCTTCTCTCCTACGCCCTCCATGGCGGCCTGCATGGCCACGGGATGGATGCGCTCTCCGACCGCTACCTGGGCCATTCTCCCATTCCAATCAAGGAGTTGATCGGGTCTGGCAAATCCGCCATCACCTTCGATCAGGTCGATATCGACAAGGCCGCGCCCTATGCCGCCGAAGACGCCGACATCACGCTCCGCTTCCACAAACTCTTCAAACCACGCCTCCACCGCGAACATGTCACCCGCGTTTACGAGCGGCTTGAACGCCCCATGGTCCCGGTCCTCGCGCGCATGGAACGCTCTGGCATCAAGGTGGATCGCGACGTGCTTTCCCGTATGTCCAACGCCTTCGCCCAGAAGATGGCGGGGCTTGAGGCCGAGATCCACGAACTGGCCGGGGAAAGCTTCAACGTCGGCTCACCCGCGCAGCTTGGCGAAATCCTGTTCGACAAGATGGGCCTTGAGGGCGGCAAAAAGGGCAAGACCGGCAAATATTCCACTGGCGCAGATGTTCTAGAAGATCTTGCCACCGAACATGACCTCCCCGCCCGCGTCCTCGATTGGCGGCAGCTTTCGAAACTCAAATCCACCTACACCGACGCGCTGCAGGAACATATCAACCCCGACACGGGCCGCGTCCACACCTCCTATTCCATCGCGGGCGCCAATACGGGCCGTCTCGCCTCCACTGACCCGAACCTGCAGAACATTCCCGTCCGCACCGAGGAAGGCCGCCGCATCCGAGAAGCCTTCGTTGCCGAACCCGGCAAGGTATTGGTCTCGCTCGACTATTCCCAGATCGAGCTGCGTATCCTCGCCCATATCGCGGGCATCGACGCCCTCAAGGAAGCCTTCCGCGACGGTCAGGATATCCACGCCGCCACCGCCTCCGAGATGTTCAATGTTCCCCTGGAAGACATGACGCCCGACGTCCGCAGGCAGGCCAAAGCAATCAATTTCGGCGTCATTTACGGCATCTCCGGCTTCGGCCTTGCGCGCAACTTGCGCATTCCACGGGCCGAGGCGCAGGGCTTCATCGACCGCTACTTCGAGCGCTTCCCCGGTATCCGAATCTACATGGATGACACCAAGAAATTCGCCAAGGATCACCTCTACGTCGAAACGCTTTTCGGTCGTAAAATCCACACCCCCGAGATCAACGCCAAAGGCCCCGGTGCCGGTTTCGCCGGTCGCGCCGCGATCAACGCGCCCATTCAGGGGACGGCCGCCGACATCATCCGCCGCGCCATGATCCGCATGGACGCCGCCATCGCCGATCTGCCCGCCACGATGCTTTTGCAGGTCCACGACGAACTCATCTTCGAGGTCGACGAAGACGCCACGGACTGCCTCATCGACACCGCCCGCGACGTGATGCAGGGCGCCTGCGATCCGGCGATCAAACTCGACGTGCCCCTTGTGGTGGATGCGGGGCAGGGGGCGAACTGGGCCGAGGCGCATTGATGAATCTTCCAGATGTCGAGACTGATCACATCGCAATGTTCGACGGGGCCGAGATCAAACGCTGGCCCGATCCCGAGCCACTTCCGGCAACAGGTCAGGCGCTTCTGTCGCGTTTCCTTGTTCTCCCGCCCGAAACCCTCGCCCCCGTGGCGCGCCACGTCTACGCGTATTACCGCGACACGATGGAATTGCTTGATGGCGACGGATGGCCCGACCATCCCTTGCCGCAGATCGAAAAAGCTGAGGCCATTTGGCCCCATGTCACTCCGCTCGCGATCAGCCTCCAAGAGGGAAGCCACACCGACGAGGCCTGGTATGTCAGCGTCGAGGCGAATGTCCCATGGGAGGCGGAACACGGCCTGCAAATGGTCTGGCGCGACGGCACCGAAATCGTGAAGGTTGGTCGCGTTGATGGCCATGTCACAAATGCGGACGCTTATGATGACGACAATCTGGCAAACGTCGTCCACAAGGCAATGATCGAGAAATGGACAACGCTAAGGGATGTCTGACCCCATCGCCACCTGGCCCGACTTGCGTGCCTTCGCCCTGTCCCTCGACCTTCCACGCGTCGAAGACGCCGTCTCCTGGGGCAACCCCACCCTCAAAGCCCATGGCAAACTCTGGTGCTGGTGGTCCCCATACGTGGACGCCGCCATCTTCAAAGGCTCCATCGAGGAACGCGAGATGCTCCGCGCCGCCGACCCCGACACCTTCCTCCATCACGACCACTACGCCAAACACGGCCTGATCCTCGTCGCCGCTGGCCGCATCGACCGCGATTGGGCCGAGGCACGGCTTCGGCGCACTTGGCGGGAAGCCGCGCCGCCGCGTTGGCTGGAGAAATTCGACGCCGGAAAGGCCCCCGATGCGTCCAGTTGAACGCATCGCGAAAGCGCCGGAAAACCGCGCTCACGTCAACGAAGGTTCCGGAAAGGACGCGTTCAGATGCGCGCAAACCCCTTCGCCGGAACGTATTTCGGGGGCTCCATGCTGATCGCTTTCAACAAGCCGATGAACGTGCTTTCGCAATTCACCTCCGAAGGCGGCTGGCCCGCGCTTGACGGCTTCAATCTGCCCAAGGGCGTCTATGCGGCGGGCCGTCTCGACCGCGACTCGGAAGGCCTGCTTCTGCTCACGGATGATGGCCGTTTGCAGGCCCGCATCTCATCGCCCAAGTTCAAGAAACCCAAAGTATACTACGCGTTGGTCGAAGGCGTGCCCGATGATGACATGTTGAAAAAATTGGAAAATGGCGTTCGGTTGAAAGACGGTCAAACCGCCCCCTGCAAAGCCGAAAACGTGCCAACGCCGGACTGGCTCTGGCCGCGCGAGCCGCCCGTGCGCATCCGCAAATCCATCACCGACACCTGGGTGAAACTGACCCTGTCGGAGGGCAAGAACCGCCAGGTCCGCCGCATGTGCGCCGCCGTGGGCTTCCCGGTGATCCGACTTGTCCGCCACTCCATCGGCCCCCATGACCTGACCGATCTGGCCCCCGGTCAATGGTGCGAAGTGACGGGTATCTAATGAATTTTTTGCGCTCAAGCCGCCTGCGTCAGGCGTTGACGGCGCATCACGATCCCGCCCGCCGACATCAGGATGTAGAACCCCTGGATCAGCGCCGCGGGCAGGTTGAAATCCGCCCAGAGCGAGATCATCACACACGTTGCCGCCACCAGAACCAGACCAAAATACAACGGCCGCGAACTGTCCAGTTTGCCAACGGATAAACAAAAGAAACCAGTGACATAGAGGAAAAATCCGATCAACCCGATCGCTCGGCAGACGGTCAGAAAATCAATCTCGGAAAAATAATAATGGTGCATAAGAGGCCCCGACCCAACGAAAGAATGCCATGCCCGAATGTGGCATGAATGTGGCGCGCGGGTCAGGTACGGGAAACCCGCCACCGCAGATGCAGCATGCCCCAAGGGAAGGGCGCCACCGTTGCCGGGGCGCCCTATCTTCCATTGGTCCGAAATACCTCGGGGAGCGCGAGGGGCTGGCCCCTCGCATGGCGCGCCTCACGCGAGCATAACCATCGGATTTTCAAGGTTGTCCTTGATCGCGGCCAGAAGCTCCGCCCCCAACGCGCCGTCGATGACGCGGTGATCGACCGACAAGGTGGTCGACATGACCGTTGCCACGGTCAATTCGCCATCCGCACCCACAACCGGCTTTTTCACACCGGCCCCGACCGCAAGGATGGCCCCGTGCGGCGGGTTGATGACGGCGTCGAAGTTCTCGATCCCCATCATCCCGAGGTTCGAGATCGCAAACGACCCGCCGACATATTCATGGGGTGCCAGCTTGCCATCGCGTGCGCGCGACGCGAGGTCCTTCATCTCCGCCGAGAGGGCCGAAAGGCTCTTGGTGTCGCTGTCCTGCAGAACCGGCGTGAACAATCCGCCATCGACGGCCACGGCCACCGCAACATCCGACGGCGTGAGCTTGATCATCCGGTCGCCCGCCCAAACGGCATTGGCATCGGGCACCTGTTGCAGGGCCAGCGCGCAGGCCTTGATCACGAAGTCATTCACGCTGAGCTTCACGCCCCGTGGCTCGAGCTGTTTGTTGAGCTGCGACCGGAATTTCAACAACGCATCCAGATGGATATCCCGGCGCAGGTAGAAATGCGGGATCGTCTGTTTTGCCTCGGTCAGGCGCGCGGCCACGGTCCGGCGCATCCCGTTCAACTTGACCTCTTCGAACGCGCGGCCCTCGTACATCTTGAGGACCTGTTCGGCGCTCGGCCCGGTCGGCATCGCACCGCTTACGGGGGCTGCGGCTTTCGGCGCGGCCTCGGCGGAAGGTGCCGCGGCGGGCTTTGCGCTGACCCCTTCGACATCCGCCTTCACGATGCGGCCATGTGGGCCCGAGCCTTTGATCTGGCTCAGGTCGAGGCCCTTGTCCTTGGCGATCCGTCGCGCCAGTGGAGAGGCGAAAATGCGTGTCCCATCCGCCGTGGCCGGAGCCGCGGGGGCGGGCGACGGGGCAGGGGCGCTTGCATTGGCGGCAGGTGCCGCGGCTTCAGCCGGTGCCGCCTCAGCCGTGGGGGCCGCCGCCGGTTCGGGCGCTGCCGAGAAATCCTCGCCCTCTTCCCCGATCAGCGCGATGGCCGTGTTGACCTTCACCCCTTCGGTGCCCTCGGCCACCAGGATCTTGCCGATGACGCCTTCGTCGACGGCCTCGAATTCCATCGTCGCCTTGTCGGTCTCGATCTCGGCCAAAAGGTCGCCGGAGCTCACGGTGTCGCCTTCTTTCACCAGCCATTTGGCCAGCGTGCCCTCTTCCATCGTGGGGGAGAGGGCGGGCATGAGGATTTCAGTGGGCATGACTACAGTTTTTCCTCTTCTTTAAGCCGTTCGTGAAGCGCCAGCATTTTTTGCTGCGCGACCTCGCTCAAGGTTTCCCCCAATTCGGCAAATTCTGATGAATGGGCGTAGCCCAAGAACCAGCCTTGTTCTTCGCATATTTGGTTAATTCGGTTGTTCAAACATACTTGGTCGATACCGACGAATTGCTCTCGATCACGGTCTTCGGGATCGAGCATGGCGCAAAAAATTACGACACGTTCAAACCAAAAGCTTTTGCCGTTGTAGTATGTCGCCCACCAATCCCCTCCCGGGACTGCGGCTTTGTAGTTCGTCGGGGTTTCCATCACCGGTAGGTCACCTGTTTGACGGCCCCGATCACCTCATCGGTGGTGATCAGCGCGTGGCGTTCCAGGTTGGCCGCATAGGGCATGGGCACGTCCTTGCCGGTGCAATTGATCACCGGCGCGTCGAGGTAATCGAACGCGTTCTGCATCAGGTACGCCGACAGGTGGTTGCCGATCGAGCAGACCGGGAAACCTTCTTCCACGGTCACGCAGCGGTTGGTCTTCATGACCGAGGCCAGCAGCGTGTCGTAATCAAGCGGACGCAGCGTGCGCAGGTCGATCACCTCGGCCGAAATCCCATCCTCGGCCAGCTTGTCAGCCGCCTCCAACGCGTAGGTCATGCCGATCCCGAAGGACACCAGCGTCACATCCGTGCCCTCGCGCCAGATCTTCGCCTTGCCGAACGGCACGGTGAAATCGTCCAGATCCGGCACCTCGAACGAGCGCCCGTAGAGGATCTCGTTTTCCAGGAAGATCACCGGGTTGGGGTCCCGGATCGCGGTCTTCAGCAGACCTTTCGCATCCGAGGCCGCATAGGGAATCACCACCTTCAGGCCGGGGATCTGGCTGTACCAGGCTGCGTAATCCTGAGAATGCTGCGCACCCACACGCGCCGCCGCCCCATTGGGGCCACGGAACACCATCGGCGCCCCCATCTGACCGCCCGACATATACAGCGTCTTGGCCGCCGAATTGATAATATGGTCAATGGCTTGCATGGCAAAGTTGAACGTCATGAATTCGACAATCGGCTTCAGGCCCCCGAACGCGGCCCCGACCCCGATCCCGGCAAATCCATGCTCGGTGATCGGCGTGTCGATCACGCGCCGCGCACCGAATTCATCAAGCAGTCCCTGGGTCACCTTGTAGGCGCCCTGATACTCGGCCACTTCCTCGCCCATGACGAAGACACCCTCGTCAGAGCGCATTTCCTCGGCCATCGCATCGCGCAGCGCCTCGCGCACGGTCTGGGTCTTCATCGCCGTGCCCTCGGGGTAATCGGGGCTCTGGTCCGGGGTCGGTGCCGCCGGGGCCGATGGCGTCGCGGCGGTGGCTGGGGCCGGATCGGCCTTCCCTTCGGAGGTCTCAAGCGCCGCCGGGGCAGGGGCGCTTTGCGCGCTGGCCGCGGACATGTCTTCGCCCTCTTCGCCGATCACGGCGATGGGGGTGTTCACCTTCACGCCTTCGGTGCCTTCCGCAACCAGGATCTTGCCGATCACGCCTTCATCGACGGCCTCGAATTCCATCGTGGCCTTGTCGGTCTCGATCTCGGCCAGGATGTCACCGGACGCGACCGTATCGCCTTCCTTGACCAGCCATTTCGACAGCGTGCCTTCTTCCATGGTGGGCGACAGGGCGGGCATCAGAATTTCAGTTGCCATTTACACAGCCTCCCCTTGCGGAAGTTCGTCGGCATAGATGTCGGTCCAAAGCTCCTCAAGCGCGGGCTCGGGGCTTTCCTTGGCGAACTCGGCGCTTGCGTTGACGATCTCCTTGATCTCCTTGTCGATCGCCTTGAGGTCGTCCTCCGACGCATGCCCGCCGGTCAGCAACATCTGCCGCACGTTCTCGATCGCGTCGCGCTTTTCGCGCATCTCCTGCACCTCTTCGCGGGTGCGGTACTTGGCGGGGTCCGACATCGAATGCCCGCGATAGCGATAGGTCTTGATCTCAAGAATATACGGGCCTTCGCCCGCCCGGCAGACCGCCACGGCCTTCTCTCCTGCGGCCTTCACGGCCAGCACGTCCATCCCGTCGACCTCTTCGCCCTTGATCCCGTAGGCCGCGCCGCGTTCCCAATAGGATGGCGAATGGGTCGAGCGCTGTGTCGAGGTGCCCATGGCGTATTGGTTGTTTTCAATGACAAAAATGCACGGCAGGTTCCACAACTCGGCCATGTTATAGGCCTCGTAGACCTGGCCCTGGTTGGCCGCGCCATCGCCGAAATAGGTAAAGGTCACGCGATCATTGCCGAGGTATTTGTCGGCAAAGGCAAGGCCCGCGCCAATCGGCACCTGGGCCGCGACGATGCCATGGCCGCCGTAGAAATGCTTCTCTTTCGAGAACATGTGCATCGAGCCGCCCTTGCCCTTCGAATAGCCGCCCTCGCGACCGGTCAACTCGGCCATCACGCCCTTGGGATCCATCCCGCAGGCCAGCATATGGCCGTGGTCGCGATACGATGTGATGCGCTTGTCGCCCTCTTCCGCAGCGGCCTCAAGGCCCACAACAACGGCTTCCTGCCCGATATAGAGGTGGCAGAACCCCCCGATCAGGCCCATGCCGTAAAGCTGTCCGGCCTTCTCCTCGAAGCGGCGGATCAGCAGCATTTCACGGTAATATTTCTTCAACTCGTCGGCTGAAACATTCGGCTTGGCTTTTGCCTTCGCCGTGGCTTTGCGTGCGGCCATTCTGCGCCTCTCCTCCCCCGAAACGGGAATAGTTTAACGTTGAACCATCTCCTAGCAGCATTGCAGCGCAGAGTCTTCCCGTCAACCTGACGCAGGGGAACAGACCCGCTATGCAGCGCGGGAAACGCTCCGGGCCGGGGATGAAATGGGGTGGATCACCGCGTGGCGTGCCGCAAGAGGGCCGCGAGGCTGCGCAAAATCACGGCAGGATCAACTCATCAGGCCGCGCGTATCCCAGCACATCGCGCACGCGCTCGTCGAGCAGATCCAGATCAAGGTACTCGTCCGACAGGCGCAACGTCAGGATTTCCATCCGATCCACCTGGCGCTCCAGCCGCGCCAGCTCGATCTCCAGCCGATCGCGCTCGGCCTCCACCTGAATGCGCTGAAACAGGCCGTTGTTGCCCTGCACCGCGGTGAAGGTGAAATAGATGCCGACAAGGAAAAGCGCGCCCGGCACAAGGGCCCGGCTCAGCGATAGGGTTCGCAACATGGTTCTGCCTCATTGGACCCGGCGTCGGGCCTCGCGTGTCGGCCTCTGACGGGCCTGTTTCAGACAGATTCGCATATTCCGACGCGCTTGGGAATCCCCCGCGTCACATGCCCCCATTCCCGGCCCTGCCAACCCGCGCCCGGCCCCTGCTTCCTTGTTTCAAAAATACTCCGGGGGAGGCGCCGAAGGCGCCGGGGGCAGGGCCCCCCAAACAAAGAATAACGGCAGCGCCCCGCAAACAAAGAACAATGGACAACGCCCTCAAGCCCCCTCAAACATCCCACACACCCAAAGCCCAAAAGCAGAAGGCCCCGGCGCATCGCCGGGACCCCAAGTCTGTGCATCCTCAACGCCCGAGGGCGCGGCTCAGGTCACAGAGGCTTTGTAAATATCGTCGATGGTCCGGCCGATCGCGCTGTTGAACGCGGCGTCATCCTGCTCGGCGCTCAACCCCTCGGTTAGGGCGCGGCTGAAGCTGGCGATGACGCCATGGTTCTGCGCCAATCGCCCGTTGGCCTCGTCGCGCGAATAGCCGCCCGACAGCGCGACCACCCGCATCACGCGCGGATGCGCCACCAGCGGCGCGTAATGGCCCGGCGTTTCCGGCAGCGTCAGCTTCAGCATGATCTGGCGGTCGCCCGGCACCTTGTCCAACTCGGCAAGGATCGCATCCAGCAGCATCTTTTCTGCCTCGGCCTTGTCCGGCGCGGTGATCGAGATTTCGGGCTCGATAATCGGCACCATGCCGTGGCTCAGAACCTGCGCGCCGACTTCGAATTGTTGCGCTGCATTGGCCGCAATGCCCTTGGCATCGGCTTCGGCAATGACGGAGCGCGCCTTGGTGCCGAAAATCCCCTTCTCCGAGGCGCGTTTCAGGGTCGCGTCCAGCTCCGGCATCGGTTTGAGCATCTGCACGCCATCGCCCGCCGCCTCCAGCCCCTTGTCGATCTTGAGGAACGGCACGACCTGCCGCTCGCCCCACAAGAACTCCGCCGAAGGCCGGCCCGCGATGTCGCGGTCCATGGTCTTCTCGAACAGGATCGCACCGATCACCTTGTTGCCGGTGAAATCCGGCGCGCAGGCGATCCGCGAGCGCATCTGGTGGATCAGGTCGAACATCTCGTCGTCCGAGCCATAGGCATCTTCCGCCACGCCGTAGAGCTTCAGGGCCTTCGGCGTGGAGCCGCCGGATTGGTCCAGCGCGGCGATGAAGCCCGCGCCCTGTTGCATCTGTCGTATTTGCTCTGCCGTCGCCATGGCCGGTCTCCATCCGTTAGGTTTGGGTGTTCGTGTAGGCCGTGGTGCCGTGTCCAGCAATCAGGGTAGCGCTACCAGATGCGGCCCCGTGCCGGAAACACTCTGTCTTGGCAGGCTTCGAGCCTGCAATTGGAGTGACGTCCTAGCCTTCGCCCATCAATGCCGCGACGCCGGGCAGGGTCTTGCCCTCCATCCATTCCAGAAACGCGCCGCCCGCGGTCGAGATATAGGTGAAATCGCCCGCCACCCCGGCATGATTGAGCGCCGCGACCGTATCGCCGCCGCCCGCCACCGAGATCAACGCGCCCGCCTGCGTGGCCTCTGCCGCCGCCCGCGCCGCCGCAACCGTGGCCGCGTCGAACGGTGCGATCTCGAAGGCGCCCAACGGTCCGTTCCACACCAGCGTCTTCACCCGCCCCAGCGTCTGCACGATATGGGCCACGCTTTCGGGCCCGGCATCGAGGATCATCGCATCGGCAGGCACGTTTTCGGTGGCGACCACCTCCGACGCCGCCCCCGCCTTGAACTCCCGGGCGATCACCACGTCGCGGGGCAACAGGATCTCGCAGCCCTGCGCGGCGGCCTTCGCGGCAATCTCGCGCGCCGTCTCCGCCAGGTCATGCTCACAAAGCGATTTGCCCACATCCACGCCCTGCGCGGCAAGAAACGTGTTGGCCATGCCGCCGCCGATCACCAGCACATCGACCTTGTCCACAAGGTTGCGCAAAAGGTCGAGCTTGGTCGACACCTTCGCGCCCCCGACCAGCGCCATCACGGGCCGCTCCGGTTGCCCGAGGGCCTTTTCCAACGCGCCCAATTCCTCGGCCATCAACCGGCCCGCGCAACTGGGCAGCAACTTCGCCACACCTTCGGTCGAGGCATGCGCGCGGTGCGCGGCGGAAAAAGCGTCGTTGCAATAGATGTCGCCAAGCGAGGCCAGGAAGGCCGCCATCTTCGGATCATTGCCCTCTTCCATCGCGGAAAACCGAGTGTTCTCGATCAGGACCGGGCCGGTCGCCGCATCAAGTGCCGCACGGTCCGGGCGCTCGATGAAGGTCACGCTCTGCCCAAGGGCCGCCTCCAACGCGGGCAGGGTGATCCGCAGGCTCATCTCGGGCACAACCTGCCCCTTGGGCCGCCCGAAATGGGCCAGCATCACCGGCGTTCCATCGGCCGCCAGAATATCCCGGATCGTCGGCGCGATGCGTTCGATACGTGTCGCGTCGGTCACCTTGCCGTCTTCCACGGGCACGTTGATATCAACGCGGGTCAGGACGATCTTGCCCGCAAGGTCCATGTCGTCGAGGGTCTTCCAGCTCATTTCGGGGGCTCCAATGTGAATTGCTGACGTGGTGCCACAGGCGATCCGCCCGCCAAAAGAGTTTTATGCCTCCGGCGGAGGTTTTTCTGGCAAGATGAAAGGACCGCCGTCCCGCTATGGGATGTGCCGCGCGCATAAGGGGCGTGCCGTGGGCGTGCCGTGGGCGGGCGCGATTTCGATCAAATGCGCCGCGCCATCCGTTCTGCTCAGATCAGCTTGCCCATCGCCACCGCCGTGTCCGACATCCGGTTGGAGAAGCCCCATTCGTTGTCATACCAGCTCAGGATGCGCACCATAGTGCCGTCCAGCACCTTGGTCTGGTCGAGGTGGAAGATCGACGAATGCGGATCGTGATTGAAATCCGTGCTGACGAGCGGCTCATCCGTGTAGCCAAGGATGCCTTTCAGCGGGCCATCGGCAGCGGCGATTATCGCGGCGTTGATCTCCTCCATCGAGGTGGCGCGCGTGGCCTCGAACGTCAGGTCCACAACCGACACGTTCGGCGTCGGCACGCGGATCGCTACGCCGTCAAGCTTGCCGTTCAACTCCGGCAGCACCAGGCCCACGGCCTTGGCCGCGCCCGTCGAGGTCGGGATCATGCTCATCGCGGCGGCGCGCGCGCGGTAGAGGTCCTTGTGCATCGTATCCAGCGTCGGCTGGTCGCCGGTGTAGCTGTGGATCGTCGTCATGAAGCCCTTGGTGATACCGACCGCGTCGTTGAGCACCTTCGCCACGGGCGACAGGCAATTCGTCGTGCACGATGCGTTCGAGACCACGATATCGTCCGCGGTCAGCGCGTTGTCGTTGACCCCGAAGACGATGGTCTTGTCCGCGTCCTTGCCGGGCGCCGAGATCAGGACCCGGCTCGATCCGTTTTCCAGATGCGCCTGACAGGCCTCTTTCGAGGTGAAGATGCCGGTGCATTCCAGAACGATATCGACATGGGCCCATGGCAGGTCGGCGGGGTTGCGGATCGCGGTCACCTCGATCGGGCCGCGGCCCACGTCGATCGTGGTCTCGGTCGTCGTGACCGTCGCGGGGAAGCGGCCATGCACGCTGTCATAGCGCAGCAGGTGCGCGTTGGTTTCCACCGGGCCCAGGTCGTTGATCGCGACCACTTCGATATCCGTGCGACCGGATTCGATGATCGCGCGCAGAACGTTGCGCCCGATCCGGCCAAATCCGTTGATGGCAACTTTGACGGCCATGTGTGAGCCTCCTGACGTCCAATGGCAGCGCGGGCGTGCGAGGGTCGCGGGAATGCCTGCGCATGTGTTAGCGTTAACATGTGCTGCATAGCCTGTGGATGTGGCGTTGGAAAGGGTGCAATCGTTGCGTGTTTCGCCACCGGGGGGCGGTGCGAGCGCCTTATCGCCAGAACGCCATCCAGCGCAGGACGGCCAGAAACTTCTGCGCCAGGAACATCGAATTGGACCAGTCGAACAGGACGGCGTCTACTGCCGCGCAGCCGGCCAGCACAATCACGATCCATATGGCAAGCGTATTTGTCATCGGCGCGGACCCTGCCATGGGTCGCGGGCGGGCGGAAGGCTATTTCTTCGCGCCAAACACCGGATGGCTGATCGCGTCGTGATCGACCAGCGCGTATTCAAGGCCCTTGTTGCGGAATATGCGCTTCTTTTGCCGCGCATAATCGGCGACGTCGTGATCCAGCCGCTGCCCCATCACGAGGATGCGCAGGGTCCGGGTGCCGGTGTTGGTGATCGTGTGGCCCAGACCGCCCGCGCGGTAGCCGATGAAATCGCCCGGACCGATGGCATGTGCGGCCTCGCCGATCATGGCGGTGCCGGTGCCCGACAGGATGAAGACCGCTTCATCTTCGTGGTAATGGACGTGGTATTCGGTGGTCTCATCGCCCGGCGCGACCTCGATCAGGTGGATGCCAAGCCCGCTCAGCCCGGTCGCATCGCCCAATGATTTGTTGATGCGTTTGGCGTTGGGGTTGCGGAAATGGACCTTGGCCAGCCCCTCCATCGCGGCAATCTCGCTGGCCGTGATCAGGTAGGTGTCGGACATCGTGCAGCCTCCTTGCGCCTGTTGTATCGCGGTGCAGGATGGCCGGGGCGGGCGTATTGGTAAAGATGGCCTTTGGGGCTGCGGGGCGGCGGTGCGGACGGGCCCGAAATCCGGCTTCCCTTTTTGCGCCGTGCTTGGCAAGGTCCGCCGTGCGCAAAGGGGCCGGACTTGGCCGGAAGGGATAAAGATGCAGTTGAACCAGATCGTTGACATGTCCCGTTACCCGTTGGGCACGCCCGCCTTCGATGCGGCCTGTGCCGAGACGCTTGACCACGACGGCGTATTGGTGCTGCCGGGATTCCTTCGGGCCGACGCGCTGGACGCGATCCAGGCCGAGGCGCGGGCAGGGGAGGCGCAGGCCTATTTCTGCGCGCAGTCGCATTCCGTCTATCTCACACCGCCCGACGATGCCCGGCCCGCAGACCATGCCGCCAACCGGCAGGTGACCTCGTCGAAAGGCTGCATTTGCGATGATGCCGTGGCCGCGACGTCACCGTTGCGCAGTCTTTACGACGCGCCGGAGTTTCGGGCCTTCGTGATGACGGCCACCGGCGAGGACGCGTTGCACCCCTATGCCGATCCTTTGTCGTCGATCAACATCCACTACGCCCGCACCGGGCAGGAGCTTGGCTGGCATTTCGACAATTCCTCCTTCGCGATCACGCTTCTGATCCAGAAACCCGACGACGGGGGGCGGTTCGAATACATCCGCGACCTGCGCGACGCCGATGCCGGTGAGATGAACTACGCCGCCGTCGCGGCCCTTCTCGACGGCAAGACCACGCCCGACGTTCTTGCGATGGACCCCGGCGCGCTGGTCCTGTTTCGGGGGCGCAATTCCATCCACCGCGTCAGCCCGACCGAGGGCGCGACCACGCGGATGCTCGCCGTTCTGGCCTATAATTCCGAACCGGGTATCGCGCTTTCGGAAAGGGCGCGGATGACCTTCTATGGGCGGTTGTCCTAAGCCGCGCGGCGACACAACGTTGACCGGTATTCCAGTTTCATGACATTATCCGGTTAACACCACCAACATGGGTTTTCCCGTGACTCTCGAAGAATTTTTCCGCGAAAATGCGCGGCTCTACTCCGTTGGGGACGTGGCCGCCTCTGCGCGCGATGTGCAAATTCCGCTGACCGCGCGGATCGGGCCCTCGACCTTCGCGGCGGCGGCGATGGATGACGTCGTGGCCGCGCTGAGCATCTACCGCGCCAACTTGCAGGTCGAAAGCTACGTGCGCACCGAGATCGTCGAATTCCACGCCACCGACCCGGTAGACGGCATCGCCCATGCCTTTGTGCGGTATCGCAATGTGAACGACGCCGGCGCCGAGATCGACAGTTTCGACGCCTCGTTCCAATGCCGCGCGCGCGACGACGGCGGCTGGATCATCTGTTCTGCGGAGAGCCTTCCGGCCGGTCAATACGACCGTTTCTTGCGCGGTATCCCACTGGCCTGAGCTGGGGCGCGCGCGTCCGAAAACATGATTTAACGATGCCCTTCCCTGTCGTATCTCGCGCCAAGCACTATATGCCGTCTGTCAAATCATTCCAAAATTTCCATCAAGTCATTCCGAGACTACCATGAATGTGCACGATTTCCTGAAGGCCAAGGCGCAGTTCTTCACTGCGGGCGACATGGCCAAATGCGCGGCCATGTTCGAGCTTCCGGCCACGATCAAGATGGGCGAGCGGGCGCTGCATGCGCCTGATGCCGCGGCGATCCAGACGGCGTTCGAGACCTATCGCGCCAATATGCTGATCGAGAGTTACGCCCTGACCGAGGCCGAGGTGCTGTTTGTGTCGGAGCCCGCCAACGGCTGCGTGAATGCCATCGTCACCTGGCGCAACACATCCAGCCTCGGCGCGCTGATCTCCGAGATGGAGGCGAATTACATCCTGCGCGACGACCCGGCATCGGGATGGCGGATCGTGCGTGTCGAGTACCTCGACGCCGGCACAGCCCGCCTGATGCAGGGGGTCGCCCTGACGTAACGCCGTCAGTGCAGCAACCGACCCATCGCGCCTGCCACATCTGCCATGCGCACCGAGAAGCCCCATTCGTTGTCGTACCACGCCAGCACCCGCACCGAGCGCCCGCCGACCACCTTGGTCTGATCCGGGGCGAAGATGCTGGAATGCGGGGTGTGGTTGAAATCAATCGACACTTTCGGCTCGGGATCATAGCTCAGCACCGCGCCCATGTGACCCGCCGCGGCCTCGGCCACCGCTTCGTTGACATCGGCCACGGTCACGTCGCGCGCGGCCTCGAACGTCAGATCCACGGCCGACACATTCGGCGTCGGCACCCGAAGTGCGGTGCCGTCCAACCGGCCTTCCATCTCGGGCAGAACCTGGCTCAACGCCTTGGCCGCACCGGTCGAGGTCGGGATCATCGCCATCGCGGCGGCGCGGGCCCGGTACAAATCCTTGTGGCGACGGTCCAGCGTCGGTTGATCGCCGGTGTAGGAATGGATCGTCGTCATGATCCCGCGCTCGATCCCGATGGCCTCGTTGAGCACTTTCACAAGCGGTGCCAGACAATTCGTCGTGCACGACCCATTCGATATCATCCGATCCTCGGCCCGCAGGTCGCGGTGGTTCACGCCGTAAACGATCGTCCGGTCGACATTGGTTGCGGGCGCCGAGATCAGCACCTTCTTCGCGCCGCGCTCCAGATGCACGGCACTTTTCAGGCCGTCGTTGAACTTGCCGGTGCACTCAAGGACCACATCGCAGCCCTCCCAATCCAGCTCTTCGGGCTCATAGGTCGAAAACACCTTCATCGGCCCACGGCCAAGGTCCATCGTGTCGCCCTCGACCCGAACCTCGCCGGGGAAGCGGCCATGCACGCTGTCGTAGCGCAGCAGATGCGCGTTGGTCTCGATCGGCCCGGTGGCGTTGATCTTCACGACCTGCACATCGTTGCGCGCGCTTTCCGCGATATGGGCGAGCGTTGCGCGGCCGATGCGGCCAAACCCGTTGATGCCGAGTGTGATGGTCATGTGATGGCCTCCTGATGCGTTCTCCCTTGGATAGGAGCAGACACCGAGTCGTTAAAGAAAAAAACGGTGGTTTTTCGGTGTGTTAGCGTAAACGGTTGCGCAAACATTGGGTGGGAGCGCTAACAGAACGCGACAGTCGCCGCCGCGCGCGCCCATTGTTCAGCGCCCCACGCCGGTCATCGCGATCCGCGGCTATCCGCGGCTGACCGCGCGCGCAGATCGCACGAACCGGCTGGGAACCTTCCCGCGCCCGGGCCGTTGTTTCCGGGGTGGTGGCCATGGTCACCGACCCGCCCCTTGCCACCCGGCACCCAGTTTTCCCCGTGGTTTTCCCCGTGGAGGCGTGCGGAAAGGCCGGTGACGCCCCGCCCGAGACGGTATATTGCGGGGGGCACAAGCATGTGGAGGCAATGAGATGAGCGGACTTCTGGCGCTTCTCGATGATGTGGCGGCCATCGCCAAGGTGGCGGCGGCGTCGGTCGATGATGTGATTGCGCAGGCCGGCAAGGCAGGCGCGAAGGCGGCGGGTGCGGTGATTGATGATGCTGCCGTGACGCCGAAATACGTCCACGGCTTCGAGGCCCGGCGCGAATTGCCCATCGTGTGGAAAATCGCGCGGGCGTCGATCTTCAACAAGCTTGTCATCCTGTTGCCTGCGGCGTTGATCCTGTCGGTTTTCGCGCCCTGGCTGATCCCGGTGTTCCTGATCTTCGGTGGCGCCTATCTGTGTTTCGAGGGGGCCGAAAAGGTTCACCATTGGCTCTCGCCCAAGCATCACGATGTCCAAGAGGCCGTCGCCAAGAAGATGTCCGCCGAGGACAGCGCGCGTCTGGAAGAGCAGAAAGTGAAGGGCGCGATCAAGACCGATTTTATCCTGTCGGCCGAGATCATGACCATCGCGCTGGCCGCGTTGGAAACGGATTCGCTCTGGTTCCGGGGCGCGGCCCTGGCCGTGGTCGCGGTTGGCATCACGGCGCTGGTCTATGGCGCGGTGGCGTTGATCGTGAAGGCCGATGACGTGGGCCTGCACATGGCGTCGAACGGACGTCTGGGCACAACGCAAAAGATCGGCGCGGCCATCGTGCGCGGCATGCCGACCTTCCTCAAGGTGCTGACCTTCGTGGGCACGCTTGCGATGCTCTGGGTCGGCGGCTCGATCATCGTGCATGCGGTGGCCGAGATGGGCTGGCACGGCCCCGAGGATTGGGTGAAGACCGTCGCCAAAAATCTCGCCGGCGAAGAGGGCTTCGGCAATTGGCTCGTGAAGGCCGTGATCGACGGCATCGGCGGGCTCGTCGTGGGCCTCGCGTTGATCCCGGTCGTCACCAAAGTCCTCATGCCCGCGCTGCGCGCTGTTGGCCTGGGCGGCAAGGCAAAAGAGGCGCATTAACGCGGCTCTCTGCGCACAAGGTCACTAACAAGACCTTAACGAAAACCGCATTATCCAGCCTTTCCAATGGCATGACCCCCGGTTGCAACCTTGCAACCGGGCGCGTCCCTGTCTTCCTTGTTTCAAAAATACTCCCGCCGGAGGCTGGCGCTCCACCGGCCGCGCGCGGGCGCTCGGGGCGGCGTGCGGCCCCCTCAACGCGCGCCCGGACCCATCACTTCAAAAGCGATTTCACCTTCGCCGCCACAGCCTCCGCCGTGATCCCGAAATGGGCGTACAATTCCCCTGCAGGCGCCGACGCCCCGAAATCATGCATGCCGACAAAGCCCGACTTCTCGCGCTTGCCACGCTCGCCGTAAAGCCATCGGTCCCAACCGAACCGGATCGCGGCCTCCACCGCCACGCGCACCGGCCCGCCCGGCAGCACCCGCTTGCGATACCGCTCGTCGGTTTCCTCGAACAATTCCCAACACGGCATCGACACGACCCGCGTCCCGATCCCCTCGGCCTGCAACAGATCCCGCGCTTCCATCGCAATCGCCACCTCGGATCCCGTCGCCATCAAGATCGCCTGACGTTTCCCGTCTGAATCGGCCAGCACATAGGCGCCTTGCTCGGTCAGGTTCTTCGTCTTGTGCTCGGTCCGGAGCGTCGGCAACCCCTGCCGCGACAGCGCCAGCGTCGACGGCGTCTCGCGCGACGTCAACGCAATCTCCCACGCCTCCGCCGTTTCCACCGCATCGGCAGGGCGGAACACGTTCATGTTCGGCGTCGCGCGCAACATCGCCAGATGCTCCACCGGCTGGTGCGTCGGGCCATCCTCGCCCACACCGATGCTGTCATGGGTCATCACATAGACCGGCGCGATCTTCATCAACGCCGACAACCGCATTGCAGGCCGCGCATAATCGGTGAAGGTAAAGAACGTGCCGCCATAGGGCTTCACGCCGCCATGCAACGCCATCCCGTTCATCGCCGCCGCCATCGCATGTTCGCGGATGCCGTAATGGATATGGCGGCCCTTGCGATCGTCGGGCGTGAACGTGCCCAGGTCCGGCGTATTGGTCAGGTTCGAACCGGTCAGGTCCGCCGATCCGCCAAGCGTCTCGGGCACCACGCCGTTGATCACTTCCAACGCCATCTGGCTCGCCTTGCGGGTCGCGACCTTGGGCTGCTCTTCGGAGACCTGCTTTTTCAACGCCTTGATCGCCGCCGACAGCTTCTTGGGCATTTCACCCGCAAAGGCCCGCTCGAACTCCGCCTTCTTGCCTGCGGAAAGGGCGTCAAAACCGGCCTGCCACTCGGCATGGGCCGAAGCCCCCCTGGCGCCAACCGCTTCCCACCAGGCCTTCAGATCGGCGGGGATCTCGAACGCGCCATGGCTCCAGCCGTAGGCCGCCTTGGTATCGGCGACCAGCTGCGGATCGGTCAGGGCACCGTGGCCCTTGGCGGTGTCCTGCGCGCTTGATCCGATGGCGATATGCGTCTTGCAGGCGATCATCGCGGGCCGCTTGGAGGCCTTGGCCTCGGTCAACGCCCGGTCGATGTCGTCCGCGTCATGGCCGTCGCAGTCGAACACATCCCAACCCGACGCCGCAAAGCGCGCCTTCTGATCGGTCACATCCGACATCGCCACGTTGCCGTCGATGGTGATGCCGTTGTCGTCCCACATCACGATCAGGCGGCTCAATTCCTGCCGACCGGCCAGCGCGATCGCCTCCTGGCTGATGCCCTCCATCAAGCAGCCATCGCCCACGATGCAATAGGTGTGGTGGTCGATGACGCGCTTGCCCCAGCGCGCGCGCAGGCTTTCCTCGGCCATAGCGAACCCCACCGCATTGGCAATGCCTTGCCCCAGCGGGCCGGTCGTCGTCTCGACGCCGGGCACATGGCCGTATTCCGGGTGGCCTGCGGTGATCGACCCCAATTGCCGGAAATTCTTCACCTGCTCCAGCGTCATCGCCTTATACCCCGTCAGGTACAAAAGCGCATAGATCAACATCGAGCCGTGCCCCGCCGACAGGATAAAGCGATCCCGGTTCGGCCAATCCGGCGCGCTCGCGTCAAAGCTGAGATGTTTGTCAAACAGAACCGTCGCCACATCGGCCATGCCCATCGGCATCCCGGAATGGCCCGAATTCGCCGCCGCCACGGCATCGAGCGTCAGCGTGCGGATGCAGGCGGCGCGCGCCCAATGGTCGGGATTGCGGGCGGCGAGGGCGGCGATATCCATGGTGCGGGCATTCCTTTTGGCAGCAACGGGCGCGGGGCCGTCCCCGCAAACTCGCCAGCGTGATAGCACCGCGCCGCGCGAGTGCAAGGTGATGCACCGTCGGATCGTGGCTGAATTCAGCGTATTTTGGCGGGTGGGGTGTGGAAAACCTTGCAAATCGGCGCGGTTTGACCCCCAAATGTAGATGTGCCACAGGCAGGGCACGCAATCGGTGCGTATCAGACCGGGATCGACCCGGCAGGCATCGTGGCAATCGAGGCAAGTGTGCGGCGCCCGTAAGGGTCTGCGACGACGAGGGGGCAAAGGCGGCGATGGGCGACAGTGCCGAGTTCGAAAAACTGACGGAATTGGAGGCGCGCCTTGCAACCGCGCTCGACCGGATCGCATCGGGTCAGGCGGCCCTTGTGCGGGCGGCGGACGCTGCGCCGGATGTTGGCGCAGTGCAATCGGCCCGCGAGGAGGCCGAAGCGCGCGCCAGTGAATTGTCCGAACGTGTCGGCATGCTGGAATCGCAATTGGCCGAGACGCAGGACGCATTGCGCGAGACGACCGCCGATCTTGCCAGCGCGCGCTCCGATCTGGAGACCGCAACCGCGCCCACGGAGGCCGCGCCGGATATGTCGGCTTTGGCCGACCTGGAAGCGCGGCTGGCCGAGGCGGAGGCCTCGCGCACCCTGGCGCAGGACCTGCTGACGCAGCGCGAAGCGGAATTGGCGGAGAAGGACGCGGCCTTGACGCAGGCGCGCGCCGAGGTGTCGGCCACTGCATCGCAGGAACCGGTCGCGACGGGCGCATCTTTCGATGACGAGGATGACCCGGATACCGAGGATATGGAAAAGGCGCTTGTGATCATGACCCGCCGCGTGGAGCGCGCCCGCGCCGAGCGTGACGAGGCGCGCATCGCCTGCGACCGTGCGGTCGATATCGCCGATGAATTGCGCGAAGCGATGGGCCAGACCCCCGACGAGCGCGTGTTGGAATTGCGCGCCCAGTTGCGGATGATGAAAACCCGCGCCGAAGACCTCGCCGCACAGCTCGCCATCGTCAACAGCGGCGCGGATGCCGCCGAGGTCGAACAGGGTCTGGTGTCGGAACTGGAAGCGTTGCGCCAATTGCGCGCGGCGGATGCCGCCGAGTTGGACCGGATCATTGCAGATGTGGAATCCGGCCCCCCTGCGGCCGGCGGAGGAAGCGCCCATGCCTGAGGTTGATATCGAAATCGGAGGCCGCGCGTTCAGCGTCGCCTGCCAGGAGGGCGAGGAACGCTACCTGCACGCGGCGGCCAAGATGCTGGACACCGAAGCGGCTGTGGTGCTGGGGCAGATCGGGCGGATGCCGCCGGAGCGGATGCTGTTGATGGCGGGGCTGATGCTGGCCGACAAGACGGCGGCGCTTGAGGATGATCTGCGCGGGCTGCAAGACCGGATCACGACGCAGGACAAGGCCCTGCGCTCGGCGGAGGAACGGCTGGCCGACCGCGCGCGCCGGATCTCTGAATTGCAGGAGGCCGGGCCACGCACGGAACTGCCCGATGCCCTGACCGATGGTCTGGCGGAATTGACGGCCCGCGCGGAGGCCATGGCCAATGCAATGGAAGCGGCGGCCTCGGACGAGAAACCGGCCTAGATCACAGCAGCGCAGGGGCCAGCAAACGCGCGGCCTCGGCCCGCGGATCGGCCAGTTTGCTGCGATCTTCCCCGGGATAGAACCGCGCCCGCGTGGCCGTGTGCATCGGCGCGGGCCGCAGCAGATGCACGTTCAGCGGCGCCTTCACGCTCTCGGCCTGCCAGCACTGCACCAGCGCACGTTGCGCGGCCTTCGACATCGCATAGGCCCCGGCGAATTTCTCGTCCCAATCGTCATCGAAGAACACCGCCTGCGGCGCATCCGAGGGCAGGATCAGCGGCTCGATATTCGTCAGCAGGCGCGAAAACGCCCGGATGTTCGCAGCGATCACCTTGTCGAGGTCCTTGGCCTGAATATGCGGCGCAGGCGTCAGCGCGGTGACATGGATCATCGCGTGCACCCAGATGTCGGCCCGGCCCCAGCGGTCATGGAGCGACCGGCACAGATGCGCGATCGCGTCATCATCGGTCAGGTCCATCTTCGCAAGCGTGGCTTGCCCGCCCGCCGCCTTGATCCGGTCATCAAGCTCCTCCAGCCCGCCAATGGTGCGGGCGACGGCGACGACATGGGCGCCCTGCGCGGCCAGCCATTCGGCGGACGCGGCCCCAAGCCCGCGGGAGGCTCCGGTGACAAGGGCGATACGGTTTTCAAGCGGCTTTTGGGTCATGGCGGGGGCATAGCCCGCGGGCCGCGCAAAGCGCAAGAGCGCGCGATCTGTTGACTTCGCCGCGCCGCAGAGGAATACCATCAGGCAACAGGCGTCCACACGCCACCCAAAGGGACAAGGAGCCACAGATATGGGCCGGGACATGACACTTCTTTCCGCAACGCTTGGGCAGGAGGGCTTGCTGCGCAAAGCGCTGCTGGTCATTGGTGGCTCGCTCTTCATCGCGCTGGCCGCAAAGATCTCGGTGCCGATGCTGCCCGTGCCGATGACGTTGCAGACCTTGGCGATCCTCATGGTCGGCTTCGCCTACGGCTCGCGCCTCGGTGCGGTGACGCTCCTGGCTTACCTCGCGCAGGGCGCGATGGGCCTGCCGGTGTTCACGCCCACCACGGCGCTTGGCGTCGCGGCCTTCGTTGGGCCGACCGCAGGTTTCCTCATCGGCTTTGTGTTCATGGCATGGGCCGCCGGTTGGGCCGCGGAACGGGGCCTCGCCAAGGGTTTCCTCGGCACCGCGATGAGCGCCGTCGTGATCTCGGCTCTGCTGTATGTCCCGGGCATCGCCTGGCCGATGGTCCTCGGTAGCGTCATCGGGATCGAAGGCGGCTGGCTCGCGCAAGGCGTTGGCTACTACTGGGCCTATTTCATCTCGCCGTTCCTCGCGGGTGACGCGGTGAAGGCCGTCGTCGCCGCGCTGATCGTGACGGGGGCCTGGGCCGCGCTGTCGCGCCGCTAAGCCACGCCACGCACGTTCCATCCACGCGCGCCGCCCCGGCAACCGGGCGGCGCGTTTTCGTTTGTCGGGGGAGGGGCCCAAAGCAGGGCAGGTGCGCATACCGCGCGGCTCACGCCTTGAGGTGCTTGACCATCTCTTCGCAGCCCATGACCTCGTAGAGATCAAGGATATCTCCGGCCCGCATCCCGTCGCGTTGGGCGGCAAAAAACGGGTGCTTCTCGTCAGTAATCCAGTACAGAGGCGTGCGCCCGTCGGAATAGGGCACCAGCGTCCCCTTGGTCAGGAGCGGCCCTGAAATCGGCGGCACCTGCGTATAGAGCCAGGACAATTGCTCGCCCAGGGTCTGCGCCTCGCCGCGCGCCTGAAGCGAGCGGAACCGGGCGTGGTGGCCAGACGACAAACTGGCCCAGACCCCCAGAAACACTTCGCTTTCAGTCCCGATCACCGGGATCGGCAGGAACGCCCGCACCAGGAAATTGCCGTCCCGCCGCGCGTAACTCTGGGTCAGCATTTCCATGTAGCCCAACTCGAACGTCTCATCGTCCTTGGCGTCTGGCGGGTTTTTCCACCCGAACGGCGCCTCGGGCCGAACGGCCCCATCGGCGGCGCGCAGAACCGTGCCGCAGCAGGTACATTGATAGGCGCGGTCGGTCAGACGGCGGGCCAGCTCCGCCTCCGGCAGTGCCGGGGCAGGGGGGCGGGTCCGACGGAACAGCTTGCCGATCATTCCGCGGCCTCCACCAGCTGGAACCCTTTCGCGAGCTGGTCGGTGGGGCGCACCGGATAGACGCCCGAGAAGCAGGCATCGCAATACGCGGGCTTGGCCGGATCGCGCCCCTCGGCAACGCCCACGGCGCGGTACAGCCCATCGAGTGAAATGAACCGCAGGCTGTCCACGCCCAGATGCATCCGCATCTCTTCCTCGGACATGGTCGCGGCCAGCAGCTTCTCGCGCTGTGGCGTGTCGACGCCGTAGAAACAGGGCCATGCGGTGGGCGGCGAGGCGATGCGGAAATGCACCTCCGCCGCGCCCGCATCTAGGATCATCTCCTTGATCTTGCGCGAGGTGGTGCCGCGTACGACGCTGTCATCGACGAGGATCACCCGCTTGCCTTTGATCAGCGCGCGGTTGACGTTCAGCTTCAGCCGCACACCCATGTTACGGATCTGCTCGGTCGGCTCGATGAAGGTGCGGCCCATGTATTGGTTACGGATGATGCCCATCGCATAGGGAATGCCCGATTGCTGGCTGTAGCCGATGGCGGCAGGCGTGCCGCTGTCGGGAACAGGGCAGACCAGATCGGCCTCAACGGGCGTTTCCTTGGCCAGTTCCACGCCGATCTGACGGCGGGTTTCATAGACGGACTGGCCGCCGATAATGCTGTCGGGGCGGCTGAAATACACGTGTTCAAAGATGCAGAACCGGGGCGCGCGCCGCTCGAACGGATGGAAACTCTCGATGCCCTTATCGGTGATCACCACCATCTCGCCGGGCTCGACCTCGCGCAGGTACTCCGCGCCGATGATGTCAAGGCCGCAGGTCTCGGAACTGAGCGCATAGCCATCGCCGATCTTGCCAATGACCAGCGGGCGCACCCCAAGCGCGTCGCGGCACCCGATCAATTTGGTGCGCGTCATGGCCACGACGGAAAACGCGCCTTCGACACGACGCAAGGCGTCTTTCATCCGCTCGGGGATGGTCTTTTGCAGACTGCGCGCCATCAGGTGGATGATGCATTCGCTGTCAGACGAGCTTTGGAAGATCGATCCGCGTTCGATTAACTCGCGGCGCAATTCGTCGGCGTTCACGATATTGCCGTTATGGGCAATCGCCGCGCCGCCCATGGAAAACTCGCCGAAAAACGGCTGAACGTCGCGGATCTGCGTGGCGCCTTTCGATCCGGCGGTGGAATAGCGGACATGCCCGATACCCAGCGATCCGGGCAGTGTTTCCATCACCTTCTGGCTGGTGAAGGTGTCGCGCACGAGGCCAAAGCGGTGGGCGGAATGAAAAGTCTTGGTGGGATCGCAGGTGACGATGCCGCCCGCCTCCTGCCCGCGATGTTGCAGGGCATGGAGGCCGAGAGCCACGAAATTGGCGGCGTCCGTGACGCCAATGACGCCGAACACACCGCATTCCTCGCGCAGTTTGTCATCGTCGAGCGGGTCAAACGGATGGCGGAGGTCGTTTGTCTCGTCCATCGGGCGAATCTCCGGTGCCGGGGTTGGCCCCTGCATAGTGGGATGGGGCGGCGGTGTCACGAAAGGATCACAATGCGAAACCCGCCGATGTTGTGGATAGATGGACCGAGCGCACAATCTGCGGTAGTCTGCCGCACAATCGAGCACAAAATCCAAATAGGAACAGGCCCATGCGATTGTTCATTCTTCTGGCTGCGGCGGCCATGGTGGGAAGCTATTTTGTCACCTGGCTGGAGCCGCCCTTTGCGGGCCCCGACCTGTCGCCCGACGCGATGATCGGTGATCAGTTGCAGCAGCTTGTCATGGACGGGCCGTGGCAGGTCTGGGTGTTTCTGGGGGGCTTTGCGGCGGCCGGTCTGGCCGGTCTGACGGCGCTGGCCGGGCAGGGGTCGGGGGTGATGTGCCTGCTGGCGGGGCTCTCGCCGGTGACGTTGGGGGTGTATTTCTACACCCGCGCCGAAGAGTTTCAGGCCGATCTCGGCCTGCCGTTCACCGTGGATTTCCAGGACCTCGAACAGGCCTATACCCTGCTCGAAGACTTCATCCGCGCGGGGCTGTACATGTATCTGGGCGGGGCGGCGATCCTGCTTCTGGCAGGGATCGCCATGACCCTGGGCAAACGCTAGGGCCAAGCGCGACGGGTGCGGCCTTACTCGACCGGCGCGCCTACGTTGCCCACCAAGGTCTCGTACCGGTCAAGGATCCAGTCCGGCATGTCCGTGGGGATCTGCGCCTCGATGTTGTCCTGCAATTCCGCGAAAACGGCGGCCGAGCGGCTGTCGGAAATCGCGGGGATCGGCTCGTCGCCCACGATCCGGTCATAGGCGATCAGGGCAACCACCACGAGCAAAACACCCCGCGCCACCCCGAACAGGAAGCCAAGCGCCCCGTCGACCCCGCCCAGGGGCGAGCGTTGCACCACCGACGAGAACAGCGGCGTGAAAAGCGACACCACCACCAGCGCCAGGATAAACACGATCCCGAAGGCGGCAAGGATGCCCAATTCGCGGCTTTCGCCGATGAAATCGCCAAGGACGGGGATTTCGGCGATCAACGGCAGCGCGTTCGGCGCGAAGATGAAGGCCACAAGCGCCGCGGCGACCCATCCGAGGATGGACATGACCTCACGGACAAACCCGCGCGCATAGGCCAGGATGGCCGATATCACAATAACGCCGCCCACGACGCCGTCGAAAATGGTGAAGCCATCCAGCACTGCTCGTCTCCGTCTTTTTCGGGGCCCTTATCCTGCCCCGAAGACGTCGCCCACGAAAGTGGGGAGGTCCGCCATGGACTGGACTGTCACGCCCGCATTATCTGCAATCCGGCAACCTGCCGGTGCAATTGCAGACGAAAAACCAAGTTTTTGGGCTTCTTTCAACCGATTTTCCGCCTGAGACACCGGACGGAGCGCACCCGAGAGCGATAGTTCCCCGAAAACCACGGTTTCGCGCGGCAGCGCGCTGTCTTCGCGGGCGCTGAGCAACGCCGCCGCCACGGCCAGATCGGCGGCCGGTTCCGATATCCGCATGCCGCCCGCGATGTTGAGATACACATCAAGGCCCTGAAACGTGATGCCCGCCCGCGCCTCCAGCACCGCCAATATCATGGACAGTCGCGATCCGTCCCAGCCCACCACTGCGCGCCGCGGCTGGCTGAGCGATGACGGCGCCACCAGCGCCTGAAACTCCACCAACACCGGGCGCGTGCCCTCGATGCCCGCAAACACCACCGATCCCGGCGCGGGCTGTTCACGGTCGCTCAGGAACAGCGCCGAGGGGTTCGACACCTCCGCCAATCCGCGCCCCGTCATCTCGAACACGCCGATCTCGTCGGCGGGGCCAAAGCGGTTCTTCACGGACCGCAAAATCCGAAACTGATGCCCGCGCTCGCCCTCGAAATAGAGCACCGTGTCGACCATATGCTCGACCACGCGGGGGCCTGCGATCTGGCCCTCCTTGGTGACGTGGCCCACCAACATCACCGACGTGCCGCGCCGCTTTGCAAATGTCGTCAGCTCATGGGCCGAGGCGCGCACCTGCGACACGCTGCCCGGCGCGCTGTCGACGGTGTCGAGCCACATCGTCTGGATCGAGTCGATGATCGCCAGATCCGGCGCCTCCGCCTCCAATGTCGTGAGGATGTCGCGCAGGTTGGTCTCGGACGCCAACATCACCGCGCTGTCGCTCAGGCCAAGGCGTTCGGCGCGCATGCGCACCTGTGCCGTCGCCTCCTCGCCCGAGACATACACCACCTTCAACCCCTGCCGCGCAAATGCCGCCGCCGCCTGCAACAAAAGCGTCGATTTCCCGATCCCCGGATCGCCGCCCACCAACGTGGCCGAGGCGGGCACCAACCCGCCGCCCAACACCCGGTCCAACTCCGCCACACCCGCCGATTGACGCGGCGGCGGGGTTTCCTTGGTGCGCAGGTCTTTCAGCGCCAGCTTGCGCCCCTTGGCCGAGCCCAACGCCGCCTTGCCCGGCCCCGCGCCCAACGGCGCCTCTTCGCGGATCGTGTTCCATTCCCCGCAATCGTCGCAACGGCCCGACCACTTCTTGTGGGTCGCGCCGCATTTGGAACAGGTGAAGGTGGTGACAGGTTTGGCCATGGCGGCGGTGTAACCGAGGGGCGGGGCAAGGGAAATAGACAAGCAACATGATGTCGTCCGCCTTTGGCCCGGTTTACGGCACATCTTGTGTCATCCGCGTCACACGAAGGGGCGGAAAAACGTCGTCTCGCCTGCTGCCAAGGACGCGGCAGCCTTTCGCCAGTCGCGGGCCGACACAACACCACGCGACGCCGGGGAAGCGTCCGAACGCGAAAAAAATCAACCGAAGAGCGTGGGCAGGGTTGCGGCATTCGCGGCGGGAAGGAAACCGGCAAGCGGTTTATTCGTTTGGGGGCAGACCACGGACCAGTACCCGGTTCTTGCCTCTTCGCCAGTTGGCACAGCCGGGGAGTCCGTTCGCAAACGATACTCACTTGGTCGGGCGCGCCCGCATCGGTGCGGGCGGCGCGTCTTCGCGCGGCGCTATTCTTGATCCCGACAGGTCGATTTTGCCGACTCACCGGTCGTCAGACACCGTTTTTTCCTGTCGACACGGATCCAAACGACCCTCCCGCCGTCGGCAATGGATCGACCTTTTCTCTTGGTCCCCGAGGCCACGACACGTTTTCCTCGGCAACAGCTTCTGTTCCTGCTGGTGAACTCTCCGTTGTGATCATCCCGTTAGATCAACCGTCATTCGGAACGCATAGCCTTACCGTGACCGGCGATGCCGACTTTTCAGTCGCGCCGTCCCGCCCCTCCGATCTTGACCCCCTCAACGCCACCACAGCCACCGCTGCGCGCAACACCCGTATCGAGATCGCCCGCGTCGCCGACGGGACCGCCGCGGGCGACGTGACCGTCTCGACCTCAGGCGTGCCCGGCATGATGGACAACCTCTATACCTGGGCCGAAGTGACCTGGTTCCGCAGCACGGAATTCGGCCCCGGCGATGGCACGCTTTCGGGCGGCGGCATCCAGATCGGCGCCGATATCGAGATCGGGGCGGATATGGTGGCCGGTCTTTCCCTCGGCCATTCCCGCATCGAGAGCGAGAATGCCGGGACAAGCGTCGCGGGCGATTACACCTACCTCCAGCCTTATTTCGCCTCTCGCTCCGGCGCGTGGAGCGGCACCGCCAGCCTGATCTACGGCGCGGGCAGCTTCGATGTGGATGACGGCGCGGGCGAGGCGGACGTGCGCCTTGCGGCGCTCACCTTCGAGGGAGGCTACGACTACGCGCTTGCGCCGGGCTTCACCCTCACGCCGACCCTCGGCCTGATTTATGGCCGGGAAGAGGTCGAAGGCACCGCAGGCACGCTGGCGGGCTGCGACAGCGAGGTCAGCTTCAGCCAGCTTTCCCTCGGCGGTCGCCTGACCCATCTCGGCCCGGACGGAGGCCTCTTTGCCGGTCTGCACGCCGATTACCTGACCAACGACACCGAAAGCCTGCTGACCCAGGATCTGCTGGCCGAAGACGGCTGGAGCGCGCGGGTCGAGGTCGGCGGCCAGACGGCGCTGGGGTCGGGCCTGAACCTCGACATCAGTGTCGAGCTTTCGGGCCTTGGCGGCGACATGCGGACCGTCTCGGGCGGGCTGCGGATCGCGCTGCGGTTCTAAGGCGGTTTGCGGCGGCCGTGATCGCGGGGCGCGGTTCCGCGCCGTGATCGCGAGTTGAAAAACGGTAAACGAAAATCCGTCTATCCATTCGGATCAAAGCTTTGACCCCGTTTCTCAACCTTGAGAATGTGCCGTGATCTGCCGTTTCGTCAGCATCGAAATGGTCAGCGAGGCCAGCACGCAGCCCGTGAACAGCCACAGCCCCCAGGCCGTCTCCACCCGCCCCACGGCAAGCCCCTTGGCCAGCGTGATATAGACCGCGATCAGGAACACGTCGGCCATCGCCAGCTTGCCCGTGATCTCCAACGCCGGCAGCAGCCGCGCAGGCGCTTTCGACAGCTGCACCAGCGTCAGGCAGATGGTTTTGACCATCGGCGCAATCAGTGCAAACAGCGCCACAATCGCCACCAGCGCCCATTCCCCATCCTCCGTCAACGCGCCGAGGCCGGACAGGATCGAGATCTCCGACAGCCCGAACAGCGGCAGGAGGCCCGCGCGCATCAGCGGCGCGACCCACGAGACCGGGAACAGCACCAGCAGGCAAAGATTGGCGGCGATGAGGGCTTTGGACATGGGCGGGCCTTTGATCGTGGTGTCGGTTTGATCTTGGGGTCGAGCCGCGGCGGTGCAAGGGGGCGGCTGCGGGAAAGGGTGCGCGCGCGGTATCAAAGCCGACGGGTCTTGTCGTGGTGGCTTTGCCTCATGGCGCCGCCCGCCCCGACGTCTGACGGACATCAGAAGTGACGTTCAGGTGATCTGACGTCGGTAGATGATCGCAGCCGCGAGGAGGAGCGTGAGGGCGAGGCGCGCGTGGGTGTGGCCGACGGGCGGCGGAGGGTCCGCCTCGCTCAGGGCCATGTGGGTGCCAAAGGCAAGGCCCGCCGGAAACAGCAGCGCAATGAGCGCCACCACGGAGGGCAGGCCGATCAACGCCCCCGCCAGCACGGTCAGCACCAGAAGGATCATCGCGGGGACGAGGTGGCCCAGAAGCTCGGCCAGGGCGGGGATGTGCTGGCGGCGGTCGAGGCGCGCGCTCAGCACCACCCAATGGGCGAAGGTGAGCACCGCGTAGACCCAGAGCGCGGTGGCAGCGGCCTCGATCAGCGCGATGGGTGTCATAGGGTCAGCGCATCGGGCAAAAGGGTCGCGGAAAAAGCGAAGATCACGGCGGTGGCGCAAGCGAGTGTGGCGATGTCGATCCAGCGCGGGTGCAGGCGGGTTTTCCAGGCCGATCGCGTCCAGGTGACCGCGGCCCAGGCGATGGCGAAGACCCAAAGGAACGACCACAGGCCGGTGACGCGATAGCTTCCGGGGACCAGGTCGAACGTATCGGCGAGGGCCAATGCGGCAATCAGGACCAGTTCGATCAGCAGCAGGATATGGAGCGCGCGCAGCTGGGGGAATGCGCGCAATTTCACCAACGCCCCGATCGCCATCAGGACCGGCAGGAGCCGCAGGGCGACCGCGCCGAGAAAGATCATCGCCCAGGTGAAGCGGCTGAACTGGAACAGCGCATCATTGGCAGGCAGATCGGCGAAGCTCTCCATCCTGGGCTATCTCAACGTTTCGATCGGACCGTCGGGGCGGCCTTCGATAAACTGACGCAGGTAGGGATCGCCGGCGCTGTCGAGATCGGCCACGGGCCCATGCCAGCGGATCTCGCCCGCGTGGAGCATGGCGACGCTTGTGGCGATGGCGCGCACGGAGGACATGTCATGGGTGATGGTGATGGTGGTTGCGCCCATCTCGGAGACGATTTCGCGGATCAGGTCGTTGATCACGCCGGACATGATCGGGTCGAGGCCGGTGGTGGGCTCGTCGAAGAAGATGATCTCGGGCTCTGCGGCGATGGCGCGGGCCAGGCCCGCGCGTTTCTGCATGCCCCCGGAGAGCTCGGACGGGTAGAGATCGGCGGTCTCGGGCGGCAGGCCGACGCGTTTGAGCTTTGCAATGGCAATCTCACGCGCCTCCGCCCGTCGCAGGCGAGAGGGGCCGCGCAGCAGGCGAAAGGCGACGTTCTGCCAGACCGACATGGAGTCGAAAAGTGCGGCCCCCTGGAAGAGCATGCCGAAGCGGTCGAGGGATTTGGCGGAGGCGGGTGCGCCGTCGATTTCGATCGTGCCCGCGTCGGGCGTCAGCAGGCCCAGGATGCATTTCAGCAGCACGGATTTGCCGGTGCCCGAGCCGCCGATCACCACAAGGCTTTCGCCTTGGGCCACGTCAAGCGAGATGCCCTTGAGGACGTGGTTTGCGCCGAAGCGCTTGCTGAGGTCATTGAGGGCGATTTTCGCGGGCATGGATTTGGCTTCTTGCGGTCTTCGGGGTGGGGATGTCTTGGGGGCCAGCCCCCAAACCCCCGGAGTATTTTGGAAACAAGGAAGGGGCGCGCGTGGCGGTCAGGCGGAGAAGAAGGCCTCCGTCAGCAGGTAGTTGGCGGCCAGGATCAGGATCGAGGCGGAGACGACGGCCTGTGTCGTGGCCCGGCCCACGCCGCGCGCGCCGCGGCCGGAATTCATGCCGTGGTAGCTGCCCATCAGCGCGACGATAAAGCCGAAGGCCGCGCCCTTGATGAGGCCGGAGGTCACGTCCCAGGTTTCGAGAAAGCCGGTGGTGTTGGCGAGATAGGCGGCCTCGTTGAAGCCCAGGCGCGAGGTCGAGACGAGGTACCCGCCGAAGATGCCGATGCTGTCACCGACCGCCACCAGGATTGGCAAGGACAACGTCGCGGCGATCAGGCGCGGGATGGTGAGGTATTTCATCGGATCGGTGGATAATGTGCGCAATGCGTCGATCTGTTCGGTGACTCTCATCGTGGCGATTTCAGCGGCGATGGCCGAGGCGACGCGGCCCGCGACCATCAGGCCACCCAGGACCGGGCCAAGCTCGCGGGTGATGCCGATGGCGACGATCTGCGGGACCACGGCTTCGGCATTGAAACGCGCGCCGCCGGCGAAGATCTGCAGCGCCAATGCGCCGCCGGTGAAGAGTGCGGTGAGGCCCACAACCGGAAGGCTCAGCCAGCCGATGGTCAGGAATTGCTGCACGACCTCGCGCAGGTAGAAGGGCGGGGTGGCGAGATGGCGGAGCGCCGAGAGCGCAAAAAGCGTGACTTGGCCAATGGCGGCCAAAAGGCTCAAGACCGTGCGACCCAGTGCGCCGAAAGGGGCAAACAGTGTCATGCAACCACCTTGCGGGCGTAGCGCGCCCCAAGCGCGGTCAGGATTTCGTAGCCGATGGTGCCTGCGGCCTCCGCGAGAATATCGACACTTTGATGCGGGCCGAGAATGTCGAGGGTCTCGGGCGGCGCGGCGCATTCGGTGACGTCGATGGTCAGCAGGTCCATCGACACGCGGCCTACCAGGGGGCAGGGCGTGTCGCCGTCCCAAAGCGTGGCGCGCGACGACATCGCACGTATCAGGCCATCGGCATAGCCGGCTGAGACGGTCGCGATCTTGCGGGGCGTGTCGGCCACGTAGGTTGCGGAATAGCCCACGGATGTGCCCGCCGCGATCTCGCGGATCTGGATCACCGGCAGGCTCAGGCGCACCACCGGCTGCGCGTCCGCATAAGGAAACCCGCCGTAAAGGCCGATGCCTGGGCGGATCATGTCGAAATGATACGCAGCCCCCATCAGGGTGCCACCGGTCGCGGCGAGGGATTTCGGCGCGGTGAGGCCTGCGGTCATCTCACCGAATGCGGCAAGCTGCGCGGCGTTTTGCGGATGGGCGGGATCGTCGGCGCAGGCGAGATGCGACATCACCAGCGTCGCCTCTTCGGCATGGCTGCGGGCGGAGGGCCAATCGGCGGGGGCCAGGCCAAGGCGGCTCATCCCGGTGTCGAGCTGCAGGCCATAGGGCGCGTCGGGCAGTGTGTCGTGGTGGCGGGCGATCTGCTCGGGGCTGTTGAGCATGGGGGTCAGGGCCGCCTCGCGGATCAAGGGCGTGTCGCCGTCCATGTGGCCGGAAAAGACGTTGATCGTGGGCGCGGGGCCGAGGGCGTTGCGGATCACGGCGCCTTCTTCGGCGGTGGCGACGAAGAACGTATCGGCCCCGGCGCGGGCTAGGGTCTGTGCGACAAGGGCGCTGCCCAGACCGTAGCCATCGGCCTTGACCACGGCGGCGGTGCGGCCCGCCGACCGGGCGGCCAGTGCGGTGTAATTCGCCCGCAGCGCGGAGAGGTCGATATGGAGCGTGCCAGAAGCCATGCAGCCGGAATGGGCGTTTCGGGCGGGCGGGTCAAGGGAGGGCCGGGTTGCAAGGTTGCAACCAGGGGTTAAGTGGTTGATTTAGTTATAAAATGCCCTTTTTTTTTACGAATTGTTAGGGATTTCTCCCCGGCGGTGCGGTCTCAAACACAGACCCCTTGGAGCGGTGACGCGACGGCGCAGGGTAAGGATTTCCTCATTTGGGGGGGCGCAGCGCTGTTTATCTGGACACAGGGGCCGCCGCTTGGAGCCGGGGAGATGTGAATGATCGAAAATCAGGCCTATTCGCCGGTTTGGCGCGGGCTGCGGATCGTTTTTGCCGTCACGGTCGCGGTTTTTGCGGCGACGATGCTCGGGTCGCTGTTTTGGAGCGGTGCGGACGGGCATCCCGCTTATCGGGCGGGTCGTGTCCTGTTCCTGTTGTTCTTTGTGGGCGCCGTGTTGGCACCGATCATGGCCTTCTCTGTGGTGTTCTTTTGTCTTGATGCGTTGGCCCGAAGCAATCCCGGGCTGCGACGCTTGGGCCATCCGTTTGTTGGGCTCACGCTGGCCGCGGGCATCGCTTTGGGACAGGTAGAGGGCCTGATCGGCACGCTGTTTCTGTTCTTGTTCTTCTACTGGGTGCTGGCCGGGCGCGTGATCGGGCGTGCCGGATATAGCTTTCGCGCGCCTTGGCGCGGCGGGGTGATGAAGCTTGGGTATATCGCTTTTGCGCTTTGGCTGCTGGTGCCGTGGGGGGTGTCGCTGGGGTCGTTGGTGATGGCCTCCGTCCGTACGGTGGATCCCGGCGCACCCGCCTACGCGGTGCAACATGAGCATCAGCAGAGCGTCTTCGTGCGCCGCGCGCTGATCCGGTTTCCCGATGCGCAATCGTGCCTGCGAGCGGGGGCGGATGCGACGGTACGGGGCGATTTGATCGAGATGGATTGGGACCGCATCCGGGCGGCCGCCGATGCGGAGGTCTGCATCTTTCGCCTGCTGCACGGGTGGGGTGGCGTTTCGGAGGCGCAGAGCTGGCTGGAGGCGCAGGGCCTCGGTGTATCGCCCGGGTTTTCGTCGGCCCGTCCATATCAATCATCGCAGGGGTTGCTGAAGGTCCATGGCGGCTGGAGCATTCGCGAAAATGGCCCTCTTTTCCCGACGCGCGGCCCAATCCGGCGGGCGTTTGCAGCCTCGGCCTATGGGATGAACGTGGTGACAACCTTCAGCGCGGATGGGGCCACGCTTTTGTACGTTCAGGTCGATTTTTCGACGCTGTAAGCGTGGCTTTGCGGGGGGGCGATCGCCGCAACGGGCGGCCGTCGGGGTCGCCGACCGGAAGCGCGCGCTGGCAGCGGGGAGGCGGCGGGCGCGGGGGCAGAGGGAAGGCCCCCGCCGCAGGGCGGTGCGAGGCCGCGTTGCGGGCGCCTCGCACCTTGGCCGGGACTTAGCGTTTGCCCACGCGCCGGGTCTGGCCATCAAAGGTCGGGATCGACATCACGAACGGGTCCGTCTGATAGCCGAGCGCCTGTTCTTCAAGGATACCGATGGCGATGTCCTCGCCCATGCGGACGCTGTCGAAATAGTCGGAGTAATAATGCACCCCGGCCATGTTGCGCCCGATGGAGATATTGGCGGCCAGTTTGTTCAACTCACCTTCGAGGGTGAGGGGGCACCGGCAGTCGTCGGGATAGACGGCGTGGCATTTCTCGGGCGCGTCGCCCTTGGCTTTGGTCACGATTTTCTCGAACGTACCGTAGCTGTCGAATTCCAATTTGCACGCGGTGACTTCGTGCTTCTCGTTCTTGGTCGCAACCGGGCGATAGGCCCCGGCCTCCACCTTGAAGTCACAGCAGACATCTTCGATGATTTTTGCTTTGCTGTAGAAACCCGCCCGAACCGTGCCGTCTTTTTCGGTCACGCGCACGAAGATGGCGGAGGTGTCGAAAAACGCCTTGAGCATGGTCACGCAGGCGCCCGCGACTGTGGCGTGGCCCGCGCCATAGGTCGGGTGCATCGGCGAGCCTTCGGCGAAGGCCATTGGCAGGAGGTAGTTTTCGGTCGTTAGAACCGGATCGTTCTTCCCATTCCGCTTTTTGATTTCCGTCAGTATTCCGCCCAGATCCGTGCACATCTTGGTCAGGCAGCCGCAGATCTGTGGATACCGCTTTTCGATCTCGGTGGCGCGCGCGAGCCGCCCGGCCAGCGCTTCGGGGCGCAGGCGGAGGTGGACGTTGAACTTCTGATACCGCACGGCCTTGAGGCCGCGCGTTGCTACCTCGGTCACAAGGCTCAGGATATGTGGCCCGCCGTAAAGGGCAAAGCCGCCTGCGTTGTAGTCGACCTTGTTGTTGGGGTTGGAGGCGTCGGTCATGATGCCGCCCCCGCCCGGCCCGGAGAGCAGGTCGAACGCCGGATCAAAGGGCGTGCCCTGCGCGAGAAGCAGCAGGCAGGCGTTCAGATAGGCCTGATAGAGCGCATCGAAATGCACGTAGGTGGCCAGATCGCGCGGGGTGCAGATGAACCGGGTGTTTTTGGTGAAAACCTGCCCCCGGCTGTTGGGTGTGCATTTGTTCCCGTCGTCGTTGGGGTTGAAGCCGTTCTGGACGTGAAGCCACGTGCCCCACGTCGTCATGTAATCGTCGCCGTGTTTCGTTTCGCTCACGCGCTGGTTGATGGTCTGGGCGCCGTAGCGGATCAAGCCGTCCTGCGGGCCGACCTCGGTGTCCCTGTCCATGGTCCCGATCAGCATGAATTGCGACAGGTAGGGGCCCTTGTCGGCCCCGGGGCCCGACCCGCGGAAGGCAGTTTGCGGGGTCAGCATCGGGCCACCGAGCCGTTCGCGTCCGACGGTCCCGTCGGGTTCGGCGAAGTTGTTCTGTGCATAATCAAGCGCGTTCAGCCGCCCGATCGAAGGGTCGAGGGTCGAACTGGCGCCTTCGAATTCCGTGAAAGGCGTGTCGCGCAGGATCGCAAGCTCATAGACCTCGGCCATCTCGTAGGTCAGCTCGTCCGAGCAGAGCTCCGGCGCGGGCGGCATCGTGACGGCCTGTGGGTCGGGGCCCTGCAATTCGAACACCAGACCGGCGGTCGGGGCCTCCCACATGCGGCGGGGCTTGCCGCCTGGCACCGGCACACGGGTGGTGAAGGGCTCGACAAAGCCGTTGTCGACGCAGGCGCGGAAGGCAAGGAAATCGGCGGGGTCCGCGACAAGGCCGGTGTCTTCGTCGTGCTCCAACCCCTTGGTGAAGCTCATCGGATAGCAGGCGCTGCCATAGCGGGCCTCGTCTGCGTTGGCCTGATGGGTGGGGTGGGGGCGGTTGTGGGCCACATCGGCGGCTTCGATACGGAAGCGATGGGCGCTTTCTGCACGGTCTTTGGGCATGTGAAATCTCCGAAGAAAAAAGTGGAGGTGGGCCTGGGAAAAAATCAGGCGGGGTCTTGAAAGGTCTTTGGGTCGAAACGGCCCGATGCGAGAAAAGCGCAAAGGGCGTGCTGCGATCATCCGCCCGCGATGGGCCTCGCGTCAAAGGATCTTGGGCCAATGGGCCGCCGCATGGCAGGCAAAGGCCCGGGTTTGGGCCTATATCGTTGCGGCTGCAACATAATTTCATGGGCGGGTTATTGCCGATGAAAATACCGCTTTCTGTCGCAATAACGGTAGCTTAACGGAAGGCGCGCCTGCTTTCACGCAACGCTCACGGGCATGGTGGCGCCCGGCCCACCCGCCCCCTACAGTCGGGCGAGGTCAGGAGGATTGAGATGGGCGGAAACCGGTGGAAGATTGACGTGATCCCGGGCGACGGGATCGGCAAGGAAGTGGTGCCCGAGGGCCTGCGCGTGCTGGAAGCGGCGGCGCGGCGCTTTGATCTGGGTCTGGACTTCACCGATCATGATTTCGCGTCGGCGGAGTATTATCAGGCCCATGGCGAGATGATGCCCGGCGATTGGAAAGAGCGGCTGATCGGGTCGGATGCGCTGTTTTTCGGGGCGGTGGGGTGGCCCGATGTGGTGCCCGACCATGTGTCGCTTTGGGGCTCGCTGATCCAGTTTCGGCGCGCCTTCGACCAATACGTCAGCCTGCGCCCCGCGCGCGCCATGCCCGGCGTGAGGTCGCCCCTGGCGGGGCGGGGTCCGGGCGACATCGACATGATGATCGTGCGCGAGAACACCGAAGGCGAATATTCGTCGATCGGAGGGCGGATGTTCCACGGCACCGACCGCGAAGTTGTTATACAAGAAACAGTCATGACACGCACGGGCGTAGACCGCATCCTGCGCTATGCCTTTGAACTGGCCGGAAAACGCGGCGGACACCTGACCTCGGCCACCAAATCCAACGGGATCTCGATCACCATGCCCTATTGGGATGAGCGGGTGGAGGCGATGGCGGCGGATTACCCCGACATCCGGCTCGACAAGTACCATATCGACATCCTGACGGCGCAATTCGTGCTGCATCCCGATTGGTTCGATGTGGTCGTGGCCTCGAACCTGTTCGGCGACATCCTGTCGGATCTCGGCCCCGCCTGCACGGGCACCATCGGGATCGCGCCGTCGGGCAATATCAACCCCGAGGGCCGGTTTCCGTCTCTGTTCGAGCCGGTCCACGGTTCAGCCCCCGACATTGCGGGCACGGGCGTGGCGAACCCGGTTGGCCAGATCTGGGCGGCGGCGATGATGTTGGAGCATTTGGGCGCGGTGGAGGCCGGGGCGGCGATTGTCACGGCCATCGAGCGGGTGCTGGCGGAGGACGCCCTGCGCACGCCCGATCTGGGCGGCCCTGCGGACACCGCGACCTGCGGCGCGGCCATTGCCGATGCGGTGGCCGAGGGCTGAGCCGTGAGGTCAGCGTTTCTGGACGGCTTCGAGCTGTGCCGTGTGGCCGTTGCGGGGGTCGAGTTGAATGTGGCCGTGGGCGGTGATGGGCCGCCGATCCTGCTGCTGCACGGGCATCCGCAGACTCATGTCGTCTGGCGCAAGATCGCGCCCGCGCTGGTGGCGCAGGGCCATTGCGTCGTCGCCCCCGATCTGCGCGGCTACGGCGACAGCGGCAAGCCCGCGAGTGACGCCGACCATCTGCCCTATTCGAAACGGGTGATGGCGGCGGACAATGTGGCCCTTATGAAAGGCTTTGGTTTTGAGCGGTTTTCCGTCATCGGCCATGATCGCGGCGGGCGGGTTGGGCACCGGATGGCGCTGGACCATCCGCACGCCGTAGAGCGGCTCATGGTGCTTGATATCGCGCCGACGCTCACGATGTATGACCGCACGGATCAGGCGTTTGCCACGGCCTATTTCTGGTGGTTCTTCCTGATCCAGCCCTTTGATTTGCCCGAGCGGATGATCGGGTCGGACCCGGAATATTTCCTACGCAAACACATCGCGGGGCAGGTGAAGGTGCCTGGATCGGTCGGCGAAGAGGTGATCGCCGAATACCTGCGCTGCTACCGCGACCCCGCGACGATCCACGCGATCTGCGAAGATTACCGCGCGGCGGCGGGCGTCGATCTGGACCATGATCGCGCCGATGCGACAGCCCGCGTGGCGTGCCCGCTTTGGGCCGTGTGGGGCGCGCGGGGCGTGGTCGGGCAAACCTATGACGTCGTAGCAACCTGGGCCGAGAAGGCGTCGGACGTCACGGGCGTGGCCCTTGAGTGCGGCCACGCCATCCCCGAAGAAGTGCCCGAGGACTTACTGGCCGAGATCGCGCGCTTCATGGCGCGCTGAACGGGAATGGCTTGTCATTGGGCAGACCTCAAGCCTAGCGTGGCCGGATCGTCGTCCATTCGCCTTCGGAGGCCCCCTATCATGAAACCGATCAAGATCGCGCTGCTGCTGGCGCTTGGCCTCGTGCCCGCCCCGGCGCTGGCGCAGGGGCTGATGTTTGAATATTTCACCATGATCACGCCCAACGATACCTACAATTCGCGCGGCCAGAGTGTCGGTGACTTCTGCCTCGCCGTGCAGCAGGACCGCGCCAATGTGCACCGGTTCGGCAACCCCGACGGCGATGTGGTCGATCCGTTTTTCACCACGCCAGAGCGGCGCGCGATGATTGCGGGGCGCTGCGACTATGCGCGCGGCCACCACTCGCTTGCCAATATTCGCAGCCGTTTCAATGGCTTCGTTCTGGTGCGCGTCTACGGCGCCGGCGGCGTGGTAAGCCGGGTGCAGATCCTCGAAGCGGCGGGGTAAGCGGCGCACGAAGCGCGGCTCAGAACCCCTGCGTGCCGTCGCCCTGCCACGGTTTGGCAAGGTTGCCGAAACGGGTGAAGCGGCCCTCGAACGACAATTCCGCCGTGCCGATGGGGCCGTGGCGTTGCTTGCCGATGATGACCTCGGCCTTGCCGTGCAGCGATTCCATGTCCTGCTGCCACTTGGTCATGGCTTCGAGGTTTTCTTCGCCCGGCTTCTCGCGTTCTTTGTAATATTCGCCACGGTAGACGAACATCACCACATCCGCGTCCTGCTCGATCGAGCCGGATTCGCGCAGATCGCTGAGTTGCGGGCGCTTGTCTTCACGGTTTTCCACCTGCCGCGATAGCTGCGACAGCGCGATGACCGGTATGTTGAGCTCCTTGGCGATGGCCTTGAGACCTTGGGTGATCTCGGAGATTTCGTTCACGCGGTTGTCGCGGTTGCTGGCCGAGCCGCGCAGAAGTTGCAGGTAGTCGATGATCAACAGATCCAGCCCCTTGGGCGAGCGTTTCAGGCGGCGCGCGCGGGCCGCGACCTGCGCGATGGGCAGGGCAGGCGTGTCGTCGATATAAAGCGGACAGCGTTCCAGATCGCCCGCCGCCTTGAGGTAGCGTTGAAATTCCTGTTCGTTCAGATCGCCTTTGCGGATCAGCTCCGACGGGATCTCCGCGGCCTCCGACAAGACCCGTTGTGCCAGCTGTGCCGAGGACATCTCAAGGCTGAAGAACCCCACGACGCCGCCCTCCACGGTCCCAGACGTGCCGTCTTCCTTCTGGCCTTCGCGCCAGGCCTTGGCGACGTTGAAGGCGATGTTGGTGGCGAGCGAGGTCTTCCCCATCGACGGACGGCCCGCGAGGATCAGGAGGTCACTGTCATGCAAGCCCCCAAGCATCCGGTCGAGGTCGGTCAATCCGGTGGAAATGCCCGCCAGCTGCCCCTTGCGGTTGTAGGCGGCGTTGGCCATCTGCACGGCGTCATGCAGCGCGCCCAGAAACGAGGTGAACCCTTTGTTGGTTGAGCCGGTGGAGGCCAGCGCGAAGAGTTCTGACTCCGCCTCCACGATCTGATCGTCGGGAGATGCGGCGTCGCGCATGGCGCGGGCCCGGTCCGAGACGCGGTTGCCCAGGTCGATCAACTCGCGCCGCACGGCAAGGTCATGGATCAATTGCGCATAGTCGCGCGCGGCGGAGGTCGCGATGGCGGCCAGTTGCAGCTTCACGAGGTAATTCGCACCGCCCAGTTCCGCGAGGCCGGGGATGTCGGTGGCGAAGGTCTTGAGCGTGGTGGCGTCGGTTTGCAGGCCCTTGGCGATGCGGGCGGCGGCCATCTCGAAGAGCGCGCCATGCACGGGGTCGTGGAAATGGTCCGGCTTGACGAGGTCATCGACCCGGTCGAGCACGTCGTTGGAGGACAGGACCGCACCCAGAAGCTGTTGTTCTGCCTCGATATTATGGGGCAGGACGGGGCTGGCATCTTCCGCCGAGGGATCCGACGGGAGATTGGAATTGAGTGTCGAGATTTCGTTCATCTGCTCCCCCAAGCTCTGGTTGTCCGCCTGTCATGTGCCACGCGAATGCGGGCGTGCGGGGTCTGGCAGGACCGCCGCGCAGGTGGTTTGGCGGGTATAACGCGACGGCCTGCGGGGCGGTCAATCTTGATAACCTGTGGGTAAGTCGCCGCGTTGGCGGAATGCTGCCAGATGCCTTTATGTTGGGGCATTGGACGTGACGGCGTCAAGATGTAGATGTCAGGCAGGCCTGACGTGATCGAAACAACACGGCGGGATTTATTTCCGCCGCCGCGCGGGATCACCCAAGGCCGCGGTCCGTGCGCCAGCCTTCGGGATCGTGGAGGAATCGCTCGACCTCGACGAGTGTGGCTTCGGTGAAGTCGCCGCCGCGCCGCGCCTCCGCGATGACATCAGCCCATGTGGTGAGCCAGTGCAGCTCGATCCCGTTGGCGCGCAGGGTCGGGATCGCATCGTCGAAAATACCGTAATAGAAGATCACCGCCGTGTGGTTGCAGGAGGCGCCCGCGCGGCGGATCGCGTCCACGAAGGTGAGTTTCGAGCCGCCATCGGTGGTCAGATCCTCAACCAGAAGCACGCGCTCGCCCTCGCGCATGTCACCTTCGATCTGGGCGGTGCGGCCATGGCCCTTGGGCTTCTTGCGCACATACGACATCGGCAGGCCCATGCGTTCGGCGACCAGCGCGGCAAAGGGAATGCCGGCCGTCTCGCCGCCCGCGATATTGTCGAACGCTTCCAACCCGGCCGCGCGCATCACCTTGCAGGTCAGGAAATCCATGCAGGTGGACCGCACGCGCGGGTATGCGATGGGTTTGCGGCAATCGATGTAGGTCGGGGCCTGTTTGCCGGAGGTGTGGGTGAAGAGTTCGTCGGTGTTGAAATGCACCGCCTTGATATCGAGCAGCATACGCGCCGTCATCGCGGCCATGGTTGCGTCATCGGGGTAGGTGGAGGGGATCATGGCATGGGTCCTGTCGGTGGCGCTTTGGGCGGGGTCGGGCCGGGGTCGGGCCGGGGTCGGAGGCCTCGCCTCACATGGCCTTGGACAATTTTCGAGCGAGGAAAGGAGGTATTTTTGAAGCAAAGAAGGGCGGGGTCACGCCACCACGTGCCAGTAGAGCGGGGTGGCGGGATCGAAGAGGGTCAAGGGGCCATCGGGCGTGTCGTATTTCGCCGGATGCTCGGCGGGGACATCGCGTTTTTCGAGGGTCAGGGTGGCGTCGTTCGGCCCAAGGCCATAGCGCGCGGGGCCGTTGAGCGAGGTGAAGGCTTCGAGGGTGTCGAGCGCGCCTTCTTCTTCGAACACCTGGGCGAGGCACGACATCGTGTTGGGCGCCGAAAACACCCCCGCGCAGCCGCATGCGGTTTCCTTGGCGCCGTCGAGGTGCGGCGCGCTGTCGGTGCCGAGAAAGAAGCGCGCGTTGCCGGAGGTGGCTGCGGCGCGCAGGGCTTGCTGATGCTCGGCGCGTTTGACGATGGGCAGGCAGTAGTAATGGGGCCGGATGCCGCCCACCAGCATGTGGTTGCGGTTGATCATCAGGTGGTGCGTGGTGATCGTGCCCGCGATGTCGCCGGGCGCGTCGCGCACGTAATCGATGCCGTGGGAGGTGGTGATGTGCTCTAGCGTGACCTTGAGCTCGGGCAGGTCGCGGCGCAGCGGGTCTAGGACGGTTTCCAGAAACACCTGTTCGCGGTCGAAGATGTCGACCTCGTGGGTGGTGACCTCGCCATGGATGCACAGCGGAAGGCCGATTTCGGCCATGCGTTCAAGCACTTGGGTCACGTTCTTGAAGTCGCGCACACCGGATTGGGAGTTTGTCGTGGCCCCCGCCGGATAGAGTTTGACCGCGTGGATCAGCCCATCGGCATGGGCGGCGGCGACATCGTCGGGGTCCGTCTGCTCGGTCAGGTAGAGCGTCATCAGCGGCGTGAAATCCATGCCCTCAGGCAGCGCGGCCATGATCCGGTCGCGGTAGGCGGCTGCATCAGTGGCGGTCACCACAGGCGGCACGAGGTTCGGCATGATGATCGCGCGGGCGAAATGGCGGGCGGTCTCTGGCAGGACCGTCTCCATCATCGCGCCGTCGCGCAGGTGGAGGTGCCAGTCGTCGGGGCGGCGGATCGTTATGCGTTGGCTCATGGGGAGGGGTGCTATAGCGTTTCGCCAGAGTCGGGAAGGGGCGATGATGGGACCCTGACCCCGGTAGCAATGGAGCAGAGCGTTGAACGAACACGATCCGACCGATGCGCCGACGTTCTGGCGTTCGCCAATCCTAACCGGATCAGAGCACCTGCAATTCATTAATGCGCGCAAGGCCGATGGATCCCATGTGACGGCGGATCTCTCGAACGCACGTAGACTATTCGAGCCTGTTCCAGCTGGGGAGGAACCGGCCTTCCTTTCCTTGGGAACTCAAGGCAAGCCGCCCGCAGCTGGCGTAGCTGACGCGATGAAGATCGGAGGTGGATTTATAATCGTATCCGTGAAACTCAGCGACATTCTGACCCGTTTCAACCTTGGTGCGACGCAACTGATTGAGCTGCCCATCTATCGGGATGAGCATCGCACGCCGACGGACCTGCCGCCTCACTTTATGCTGCACGTGTGTGAGACAAAGGACGGCTTCCGCCCGGAAGAGTCCAAAGGGGCCACACGTATGAATAATCCACTCACTGGTGAGCCGCTACCGAATGGGCCGTGGGTATTCCGTGGGCCTTCCGAGGGGGACGCAATCGCGATTTTGGCATCGGATGCAGGCGGTGTAGACCTATGGGGCTACAGAAACCTCGACGGACACATGTTTTTTAGCGACCGGCTGAAGCAAGCCATCGACGCGGCGCGGATAAAGTCAAAAGATCTCACCTTCAGCCGTTGCGTTACGCTGCCGCTCGTATGATCCTGCTGTTTGGCGGCGAGTCGTGCCCGCGTGCCCCGTTACGAAAACTGATTGAAAATTAGGCAGTTTTCAGCGGCTGCCTTGCGCCATTTACCCAAATCCTTGCCACGCCCCGCACCCCCCGCCTAACCTCGCACCAATGTTTGATGCTGCCGCACTCCCATCCCATCAGCGGGTGAAAGGCCGGGCCTTGGCCCGCCTCGAGGCTGGCCGTCTGCGTGATCTGCGGCAAGAAGGCTCGGCCAAGGTGATGCTGCCGCGTGTCTTCGGGCGCGCGCCGGAGGTGGTGTTTCTCAACACGGCGGGCGGGATCACCGGGGGCGACCGGCTGGATTACGCGCTGGAGGTGGCCTCGGGCGACGCGGTCGGCACGACGCAAACGGCGGAGCGGCTTTACCGCAGCCACGGACCGGCGGGGCAGGTGACAACCACGCTGACCCTCGGGCCGGGGGCAAAGCTCGCGTGGTTGCCGCAGGAGTTGATCCTGTTCGAAGGCGGGCGGCTGGAGCGGCGCCTTGAGGTCGAGATGGCCGAGGATGCGGAATTGATCCTGCTGGAGACGCTGGTTCTGGGCCGGGCCGCGATGGGCGAACGGCTCAGCGATCTGGCGCTGCACGATTGGCGTGAGGTGCGGCGCGGCGGGCGCCCGGCGATGGTGGAGGCGGTGCGGATCGGGCCGGAGGATTTGGCAAGCCACAGCCCGGCGGGCCTGAACGGGGCGGTGGCGGTGGCGACGCTGAGCTGTATCGCGGCAGATGCAGAAGATCGGCTGGGGCGTGTGCGTGCGGCGCTGCCCTCGGATGTGCGTGCCGCTGCGAGCGCCTGGGATGGGCGACTGAGCGTACGGTTCATGGCCCCGCAGGCCTATCCGCTGCGCCGGGCCGTGGCGCGGGTGGCACAGGTTTTGACCGGCGCGGCGCTGCCGCGGGTCTGGCAGATATAGGGAAGACGGATGAATCTCACACCGAGAGAAAAGGACAAGCTTCTGGTCAGCCTCGCCGCCATGGTGGCGCGCGGGCGGCTGGAGCGGGGGTGCAAGCTCAACCATCCCGAGGCGATTGCCCTGATCACCGATTTCGTGGTCGAGGGCGCGCGGGACGGACGCTCGGTCGCAGACCTGATGCAGGCGGGGGCCCATGTGATCCGCGCCGAGCAATGCATGGCGGGAATCGCCGAGATGATCCACGACGTGCAGGTCGAAGCCACGTTTCCCGACGGCACCAAACTTGTCACCGTTCACCATCCGATCCGCTAGAGGAGGCGCGATATGATCCCCGGAGAAGTGATGCCCGCAGAGGGCGAGATCGAGTTGAACGCAGGCCTGACCGCGATCACGCTGGAGGTGTCGAACACCGGCGACCGGCCCGTGCAGGTCGGCAGCCATTACCATTTCGGCGAAACCAACGAAGCGTTGTCGTTCGACCGGGATGCCGCACGCGGCATGCGGCTTGATATCGCGGCGGGCACGGCGGTGCGGTTCGAGCCGGGCCAGACCCGCACAGTGCAGCTTGTCCCCTATGGCGGCGGGCGCGCGGTTTACGGGTTCAACCAAGCCGTGATGGGCAAGCTATGAGGGCGCTGATCGTCTTGATGTTCATGGCCCTTCCTGTCGGTGCGCAGGTGGCTCCGTGTGATCCGAACCAACCGCAATCGGCCCTGACACAATGCGTGAGCGAGGCGTATCAGGCGTGGGATGGGCTTTTGAACGAAGCCTATCAGCGGGTGATCGGCATCCAGGATGCAAGCGGCGAAGAGCGCCTGCGCCAGGCGCAGCGCGCGTGGATCACCTACCGCGATCTGGCCTGCGAGATGGAGCGCGCACGCTATGACGGCGGGTCCATTGCGCCGATGATCCAGTTGCAATGCCTGACGCGTCTGACCGAACGGCGGACGCGTGATCTTGAGGATTTATTGCGGTTCTGAGCGGCCGCGTGACAGGATTTCTGGAGGAGGAGAGAAGAGATGTGTGATATTTGCGTGATGAATTCGGTGAAAGAGCGGATGCTGTCGCGGCGCTCGTTTTTCAAGGGGTCTGCGGCGGCAGCGGTAGGCGCTGCGGCGGCGGGCGGCCTCACCGCAACCCCGGCGCTTGCGGGCGGGCACAGCGGGGCGGTCGACATGACCCATACGCTCAGCGCGGAGTTCCCAACCTATTTCGGCGAGCCGGGCTTTGGCGCGGAGCAGGCGTTCAATTTTGCCGAGAGCGGTTTCAACCTGTTCAACCTGACGATCAATGAACACACCGGCACCCATATCGACGCGCCGCTGCACTTCAGCGCCGATGGGACCTCCGTCGATGAAATTCCGGTGGGGGATCTGGTTGCGCCATTGTGTGTGATCGACATCGCCGCGCGGGCCGAGGGCGACGCCGACACGCAAGTGACGCCTGACGATCTGCAGGCCTGGATTGATGCAAATGGCGACATTCCCGATGGCGCCTGTGTCGCGATGCATTCGGGATGGGCCGCGAAGACCGACAGCGATGCCTATCGCGGGTTTGACGGCACCGCGCAGCATTACCCCGGCTTCCATATCGAGGCGACGCAGATGTTGCTTGAGACCGGCGCGCGCTCGATTGCGGTCGATACTCTTTCGCTCGATCACGGGCCGTCGGCGGATTTCGCGACGCATTACGCCTGGCTGCCAACGGGGCGCTTCGGGATCGAGAACATCGCCGGCCTCGATCAGGTGCCCGCGTCCGGCGCCACGATCATCATCGGCGCACCGAAGCACCGTGGCGGCTCGGGCGGACCGGCGCGCATCTTTGCGTTGGTGTGATGGTTGGTGGCTGTGCGGGGAGGGTCGCGGACTTTGCCAGTGTCGGAGCGAGGGGTTTTGCACCCCTCGCGCTCCCCGCAAGGTTTTTCTGGCAAGATGAAAGGGCGCGCTTGTTAGTACCTATATACTCGTTCGCAGAGTGCAAATACCAACATGTGAGACTGAAGTGATTGACGAGATGCGGTATTGGTCCATCGAATTCATGCGAAAATCCGAAGAATTGGAGCGAGCATACCTAGATATTCGTTTGGCAAAGCATGCTGCTGATGAGGCCGAGGCAATTTTTCAATTTGAGAAGGCTCTCCTTTGGATTTCTTTCTTTTCGCGGCGACTCTTCGATGAAGCAAAAATGCTTGCTGAGATATCAATGTCAATAACTCAAGCGGAACACGTTGATATTATTTCGAGATTGGCGGAACAGCGTTTGGATCTCAGCGAATCCGTGGGAAAAGAATTCCAACCCAATATGAGTTTTTGTTTGGATTATTACCGAATTTGCAACGAAATCGTGCATTCAAAAGTGTTAAACTGGGAATGGGTTAGTCCCACCGGACGCGATGGCTTTTTTTGCTCGTCAGATCGCAAATCGGCCACAAGATTTCTCTTTGTTCCACTAGAAGTGATCGTAACCTTATCTCAAGAAATTGCAAAAATCTCCCCAAGCCAAGCGAGCCAATAACATGCCCACCCAAATCCCCCGCAATGACTATGCCGCCATGTATGGCCCCACCACCGGCGACCGGGTGCGGCTGGCCGATACGGACCTCATCATCGAGGTGGAACGCGACCTCACCACCTACGGCGAGGAGGTCAAATTCGGCGGCGGCAAGGTGATCCGTGACGGGATGGGGCAGTCTCAGGTGACCCGCGCGGGCGGCGCCGTCGATACCGTGATCACCAACGCGCTGATCCTCGATCACACCGGCATCTACAAGGCCGACGTGGGCCTCAAGGACGGGATCATCGTCAAGATCGGCAAGGCCGGGAACCCCGATACGCAACCCGGCGTCGACATCATCATCGGGCCGGGCACCGAGGCGATCGCGGGCGAGGGGCGGATCCTCACGGCGGGCGGCTTCGACGCCCATATCCACTTCATCTGCCCGCAGCAGATCGACGATGCGATCCATTCCGGTATCACCACGATGCTTGGCGGCGGCACCGGCCCCGCCCATGGCACGCTGGCCACCACCTGCACGCCGGGCGCGTGGCATATCGGGCGCATGATGCAAAGCTTCGATGCCTTCCCGGTGAACCTGGGGCTGTCGTGCAAAGGCAACGCGAGCCAACCCGCAGCGCTGGTCGAAATGATCAACGCGGGCGCCTGTGCGATGAAGCTGCACGAGGATTGGGGCACCACGCCGGGCGCCATCGATTGCTGCCTTTCGGTCGCCGATGACATGGATGTGCAGGTGATGATTCACACCGATACGCTTAATGAAAGCGGGTTTGTGGAAAACACCCTCAAAGCTATCGGCGACCGCACGATCCATGCCTTCCACACCGAAGGCGCGGGCGGGGGCCATGCGCCCGACATCATGAAGGTCGTGGGGTATCAGAACATCCTGCCGTCCTCGACCAATCCGACGATGCCCTACACGGTCAACACCCTCGAAGAACATCTCGATATGCTGATGGTGTGCCACCACCTCGACAAATCCATCCCCGAAGACGTGGCCTTCGCCGAGAGCCGGATCCGCAAGGAAACCATCGCCGCCGAAGACATCCTGCACGACATGGGCGCGTTTTCCGTCATGGCGTCTGACAGCCAGGCCATGGGCCGCGTCGGCGAGGTGATCATCCGCACCTGGCAAACCGCCGACAAGATGAAGAAACAACGCGGACGCCTCAGCGAAGAGACCGGCGAAAACGACAATGCGCGGGTCAAACGCTATGTGGCGAAATACACGATCAACCCCGCCATCGTGCACGGAATGTCCACGCATATCGGCTCCATCGAGGAAGGCAAACGCGCCGATCTGTGCCTCTGGAGCCCTGCGTTTTTCGGCGTGAAGCCCGAAATGGTGCTGGTCGGCGGCTCCATCGCGGTGGCGCAGATGGGCGATCCGAACGCCTCGATCCCCACGCCGCAACCGGTCTACTCGCGGCCCATGTTCGCCAGCTTCGGACGCTCGGTCGAACGCTCCTCGGTCACCTTCGTCAGCCAGGCGGCGCAGGCGGCCGACATCGGCGTGCATCTGGGCCTCGCCAAAGACACCGTTGCGGTGGAGGGCATCCGCAAGGTCACCAAATCCGACATGATCCACAATTCCGCCACGCCGGATGTCCATGTTGACCCCGAAACCTACGAAGTGCGTGCCGATGGTGAGGTTTTGACATGCGAACCGGCAACGGAATTGCCCATGGCACAACGGTATTTCCTGTATTGACCGGGCGCGTGACCGGCTATGATTTTGCGTGCCGGTATGCCCGCTTCGACACCAACCGCCAACCTTGAAGGACCCGCAATGAGCAACCCTGAGCGTTCCGGAAAAACCGGGAAACGCGCGCTGATGATGCTGAGCTGTGCCGCATCATTGATGGGCGCAGGCGGCGCGCTGGCCTGTCCCACGGGCGCTGACATGGACGGGGCGGGTGTTCGCTTCGTCGGGGCGGATGGCTACGATGTCGTGCACCGGCGGTTGGATGCGAACCGGGTCGAGACGACCTATTTCGAGGCCGCGACCCCCGGCGATTGGGCCAGCCGATCCATCATCATCCACGGCGTCCATGTGCAATGGTTTGCCAATATCGACGCCCAGGGGCGGGTCGAAGACGGCAGTGCCACGGTCTTTGCGCGCGAGACGCCGATTTCGGAATTGCCGATGCCCGTGGTCGGGATGGACTGGCAGGGCACGTATATGGTTCAGGAAACCGGGCAAGCGCCCGTGCGCGAATCCATCGCCATGCGCGCCGCTGGCCCGACCCAATGGCAGGTCGGCAGGTGCACCTTCGAGGCGCTTGAGGTCATCGCGACCGCGACCGCTGCGGACGGCTATCGATATACCGAGACGATGATGTACCTGCCGGATCTGGGCACCGCCGTTTTGGTTGATTTCCTCGACGATCAGGGCAGCGCGCCGTATTCTTACATCGATGCTTTTGCCGTCGGGCAACCGGCATCGGAACCCGAAGACCAAGGGGGCGTGACCAAATGAGCGCAACACATGAGCCCACAGCCGAGTTCGGCACCGTAAGTGCTGTGCGCCGAGCGGGCGATTGGTCGGGGGCGGCGGCGGATCGCATCGCGCTTGATTACGAGGGGCGGTTCGTGCGGCGCAAGCGGCTGCTGACCGAGTCCGGGCGCGCGGTGTTGCTGGACTTGGCGCAGGTGCATTCGCTCGAGCATGGCGATGGCCTGGTCTTGGCCGATGGCCGTGTGATCGAAATCGTCGCCGCGCCCGAGCCGCTGTTGAAGATCACTGGCGATCTTGCGCGGTTGGCCTGGCATATCGGCAATCGCCACACGCCGTGTCAGGTGATGGGCGATCATCTGTTGATCCGCGACGATCACGTCCTGAAGGCGATGCTGGAGCAGTTGGGCGCCGGGGTCGCGGCGCTCACAGCGCCGTTCCGCCCCGAGGGCGGGGCCTATGGGCATGGCCGGACGATGGGGCATGATCATGGGCCGGGTGGTCATGTTGCTCATGTTGATCATTCACATTTGAATAGCCACGGGCATGATCACGGTGAAACCTATTCAGAAATGAATGAGCAACCTGAACAGCAGCAGGGTAAGGCCGGGTGAACACCGCCGATCTTCTGAAGCTGACCCAATGGCTGTCGCCCGCCTTTCCGGTGTCGGGCTTTGCCTATTCCCATGGGCTCGAGGCCGAGATCACCGCAGGCCGTGTGACCGATGCGGCCACGCTGTTGGCTTGGGTCGAGGGCGTGGTGCGTGCGGGCACCGGGCGCAGCGATGCGATCCTTGTGGCGGCGGCGATGGAGGCGGAGGCCGATCTGGCGGCGTTGGGCGATCTGGCGCGCGCGCTGGCCGGCTCTGCCGAGCGCTGGGAAGAGACCCGCGACATGGGCCGCGCGCTGGCCACCACGCTGGCCGCGATGGGCGAAGGCTGCGGCACGCCGCGCGCCTATCCGGTGGTTTTCGGGGCTGCGGCGGGGCGGGTTGGCGTGCCGGTTGAGGTGGTCCTGGGCCTGTATTTGCAGGCTTTCGCAGGCATGCTGGTCTCTGCTGCGGTGCGCTTTGTGCCGCTGGGGCAAACCGACGGGCAAAAGGTTCTGGCCGGGCTGCATTCGGTGATTGATGCGGTGGCGGATGAGGCCGCGCAGGCGGGGCTGGACGGGATCGGGCAGGCGGCGTTCGGGGCCGATCTGGCCGCGATGGAACATGAGGGGCAGGAGGTGCGGATATTTCGGACGTGAGGAGGCGCGGGGCTTTTCGGGGGGCATCCCTCGACCTTGTCCGTCCTCGGGGGGCAGCCCCCAAACCGCGACGTCTTTTGGGGGCCAGCCCCCAAACCCCCGAGGTATTTGGAAAGCAAAGAGGGGCGGTGCGAATTGAGGCCGATGTGCGCGTCGGGGTTTGGGCGGGTGGGCGTGTATGCGAGAGGACGAAAGCGTGCGTAGGCGAATGAGCGGAGAGATGGAGAGATCATGGGATCGGTAAACGGGCCTTTGCGGGTCGGGATCGGCGGGCCGGTGGGCGCGGGCAAGACGACGTTGACGGCGGCATTGGTCCGCGCGATGGCAGAGCGCTATTCCGTGGCCGTGATCACCAACGATATCTACACTGCGGAGGATGCGGAGTTTCTGCTGCGCGCGCAGGTGTTGCCTGCGGACCGGATCAAGGGGGTCGAGACCGGGGGCTGTCCACATACGGCGATCCGCGAGGATGCGTCGATCAACCTTGCGGCGGTGGCGGAGTTTCGCACGCGTTTGCCCGATCTGGATGTGATTTTCATTGAAAGCGGCGGGGACAACCTGGCCGCCACGTTCAGCCCGGAATTGGCCGATCTGACGCTCTATGTGATCGACACGGCGGCGGGCCAGGACATTCCGCGCAAGAAGGGGCCGGGGGTGACGCGGTCGGATTTCCTGATCGTGAACAAGGTCGATCTGGCGCCCCATGTTGGGGTGGATGTGGATCTGCTGCGCGCAGATACCGACGCGGCGCGGGCCGGGCGGCCCTATGTGTTGGCCAGCCTGCGCGAGGGCGTCGGGGTGGATGCGGTCGTCGCGTTTCTTGAAACAAACGGCGGCTTGTAAGGCGGGCGGCCCGGCGTCGGGCGTCGCGCGGACGCCGCTAGCTGCGCCTGTCGAGCCGGGCGCGGTAGGCCGCATCGGAGTGCAGCGCGGTGCGCAGGGCGGCGCGCGTGGCGGCCGGGCTGAGCTTTTCGCGCATCATGTGCTGGGTCAGGGCCACGATGGTGCCGGTGCGGGTCAGCGCGCGGGTCAGCGCCGCGCCCGCAAGCGGGAAGCCCACGCGCGTGGTGCGCACGCCGCGAAACAGTGCGGCCTGCGCGGCATCGTTGCGGTCGCGGGGATCGAAGAGGATCGTGGTGCTGGCCGCCTTGCCGAGCGCGTCGGGGCCGAACGGCGTCGGCCTGTCGGGATCCAAGCGTCGGTCGGCGCGAAACCGGGTCTCGAACGGGGCGTGGGCTGCGCCGATGGCGGCGGCGGGACGTGCAAGAAGCACGTGCGCGCCGGGCATCAGGGCGGCGGCGCGGGCGGCGGCATGGCCGCAATCGGGCCCGGCGGCGACCAGAAGGATCGTGCGGAAGCTGGCGAAAAAGCCGTCACCGGCGAGCCCTTGCAGCAGGGCGTCGACCTCGGCGCTGCGGAACCAGCTGCGCCCGACGGACATCAGCGACAAATAGGACACGTCATGGGCGGGCACGGCGGCGAACCCCAGCGGCAGGCCATCGGCGCCATTGGACCACAGCCGGTCGGCGCGATCGAAGCTGACCAGGAGGGTGTCGGCGTCTTCCTCGACCATGAGGGCGAGGTGGCGCGTATCGAGGCGTGCGAACATCCCGTGGTCCGAGCCGATGCGCGACAGGCGCTTCACCCAGGCGCGGCGGGGGTCGATTGGAACAGAGGTATCAGGCATATGGAGGGGTACTCAGATAGACACAGACGTAAACGCAGACACGTGGCGTAAACATGCCACGGCCAATGATCTCGGGGAAGAGTGTGGCGGCTTTGCGATGGGGGACGGGCAATTCGGTGGGTTTTGGTTAACAAATCGTAAACAATCCAGACGTGTAGCGGGTCCAATGGCTTGACCCCACGGGGCCAAGCGGCATTGATAGGGGACTTGGCGAGCGGAGGGCCCATGGGCGCGTATGACAGCATCGACAGCGTTCAGGACACCCTGGCGCAGCAGAATTATGTCTGTGGCCGGGCGCTGGCGACGATCGTGTTCCTGTCGCTTCGGCTGGGGCGGCCGTTGTTTCTGGAGGGGGAGGCCGGGACCGGCAAGACGGAGATCGCGAAAGCCATCGCCGCCGGTCTGGGGCGGCGGTTGATCCGGTTGCAATGCTACGAGGGGCTGGATGCGGCGAGCGCGGTTTACGAGTGGAATTTCGCGGCGCAGATGGTGGCGATCCGCACCGCAGAGGCCGCGGGCGGGGCCGAGCGCGGCGCGCTGAAGAGCGAGCTTTTCGGGGAAGAGTACCTGATCGAGCGCCCGTTGCTGGAGGCGATGCGGCCCGATCCGGCGGGACCACCGGTTCTTCTTATAGATGAAATCGACCGCACGGATGAGCCGTTCGAGGCGTTTCTGCTGGAGGCGCTTTCGGATTTTCAGGTGACGATCCCGGAGCTTGGCACAATCGCAGCCCCCGAGCCGCCGATCGTGATCCTGACCTCGAACCGGACCCGGGAGGTGCATGACGCGTTGAAGCGGCGGTGTCTGTATCATTGGGTCGATTATCCGGATCTGGAGCGGGAATTGGCGATCTTGAGTGCGCGGGTACCGGAGGCGGCGGATCAGTTGAGCCGGGAGATCGTGGCGTTCGTCCAGCGGCTCAGGACCGAGGATCTGTTCAAGCGGCCCGGTGTAGCGGAGACGTTGGATTGGGCGAAATGTCTTCTGGCGCTGGATGTGATCGAGTTGAGCCCGGATGTGATCGCCGACACGTTGGGCGCGATCCTGAAGTATCAGGACGACATCCAGAAATTGCAGGGCTCGGAGGCCAAACGGATCCTGGATGATCTGCGGTCCGATGCATTGTCTTGAGGGCCAGATGCAAGGCGCCAGCTGCCATAGGTTTTGACAGGAGGCTGCAACTCAGGGTTTAGTTCGTGCGGCAACACCCAGGGGACAGCACCATGACATACTTTTCGGTTCGTTTTCTTTCGATGGCTTTTGGCCTGACGCTCGCCGGACTTGCGGCCGCTCCGGCGCAGGCGCAGCTTTACAACCCGTGCCCGTACACCAACGACGGCGATTGTGATGAGCCCAATGGCCTGAACCTGTGCGAATGGGGCACGGACCAGGTGGATTGCTCGAACCCGAACTCGTACCATGCCGACGGGCCGGGCTTTTTCTCGGGCATCTATGCGCAAACGCAGGCGCCGACGCCCACGCCCACGCCGACGCCCAGTGGCGGCACCATGACCGCGGTCAGCCCCGGCGCGTTTGTCCATGGCGGGGGCGGTGGCACGTCGGGCTGCCCGAATTACGCAATCGCCAACACGGCCTTTGGCGCGCACACGATGTTCGCGGGCCAAGGCAGCTACCGCGTGCCCCGGATCACGGCGGGCGGGCGGTTTCCGTTGACCAATTGCTTCCCCGGCACCGGCTGGCGCGGGTTCACGATCACGCGGCCCGATTTCCGGTTCTTCTACCAAGGCGTGTCGCAGACCGGGCGGATCACCTTTCAGCTGACCTCGGCGCAGGTTGACACCGTCCTTTTGATCAACACGCCCGATGGGCAGTGGTTCTTCAACGACGACAGCAACGGGACGTTCAATTCGACCCTGACCTTCGCGCCGGTGTTGCAGGGACAATACGACATCTGGACCGGGGCCTATAACAATTCGTCGAACAACCCGGCGGAGCTTTGGGTTTACGAATAAGTCGTCTTTCGGTTTTGACGGCGCATTTGACGCCCCCGGCCTTGACGTGAGGCCGGGGGCGTTCTCTGTTCAAGGCCATGGAACATGTGCCGCTGGAGCTGCCGGACGATCCGCAGCTGACCACCAACATCACCCATTTCGCCCGTGCGCTTCGGGTTGCGGGCCTTCCGGCGGGGCCGGGGCGGGTGACCGACGCGATCCGCGCGGTGGCGGCCGTGGGCTTTGGCGAACGGTCGGAGTTCTACTACACGCTGCGGGCCTGTTTCACGGCGCGGCCCGAGCATCGCGCGGTCTTTGATCAGGTGTTTCGCCTGTATTGGCGCGACCCGCGATACCTTGAGCACATGATGTCGATGCTGACCCCGGCGGTGCGGGGTGTGGCGGAGGATCGCACGGCGAAATCGGCCGAAAAACGCGCGGCGGAGGCCCTGTTGCATGGGGTCGAGCGCGATGCGCCCGAGATGGGCGAGGACGAGGCCGCTGGCACCGAGATCGAGGTCGACGCGACCCTGACCATGAGCCGCGAAGAACGGCTCAAGACGCTGGATTTCGAGCAGATGTCTGTGGCGGAGATGGCGGAGGCGAAACGGATCATCGCGCAGATGACGCTGGCCGTGCCGCCGTTGATTTCGCGCCGCACGCAGGCGGCGGCCCATGGCGCGCGCCCCGATTGGCGGCGCACGATGCGCAGTGCGATGGCACGCGGCGGCGATGTGGTGGAGTTCGCGCGCAAGGACCGGCGGAAGCGGTGGCCATCGTTGGTGGCGCTGTGTGATATTTCGGGCTCGATGAGCAGCTATTCCCGCGCGGTGCTGCATTTCCTGCATGCGGTGTCGAACGCCAAGGGCGCGGGATGGGCGGAGGTCCATGCGTTCACCTTCGGCACGCGGCTGACCAATATCACGCGGCACATGGGCGCGCGCGATGTGGATGCGGCGTTGGCTTCGGCGGGCGCGGAGGCGCAAGATTGGGAAGGCGGCACCCGGATCGGATCGTGCCTTGAGGCGTTCAATCGCGACTGGAGTCGCCGGGTTCTGGGCCGGGGGGCAGTGGTTTTGGTGATCACCGACGGGCTGGACCGGGATGAGCCGGAGCGGCTGGAGGCGGCGATGGAGCGGCTGGCGCTGTCGTCACGGCGGGTGATCTGGGTCAATCCGCTGCTGCGCTGGGACGGGTTTGCACCCAAGGCGGCGGGCATTCGCGCGATGCTGCCCCATGTCGGATCGTTCCGGGCGGGGCATAATATTGCGGCGCTGGCGGGGCTGGCCGAGGCGGTCGCGCGGCCCGACGATCCGGGCGAAAAGGCCCGGTTGATGGCGGCCTTGCGGGAGGGGTGAGGCGGGGCCGGTTCGCGTGCGCGGTTTTGGGGCGGTGCCAGGTGGTGAGGTTGTTTGGGGGCCAGCCCCCAAGCCCCCGGAGTATTTCTGAAACAAGGAAGGGGGGCGTCCTTTGGGCATCGGCTATTTTGTACCCCGGTGAGAGGCGGTTGCGCGCGGCCTTGGGCGCGTTAGGCTGTGGCGGGAGGAGGCGCGTGTGATGGATGATCTGGAGCGGATGCCGGAGGTGGCGCTGGAGTGGCACCTGGCCGGGAAGGGCGCGGTTTTGGCCACCGTCGTGGAGACCTGGGGCTCGGCGCCGCGCGCGGTCGGGTCGCAATTGGTGGTCTCCGGCGCGGGCGAGATGGAGGGGTCCGTTTCGGGCGGCTGCGTCGAGGGCGCGGTGGTGATCGAGGCGATGGAGATGGTCGGTGCGGACGCGGGGCGAATGTTGGAGTTCGGCGTCTCGGATGATGAAGCCTTTGCCGTGGGGCTGGCCTGCGGCGGGCGGATCGGGGTCTGGGTCGAGCCGGTGGCGGCGATGGGCGAGGCGCTTTTGGCGGAGTTGGTGGCGGCACGCGCGGCGCGGCAGGCGGTGGCCTATGAGGTCGACCTCAGCGCGGGCGCGCGCCGGTTGGTCGGGGCGGGCGCGTGGCCGGAGCGGTTCCGGGCGGACAAGTCGGGGATGGAGGGGGACGTGTTCGTGCATGTCCACAACCCGCCCTTGCGGATGATCGTCGTCGGGGCTGTGCATATCGCGCAGGCGCTTTTGCCGATGGCGCGGATGGCGGGCTATGATCCGGTGCTGGTTGATCCGCGCCCGGCCTTCGGGGCGGAGGCGCGGTTTCCCGGCGAGACGATTGTGGAGGATTGGCCGGATGAGGCGCTCGACGCCATTGGCCTTGATGCGCGCACGGCGGTGGTGACCTTGACCCATGATCCGAAGCTGGATGATCCGGCGATTGAGCGGGCGTTGCGTTCGGAGGTGTTCTACCTTGGGTGTCTGGGGTCCAGGCGGACCCATGCCAAGCGGGTCGCGCGTTTGGGCGAGGCGGGGTTTTCGGAGGCGGAGATCGCCATGATCCATGCGCCGGTCGGCCTTGATATCGGGGCGCGGGGCCCTGGCGAGATTGCGGTGTCGGTGATGGCAGAAGTGACGCAAAGGTTGCGGCGGCCATGAAGTTCGGGCCGGTGGCCTTGGCGGAGGCGGAGGGGGCGATCCTCGCCCACGAGACCGGCACCGGGACGGGGCGCATCGGCAAGGGGACGGTTTTGACGGCGGCCCATGTGGCGGATTTGCGCGCTTTGGGTATACGCGAGGTGGTCGTGGCGCGGCTGGAGCGGGGGGATCTGCATGAAGATGCGGCGGCGGCACGGATTGCGGCGGCGCTGAGCGGGACGGGATTGGCCGCGGATCGGGCGGCGACGGGACGGGTGAATTTGCGCGCGGCGGCGGCGGGGATTGTGGAGGTCGATGCGGCGGCGGTCGAGGCGGTGAACCGGGTCGATCCGGCGATCACGGTGGCGACGGTGCCGCAATGGGGGCGGTTGGCGGCGCGGGGCCTGGCGGTGACGGTGAAGATCATCCCGTTCGCGGCGGCGGAGGCGGATGTGGCGCGGGCCTGCGCGTTGGGCGCGGGGGCGGTGCGGTTGCGGGAGGCGGAGATCGGATCGGCCAGCCTGATCGAGACGCGGGTGTCTCAGGAGGTGCCATCGGACAAGGGGCGGCGCGCGGTGGCCGAGCGGCTGGAGCGTTTCGCCGTGACGCTGGCGCCGCGCTGCGTGGTGGCGCACCGGGTGGGCGAGATTGCAGCGGCGATTGCGGCGGCGCAGGGTGATCTGATCCTGATCCTGACCGGGTCGGCGACGTCGGATGCCGAGGATGTGGCCCCGGCAGCGGTGCGCGCGGCGGGGGGCGAGGTGGTGCATTACGGGATGCCGGTGGACCCGGGCAACCTGTTGTTTTTGGGCCGGATCGAGGGGCGAACCGGGACGCGTGTGGTGATCGGCTTGCCGGGCTGCGCGCGCTCACCGGCGCTCAACGGGGCGGATTGGGTGATCGAGCGTGTGATCTGCGGCGTGCCGCTTGAACGGATCGATATCCCCGGCATGGGGGTGGGGGGATTGCTCAAGGAAATCCCGTCACGGCCGCGGCCCCGGGAGGGGTGAGCGGGAAGGGCGATTGGGCCTTTGTGAATTATCTTGCCGCTTATGCTGCGACCGCGAAATATGCTGCGCGCGCAGCATGGTCAATTTCCCGCCAATAGGCTGAAATTCGGGCGAAAATACCTGTTTGTGAATCCCTGTTTCCGTGTTTGGATAGCGGCAACAACCAAGGGAGGATTTCATGACCCAGGTGTCGATGAATGTGAACGGCAAGACGGTCTCGGGGGATGTCGAGGGGCGGACGCTGCTCAGCGATTTCTTGCGCGATGGACAGCGGATGACCGGGACGCATGTGGGCTGTGACACCAGCCAATGCGGGGCCTGTGTTGTCCATGTGAACGGCGAGGCGGTGAAAAGCTGCACCATGCTGGCGCTGGATGTGGAAGGCGCAGACGTCACCACGATCGAGGGTATGGCGAATGCCGATGGCTCGCTCGGCGTGATCCAGCAGGCGTTTCAGGATCATCACGGTCTGCAGTGCGGGTTTTGCACGCCGGGCATGGTGATGTCGGCGGCGGCCCTTTTGAAGGACAATCCGAAGCCTACCGAGGCCGAGGTGCGGGACTATCTCGAAGGCAATATCTGCCGCTGCACGGGCTACCACAACATCGTCAAGGCGATCATGGCGGCCAGTGGGCAGGACGTGTCGGCCATCGCAGCCGAATAAATCCGGGCGGCCCGCAGGGAGGCGGGCCGTGCGTTTGAAGTTTCAGGGAACACAGATGGGGTGAAGGCACCCTGTCTGCCCGGACCGGCTCCCTATGGTGGTGAGCGGCGGGCGGAAAATAGGGAGAATGACCATGCCCAAGGATAGCGGGATTGGCGCAAGTTCAAAGCGGCGGGAGGATGTTCGGTTTCTAACCGGGCAGGGCCGGTACACCGATGACATCAACCTTCAGGGGCAGGCCTATGTGCATTTCTTGCGCTCGGATGTGGCCCATGGGGTGCTGAAGAACGTCGACACGTCCACGGCGCAGAACATGCCGGGCGTGGTGCGGATTTTCACCGGTGCCGATTTCGAAGGCGTGGGTGGCGTGCCCTGCGGTTGGCAGGTGACCGACAAGCACGGCGAGCCGATGCAGGAGCCCGCGCACCCGATCCTGGCGCAGGGCAAGGTGCGGTATGTAGGCGATGCGATTGCCGCCGTTGTGGCCGAAACGCCAGCGCAGGCGCGCAATGCGGCGGAGGCGATCGAGCTGGATATCGAAGAGTTGCCAGCGGTGATCGACATGAAGGCAGCGGTTGCCGATGGGGCCACGAAGGTGCATGACGACCTGACCTCAAACCTTTGTTATGATTGGGGCTTTGTCGAAGAGAACAAGCCCGCGGTGGATGCCGCGTTCGAGGCGGCGGCGCATGTGACGACGCTGGAGCTGGTGAACAACCGCCTGTCGCCAAACCCGATGGAGCCGCGTGTTGCGGTCGGCGATTACGCGGTGGGGACAGATGATTCCACGCTCTACACCACATCGCAGAACCCGCATGTGATCCGGCTTCTGATGGGCGCGTTCGTTTTGGGTATCCCCGAGCACAAGCTGCGCGTTGTCGCGCCCGATGTGGGCGGTGGATTTGGCTCGAAGATTTTCCATTACGTGGAAGAGGCCTTCGTGACCTTTGCGGCCAAGCAATGCCGCCGTCCGGTCAAGTGGACGTCGAGCCGGTCGGAGGCGTTCATCACCGATGCCCATGGCCGCGACCACGTCACCAAGATCGAGCTGGCGCTGGATGCTGACAACAATTTCACCGGCATCCGGACCGAGACTTACGCGAATATGGGCGCCTACCTGTCGACCTTTGCGCCGAGCATTCCGACCTGGCTGCATGGCACGTTGATGGCGGGGAACTACAAGACGCCGAACATCTATGTGAATGTGAAGGCGGTGTTCACCAACACGGTGCCGGTCGATGCCTATCGCGGCGCCGGGCGGCCCGAGGCGACGTATCAATTGGAGCGTGTCGTGGACAAGGCGGCGCGGGAATTGGGTGTCGATCCGATCGAATTGCGCCGACAGAACTTCATCACCGAGTTCCCCTATGCCACGCCCGTGGCGGTGGAATATGACACCGGCGATTACGAAGGCACGATGTCGAAGCTTCTGGAGATGATCGACCGCGACGGGTTCGAGGCTCGGCGCGCCGAAAGCGAGGCGAACGGCAAACTGCGCGGTCTGGGTGCGAATTGCTACATTGAGGCCTGTGGCATCGCGCCGTCGGCGCTGGTCGGGCAATTGGGTGCGCGGGCCGGTCTGTACGAGAGTGCCACCGTTCGGGTGAATGCCACCGGCGGTCTGGTCGTGATGACCGGCTCGCACAGCCACGGGCAGGGGCATGAGACGTCCTTTGCGCAAGTGGTGGCCGACATGATCGGGCTCGACGAGAACATGGTCGAGGTGGTCCATGGTGACACCGCCAATACGCCGATGGGCATGGGCACCTATGGCTCGCGCTCCATCGCGGTGGGCGGTTCGGCGATGGTGCGGGCGACCGAGAAGATCATCGCCAAGGCCAAGAAGATTGCCGCGCATCTGATGGAAGCGGCCGAGGGCGATATCGAGCTCAAGGACGGCCAGTTCTCCGTCGCGGGCACCGACAAATCGGTGGCCTGGGGCGATGTGACCTTGGCGGCCTATGTGCCGCATAATTATCCGCTGGAAGAGATCGAGCCGGGGCTCGAAGAGACGGCGTTTTATGACCCCAACAACTTCACCTATCCTTCGGGCGCCTATGCCTGCGAGGTGGAGATTGACCCCGACACCGGCAAGGTCGAGGTCGTGTCCTTTGCCGCTGCCGATGATTTCGGCAATGTCATCAATCCGATGATCGTCGAAGGCCAGGTGCATGGCGGCATTGCCCAGGGCATCGGGCAGGCGCTTCTGGAGAACGTGGCCTACGACGAGAACGGCCAGCTTCTGTCGGCGAGTTACATGGATTACACCATGCCGCGCGCCGATGATGTGCCAATGTTCCAGGTCGATCATTCCAGCGTCACGCCGTGCACGCACAACCCGTTGGGTGTGAAGGGCTGCGGTGAGGCGGGGGCGATCGGGTCGCCGCCATCGGTTGTGAACGCGGTGGTCGATGCGTTGCAACGCGCGGGTCACACCAACGTCACGCATATCGACATGCCCCTGACGCCCGCGCGCGTCTGGGCGGCGATGCAAGGGTGACATGGGGCGCGCGCGGTCTGGGGGATCCTCCCCCAGGCCCCCTGAGGTATTTGGAAAGCAAAGATGGGCGGGGCCCGTCGGCGGGAGACAGAGATGTACAATTTCGAATTTAGCAAACCGACAACGATCGCGGATGCGGTCGCGGCGCTTGGGCAGGAGGAGGCTCAGGCGCTGGGTGGGGGGCAGACATTGCTCCCCACCATGAAACAGCGGCTGGCGCAGACCGAGACGCTCGTGAGCCTCAATGGAATTGCCGAGATGAAGGGCGTGTGCAGCAATGATGCGGGGCATCTTTGCATCGGTGGGGCGACGACCCATGCGGTTGTGGCCCGCGAAACGGCGGCCAGCTTTCCGGGTCTTGCGGGGCTTGCGGGGCGGATCGGGGACCCGGCGGTGCGCAACCGCGGCACAATCGGCGGCTCGCTGGCCAACAATGACCCGTCGGCCTGTTATCCGGCGGCGGTTTTAGGCGCGGGCGCCATCGTAAAGACCAACGCGCGCGAGATTGCGGCGGATGACTTTTTCGATGGCATGTTCACCACCGCGCTTGACGAGGGCGAGATCATCACCGAGGTGCAATTCCCGGTGCCGCAGGTGTCGAATTACCAGAAGTTCGTGCAACCGGCCTCGCGGTTCGCGTTGGTGGGTGTGTTCGTGTGCAAGTTCGCCGATGGCGTTCGGGTGGCGGTCACGGGTGCCAGTTCGGATGGCGTGTTCCGGTGGAGCGAGGCGGAGGCGGCGCTTTCGTCCGATTTCTCCAAGGGCGCGGTCGACGCACTTTCGGCGCCGTCGGGCGACATGATCAGCGACCTGCACGGCACTGCGGAATACCGCGCGCATCTGGTCAAGGTGATGACGGGACGCGCGGTCGAAGCGGCTTCCTGATCCGCGCCACATCGCTTACGACAGAGCCGCCGGGGGTATGTTCCTCGGCGGCTTTTTTCGCGGAGTATGAGGATGTCGGCACGCGACAAGATGCAGGCAGGCGATTGGTACAGCTGCCTGGATGAGGAATTGGGCGCGTTGCGCAACACCGCGCGTGCGGCCTGTCATGCGCATCGCACCGAACCGCCGCAGCCACTTGCCGCGATCTCGCCCGCCTTGGCCGAAGTGTTCGGAACCGTCGGCGAAAACGCCCTCATCGAAGCGCCGTTTCACTGTGCCTACGGGATCAACATCCACCTCGGGTGCAACGTCTACCTCAACGCCAATTGCGTGATCCTCGACAGTGGGCGGGTGGAGATCGGCGACGGCACGATGATCGGGCCAGGGGTGCAGATCTACTGCGCCGACCATCACCGTGACGTGGAGCTGCGGCGGCAGGGGATCGAGCGGGCGTTGCCGGTGCGGATCGGGGCGGACGTCTGGATCGGCGGTGGGGCGATTGTGATGCCCGGCGTGCGCGTGGGCGATCAGGCCATCATCGGCGCGGGGTCGGTTGTCACGAAAGACGTGGCGGCGGGTGCTCGGGTTGTGGGCAATCCGGCGCGGCCATTGGCGTAGGGCGACGCGTTTTTACCGGTGGCCGGGGCGGAATTCCATCTGCGGCGTATTCACCAGCGTTTCATCGAAGTCGAACGCGAGAACGAAGGTCACACCCGCGTCGGTTTCCATCGTGTAGGTGAGCCTGCCCTCAAGCCGCGCGATGGGTGACACCTCGGTGTCGCCATTGATGGTGGTGCTTTGCAGGCCCATCGACACATTGCCGCTGAAATCGAGGCCCTGCGCCTGTGCGGTGGTCGCGAGCGCGGCAAGGGGCAGGGCGAGCAGAAGGTGTTTCATGGTGGCAAGTGTAGCGCCTTGGCCTTCGGTTTCGCAAGCCTGCGGGCGAGGGGGCGATTGGGGGGGCGATTGGGGGGGACGATTGGGGGGGCGATCGGCTTCACGAAAAAGGCGCGCCGGAGCGGGCGCGCCTTCTGTGTGGGTTTATTCGCCTGACCGGATCGGGTGATCCCGCGCGCGGATTATTTCACCGGATTGATCAGCATGACCATCTGACGGCCTTCCATCTTGGGCATGCTTTCGATCTTGCCGATGCCTTCGACCTCGTCCACGACCTTTTCCAGCATCTCGCGGCCAAGGTTCTGGTGCGCCATCTCGCGGCCCCGGAAGCGCAGGGTGACCTTCACCTTGTCGCCCTTTTCGAGGAACTTCACGGCATCCTTCACCTTGCGTTCAAAGTCGTGGTCGTCCGTGCCGGGACGCATCTTCACTTCCTTGATCTCGATGGTCTTCTGTTTCTTGCGCGCTTCGGCCTCGCGCTTCTGCGTCTCGTATTTGAACTTGCCGAGATCCATGATCTTGCACACGGGCGGATCGGCATTGGGTGAGATTTCAACAAGGTCCAAGTCCACCTCAGCTGCCAAATCCATGGCGCGGGCGGGGGTCACAACACCCAGGTTTTCACCCTCTGCGCCGATCAGTCGAACCTGGTCAGAGCGGATGCGGTCGTTGACGCGCGGGCCGGTATCACGTTGCGGCGGCGCGTTATGGGGTCTGCGGGCTATGGCGTCTGTCCTTCTGTAGCCTTGATCCTATGGCCACATAAGGTACGCGCACGGGCCCCTTTCTTCAAGCAAGATTACGGCAAATATGCGCGCAGCGGGGAATGTTCGCAGATATGCATCATTGCGCACAACGCTCCCGCGCGTTAATCGCGTTTTCGTGAATTATGTCTGACCCAAATGGGGGATCCAAGATGAGCAGAACACTTATTATCGTTGTCATTCTCGCCGCACTCGGCGTTGGTGGCTATTTCCTGACCCAAAACGGCGCGCCGTCGGTCGAAGAAGCCGTGGAAGCGGTGGGCGATGCAGCCGGTGATGCGGCGGATGCCGTGACCGAGGCCGCCGGTGACGCCGCAGAGGCCGCCGGTGATGTGGTCGAAGGTGCCACGGACGCTGTTGAAGGTGCCGTTGAAGAGGTGACCGGTGCTGCGGAAGAGGCCGCCGAGGGCGCGGAAGGCGTGGCTGATGATGCCGCCGAAGCCGTTGAGGGAGCCGTTGAAGGTACAACGGAAGCCGCCGAAGGAGTGGCCGATGACGCCGCCGCCGCCGCGGACGAAGCGACCGAAGCCGCCGAAGGAGTGGCCGATGACGCCGCCGCCGCCGCGGACGAAGCGACCGAAGCCGCCGAAGGAGTGGCCGATGACGCCGCCGCCGCCGCGGACGAAGCGACCGAAGCCGCCGAAGGTGTGGCCGATGATGCCGCCGCCGCCGCGGACGAAGCGACCGAAGCCGCCGAAGGTGTGGCCGATGACGCCGCCGCCGCCGCGGACGATGCCGTCAACGAAGCCGCCGGTGCCGCAGAAGGTGCCGCAGACGACGCAGCGGATGCTGTTGAAGGTGCCGCGGACGATGCTGCCGAGGCTGCAGAAGGCGTTGCAGACGATGCTGCCGCCGCGACCGAAGAGGCCGCTGAGGCCGTGGAAGGGGCAGCCGATGATGCGGCAGCCGCCGTCGATGACGCCGCTGACGCAGCCGCAGAAGGCACCGAGGCTGCAGCCGAGGGTGCCACCGGTGGAGCAACGGAAATCCTGTCGAACCTCTTCACCGAGGAAGGCTTCGATTTCGACCAGGCCACCGCCGCCCTGGAAGAGGCCGACATCTCGGGGCCGGTGCGTCTGGCCGTGACCACGGCGCTGGACGGCGCGCGCGACAACCCCGATCTTCTGGGGCCGGCGCTTGAACAGGCGCGGGCCGCTTTGGGCCTCGAATAAGCCGGGTCGCCTGATCTGACAAAACGAAACCCCCGCCGATCCGGCGGGGGTTTTTCTTTGTCTGCAAAGGGTTGCAGGGCTGTGTTCGAGCGGTGTCCTAGTCGAGAAACGCTTTCTCCACCACGTAATGCTGCGGGTTTGAATTGGCCCCTTCGACCAGCCCGTACGCCTCCAGCATGTCCTTCAGTTCCAAGTTGAACGCGAGGTTGCCGCAGATCATCGCGCGGTCCATCTCCGGGTTGAGCGGGGGCACGCCGAGATCGTCAAACGCAGCGCCCGAGCGCATCAGGTCGGTGATCCGACCCATTTTCTGACTCTCTTCGCGGGTCGTGGTGGGGTAATATTTGATCTTCTTCCAGAAACCCTCGCCGATCACTTCGTTGAGCAATTCGTCGTCCTTGAGCGCCGCGATAAGGTCGCGGCCATAGGTCAGCTCACCGACTTCGCGGCAGGTGTGGGTGATGATGATCTCGTCGTAATCCTCATAGGTCTGCGGCTCGCGCAGGAGGCTTGCGAAGGGCGCAAAGCCGGTGCCGGTGGCGAAAAACCAGATCCGTTTGCCCGGCAAGAGCGCATCATGGACCAATGTGCCCACGGGCTTAGGGCGCAGGATGATCTCATCGCCGGATTTGATGTGCTGCAGCTTCGAGGTCAGAGGGCCGTCGGGCACCTTGATCGAATAGAACTCCAGCTCTTCGTCCCAGGACGGCGAGGCGATGGAATAGGCACGCAGCAGCGGTTTGACCTTGCCGGTTTCGGGATGCGGGTCGCCCATAAGGCCGATCATCACGAACTCGCCCGACCGGAACCGCAGGCTTGCGGGCCGGGTGCAGCGGAAACTGAACAGGCGGTCGGTGTAATGCGTCACCTCCGTCACCGTCTGCGCATCGGGAAGGGTCGGAGTGGCTTTTACGGGCGTGGCGTCGGTATCTTTCACGGGGCGATGCTCGGTCATGGTCTATGTCAGGCTCGGTTTACACCGGCTCCTCTTGATACGCTTTGATCTGGGTCAGGGAAAGGGTGGCTTACGCGCGCAGGCGGCTCTGATAATCGTGCGCCTGCCAATCGGCGCGGACCGCCCATTGCGCCGCGGGTTGCCGGGCGGCGAGGGCTTCGTCGATTTCGACCTCGTCAAAGCCCGCACGGCGCGCCATCGCATATTGGTCGGCCAAAACATGACCGCGCGCGCGCAGCCGTCCGACGTAGCCCATCTGGCGGATCTGCCGGGCCAGGGTGAAGCCGCGCCCATCGGCGAAGGTGGGGAAGTCGATGCGGATCATCTTGAGGCTGCTCAGATGCCCGGCCAGCGCCGCGATGTCATCGCTGCTGGCCACATCGACAGCAGGCACATTGGCGGCAACCCCTTCGGACAATGGGACAATTTCATCTTCCCAATCCTCGGGGCGGAAACCTTCGTCGGTCACGAGAATAGCCTTGCTCATGGTCTGTGTCCCTCTCTCAGGCCGCGCCGCGCAGGGGCTTGCCCTGAGCGAAATGGATACCGCATTCGGTTTTGTCCTGCCCGCGCCAGCGCCCGGCGCGCGGATCTTCCCCGGCCCCGGTCGGTGTCGTGCAGGGCTGGCATCCGATCGACGCAAAGCCCTGCGCGACCAGCGGATGACGCGGCAGATCGTGATGCGTGATGTAGTCCCCCACCTGTTGCGCAGTCCAGGCGGCCAGTGGGTTGATCTTGATCCGCCGCTCGCTTTTTTCGAACAAGGGCAGGGACTTGCGCGCCCCGCCGTCGATGCGCTTGCGCCCGGTGATCCAGCCGCCAAAACCGTCGAGCGCGCGTTCCAGCGGCTCGGTCTTGCGCAGCGCGCAGCAGGCATCGGGGTCGAAATGATGCAGGATCCCGTCCACATCGCGTTCCAGAAGGGCGGCACGGTTGGGTGCGATGACGCGCACATCCGTCAGGCCAAGCGTTTCGGCCAGCTCTCGCTGATAGGTTAACGTGGCCTCGAACAGCATCTCGGTGTCGATGAAGATCACCGGCGTGGCGCGGTCTATCTCACTGATCATGTGCAACAAAACCACGCTGTCGGCCCCGAAGCTGGAGACCATGGCGACCGGCCCGATGGACGCATCGTCCAGCGCGTGGCGCAGGAGCGTTGGCGCGTCGCTTTTACGGTGCAGCAGCGCGCGGCGTTCGGCGAGTTCCTTAAGCGGCATCGGCTTTGACCTCCTCGGGATAGAGCGCGGATTTGAACGGTGCGGCCCCGAGGCGGCGATAGGTGTCGAGGAAGGTCTCGGACGGGCTTTCGCGGATGTCGAGATAGGCGCGGACCAGCCGTTCGATGGCGTCCGTGACCTCGTCATAGGCAAAGCCCGGGCCAGCCCGTTCGCCGATCACGGCATCGGGGCCGCCATCGCCGCCAAGGGTGATCTGGTAGTTCTCAACCCCCGCACGGTCGAGGCCGAGAATGCCGATATGGCCCACGTGATGGTGCCCGCAGGCGTTGATGCAGCCCGAGATCTTGATCTTCAGCGGCCCGACATCGTGTTCCAGCTTAAGTGTTTCGAAACGCTCGGCAATTTCCTGTGCGACGGGGATCGAGCGGGCCGTGGCCAGCGCGCAGTAATCCATGCCTGGGCAGGCGATGATGTCGGAGATCAACCCGACATTCGCCGTGGCGAGGCCCGCATCGCCGAGCGCCTGGTGGACCGCGCGCAGGTGGCGCTTGGGCAGGTGGGGAAGGATGACGTTTTGCTCATGCGAGATGCGCAATTCGTCATGGGCATAGCGTTCGGCGATGTCGGCCAGCACGCGCATCTGATCCGAGGTCGCGTCGCCGGGGGTGGCCCCGTGGGCCTTGGTCGAGACCGTCAGGATCGTGTAATCCGGGTGGCGATGCGCGCTTGTGTTGGTGTCCACGAAGCTGCGGAAAACGGGGTCGTGTTGGTAATGCGTCGGGAACGCGCCTTGGCCGTCCTCGAAGGCGGGGGTGGCAAAATCGGCCTCGATCTGCCTCAGGATGTCCATATCGGCCCCGTTGAAGGCGGCTTTGCGGGCGGGGAATTCGGCATCCACACGTCGGCGGATTTCGTCGATGCCGTTTTCATGCACGGTGATCTTGATGCGCGCCTTGTATTTGTTGTCACGCCGCCCGAGCAGATTGTAGACCGCAACGATGGCTTCGAGGTATGGCAAGAGATCGGGCAAGGCCACGAAATCGTTGAGGATTTTTCCGATCATCGGTGTCCGGCCCAAGCCACCGCCCACCAGAACCATCGCGCCGATCTCGCCGTCGCGCGCCACCAGGCGCAGGCCGATGTCGTGGGCGGCGGTCACGGCGCGGTCTTGATCCGAGCCGGTGACGGCGATCTTGAACTTACGGCCCAGAAACTGGAATTCCGGGTGGTCGGTGGACCATTGGCGGATCAATTCGGCGATGGGTCTTGGGTCTGTGATTTCTTCTTTTGCGGCGCCGGCGAAATGGTCGGCGGTCACATTGCGGATCGTGTTGCCGGAGGTCTGGATGGCGTGCATGCCCACCGCGCCCAATGCGTCGAGCATATCGGGCACGTCGCGCAATTTCGGCCAGTTGTACTGGATATTCTGGCGCGTGGTGAAGTGGCCGTAGCCCTTGTCCCACTTGTCCGCGATGAAGGCGAGTTGCCGCATTTGTGTAGCGTTCAGAGTGCCATAGGGGATCGCCACGCGCAGCATATAGGCATGCAGCTGCAGGTAGAGGCCGTTCATCAGGCGCAGCGGCTTGAACTCATCCTCGGTCAGCGAGCCGTCGATGCGGCGCTCGACCTGGGCGCGGAACTGGGCGTTGCGGGTGGCGAGAAAATCGCGGTCGAAGTCGGTGTAGGCGTACATGGGAGCGGCTCCTTCAGGCCCGAAATCGGGTGAATTTTCCTGTCGTTTTTTTGTCGTTTTTCTGTCGTGCACCCGAGGTCAGTCGACGGGTGCATCAACTTGTTTGCCGTGGTCGGCCCGCAGGGCCGCTTGCTTGCCATGGTCGGCCCGCAGGGCCGCTTGCTTGCCGTGGGCGTAATTCGACGGGCCGCGGGTGCGGAAGGCCTCGCGGAAATGCACCGGTTCGGGGCCGTTGGGGCCTGCAACGGCATCGGCGAGATAAGCGCCCACGATTTCATGGCCCTGCGCGGCCGCCTCGAGCAGGCGGATGTCGGCGGTGGCCTGATCCTCGATCAGGGTGGCCATGGCATGATCGCGGGTCCAATGGCCCTGCGCGTCGAGATAGACGACATCACCTTCGAGCAGGGCATTGGCGGTGACGACCTTGGGGGTGAAGGCGCGGGGCATCAGGCGAGTTCCTCTTGCAATTGGGGCAGGGCGGCGGCGGCTTCGCGGGGGGCCAGGCCAAGCATCAAGATGACGGGGCCGGTTGTGCGGGCCGCGTCGATATCCGCGGGCAGGGTGGCGAGGGTGCTTTCGATGATCCGGGCATCGGCGCGCGAGGCGTTTTCGACGGCGGTGACGGGCGTGTCCGGCGACGCGCCATGCATCAGCATGCGCCCCTGGATAAAGCGCGCGCCCTTGGCCCCCATGTAAATCGCGGCGACCTGTCCGGGTTTGGTGAGGTTGCGCCAATCGTGCTCGGCGAAGCCCTTCACGTCATGGCCGGTCAGGAACCGCATCGCGGAGTTGCGGCCACGCTTGGTGAGGCTTTGGCCAAGCTGTGCGGCGGCGGCATTGGCGGCGGTGATGCCGGGTATGATGGACCAGCCGATACCGTTTTCATCGAGCGCGTCGAGTTCCTCGTCGAGCCGGCCATAGACGCCGGGATCGCCGGATTTCAGGCGGACAACCTGCGCACCGGTGCGGGCGTGTTCGACCATCAGCGCGCCGATATCCTCCTGCCGGGTGGAGGGGCCGAAGCCTTGCTTGCCGACGTTGAGAAGCGTGGCCTCGCGCCGGGCCAGTTCGAGAATTTCGGGGGCGACAAGGCGGTCATGGATCACGACATCGGCCTCATCGAGAAGCTTGCGGGCCTTGAGCGTGAGCAGTTCCGGATCGCCCGGACCGGCGCCGACAAGGGCGACATGGCCCTTGCGCTCTTGGGCGGTGATATGGTCGATCAGCAGGTCGCCAAGCGCCCGCTCGACGCCATTTTCGCCCTCTTTTGCAAGGGCTTCGGGACCGGCCTTGAAGTAATAGGCTTGCCAGAAATCGCGGCGTTTGCGGCCCATCGGCAGCGCCTCGACGGCGGAGCGGAAGCTTTTGCCGATCCGCGCAAGCAGACCGAGCGCGGGCGGCAGGGCGGCCTCTAGATCGGCCTTGATCTTGCGCGCGAGCACAGGTGCCGCCCCTTCGGTGCCGATGGCGACGGTGACCGGATCGCGGTCCACGATGGCGGGTGTGATGAATTGGCTGCCGTCGAGATTGTCGACGATGTTGGTCAGCGCGCCGTCCGCGCGGGCGAGGGTGGCGATGCGCGCATCCTCGGCGTCATCTTCGGTCGCGGCATAGGCCAGCGCGGCGCAGAGCGCATCGCCCGGGGCAAAGGCGCGGCGCACGAGGCGGAGTTTGCCGTCGGCCTCCCAGGCGGTGATCTCGGGGGCGGGATCATGCGCAAAGACGGTGATCTTGGCCTCGGTCTTGAGGATCAGGCGCAGTTTTGCCAGCGCCGCATCACCGCCACCGGCCAGTACAACGCGGCGGCCGCGGAGGTCGAGGAAGATCGGAAAGTGACGCATGGTGCAGAACCTTTGAAGCCTGTTGCCCCATAGAGGTAGAACATTTTCCCGATAATTGGCAGTCTGGCCTTGCTGAAAGGGACATATGTTCTGTATTGCGCTGAGGCAGGAATGCCCGTTCGCCAAAGGAAGGATCCCCCGAATGACTGTTCAGATCGATGCGCTTGACCGGAAAATCCTCGTGGCGCTGCAGGAGGATGCCAGCCGCTCGCTCGAGGATATCGCCAAGATCGTGGGTTCGTCGAAAACGCCGGTCTGGACCCGGATTCGCAAGATGCGCGAGGGGGGGGTAATCGGCCAGCACACGGTCTTGCTGGACGCCGAGGCCTTGGGGTTAGAGGCTTGTTTTTTCGTGCTTATCCGCACGTCCGAGCATGAGGCGGAGTGGCAGAACAGGTTCCTGCGCACGCTGAAGGAACGTTCGGAGGTTATGGAGGCGCACCGGCTGGCCGGCGATATCGATTACATCCTGAAGGTGCGGGTGGCCAATGCGCGGGCCTATGACGAATTCTATCAGGCGCTGATCTCGGAAGTGCGGATTTACAACGTCACGGCGCTTCTGAGCATGGAAGAGATCAAGTCAACGCCGCTTCTGCCACTGGCTTCAGTTCCGTCTTGATATGCGCCCCGGCTTCAAGCGAGCGGTGCACCGGGCATTTGTCGGCAATTTCCAACAGGCGTTGGCGTTGCGCGGCATCGAGGTTGCCGGTCAGCGTGATTTTGCGGGTGAATTCGTCCAGCGGCCCGACCTCGACCTGCGCATCCTGTGCGTGGACGCGGCTGTGGGTGACATCGACACTGATATCGTCCAGCGCCCATTTCTTGCGGCGCGCATACATCCGGATGGTCATTGATGTGCAGGCGCCAAGACCGGCGGCGAGAAACTGGTACGGCGTCAGGCCCCGATCGGTGCCGCCATAGCTGGCCGGTTCATCGGCGACGACATGGTGCTTGGGCCCCGCGAAGATATCCTGCCGGAAGCCGTTCGGGTCGATCTCATCCACGCGGGTGACGCCTTCTGGCGCGCCGGAGGGCGCGGCGGGGTGGCGCAGGTCAAGGTATTTGCCCGCCCAGGAGGCGATCACATCGGCGGCGTAATCGGCATCGGCCTGGCGGGTGATCAGGTGGTCGGCATCGTCGAGGGTAACGAAGGATTTCGGGTGTTTGGCGGCGAGGAAGATCCGGGTGGCGTTCTCGACGCCGACGGTTTCGTCGCGTGGCGCGTGCATGACCAGAAGCGCGCGCCCGAGGTTGGCGATGTCGGGGGCCAGCTCGGAGGCTTTGACATCTTCGACAAAGCCCGCGCCAATGCGGATCGGGCGGCCACCCAGGATCACCTCGCCCGAGCCTTGGGCGACGATATCGTCGAGCGCGTCGTTGAAATTATGGGTGACATGTTCGGGATCGAAGGGGGCGGCGATGGTGGTGACGGCCTTGATCGAGGGGATCTGGCCCGCCGCGCGCAACACCGCCGCACCGCCGAGCGAATGGCCGATGATCAGGGCGGGGGCCATGCCGCGCGCGGTCAAAGCGTCGGCGGCGGCGACCAGATCGTCGACGTTGGAGGTGAAGGAGGTGTTCTCGAACTCGCCGCCCGAATGCCCCAGCCCGGTGAAATCAAACCGCAACACCGCGATGCCTTGCGCGGCCAGACGGGCGGCGATGCGGCGCGCGGCCATGATGTCCTTGCCACAGGTAAAGCAATGCGCCAGCAGCGCGGTCGCCAGATGCGGACCCTCGGGCAGGTCGAGGCGGGCTGCGAGCTGATCGCCGGAATGGCCGGGAAAGGTGAAGCGTTCGGTGTGCATGGGGCAGGTTCCTTATGTTGCCTGATCATGAGGGCGGGGCCCCCTTGCCCGCAACCTGTGTGTCATTGTCCTCACGCGGGCGTGCACCAACGTGGCCGCGGTGTGATCGATCACAGGGGCTGGCGTGGGTTTTTTCCGACATCACGTGATCTCATACGCGGGTTTGGGCGTGCGCCTTCCGGGATTGAGCGACCTGGGTCGTTTGCGTACCGTGGCGCCCCTTGCGGTCTTCCGCGTCTGTCCTGTGACCGGGGGATCGGCGTGGCGGCCTTGGCCCCCGGGATCAGGCCTCGCCCATCAGCGCCGGATCGAAGGGATAGCGTGTCAGGTTCTCATACCCGTCTTCGGTGATCAGGACCTGATCCTCTAACTTGATGCAGAAATCACCGTCTTCCTCGCCGATCAACGCCTCCACACACAGCATCATACCCGGCTCCAGCGCGTATTCGAACGCGCTGTCGTGATGGTGGTCGGGATAGCCCACGTGGGGCCACTCATCGCACAGGCCCACGCCGTGCATCTGGCATGAATATTTGCGCTTGTCGTATTTCGGGTCGAGCTTGTGGCCGTTGTGGACCAGATCGTTGATCGTGATGCCGGGGCGCAGGCGGTCCATGTTGACCTGAATATGTTCGACACCGTGTTTCATCGCCTCGATCATGTCGGGGCGCGGTTTTTGCGGGCCGGTCCACCAGGTGCGAGAAATATCGACGCACAGGCCGTAGCAGCCGATCAGGTCGGTATCCAAGGCGCTGATTTCGTTAGGCAAAAGTGTGCGCGGGCCGCATTCCTGAAACCACGGATTGGTGCGCGGGCCGGAGGAGAAGAGCCGCGTTTCGATCCATTCGCCGCCGCGTTTGATGTTCTCGGCATGCAGCACGGCCCAGATCTCATCCTCGGTCTTGCCGGGCTCAATCGCGTCTTCCATCGCTTTGAGCGTCTTTTCGCAGGCATCCACGGCGCAGCGCATGGCAAGGATCTCGTCGGGGCCTTTGATCTTGCGGGCGTGTTCGGTGATGAACTCGCCGTCGGTCAGCACCAGACCGCGCGCCTCGAGGGCGCGCGCGCCGTGCAGCATGATCTTGTCGACGGCCAGCCGTGTGTTGGTGCCGGCATGGGCGGCCAGGATTTCGGCCACTTCGCCCGAGAAGGTTTCAGCCACCTCATCGCCGCGGTCCCCGGCCGAGAAATAGAACATCGACGCGCCCGAGCGGACTTCGCGCACCAGGGGGTTGTGATCGGCCAGAAACGGCGCGTTCTTGTATTCCCACAGCACCATGTGACCATCGGCGCAGACCAGGCAGGCGCGGAACGGATTGTGGGTGTTCCACAGCTGCATATTGGTGGTGTCGGTGGCGTAGCGGATGTTGAGCGGGTCGAACATCAGCACCCCGGCGGTGTCGTTGGCCTGAAGCTGCGCCACAAGCCGGTCGAGGCGGAATTGGCGCAAGGCGTGCAGGTTCGGCAGGATCAGACCGGCCTCGGCCCATTCGGCATAGGCGAGCGCGGTTGGCCCGATCTCGATCCGGTCGTTGTCGTTGAGGGTGCCGTCAGGCAGGTTGAGGCCATGGGCCGGGTCGATCTTGCGGATGTGGCGGCGATAGGCTTGGTTCATGGTCATCTCCCTCTGGTTGCAAGATTGGCGCACAGGGCGGGCCGCAATCGCGCCCGAAAACGGCATGAAAGGCGTCGGAAATGGACAGAATCCTGCAAGACCATCTGCCGAGCGCGCCATGGATGGCCGAGGCCACGCGCCGCTTGCCGGGCTTGCAGCCGTTGGAGGGGTATCACCGTTGGCTCGAACAGGACGAGGCGTTTGCGGGGCAGATGGCGCTGCGCGATCGGCTTGTGGGGGCGCAAAGGGGCGCGGTGATCGCGCATGTTCCGGGGTGCGAGGCGGCGGTGGATGAGTTGTATGAAGAGGTGCTGTATTACCTCAGTGGGGTGGCGGCCTATGGGTGGTCTGAGCAGGGGTGCATCCGCCCCGACGGCGTGTTGGTGCGCCTGGACACGGGCGACAAGCTTGGCACGCTGGCGCGGCTGGTGCAGCAGGATCTGTGTGTGCTGGAGAAGCCGGAGGGGGCGCAGGAGCATGTGCTGAGTGCTGCGGTTTTGTGTTTTCCCGCCAGTTGGACGTTGGCTGAGAAGATCGGGCGACCCTTGTCGGGCATCCATGATCCGGTCGCGGATTACGACGGCGCCATGGCGCGCCGGGTGCAGCGGGTGTTTGACCACCTTCGCGACGATCGGCCCGTGTGGCGGCAGAATGCGTTGATTTACGAGGATCCCGCGTTGTTCCAGCCCCGGCGTATGGATGCGCCACGGGTCGAGCGCGCGACGGGGGGCTATTTGCGGAGCGAGAAACAGGTGTTGTTGCGTCTGCCGGAAAGCCGCGCGGTGGTGTTTTCGATCCACACCTATGTGGTGGAGCTGGAGCGCCTGAGCCCGGCGCAGCGGGTCGGGTTGGCCGATGTGGCGCGGGTGAGTTGAGGACAGCTTTCGCGGCGGGGCCGCGATTGGAGGCGCTGCCTCCAAACCTCCGAGGTTTTTGGGCAAGATGAAAAGCGCGCCGGGCGGGGACGGTCAGGGCAGCGGCGCTCGAGTGGGCGGGGCGCTCGGGAGGCGCTTGCGGGGATCAGGGTTTGAAGTGTTTGGACAGTTTCAGGCCCTGGCCCTGGTAGTTTGACGCGATGTCGGCGCCATAAAGCTGCGCGGGCGGTGCTGCCATCGCCTCATAGACCAGCCTGCCGACGGTTTGCCCGTGTTCGAGGACAAAGGGGCTTTCGTGGCAGCGCACTTCGAGGACACCGCGCGCGGGCGTGCCGTGGCCGAAACCGGGGTCGAAAAAGCCCGCGTAATGGACCCGAAACTCGCCGACCATCGCCAGATAGGGGGCCATTTCGGCGGCGCAATCGGGCGGGATCGTCACGGCTTCGCGGCTCACCAGGATGTAGAACGCGCCGGGGTCGAGGATGATCTGACCGTTGGTGGAATGCAGTTCTTCCCAATAGTCGCGCGTCGGGTGGGTGCCGATTTGCGTCAGGTCAATGACCCCGGCATGGGGTTTGGCGCGGTAGCCCACAAGCGTGCCATCGGCGGGCGAGAGATCGACGGAGAAGCCCAGGCCCTCGTCGATGAGGGGCGCGACATTGACCAGCGGCGTCTCGGCGTGGCGCGCGGCGAGGTCGGCGTCGCTGAGCGTGGCGTGGCCCCGGCGGAAGCGGATCTGGTTCAGGCGCAGGCCGGGCTCGATCTTGACCGAAAAGGACCTCGGGCAAATCTCGGCATAAAGCGGCCCTGCGTAGCCGGCGGGGATGCGGTCGAATTCCACCCCCCCATCGGCGATCACGCGGGTCAGGCAATCGACACGCCCGGTGGAGCTTTTGGCGTTGCACACGGCGGTGATGTCACGGGGCAGGGCCAGCCCCTCCATCAAGGGGATCACGTAGACGCAGCCCTTTTCGAGGACTGCGCCTTGCGACAGATCCATCTCGTGCATGGTAAACTCGGGCAGGCGGTCGGCGACGGCGCGGTTTGCCCCGGCAAGGAAGGAGGCGCGGACGCGGTAGGCGGTGTGGCCCAGGCGCAGATCCAGGCTCGCGGGCTGGACCTGACCGTCGGGGATGGGCTGCGCGGTGGTGATCTGGCCCGCGTCGATCATGGTGGAAATCGCGCTGTCGGGCAGGACGCCGTTGGCCGCAGGTTGGGTCATGTCGTCTCGCGCTCCGTCAGGGCAGGTTTCGCCCGGCGGAGAAAAGCGGCAATGGGCCGGACGCGCAAGGGTCCGGTGTGAAAACACTGTGGCAGTGCGATGAATTGGTCGGGCTAGCAGGACTCGAACCTGCGACCTTCCGTCCCCCAGACGGACGCGCTACCAGGCTGCGCCATAGCCCGACTTGCCGCCCTTCTACCCATTTCTGAGGGCGGCGCAAGAGCCGCGTGGAAGGGCCGCGATTATTGCGTCGGTGTGGTTTGCTTCATGCGGTCGCGCAGGGCCTTGAGCGCGGGCAGATGTGGGGCGAGGCCGGGGCCGGATTGCGCGAAACCGGCCAAAAGGTCGAGCGCGTCTGCGCCCGTGTGGGTGGGCGCGCTTGGTGCTGTGGGGGCGGCGCTGGCTTGGGGGGCCGGTTCGGGTGCCGGTGCCGGATCGGGTGCGGGCGCGGGCGACGCAACGGGCGCGGGGCCGGGTGCAGCGCTGTCCGCGCCGTTTTCGCCCCGTTCCCTCGCGGCCTGTTCAATCGCGGCCTTCTCGGTCGCAAGGTCGGCGGCTTCTTCCACATGGGTCACGCGCGCATGTTCATCCTGCTGCTCGGCGGAGGGCATGCCGACCGCGTCGTTTTTCACGCTTTCCTGTTCGGCGGCGGTGTCCTGTTCCCATTCGCGATCCGGCGTGATGTCGCGCAAATCGCCGTCGTCGGGCATAGCATCGACCGGAGGGGACAGGCGTGCGACCGCTTCAACCCCTTCATCGGACATCATTTTCTTCACGCCACGGATCGTCATGCCGCGGTCATGCAGCAGCACCTTGATGCCGCCGACAAGCTCCATATCAGCGGGGCGGTAATAGCGCCGCCCACCCGCGCGTTTGACCGGCTTGATCTGACTGAATTTGGATTCCCAGAAGCGCAGGACATGGGCGGCCACACCAAGCCAATCGGCGACCTCCCGGATGGTGCGGAACGCTTGCGCAGATTTGGCCATGGCTTGTCACTCCTGCTCGGAGGGGTCCTGGTTGCCTGTCATGCGCTCACCCGTCTGCCGGGGTGATGCGCGGGGTCTTTCGTTTATCGCATGTCCGGGAAGCTCAAAACCGGTCCCCGCTTTCGAGCGACATGCTTTAGCCGCGGTTGCCTGCCGCAACGCGGTCTTTCATCAGATGCGAGGGCCGGAACGTCATCACGCGACGCGGGCTGATCGGCACTTCTTCGCCGGTCTTGGGATTGCGCCCGACGCGCGCGGTCTTGGCGCGGACGGAAAAGGTGCCGAAGGACGAGATTTTGACCTGTTCCCCGGCGACAAGTGAGTCTGACATCATCTCGAGCACGCGCTCGACCAGTTGCGAGGATTCATTGCGCGACAGACCTACTTCGCGGAACACCGCTTCGCTGAGGTCCATGCGGGTCAAAGTCTTGGTTGTCATCTATTTACGTCCCCCGAGTTTTGCATAGGATGACGGAGGCGGTTTCCGTAGTCAATCCAGCGTGTTGCGGCGGTCCGTTTGTGCGGCACTTGAACGCCGATGGCCTACCAGCGCAGCACCACCGCGCCCCAGGCGAGGCCGCCGCCAATGGCTTCTGTTACAAGAAGTTGGCCGGGCTGAATACGTCCGTCCTGTACGCCGACGCTCATCGCCAGAGGGATCGACGCGGCCGATGTATTGCCGTGATCCTGGACCGTGACGATGACCTTATCCATCGGCAGGCCGAATTTCTTCACCGTGCCGGTGATGATGCGGATGTTGGCCTGATGGGGGACGACCCAATCGACATCCGCTACGCCAACCCCCGCCTTTTCCAGCGCGGTCTCGGCAGTTTTCGTCAGCTTTTCAACGGCATGGCGGAAAACCTCCTTGCCCTGCATCTTGAGCACACCGGTCGATTGCGTGGCCGAGACGCCGCCATCGACATAGAGCAGATCGCGATGCGTGCCGTCGGAATGCAGGTCGGTGGCGAGGATGCCGCAGTCGTCGGGCGTGCCATTGGCGTCTTGCGCTTCAAGGATCAAGGCGCCCGCGCCGTCGCCGAAGAGAACGCAGGTTGTGCGGTCGGTCCAATCCATGATCCGGGAGAAGGTTTCGGCCCCGATCACCGCGACGCGCCGAGCCTGACCCGACACGATCAGCGCGTTGGCATTGGCCAGCGCATAGACGAACCCGGCGCAGACCGCCTGCACATCGAAGGCGAATCCCCCCCGCATGCCGAGGCCCGCCTGCACCATCGTGGCGACCGACGGAAAGGTCAGGTCCGGTGTCGATGTCGCGACGATCACCGCGTCGAGGTCATCGACGCCGAGCCCGGCATGGGCCAGCGCGCGGGTCGTCGCGGCGATGGCCATCTGGCTGGTGGTCTCATCCTCGGCCGCGAAATGGCGCCGCTCGATGCCAGAGCGTGCGCGGATCCATTCATCCGTGGTCTCGATCGTGTCCATCGCCTCGAATTCGGCGTTTGTGACGACGCGTTCGGGCAGGTAGTGGCCAATGCCGACGGGGACCGCACGGATGGTCATGACTGCGGATCCTCCGGTTGAATGATGTTGGCCACCGCCGCCTCGGATTGTGCGATGCGCGCGGCGAGGCGTTTGTTGAACCCGGTCGCGGAAAGCCGCGCGGCCAGTTTGATCGCGGCGGCCACGCCGGTGGAGTCCGCGGAGCCGTGGGATTTCACGACCGTGCCGTTGAGGCCCAGGAACACGCCGCCGTTCACGCGGCGCGGATCGATGCGTTTGGACAGGCGGCGCAGCGATGTATAGGCGAGCAGGGCGGCGATGCGCGAAAACGGTGTCTTCTTGAACGCCTCGCCCAGAAGCTCGCGGATCAGCCGCGCGGTGCCTTCGCCGGTTTTCAGCGCGACATTTCCGGTGAAGCCGTCGGTGACGATCACGTCGGCGCGGTCCGATGGCAGGTCCGAGCCTTCGACGAAGCCCACGAATTCGAAATCCGCCGCATCGGCGCCGCGGGTGATCAGCTCGGCGGCAACTTTCAGCTCCGCTTTGCCCTTGTGCTCTTCGGTGCCGACATTGAGCAAGCCGATGCGCGGGCGGGCGAGGTCCATCCCGTTGCGTGCGTAGCTCGCCCCCATCAACGCATATTGCAGCAGATCTTCGGCATCGGCGCGGATATCGGCGCCGACATCGAGCATCACGTTGAACCCGGTGGCATTGCGCGAGGGCCAGAGGCAGGCAATGGCAGGGCGGTTCACGCCTTCGATCTTGCGCAGGCGGATCATCGAGATCGCCATCAACGCGCCGGTGTTGCCGCACGATACCGCGACCGACGCATCGCCTTTGCGGACCGCTTCGATGGTGGACCACATCGACGTGTCCTTGCCCGAGCGCATCACCAGCGACGGCTTGGCATCCATCGTCACCACACCCTCGGCATGGCGTACTTCGCATTTGTCGGAGAGGCCGCGTTTGCGGGCGATCAAGGCCTCCAGCTCGGCCTTGGGACCATGCACGATAAAGCGCAGGTCATCGTTCTTGGCGGCGGCTTTGGCCATGCCCGAGATGACGGCGGAGGGGCCAAGATCGCCCCCCATCGCGTCCACGGACAAGACGGTTCCGCCCACCGTCTTGCCTGTCAACGCAGCACTGTCGCTCATGTAATCGGGCCCGCCCTTGGGTCAGGCGGCGATTATGCCGCGTCTTCGTCGAGGTCGATCTCGTCGGCCTGCGCAATGACCTCACGGTCGTTGTAGACGCCGCAGGAGGGGCACACGTGATGCGGCCGCTTCAGCTCGCCGCACGACGGGCATTCGTTGGGGTTCGCACCGTCAAGCGCATCGTGGGCGCGGCGCATGTTACGCTTGGAACGCGTCACTCGATTCTGGGGGACAGCCATGTCACAACCTCGGGTTCGTGGGCGCGCATTGTGGCACCCTGCTTGTCAAAATTCCGTCTCGCAACCGGGTCTTTCAGGTGCCGCGAACGCTATGCGCCGCAAGCCCGAAAGAGGTCAAAAAACCGGGGGCGAATGAGGCCGGGAACATACTCCGATTCCCCGCCCATGCAAGCCCTTTTCCACAAGGCCCGGCGCGGCGGGCTCAGCCCTTGTTTTCATCGTCCTCGCCGCCCTCGTCCCCCTTGGCAAGCTGGTCGCGCAGGGCCGCCAAGCCGGCCAGCGGCCTGGCATCTTCGTCGGTCATCGGTGCGACGCCGGGGGCAGCATAGATCGCCTGGCCAAGTTCGACCCCCTCGGCGCGCGGATAATCCGGCAGCGCCAGCGCCAGCGCCTCCGACAGCACCTGCATCAGGTCGACCTCGGCGCGCAGCGGCTCGATGGTGTCGTCTTCGGGCATCTCCATCTCTTCGCCGGACGGCTCCGGCATCTGCGCGCGGTAGCGGCGCGTCAGTTCGGTGTCGATGCGGGTCGTCACCGGCTCCAGCGTGACGACGCATTCCTGCACGACCGTGGCCCCCAGCGTGGCGTCAAGCCGCCAATCCGCCTTGCCCTCGGGCGTGGCCTCACCGCTGAGGCGCAGCTTGCGCAGGCCCACGATCCCCAGCGCGTCGGCCATCGCTTTGCGGGCGTCCGCGTCCGGGGCGATGTCAAAGGCCTTGGGGGCAGCGCGGCCCAGGCGGGCGAGGGGCAGAAGGGTATCGGGCATGATCTCTCCTTACGGCGGGCGCAGCGCGGCTCGCGGGGTCGTTGCTTGCCCCGTGCGTGCCGCTGGGGTAAGGCGATATTGCGGATTTCGGCTGGTCGCAAGACGGCGCGGCCCGCGAAGACTGTCCCGACGGGGCCGCTTGGCGAGCCGCCGGGGGTGAGACGTGCAGTTCAGGCAGGATCATGTGAGATGTTTCAGTATCTGATTTCAATCGCGCGGCGCGCCGTTTTGGCTTTGAGCCTGTTGGCGGGCCTGTCCCTGGGGCTTGCGGCCTGTTCGGCAACCTTCACCAACCACGGCTACGTGCCGCCGCCCGAGGTTTTGTCCGAGATTGCCATCGGCGCGACCCGCGATGAGGTGGCGGAACTGGCCGGCGCGCCGGGCACCGGCGGTGTGACGCGCGACGAGGCGTGGTTCTACACGCAATACAGGGTGCGCAATTTCACCTATAATGCGCCGCAGGTGATCGAGCGTGACATTGTCGCCATCTCGTTCAGTGAAGCGGGCCGGGTCACCAATATCGAGCGCTTCGGTCTCGAAGACGGGCAGATCGTGCAATTGTCACGGCGTGTCACCGAAAGCTCGGTGCGCGATGTCGGCTTCCTGTCGCAGATCCTGTCGAACTTCGGTCGCATCAACATCGCCGACGCGCTGAACTGATCGCCGGGTCCCCCTTGCACGTCAGGGTTGCTGCGCGCATCTTTGCGCCTGAGCGCTGCCGGTCCTTCGAGGGGCGGGGCGCTGAGCGATGATCGCGGGCAGGAGCGGGTCGATGCCGAGTTTGCGGAAAGGGCGCTACCGGGCGCGGCTGGCGGAGGATGCCGCCGATCTGGCTGCGGCGCAGGCGCTGCGTGCGCGGGTGTTTCGCGGGGCGGCGGATGGCGCGGCGGCGCAGGATGACCGCGATCCCTATGATGCCGATTGCGCGCATATGCTGGTCGAGGATCAGCGCAGCGGCACGATCGTGTGCTGTTTCCGGCTGCTGCATCTGCGCTCGGGCGCAGACATCGGGCGCAGCTATTCGGCGCAATTCTACGAGCTGTCCGCGCTACAGGATTTCGATGGCCCGATGGTCGAGATGGGGCGGTTTTGCATCCATCCCGACTGGAAAGACGCCGATATCGTTCGCGTCGCCTGGGGCGCGATGACGGCCTATGTCGATGCCTTCGGGGTTGAGATGCTGTTCGGATGCGCGTCGTTTCACGGCACCGAGGCGCGCGATTATTACGATGCGTTCGCCTTGCTGCGTGACCGGCATCTGGCCCCGGCGCGCTGGCTGCCGCGGGTCAAGGCGCCAAGCGTGTTCCAGTTTGCCCGGCGGCTGACGCGCAAGCCGGATCTGAAGGCTGCGCAGGCCAAGATGCCGCCGCTGCTGCGGACCTACCTTCTGATGGGCGGCTGGGTCAGCGATCATGCGGTGATCGACGACGATCTGGGCACGCTGCATGTGTTCACGGGGCTGGAAATCCGCTCCGTCCCACCGGCGCGCGCCCGGCTTTTGCGCGCCGTGGCGGGTTAGCGCGCGGCGTTCGCATCCGCGCCGTCAGGCGCGTCAGGCGTTGCGAAATGGCGCGGTTGCGGTGGCAAGAAGGTGGCCATGTTGCGTGCCGCGCAGATTGGCCACGGCGCGGGCGCGGGCGCGGCCCCGCTTGCGCCGGGCCCAGGTTGTGTCGAGCCAGCTGCCGCCGAGGGCGCGCAATTCCGCACCGGTGCCGCGTTTGAACCGCGCCAGCCCCGCCGCGCGGTCCGGGTCGGCTGCGCCGAGGTCGATGGTCTCGACCCCCATCTGCTGCAACTCCACCATCGCGCGCCACATCAATGCAGGCCCGGCCGAGCGATTGCGCCCCTGCGCATTCATCCAGCCGATCTGATAGGTGGCGGCCCGGCCATGGCGCAGGAACAGCATCGCCGCCACCCGCCGCCCCAGATGGTAGGCGGTGAACACCTGCCCCGCGCCGGGGGCGCTTCCGGCCAGCGCCGCGATCACCTCGGGCGGCATCGGATGATACCACAGCCGCGCCGATTGCCGCGCCTCGGCCCGAAGCAGCCAATGTTTGGGGTCGGCTTGCATCGGGCGGCGCCTGATCTGCAGCCCCTGCGATTGCCCGTGACGCAGCCGGTTGCGCCATTTCGGCATCAGCCGCGCGGCCATCGCGTCAGGCGTGGGCGCAAGGCGCAGCTCCGCGATCATGCGGGGGGCCACGATCCGGTGAAACCCGGCCTGCGCCAGCGCGCAAGCATCTTCGGTGGTCTCGGCGTTGATCACCAGATGGCTGGCCCCCAGCGTGGTGCGCAATGCCGCCGCGCGGTCCGGCGTCAGCTCAAGGCGCGCGCGCGAGACAAGCGCCAGTTCCCCGATCATCGGCACCCGCTTGCGCAGGACCAGCGCGGTCGCGTCGCCAATTCGGTCGAGCCGCGCATCCGATCCCAAACGATCCGCCGCCTCCAGCCAAAGGTCGCTTTGCTGAAGCGGTGCGTGGGGCGCGGTGCGCACCGGTTGCGGGGCCGTGAAGGTCGGGCAGGGGGAAAAATCGAACATGGTCCGAGCTTCCCGCCCAAGCGCAAAAATCCGGTTAACGCCCGACCATCATTCTTTCTGAAGCGATCATTTTTCGTGGATCACCAGAGCATGGCGCTTTTTGCCCGCGCTGAGTTTGATCGGTGCCGACAGATCGCTGGCCGTGATCATCAGGCTGGTGTCGGTCACGGCCGCATCGTCAAGCCGCGCGCCGCCTTCCGCGATCAGGCGCTTGGCTTCCTTGCCCGATTTTGCCAGCCCGGTGCGCGTGATCAGCTGCACGATGGAGATCCCATCGCCGATCTCGTCGCCGGTTAGGGTCAGGGTCGGCAGATCGTCGCCCGCGCCGCCGCGCTCGAACACTTCGCGCGCCGTGGCCTCGGCCCCCGCGGCAGCGTCGGCCCCATGCAAAAGCGTCGTGACCTCGCGCGCAAGCACGATCTTGCCTTCGTTGATCTCCGCCCCTTCCAACGCGCCGAGCCGGTCGCATTCATCCACCGGTAATTCGGTGTAAAGCTTGAGGAACCGGCCCACATCGGCATCGGGCATGTTGCGCCAGAATTGCCAGAATTCATAAGGGGAAAGCAGGTCGGCATCGAGCCATGTCGCACCGCTGGCCGTTTTGCCCATCTTGGTGCCGTCGGATTTCGTCAAAAGCGGCGTGGTCATGCCGAAGATCTCGTTGTCGAGCACGCGCCGGGTCAGGTCGATCCCGTTGACGATATTGCCCCATTGGTCCGAGCCGCCGAATTGCACCCGGCAGCCGTAGCGGCGGTTCAGCTCAAGAAAATCATAGGCCTGCAAAATCATGTAGTTGAATTCGAGGAAGCTCAGCGATTGTTCGCGGTCGAGCCGCGATTTCACCGATTCAAACGACAACATCCGGTTGACCGAGAAATGCCGCCCGATGTCGCGCAGGAAATCGAGGTAATTCAACCCGTCGAGCCATTCGGAATTGTTGAGCATCAACGCATCCGTCGGCCCATCGCCATAGGTGATGTAGGTCGAGAACACCTTCTTGATCCCCGCGATGTTTTCGTCGATTTTTTCTGGGGTTAGCAGCGGACGTTCATCCGCGCGGAAACTCGGATCGCCCACTTTCGTGGTGCCCCCGCCCATCAAGGTGATCGGCTTGTGCCCGGTCTTCTGCATCCAGCGCAGCGTCATGATCTGCATCAGCGAGCCGACATGCAGCGAGGTCGCCGTTGCGTCAAAGCCGATGTAGCCCGGCACAACGCCCGCGATCAGGGCGTCATCGAGCCCCTGGTAATCGGTGCAATCGGCGAGAAAGCCGCGCTCCATCATCACACGCATGAAGTCGGATTTGGGGTGGTAGGTCATGGTGGGTCCGGGCCATTCTAGGGGTGCCAAACAAGTGCCGGGAGGGTCTAGCGGGAATGGCAGGCAAGGAAAAGGGCCGTGGACACGGGCACGCGACCGCAGCAGCCGGGCGTGTCGCGGGTGCGATGTCGGGCACGTCGTTCGACGGCGTCGATGTGGCGGTGATCGAGACCGATGGCGTTGATATCATGGCCTTTGGGGAGGTGGGTGAGACCGCTTATTCCGAGGCTGACCGTGCCGTGTTGCGCGCAGCGATGGGCGCCTGGCCGGGCGAGGCGCGGGCTCAGGCGGCGGCAGAGGTGGTCGAGGCCGCCCATATCGCTGCGCTGGCAGACATCTCGGACGTGTCGCTTTTGGGATTTCATGGTCAGACGCTCGCCCATGATCCCGAAGGCGGGCGCACCCATCAGGTCGGCGATGGGCAGGTTTTGGCCGATGCATTGGGGGTGGAGGTCATCTCGGATTTCCGCTCGGCCGATGTGGGGCTGGGGGGGCAGGGCGCGCCGCTGGCCCCGTTCTACCATTGGGCCTGCGCGCGCTGGATCGGGGCGGATGCGCCGGTGGTGTTCCTCAACCTGGGCGGTGTGGCCAATATTTCCTGTGTCGATCCCCGCACAGGCGCGCCCGAAGACCCAGGGGCCTGTCTTGCGTTTGATACCGGACCCGCCAATGCGCCGGTCGATGATTTGATGGCAACGCGCGGCCTTGGACGATTTGACAAGGACGGCGCGCTGGCCGGGCAGGGGCAGATCGACATGCAGATCCTGGAGCGTATGCTCAGCGATGCGTGGTTCGAGACCGCGCCGCCGAAATCGCTGGACCGCGATGCGTTTGCGGCGCTGTCGGACGCGGTGTCGGATCTGTCTGATGCCGATGCCGCCGCGACCCTGACGGCGTGTTCTGCCGGCGCGGTCGGGCGCGCTTTGCCGCATCTGCCAAACAAACCCGCGATCCTCTATGCGACCGGTGGCGGGCGGCGCAACGCGACGTTGATGGCGATGCTGGCCGATGCGACCGCGGCGGATGTCGTGCCGGTCGAGGCGGTCGGGCTGGATGGCGACGCGCTGGAGGCGCAGGCCTTTGCCTATCTCGCGCGGCGGGTGGATCTGGGCCTTCCGACCTCGGCCCCGGGCACCACGGGTGTTGCCGCGCCGGTGGGCGGCGGCCATCGGGCCCGCCCGAACCGCAAAAGACAGGGCTAAGAGGGTCTCGCGCCCTTCGGGCTTTGCGCCGGCTCCGCCGTCGCCGGGGGCCGCGCGCGCTTTGACTGCGCGCGCCCGGGCCGCGCTTGGCGAGGCCCGGTGTCAGACGTGGCACGCAGGATGACGAGGCTGCAGACTTCGGGCCTCTCCCGGACGGGCGCGCCATCGACAGGCCTTGGATCCTTGTATTTTTGGACCAAGGATACCGGGCGCGCCGCCCGCCCTGAGGTCGGGGCATTTTCGGACGCATGTCGCCTGTGTTCCCTGAAAATGCCCGCCCGAGGCGACGTCAGGCAATGTGCAAGCTCTGTATTTCCGGCGCTGCTCAAGGCGCGGGCTGAGTTTGGCCCCCGGTCAGGACCGAGGGATGTCGAAGCCTTCGGGCGCGAGGGTGAAGCCTTCGAAGCGGAACCCGGGCGAGACGGTGCAGGACACAAGCGTGAACGCGCCGGTGCTGCGCGCGGCTTGCCAATGGCCTTGCGGTACGATCAATTGCGGCGCGCCCCGGTGCAGGTCCGGCGTCAGCAGGTGGTCTCGTGCCGGGCCCGCGTCCTCTGCCGCCATCGACAGGAACAGCGGCGCACCGGCGTGGTAGAGCCAGATTTCCGTTGCATCGACCTTGTGCCAGTGGCTGGCCTCCCCGGCTTTCAGCAGGAAGTAGATGCAGGTTCCGGTCGGGCGGCCCTCCGTTTCGGCCACCCAGGTCTGGCGATAATGTCCGCCCTCGGGATGCGGGTTCAGATCGAGCGTTGCGATGATCTCATCGGCGGTCATTGAAGTCTGTGTCCTTCGCTTTGGTGTTGCTGCGGCGCGGCAGCGGCGGGAGCGGCGCGTTTGTGCAGTGGGACATGCATCGCGATGGTCGTGCCATCGGCACCGGTGTCGAGGGAAATCCGGCCACCGGATTGTTCGGCAAATCCCTTGACCATCGGCAGGCCAAGCCCCGATCCCGCCCCCACGGGTTTGGTGGTGAAGAACGGCTCGAACGCGCGCTCCAAGACCTCGGGCGACATGCCCGGCCCGGTGTCGGACACCGCCACGCGGACATGCGGACCTTGGGTATCGTCGCGCTCGGCGGCTGCGCCGGGGCAGAGGCGGACCGACACGACAATCTTGCCGCGCCCGTCCATCGCATCGCGCGCGTTCAGCACAAGGTTGAGCAGCGCCGAGTTGAACCGCGCGGGGTCCAGTTGCGCAAAGACCAGGCCCGCCGGCGTTTCCTCGCGGATCGTGATCGTCTCGGGCAGGACGCGTTGGGCCATCACCATGATGTCCGACACCGCGGCACCAATCTCGAACTCCTCCGTTGTCAGGGGCGCCCGCCGCGCGAAGACCAGAAGTTGCGACACGAGGCCCGTCGCCCGGTCCACCGCGCGGCTGGCCTCTGCGATGACCTCGGTCCGCTGACGGTCGTTCTGCATTTCGGAATAGAGGTCGAGGTTGCCCCGGATCACCGTCAGCAAGTTGTTGAAATCATGCGCAATGCCGCCTGACAGGCGCCCCATGGCCTCCATCTTCTGCGTCTCAACGCCCCGCGCCATCGCATCGCGCAACATGCGCCGGTGCTGTCGCGTGGTGGCCAGCGCCATCGTGTAATAGCCGATGAACGCCCCGGCGATGATTACCATGACCACTTGTGCTGCCACCCCCTCGGTCTGCGGCACGTAGGTTGCTAGCCCCACGATGAGGGCCAGCCATCCCATCGCGAGGTCGGCATGAAACACGAAGGTCGGGGGCTCGTCCCGCCAGACATTGAATACCGATAGGGCCCCAATCGCCAACACCCCGCAAAACACCAGTGTGTTGTCACCCGTTGTCAGCAGGTAGATCGGCATCCAGGCGAACGCTATCGCCGTCAGGTGGAACAGCACCGCCGCGATGTGATGCTGTCGCGCCGTGGGCGGACGCTCCGCCCGTCGCAGATACATGCCGAGAATCGATTGAAACAGGAAATAGCCAAGCATCCAAACGATGCCATAAAGCATCCCGCTATAGGCCCAGAGGCCCACCCCCGCACTCGCAATCGCGCAGTAGCGCAGCACCAGTTCGGATGGCCGCCCGAATTCGGACTTCCACAGCCGATCAAGATCATCCGGTTGCCGGTCGGGAAGAAAGTATTGGAGGGTACGCATCCGCTTTGGCAGGCCGGGGTGTTATCGGTGTTGCCTGGAAGCTTACCCTCAAAACATCCGATTTTGTTACTAAAATTGCACCCCTGCGTGCAACCGCCCTACCGCAGGATCGACTTGCCCGCATAGACGGCGGTCTCGTCGAGCTGCTCTTCGATGCGGATCAACTGGTTGTACTTCGCCAACCGGTCCGAGCGCGCCAGCGATCCGGTCTTGATTTGCCCGCAATTCGTGGCCACAGCCAGATCCGCAATCGTGGCATCCTCGGTCTCGCCCGAGCGGTGCGACATCACGCAGGTCATGCGCGCGCGCTGCGCCATCGACACCGCCGAAAGCGTCTCGGTCAGGGTGCCGATCTGGTTCACCTTCACCAGAAGCGAATTGCCCGCCCCGCGCGCGATCCCGTCGGCGAGGCGCTCGGGGTTGGTTACGAACAGGTCGTCGCCCACAAGCTGCACCTTGTCGCCTAACGCTTCGGTCAATGCGATCCAGCCGTCCCAATCATCCTCGCCCATGCCGTCTTCGATGGACAGGATCGGATAATCGTTTACCAGCGCCTGCAGATACGCGACATTTTCGTCGGACGAGAGCGATTTGCCTTCGCCCGCCAATTCGTACTTGCCGTTCTTGTAATATTCGGTCGCCGCGCAATCGAGGGCCAGCATCATGTCATCACCGGGCGTGTAGCCGGCCTTTTCGATAGACTTCAGCACGAAATCCAACGCATCTCGCGTGCTCGAAAGGTTGGGGGCAAACCCGCCCTCGTCGCCGATGCCAGTGGAAAGCCCCGCCGCCGACAATTCGCCCTTGAGCGTGTGGAAGACCTCCGCGCCCATGCGCACCGCCTCGGCAATCGAGGTGGCGGAAACGGGCATGATCATGAATTCCTGAATGTCGATCGGGTTGTCGGCATGCTCTCCGCCGTTGATGATGTTCATCATCGGCACCGGCAGAACATGGGCCTGCGTGCCGCCCACATAGCGATACAGCGGCTGCGCGGTGAACTCGGCGGCGGCTTTCGCATTGGCGAGGCTCACGCCAAGGATTGCATTGGCGCCGAGGCGGCCCTTGTTGTCGGTCCCGTCCAGCTCGCACATGGCCGTGTCGATGGCCACCTGTTCGGTCGCGTCGAAGCCCACCAGCGCATCGGCAATCTCGCCGTTGACCGCGGCCACGGCCTCCAGCACGCCCTTGCCCTTGTAGCGCCCCGTGTCGCCGTCGCGCTTTTCGACCGCCTCATAGGCCCCGGTAGAGGCCCCCGAGGGCACAGCCGCGCGGCCCATCGTGCCGTCTTCCAGAAGCACGTCGACTTCAACGGTCGGGTTGCCGCGGCTGTCGAGGATTTCGCGCGCGTGAATGTCGATGATAAGGCTCATGGAATGGCTCTCCGTGCCGGATTTTTGCGATGTTGCGGGCGCTATAACACCGCCAATGGGGGCACGAACACCCTTTGTTTGCGCCGTTTTGCGCAAACGTTAGCGGTAACATGCCGCAGGGTCAGGTGGTGACAATCCGCTCTCGCCAGAGCGTGTAGAGCCCCGTCGCGATCACGATCCCGGCCCCCACAAGCGTCCAGGCGTCGGGTCGCTCGCCGAAGACCAGCACCGCAAGGACCAACGCGAAGACCAGGCGCGTGTAGCGAAACGGCGTGACAACGGCGATCTCGCCGATGCGCATCGCCGCCGTGATGGCCAGATTGCCCACCATCGCGCAAACCAGTGCTCCGCCGAGGATAAAGGTCATCTGCCGATCCGGCATCACCGCCGCCTCGCCCAGGGCAAACAGCAAAAGGCCCGCAAGCCCCGCCGCGACCGAGCCCCATAGCGCCAGAACCGTGGTGGGCACGGCATTCGGGATCAACCGCGTCGACAGATCGCGCCCGACAAGGCCAAAGGTCGCGCCGACGGCCCAAAGCGTCTCGGGCCGGAACCCCTCCATGCCCGGGCGCACGATGATAAGCACGCCGATCAACCCGATCAGGATCGCCACCAACCGTCGCCAGCCGACCGCCATGCCCAGAAACACCGCCGCACCAAGCGTCACCAGAAGGGGATTGGCCTGGATGATTGCGGACAACAGGGACAATTCGATGCTCGACAGGGCCATCACAAAGCAGAAGGTGCCGAAGGCCTCGGAAAGGATGCGGATCGCAAAGGGCAGGCTGGCCAGTGCTGGATCAAACAGGCGCGCGCCCGCCAGCTTGGCCCAAACCGCCAGGATCAGCGCGCCGCCCAGGCCGAAGATCGAAATCACCTGCCCCACGGGCATCGCGCCGAGCGTCAGCTTGATGAACGTGTCCGACAGCGCAAAGCCCAACATGGCCAGCGTCATCCAGCCCATGCCCTTGAGGTTGTCCATCCGCGCCCGGCTCCCTGTCTGCCCGCCCAAATCTGCGACTGCCCGCGCCCGACCCCTAGGCCGATCGCGCACACCGCAACAGCCCAAAAGCGCGCACGCGCCCCATTCATCTTGCCAAGGCACTTTCGGAAAATGGAGTGCCGGAAAAACCCTGCCGAACAAGTGTTCTCTCGGGATCTTTCCGGCGAGTCCTCTTTGTGTTTCCGACAAGTGCCCCAAAAAACCTCGGGGAAGCGCCCTTGGGCGCTGGGGCAGAGCCCCCAAAACTTGACTAAAAAATTGCGCAGCCCCGTTTCAGGCGACGCACGCGTCCGGTCTTTGGAACCGTTAAGAGAAAGTAAACAAAAACGGCTTATGCGTTTTGAAACAGTGACTTGACTGCCGGTTGCAACCTTGCAACCGAGGCGGTTTTCCGGTTTCAGCCCTTCTTCATCGGCACGCCGTAAAGCTCCAAGCGATGCCCCTTGAGCCGATACCCCAGCTTCTCGGCGATCTTTTCCTGCAACGCCTCGATCTCGGGGTCCACGAACTCGATCACCTCGCCCGAATTCATGTCGATCAGGTGGTCATGGTGGTCGCGCTCGGCATCTTCATACCGGGCCCGCCCGTCGCCGAATTCGAGCTTCTCCAGAATCCCCGCCTCCTCGAACAGCTTCACGCTGCGATAGACGGTGGCGATGGAGATTTTGGGATCCTCAGCAACGGCGCGGGCATAGAGCTCTTCGACATCGGGATGGTCGTCCGAGCCTTCCAGAACCCGCGCAATCACGCGGCGCTGTTCGGTCATGCGCAGCCCCTTGCGGGCGCAACGCTCTTCAATCGTGTCTTGCATGAATGCCCACCCGGATGTTCCTCGCAGGCCGGTGTAGGCGATATTGCGGCCCAGATAAAGATCACCCGGGCCGCGTATCCACGTGCCGATCAGAACCTGGCGAGGCGGTCGTGCACCTGCGCGCGCATCGTGCCATCCAGGCCCAGGGCCCCGGCCAGTTCTTCGGCGAAGCGCTGTTCGGAGGGGCTGTCGATGTCGATGGCCGAAAGCGCCACCGCGTAGATCTGCGCCTTGAGCGCCGGGTGATCGGGCACATCACGCGCAAAGCCGTCAATATCCATCGGTGCGTTCAATTCCGATTGCACGAACTCCCGCTCGGCCGGGTCCAGATCGCCCAGATGCTTCAACAGGGCGTCGCGTTCCCCGGCATCGACCCGGCCATCGGCCTTTACCGCCATGATCATCCCGCGCAGCATCAGCGCGGCCATGGCTTCCTCATCCGGGGTCGGTGGATCCGCGGGCTCGCCGCCGTTCTGGAACGCCTCGTTCAGGCGCCGTCCGAAGTCCGGCTGGCTCCCGGCGTTGCCGCCCGTCAGGCTGGACAGCAAGCCACCCGCCGCGCCGCCGCCGAGCATCCCCTGCAGACCGCCGAGCGCTCCCGCGCCGCCGCTTCCGCCGCCGCCAAGGCTTTCCAGAAGGCCACCCAAACCGCCGCCAGCGGATCCGCCGCCGCCCAACAGCTGCCCCAGCCCACCGGAACCGCCGCCCGCCTGCCCCTGCAACGCGTTGAGCAGGCCACCAGCGCCGCCACGGGCACTGCCGCCGGTTCCGCCACTGCGGTTTGCCAGCGCCTGCGCGCCCTTGGTTGCGGCCACGCCGACGGCCACGGCCGCCAATGTTCTCATCAAGCTCATACCCAATCCTCCCAGTTGATCTTGGTGGCGCGGAGCATGGCAGAGTTGCGCCCATCCGCGAAATGTTTCTTTGCGCAAGAATTCCCCCCAGCTTGACACCGCCGGGCCGACGCCGCACTGCGACGGTCAGGCGTGGTGGAGGAGACATGGCGCAGAAACCCCAAATCGATGCCTTCGGCGCGATATCCCTGACGGCGTTTGCGGTTCTGCTGGCGTTCAATCAGGTGATTATCAAGGTCGTCAACGAGGGGCTGCAGCCGATCTTTTTTGCCGGTCTGCGCTCGCTTGGCGGGGCGATCGTGATCTTCGCTTGGATGCGGTTGCGCGGCATTGCCCTGACGCTGCCGAAGGGCACCATTGGGCCGGGGCTGTTGATGGGCGTGCTGTTTACGGTGGAATTTGTCTGCCTGTTCGTGGCGCTGGATCTGACCAGCGTGACGCGGAGTTCGGTGATTTTCTACACGATGCCGATGTGGATGGCGCTGGGGGCGCATTTCTTCATTGAAGGCGACCGGTTGACGCCGCTGAAGTCGGTGGGTCTGATCCTCGCGTTCATCGGCGTAGTGGTGGCGCTGACCTTGCGGGGTGACAGCTCCGAGACCTCTTTGCTGGGCGATCTTCTGGCGCTGATGGGAGCGCTGGGATGGGCGGGGCTGGCGCTTCTGGCGCGGGGGTCAAAGCTGCGCGAGGTGCGCCCGGAGGTGCAATTGCTCTGGCAATTGGCGATCTCGGCCCCGCTTTTGTTGCTGGCCGCGCTGTTTTTCGGGCCACTTCTGCGGGGCCCGGAGTGGATCCATTGGGCCGGGCTGGGGTTTCAGATCGTGGTGATCGTCTCGGCCGGGTTCCTGTTCTGGCTCTGGCTGCTATCGATCTATCAGCCAAGCTCGGTCGCGGCGTTCTCGTTCCTGTCGCCGGTCTTTGGCGTCCTTCTGGGCTGGCTGGTGTTGGGCGAAGAGGTCGGATTTGGCATCGTTTTGGCTCTGCTGCTGGTCTGTGCCGGGCTGGTCCTGATCAACCGTCCCGCGCGCGCCGCATAAGAAGGGGGTGCGCCGGTCTTGCCGTCGCCCGCTGTGCGCGCCTTTGGCCCGGTGCGCGTGGTATCAGGCCGGGCGATGCATCTTCAGGGAACAAGGATGGGTCAGGTTCCGCAGAAGGTTTGCGTGACGCGCTCGCCCTCGGTCGGGGCCTGTTGCAGGTCCGCGATGTCGGGGCGGTCGGTGAACGGATCTGCGAGGGCTGAGTTGAGCCTGTGGAAGGGTGTGTAATCGCCCCCGACGGCGGCCTGGATCGCCTCTTCCACGCGGTGGTTGCGCGCGATCAGGGCCGGGTTTGCGGCCTGCATTGCAATGGCGCGCTCGGTCGCGGGGCGCGTTTCGCGGGTGAGGCGGGTCTGGTACGCCTCCAGCCATGGCGCGAAGGCGGCGGGTGCGGCGAAGGCGGAGGCGGCGTCTTGCGGCGTGTCGGAGCAAAGCGCCCGGAATGTCCGGGTGAAATCGGCTCCGCCTTGGGCCATGCGGTTAAGCAGGTCGAAGGCCAGCGCGATATCGTCGTCTTCTGCGGTGGCGAGGCCCAGTTTGGCGCGTAGAACGGCGTGCCATTCCGCATCGAAGCGCCCGGCAAAGCCGTTCGCCGCGTCGGTAAAGGCCTCGATCGCGGCGTCGCGGTCAGGCATCAGCGGCAGCAAAGACGTGGCCAGTTGTGCCAGGTTCCAGGCCGCGATCTGCGGTTGGTTTGCATAGGCGTAGCGGCCAAATTGGTCGATCGACGAGAACACCATCTCTGGGTGGTAGGCATCCATGAAGGCGCAGGGGCCGTAGTCTATGGTCTCACCCGAGAGCGTCATGTTGTCGGTGTTCATCACGCCGTGGATGAAGCCCACGCCCATCCACGCCGCGATCAGGCGCGCTTGCGCGCCGATCACCGCATCGAGCAGGCCCGCGGGGCCTTCTGCGTCGGGAAAATGGCGCGCGATTGTGTGGTCGAGCAGGGCCTGCAAGGCGTCGGTGTCGCCGCGTGCGGCAAAGAATTGGAATGTGCCGACGCGGATATGGCTTGCGGCGACGCGGGTGACGATGGCACCGGGCATCCGGCCTTCGCGTAGCACAATCTCGCCGGTTTCAACGGCAGCCAGCGCGCGGGTGGTGGGGATGCCGAGGGCGGCCATCGCCTCCGATACAATGTATTCGCGCAGGACCGGGCCAAGCCACGCGCGGCCATCGCCCATGCGCGAATAGGGGGTCTGCCCCGCGCCCTTCAGTTGAATATCGAAGCGACTGCCGTCAGAGATCACGACCTCGCCCAACATCACCGCGCGGCCATCGCCCAATTGCGCGGACCAGCCGCCGAACTGGTGCCCGGCATAGACCTGCGCCAGCGGCTCCGCCCCGTTGGGGAGGTCATTGCCCGCGAACAGTCGGGCCAGCGTGTCATCCTCCTCCGGCAGGGTCAGGCCCAGGTGATCGGCGAGCGGCCGGTTAAGCGCAATCAGCTTGGGCGCGCGCACCGGCGCCGGGGGCTGGCGGGTAAAGAAGCGTTCGGGCAAGCGGGCGTAGCTGTTGTCGAAGGGGAAGACGGCGGTCATGGGGGCGGCTCCGGGGCGGTTTGGATGGCATGTAAGAGCTCTGACCGCGCGGGACCAGTGCGGCGGATCACGGCGAGCGCAGGGTGATCTCGACCCGCAGCGGGACGAGCGCGCCACCGGGGGCCATGGCCTCGCCGGTGATGACGAAGGTCTCGGGTCCGGCCGCGCCGTTCTGGGTCAGGCGCAAGGTCTCTGTACCGACGGCGAGCGGGGGTTGCGCGTCGCTGCGCTCAAGGGTGAAAGAGGTCAGTGTCCATGTGTTTTCGGTCTGCTGCAAGGAAAGCGTGAGCTGCGGCGGCAATGGAAAGCCGAGGTGCAATTGCGCGAAATGCAGGTGCATTACGTCGCCGTCGCGGCGCAGCATCCGCGGCGCGGGCAGGCTATCATCGGCGGTGAGCGTCACCGTCTGAGCGCCAACGGTCAGGTGCGCGAGGGCCGGGCCATCAGCGGCTACAGGGGCGGGTAGAAGCGCAAGCGCTGCGGCCAGCCAGCCTTTCACAGCCGCCCGATCCTTTCGACCAGGAGCGCGAAAAATCCCTCCGCATCGACATCCCCGATGAACATCGCGTTTGGCGCGCGGTCGGTCACGCGCCACCAATCCGCAACCGTCATGCCGCGCGTCAGCTCGGAGGTGGTTTCGATCTCGACGTTGATGTGGCGGCCGGAGAACAAGTCCGGCTGGATCAGATAGGCGATCACGCAGGGATCATGGAGCGGCGCGCCGGCGGAGCCGTACTTTTCCTTGTCGAAACGTTCGAAGAAATCCGTCCATTCCGCGACCATACGGCCCGGTTCGGTGCCGAGGTTGCGAAACGCTTCGACCCGGGGCGCGGTGGTCAGGGCCTTGTGCGTGGCATCCAGCGGCAGCACCGTGATCGGACGACCGGATTTGAACACGATATCAGCAGCTTCTGGGTCGACGTAAATGTTGAATTCCGCCGCAGGTGTGATGTTGCCGACCTGAAAATAGGCCCCGCCCATGAGCACGATTTCCTGCACCTTGGCGACAACGTCGGGGGCCTTTTCGAAGGCTGTGGCGATGTTGGTCAGCGGCCCAAGCGGGCAGAGCGTCACACTGCCCTCGGGCTCATCGCGCAGGGTGTCGATGATAAAATCGACGCCGTGCCGGTCCTGCACCGGCATGGTGGGCTCGGGCATCACGGGACCGTCTAATCCGGTCTTGCCATGGACATGTTCGGCGGTGACAAGCGCGTGGCGCAACGGGCGATCGCACCCGGCAAACACCCTGGTCTGCGGTTTTCCGGCCAACTCGCAGGCGATGCGTGCGTTCTTGGTCGTCAGATCGAGCGGCACATTGCCCGCGACGGCGACCACGCCAAGCACGTCGATTTCGGGCGAGGCCAGCGCCAGAAGGATCGCCACGGCGTCGTCCTGACCGGGGTCCGTGTCGATGATAATCTTGCGCGGCATGGCCTGCTCCGAATTAATTCGCGCATAGTTTACGTATTGGATCGGGGATGCAAGGCGCGCCGCGCAGGCTTGACGTCACGCTTTTGACAGAGCATCTGAGGGATATGCGAATTTTGCTTGCCCTCTTGGTGTTGATCGGTGCTGCGGTTGTGGCAGGTGCGATCTATTTCCGCGCCGCGCCTCTGGACCCGGCGGCGTTGCATGTCGACCCCGCCGAGGTCACGCCACCGGCCACTCCGAACTTTGCCCTCATGGTCGGCTCCGCCGGGCATTTCATTCAGGCGGAGCCGGAGGTTGTCGCCACCCGAATTGCCGCGGTGGCGGATGCGGATGGCGCAGAGCTTTTGGCCGGCTCCGTTGCGGAGGGTCATGTGACCTATGTGGTGCGCTCGCGGATCATGGGCTTTCCCGATGTCGTCAGCCTGCGCTGGGTCGGGCAGGACGGCGGCACGCAGCTCGATATTTTCGCGCGTGCGCTTTACGGCACATCGGATCTGGGCGTGAACACGCGCCGCGCGCAGGCCTGGTCGCAAGCCGCACGCGGCGCAACGGTGTTCAGCGACGGCGATTAGCGCGGCGTCACGCGCCTTCACCCGTGTCCCGCCCTGCAGAAAGCCTGCCCCATGTTGCCACGCGACCGCCTTCGCCAGATCACTGACCGGTTCGAATTCCTCGAAGCGCAGCTCAACGGCGGGCTCGACCCCGGCGACATCGCGCAGATCAGCCGTGAATATGCAGAACTGAAGCCGGTTGTGGCCGAAATTGCCGCCTATGATCAATTGCTTGCCGATCTGGCCGAGGCGGAGGCGATGCTGGACGATCCGGACATGAAGCCGCTTGCAGAAGAAGAATTGCCGACCCTGCGGGATGCCATTCCGGCCGCCGAGCAAAGCCTGCAGATCGCGCTGCTGCCGAAAGATGCTGCTGACGCCAAGCCCGCGATGATCGAAATTCGCCCCGGTACGGGCGGCGACGAGGCGGCGTTGTTCGCAGGCGATCTGTTCCGCATGTACACCCGCTACGCTGAAGCGCGCGGCTGGCGGGTTGAGGTCATTGATCTGGCCGAGACCGAATTGGGCGGCATCAAGGAAGTCACTGCGCGGATCGAGGGGGAGAACGTCTTTGCGCGGCTGAAATTCGAATCCGGCGTGCACCGCGTGCAACGGGTGCCCGAGACGGAATCCGGCGGGCGCATCCACACCTCTGCGGCCACGGTCGCGGTCTTGCCCGAGGCAGAGGAGGTCGATATCGACATCCCCGCAACTGACATCCGCATCGACACGATGCGCGCCTCCGGGGCAGGGGGCCAGCACGTCAACACCACCGACAGCGCCGTGCGGATCACGCATTTGCCCACCGGCGTCGTCGTGACCAGCTCGGAAAAATCGCAGCACCGCAACCGCGAGATCGCGATGTCGGTCCTGCGCGCACGCCTGTTCGATCTGGAACGGCAGAAGGTGGACGAGGAACGCGCCGCCGATCGCAAATCGCAAGTCGGCTCCGGCGACCGGTCCGAGCGGATCCGTACCTACAACTTCCCGCAGGGCCGGATGACGGACCACCGTATCAACCTGACGCTTTACAAGCTGGATCAGGTGATGGGCGGAGATCTGGACGATATCATCGACGCGCTGACCGCCGAGGATCAGGCGATGAAGCTGGCGGAGATGGCCGGGTGACGCCGTCGCTGCGGTACAGTCTTGATCTGGCCCGCCAAAGCCTTGCCCAGTTCTTGCCCGATGGCGCCGCAGAGCGCGAAGCACGGCTGTTGATGTGCCATGCGCTTGGCCTTTCGTCGGCGCAATTGTTCGCGCGTCTGGACGAGACCTGGCCCGATGGCGCGCCGGCTCGGGCCTTTACCGAAGCCGTAGAGGCGCGGAAATCCCGCCAACCGCTGAGCCAGATCGTGGGGGAGGTCGATTTCTACGGACGCCTGTTTCACGTCACCCCCGACGTGCTCACCCCGCGCGCGGATACCGAAACGCTGGTGGACTACGCCTTGTCCGGGCCGTTTGAACGGGTCCTCGACCTTGGCACCGGCTCGGGGTGCATTCTTGCGACGCTGCTGGCCGAGCGTCCGACGGCTTTGGGGCTTGGCACTGACCTGTCGCCGCCCGCGCTGGAGGTGGCCGCGCGCAACATCGCGCGTCTCGGCGTCGGTGAACGTGCCTCAGTTCTGCAATCGGATTGGTACGCGGCGGTCGCGGGCGCGTTCGATCTGATCGTGTCAAACCCGCCCTATATCGCGGCGGCCGAGATGCAGGGTCTAGCGCCCGAGGTCCGCGATTGGGAGCCGCATCTGGCCCTGACGCCGGGGGGGGACGGGTTGGCGGCCTATCGCGCCATTCTGGACGGAACGCATGCGCATTTGGTCCACGGGGGGCGCTTGGTGGTCGAGGTGGGCTATGCGCAAGGGGCCGCGGTGACCAAGCTTTTCCACGAGGCAGGTCTTGAAGACGTCGCCTGTCACCCCGATCTTAGTGGCAACGACAGGATTGTCTGCGGCACGCGCCGCTGACGCCAACAAAACGGCGCAAAAACCGGCGAAATATCGCGAATATGCGGGTATTTCATCAATTGCGTGAGTTTGCGCTGGACAGAACCGCGCCCTCATGTTTACTCGTCGCAGGGTGTGAATATCGGGCCATATCAGTCCCAGCGCACCTTATCTTACCAGACAGCGTGACGGTCAGCGGGGATGCAGGCCAAGACGCAAACTGAGACCAATCTCGGCCCGCACGAGATGCGTAGCTGCCGACAAACCAGGACAACTGGACCAAAACACACATGAGATCATCGAAGAACCGCTCGCGGTCCAAAGGGAACCGCAACCGCTCTGTCGGAAACATCGTCAACCGCGTGTTTGACAGCTCGGGTCCCGAGGGCAAGGTGCGTGGCACCCCGCAGCAGATCATCGACAAGTACAATCAGCTGACCCGCGATGCGCAGCTCAGCAATGATCGCGTGGCCGCCGAAAACTTTCAGCAGCACGCGGAGCATTATCTGCGCATGCTGGCCGAAGCGCAGCGCGAGATGGACGCCAAGCGCGACGCGCAACAACAGCAGAACAACACTCAAAACAACAACCAGAACAACAACCAGAACCCGCAGCAGGGTGGTGGCGACGGGGGTGGCAAGAACAATCGCCGCAACCGCGACCGCGATCAGCAGGGTCAGGGCGGGGGCAACCAACCGTCGCAGCCGCAAAACGATGGCGCGTCGCAGCCTGAGCAGGACGCAGCCCCCGAGGCGCAGCCCACGCCCGAGCAGGGCTCGTTCGACGCAGTGATCGACAATGCCGCTGACGGCGATACCGGCCTTGTCGAGACGCCTGAAAGCGCGCCCAAGCCCAAGCGGACGCGGCGTCGGCGCAAGCCCGAAAGCGATGGCGGTGATGGCGGCGATCAACCGCAGCCCCCGCAAGAAGCGGCGGAATGATCCAAAGGGGCCCTGCGGGGCCCTTTTTCGTCAGAGCGTCCGGCCCTTGACCCGAGCCATCAGCGAAAGGTCGGGCGCACGCGACGCGCAAATACCATACGGCGCTCGGCCAAAAGCTGCGATGCAGGTTTGTTGGCCGCACGTTTTAGGGTTTGGCCATCACGCGGGCCAATGCGCAGAAGCCTTCGATCGGCACCTGTTCGGCCCGGTCGGTCGGTTTGAGCCCCGCCGCGATCAAGCGATCCTCGATATCGGGGGCCTGACCCTTGAGCGCCGCGCGCAGCATTTTGCGCCGCTGCGCGAAGGCGGCTTTGACGACGCGGCTCAGAATGGCGGCGTCCGCCTCGAACCGGGGGGCGGGCAGGGCGTCGAGATGAACCACGGCGGAGTGCACCTTGGGCGGCGGTGTGAAGGCTTCGGGCGGCAGGCCCATCGCGATCCGCACCTCGCAGCGCCATTGCGCCAATACTGCCAGACGACCATAGGCCTTGCCGCCGGGTTGCGCGACGATCCGGTCGGCGACCTCTCGTTGGAACATCAACGTCAGGCTCTCCCACGGCGGCGGCCAGCGTTTCGGGGTCAGCCACCGCACCAGAAGCTCGGTCCCGACGTTGTAGGGCAGGTTGGCCACGATCTTGCGTGGCGGGGTCAGGTTGGCCTCCCAATCCACGGCCAGCGCGTCGTCGTTCAGGACGATCAAGCGCCCGGGGTAGGCCTCGGCGATCTCGGCCAGCGCGGGAAGACAGCGCGCGTCTTTCTCGATCGCAACAACCCGTCGCGCACCTTCGGCCAGAAGCCCGCGCGTCAGCCCGCCGGGGCCGGGTCCAATCTCCAACACATCCGCCCCCGACAGATCGCCAGCGACCCGCGCAATCTTAGCGGTCAGGTTCAAATCCAGAAGGAAGTTCTGCCCCAAAGCCTTGCGCGCCGACAGGCCATGGGTCGCGATGACGTCGCGCAGCGGTGGCAACCCATCAATCGCGCTCATGTCTGCGCCCGTCGCAGGGCCATGTCCCGCGCCAGTTCCAATGCCGCGATCAGGCTTGTCGGATCGGCCACGCCCTGACCCGCGATATCAAGCGCCGTGCCGTGGTCGGGCGAGGTGCGAATGAACGGCAAGCCAAGCGTGACGTTCACACCGCCGGAAAAGTCGATGGTCTTGATGGGGACAAGCGCCTGATCGTGGTACATCGCGACCGCTGCATCATAGCCCGCCCGCGCGCCGGCGTGGAACATCGTGTCGGCCGACATCGGCCCGATCACATCCAGGCCCGCCGCGCGCAGCCGGTCCAGTACCGGGGTGATCAGGTCGATTTCCTCGCGGCCCATCGCGCCACCTTCGCCGGCATGGGGATTGAGGCCCGCGACTGCGATGCGCGGGCTGGCAATTGCGAAATCGCGGCGAAGTGCGGCGTCGGTGATCTCAATCGTCTCACTCAGCAGGGCCTCGGTCAGTGCCCCTGCGACATCGGCCAATGCGATATGGATCGTCGTGGGCACAACGCGCAATTCCGGGCAGGCGAGCATCATCACCACGCGCGCGCCGCCCGCCAGATGGGCGAGGTATTCGGTATGACCGGGAAATCCGAACCCCGCGCCGTCGATCAGCGCCTTCTTGTGGATCGGCCCGGTGGTCAGAGCGGCGGCTTTGCCCTGCGCCACCAGATCGACGCCGCGTGCGATGGCGTCGATAACGCCCTGCGCATTGGCGGGGTCCGGCGTTCCGGGGGCGGTTGCGCCGCCAAATGCCAGCGGCAGAATCGGCAGGCCGCGCTCGGCGGCGGCTGGTGTTTCGGACGGGTCGCCAAGTTCGACCAATGGTGCGCCAAAGCCCGACAGGTGGCGCGGATCCCCGATCACGAAGAACGGCACGTCAGTTCCCAGCACGCGCCACGCCTTCACGGCGATCTCGGGGCCGATGCCCGCGGGCTCGCCGATGCTCAGCGCCAGTGGCAGGGGGGCGGGCGTGGTGTGGTTCGGGGTCTGGCCCATGGGCCGCACGCTCAATTCTCGAACGTGATGCGTGCTTCGGAGCGAAGCTCTTCGAGGAAGCCATTGGAATAGGCCTCAAGGGTCTGCCCGACCAAGCGCTGGCGCACCGCATCGCGGCCCTGTTCCGGCTCGGACCGGACCCGGTCACACAACATCAGCGCCAGCAGCACGGTGCCCCCCGACCGCGTGACCGAGGTCGACATCTCGCGCTCGTCCAGCGCGCGAAGGGCGAGGGAGACATCTTCGGGCAATTCACCCGGCGCGACCGTCTGGCGTTGAAAGCCGCCGGGGATCACACCGTTGAAATCATTGCAGGTGTCCACGGCATTGCGCAGACGCTCCGCCTCGGCGAGGGCCTCGGACGTGCGGCCGCCGGGGATGGCAATCGACACGTAATCAATCGCGGTGACGGGTAGGTTGGGCGCCTCGACCTCGCGCTGACCGCGGTATTGGAACAGGGCATAGGCCTGCCCCCCACCCAAGGGAACGGGTTCGGTGACTTGCCCCACGGACATGGTCAAGAAGAGGTCGCGCAAGCCCTCGGGCAATTCGTTGAGCCCGCGCCATCCGGTCACGCCACCGGCCTCGCGCGTAGGCGCGGCGGAGAACCGGCGCGCGGCCTCCGAAAAGGTTTCGGTGCTGCCGGCAATCTGCTCTCGCAGGCGGAGCAATTCCGACACCAGGTTCGCCTGGTTCTGCGGCGTCACGGGGATGATGATCTCGGCCAGCAACAATTCGATGCCACCGCCCAGAACCGTGCCCAGTTCCATCGCGCGGTCCACGTCTTCTTCCGTGACCTGCGCCCGGGCGCCGAAACGCGCGCGCACCACGTTGCGCCAGGTGATCCCGTTGGCGACGAAATCGCGCACGGTCTCCGGTGCGATGCCTTCGCTCGCCATTTGTTGCAGGAACTGCTCAGGGCCCAGGTTGGCGCGTCCGGCAAATTCGACCAGCCCGTTTTCGATGTCCTCGGGCGAGGCTTCGGCCCCCATCGCGATACCGGCGGCGACTTGCAGGCGTTCGTTGATCAGCGCTTCGGTAGCCTGCTGTCGCAGATCGCCTTGCGCGTTGAGGACCTGAAGAAAGCGCGCGCGCTGGTCGATCTCGTAATTCGTGACCACGGAATCGTTCACACGCACCGCCACGGCAAAGGGGTTCTGCGCCAACGCCGCCTGCGCGCCAAGGATAAAAGCGGCGGCCGCCAGCACCACGAAGCCGCCACGATGCGCCCGCGCGATGATCCGCTTGACTGCTCCGCCCATGCCCATCTTTTCGCCTACATTCGTCATGCTCAATCCGGCCATTTCTGCTGTGCCACTTTGGTTGGTTTTGTCCGGCGCGCTCCGAACGCTCGGGCGCGTTATCCGCCCCGGCAGCTGCGCGCAATGCTTCGCCCTTCGCGTCCGGCACCGAAGCCCGCCAGTGAGACGGTGAAGCCGAAGCGCGTCGCAGGTTCCACATCCGCCGCCGTCGTATACCGGCGCGAGACCGAGAATTCCATATCAACGCATTCGTTTTCGTATCCGAGGGAGACGCCCGCCCGTGTCGGCGTGTTCTCCGAAAAATCGTAGCGCCAATTCACGCCCGCGTCCCATCCGCTTTGCAACGTGTAGTCCGCATCCAGCGTCCATTCCGCGAGATTGTCGGGCCGCTCTTCGCCGGCATCGGCTTCGAGGAAGGTGTAGGTCGAGACAAGCTCGTGGTTGTCGCCCATCCAGAACAGCGATAATTCCGAGGAGGTGAAGCTGAGATCGGTGTCGAACAGGGCGCGGTTCACGACGCTGAGGTGGTCGTTGAATTGCACATGGGCGGCGACGAGGAAATCCGACTGCACCCCGTTCAACCCGGAGCCATTCGTCAGTTGCCCCTGTTCATCGGTGCGCAGCACGACGCCGCCCGCAACAGAGTAATTCAGCCCCGACGGCGCAGCGCGCGTATAGGTCAGGCCCAGATTGGCGCGCGGGCCGACCTCGCGTTCATCGGAGCCGGGAAAGCGGTCGAGCGAGAACAGGTTCGCCTCGTCGAACTCGACGATGAAACTGTCTTCGTTGGGGACGTCATTGCCGTAGGTCTCGGACCAGACGAATTGTGCAACTGGCTCGATCACGTGGCGCACGCCAGTGCCGGAGACGGCCTGCATCGGATAGCGAAACTCGATCGCGCCGTAAGGTGTTACCCGGGTTTCAGTGCCATTCAGATCGCCGCCCTGCTGCGTCGCGTAAATGCCACCATGCAAGGCACCCTGGAATGTCACGGCAAGGCCGCCGAAAATTTCGGTCCGGCGCCAATCCAACTCGCCCGAGATGCGGAACACATCGCGGCCGTTGGGGGCATCGCCGACGCTTTCGACCGTCGAGAACCGGTAGAGGCCCGTCCCCTCAAGCTCGGCCGTCAGGGTGCCACCGATCAGCGACGGGTTGTACCGGCGCACGATCTCGGCATGGGCCACGCGGGTCGGCAACACGTCATTGTCCGTGCCCTCGCGTAGCGATTGGTAGAGCGTGCCGTGGGCTTCGATATACTGCGCGCGCTCCACGCGGCTGATGCGCGCGAAGCTTTCGAGGATGTCTGGGTCGGGGAAGTCATAGGTGGTCAGGTATCCACGGTCGCTGACCGCCTGGGCCTGCAGGTCGAGGATGAAGCCGCCGCCGATTTCGAACTGTCCATTGGCAAAGAGGTAGGCGCGGGTGGTGTCGTCGGTCAGGTCATCCCAGGACACCGCGCCATCGGCCTGCACCCGTCCGTTGCGGAAGGCCTGTCGGTAGCGCAATTGGATGGTCTGGCTTCCGGTGCCGATCCAGGGCGTCACGGTGACATCGGCATTGTCGCCAAGCATGATGAAATAGGGCACACGCAGCTGCGTCCCGGTGCTGTCGTCGGCACGGATGGAGGGGGCGAGGAAACCGGTCGCGCGCTCGAGTGTGGGGTCAGGCAAACGCATCCGGGGCAGGTAGAACACCGGAATTCCCATGATGCGGAACGTGGCGTTGTCGAAGTAGAGCTGTTGTTCAAGCTCATCATGGACGATCCGGCGGGCACGGATTTCCCACAGCGGGGTGGGGTTTTCGAAGCAGACTTCGCAGGACGAGGCGACCGCCTGGTAGAGTTGCGTGTAGCGCCCGTCGGTGCGGTCGATCTGGGTCGCGGCAATCTGAAGCTGCCGATCCAGCACAAGCCGCGCGGATTGCAGGACACCGTTCTGCAGGTCGCCGGACAGTTCCGCGAATTCGGCGAAGATCTGCGTGTTGCCGGCCGCATCGGTCAGCGTCAGCGGCCCCTGCACGCGCAGTTCGTCGGTGGTGCCGTCGAAGGTGATGGATTGGGCCCGCAGGCGTGCGCCGTTGTAGAAGACCTCGACCGATCCATTGGCGGAGACCGAGGCACTGCCATCAAAGCGGATGTTGTCGGCAATCAACGTCGCAGGCGGCAGCGAAGGGGAACCCTGCGCTGCAAGAGGGGCACCCCAGCAGAGGACCACGGCCACAAGGGCCGCAAACATATGGCGCATGCGGCGCGTCACCCGTCCTCCGTATGCAATAATAGCCCGAGGGCCAAGAGAATTGCGGCAATTGGCGGCGTCCATGCGACAAGTGTTGCCGAAAGCTGGCCGGTTTCGCCCAAAACCTCGGCAAAGCGGCGGATGAACACCACGCCGAAGCCCAGTAGGATCGCTGTCAGTACCATCACCCCGGTTTTGCCGAACCGCGTGTGGCGCATGGTGAAGCCCGCACCGATCAGAACCATTGCCGCCAGCAGCAGGGGTGAGGACAATTGCATCTGCAACCAGGTGCGGTGTTGCAGGGCCGCGAAACCTGCGTCGTTGAGTTGCCGTATGAAGCCGGGAAGCTCGAAGATGGGAACCGTTTCCGGCTTGCCGAAGCTGTCGCGGATCTGCTCGGCGGTGAGTGTCGAGGGCAGGGTCAGCGTGGCAAGTGCTGTCGCATCGGCCTCGGGGTTGCTTGACCCGGCCAGCGGCCAGCGGCGCACCTCGGTCAGGGTCCAGGCGCCCGCATTCAGCACCGCCTCGGTGGCATCCATGCGGTCCAGCAACTGGCCATCGGCATCGAAGGTAAAGAAACTCGCGCCGAACAGATGCGTGCCATCGCCATTGGTCACCTCGGCGCGGATCACCGTTTGCTCGCTCCCGACGCCTTGGCGCAACCACAAACCCTGCCGGGAGACCGAGACGGTGCGGGTTTCCTCCCCCAAAAGGCGCGCCAGCGTCAGGTCGTATTGCCGCGCCGTGGCCGCCACCAGCGGGTTCAGGATCAAAAGCGACAGCACCCCGATCAGAAGCGCGGTCACGACCGGCGCCGCCGCCGACTTCAGAGCCGAACGCCCCGCCGCGCGCACCACCACCAGCTCGGACGTGCGCGCCAGCCCCAAAAACAGGACCAGCGTGGCCAGCATTACAAACAGCGGCATCAAGCCGTTCAAGCTTCGCGGCAGGTTTAACAACGCCAGTTGCAACACCGCGCCAAAGCCCTGATCGCTGCCGATCCGGCGGAGTTGATCTGCCATGTCGATGGGCAGTAGGATGGCCACGAACACCGCCAGCACGATCCCGAAGGCCCGCAGGAACCGACCGGCGATGTAGAGATGCAGGATCATGCGGGAATGGCCCTCCATCCGCTGCGCCTGCGCATCGCAAGCGCGGTCATGCAGATGGCCACACCGGCGGCCAGCGCGGGTTGCAGATAGGCCATGGCCCACGCATCCGCGTCGGCGCGCACGGCGGCCTCTCCGGCGTTGCGCACGATCTGCATCGGCAGGACCAGCATGACCGCAATCAGGATCTGCCGCCACACGCCAAAGCGGCTGAACGAACCAAGCATCAACGACGCAGCCCCGATCAGCGGCACGAAAATCGCGAACAACGACTGCGCCACGCGGTCGTGTCCTTCGAACACCATATGAGCCAGCGGCACGCCAAGCGCCTCGGCGGTCTGCGCATCGGCCTGCAACAGTATCGAGGTGGGCAATTCGCGCACGTCGACCCGCCGCTGCCGGGTGCCGTCCATCAACGCGCCGACGTCATAGGTAAAATCGCTGAACGAGATTGTGGAGAGCCGCCCGGTGTCCAGGTCAAGCGTCTGCGCCAATCCGTCGAACATCACCAGACGCGGACCGGTGTCAGAGCGGACCAGAAGCGCATTGGTGGCGGAATAGGTGACCTCAACGCCTTGGTTTGACGAATCCTGTAGGAACAGGTCCCTGAATTCGCCGAGTTCCGTGATCTCGCGAATGTAGACGGTCAAACCGCCGGTGGGGTGGATGAATTCGCCCGCGCGCAGGAAGCGGCCCGTCAGGTCATCACGTACCTCGTCCTGACGGTCGATGAACTGGGCACGTGCCGTCGGGGCGAGAACGTTGCCGAGGATCCCGACCAGGAGCGCCATGAGCAAGCCAAAGACGAAGACCGGCCGCAGCAGCCTAAATGCCGAAAGGCCCGCGGTTTGCAACACCACCAGCTCACTTTCGCCGATCATCCGGTTGAAGATGTAAAGCGTGGCCACGAAGGCCGAAACCGGCAGGATAAGCTGCACAATCCACGGCAAGGTCAGAGCTGAAAACTCAAGAAAGACACTGACGTTTTGCCCGTCTGCGATCAGGTCGTCGAACAGGCGCGCGGCCTGGTTGACCCAGTAAACCGACACCAGCACGAGGCTGAAAAAGCCGAACAGCATCACAAGCTGGCGCAAAACGTATCGGTCGTACTGACCCAATGTCACAAACCCCCATATGCGGTGTTTGATGGGCAGAACAACCGCGTCATCTATGTTCTAAATGACATTTTCGGGGATGCGTAGGGGTGATCTGGTCAACCCCGGAACACCGGCCTAATGTCGCGACCTGAATGTCACGCCTTTCATGCGCAGGAGCCGCCCCATGACCACGCCGATCACAGTTGATTTTGCCGAAACCGACCTTGATGCGCTGGCGCAGATTGAGGGGAAGCTGGCGATCATGGTGACGCCAGACGGCAAGCTGGATCCCGCCGGGCGCAGGGTGAACCGCCTCACGAAACAGGCGGTCGCGCGGCTTGTCGAGAGTGAGCGGTGGGAGAAAGTGAAGGCAGGCCAAGGCTTTACGCTTGGGTTTCCCGCCGGGCTCGCGGCCATGTCCGTTCTGGTGGTCAAGCTTGATCGCCGCCCGAGCGTTGAGGATGCGCGCCGTGCCGGGGCCGCGCTGGCCAAGTTCAAAGGCCCCGACGCGCTGACGCTTTGCGCGGGTGCCGTGACCCGGGTGGCGGAGGTGGCGCTGGGGATGGCGCTGCGGGCCTATGAGTTCACCGACCACAAGACCGCCGAGACGCCCGAGCGGGCGGCGGCCACGATCATGTGCACCAAACCTGATGAGGCCAAGGCGGAGGCCCGTGCCGCCATTGCCGTGGCCGAGGGGGTCTTTTTCACGCGCGATCTGGTGAATGAGCCTGCCAATGTGCTGACAACGCAGGAATTTGCTGATCGGTTGGCGGCGATGAAAGAGATCGGTCTCAAGGTCGAGGTGCTGGAGGAAAAAGACCTCGAAAAGCTCGGGATGCATTCGCTTCTGGGGGTCGGCGAAGGGTCGGAAAGCCCGTCGAAGGTTGTGGTGATGGAATGGAACGGCGGCGGCAAGGAAAAGCCCTTGGCGTTGGTCGGCAAGGGGGTCGTGTTCGACACCGGCGGCATCAGCCTCAAGCCCGCGGGCGGCATGGAAGACATGACGATGGACATGGGCGGCGCGGGCGTGGTCTCGGGCGTGATGAAAACGCTGGCACTGCGCGGGGCGAAAGCCAACGTGGTGGGGCTGGTCGGGCTGGTGGAGAATATGCCCGACGGACGCGCGCAACGTCCGGGAGACGTTGTGAAATCCATGAAAGGCGACACGATCGAGGTGATCAATACCGACGCCGAAGGCCGCCTCGTTCTGTGCGATGTGATGTGGTACGCGCAGGAGCGGTTCAAGCCGTCTGGGATGATTGATCTGGCGACACTGACCGGCGCGATCATCATTGGCCTGGGCCATGAGAACGCGGGCGTGTTCTCGAACAATGACGCGATTTGCGATGCTTTCCTGAAGGCGGCGAAGGCCGAGGGCGAAGGCGCGTGGCGGATGCCGTTGGGGAAGGCCTATGATGACATGCTCAAGAGCCGGATTGCCGATATGAAGAACGTCGGCGGACGCGCGGCGGGCTCGATCACGGCGGCGCAGTTCCTGCAGCGCTTCGTGAAGGAAGAGACGCCTTGGATCCACCTCGACATCGCGGGCACTGCCAGCGTGAAATCCGACACCATGCTGGCGCCCAAGGGGGCGACGGGCTGGGGCGTGATGGCGCTGGACCGGTTGGTGCGCGATGGTTATGAAAGCTGATTTGCAACATCAACGTCGCGGCGTAACCCATGGGTGAGGCTTACTTTTATCACCTGACCCGTGCCCCGGTTGAGGTGACGCTTGCGACCTTGTTGGGCAAGTCGCTGCAAGCCGGATGGCGGGTTGCGGTGCGCGGCCGGACCGAAGACGCACTGGCGCGACTGGACGAGCAGCTCTGGCTGCGTCCGGACGACGGGTTCGTGCCACACGGGCGCGCCGGTGGGCCCCATGATGCGGCGCAGCCGGTGCTTCTGACGACCGGGGCGGCGGGCAACGATCCGACCTGCCTTGTGTCCGTCGAAGGGGCCGATGTGACGCCGGAAGAAGTTACCAAGATGACGCGTGTCATGGTGCTGTTCGACGGCCATGACGAGACCGCGTTGCAGACCGCGCGGGCGCAGTGGAAAGCGCTGACAGGGGCAGGCGTGGGTGCGAAATACTGGTCGGAGGAAAGCGGCCAGTGGGAGATGAAAGCGCAATCCGGAACGTCCTGATATCCTGTTTTTGGATGACACAAGCTTTCGGTATGCGGAAAGTGGATAGCGCTTAGCGTTCCAGAACCAGCTGCCCATTCGTGATTTCCAGGCGTGAGAAGCGCGAAAGATAGCTCATGCCGAGCAGGCTTTCGTCCAACGCGCCGTTGTTTACGACGGCGCGGACATTGGTGTCGGTTGTGCCGCCGAGGGTCAGGGTGTCCAGCGTCACGGGCGCGGTGTCCACGGGGCCATTGGCGGTCCTTGCGCGGCCTATGAAGATCAGCTCGTCGGTGTCGATGCCAGCCGCGCTGGCATGGTTGCGTGACAGCACAATGCCGGTGGCGCCCGTGTCGACAACAAAGCGGATCGGGGTGCCGTTGACCTCGAGGGTGAGGTAGAAATGTCCGTCCCTGTCACGCGGTGTTGTGACGATTGTGTCGCTCAGCATCACTTGCTGGGGCAGGATTTGATCGCGCAGGTCGGTCCATAGCAGAACACCCATGAGCACGGCCACGAAGATGACCCCCCATAGCGCCAGTGCCTTGGTCATCTGACCGATACTGGTCTGGCGGTTGATGAGTGTGAAGGCGGCCAGTCCCACCAACAGCACAATCAGGTAAATGAGATTGGCGGTGGTCGCTTCATCCATGATCCGCTCCGTCGTTTGGATCAATATAGGTCGCGCTCAGATCACTTGCAGGTCGCGCAGGCCATCAATCACGAATTGCACCGACAGCGCGGCCAGCAACATGCCCAGAAGGCGGGTCACGACGGTGATCCCGGTGGGCCCGAGCAAGCGTTCGAGCGGTGCCGCAAGAAGAAAAAGCGCCAGGACTATCAGCAAAACAGCGGCCATTACGCCATGCACGGCCGTAATATGCAACGCGCCGCTTCCTTCTCCGGTCAGCAGGATCATCGACGCGATGGCGCCAGGTCCGCCGATAAGCGGGATGGCGAGGGGGAAGACGGAAGGGTCGTCAGGGGCGTCTTCGGCCTGAGCCGTGTCGGCCTGATCCTGCCGGCGCTGGGTGCGCCGTTCGAACAACATGTCGAGCGCGGTGAGGAACAGCAGGATGCCGCCGGCCATGCGGAAGGCCGGCATGGAGATGCCCAGGAAGGAAAGGACGGATTCGCCGGCCAGCCCGAAGAGCAGCAGGATGCCGAAGGAGACCAAGACCGAGCGTATGGCAATGATCCGTCGCTGTCGCGCATTCATCCCCGCAGTCAGGGCGACGAAAAGCGGCGTCAGGCCGATGGGATCGATGACCACGAAGAGCGTGACAAAGGCGGGAATGTAGAGGCTGAGATCCATTGTCCGTTCCAAAGGTTGCTAAGCGGAGCGGCTTGCGCCGCGTTGTTTTTTCTTTTGCGCCCCCCGATGGGGTCGCGATGGGGCGCTGCCCCAAACCCCGAGGTATTTGGAAAGCAAAGAGGGGCGGTCAGGTGCTTTGGGCTTTTTCCAGCTTCTCTTCGGCTTTCATCCAGAGCGCTTCAGCGCGTTCGAGGCCTTCGGAGACTTCGGCGTATTTGGCTTGCCAGACCTGAAGGCTGTCGGTGTTTTCGTCTTCATAGAGCTTGGGATCGGCGAGTTTCTTGGCGAGTTTATCGCGCATCTCTTCGATCTTGGCGACGCGGGCCTCGGCGCGTTTGACCTCGGATTTGAGGTCTTTGATGTCCGCCTGACTGACCTTTTTCTTTGGTTTGGCGGCCTTTTCCTTGGGCGGCGCGGTGTTGAGCAGTGACGCGCGGTAGGTTTCGAGGTCATGGGCGTAGGGGGCGACATGGCCGTCTTTCACCAACCACAGCCGGTCGGCCACGAGGCTGAGCAGGTGCATGTCGTGCGACACCAGAACGACCGCGCCGGAATAGGCGGTAAGCGCCTCGACCAGGGCTTCGCGGCTTTCGATGTCCAGGTGGTTGGTCGGCTCGTCAAGGATCAGAAGATGGGGTGCGTCGAGTGTAGCCAGCAGAAGCGACAGGCGTGCTTTCTGGCCACCGGAAAGCTTCGCGACCAGCGTTTCGGCCTGATCCGCGCCAAGCCCGAAGGAGGCCAGCCGCGCGCGCAGTTTCGGGGGCGCGTCGTCGGGGCGTTCGCGGCGGATGTGATCGAGGGGCGACTCGTCGAGGTGCAATTCGTCGACCTGATGCTGCGCGAAATAGCCGATGCGCAGTTTCGAGGACGAGGTGATGCGCCCGTCCATCGCCGAAAGCTTGCCCGCGAGCAGTTTGGAGAGCGTGGATTTGCCCTCGCCGTTGCGGCCCAGAAGGGCGATGCGGTCGTCCTGATCGAGACGCAGGTTGAGGCGTTTGAGAACGGGCGTGTCGGTGTAGCCGACCGCGGTGCCGTCCATGTTGACGATGGGCGGCGACAACTCTTCGGGTTCGGGGAAGGTGAACACGGTGCGCGCGGCGTCTTCGGGGGCGCGGATGGTTTCCATCCGTTCGAGCATTTTTACGCGGCTTTGCGCCTGTTTCGCCTTGGACGCCTTGGCCTTGAACCGGTCCACGAAGCTTTGCAGATGCGCGCGTTGGAGGTCTTGTTTCTTGGCGGCGGCGGCTTGCACGGCGCGGCGTTCGGCGCGGGTCTTGGCGAAGGTGTCATAGCCGCCGGTGTAAAGTGTCAATTGCCGGTCGTTGAGGTGCAGAATGTGACCCACCGCGCGGTTGAGAAGGCCGCGATCGTGCGAGATGACCAGCACGGTATGGGGATATTTGGCGAGGTAGGCCTCGAGCCAGAGCGCGCCTTCGAGGTCGAGGTAGTTGGTCGGTTCATCGAGCAACAGCAGGTCGGGTTGCGCGAAGAGCACGCCCGCAAGCGCCACGCTCATGCGCCAGCCCCCCGAAAACGCGGAGCAGGGCATTTGTTGTTCGGCATGGGTAAAGCCGAGGCCCTTGAGGATCGAGGCCGCGCGCGCCTCCGCCCCCCAGGCATCGATCGCGGTCAGGCGTTCCTGCACTTCGGCGATGCGGGCGGGGTCGGTGGCGTCATCCGCCAGAAGGGCCGCGCGTTCGGTGTCGGCCTCAAGCACAGTGTCGATGAGCGAGGTGTCAGATGACGGCACTTCCTGCGCCACACCGCCGATCTTGGCGCCCGAAGGCAGCGTGATGGAGCCGGTGTCCAGCGCCAGCTCACCCCGGATCAGGCGGAAGAGCGTGGTCTTGCCGGTGCCGTTCCGACCCACGATGCCCACCTTGTGGCCCGTGGGAATGGAGGCCGACGCGGCCTCAAGCAAGGGGCGGCCCGCGACCGAGTAACCGATATCATCAATGCGCAACATGGGGGGGACATGGCGAATGCGCCGGGCGGCGTCAATCGCATGATCACTGGTGGGCCGCAGACCGGCCTGCTACGCGGGGACGATGGACCGCACACAGCCACATTTAATCACGCTCATTTTGTTGACGGCGCTGACCGTGTTGTCGTTGAACATGTTCCTGCCCGCGCTTCCGGCGATGCAGGCGAGCTTTGGCGTGTCGGAGGCGGTGATCGGGCGTGCGATCTCGATCTACATGGCGGCGGCGGCGGTGTTGCAGCTTATCCTTGGGCCACTGTCGGACCGGATCGGGCGGCGCCCGGTGATCCTTGGGCTTCTGGCTATCTATGCCGTCGCGTCGGTGATGTGCCTTTTGGCAGAAGATATCACCTTGTTCCTGATTGCGCGGGTGGCGCAGGCGGTGGCGGTGGGGGGCGGCATTCTGGCCTCGGCGGTAGTGCGCGATCTGTTCGACGGGCGCAGTGCGGCGGCGAAGCTGTCGTTGATCGCCTCGGCCATGGCGGTCGCGCCGATGCTGGCGCCGATGATTGGGGGCCTGTTGGAGGCCGCGTTTGGCTGGCGGTCGATCTTTGTGGCCTATGCGGTGCTTGGTTTGGGCCTTCTGGTGTGGTGTTGGCGCGACTTGGGCGAGACGAAAGCGCGCGGGGCGATGTCGATGCGCGGCATCGGCGGGCTTTTGCGGGTACGGCTTTACTGGGCCTATGTCGGCGTGCAGGCGCTTGGCGTGGGCGTGTTCTACGTCTTCCTGACCGGCGCGCCGTTTGTGATGGTCGAGGCGTTTGGCCTTGGAACGGCGCAGACCGGGATTGTGCTTGGCTCGACCACGGCGGGATTTCTGGTGGGCGCGGGGGCGAGCGCGCGATTGGTGGAGCGGGTGGGTGAGTTGCGCCTGATCCTGCTTGGGCGTGCGGTGCCGGTGATCGGAATCGGAGCGGCCTGCATCTACTTCGCGTTCGGCGGCGCGGCGCTTTGGCCGCTGTTGGTCGCGACACTTTGCGTGGGACTGGGCAACGGGTTTTCGATCCCGAGTGCTGCGGCGGGCGCCTTGTCGGTGCGCCCCGAACTGGCGGGGAGTGCATCTGGTATCAGCGGTTCGGTCATGCTGGCGCTGGGGGCGGTGTTGACCGGCTTGGCGACCCTGATCGTGGAGGCGCAGACCACGCCGCTTGCCTTGTTGAGCCTGATGGGGGCCATTGCCACCGGAGCCCTGATCGCGGCGCTTGCCGTACGGGCCTGGGTTGGTGCCGCACAGGCCGGTTAAGCGGACGGCCGGACCGCAAAGGCCAGGCGCGGGCCGGGGTCTTTTCAACCGTCAATCCCCGTGTTAGCCCGCGCGCAAATTAAAACGCCCGAACGGAGCATTCCAATGGCCATCCAGCGCACTTTTTCGATCATCAAACCCGACGCCACCAAGCGTAACCTCACCGGCAAGATCAATGCCAAGTTCGAGGAAGCGGGCCTTCGCATCGTCGCACAGAAGCGTATCCACCTGACCATGGCGCAGGCCGGAGTTTTCTATGAAGTTCACAAAGAGCGCCCGTTCTACGGCGAGCTGTGCGAATTCATGGCCTCCGAGCCGATCGTGGTGCAGGTCCTTGAAGGCGAAGACGCGATTGCGAAGAACCGCGAAGTGATGGGTGCCACGAACCCGGCCGAAGCCGCTGAGGGCACGATCCGTAAAGAATTTGCGTTGTCGATTGGCGAAAACTCCGTCCACGGCTCCGACGCACCGGAAACCGCGGCGGTCGAGATCGCCTATTTCTTCTCGGGGCTTGAACTGGTCGGCTAAGCCGCCTTACGTCCCCGCCATGCCAAAAGGGCCGCGCAAGATGCGCGGCCCTTTTTTGTTGCGTGCCAGCCTGTGATCCGGAAACCGAAAAGGGCGCCCGCGTGGGGCGCCCTGTCCGGGGAGAGATGGTTTGGGGGGAGATTACTCGTCTTCGAGCGACGCGGCGCGGAGGCGGTCGAAGATGTCTGCGCCGTAGGCGGGGGTGCCGTTGACGAGGGTTGCGCCGTTCACGCCGCGCAGGTCGGAGGCAACGTCCTGGTCTTCGTTGAGGACCGAGAAGGTCTGACCCAGGCTGCCCGTGGGCGACACGCGGGTGCCGACGCCGTTGACGTTGGTGCGCTCGAGCGCGCTGTCTTCGAACTGGTTGAAGTGCTGGATCGCGGCGACGGAGGCTGCGGATTGGGCGAAGGCCGGGGCGGCGAGGGAAGCGGCGACGGCGGCGATGATTGCGATGTTTTTCATTTGACTGGTCCTATTCAGTTTGTGTGGTGGGCCTGATGTGGGAGGCGGCCCTGATTTGGTTTCGTTGGCGAGCCGTTGTGGCCTGCCGATGAGATGAATATGGCGGGTGGGTTGCTGAAATACGATACACGGAACCGCGAGAATTGGGGGTTTTAGGTGCGCTTGTGCACAGAACCTCCGACACCCTGCACCAACCCCACGGGGGCGTGAGCCTGGGTCTCAGCGGCGTGAAAACAGACGGTGATTTTGAAATGTTTGGGCGGAGAGGGGCGGTGCGATTCCCCCCATGGGCACCGCAAGCGCTCGTGATGTGCCAGCCTGCGGGCGATTGGCACGCAATTGCGCCGCTTTATTGGGCAAGGTGCGAATCTGGCGCTGGCAGCGGCGCAATCGCCTTCCATGATCCGGTGCTGCGTCGCTAACTGAACTCAGCCAGACTACGTGGGATTGTCTCCTCCCTTCCTAAATCCCGCGCAGTGGCACGACTTAGTGTCGGCGGTCCGCATATCGTCTCTCTTCCTTCCTGTGGATCGCCGGCACGTTTTTCCCCTTAAATCGTTGGGCTATCGCATGGCTCGCCATAAATCTGCCACATTTTGGCACCGTGAAATGCCGCATTTTCGATGGAGGGTCGGCCCTGTAATCAGTGTCGGAGTAACCCTATGCCTTCCCCCAAACCCATCCCAAAACCCGAAAAAGAGCAGGCCCCTGAAAAGGAGCGCCCGGTTCCGGTGCGTTTTTCGGATTGGGCCAGCATCTGAGCCAACCGCCGGGTTGCCGCGTCTGATACGACCGCGTCAGATCAGGCCCGGTGGTAAATTGTGCCGATAGGTCGCCGTGCTTTTTACGTGTCTGGTCGGTTTTGACACGCCACCGCAGCAGGCGCGGTGTAGCGTGCCGTCATGGAACATCTGACCCACACCCAAGCGATGCGCGATGCCGTTCTGGACGGTCTGCACGACATCCCGTTTCCCAGTGATGACGCCGAGCGGCCTGCCGCACTCCTGACGCGCTGCCCCGTTGCGGCCCCAACACCCCTTGTCTCAGCCGATGCGCTGGCCACTGAACTCGGCCTGACGGCGTTGCACATAAAGGACGAGCGCGATCGCATGGGCTTGGGAAGCTTCAAGTCACTTGGTGCGGCCTATGTCATTGCCTGCGATGCGCAGAGCGGCCGGGCGGCGGGCGCGGCCTATTACGCGGCCAGTGCCGGGAACCACGGCTTGTCGGTGGCGGCGGGGGCCAAGGCCTTCGGGGCGCGGGCGGTCATCTACCTTGCGCAAACGGTGCCGGCGGCGTTCGGGGCGCGATTGGAAGCCCTGGGCGCCGAGGTGCGGTGGCGTGGGGCGATTTATGAACAGAGCATGGCCGCCGCCGCCGAAGACGCCAAGGCGGAGGGGGCGATCGTGTTGTCGGATTCGTCCTGGCCCGGATATCTGGAACGGCCGCATCGCTTGATGGAAGGGTATCTGGTGTTGATGCATGAGGCGGCGGCCGAGATGGCGGAGGCGCCGACGCATATCTTCCTTCAGGCCGGTGTTGGCGGCCTGGCCTGCGCCTGCGCCGCCTATGCGCGAAAGGTCTGGGGCCATGCGCCGCGGATCGTCGTGGTGGAACCCGACGCCGCGCCTGCGCTGCACGCGTCCGTGGCGGCGGGCCGGTCGGTTGTGGCACCGGGCCCGGCCTCGGCGATGGGGCGGCTGGATTGCAAAGAGCCGTCGTTGATCGCGCTCAAGGGCCTGGCGCGGGATGCGGATGATTTTGTGCTGATCTCGGAGGCCGAGGGGCAGAGCGGCGCCGACACGGCGGCGCGGATCGCAATGCCCTCGACGCCGTCGGGGGCGGCAGGCTTGGCGGGGCTTTTGGCGGCGCGGGTCGGGGGACCGGCGGGCGATCTGGGCCTTGATGGCGGGTCGCGCGTGCTGGTGATCCTGAGCGAGGGGCCGGAATGACAGCGCCGCGTGGCCTTCCGCGCGCAGAATTCGCGGCGCGGTGTGCCAAGGCGCAGGTAGAGATGGCGCGCGCGGGGCTTGGCGCGCTCTTGCTGACTACAGAGGTTGAGCTGCGGTATTACACCGGGTTTCTGACGCGGTTTTGGGAAAGCCCGACGCGCCCGTGGTTCGTGATCGTGCCGTCTGCCGGCGCGCCGATTGCGGTAATCCCGTCGATTGGCGCGCATTTGATGGGGCAGACCTGGGTTGAGGACATTCGCACATGGTCCGCGCCGGATTACGGCGATGACGGGATCGGTTTGCTGGCCGAAACCCTGCGCGAGGTGGTGCCGGATGCGGGCGCCATCGGGTTGGCGAGCCATCTGGAAAGCCATGTGCGGATACCGAGGGCGGATTTGCACCGGCTGGAGGCCGCTTTGGGCGCGCGCCGCCTGATCGATGATGCGGCGATTACCTGGCGGCTGCGGACGATCAAATCCGAACCGGAAATTGCCAAGATCACCGCCGCTGTGGCCGTGGCCGACCGGGCCTTTGCGCGGGTGGATGAGATCGCCGGTGCGGGCGTCCCGTTGGAGCAGGTCTTTCGCCGGTTTCAGATGCTGTGTCTTGAGGAAGGGGCCGATTGGGTGCCGTATCTGGCCGGGGCGGCGGGGCGGGGCGGCTATCGGGATGTGATTTCTCCTGCGACGGAGGCGCCGTTGCAACCGGGCGATGTGTTAATGTTGGACACGGGCGTGATCCGCGATGGGTATTTCTGCGATTTCGACCGCAATTATAGTGTTGGCCCGCCCTCTGCTGCCGTCGCATCGGCCCATGCGCGGCTGATCGAGGCGGTGGATGCGGGGCTGGCGGCGGCGCGGCCCGGCGCGCGTTTCGCCGATCTGTTCCACGCGATGAACGCGGTGGTGCGCCCGAGTGGCCCACCGGACGCGAGCGCGTCGGAGGCGGGACGGTTGGGCCACGGGCTTGGCCTGCAATTGACCGAGGGGCCGTCGATCATTCCGGGCGATGACACGGTGCTTGCGCCGGGGATGGTCCTGACGCTGGAGCCGGGGGTGGATATGGGTGGGGGCAAGATCATGGTCCATGAAGAGGATATCGTGATCCGCGAGGGCGGCGCGGTTTGCCTGAGCCGCCGGGCCGGGCGGGAGATAGTGGTGATATGAGCGCGCTTGCCTATACGCTTGTTGACCGGATGCCGCCGCAACTGGGCTTGGTGGTGTTGCAATCGGACGAAACCATCGAGGCGGATATGCGCCGCTTGATGCCCGCGGAGGTGGAGCTGTTGGTGACGCGCATCCCCTCGGCGGAGGACGTCACGCCCGAGACGCTGGCCGCGATGGAGGGGGAGTTGGCCGGGGCGGTGTCGCTGTTCCCACGCGCGGCGCAGTTCTCGGTCGTGGGCTACGGCTGCACTTCGGGCACGGCGCAGATCGGCGCGGGACGGATCGCAGAGCTGGTGCAAGGCGGGTGCAACGCGGGCGCGGTGACGCAGCCGGTCTCGGCGCTTGTGGCGGCGTGCGGGCATCTTGGGGTGACGCGCCTCGGCCTGATCAGCCCCTATGTCGCGGCGGTCTCGACGCATTTGCGGCACGTGTTGACCGACGCGGGCCTGGAGATCGCAGCCTTCGGCAGTTTCGACGAGGGCGAAGAAGCGCGCGTGGTGCGCATTGCCCAATCGGCGGTGCGCGACGCGGCTTTGGCGGTGGCAGCGCAGGCGGACTGCGACGTGCTGTTCCTGTCGTGCACAAACCTGCGCACGCTGGATGTGATTGCAGAAATCGAGGGCGAGACGGGCCTGCCGGTCCTGTCGAGTAATCTCGTCTTGGCCTGGGACATGCTGCGTCACGCAGGGAAGCGCGGGGCCGAAAGCGCGCCGGGCCGTCTGTGGCGCGCGGGTTTTTGACAGGGGCCGATCACGGCAGGATATTACACCCTCAGGGGGCGAGGATAAAGGAAGACGACATGCGCGCGGCGCTTATCAAAGACTTCAACGCGGATTTGTCCATCGAGACGGTCGATGATCCTTCCTGCCCCGACAATGGCGTGGTGCTGGAAGTGGCGGCCTGCGGCGTCTGCCGGTCGGATTTCCACGGCTGGGTGGGGGAGCATCCGAAGGTTGGGCCGGGCTCGATCCTTGGCCATGAATATTGCGGCACTGTGGTGGCGGCGGGCCCGCAGGCCACGCATCCGGTTGGCGCACGGCTGATCGCGCCGTTCATCCTGGCCTGTGGGGCGTGCCCGGCCTGCGCGACCGGCGTGTCTAACACCTGCGCCAACCAGATCACGCCGGGTTTCGGCACGCCTGGGGCCTATGCGCAATATGTGGCGGTGCCGTTCGACCATAACCTTGTCGCATTGCCCGAGGCCATGTCACCGGCCTTGGCGGCGGGGCTCGGGTGCCGGGTGACGACCGCGTGGCACGCGCTCACGGACCGCGCGCAGGTGCGCACGGGCGAATGGGTCGCGGTGCATGGCACCGGGGGGATCGGGCTGGCCACGTTGCTTTTGGCGCGCGCGCTTGGGGCGCGGGTGGTGGCCGTGGATGTTGTTGATGACAAGCTTGCCCATGCCAAGGTGCATGGGGCGGAGGCCGTTGTGAACGCGGCCAACGTCGATGCAGCCGAGGCGATCCGCGAGCTCACCGGGGGCGGCGCGCATGTCTCGATCGAGGCGCTGGGGATCGGGCCGACGACAAACGCGTCGCTGGATTGTTTGCGCATTCTCGGGCGGCATGTGCAGGTCGGGATGCCTGCGGGCAGCGGCATGATGGAGGTCAACATGCGCGCGATCTATGCCAAGCAATTGTCGTTCTTCGGCACCCGCGGCATGCCCGCGTGGAAATACCCCAGCCTGCTGGAGATGATCGACAGGGGTGCCGTGGACATCACCCCGATGCTGGCGCGCGAGGTGGCCCTTTCGGGCGCGAGCGCGGAGTTGCACGCGATGCACGGGCCGACCGCGCCGGGGACGGCGGTGATCACGGATTTTGCCGCTTAGTCGAGCTTGAACCCGATAGTGCGGATATAGGCCCCGAAATCCGCGCGCTCGGGCTGGCTGTACTGGCGGACCTTGTCCTCGGACCAGGTGTAGGGATCGGCGGTTCCGAAGCTTTGTTCGAAGCGTTGGGTTCGGTAGGGCTGCGTTGCGGCGCGGTCGGCGTCATAGGCGGTGAGCGCGGCGGGCAGGGCGGCCTCGGAGTAACGGTCGGTGTGCAAGGTTGCGGCCAGCGGCAGGCGCTTGGCGATGCGCGGTGGCGCGTCGGGCCAACCGACCGCGAGACCGGCGAAGGGAAAGACATGATCGGGTAGGGACAGCAGGTCGGCCACCGCGCGCGCCTCATTTCGCACGGCGCTGATCGGGCAGGTGCCAAGTCCCACGGCATCGGCGGCGGCGGTGAAGGCCCCAAGCGCGATGGCCGCGTCGCAGGCGGCGTTGAAGACCGCGTCGAAATGGTCGTTGGCGAAGGGCACGTTGGCCTCGGCGTGCAGCAGGCGCTGCCGCCGGTTGTTGCCGCAGAACACCAGAAGTCTCGGCGCATCAGCGACCCAGGCCTGTCCGCCGACCAATGTGGCAAGGCGCGCGCGCAAGCCGTCGTCGTCGATCACGATGATATCGCGTTGTTGCAGGTCGCTTTTGGTTGGGGACGACAAGGCGAGCGCGCTGAGCGTGTCGATCAGGGGGCGTGGAACCGCGCGATCCGTGAACCGGCGGCACGATCCGCGCGCCGCCATCGTGGTGAGCGCAGGGGCATCTGCGGCCTCTGGTACGACCCTAGGGGCATCCAGAAACCGTGTGTCCAACGCCTCTTGCAAAGGTGTTTCATTAGCGTTGCTTACAGTTTCTGTCACAACATTTCCCATTCATAAAGTTGGGGTATCGGTGTATGCCGACGATAAGCCAAGCTGGAGAGCGGAGCCAAGATGCCAAGCGACGTTTTGAGTGTAACGATTGATCGCGCCGACGGGCCGCAGAGCTATGACGTGCCGGCCTATGACAATCAGACCGTGCTGGACGTGGTCAGTTGGGTGCAGCAGAACGTGGACCCGACGCTGAGCTATCGGTTTGCATGCCGTGTGGGCATGTGCGGGTCGTGCGCGATGATGGTCAACGGCGTGCCGCGATGGACCTGTCGCACGCATGTGTCGAAGGTGACGGCCGGCGCGGCGATCCATATCGGGCCGTTGCGAAACCTGCCTGTTATCAAGGATCTGGCGGTCGACATGGATCCGTTTTTCGACAAATGGGTGGCCGCCGAGGGGGTCCATCACGGCGGCCTGACGCGCGACGATCCGATTGCGCCCGTCGCTGAGGACAGCGCGGCGCGGGTGGAGGCGAACGCAGGCATCGAATGCATCAATTGCTCGGTCTGCTATGCGGCGTGTGACACGGTGGCGGGCAATGCGGATTACCTTGGCCCGGCGGCGTTGCAGCGGGCGTGGACCCTATTGAACGACGCCAAGGACGAAGGGCGTGTGGCGATCCTTGATGCGGTCAGCGGGTCGGGCGGGTGCCACAATTGCCATTCGATGGGGTCCTGCACGGCATATTGCCCGAACGAGCTTGATCCGATGTCGGCCATCGCGAAGCTGAAACGCGAGACGGCGAAGAACTTCTTCCGGAAGGGGCGATAGATGCTGGGGCTGCGACTTTACATGGCGCAACGCATCACGGCGCTTTTGATGGGGCCGTTCGTGCTCGGGCATATCGCGGTGATGATCTATGCGATCCAGGGCGGGGTGACGGCCGAGGAAATCCTCGGGCGGACGCAGGGATCGTTCCTATGGTTCGCGTTCTACGGGCTTTTTGTGGTGGCGGTGTCGATCCACGGCGCGATCGGTTTGCGGGTCATCGCGCATGAATGGGCCGGCCTGAAAGGCGCGGTTTTGGAGGCCGTGATGTGGGCCATCGGCCTGGCGCTTTTTGCACTTGGGGCGCGGGCGGTCTGGGCGGTGACATTCGCGGGGGTGGGCGCATGAAGGCTCCGGCGCGCGCGCATCCGCTTTGGGTGGCCTACATCGTGCATCGGGTGTCGGGCCTTGCGCTGGCGCTGTTCCTGCCGCTGCATTTCTGGGTGCTGGCGATGGCGGTGAGCGACCCCGGGGGCCTCAACGGATTTCTGGCGATGACCGAGGCCACCTTGGTTAAGATGGCCGAGTTCGGGCTGGTGTTCCTTTTGGCGGTGCACATGTTTGGGGGCTTGCGCCTTTTGGCGTCGGAATGGCTGCCGTGGCGGCCCGCACAAAAGAGCCTTGCGGCGGGGGCGGCGGCTTTGTCGTTCCTGATTGCGGGTGCGTTTTTCCTACAGGCGGTATGAAATATGACAGTTTCGATTGAACGCCACGACACAGATATCCTGATCCTCGGCACCGGGGGCGCGGGCCTTTTCGCGGCGCTTCATGCGCAACAGAGCGCGCCGGAGGGCACAAAAATTACTATCGCGGTCAAAGGCTTGATCGGAAAATGCGGCTGCACGCGGATGGTGCAGGGCGGCTATAACGTGGCGCTTGGCGGCGGCGACAGCGTTGAGCGGCATTTCATGGACACGATCAACGGGGGCAAATGGCTGCCCAATCAGGACATGGCGTGGCGTCTGTGCGAACAGGCCGTGGTGCGCATCCGTGAGTTGGAAAACGAGGTCGGGTGTTTCTTTGATCGCAATTCCGACGGCACGCTGCACCAGAAGGCTTTCGCGGGCCAGACGGCGGACCGCACGGTGCATAAGGGCGACCTGACGGGCATCGAAATCATTAACAGATTGATGGAAAAGGTGTTGGCCAGCGGTGTCGAAAAGCTTCAGGAGCATCGCGCGATTGGCCTGATCCCGACGAAAGATGGCAGCGCCCTGGCCGGTGTTTTGATGATCGACATGCGCACGGGCGGGTTCCGGTTCGTGCGCGCCAAGACGGTGCTGATGGCGACCGGCGGCGGCCCGACGATGTACAAATATCATACGCCCTCGGGCGACAAGACGATGGATGGCCTTGCGATGGCATTGCGCGCGGGCCTGAGCTTGCGCGATATGGAGATGGTGCAGTTCCACCCCACAGGGCTTTTGGCGGGCGATCACACCCGGATGACCGGCACGGTGCTGGAGGAAGGGTTGCGCGGCGCGGGCGGGCAATTGATCAGCCATTCCGGGCAACGGTTCATGTTCGATTACGACGGCAAGGGCGAACGCGCGACCCGAGATGTGGTGAGCCGCGGGATCTATGCTGAGATGCGCAAGAACAACAATCCCGAGCAGGAGGGCGTGTTCATTTCGATGTCGCACCTCGGGCCGGAATGGGTGGCGCAGAAGTTCAAAGGCATGGTCAAACGCTGCGCCGATAGTGGATTTGACCTTGCGGCGGGCAAGGTCGAGGTCGTGCCGACGGCGCATTACTTCATGGGGGGCGTGGTCGTGGACGTGGACACGCGCACGGCGATGGAAGGCCTATACGTCGCCGGAGAGGATGCGGGCGGGGCCCACGGATCGAACCGTTTGGGCGGCAACGGCGTTGCGAATTCAACGGTTTACGGCGGGATTGCCGGGGACACGATGGGCCGCGATGTGCGTGGCATGACCCTGCGCGAGCCGGATGAAGACGTGCTCAACGCCGAGGTCGCGCGCGCGATTTACCCGTTATCGAAAACCCCCGACCTGATCCTGCCGCTGCGCAAGCAATTGCAGGAGGTGATGTGGGAAGAGGTCGGCGTGATGCGGACCAAGGCCGGCATGAGGCGCGGATTGACCGGGATCGCCGAGGTGTCGGACGCGTTGATGGAGGTCGGTGTCGATGACAGCAATCTGGCGTTCAATCTGACGTGGCATGATTGGCTTAACCTGCGGTCGCTTTGTGATATCTCGGACGTGATCGCGCAGGCGGGGATCGCGCGCGAAAATTCACGCGGCGCGCATTTCCGCGAAGATTTCCCCGATCCCGGCGCGATGGACGACAGCGAGTTTACCGTGGCGCGGATGGACGGGGATGGGGTTAAAGTCACCCGTGAGCCCGTTCAATTCACCATCGTCCGCCCGGGCGAGACGATCCTGCCCGAAGGCGAACCCGAAACATTGGTGGCAGCACAATGATACCGATTAACCTGATACAACAAACGGCCGAAACCCTGATGGACAAGGCCGCGATTGAGATCCCGCAGGATTACCTCGACGGGTTGCAAAAGGCTGCCAAGACGGAAGACGGGGATCTGTCATCGTTCGTGCTCAAGGCGATGTTGGACAATTACGAGGCCGCAAAGGAAGACCGCCGCGCGATGTGCGGGGACACGGGCGTGCCGCGGTGGTTTGTGAAGATGGGCAACGAGGCGCAGGTAGAGGGCGGCATGATCGCGTTGGAGGCCGCGTTGCGCCGGGCAACGGCCAGCGCCACCAACGGGGTGCCACTCAGGCCCAACCGTGTGCATCCGCTGTGGCGGACGGACCATGACAACAACGTCGGCATCGGCGCGCCCGAGATCGAATACGGCTTTGAACCCGAGGGCGAGTGGATCGACCTGATCACCGTGCACAAGGGCGGGTTGTTCGGCACCGATTACCGGATGCTGTTCCCGTCCGACGGGATTCAGGGGATCAAGCGCTTCTACCTCGACAGCTTGATGGCATTCGGCAAGCGCGGCCTTGCGTGCCAACCCGCAATTATCGGGATCGGGCTTGGCGGGTCGAAGGACACCTGCATGGTGCTTGGCAAACGGGCCTCGATCCTACGCACGGTGGGCAGCCGCAACAGTGATCCGCGCATCGCCGAGATGGAGGACGAGTTCAAGGAACTTGGCAATTCCATCGGCATGGGTGCCATGGGATTTGTGGGCAAAAACATGGTGATCGATTGCAATATCGAGGTGGGTTACTGCCACACGGGCGGCATGCCGATGTCGGTGCATGCGTTCTGTTTGTCGTCGCGCAGGGCGGTTGCGCGCATCCATGCCGATGGCCGCGTTGAACACCGGACCGACCCTGATTGGTTCACCAATTATCAGCGCCGGGAAACCGTCGAGTGGGAACCGGCCCGGGAGGCTGCTGAATGACGTTGGTTATTCACCGAAAAAACCACTGGGTGCGCAAGGCTGTCTTTGCCTTGCATAGATCACTGGCCCAAACGTTCGAACATCTGGGAGAAATTTGATGGCCCCGCGCGAAATCATCCTTTCGACCACGCCCAGTGACGAAGACATCGCGCAATTGCGGCTTGGCGATGTCGTTTACCTGTCGGGGCTGATGTATACGGCGCGCGAGGGTGTTTACATGCGCGCGCTGGAAGATCAGGCGAACATCCCGATGGAGCTTCCGAGCCAATCGGCGGCCAACTTCCATTGCTCTCCGGCGGCGCGGATCAACCCCGACGGCTCGTTCGACATGGGCGCGGTGACGGCCACCGCCTCGTTCCGGTTTGCCAAGTGGTTGCCGGAATGGATGGCCAAGACCGGCGCGAAGCTGATCGTGGGCAAGGGCGGGATGACGTCGAAGGATTACAAGGAATATTTCGTGCCCAACGGCGCGGTGTATCTGTCGACCGTCGGCTACGGGACCGGCGCGTTGTTGGGGCGCGGGGTGGAGAATGTGGAGGCCGTGCATTGGAACGAAGAGCTTGGCCTCGCGCAGGCGATGTGGGTGATCAAATGCAACCGGATGGGGCCGTTTATCGTGGCCTCGGATTTCAACGGGAATTGCCTGTTCGAGCGCGAGAACGCGAAGATCGCAGAGAATGTCGCGCGGGTCTACGAGGGCACGAAGCCCGCGGTCCTCAAGCGCTATGGCGAGAGCGACGACCGCACCGATGAGGTGATCTAGGTCAGCTCGCTGAGCAGGATGCCGACGCCCATCGCGAGGCACAACAGGATCAGGATGCGCCGAAAGCCAGTGTCGCTGAGCCGTCGGAAGACGTAGATCCCGACCTGAGCCGCGAGTAATCCGCTGGGGATGGTGATCGCCAGCGCAGGCAGCGCGCCCTCATAGGCACCGCGCCAGTACAGCAGCACAACAGTGGTCGTCAGCATGACCATATTGAACGGTTGCAGCACGGCGCGGGTTTCGAATTTGGTCCAGGGGCGCAGCGACATCCACATCGACGGAAGCGCCCCGGACATGCCCGCAGCGCCGCCGAGCACGCCGCCGATGCCCCCGATGGCGGCGTCGATGACTGGCGTGCGACGGGTGAAGGCGGGAAGGGCGCGGCGAAACGCGAAATAGCCGCCGTACAGGATCAGGAACCCGGCCACGCCAAAACGCAATACGGCGGTGTCGAGCCCGCTGAGCAGCCAGATGCCGACGGGTACTCCGACGAGCCCGGGCAGGACAAAGCGCAACAGGCGTTTGGGGTGGTCGAAGATGGATGCGCGCACGACCCAAAGGCCCTGAACGCCTGCGACGACCGACATCAACGCCACGATAGCCACGGCTGTGACCGGGTCGAGAACCACGAGGTAGAACCCCAGTGCAAACAGCGCGGTACCGGTGCCCGACAGGCCGTTGATGAAGCCCCCCGCAGCGGCGCCGAGCACCAGAAAGAAAATCGTTTCAACGGGCATGCGCATCTTTCAGCACGTGGCGAAGGGCGGCGAGAACTTCCTCGATCGCGCGGGCCTTGAGTGGTGTTTCGGCGTGGGCGAGGCCCACGATCCGGGAGGGCGCGTCGGGGCCAAGTGGCAGACGTTTGACGGGCACGGCGTCGGCCGGCGGAACGGCCAGTCGAGGGATAATCGAAACGCCCAGATTGGCATGGACCATGCTGGTGATCGCCTCCAGCCCGTCCAGTTCCATCGTCTCGGACACGCGCAGGCCTTGGGAGACGATCCAATTGTCGATCAATGTGCCGACGACCGCGTCGCGATTGAACCTGATGTAGGGCCGCGTCGCCAGAAGGGTGAGTGGATCATCCTCAACATCGTGCGGGGCGGTGATCAGTTCCAGCGGCTCGCGCGCGAGGTCGTGGAAAACCAGACCCGCGGGCAGAAGGTGGGGCCGCGAGGCGAGGGTGGCATCAAGCTCCCCGCGCTGAACATCGGTCAGAAGCGCACTGGTCAGGCCGGGGCGGATGTGCAGGCCGACCTCGGGAAAGCGCGCCTTTAGAATGGCCATGGCGCGCGGGGTCAGGCCGGTCAAAGTGGTGCGCAGCGCGCCCAGATTAAGGGTCCCGCTTAGCCCGTCATCGGACAAGACGGCGCTGGCCAATCCGTCGTAATCGGCGATCAGACGCCGGGCGCGCGCAGCCACCTGCTGCCCGATGGGGGTCAGTGTGGGCGTGCGGGTGGAGCGGTCGAACAGGGCGAGGCCGAGGTCCTCTTCCAGACTGCGCATCTGCTGGCTGACGGCTGCATGGGTGACATGGACCACATCGGCGGCTGCGCTGAAGGTCTTGGTGTCCGCGACGGCGACGAAGGTTTTGAGCAGGCGAATGGTCACTTGGTAAGCTTGCCTTACACGAGCGGTGGTCACAAGGTGGAGAGTGTAAGGAGGCCTTCAAAAAGAGAAGGCCCGCGGACATGCCACGGGCCAATTCCGTTGCGGATACGCGCCGCGTCAGATTGCGAGGTATTCTTCGCGCAATTCCTTGTTGTCGAGCACTTCCTTGGCGGAGCCGTCGAACACCACGCTGCCGGTGTCGAGGATCACGGCCCTGTCGGCGAGGTTGAGTGCCGCGATGGCGTTCTGTTCGACGATCACGGTGGTGATCCCCTGTTCGCGGATGATGTCGAGCGTCTTGGCGATTTCCTGCACGATGACGGGCGCCAGGCCTTCATAGGGTTCGTCCAGCAACAAAACCTTCACGTCGCGGGCCAATGCGCGGGCGATGGAGAGCATTTGTTGCTCGCCGCCCGAAAGCGTCACGCCCTCCTGCTTGCGGCGCTCGCCCAGGCGGGGGAACAGTTCATAAAGGCGCTCGAACGACCAGCCGATGGGCGGGGCGATCTGCGCCAACTTCAGGTTTTCTTCCACCGTCAGGCCGGGGATGATCCGCCGATCTTCGGGGACAAGTCCGATGCCAACGCCCGCGGCCTCATGGCTTTTCATCTTGTGCAACGGCTGATGGTCGAGCCAGATTTCGCCATGGCGCAACTCCGGGTCATCGACCCGTGCGATGGTGCGCAGGGTAGAGGTCTTGCCGGCCCCGTTGCGGCCCAGAAGGGCGAGGATCTCGCCCTCGTGCACGTTGAAGGACACGTGCTGGACGATGTAGCTTTCGTCGTAATAGGCGTCGATCTCCCAAACCGAAAGGAACGCCGGGGCGTGGCTTGAGAAGTTGGTGGATCGGTCGAACTCGGGTTTCTCGTTCATGTCTGTATCCCCCCTCAGACCTGTGTTTCGCCAAGGTAGGCTTCGCGGACCTTCGGGTGGCCCTTGATGTTTTCCGGCGTGTCTTCGACCAGCGGCGTGCCCTGGGCCAGAACGGTGATCCTGTCGGCCAGCGAGAAGACGACATGCATGTCGTGCTCGATGATCGCCATGGTGATGTTGCGCTTTTCCTTGATCTCCTTGAGGAGCTCGATGGTGTTGTTGGTATCGGCGCGCGCCATGCCCGCAGTCGGTTCGTCCAGCAACAACAGCCGGGGCTGCTGCACGAGGCACATCGCCATCTCAAGACGCCGTTTGTCGCCGCGCGAGAGCGAGCTGGCCTGCATGTCACGCTTGGAAAGCATGTTCACCTCGTCGAGCATGCCCTCGGCCTCGGCGTTCAGGGCCTTTTCGGAGCGGATCGACGTGATGGCATGCAACGCGTAGGAACCGTCCCGACGCGCAAGGCAAGGGATCAGCATGTTCTCCATCACGCTCAGGTCGCCGAAGATTTCGGGCGTCTGGAACACGCGGCTGATGCCCATCTGGTTGATCTGGTGCGGTTTGCGCCCCAGAACATTGCGCTCCTCGAAGGTGACCGACCCGGTGTCAGGCTTCAGCTTGCCTACCAGCACGTTCAGCAACGTGGACTTGCCCGCGCCGTTGGGGCCGATGATGGCATGGCAGGTGCCTTCCATCACGTCGAGGTTCACATCGCCAAGCGCCTGAAGGCCACCAAAGCGTTTGTTCACATTCTTGACTTCAAGAAGTCCCATCGTTGCGTTCCTTACTCACCGGGGCCGGGTTGGGGGGCGGGACTGGGCGGCACGGCGCCCGGGTCTTTGCTCTTGCGCGAGAACAGGCCGTAGATCTTGCGCCCGCCTTCCACGATCCCGCCGGGCAGGAAAATCACCACGATCATGAACACAAGGCCCAGGGTCAGGTGCCAGCCGGAGCCGACGAAGGGATAGATGATGTTGACCAGAAGGTTCTCCAGCCCGTCGGGCAGGGGCGCGAACCATTCATGCAGCACCGACGAGTTGATCGTCGAAATGATCGCTTCGAGATAGGTGATCAGGCCCGCGCCCAGGATCGGGCCGATCAGCGTTCCGACCCCGCCCAGGATGGTCATCAAAACGACCTCGCCCGAGGCGGTCCACAGCATGCGCTCGGCGCCTGCGAGGGGGTCCATCGACACCATCAGACCGCCCGCGAGGCCCGCGAACATGCCCGAGATCACGAAGGCCGCCAGTGTGTAGGGCCGCGCATTCAGGCCGGTGTAGCTCATCCGGCTCTGGTTCGACTTCACCGCGCGCAGCATCAGGCCGAATGGCGACCGGAACAGGCGGATGGTGAAGTAGAAGGCCAGCGCAAACACAACGGCTGCGAAATAGTAGCCGACCGAAAAAGTGAACGACCATGCCCCGATATCAAGCGTCGTGGTGGCGTTCATCGGCAAGCCGAACAGGTGCGGCACGGGGATGTTGCCGGCCTCGGTCTGCGGCACGCCGATGATACGGGGATCATCGAGGGCCAGTTGCAGGCCGGTCTCGCCGCCGGTGATCGGCGTGAGCACCGAATAGGCGAGGCTGTAGCACATTTGCGCGAAGGCCAGCGTCAGGATCGAGAAATAGATGCCCGACCGGCGCAGTGAAATGTAGCCGATCAGAAGCGAGAACAGGCCCGCTACGATGGTCGACACGATCAGCGCCGGGATCACGTTCATCGTCAGCAGCTTGAACATCCACACCCCGGCATAGGAGCCGATCCCAAGGAAGGCCGCGTGGCCGAACGAGAGGTAGCCGGTCAATCCGAACAGGATGTTGAACCCCACCGCGAAGAGCCCGAAGATCACCAGGCGCTGCATCATGTCGGGATAGCCCGCGTTGAATTGCGCCATGCCGGAGCCATCGGGAAACGGGTTGAGGAAGAAGGGGGCGAAGACCAGCATGACCAATACGATGATGTAGAGCCGTGCGTCTTTTGCGTTGAGACCCAGCATATTCTTATTCCTCCATCACGCCCTTGCGGCCCATCAGGCCACGCGGACGGGTCAGCAAGATGACGATTGCGACGAGGTAGATCACCACCTGGTTGATGCCTGGGATCAGTTCGATGATCCATGACATGGACGCGAAGCTTTGCAGGATGCCCAGAAGGAAGCCGGCGGCGACGGCGCCGGGCAGTGAGCCCATGCCACCGACCACGACGACCACGAAGCTCAGCACCAGGAAGTCCATCCCGATATGGTAGTTGGGCGACAGGATCGGGGTGTACATCACGCCTGCCAGTCCCGCGACGATGGCGGCAATGGCGAACATGGTGACAAAGCGCTTGTCGATGTCGATGCCCAGAAGCCCAACGGTTTCGCGGTCGGCCATACCGGCCCGGACCACCATGCCGAAGGTTGTGAATTGCAGAAACGCAAAAACCAATCCGATGATCAGAGCGGCGAAGAAGAAATACACCAGGCGCCAATAGGGATACATGATTGCGAAGGGATCGAAGCCCAGAAGCTGCCCGACATCGAAGGAGCCCACGAAGGCTTCGGGGGCAGGGGTCGGGATCGGGTTGGCGCCGTAAAAGGCCTTGATGATCTCTTGCAGGACGATGGCGAGGCCGAAGGTCACAAGGATCTGGTCCGCATGGGGGCGCTTGTAGAAGAAGCGGATCAATCCGCGTTCCATCGCAACGCCGATCAGCGCCATCAGGGGGATGGCGACCACGACCGCGATCGGGACCGACCAGTCAATCAGGAAACTGCCGACGTTTTCGCCGAACCAATGCACGACATAGGGCGTGTCGACCATCATGGCGTTGCCAAGGAAGTCGGTGCGCGTCGGATCCTCGACCTCGAACGAGATGCCAAGCACATTGTTCAGCGTAACCGCGATGAACGCGCCCATCATGAACAGCGCGCCGTGGGCGAAGTTCACAACGCCGAGTGTGCCGAAGATCAGTGTCAGGCCAAGCGCGATCAGCGAATAGGCCGATCCCTTGTCCAATCCGTTCAGCAACTGAAGGATGATCGATTCCATCATTGTCCCTGGGTCCCCAAAAATCTGCGCGCGGGCATGTGGGCCCGGCCAGCGTCAAGCATGGCCCGGGCGCGTGATGGCGCCCGGGTCCGGTTTTTGTTGTGAAACGCCTCAGGCGCCGGGGTTACAGGACCCAAGCTGACCTTCGACGAAGTCGGGGTGGTCGACCGGATAGGTGACGGCGTCACGCGGGGTGACTTCCACAACTTCCAGAAGGTCATACTCGTTTTCGGGGTTCTCTTTCCCGCGCACGACCAGCACATCCTTGAAGCACTGGTGATCGGCTGCACGATAAAGGGTCGGGCCATTGCCCAGACCGTCGAACTCGAAATCGGCGAGGGCTTCGTCGACACCGCAGGGGTTGAACGTCCCGGCGCGCGTCACGGCATCCGCATAAAGCAGCGTCTGCACGTAGCACGTATGGGCGGCCTGCGACGGCGGGAAGCCGTATTCGGTGCCGAAGGAACGCGTGAACGCCTGTGAGCCTTCGTCCTGCAGCGACCAGTGCCAGTTGGTGGAACCGTGGATGTTCGCAATCGCGGAGCCCGCACCCTGCGCCATCAGGCGCGAGAACAGCGGAACCACAACGGCGAAGTCCTTGTTGTTGGCGACCATGTCGCGCAAACCGAACTGCACCGCCTGCGTGAGCGAGTTGACCATGTCGCCACCGTAGTGGTTCAGGATCAGCACGTCCGCGCCCGAGTTCGCAACTGGCGTGAGGTACGACGAGAAGTCGCCCGCGCCCACCGGCGTCAGAACCGAGTTCACCGTCTCCCAGCCGAGGCCTTCGGTATAGGAACGGATCGAGCGTTCCTGGCTCCAGCCCCAGTTGTAGTCGGCGGTGAGGTGATAAGCCTTCCGGTCGCCGCCATAGAGGCCTTCCAAGATCGGTGCCAGAGCGCGGCCCGTCATCTCGGTGTTGAAGAAGTGACGGAAGCCATTGGCCCGGCGATCCTTGCCGGTGGTGTCATTGGCGTGGGTGAGACCCGCCATGAAGATCACGCCCGCATCCTGACACAAGCTTTGTACGGCCACGGCCACGCCGGAAGACGAGCCGCCGGTGATCATGATCGCGTTGTCGCGTTCGATCATCGAGCGTGCCGAAGCGCGTGCGGCGTCGGAGTTGGTCTGCGTGTCACCGGTCACATATTCGACGCGGCGGCCCAGAATGCCGGTGCCGTCGAGGTTGCGCTCGGAGAAGGTGTTGAGCATGCCGCCATCGCCTTCACCGTTGAGGTGGGCAACCGCGAGGCGGTAGGCGCGCAGCTCGTCCGCACCCTCATCGGCATAGGCGCCGGTTTGGGGCACGTTGAAGCCGAGTGTGACCGAGCCTTCGCCCGGCGCATTGGTGAAGCCGGTGTGGCCATCGGCCCAGACAGCACTTGTGAACAGCGTCGGCGTGGCCAGAGCGGCACCAGACGCGGCGCCAGCCTTAAGAACCCCGCGGCGCGAGACTTTCGAAAAACTCATGTATTCCTCCCATGATACGAGCGATCCCGCATCCTCCTGCGAAATCCCTCACCTTGACTATGGAGGACGAAACTTTTGCACTCCACTTTGGCGCGTTTGCGAAACATCGTTTTGTAAAAACCTTAACGGAATTTCAGGAAACCTGTAAAAATAACGTAATTTCAATTTCTTAAAGGGGTGAGCGCAGGAGCCGCACGGCTCTTGGGGGACTGGACCTTTCCGGTATGCCGGAATTGCGTTTTGCGTCCAGACCCGACGTCGACAGGTTTTCGCCACCGGATGGGCCACGATGTAGCCGCCCCTGTAACCGTGCAGGCATACCACGAGATTCCCGAAGTTCGACCCTCCGAAATGCACACGTTTCAGCGTTCGAGCCGCCCATATCAGCAGTTCTGGGTCGGGCCTCGGTCAGGTTAATTGGCCCGTTTGGCGTGCTGTCCCATCACGCGCAACCATCGTCGCACCCGCGCCGGTTGTAGGGCACAGAAAAAAGCTGCGTAAATAATTGCGGATGCGTCGAAGGTTTGCCCGGACATCGATGAAGCAAAAGTATCTAAGCTATCGGTAATTTGACAGATGCATGCGGTCCGCGCGTTACACCTGACCGGCGGATTTTATTCAATTCGATCTCTCACATTCTCTCCATGGGATGTGATTTTACAGCGTCAAGTTTGTCGCGTCTAAACCGCCCGGCGATCACGATTTCAATCCTTTTCCCTGATCCGTAACACATACAGGAGATATCCATTATGACCCCATCCCGTTCTTTCTTGAGTGTCCGCGAGCGTATTGCGGCTTGGCGCGCCGAGCAGGAGGCCCGTGCCCTTGAACAGGCAGAATCCAACAACGTTCAGACCCCGGCGAGCGGCACGGGTGAGCCCGAACTTCGCAGTGAGGTTGTCAGCAACTCGATCGAAGTCGTCGCAACACCCGGCGCGCAACCCGCGCCCGAAGCCCCGGCGGTCGAAGCCGCTGATGCGCCCGCAGGCCCGCAAATCATTCGTGTAACCCAGGATGGTGACGACGTCGCGGTGGAAGGTGACATCCCCGAAAACGCCGTCCTCGAGATCACCCAAGGTGGTACAGGAAACGCCGACCCTGATGGCCCACGCGTGATCATCGACTCGGTCTCAGAGCAGATCGAGCGCAATCCTCAACCCGAACCGGAGCCCGGCCTCCAACTCGAAGGTGGCGAGGGCCGCGACAACCTGCGCGGTGGCACCGGCGACGATGTGCTCAATGGCAACGGCGGGAACGACCGCTTGACCGGCGGTGACGGTGACGATGTCCTCGCGGGCGGAACGGGGCGCGACGTTCTCGACGGCGGCACGGGCGACGACACCTTCGTCTTCAACGAGGGTGATGGCTTTGACCGCATCCGCAATTTCGACCTGCTCGGCGATGATAAATTGCAGATCAGCGTCGATGGGATCGAAACGCTCGACGATTTCCTCGGCACCCTGACCCGGGTCCGCGATGCCGGCGATGCGGTATCCGCTACCTTCAATTTCGGTGACGGTGATCGCCTTAACATCGTACTCGACTCGGTGGACAGCCTGACATCCGAGGATTTCATTTTCGGCTAAATCAGGCCAGGCCCGGTGCTTTGCACTTCACCCTGTCTCGTCGCAGGGCACCGGGCCAGCACCCCTTTTGCTTGATGTCTCATTCGCCCGCCAAGGCACGCAATCTGCTGCAACAGTCGCTAGCGCCCGCGCCCGACTGGCCCCGTTCTCGGCAAAAGATGGCGCCGCAATCCCTCGTCAGAAAAGCGATTGCCTCCCCCTCGTAAAATGGAGAAACGTGGCCTCCAGCAAGGCAGATGGCGTTGGCCGTCGGTTTTTTCATGAAGGAGATGTCAGGATGAAATGGGCACGCGGACGACAGGGCGACGGCACCGACGTGACAGGTGTGCTTGCAGACGGCATGCTGCACCCGCGCGCCTCGCTGGGATCAGACGTAGCCACCGGCGAGCCGGTTGCACTGGATGAATTGACCCAACTGCCCCCCGTCGTGCCGGGTAAGTTCATCGGCCTTTGGAACAATTTCAAAGCGGCCGCCGAAAAGGGCGGCATGGCACATCCCGAGCATCCTTTGTACTTTTTCAAGGCCAACACCTCGGTCAGCGGCCCTGGCGCAGAGGTTGTGATGCCCGCGTCTGCCGGGCGCGTGGTGTTTGAGGGCGAGCTTGGGATCGTGATCGGGCAGACCTGCAAGAACATCTCCCCCGAGCAGGCCGATGCCGCCATATTCGGATACACCTGCATCAACGATTTCACGTCGCTGGATGTTCTGAATGCCGACCCGTCGTTCCCGCAATGGACCCGTGCCAAGAGCTTTGATGGCTTTGGCGTTGTCGGGCCGGTGATCGAGACGGACGTGGATTGGCGTCAGTTGACGATCACCGTGCTTGTCAACGACCGGGAGCGGCAGTCCTATCCCGCCGCGGACATGATCCTGTCGCCTGCGCAGATCGTCAGTTGCCTGTCCCGGGACATGACGCTCCATCCCGGCGACCTGATCGCCTGTGGCACGTCCATCGGCGCACGGCCGGTCAAGCCGGGCATGGCGGTTGATGTTGTGATCGAGGGGATCGGACGTGTCGGTGTGACGATGGCGGCGCCGCAAGCGTAGCGCGAACAGCCGCGCCGCCGCTGTGTATTCTGGCTGCTGCTGGAATGCTCTTGGCGGGCGGTTCTTGTCCTGATCCTTCGATAATAGGTGGGGACATTTGCTCTGCATGCCGTCCGGCGCAGGGGCGCTTGTTCGGCTCCGGGTCGTGAACCGGAGATGGGCAATTGCTCCCATCGCCCTCCGAATCTTCTACAGGAATTTTTCCAAACCGAACCCTGCGAGGGCCCAAACCCTGCATTTGTGCCGCAGACACGTCGGTATACCAAGGCGTACGAAAAAATATTTCTTAACAAGGGCTTAAAAACGAACGATAAAATGACTTGGTAAGTTTGTTGCGATGAAATCTCTGTTGACGAAATAATCGTGCGGCTATCTTAGTGCGGCACATCGGTGGTTGCCCCGGCGGAAACGCCACTCACTGGTCCATGAAACGGCTGCAGGACGCAGCGTAGGCGCAGCGGAGAGGTGATACGGTGATCAAATCAATCCTCGTCCCGGTGCGCGGTGATGGCATGGTCGCAACCGTTTTGGCCCATGCCGCAGAGCTTGCGAAGAAACACGATGCAACGGTTAACGTTGTTCATTGTCGGGCGCAGGCCAAGGATATGATGCCACATGGCATGCCCCTGAGTGATTTCGCCCGCAAGGTCATGATGGAGCAGGCCAGCGAGCTTGCGAACCAGCAGGAAGACCACCTGCGGCGGATTCTGCACCGCCTCGCTCGGGAATTCGGGCTAAACGACGATCCCGACGCACAAGGCGGCCTGCGCTGCACCTTCACCGAGGAAAAGGGCCGCATGGCCGACGTCGTCAAACATGCGGGGCGTCTGTCGGATATCATCGTGCTGCCAAAGCCTCAGCGCGAACGCAATCTGGGCCAAAGTTCATTGAAATCAGCGCTCTATGGGGCGGGTCGGCCTGTGCTGATCTGCCCGGGGCAATTGCAACCGGACGCTACTTTCGCGCAACACGTGGCGATTGGGTGGAACGGATCGCTGCCCGCCGCGCGGGCCGTCGCGTCCTCACTCGACATCATGCACCGCGCCGAGCGCATCAGCATCCTGACCGGGGGCAAGGTGCAGACCAGCGGACCGACCGAGAAAGAGTTGGTCGACTATTACGCGCATCGCGGTATCACCGCCGAAATCGTGCGCTTCGACGGCAAAGATCCCGCCACCGAGCTTCTGAAGACCTGCGAAAGCATCGGGGCCAGTCTGCTTGTTACCGGCGCCTACAGCCATAGCCACGAGACCGAGATGCTGTTCGGTGGCAACACGGAACGCATCGTCGACCGAACCGAAATGCCCATATTGATGGCGCATTAGACCCGCCTTGACCGACCAGGGCGCAACGGTGATCGGAGACACCTTAAATCGAAATCAGGCCGAAATTGAACCAATACGACCCGTCCACAGGAACGGACATCTTTAGGGAGGACTACATCATGAAACTTACCAAACGGCTTTTCCTTGGGCTGGCTGCAAGCAGCGCCCTTGCCACATTGCCCGTCTCTGCCACCGCGCAGGATTGGGAACCGACGCGCCCGGTCGATTTCACGATCATGGCCGGTGCTGGCGGTGGTGCGGACCAGATCGCGCGCTTCGTGCAATCCGTCGTCGAAGCGAACGACATGATGAACCGTCCCCTGATCCCGACGAACCGTGGCGGTGGGTCCGGTGCCGAGGCGTTGTTGCACCTCAATGAGGCGCGCGATGCCGATCACACGTTGATGGTGACGCTGAATTCCTTCTACACCACCCCGATCCGGCAAGATGGCCTGGGCGTCGATATCGAGACGTTCACGCCGATCACCATGATGGGCGTCGATCCTTTCGTTCTTTGGGTCCACACCGAGTCCGGCATCACCACCTTTGACGAATTCGTCGAAACGGTCCGCGAAATGGACGGCGAATACGTAATGGGCGGCACTGGTTCGGGTCAGGAAGACTCGATCGTCATCGCGTTCATGTCCTCGGCCTATGACCTTGACATCAACTACATTCCCTACGACGGCGGCGGCGCTGTGGCCCGCGACCTTGCGGGTCAGCAGATCATGGCCACGGTGAACAATCCCGCCGAGGCCAACGGCTTCTACGCGGCGGGCGATTTCGTTCCGCTTCTGGCCTTCTCGGACGAGCGGATGCCGGCCTACCCGGACGTGCCCACAATGCGCGAGCTGGGGCATGACTTCTCCTACTACAACCAGCGGGCCATTGTCGGCGCGCCGGGTATGTCGGACGAGGCCGCAGCCTACTACCGCGAGGTCTTCGGTCAGGTCTATGAAGGCGACGATTGGCAGGAATACCTTGCCTCCGAAAGCCTGTCGCCGCTGCCGATGGATGAGGCCGAGACGCGCGCCTATTGGGCCACGCAGGTCGAAACCCATCGCCAGCTTCTGGCCGACATCGACGGCTAGGGCTGTATCAAGGACGAAGGGGGGCAGGGATGCGCCAAGGTGAGATATCTCTCGCAGGGCTTCTTGCCCTCCTTTCTCTCTATCTGATGTGGAAGAGCACCGAGCTTCCCATCGGATACATCAGCGGGCAGGGCCCCGGCGGTGGCTTCTGGCCCTTCTGGTTGTCGTTCGGAATGCTGCTGAGCTGCGCGGCGATCGCGTGGAAATGGTGGCGCGGGCTTAGCCCCGCTTCGGCAACCGACGAGCCTTTGATGGATGGGTTTGGATGGCGCACGATCGCCCTTGTGGGCGGCGGTGTCGTGGGGTTCGTGGCCCTGATCCCGATCATCTCGATGTATGGCGCGATCTGCCTGTTTCTGGTCTATTACCTGCGCTTTCTGGGGCGGCATTCTTGGCTTTTGACGCTGACGATCGCCATCGTCCTTCCGATCGGGCTCTTCTTCTTTTTCGAGGGCGCGATGTACATCTCGATGCCGCAGGGCCTGCCGTTCACGCAGCCCTTCTTCGACATGATGTACGACATCATTTATTGACGCAGCCCCGCACCCCCCACCGAGGATCACCATGGAAATCTTCTCATTAATTGCCGACGGCGTGGGCACGGCGGTACAGCCGATCAACCTGATGCTGATCGTTGTCGGGGTGACCGTCGGGCTGTTCATCGGCGCGATGCCCGGGTTGGGATCGGTCAACGGGGTGGCGATCCTGTTGCCGGTGACGTTCCTTGTGCCGCCGGCATCCGCGATCATTTTCCTCGCCGCGATTTACTATGGCGCGATGTATGGCGGCGCGATTTCATCGGTGGCGCTTGGCATTCCCGGGGCCTCAACGGCCGTGGCGACCACGTTCGACGGGCGGCCATTGGCGCTTCAGGGCCGTGCGAGCCTCGCCCTGGTGACCGCGGCGCTTGCTTCCTTCGTCGGTGGCACGGTCGCCACGGTGTTCTTCAGCCTTTTCGCGCCGCTTCTGGCTGATGTGGCACTGTCTTTCGGACCACCGGAGATCTTTGCCCTGATGCTGCTGGCCTTCGCGACCTTCGTGGGCCTGGGCGGCGATGACATCCCCAAGACGATCTTCTCGATCTGCTTTGGCCTCGTGCTCGCGACGGTCGGGTTCGACACCATCTCCGGCGAGCCGCGTCTTGTTTTGTTTGACATCCAGGGTTTCCTGCGCGGGATTGGCTTTATCGTTCTGGCCATCGGCGTCTACGGCATTGGAGAGATGCTATGGACCATCGAACAAACCCGCGGCGAGGTCACCACAACCAATCCAAAGATGACCGCGCGCGGCCTTGTCTCCGACACCAAGGAGGCCGTGCGCAGGGGCTGGAAAGGCACATGGATCGGCTCGATCCTCGGCTTTTTCGTCGGCGTCCTGCCTGCGGCGGGGGCCACCCCGGGCTCGCTGATGGCCTACGGTGTGGCCAAGATGACCTCGCGCACGCCCGAGGAATATGGCCGTGGCTCTCCGGATGGCGTCGCCGCTCCGGAGGCTGCCAATAATTCGGCCTCTACCGGGTCCATGCTGCCGATGCTGACCCTCGGCATTCCCGGCTCGCCCACCACCGCGATCTTGCTTGGGGGCATGGTCATGTGGGGCCTGACGCCCGGCCCGCGCCTGTTCGTGGACGAAAGCGAATTCGTCTGGGGCCTGATCGGGTCATTCTATATCTCCAACCTCGTGGCGGTTCTGATCAACCTCGCGTTCATCCCGCTGTTCGTGTGGATGTTGCGGATGCCGTTCACGATCCTCGCGCCGCTGATCTTCGTGCTGTCGATCATCGGGGGCTTCGCCGCCTCGCGGAGCATGCATGATCTTTGGCTGATCGTGATCTTCGGCATCGCCGCATTCTTCATGCGCAAGTTTGACTACCCGCTGGCCCCCGCCGTTCTGGCCATCGTTCTTGGCCCTATCGCCGAGCCGACCTTGCGCCAATCGCTGTTGTTGTCCTCGGGCGATCCGTCGATCTTCTTCACCCGTCCCATCGCCGCGCCAATCATGGTGATCGCGATCATCTTGATCCTGTGGCCCGCCGTGAAGCTGATCCGGCGCAAGCGGCAGGCGGCCACGGACTGACACCTACCCAATAGACCCGAACTGCCCTATAGAGCGGCGCCACAACCCGCGCCCCCTTAGCGATACGGAAAGCGAGACCATGCACACACTTGAAGACCTGATCCAGCGGCACCCAGACGGCGCCAACGCCATCGGCGCACCCGGCCGTGACTGGATGACCTATGCCGATCTCAAGGCGCTCACCCAGGATGTGCGCAAGACTCTGCGCCGCGCCGGTATCAGCGCACAGGATCGTGTGGCGATTGTGCTGCCCAACGGGCCCGAGATGGCGGCGGCCTTTGTCGCGGTGGCGCAATCGGCCACCACCGCGCCCCTGAACCCGGCCTACAAGGAAGACGAATTCGCCTTCTATCTCGAAGATCTGAAGGCGTCCGCGATCATTGTCGAGGCGGGCTACGACGGACCCGCGCGCGCCGCTGCGAACCGCTTTGGCATGGGCGTGATCGAGTTGACCGCGACGGACCCTGCGGGCAGTTTCACGCTCTCCACCGATATGGAAGGCAGCGCGCCCGAGGCTGCCCCCGCCGCCGATGATGTCGCCTTGATCCTGCACACATCCGGCACGACATCGCGGCCCAAGATCGTGCCACTCCTGCAATCCAACGTGGCGGCGTCTGCCGAGAACATTCGCGCTTCGCTGGCCCTGACGCCCGACGATTGCTGCCTCAACGTCATGCCGCTGTTTCACATCCACGGCCTGATTGCCGCGGTCAGCGCATCGCTCGCCGCCGGTGCCTCGATCAGCTGCGCGCCGGGATTTGATGCGCTCAAGTTCTACGGCTGGCTCGAAGGGGTGGACCCCAGCTGGTACACCGCCGTTCCGACCATGCACCAGGCCATCCTTGCCCGCGCGCCGCGCAATGCCGAGATCATCAAAAACGCCCGCCTGCGCCTGTTGCGTTCGTCGTCGTCGTCCTTGCCGGGGCCGGTCATGACACAATTGGCCGAGACCTTCGGCGCGCCCGTGGTCGAAGCCTACGGCATGACCGAAGCGGCCCACCAGATGTGCTGCAATCCGATCGAGCCCGGCCGCCAGAAACCTGGCGCTGTGGGTCTCGCTGCAGGCCCTGAGGTGCGCATCGCACACGAGGTCGAGGACCGCCTAATCGATGGTGTCGGCGAAGTCTCCATCTCTGGGCCCAACGTAACGCCCGGCTATGAGGCCAACCCGGAAGCCAATGAGAAGAACTTCTTCGAGGCCGAGGGCAAGCGCTGGTTCCGCACCGGCGACCAGGGCATGTTCGATGCCGATGGGTTCCTGTCCTTGACTGGCCGCCTGAAGGAAATCATAAACCGCGGCGGCGAGAAAATCAGCCCGCTTGAGGTCGATGGCGTATTGTCCGACCATCCCGCTGTCGGCCAATGCGTGACCTTCGCCGTCCCCCACGACAAACTGGGCGAAGACGTCGCCGCAGCCGTGGTTCTGAAGGAGGGACAATCGGCCACCGACCGTGAGATCCGCGATTTCGCGTCCGAGCGTCTCGCGGCCTTCAAAGTGCCGCGCAAGGTCCTGATCCTCGATGAGATCCCGAAGGGCGCGACGGGCAAGTTGCAACGCATCGGGCTGGCCGAGAAACTGGGTCTGGGGTGAGGGAAAAGCCATGAAAATCTGCATTTTCGGCGCAGGCGCCATCGGCGGCTACATGGGCGCAAAATTGGCTCAGGCGGGCGCGGACGTCAGCCTCGTGGCTCGTGGCCCGCACCTCAAGGCGATGCGCGAAAACGGCCTGCGCCTGATCGAGGAGGCGGGCGAGACGACGGTGCCCGTCACCGCCTCGGACAATGCCGCCGATCTTGGGCCGCAGGATTACGTGATCGTCACGCTCAAGGCCCATTCGGTCCCCGCCGTCGTCCCGCATATGCAGCCGCTCATCGGCGAGAACACCACCATCGTTTCGGGCGTCAATGGCGTACCGTGGTGGTATTTCCACAACCTGGGCGGACCGTTCGACGGCACCCGCCTGGGGACCGTGGACCCCGGCAATGCGCAATGGGACGGCTTCGGACCGGACCGCGTGTTGGGCTGCGTCGTCTATCCGGCGGCGGAGGTGGTCGAGCCCGGTGTCGTGAAGCACATCGAAGGCAATCGGTTCTCCCTGGGTGAGCCTGACGGGTCGAAATCCGAGCGCGCGCTGGCTTTGTCCAAAGCCCTCGGTGCTGCTGGCCTCAAGGCCCCGGTACGCCCGAAAATCCGCGATGAGATCTGGGTGAAGCTCTGGGGCAACCTGTCTTTCAACCCGATCTCGGCGCTGACCCATGCCACTCTCGATGTACTGTGCACCGAGCCCGGCACCCGCGACGTTGCACGCAACATGATGCTGGAGGCGCAGACGATTGCCGAGAAGCTTGGCGTCAAATTTCCCATCGACGTGGACCGCCGTATCCAGGGCGGCGCCGATGTTGGCGCGCACCGTACGTCGATGCTGCAGGATCTGGACCAAGGCCGCCCGATGGAAATCGATGCCCTCGTAGGCGCCGTGAAAGAGCTCGGTCGCGTGACCGACACACCAACGCCGACCATCGACACGGTTCTTGCCCTGATCGCCCTTCGCGGGAAAACGGCAGGGCTTTACGGCAGCTGATATCGATGTGGTGCCGCGTCGCAGGGCGCTTAGATCTGCGGTCGGACGCACGGAATTCCGCCCGTGATACGACAGAGCCTCGACAACGTCCAACGATAGACGCCTACCTTGAGCGGCGGGAGGCTTTGGCGCGACTTGCGAGACACAGATACTTGCAATTTGTCACAAGGCCCTGCGGCGGTTGGATTGAACGCTGCGGCACTTGCAGGTTCTGCATGCGCAACAAGCCTCGCCGCAATGAGCATGCGTTGCCGCTTACCTCTTCAATCTCATATGGAAAAATTGGCTCCGGCGGTAGGGATCGAACCTACGACCAATTGATTAACAGTCAACTGCTCTACCGCTGAGCTACGCCGGAACTGAGGGCGCGTATAGCAAGGCGGTTTTGGGGCGTCCAGTGGGGGAATTGGAAAATTTCATCCGGCTTGGAATGATGTGTCCGCCGTGATCGGGCCGGTGGTGGTGATCTGGCCGCGCTGGGACAGATCGATCAGGTGGGCCAAGACATTTCGGGCCGCCGCCGGACGCAATTCCGGGGCCACGTCGGTGTAGATCTGCGCGGCGAGGTCTTCCGCGTTTGCCGGGCCCAACGCAGCCAGCGCTTGTAGGATTTGTGCTTCGCGGCCTCGGCGGTGCTCCAAAAGCGCTTTGCAACGCGCGCGGGGGGTGGTCACGGCGGCGCCGTGGCCGGGCAGGAACAGCCGGTCGTCCCGCTGCGCCAGCCGCTCGACCGAGGCGAAAAACGCGCTCATGTCGCCATCGGGCGGTGACACCAGCGAGGTCGACCATTCCATCACCAGATCGCCCGAAAACAGGACATCGTTCCACGCAAAGCTGAGGTGGTTGGCCATGTGGCCGGGCGTTTCCAGTACGTCGATCTCGCCCCAGGAGCCGGAGATGCGATCGCCCTCCGCGATCTGTTCGTCTGGGGCGAATGTTGCGTCCACCCCCTCGCCGCCGCCGAGGGTTCCGGTCTCGGCCAGCGCCTGCATCACGTCGCTGCGGCCCCAGTCCGACGGACCTGCCGCTAAAACCTTGGCGCCGGTTGTGGCTGACAAAGGTGCGGCAAGCGGCGCGTGGTCGAGGTGGGAATGGGTGACCAGAATGCCCGCGATCCGTTCGCCCGGTGCAAGAGCTGCGAGAATCGCATCGTGATGGATGTCGGACAAGGGGCCGGGGTCGATGATCACGATGTCCCCCTCGCCCAGTAGGTAGGTCTGCGTGCCGGTGAACGTCATTGGCGATGGATTGGGTGCGGTGATCCGGCGCAAGCCAGGTTGCAGAACGTCGACTGACAAGGAAACGGACCTCCGCGTTCGAACGGCCGCAGGCGCGGCGCGTGCGCGACGGAGTATATGGGCCCTGTCGTACGCGTCAAACCTGTCGCGCCGGGGCAGGAACCGGGTATAGGGGGGCATGCGATTGGAGAACTTGATCAAATCCATCCTCCCCCGCGGCCTTTACGGGCGCGCTGCGTTGATCTTGATCGTGCCGGTGGTGACGATCCAACTGGTTGTCAGTTCGGTCTTCCTTCAACGGCATTTTGAAGACGTCGCGGCCCAATTGACACGCGCCCTGAGCCTTGATCTGAACCTGATCCTGCGCACGTGGGAGACAGAAGGCGAAGCGGCCGCGCTTGCGATGGCCAACGAGCTTGAAATCAGCGTTGGCGCGCCACGTTTCGATGGCGGTACGCATCTGTATTTCTACGATATTTCCGGGATCACCGTGATCGCGGTGCTGGAGCGCGTCCTTCCGGGGTTTGCAGGGGTCGATCTGAAAAGCAACGAAAGCGAGGTCGAAATCTTGGTGGACCGGGGGCAAGGGGCGCCGGTCGCCTTCACGGCCTCGCGGCGGCGGGTGTCATCGCGCGCGCCGCACCAATTGCTGGTGATCATGGTGGCGACCGGCATCCTCATGACGATGGTGGCCTACCTGTTCCTGCGCAACCAACTGCGCCCGATCCGGCGTCTGGCGGGCGCGGCAGAGGCGTTCGGCAAGGGGCGCCCGGTGAAGTATTACCCGTCGGGGGCGACCGAGGTGCGCTCGGCCGGGCGTGCGTTTCTGGACATGCGCGCGCGGATCGAGGGGCATATGGAGCAGCGCACGTTGATGCTGTCCGGGGTCAGCCATGACCTGCGCACGCCGTTGACGCGGATGCGTCTGGCGCTTGGGATGATGGACGAAGGACCGGATCGTGAGGACCTGACCCGCGATGTCGAAGAGATGGAAGCGTTATTGAACACCTTCCTCGATTTCGTGCGGGGCGATGCGTTGGATGATCCGAAGCCGGGCGATCCGGTGGCACTGGCGACGCGGGTGGCTGAAAATGCGCGGCGCGGCGGGGCGCGGGTTGACCTAATTCTGCCCGATGCAGCCGAAGACGTGCAGCTGCGTCCGGTGGCGATCCAGCGCGCGCTGATGAACCTTGTCTCGAACGCGTTGCGCTATGGCAAAACGGCACGGCTGACGGTGACGCTTTTGGAGCGCACGCTGCAGTTCACGGTGGAAGATGACGGGCCAGGGATCCCACGGGACCGGCGCGCCGATGCACTGCGCCCGTTCATCCGGCTTGACGCCGCACGCAACCAGAACCAAGGCTCGGGCGTCGGCCTGGGGCTTGCGATTGCCGACGATATCGCGCGGCGGCATGGCGGCACCCTTACGCTTGGCGACAGTGCGGCGCTTGGGGGATTGCGGGTGGATCTGACGCTCCCACGCTGACCTGTCTTTTTGGCTATGCTTTGCGCGCCGCAGGTCAACCGAACCGGGCCGGACCTGAGTCATTGGCTTGACCCGGTGCAACTAAGCCCGCTTTACTCAAGGTGTTGATAGGTTTCACATTTTATGAAGGAAATGCCTCATGCGCATCAAAACCCTGACCCTTGCCGCCCTGTTTACGCTGTCCGGCGCCGCGCTGGCCTCTGCGCAACAATGCCCGGCGCTCGGCTCGACCGGCGCTGTGGTTGAGGTTGACGGATCGCAGTTGAACCGTGGCATCCGCACCGAAGTCATCGCAGGCACGCAGATCGACGCGTGGGACTGTCAGCGGTTCTACATGGTCGGATACGTGAACGTCGCGCCGACCCTGACGATGCGTCTGAGCAATGCCGGATCGCGGGGGGTGGAAGTGATTGCGGAAAGCGATTGTGATCCGACGCTCTTGATCGAGACGCCAAACGGCCAGATAGCGTTTGACGACGACAATTACGACATCGGTCGTGGCCTTGATCCGGCGATTCCACTGCCTGCGATGGGCGATGGGACCTACAACATTTGGGTCGGGTCCTACCGCAATAGCTATTGCCTGACCACATTGCGCATCCGCTACCGCTGAGCGACAGCGCCGTTAGAAAAGCCCATGTTGGCGCAGCTTAACCGCGATGCTGCGCCAGCAAGGCGCGCGTGGCCTGAACCGCCAGTTTTTCGTGTGCATCTGCACGCGCACGGCGTGTGTCGCCACCGATCCAATCCGCCCCGGCACGGTCTATTGCGCGCGCTGAGGCGTGGTCCAACATGAACATGACAAGTTTGATGTGCTTCATTTTGGCACCCTCCTAGGCATATGAGGGTCGTTCGGTAAGCTGAATATCCGATGAAGATGCCCATCTGGTCCAGCCCGCTCACACGCATGTGTCCCGAAACCCGGCCAGATTGCCAAAAAAATGACCGCATCTGCGGATCTGCGCGGCATGTTGGGGAAGGATGGTAGGCCCGGCAGGACTTGAACCCGCAACCAAAGCGTTATGAGCGCTCTGCTCTAACCAATTGAGCTACAGGCCCCCGTTTTGCCGCGCCAGACGTAGCAGAGCCACAGGCCGGTGGGAAGCGGTGGCGGTGCGTTGCACAGCCGCGCCCGATCCTTTACCCCCGGCAGGCGCATATTTTCCCTGATCCGAGGTCGCCCATGCCACCGCTTGCCTTGATTGCCCTGCGCTATCTCGCGTGGCTCATCGGGCTGCGCATCCTCTACGTTGGCCTTCTTGCGCTGACCGGGGTTCCTAACACACCGGCCACAATTGTGATCCTTGCCGCCGTGCCTGCGGTCGAGATCGGCATATATACCAGGCGGCGCGCGGCGGAGGCGATCGACCTGGGTGGATGGGTGCGGATCTGGGCGGTGATGGTCGCGGTCTACGCGGTGGTGAACGTAGGCCTTCCTGCCCTGCTGATGCCGCAGTTTCAGGCCGCCGTGGTGGCGGGGCAGGGCCTTGGCAATCTGTTGATCATCACGGCAAGTGCGGTGGTGATGCTGGCGCTGTTTTTATGGATTGGCAGCCGTGCGGGGGGCGGTGGCGGCAAGGCCTGAAGCCACCATGGTCTGTCGAAGCGCCTCGATATGGTGCTTCATCCGCTTGCGTTTCGCGTGGGCTCCAAAGGCATCGAGAAACGCTTCGGGTGCGTCCGTCCCGTGCAGTTCAACCAATCGCTCCAAAGCCTGACGTCCATGGGTGCGATGGGCCCAGAGCACGCCAAGCCGATGGTAGTGCACGATCTTCTGCCGGATGGCATCGGCGTCACCGAATCCCTGAATGTTGAAATTCATGTGCTGCGACAAGGCCTTGACCGGTGCACCGCGCAGATATCCAAGGATGGGAAGGGTGAATTGGTCGATGTTGGAACGGGCGTAGTCGCGCTGCACTTCGCGTTCGAAATATATCGCCGCCGCGAGCCAATCGCTGCCGATTTGGGTGGGATGGCCATCGTCGGTGCGTTCGCGGAAAACCACCACGCCTGCATTGAAATAGGGGTAGGACACGATCCGCCGCCCGCCATTGTACCGCACACGATCGGTCGTCGGCTCCAGCCCGAATGTTTCGTAAAAGGCGGCCCAATCCGCGTCGCTGCCGACGGAGGCGGCGTAGTCCGAGACGCAGGCCGCGATATGAGCCTCGCCCAGTTCCGCTTCGAAATCCACCGGCGCGGCGAGGATGGTGTCGGTATCGAGAAAGACGGAGATGTCGCAATCGCGCGGGCAGGCGGCGGCGAGGATCTTGTTGCCATGCGGGTAGGGCGCGGCCCAGGGGGCGTGCCCGCCGTTGGTGCCGGGTATGTCGCGCAATTCCACGTCCGAGGCCATCAGAATGTCGAGGGTCAGCGGATCGAGCGCCGCGCGGTAATCCTCGCGGACATAGGCCACCGTGCGCTGATGAGCGGCCAGGTGTTGCTTCAAACTGGGCGCAAGCAGGCAGGCCTGCGCTTCAAGCCGCGCGCCATCGACGATGAAGAAGATCTCGGTTTTCCGACCGTTTGCCATGGACTGCCCCGTGGTCTTATTGTTGCAATTTTCGAAACGATAGCCCGCCAATTTGTCTAAAATTGGGCGGAATGCGCGATGGTGGTGGGGGTGGTGCATGGACCTCCTGCGCGGGTGCTGCTAACGCACGCGCATCGGTCGCATTCGGGGGATATTCGCGATGACTGACGATGGAAAACCGGCACTGACCTATGCGCAGGCAGGTGTCGATATCGGCGCGGGAAACGCTTTGGTCGACCGGATCAAACCCGCCGCAGCCGCCACGAAACGGCCCGGCGTCATGGCTGGCCTTGGCGGGTTCGGTGCGCTGTTTGACCTCAAGGCGGCGGGGTACGACGATCCGGTTCTGGTGGCCGCGACCGATGGGGTGGGCACCAAGCTCAAGATCGCGATCGACACCGGCCATTTCAACACGATCGGCGTCGATCTGGTGGCGATGTGCGTTAATGATCTGGTGTGTCAGGGGGCGGAGCCGCTGTTTTTCCTCGACTATTTCGCCACTGGCAAGCTTGAGGTCGAGGCCGCCGCCACCATCGTGGAAGGCATCGCGAAGGGATGCGCCGAGAGCGGCTGCGCGCTGATCGGGGGCGAGACGGCGGAAATGCCCGGCATGTACGCGCCGGGCGATTTCGATCTTGCAGGCTTTGCGGTCGGAGCCGTGGATCGCGGCGCGACCTTGCCGGAAAATGTGGCCGAGGGCGATGTGCTGCTGGGACTTGGCTCGGACGGGGTGCATTCAAACGGCTATTCGCTGGTCCGGCGTGTGGTGGAGCGCACGGGCCTTGGCTGGGACGCGCCCGCGCCGTTTGCGCAAGCCTCGCTTGGGGCGGCCTTGCTCGCGCCGACGCGGCTTTACGTCAAACCGGTGCTGAGCGCGATCCGCGCGGGCGGGGTGCATGGGCTGGCGCATATCACCGGCGGCGGGTTGACCGAGAACCTGCCGCGGGTGGTGCCCGAGGGGCTTGGCGTGTCGGTTGATCTGTCGGCCTGGCCGTTGCCGCCGGTTTTCGGCTGGCTCAGCCAGGAAGGCGGGTTGGATCAGGCAGAGATGCTCAAGACGTTCAACGCCGGGATCGGTATGGTTCTGGTGGTCGCCCCCGATGCGGCGGAAACGCTCAGCGCGCAGCTCAGCTCCGAGGGTGAACAAGTGTTCCGCATCGGCACTGTGACGACCGGCGCAGGCGTGCGCTACTCAGGACAGCTTGCGTGAGCAAACGCGTCGCGATCCTGATTTCCGGCGGTGGGTCGAATATGGTGGCGCTGGCCCGTTCGATGCATGGCGATCACCCGGCGCGGCCCTGCGTGGTGGTGTCGAACCGGCCTGATGCGACCGGGTTGGAGCGCGCCGCAGCGATGGGCATTCCGGCCATTTGCGTCGACCACCGCCCCTTTGCGGCTGACCGTCCGGCCTTTGAGGACGCGCTGCAGACGGCGCTGGCGGGTTACGCGCCCGACATGATCTGCCTTGCGGGATTCATGCGGGTGCTGACGGCGGGGTTTGTGGGGCAATGGGCGGGGCGTATGCTCAACATCCATCCTTCTTTATTGCCGAAATACAAAGGCTTGAACACCCATGCGCGCGCGATCGAAGCCGGTGACGCAGAGGCGGGATGTTCTGTTCATGAGGTGACGCCTGCGCTTGATGATGGCCCTGTTCTGGGCCAAGCGCGGGTCCCGATCGAGCCTGGTGACACGCCCGAACGCCTGGCTGCGCGGATCCTGCCGCTTGAACATCAGCTTTACCCCGAGGTTCTGCGCCGGTTTGTCGCCGGGGATCGCAGGCCGGTGCGTCTTCCCTGAGCCGAAACGGGCGACGTTTGGGCGACCGAGAGGCACCGAAGGTCATGGGCGCGCCGCCACACTCGGGCGCACATCGCCGCCGCTCCCTTTCCTTCACCGCGAACCTCCTTTATCAGGCTGCGATGGAACTTTTCCCAACAAGACGAACACCAAACCCGTGCCCACGACCCTGACCACCACCGCCGATCTTGCCGCCTTCTGCGCCCGTGCCGCAGATGTGCCGTATGTCACCGTCGACACCGAATTTCTGCGCGAGCGGACCTACTTCGCACAGCTCTGTCTGGTGCAGGTTGCGCTGCCCGGAGAGGATGAAAGCGACGCGGTTCTGATCGACCCGCTGGCGGATGGGATTTCCCTCGATCCGCTCTATGAGCTGTTCAAAAACCCAAATGTTGTCAAAGTCTTCCATGCCGCGCGGCAGGATCTTGAGATCTTCCATGTGGAAGGCGACGTGGTGCCCACACCGCTGTTTGATACGCAGGTTGCGGCGATGGTGTGCGGCTTTGGGGATCAGGTCGGATACGAGACGCTGGTGCGCAAGATCGCAAAGGCGTCGCTGGATAAATCGAGCCGGTTTACCGATTGGTCGCGTCGTCCGTTGAGTGATGCGCAGAAGACCTATGCGATCGCGGATGTCACGCATTTGCGGCAGATTTACGAGCATTTGTCCGCCGAACTGGCGAAGACCGGGCGCACGCATTGGCTTGAGGAAGAATTGGCGCAGCTGACCGATGCGGGCAATTACGTGGTTCGGCCGGAGGAGGCGTGGCGGCGCCTCAAGCTGCGTTCGAACTCGGGACGGATGGTTGCGATTGCGCGCGAATTGGCGGCGTTTCGCGAGACCTACGCGCAGGAACGCAACATTCCGCGCAACCGGGTTCTGAAGGATGACGCCTTGATGGAGCTTGCGGGAACAAAGCCCAAGTCCTTGAGCGATTTAGGAAAATCGCGCCTGCTTTTGCGCGATGCGCGCAAGGGGGCGATTGCCGAAGGGCTGATCGAGGCGGTGGCGCGGGGGCTGGCGGTGCCCAATTCCGAGGTGCCGAAACCGACGCAGGGTAAGGATCGCTCAAACCTCAACCCGGCGCTGGCGGATTTGTTGCGCGTGCTGCTGAAGGCCAAGGCGGAGGCGGCGGGGGTGGCTCCGAAATTGATCGCGTCGTCCAGTGATCTGGATGATATCGCGTCCGGCCATATCGAAGGCGTTTGGTCGTCGGGGTGGCGGCACGAGGTGTTTGGATCGGATGCGGAACGGCTTCTGAACGGAGAGGTTGCCTTGTCGGCCAAGGGGCAGAAGGTCAGGATTGTGAAGCTCTGACATCCTTTGGTTGCAGACGTCTACGCGCCGAAGTTCACGTCATTTATCGCGATACCGTGCGCCGGTTCTGGGCGGCTATGACGGTGATCGACCGGATCCCGGCAAGTTCTCCATTCGTCAGGGTCACGCCCGCAGTTATGGTCTGCACGCCCGGGAGCGGGGCACCGGTGGGGGCGGCGGCGCGAAAGTCGAAGAAAAGCTGACCATCTTCGGCCTCGGCCAGCACCAATTCAGCGGCGAAATAGCCCTGTGCGGGCGTCACGCCGGTGGCGCGCAGAATCGCGCCGGAGGTGGTCGCTTCAATGGAAAGTTGCGTGATTTCAGTGACTAAGCTACGCGGGTCGGTGGGCGTTCCGCCGGCGGCATCGGGGTCGACGCGGACCCGTTCCTCGCGGTCGCCACTGAACCAGTTGAGCGGGTTCAAACGGCTGTTGCCGCAGGCCGCGACGGTGAGGCACAAGGAGAACACGAGCAGGGCGCGCAGAAGCATCTGATGACCTTTCGGACTTCAATCACACCATGGCCTACCGGATCACGCGCAGGTTGGGAAGTCTCGCCCACACCCACGCCCCTTTACCTTGCCCGGTGCAGCCCCTAGGTCACGGGGGACACAGCCCGCAGGAGCAAAGATATGGCCAGCGAAGCCTTTGAAGAAATCGCGGAAACCTTTGAATTCCTTGATGATTGGGAAGAGCGCTACCGTCATGTCATCGAATTGGGCAAGGCGATGGACCCATTGGATGAGGCGGTCAAAGTGTCCGCCACCAAGGTCGATGGCTGCGCCAGCCAGGTGTGGATTTTGCCCCGGATCAAAGGCGAAACCTTTGATTTTCAAGGCGACAGCGACGCCATTATCGTGCGCGGTCTGATCGCGGTTTTGCACGCGCTATATGGCGGTTTGAGCCATGCGGACGTGCTGGAGGTGGACGCACCGGCGGAATTGGGGCGCCTGGGCCTTGATGAGCACCTGTCCTCGCAACGCTCGAACGGGGTGCGGGCAATGGTGGAGCGGATCCGGTTGCTGGCCGCGGAAGCGGCGTGAGCTTCGTTCAGCGAAACGGATATGCATGCATCTGAACGGGATGATTCCGGAAACCTGCGTTCTCGTGAGCCGGGCTCGAGCGGCGCGCAAACATGAAAACGGCCGCCCGGTGGCGGGGCGGCCGTTTTGCGTTTCTTCGGGACCTTGATCAGCGCGCGACCAGGGCCCGGTTAGCGCAAGATCAGCGGTTTTCGATCGGGACGTAGTCGCGCATCGTCTCGCCCATGTAGAGCTGCCGCGGGCGGCCGATCTTGAGGGCGGGATCGGCGAGTTGTTCCTTCCACTGCGAAATCCAGCCAACGGTCCGCGACAGCGCGAAGATCGGGGTGAACATCGAGGTGGGGAAGCCCATCGCCTCCAGAATGATGCCGGAATAGAAATCGACATTCGGGAACAGTTTCTTGTCCGAGAAATACGGATCGTCGAGGGCGGCCTTTTCGAGCGCCTTGGCGACCTGAAGCTTTGGATTGTTCTCTACGCCCAGAAGGTTGAGCACCTCGTCCGCGGATTTCTTCATCACCGTCGCGCGGGGATCGAAGTTCTTGTAGACGCGGTGGCCGAAGCCCATCAGGCGGTAATCGTCGTTCTTGTCCTTGGCGCGGGCGATAAACTCGGGGATCCGGTCAACGGTCCCGATCTCTTCGAGCATCTCAAGGCAGGCCTGGTTCGCGCCGCCATGGGCCGGACCCCAGAGACAGGCGATGCCGGCCGCGATGCAGGCAAAAGGGTTTGCACCGGAGGACGAGGCGAGGCGCACCGTCGAGGTCGAGGCGTTTTGTTCGTGGTCGGCATGAAGCGTGAAAATGCGATCCATCGCGGTCTCAAGGATCGGATCGACAACGTATTCCTCGGCCGGAACCGCAAAGCACATGCGCAGGAAGTTTGCCGCATAGGACATGTCGTTGCGCGGATACACGAACGGTTGCCCGATGGTGTATTTGTAGGCCCAGGCCGCGATGGTTGGCATCTTGGCGATCAGGCGGTGGGAGGCAATCTCGCGCTGGCGTTCATCGTTGATGTCGGTGCTGTCGTGGTAGAAGGCCGACATTGCGCCGACCACGCCGACCATGACGGCCATGGGGTGCGCGTCGCGGCGGAAGCCCCGGAAGAAGTTCGCCATCTGCTCGTGGAGCATGGTGTGGCGGGTGATGGTGTATTCGAATGTCTCGAGCTCATCCTTGGACGGCAGGTAGCCATAAAGCAGCAGGAAGCAAACTTCGAGGTAATGGGATTGCTCGGCGAGTTGGTCGATCGGATAGCCGCGGTGCAGAAGCTCGCCCTTGCCGCCGTCGATGAAGGTGATCGACGATTCGCAGGCCGAGGTGGAGGTGAAGCCGGGGTCATGCGTGAACACGCCCGCCTGTCCGTAGAGCTTGCCGATGTTGAGCACATCGGGGCCTGCGGTGGGCGAATGCATCGGCAAATCGTAGGATGTGCCGTCAATCGTCAAGGTGGCGGTTCTGGTCTGATCTTCGGCCATGTTCGTCCCTTCAAGCAACTGGCGCACCGGCGGGATGCCGGTGGGGGGCGGGGGTGGATCACCCCCTGAGTGCCCCCCGCGTCAGGTGTCGAGGGAGGCCGCGTCTGTCAGTCGGGCGAGGGTTTCAGTCCGGCCCAAGACAAGCATCATATCGAACACGGAAGGGCTGACCGTCCGTCCCGACAGGGCCGCGCGCAGCGGTCCGGCAAGCTTGCCGAATTTCAACCCATGGGAGTCTGCGGTGGTGTTCAGAACACCCTCCAGCGTGTCTCGGGACCAGCTAGCATTCTGCAACTGCGCAGTCAATTCAAACAGTATACCACGGGATACCGGATCGAGCGATGTCACGGCCTTTTCATCCAGCGTGAGCGGCCGGTTTTCCAGTACAAACCGAGCCTTATCGAGGATATCGGGCAGGTTTTTGGCCCGCTCCTTGAGGCAATACATCGCGGCCTCAAGGCCCTTTTGCTGCGTCTGCGAAAGGGCGGGTTGGTCGGTGAGGGCGAGAAAATCGGTGATCTGGCTAACCAGATCGGCATCGTCGGTGCGCGCGATGTGCCAGCCGGTGACATTGGCCAGTTTCTTCATGTCGAGGCGCGCAGGCGATTTGCCGATGCCCTCGAGGTCGAACCAGTCGCGGGCCTGGGCGTCGGTGAACAATTCGTCATCGCCATGGGACCAGCCGAGCCGGGCGAGGTAGTTGCGCATCGCCGCCGCCGGGATGCCCATCTCGGCATATTCCATCACGCCCGTCGCGCCGTGGCGTTTGCTGAGTTTCTTGCCGTCCTCGCCGTGGATCAGCGGGATGTGGGCCCAAACCGGCTGCGGCCAGCCCATGGCATTGTAGATCTGGATCTGACGGGCGGCATTGTTGAGGTGGTCGTCGCCGCGAATGACGTGTGTGATGCCCATGTCGTGGTCGTCGACCACGACCGCGTGCATATAAGTGGGCGTGCCGTCGGAGCGCAGCAGGATCATGTCATCGAGCGTCGCGTTCTGGATCGTGACGTCGCCCTGCACCTGATCGGCGATGACGGTGGTGCCGTCGCGCGGCGCCCTGAGGCGGATCACATACGGCGCGTCGGGGTGGTCGGCCACGGGCGTATCGCGCCAGGGGCTGAGGAACAGCGTGCTGTCGCCGTTCGCGCGGGCGGCATCTCGAAAGGCCGCGATTTCGTCCTGCGTCGAGAAGCATTTGTAGGCGGTGCCGTCGGCCAGCATCTGCTCGGCGACTTCGCGATGGCGGGGGGCGCGTTCGAACTGGCTGACGGCTTCGCCATCATGGTCAAGAGCCAGCCAAGCCATGCCGTCGAGAATGGCCTGCGTCGCCTGCGCCGTGGAGCGGTCGCGGTCGGTGTCTTCGATCCGCAGCAGGAACTTGCCGCCATGTCGGCGCGCGAAGAGCCAGTTGAACAGCCCCGTGCGCGCGGTGCCGATATGCATCATGCCGGTCGGCGATGGCGCGATGCGGGTGACGATCTGAGCCTCTTGGGACATCGACAAACCTTTCCAGCGGGTGACGGAGATCCGGCACCGTTAACCATTCCTAAACCACGTTCATGGCAGGGTTCGCGGGTCAGTAAACCCGTTGCGGAGGGGCGACAAGGGTGAAGGCCAGCGCGGCCATCAGCGCGGTGAACGCGATCCAGCAAGGCCAGCGCGGGGCGCTGATGCCGTGGACGGCGGTGTGCCTTGGCATCGGGGTTGGCGTCTATTTCGCGTTGCCGATGGAGCCGGGGGTCGGGTTTTACGCGGGCACGGCGGCGGTCTTTGCGCTGGGCATCGGGCTGCTGGTGTGGCGGCGCGAGGGGCTTGGGCCGCTTGGCATTGCGCTGGCGCTGATGGCGGTGGGGCTTGGCGTTGCAGGCCTGCGCGCGCATCAGGTGGCCGGTCCGGTGATGGAATTTCGGTATTACGGCGCGATCGAGGGTCGGATCGTGGGCATCGACCGCTCGGCCAGTGATGCGATCCGGCTGACGCTGGACCGGGTGCGGCTGGACGATGTGCGCAATGTGCCGCGGCGCGTGCGGGTGTCGCTGCATGGCGAGCAGGTGTTCCTCGATCCGGTGCCGGGCGCGGTGGTGATGATGACCGGGCATCTCGGCCCCCCTGGCGGCGCGGCGGAGCCCGGCGGCTTCGATTTTCAGCGCCACGCGTGGTTTCAATCGCTGGGGGGGGTCGGCTACACCCGCGTCCCGGCACTTCTGCTGACCCCGCCGGAGCCCGGCGATCAGCGGCTGTTTTCGCTTCGGATGCGGATGTCGGCAGCGGTGCAGGCAGCGATCCCTGGCCAGCCCGGCGCCTTTGCCGCAGCGGTTCTGACCGGTGATCGGTCGGGGCTGGATCAGGGCCCGGTGCAGGACATGCGCGACAGCAACATCGCGCATCTGTTGGCGATTTCGGGCCTGCACATGGGGCTTTTGACGGGGTTTGTCTATTCCGCACTGCGCTTCGGACTGGCGTTGATCCCGGTGCTGGCGCTGCGTTATCCGATCCGAAAATGGGCGGCGGTGGGCGCGCTGGGGGCGGGGGCGTTCTACCTGGCGCTGTCGGGGGGCAACGTGGCGACGGAGCGCGCGTTCATCCAGGTCGCGGTGATGTTCACGGCGGTGCTGTTGGATCGGCGCGCGATCACCCTGCGCTCGGTCGCGATTGCCGCGATCATCGTGCTTTTGCACCGGCCCGAGACGCTTCTGTCGCCGGGATTTCAGATGTCCTTTGCCGCGACAACGGCGTTGGTTGCGGTGTTCAATGGCCTGCAGGGCGCGCCGTGGATGCGCAAATGGCCGGGGTGGGTGAAGGGCGTTTGGGCGTTGGTCGTATCATCGGTGGTCGCGGGGGGCGCGACGGCCCCGTTCGCGGCGGCGCATTTCAACCGGTTGGCGGTCTACGGCTTGATCGCGAACCTTCTGACGGTGCCGGTGATGGGGTCGGTGGTGATCCCGTTCTCGGTCCTGGCGCTGTTGCTGACGCCGTTCGGCCTGTCGTGGGTGGCGTTCTGGGTGATGGAGCGGGCGTTGGAATGGATCCTCGGCGTGGCGGCACGGGTCGCGGATTTGCCCGGAGCGGTGGACATGGTGGCGAGCCCGCCGGGGCTGGTGCTGGCGATGATTGCGTTGGGCGGCATTGGGCTGTGCCTGTGGAACGGGCGGGCGCGGTGGGCGATGCTGGCGCCGGTCGTGATCGCGTTCTGGATCTGGAGCGGGTCAGAGCGGCCCGCGGTGCTGATCTCGGAAAGCGGCGGGTTGGTGGGCCAGATGACCGAGGCGGGCCGAGCGTTGAGCCGCCCGCGCGGTGACGGGTTTGTCGCGCGGATCTGGCTGGAAAACGACGGAGATCTCGCGGATCAGGACGGGGCGGCCACGCGCGCGGGATGGGTGCCGGCGGGCGACGGACAAATGGTTGAGATCGGCGCGCAGACCCTGTGGCACGGGACGGGCCAGGCGGCGTCGCGCGCGGCGCTGGCGGCGTGTGAGGTGCATGACATCGTGGTGGTGAACACCTGGCCCGACGACCCGCCCGCGCCCCTTGTCGCGGCGGAGGCGGAGACGCTGGCGCGGTTGATGGCACCGGAAATCGGGCCCGGCATGCGCTTGGGCGCGGCCAATGCGCAGCCGCCGACGGATTGCCTGCTGCTCAGCCCGATGGTCCTGTCGCGGACAGGGGCGGTGGCGCTGTCGTCGGGGTCGGAAGGCCTGCGGCTGGACACCGCCCGCGCCCATCAGGGGCGGCGTCTGTGGTCGCCGCGGATGCGCTGAGCATGCCGAATTTTGGCCCCTGAAAATGCAAAAACCGCGCTCTGGTCGCGCGCGCCAATCCGCCTATCTTGCCCCCATGGCCAAGATGCGCAAGAAATCCGATCTCCCCCAGAAAGACTGCGCGACCTGTGGGCGTCCGTTCAGCTGGCGCAAGAAATGGGCGAAGGTTTGGGACGAGGTGCGCTATTGCTCGGACCGGTGCCGGGCGGAACGGCGATCGGATTGTGCGGAAAATCGCGGTGATGCCCCGGCGGAAACGCCGCGCTGAGGTCGGTTGCCTCCGGCCCGGTTTCGCCGTAATCCGCCAAGTATACCGGAGCATACTTTGAGAGGGGCGCAGGCCATGGCAGATCGGGTCGAGCGGAACGGATTGCAGGTCGCCACGGAGCTGGCAGAATTCATCGAGACGCGGGCCTTGCCCGGCACGGGCACCGAAGCCGACGCGTTCTGGGCCTCGTTTTCGGAGCTTCTGCACGATCTGGCCCCGAAAAACGCGGCCCTTCTGGACAAGCGCACGGGGCTGCAAAGCCAGATCGACGACTGGCATATCGCGCGTCGCGTTCAGCCCCACGACCCCGATGCCTACAAGGCCTTCCTCGAAGAGATCGGCTACCTGGTGCCTGAGGGCGATGCGTTCCATGTCGAGACGACAAAGATCGACCCCGAGATTGCCCATGTGGCGGGGCCGCAGCTGGTCGTGCCGATCACCAATGCGCGCTTTGCGCTGAATGCGGCGAATGCGCGATGGGGCAGCTTGTATGACGCGTTTTATGGCACCGATGCGATGGGCAGCCTGCCCGCGCCGGGCGGCTATGACCGGGGCCGTGGCGCGCGGGTCGTGGCGCGGGCGCGGGTGTTTCTGGACGAGGCGTTTCCGATTGTTGGCGCGTCCCATGCCGATGTGCGGCGATACTACGTAGATCAGGGCGCGTTGTTGATTGACGACAAGCCGCTGGCCGATCCGGCGCAATTCGCGGGCCATACCGGCCGCGCGAAAGCTCCCGACAGCGTGCTACTGGTCAACAACGGCCTGCATGTGGAGCTGGTGTTTGACCGCGCGCATCCGATTGGTGCGCGCGATCAGGCGGGGTTGGCCGATGTGCGGATGGAGGCGGCGGTCAGCGCGATCATGGATTGCGAGGACAGCGTGGCCTGCGTCGATGCCGAGGACAAGGTGCTGGCCTATGGCAATTGGCTGGGGCTGATGAAAGGCGATCTGGAGGAGACATTCCGCAAGGGCGAACGCGATGTGACGCGGCGCCTGGCCGAGGACCGGGTGTTTGTCGGGCCGAAGGGCGAAGAGGTGTCCGTGAAGGGTCGCGCGCTGATGCTGGTGCGCAATGTCGGGCATCTTATGACCAATCCCGCGATCCTGCTGCGCGACGGGGCGGAGGTCTTTGAGGGGCTGATGGATGCGATGATCACGGTACTGATCGCCAAGCATGACCTTGCGCGGGCGGGCGGCAACAGCGCGGCGGGCTCGGTTTATGTGGTGAAGCCGAAGATGCACGGGCCCGAGGAGGTGGCGTTCAGCGATGAGATCTTCACGCGCGTCGAGGCGGCGTTGGGGCTGGAGCAATACACGGTCAAGCTCGGGATCATGGATGAGGAGCGGCGCACGTCGGTGAACCTCAAGGCGTGTATCCGGGCCGCGAAACACCGGGTTGCGTTCATCAACACCGGGTTTCTCGACCGGACCGGCGACGAGATCCACACCTCGATGGAGGCCGGTCCGTTTAGCCGGAAGGATTTCATCAAGCGCAAGGGCTGGATCACGGCCTATGAGAACCAGAATGTGGATATCGGGCTGGAATGCGGGCTGCGCGGGCGCGCGCAGATCGGCAAAGGCATGTGGGCGAAACCCGATGCGATGGCCGAGATGATCGAGCAGAAGATCGAACATCCGCGCGCGGGCGCGAATTGCGCCTGGGTGCCGAGCCCGACGGCGGCGACGCTGCATGCGCTGCATTACCACAAGGTCGACGTGGCGGCGGTGCAGGCGCGGCTGGAAGCGGGCGGGCGGCGCGCTTATGTGACGGCGCTTCTGGATATTCCGCTGGCCGCGTATCGGCGCTGGACGCGGGAGCAGGTGATCCGCGAGGTGGAAAACAATGCGCAGGGCATCCTGGGCTATGTGGTGCGCTGGGTGAACCAGGGCGTGGGCTGCTCCAAGGTGCCTGATCTGAACGGTGTGGGGTTGATGGAGGACCGCGCGACCTGCCGGATTTCGGCGCAGCATATCGCGAATTGGCTGCACCACGGGGTGGTGAACGAGATCGAGGTCGGCGAGGTGTTCCGGCGGATGGCGGAGGTTGTGGATCAGCAGAACGCAGACGATCCGGCCTATCGCCCGATGGCACCGGGCTTCAACGGGATCGCTTATGCGGCGGCGCTTGATCTGGTGCTGAAGGGTCGGGCGCAGCCGTCGGGCTATACGGAACCGGTGCTGCATGGGCGGCGGTTGGAGTGGAAGGCGGCGTGACGCACGCGGATCACGGCGGCGTGGTGTAGCCGTCCTCGATACGGCGCATCCGGTCGATGGCCTGGCGCAGGCGGGACAGCGCGTGCGGCGGGCAATCCGCATCGGTCGCGACATGCACGGTCGCGTGTCGCGGCGCGGGCGGGTTGAGGCGGGCGCTTTCATCGAGATAGGTGTCGAGTGCCGTTTCAAGCACCGCGGAGGTTGCAGCGAAGCGATGTTCGTGGAGCGCCTCGCACAGATGGTAAAGCAGATCGAAGGCACGGTCGGCGGTGACCAGATCGCTGACCTGCGCCTGTGTCCGGCTGAATTGCACCGGGTCCAATTGCTGCATTTCGGGGCCTTTGCGCTGTGGGGTCGGGGCTTTGGTGACAGGCTTGCGTTGAGGAATGATGAAGATGTGATGGCTTGCGCGGGTATAGGGCGCACTTTCTTCTGGAATCTGCGCCGCCTTCGGACCAGCATGGCTTGATGTGCCGCACGGGCCGCAGGAGACCACCAAGATGCCCCTGACCAATTCCGCCGCAGGTTATGGTAGCCTGACCAAACTGTTTCACTGGCTGATCGTGATCCTGTTCGCCACGCAATATCTCGGCGGCAACATCATGGTGGCCATCGGGTTCAATTCGAGTTTCGCCGGGATCGAAACGAATACCTATTACAATTGGCACAAATCGCTGGGCCTGGTGGCGCTGGTGGTGGCCGTGCTGCGGATCATCAACCGGCGGGTGGGCGAGCTGCCGCCATGGGCGCCGACGCTGTCGACGTTTGAACAGGCGCTGATCCACCGGGTCGAGCAGGTGTTTTACGCGGCGATGCTGATCATGCCGATCACGGGATGGTTTTACGTCATGTACGGCCATTACGGTGTGAACCTGTTCGGGATCTGGGAGATGCCGCGGCCGTTGCCGCGCGATGATACGCTGCGTGACGTGTTCAAATGGGCGCATATCGTGGCGGGGTGGATCCTTCTGGCGGCGATGGTGACGCATATAGGGCTGGTGCTGCGCCATCAGATTTTCAAGAAAGACGGGCTTCTGAAACGGATGATGTGAGGCTGTGCACGTGTGCACAAAGGGGTCAATTATCTGATTTTATGACATAAAGTGATTATAGTATAAGAATGAATAAGGCCTGTTGGGCACGGCTCCGGGCTTTTTTGTAATGCGCCCTCCGGCATTGGTTTTTCAAGGGCGCGCGCTCCGGCGTTACCTTTTTACAAGCGCGGGCTCTGGCATTTTTATTTTATGAGTGCGCGCCTCTGGCTTTGCGTTTTTATCAGCGCCCCTCTGGTGCGGCTCCGGAACGGCGCAAAAGCGCGCTGAAATCACTGGCCGGCATCGGGCGTTGCAGCGCGTAGCCTTGAAGAACATCGCAATCGAGATAGCGCGTCGCGGCCAGAAGCATGCCGTTTTCGAGGCCTTCGATCACGGTGCGCGCGCCTTCGAGCCGGGCAATCCGGCACAGCGCGCGCAGCGTCATGATCTGGCGCGGGTTTTCTTCGAGGGGCAACACGAGGCTGCGGTCGATCTTGGCGATATGCGGCTTGAGGGCTTGCAGGGCGATGACGGAGGAATGGCCGGAGCCGAAATCATCGAGGTCGATGCGAATGCCAAGCTCGCGCAGCGCGTCGAGATTGGCTGTGGTCGTGGCGTCGACCTTGTCGATGAACGAGGTCTCCAGCAATTCGACGGCGACCTTGTGCTGCGGGCCGAGGACGAGGCGGATCGTGTCGATGAACTCCGGGCGGGCGAGGCGTTCGGCGGAGGTGTTGACGGCGATGGTGGGGTAATCGATCCCGTCCGCGCGCCATCTGTTCTGCTGCGAGGCGACCATGTGCAGCACGCGATTGTCGATCTCGTCGAGCAATTTCAGGTCCGAGGCATCGCCCAGGAATGCCGCGGGCGAGAGCAGGCCGCGCTGCGGGCACATCCAGCGCACCAGCGCCTCCGCCCCGACGACCCCGAGCGATTGGGCATCGAATTGCGGCTGATACCAGCAGACAAACTCGTCATTGGTGAGCGCGTTGAGCAGGTCGCGCCGGACGTTGGTGGCATCGGCGGGTTTGGAGGCGAGGCTGTCGGAATAGGCGCGATAGCCGCTGCGCCCATTGCGCTTGACCTCATAGAGGGCGGTGTCGGCCTCGGCGAATACGGCAGACGGATTGTCGGGCGGGCCGGTGCCGATGGCGTAGCCGATGCTGGCCCCGACGAAGCATTCCTCCCCCTCGAACTCCATGGGCGAGCCGATGCGGAACACCAGCGCCTCGCATAGCGCATCGAGATCGTCCTGCGCGGGCGCGGTGGGGAAGAAGATGGCAAATTCATCGCCGCCCGCGCGGAACGCGGTGCCGCGCGGCGCGGGACAGGCGAGTGCGTCGAGCGTCGAGCGCAGGATTTCACCGACGTTGGAGAGGATGAAATCGCCTGCAAGGTGGCCGAGAGAATCGTTCACCTCCTTGAAATGGTCGAGGTCGAGCAGGATCAGGCAGAACTGGTCACGCTCTGTCATCAGGGCGAAGGCGTCGATCATCGCCTCGTCCAGCGCGCGGCGGTTGCCGAGCCGGGTCAGAGCATCATGGCGGGCGTCATGTTTGAGCTGCGCCTGCGCCTTGCGCAATTCCTCGGAACGCAGGTAATCGTCGGTGACATCGATGTTGACGCCGACCAGCCGGCTTTTGCCCCCGGGGACCGTCAGGGTGCGCGCGAGGCTGCGGATGTGGCGCACCGCGCCGTCTTCGCGGATGATCCGGTAATCGTGCTGGAAGTCCCTGTTTTCGCGGCGACATTTATCGGCATAAGCGACCATGTCGGTGACATCGTCAGGGTGGATGTGGCGTTCCCAGAAATCATCGGGGCGGTTGTTGAGCCCATCGGTGATGCCGTAGATTTCGAGCATCCGGTCGTCCCAATGGACGCTGTTGGTGCGCTCGTCATATTCCCACACACCCATGCGCGAGGCCGCGACGGCAAGCTGCAGCTTGCTGACAACCTCAAGGAGGTTGTCATTGTCGGACAGGTGTATCTCGTCGACATGTTTCATGGGGGGGCGGTTGTCGTTCAGGGGCTTGGTTCCTGCGGAACGGCTGCGGTTGGGTTTCCTCCCAGGACTAACCTCAAAAACTCAGCGTTCGGTAAACATCTTCTCTTCAAGTCTTCGAAGAGGGCGAAAAAAAGGCCCCACCCGGATCGGGTGAGGCCGTGAAGCGCCGATCAGGGTGCGGGGGGCGGCGGTGGCGGTGGCATGACGGTGAACAATTGCGCCAGCTCGGTCACATCGCCCGCCTGCATCCACCCGTCCTGCCCGGCGGTCCACACCATGGTGTCGCGCGCGAGCGCCCCGTCGGCGACCATGCGACCCATATCGGCCTTGGAGAAGGGGCCTTTGGTCTGCCCGTTCTCGGCCACGTGCCAGACGTGTTCGACGGGCGGGGGCGGCGGGGCGGCATGGGCGGCCTGGTGCGGTTGCTGATGACCCATGTGCATGTTGTTGGCCATCTGGTTGGCCATCGCCATACCCATGCCCATGCCAAGCCCTTCGCCCATGCCCGAGCCGGGCGTGGAGGCTGCGGCGGCCATGGCTTCGGCCGTCTGGAACTGCGTGTAGCGGTTCAGATCGCCGACGACGCCCATTGAGGTGCGCTTGTCGAGCGCCTCTTCGACCGCGGGCGGCAGGGAGACATTTTCGATATAGAGTTCCGGCAGCGTGAGGCCGTAGGAGCCGATGGTGTCGGAGATCCGTTCGGCCACAAGATCCCCGAGCTGCCCGGTGTTGGCGGCCATGTCGAGCACCGGGATGCCGGAGCCTGCCATCGCCTGGCTGAATTGCTGCACGATGATGTTGCGGATCTGGAACGTGACCTCGTCGGTGGTGAATTCACCGTCGGTGCCGACGATCTCGGTCATGAAGAGGCCCGCGTCCTTTACCTTAACGGTATAGGTGCCGAAGGCGCGCACGCGGGTGGGCCCGAAATCAGAATCGCGGATCATGATCGGGTTCTTCGTGCCCCACTTCAGGTCGGTGAAGCGGTTGGTATTGACGAAGTAGATCTCGGATTTGAATGGCGAGTTGAAGCCATGATCCCAATGCTGCAACGAGGTCATGATCGGCATGTTGTTGGTCTCGAGCATGTAGAGACCGGGGGTGAAGACATCCGCGAGCTGGCCTTCGTGGATGAACACCGCCACCTGACCTTCGCGCACCGTCAGCTTGGCGCCGTATTTGATCTCGTGGCCGTAGCGCTCGAAGCGGTAGACCATGGTGTCGCGGGTGTCATCGGTCCATTCGATGACGTCGATGAACTGGCCTTTGAGAAAATCCATTATGGGCATGGCGGTCGCGGTCCCCCTGCTAGAAGTGCGTCTGTTTTCAGGAAACATATAGGGATGCGATGCGTGCCGCCACAGGTTTGTGAGCAGGGGGAAACCCGGAGCGTCTTTCACCGGACGCCCGGTTCGGTCCGGGCGCGGACAGGGTCAGGAGACTGGCGCGCCACAGGGCGGCAGGTCGGGGCCGTTGCGGATATCGAGCCCGAAGAGCCCCGCCAATGCAGCCAGCCCGCCATCGGCATCGTAGAAGGCGAACAGCGGGAACTCGCCCTCGAACTGGACGGCGGCGGCCGGGAAACGCGTGTTGTCCGGCAGGGTGACGAAGGCCGCGTGGTCAGGCCCGAGTGGATTGCCGGTAAGCTGCGCGGGGTCCGCGCCGGTCCGGGCGATGGAAGCCCCGTAGGCAGAGAGCGCATCGGCGTCTGCGGCAGTCATGAAAGCCGCGTAACCGGTGTCGAGGGGGAAGGTCCCGACCACTTCAGCGCATTGGACGGGCGCGTCCGAGAACACCAGCGCCAGGAGGGCATGGGCGCCGGTTTCCGGCGTCTGGCGTGTGAGAGCATAGGGGGTGGTGTGCGGGACGGGGATGCCGGTGGCGGCGACATCGGGCCGAAGGAAGAGGTCCGATGGTGCGACGCGGTCGCCCTCCATCACCCATTGGCCAAGGGGGATACCGTTGGGGCCGGTCAGGCCGAGGAGCGTCCCGATGTCCTGTGCCGATACGGGGCCGCAAAGGGTTGCGGTCGCGAGGGCGGCAATGACGCGCGCGCAGGCGCGCGTGGGGGCGTCATCCTGCAAGGTCTGTGCAGGGTTCGGGCAGGAGCCAATCGTCCGTGCCGGCGATGAACTGGGTGTAGAGGGCGACCATGTTGCCCTGGGCATCGTGGAGGCTGACGACCGGATAGCCGCCATCGCCCCAGCCGGAGCCCGAGACCGGGAAGCGCGCGCCGGAGGGCAGTTCGGCGATGAAGGGAATGGTTGGGACCGCCGCGTCGAGTTGCGCGGCATAGGTGCCGTGGTAGGGGCCGCTGGAGGGGTCGGCATAGGCGTCGACCGCGCGGACATCGGAGGGGGTCAGGAACCCGGCGAGGCCGGTGTCCACACCGATGGTGGTAAGGTCGTAACCGCAGGCCACGGGCGCGTTGGACCAGATCAGTGCCATAAGCGCGGCGCGGCCCTGAGTGCGCTCCAGAAGGCCGATCAGGCGGGCGGGGGCATCGGGCACGGATAGCGCCGCGTCCCCGGTCGCCCACAGGGTCAGCGGATCGGTGGCGTAAAGCTGCCCGCCGCGCGGATGCCACATCTCGGAGACATGAAGCTCTGTCGGCAGGCCGATCTCCTGGCGCAGCCAATTGGTGGCGTCTTGCGCGGCGGCGGGCGTGCCGAGGGCCGCGAGGACGACCGCGAGACGGAGAAGGGGGCGGAGGTGTGCCATGTGTCGTATCCTGCGGCGTATCATGCGGTCCTTCAAGACGGCCCGCCCAGAAGCTCTTCGGCCAGCGCCGTGATCGTGCCGGGTGCCTCGTCGGGGGCCAGGCCGAGGGGCAGGCGGTCGTCGTAGAGCATTTGCAGCAGCAGCTCGTCATGGCGGGTCAGAAGGGCGAATTCCTCGTCGTCGTTGAAGATCGAGGGCCGCGCCGCGGGGCTGTCGTTGGGCAGGCCAAGGCCCTGCGCCACCTCTTCATGCACGCAGGAGCGGCGCAGAAGGTCGGGGTGTTCGTCGCGGATCACGGCGATCGCGGCGACATAGGTGCTGCTGCCCGGTTCGTTGAACGCGTAGACCGAGCAGAAGGTGAAGCGGCCCAGGTTTTCGATCTCGCGCACGGTCGCATCCGAGATGCCCGGCACCAGCTCGCGCAGCAGCGGGCCGGAGCTCGCCAGCGCGTCGGTGCTCATGTAGAGGACGTGGAAATTGCCGACGGTGTTGACGCTGCGCACCGGGTGGCCGGTGGCCCGCGCCAGCCGCGTGGCATAGGTCGAAAGGACCGAGCGGTCTTCGGCGCGTTGGGTGTCATCGACGCTGGGCCCGAAATGGGCCTGCAGGCGCACCGGCGCGGACCAGCGGCGCAGGCGCGCGGGCGTCTGGCGTTCGACGAAGCGGCCATTTTCGAACGTATATTCGTCGTAAAGCGCAATGCGTTCGAAATTCGCGGCCAGTTGGCGGGCGGAGAACGGGGTGTCCGGGCCGCCGCCGTCGGTGCGCAACAGGCCGTTGGCGATCAGCTGCGCCTGCACCGATTGGTAGTAATTGCGAAAGGCGATGCTTTCGGCGGAGGGCTCGGGCGGCGGGAGGTCTTCGCGGATCTCGGGGCGCGGCGAGGTGTCGGGTGCAACGGTGACGCAGGCGCCGAGCGCCAGTGCGGCGGCAAGGCTGGGGAGGGCCCGGAGGCGTGCGATATGCATCTGGGCCCTCCCGTCTGGATCAGGCTTGCGGCGCGGGGGGCGGTGTCGCCCCATCGGCCGCGAGGCGCCGCGCGGAGGCCGACGCGAGCGTGTCGCGCAACTCGGCCTCCATCTTGGCCATCTCGGTCTCGGCCTCGGCACGCTTGCGCTTGCCTTCGTCGGCGATTTGCAGGCTTTCGTTGATCGTGGCGATCAGGTCTTCGTTGGCCTTTTTCACCGCTTCGATGTCGAAGACGCCGCGCTCCATCTCTTCGCGGACCATGCGGTTGCTTTCGCGCAGGTTCGCGGCGTTCTGGGTCAGAAGCTGATTGGTGAGATCGGTGGCTTCCTTGACGGCCTTGGCCGCTTCGGTGGAGCGCTGGATCGTGACGGCCTGCGCAAGCTGCGTCTCCCACAAAGGCACGGTGTTCACGAGGGTCGAGTTGATCTTGGTGACGAGGCTTTTGTCATTTTCCTGCACCAGACGGATCGAGGGCAGCGATTGCATCGTGACCTGACGCGTCAGTTTGAGGTCATGGACCCGGCGTTCGAGGTCGTCCCGCGCGGCGCGCATGTCGCGCAATTCCTGCGCCTTGATGACCTGATCGGCCTCGGGCGCGGCATTGACGGAGGCCTCTTTGGCGGGGATGGTCTCGGTGTCCATCTCGGCCAGCTTGGCTTCACCGGCAGCGATATAAAGGGCCAGCTCGTCGTAGAAATCGAGCGTCTTTTCATACAGCTTGTCGAGCGATTTGATGTCTTTCATCAACGTGTGCTCATGGGCCAGCAGGTTGTCGGTGATCTTGTCGATCTGCTCTTGCACGTCCTCGTATTTGGCGAGGAAGTCATGCACCGGCTTGGCCTTGGAGAACAGACGCTCCCACCACGACCGCTTGCGGTTGGGGTCCAGCTCATCGACGGAAAAGCCGCGGATGGTGCCGACGATTTCGCGCAAGGAGTCGCCGGCGGGGCCGACATCGTCGTTCTTCACACCGGCCAGCATGGCCTGAGAGATCTGTTGCAGCTCGGCCTGGGCGGCGGAGCCGAAGGAGACAATGGAATTGGTGTCCGTCATGTCGAGTTCCGCCATGCGGGTGCGGATTTGCTCGGCGGTGGGCGCATCGGCTGCGGGCAGCGGCACCAGATCGGCAGAGGGTTCGGGCAGGATGACGGCGTTCAGCTCGTCCACCAGCGCTTCGACTTCCTTGGCCTGTTCATGCGTTTGAGTTTCCATGGTCTTATCCCTGTCGTTCCAGATATTGCGTTTCCCGGCGCAGACGGTCCTGCAGGACCTCGATTTCCACGTCGAAATTGGTGCGATCATCAATCAGAAGCGTTTCCTTGCGGGCGGCGAAATTCTGTTCGAGATCGTCGAGGAAGGCGATGTAGTCTTTGCGCAGCTGATCGTCGCGCTTGTTGGCGAAGAGGCTGGCGAACTGCACCGTCGCGTCACGCGCCCCTTGCAGGTAGACGCCCAGATAGCGGCGCGCGGCGTTGAGGTCGCGGGGGTCTTCCTCGATCTGGCGGAAAAGCTGCCGGACGGTGGCCTGGAATTGATCGACGCGGGCCTCCAGCTGCCGGTCGCGGGCGCGCGCGATGGCGTCCTTTTGCTGCGTCAGGAGGGCCTCGGCCTCGTCGATCTTGCGGGCCACGCGGTCGTTGGTGAAGGTGTCGACGCCTTCCATGCCCTTGTTGGTCAACGGGTCGAGCCCGAAGGAGAACAGGTGCAGACCGGCCGCCAGCGCGCCCACCACATTGGCCGCGACGATTTCCGACACCTCAAAGCCCGAGCCGCCAAGCACCAGAAGCGCCACGCCGATGCCGGTGCCGACGGCGCCGAAGATCTTGCGCGGGATCGCCGGTTTGCGCGCGACCTTGCGTTCGTTGTAGGCATCCTCGGCGCGCACGCCGTCGCGCGTCAGCCAGGCCGACAGCAGCAACATCGCGCCCCCCGCCAGATCCAGCGCCATCTGCGTGACGCCGGAACTGAAGATCACCGCCGGAAAGATCGTCAGCAGTGGCAACAGGAACAGGATGTTGATCTTGGCCCCATGGCGCAGAGGCGTGCGGCCCTTGAAGGGGGCGACCTCCATGCGCTGATGGGTCACGGTTTCGCGCGGCGTGTCGCCATCTCGCGCTTGCCCTGTGGGGCTGAACTCTCCGCCAAAACGTTTCGACATGGATCAGAGCGCCCCGAAGCCGCCGAAAATCGCACCGATGATCACGAGGCTAAGCACAAAGAAGCTGACGCCTTGAAGAAAGCTGGATGACATTGTGGTCCGGTCCCCGTTTCGTTTTGATCGACGCGCCTGGGCGTCGGGTGTGGTCGTGTCGGCTCGGCAATAGTGGCGCGTTAACCTTTTCAGGCCGCGCGCGTCTTGTTTTGCACGTCAGCCGTGCGATGTCATCTGCAACGATATGCAGGTTCGCGGCCAAAAACCAGCCATTGCCGCGCCGGACGGCAAGCCTTGGCTCATGCGAGACAGATCGGGGCGCGCGGGCGCGCGCGCAAGGGGCGGCAGGGGGGAAGCGCGCGCGTGCGTTCCCCTTGGTTGCGCCCGGCGCTGCTTGACGCTGCACTGCGGCGGGCGTAACCAAGGCCTGTGGCGATTTGTGAACCGGATTGCGGGCCACGTTAAACCTTCCGCTAAAGAGGTCGAGGACGCCGGGCAAGGCGCATCCCCCGACCATCATCCTGGTCCTGCCCGCACCGCCGGGGGGCCGCAGATTGGAGTGAGGGGCATGAAAGATACCGCCCAGACGCAGAAATGGTCGAAACGGACGCGCGCGGTGCATTCCGGCACGCGGCGCAGCCAATATGGCGAATTGTCCGAGGCGATGTTCCTGACGCAGGGGTTTGTCTACGCCTCGGCCGAAGACGCGGAGGCCCGCTTCATCGAGGCCGGGCCGGATGAGTTCATCTACGCGCGCTACGGCAACCCGACGGTCGCGATGTTCGAGGACCGCATCGCGGCTTTGGAAGGCGCGGAGGCGGCGTTTGCCACGGCCAGCGGCATGGCGGCGGTCAACGGCGCGTTGGTGTCGATGTTGCGCGCGGGCGATCACGTGGTGTCGTCGCGCGCGCTGTTCGGGTCGTGCCATTACATTCTGGATGACGTCCTGACGCGCTACGGGGTGGAGGTGACGTTTGTGGACGGCACCGATCTGGACGCCTGGCGCGCGGCGGTGCGCGCCGACACCAAGGCGGTGTTCTTTGAAAGCCTGTCGAACCCGACGCTGGAAGTGATCGACATTCCCGCCGTGGCCGAGATTGCCCACAAGGTCGGCGCGACGGTGATCTGCGACAATGTCTTTGCGACCCCGGTGTTTTCCGACGCGATCGCGCAGGGCGTTGATGTCATTGTCTATTCCGCGACGAAACATATCGATGGGCAGGGGCGGTGCCTGGGCGGTGTGATCCTCGGGACAGAGGCGTTCATCCGCAAGATTGTGGAGCCCTATCTGAAACATACCGGCGGTGCGATGAGTCCGTTCAACGCCTGGGTCATGCTGAAATCGCTGGAGACGATGGATTTGCGGGTGCGCGCGCAGGCGGCGACGGCTGTGGCCGTGGCGGAAGCTTTGGATGGGGCCGAAGGGCTGGCGCGGGTGATCTTTCCGGGCCTGCCCTCGCATCCGCAGCACGCCTTGGCGGAACAGTTGATGGAGCAGCCCGGCACGGTGATCGCGCTTGAGGTCGCAGGCGGGCAGGCGGGCGCGTTCCGGTTCCTCAACGCGCTTGAGATCGTGACGATTTCCAACAATCTGGGCGATGCGAAATCCATCGCAACCCATCCCGCGACGACCACGCACCAGCGCCTGAGCGATGCGCAGCGCGCGGAGGCGGGGATCACGCCGGGTCTGGTGCGGTTGTCGGTGGGCCTCGAAGACCCCGCCGATCTGATCGCGGATCTGACGGGGGCGTTGGCGCGGGTATGAATGGTGTGATCTTTCGACCCTACCGGCCGTCGGATGCCATTGGCCTTGCCACGCTGTTTCACCGCGCGGTGCAGGAGGGGACGACGGCGCATTATTCGGCCGAGCAGCGTGCGGCGTGGTGTGACCGTCCCCCGACTTCGGCGGGGTGGCGCGCGCGGGTGGAGGAGGCCGAAACGCTGGTGGCCGAGCGGCACGGGGCGCATGTGGGCTTCATGACGCTCGACATGGAAGCTGCATATCTCGATTTCGCCTATGTCGCGCCGGAGGTCATGGGCAAGGGCGTGGCGGATTCGCTTTATGCGATGATCGAGGGCCGCGCGAAGGTGCAGGGCCTGGTGCGTCTTGAGACCGAAGCGAGCCTTCTGGCGCAGCCGTTTTTCAAGCGCCACGGCTGGCGCGTCGTCAAGGTGCAGGAGGTCGAGCGGCAGGGCGTGAAGATCCCCAATGCGATGATGGAAAAGCGCCTTGTGCGGCGGTTTGCAGCGGCATGAAACCGTTCCTGATCCTGCAGCTGCGCCCCGAGGATGAGGCCGCGGACGAGGAATTCGCCGCGTTTCTCGCCCGTGGCGGTCTGTCCGAGGATCAGGTCACGCGGATCCGTCTGGATCAGGAGCCGCTGCGTGCGGTGGCGTTGCAGAATTTCGCCGGTGTGATCGTCGGCGGCGGGCCCGGCTGCATCAGTGATGACCCGTCGGACAAGGACCCGCTGGAGGCCCGGATCGAGGCCGATATCATGGGGCTGATGCCCGAGGTTCTGGCGCGCGACATGCCCTATCTGGGGTGTTGCTACGGGATGGGCATTCTGGGCGCGGCGTTGGGCGCGCCGGTGGGCAAGGGGCGCTTTGGCGAGGCGATCGGCGGGGTGGACTGCACCGTGACCGAGGCCGGAGCACGCGATGCGTTGTTGCAGGATCTGCCAACGCAATTCCGCGCGCTGGTGGGCCACAAGGAAGCGGTCGAAGCGCTGCCCGAAGGGGCGGTGCACCTGGTCGCCTCCGGGCCCTGTCCGTTCCAGATGATCCGCGCGGGCGAGAACGTTTATGCGACGCAGTTCCATCCCGAAGCGCGGGGGCAGAATTTCGCGCAGCGCATCGAGATTTACAAACATCGCGGCTATTTCGCGCCCGACGACGCGCAGACATTGACCGAAGCGGTGCTGGACGAAGAGATCACCATGCCCGAACGCATCCTGAAGGGCTTTGTCACACGCTATAGTGTTTGACATGAGCGTCGGCCTGTAAACGATTGAATTTAAATCGTAAGCCGACCTAATGCTGTGACGCTAGCGTTTAACAAATGTAAAACAAGACTTTTTGTCCGCGCCGCATGCCCCATATTGGAACTTCGTAACAGCCAGAGAAAGGGTGGCACATGAATGTGCATGTTAAGACCGCCGAGCAACGTCCGAGTGATGCCGACGCCCAACAAGCGCTTGCGCTTTTGGCGCAATGGGCCGAGGCCGCGGGCCGGACCGGGATGGACGCGCTCGACGCGGATGTCGCCCGTCTGGTGCGGGCGCGCAATTACCCAGAGTTTGCGCGCGATTATCCCGCAGATTTCAAGGTTGATGAGGCTTACAAGGCCACGCTGCCCGATCTGCAGAACGGGCCATCGAGCCTGATCAAGGGTGAGAACCGCCGCATTCAGCACGTCGGCATTTCGAACTTCCGCCTGCCGATCCGCTATGCGGTTCAGGGCGGTGGTGAGACGCTGCTTGAGACATCGGTGACCGGAACCGTCAGCCTTGAGGCCGACAAGAAGGGCATCAACATGAGCCGCATCATGCGCTCGTTCTACAAGCATGCCGACGAGAAATTCGGCTTCGACGTGATCGAGGCGGCGCTGGATGATTACAAGGCCGATCTGGACGCGTTCGATGCACGCATCCAGCTGCGCCTGAGCTATCCCATGAAGATCGAAAGCCTGCGCTCAGGGCTTTCGGGCTGGCAATATTACGATATCGCGCTGGAACTGGTCGAGACGGCCGGTGTACGGCAGCGGATCGTGCATCTCGATTACGTCTATTCCTCGACATGCCCCTGTTCGCTGGAGCTGTCGGAACATGCGCGGGCTGTGCGCGGCCAATTGGCCACGCCGCATTCGCAGCGCTCGGTCGCGCGGCTGTCGGTCGAGCTGAAGGGCGCGGGCGTCTGGTTCGAGGATCTGATCGAGATGGCCCGCAAAGGCGTGCCGACCGAGACGCAGGTGATGGTCAAGCGCGAGGACGAGCAGGCGTTCGCGGAATTGAACGCCGCCAACCCGATCTTCGTGGAGGACGCGGCACGGCTCTTCGCGGAGCAGCTTCAGGCCAATGCGGGCGTCGGCGATTTCCGCGTCATGGCGAGCCATCAGGAAAGCCTGCACAGCCACGACGCGGTGAGCCTGCTGACCGAGGGGGACACCTTCGCGGAGGTCAGCCTTGATCCAAGGCTTTTCCCGTCGATGATCCACGTGGGTTGAAGTGCTACATCAAGGCCGCATGGCAACCTATTGAAACAAAAGGCCTCTATCAAATTGATAGGGGCCTTTTTCATGGGCGCAAGCAGGCGCAAGCAGGGCGTGTATACATCCCGTAGCCGCCCCCGAAGGCGTGGGTGTTCTTGACAGGACGGCGGCGGCGGGCCAACGCTCCGCCCCATGTTCGATCTGCGCCCTGTGGGCTATGTTCTCGGCCTTCTGGTCCTGACCCTTGGGGTGACGATGCTGGTCCCTATGGCCGCCGATGTCTGGGCGGACAATGGCCATTGGGGCGCGTTCGCACAGGCGGCGGCGGTGACGTTCATCACCGGGCTGATGATGACGCTGGCCTGCGCCAACGGGGTCAGTCAGGGGCTGTCGATCCAGCAGACCTTCTTCCTGACCACGGGGGTGTGGCTGGTCCTGCCGCTGTTTGGTGCGTTGCCGTTTGTGTTCGGAGAACCCGGCGCGCGGGTGGTCGACGCGGTGTTCGAGGCGATGTCGGGGATGACGACGACCGGTTCGACCGTGTTCACCGAACTCGACTCGCTGCCCATCGGGGTCAACCTGTGGCGCGGATTGATGCAATGGTTCGGCGGCATCGGGATCATCGTTGTGGCGATGGTGTTCCTGCCGGAATTGCGCGTGGGGGGCATGCAGATCTTCCGGTCGGAAGCCTTCGACACCATGGGAAAGATCCTGCCGCGCGCGGGCGAAATCGCCAGTCGAATCACGGTGATCTACGTGGCGCTGACGCTGGCCTGCGCGCTGGCGTATCTGGCGCTGGGGATGACGCCGTTCGATGCGACGATGCATGCGCTCACGACGCTCTCGACAGGCGGGTTCTCGAACTACAACGACTCCTTTGGCGTGTTCCAGGGGCCGGCGGAATATGTCGCGGTGATCTTCATGATCCTCGCGAGCCTGCCGTTTGTGCGCTACATCCAGCTGGTCGCGGGCACGGCGCGCCCGATCCTGCTCGACACGCAGATCCGGACCTATCTGGTGGTCGTCGTGCTTCTGGCGCTGGCCTTCACGCTTTACCGGTTGCTGGTGAACAACGACGGCATCGAGACGGGCTTTCGCGAGGGGCTGTTCAATGTGACCTCGGTCATCTCGGGCACCGGGTATTCCAGCACCAATTACGAGACCTGGGGGCCGGTGGCGCCGGTGATGTTCTTCTTCATCGGGTTGATCGGCGGCTGCGCGGGCTCGACCTCTTGTTCGATCAAGGTGTTCCGCTACCAATTGCTGTTCGCGTCGATCTCGACCCAGGTGCGCCGGATCTATGCGCCGCACGGCATCTTCGAGCCGAAGTTCGAAGGCCGCCCCGTCGCCGAAGAGGTGATCTCGTCGGTGATGGCGTTCTTCGTGCTGTTCTTCGTGCTGATGGGGATCATCGCGGTGCTGCTGGGGTTGACGGGGCTTGATGTGATCACGTCGATTTCCGGGGCGGCGACATCGCTTGGCAACATCGGGCCTGGCCTGGGCGAGACGATCGGGCCAAGCGGCAACTTCGCACCGCTCAACGATGCGGCGAAATGGATCCTGATCGCGGCGATGTTGATCGGGCGGTTGGAATTGATGGCGGTTCTGGTGTTGTTCACGGCCGCGTTCTGGCGGGCGTGACGGGGGCATGACGGGGGCGTGACGCGGCCCCTCGATCCGGGGGCCGCGCCGGGTGCTCTACGGCGTGCGTTACTCGCCGAGCGCGATGCCCTCGCGGCGCGGATCGGCGGCGCCCACCAGCCCCTCGGGCGTGATCGCGATGGCATGCAGGCCGGAGGTCAGGCCGCGGATATTGACCTCGTATCCCATCTCGCCGAGCAGTTCGGCCAGGGCCTCGGCGCTGGTGCCTTCTTCAAGGTCATAGGTGCCGAACCGGTTGATCGCATGGGGCAGCGACAACGCGTCCTGCAAATCAAGGCCCCAATCGTAATGCGCGATGATCGCGGTGGCGACATAGCCGATGATGCGGCTGCCGCCCGGCGAGCCGATGGCCAGGATCGGCGCGCCGTCCTGCATCACGATGGTGGGCGACATCGACGAGCGGGGGCGTTTGCCGGGCTCCAACCGGTTGGCGATGGGTACGCCGTCGACATGGGTACGGAACGAGAAATCCGTGAGTTCGTTGTTCAAAAGGAACCCGCCCGGCGCCATCAGCCGCGAGCCGAAGCCGTTTTCGATGGTCGTCGTCATCGACAGGACATTGCCATAGCTGTCGACGATGGAGATGTGCGAGGTCGAGGGCAGCTCAAGGCTTTGATCGTCGGCCCAAAGCTGCGCATGGTCCCATTCGGGCGTGCCGGGGGCCACCTCGGGCAGGGCGTCGTCGCCGGCCAGAAGGGCCGCGCGTTCGGCGATGTAGGCCGGATCGACAAGGCCCTCGGTCGGCATGGGCACGAAATCGCTGTCGGCCATGTAGCGGCCCCGGTCGGCGAAGGCGAGGCGCGCGGCATCCCCGATGATCCGCCACGCATTCGGATCGTCGGGCGTGCTCAGGTCATAGCTGCCCGCCATGCCAAGGATCTGTCCAACGGTCAGCGCGCCCGACGATGGCGGGCCCATGCCGCAGACATCCATGCCACGGTATTCGGCGCAGATGGCGGGGCGCTCGACCACCTCGTAGATCGCCAGATCCTGCAACGACAACACGCCGGGATTGCCCTCGGCCGAACGGATCGTGTCGATGATGCCCTCGGCGATGGCGCCATGGTAGATCGCGTCCGAGCCCTCGGCCTGCATGGCGCGCAGCGTGGCGGCATAGGCCGGGTTCTGCAACAGCGTGCCCTCGGCCAGTGGTGTGCCACCGGGCAGGAAATAGGCGGCGGTGGCGGGGAAGGTCGCGAGGCGCTCGGCGTCGCGCGCGATGGAGCCTGCCATGCGCGGCGAGACGGCGAACCCGTCCTCGGCCAAGGCAATCGCAGGCGCCAGCAGGGCTTGCCAGTTCGCCCGACCCCAGCGGCGATGCGCATCCTCCATCAGTGCAGGCGTGCCCGGCGTGCCGACCGACAGCCCGCCGACAACCGCGTCGAAAAAGCCAAGCGGTTCGCCCGTGTCGTCCTGGAACAGCGTCGGCGTGGCGGCCAGCGGCGCGGTCTCGCGGCCATCGAGCGTCGTCAACTCGCCGGTGAGCGCGTCGTAATAGACCAGGAACGCGCCTCCGCCGAGGCCGGAGCTTTGCGGCTCCACCAGGCCCAGGACGGCCTGCACCGCGACCATGGCATCGGCGGCGGTGCCGCCCGCCGCCAGCACATCCGCGCCTGCCTCGACCGCCAGCGGGTTGGCGGCGGCGACCATCCACTCCTGCGCCGTGACCGGGTCGCCTGCGTTGCGCGCGGCAAGGGCGGCTTGCGCGCGGTCGGACAGGGCGGTGGCGCCGATTGGCGTGGCGCCCTCGGGGGCCACCGCATCGGCGGCTTCCTGGGCGGGGGCGATGGCCGGAACGGCGAGCATCAGAGTGACGAAGAGGGGCAGGGGCGCGCGCATGTGGCATCCTTTCGCGGCGGGGGTGGTGTTGCCCAGAAGGATGGCGCGGTGGTCCGCCATGTAAAGCGGGACCGGTGGCGTGCGTTGAAAGCGGCCGGGATCAGCTCAGGAAAACGCCCAGAACCACGAACATCAGCCCCAGCACCGACAAAAACAGCGCGCCCATGTTGATGGTGACGATCTTTTGCAGCCGTTCGCGCATTTCGGCATCGTCGAGCCCTGCGCGTTTCGCGGCAAACGCGGAATAGATGCAATAGCCCAGAAGGCCGATGCCCACGAGCGCCATCGCCGTTCCAAGCAAGACCATCCAACCCATGTGCGCCGTCCCTTTCGTTGCCCGGCGGACCTAAACGCCCGCGCCGTGTATCGCAAGCCTTGCGGCGCGCGCGGCGGGGCGATACGCAAGGGCTTCTTGCCGCAAATCACCTGAAAGGCCGCTTGTGATGGATGATGTGTCCGACGCCTCCGCCCGCCCCGAAAGCTACCGCGTGACAGCCGATGAGCTGCGCCAGTTTATCGAGCGGTTCGAACGGCTTGAGATGGAAAAGAAGGACCTTGCCGATCAGCAGAAAGAGGTCATGGCCGAGGCGAAATCGCGCGGCTACGACACCCGCGTGATGCGCAAGGTGATCGCGCTGCGCAAACGCGAGCCCGACGATATCGCCGAGGAAGAAGCGGTGTTGGAGATGTACAAGGAAGCGCTTGGCATGCGCTGAGCGCGGCCGCCTGAGGGCGGCTTACGGCGTCAGCAGCGTGACCCGGGGCAGCCCCGCGATGGCGTCGAGATCGGCGTCGTAGCTTTCGCTCATGTCGGCGATCAACTCTTCGGACCAGCCCGGATGGTTCAGCGTCTCTTCGATCTCCCCGGCCAGCGCATAGCGTTCCAGAAACGCGGCCAGCGCGCGGCGATACCGGCTTTCGGTCTCGGGCGGGTTGTCCTTGAGCCAGCCCTGCATGCGCGCAAAGCCCTTCGGGTCCATGATGCTTTCGGCCAGATCTTCGGTGCCGTCGAGGGCTGTCTGCGGCTCGACACCCGCCATCTCGCGCAGGATCTGCGCCCACAACAGCGGCGTGTCCTCGTTGCACCAGACCATAATGCGCGCGCCGGGATGCGCATTGCTCAGACGGCGCAACATCTCGGACCAGGCCACGGCGTGGGGCTGCATATTCGCGGTAAATTCGCGAAAGTCGCTGAACCGCGAGGCTTTGAACAACGCCGGGATCAGGGTCGCGGGATCGCGCATGCCGATGAAAAACTCGGGCTCCGCGCCGGGAAAAAGCGCGGTCAGCTGCGTCGTGGCGCGTTCGATCATCGGCCAGATCTGCGGGCCCTGCACCACCAGCCGGTTGATGCAGATGAAGCGCGGGTCCGACAGGATCAGCCGATCGACCGGCCCGCCATCGAGGATTGCATCCAGCAGCGCCTCTTGCACCTCTTCGCCCGCAGGCCGCCCTTCGAGCGCGCGCGCCGTGTCGCGCACCACCGCCCGGTAGCGCCCGGTGGGCGGCACCGCGACCCCGATCTGCGCCAGCCGCGCGCGGTTCTTGAGCAGCGACTGGATAAGCATATCGCTATCGGTGCAAGGGGCGCCAAGGTGAAACACAACCTGCATGGGGAAAGCGATGCCTGTGAATTGGGGTCAGTGATGCAAGCGCCTGTATAGTCGCGTGCCCGGCCCGGTGCAAATCGCGCCACGCGCGGGCCGGATTGACCATTGAAGGGCGGCGGCAAACTTGCTATCGCCGCACCCGTGACCCGCCCCGCGCGCGTCCACGCCCCTATAGCTCAGCTGGTAGAGCAACTGATTTGTAATCAGTAGGTCCGCGGTTCGAGTCCGTGTGGGGGCACCAACCTGCCTTTTCGCAGAAAAGGTCAGGGACGCTTTCAAACCATCGGCAGGCGGCAGAGGGGTCGCGGACGCCGCGAGAGCCTTGGTGCGCTTCCCCCAATCCCCTCTATTGCAGACCGAGGATCGCCCGTGCCTCGGCCAGAGTCGCCACGGGCCGTTCATGCGCCGCGCAGATCTCGGCGGCGCGGGTCACCAGGGCCGCGTTGGACGGGGCCAGGGTTGCGCGGTCGAGCCGCACGTTGTCTTCCAATCCGGTCCGCGCGTGGCCGCCGGCCGCGATGGCCCATTCGTTCAGCTTGATCTGCGCCGCTCCGATCCCGGCGGCGCACCAGGGCGCGTCGTCCCCGAAAAGCCGCCGCACGGTCGCCACGTAGAAGTCGAACACCGCGCGGTCGGGCGGCATCGCGTTCTTCACGCCCATCACGAACTGGACATAGGGCGTGCCGGTCAGCTGCCCCGCGTCGGCCATCTCGCGGGCCTTGAAAATATGGCTCAGATCGAAGGCTTCGATCTCGGGCTTCACGCCGTAGGTCTGCATCTCGGCGGCCAGCCAGTCCACCAGATCGGGCGGATTTTCATAGACCCGCGTGGGGAAATTGTTCGAGCCCACCGAAAGCGAGGCCATGTCCGGTCGCAGCGCCAGCATGCCACCGCGTTCGCGCCCCGCGCCCGAGCGCCCGCCGGTCGAGAATTGCACGATCATGCCCGGGCAATGCCGCTCCAGCCCCTCTTTCAGGGCGGCAAATTTGTCCGGATCGCTGGTGGGCGTCTGGTCGTCGTTGCGCACATGGGCGTGGCAGATCGTGGCGCCTGCCTCGAACGCGGCCTGGGTGCTTTCGATCTGCTCGGTGACGGTGATCGGCACGGCCGGGTTGTCTTCCTTGCGCGGCACCGAGCCGGTGATCGCGACACACAGGATGCAAGGCGCGCCGCTCATCTTCGCACCCGTCCGGCTATCTCGCTCGGTTTCGGCATCGCTGGTTCCTTCCGCAAAAGCTCTCGGCACCAAGGATATCGCGGAAAAGCGCGGGCGGGTAGGGGGGCGTTGCGGGGCGGCAGCGGCCCGTTGTCGTCACCGGCGACAGGCGACTTCGGGCAAATTCTGCATAGGTATGCAAAAACCCTTTGAGCTTGCCGGTTCTCGCCGTATGGTTTTCCCTATCATATGAGAATCGCGCAACTGGGAGGTATAGCGATGCAGAGACGGACTTTCCTTACGACAGTATCGGCCATGGCGATGGCGGCAGGTTTGCCGCGGCTGGCCCATGCCCAGGACCTTCCTTATGGTCTTTTGCCCGGTAAACCGTTCGACGGCACCACGATCAACGTGTTGTCGGTTGTGACACCGCAATTCGACGGCCTGCGCCTGCGCGACGCCGAATTCACCGAGATGACCGGCATCAACGTGGAATGGACGTTCATTCCCTTCGGCTCCCTGCAGGAGCGCGTGAACGCCGAAGGCATCGCCGCCAATGGCGCCTTTGACGTGGTCAACTACCTCGACAGCTGGGGCCCGCCCAACGCGCATTGGCTGGCGCGCATCGACGATTGGATGGAGCGCGACGGCATCTCCATGGATCGCTATCCGCCCGCCTTCGCCCGCTCTGCCCAGTTCGAGGGCGAAACGCTCGGCTTCCCGCTGCGGGCGCACGCGCAGCTGATGTTCTATCGCAAGGACCTGATCGACACGCCGCCCGCCACCTGGGACGATGTGATCGCCATCGGCAACGACCTGAAGGCGAACAACCCCGACGTCGCGCCGCTCGCGCTCTACTACAACAACGACGGCAACCGGCAGAACCTGTTCATCTGGATCAACTTCCTCTGGGCCGCCGGTGGCAAGATCTTCAACGACGACTTCACCGCCGGGTGGACATCGGACGAGGCCATTGCCGCGACCGAGGCCTATATCGCGCTGCACACCGAGCATCAGGTCACCAACCCCAACTCGCTCGCCTTCGTCGAGCAGGACGCGCGCCAGTCGTTCATGCAGGGCAACTCGGCCATGATCCCGGTGTGGTGGTGGGCCTATTCGGGCTTCATCAACCCCGAAAGCTCGACCCTGACCGCCGATCAGGTGGGCTTCGTCGGCATGCCCTCCTATCAGGGCACGACGGCGACCTACGCGATTTCCATGCCGTTCTCGGTCTCGACCTATTCGCAGAACCAGGAAGCGGCCTGGGAATTCCTCAAGTGGCTGTCGAACCCCGACATGGACCGCGCCAATGCGATCGAGCGCGAAGTGGGCGGCGAGACCATCGTCAACAACGTGGTCACCCATGTCAGCTCGCTGACCGACCCGGATGTGAACGCGGCCAACGCCGATATCCAGTCGGCCGCCTACGACAGCCTGCAGAACTCCGACATCATGCCGCAGATCCCGGAATGGCCGGAGGTCGGTGACCTCCTGTCGGCCGCGATTGCCGAAGCGGCTGCGGGCGGGGACGTGCGCGAGCTGATGATGGCAGCAGCTGAACAATCGGACCGGGTGCTGCGGCGCGCGGGCCGCATCCAGTAACCTCTCCGGAGGGGTGGGGGCGTCCGCGTCCCCACCCACGTTCCCAACATGCGTGATCGAACCCTGAAATACCTGCTGGTCGTGCCAGCGGTGCTGGTGGTCTTTGCCACCGCCGTCTGGCCCCTGATCGAGAGCCTGCGCTTTTCCATGACGCGCGGCCTGTCCTCTCGGGCCAATTTCCCGCAGGATTACGTCGGGTTTGAAAACTACCAATGGGCCTTCCTTTACGAGCCCGCCTTCTGGAATTCGGTCTATGTCACGGGGCTTTACACTGTCGTGACCGTGGTGCTGACCACGCTTTTCGCGCTCGGCCTCGCCATGCTTCTGGCCCCGGGCGGCAAGTTGCGCTCGGGCGTGCAGACGCTTCTCATTTTGCCCTTCGCGATGAGCCCGGCGCTCATCGGCGTGTCGTTCCGGTTCATGTTCAACCCCGAATTTGGCCTCTTCGATGCGTTCTTCGGCGTGGTCTTCCCGCCGCTTGCGGATGTGAGCTGGCTGGCCGATCCCGACCTTGCCTTTGCCGTCATCGTCATGGCCGATGTCTGGGGCTGGATCCCGTTCCTGACGCTGGTGCTGATCGGTGGGCTGGCCTCCGTGCCGCAAGACACGATCGAGGCCGCGCAGGTCGACGGCGCCTCGGGCTGGCGCGTCTTCAAGGATGTCACCCTGCCGCAGCTTCTGCCGGTTCTGGCCGTCGTCATCATCCTCAAGGCGATCTTCAGCCTCAAGACCTTCGATCAGGTCTACATGCTCACCAACGGCGGGCCGGGCACCGCGACCCAAACGCTCAGCCACTACATCTACATCACCTCCGCGCGCTACGGGCAGGTCGGCTACGCCGCCTCGGTCGCGTGGCTGATGGTGATCCCGATGATGGTGCTGACCTATTTCTACGCCAAATTCGTGTTCAAGAAGGACTGAGGGCCATGAGCGAACAATCCGCAGTCCCGACAACCGGCGCGAATTCCGAATTCTGGACCGGCAAGCGCAAGCAACGCTTCTGGCGCGCGGTGCAGACGATCCTGATCCTGATCGCGGCCTTCATCATGCTGATCCCGATCATCTGGATCTTCCTCGCGGCGTTCAAATCCCACGTGGAGGTCTATCAGCTCCGCCTGTTCTTCACGCCCACGTTCGAGAATTTCGGCACCGTCTTCGAAGACCCCTATGACCTCGGCTCCAAGCTCTACAATTCCACCATCGTGGCCTTCGTCACCGTGGTGTTCGCGATCCCCATCGCCACCATGGCCGCCTATTCCTTCTCCCGCTTCACCCTCAAATTCGAAACCACGATCCTTGTCGTGATCCTCGCCACGCAATTCGTGCCGGCCGTCGTGATCATCCTGCCGTTCTTCATCATGTTCCGCGATCTGGGCCTGTTGGATACGCGCATCGGCCTGATCCTCGTGAACCTTGCCATCGTCATGCCGTTCGCGATCTGGATGATCAAAGGTTTCATCGACGGCATCCCGATGGACACTGAAGAGGCCGCGATGGTCGATGGCTCCTCACGCTTGCAGGTGATCCGCAACATCGTGTTGCCCATGGCCGCGCCCGGCCTCGTGACCGCGTCGATCTTCTGTTTCATCCTGGCGTGGAACGAGTTCCTGTTCGCGCTGTTCCTGACCAACCGCGAGGCCACGACCCTGCCCATCGGCCTGGCGCTTTTCCGCGGCGAGGAGGGGGATTTGTGGAACCTGCTTTCGGCGGCGGGCATCATCATCATGTTGCCGATGTTCGTCCTCGCGCTCGCGATCCGGAAGTACTTCGTGCAAGGCATGACGATGGGGGCCGTCAGATGATGACCGCGTCATCTGTACGCCTGTGGCGTGACGGGGGCGGTGCGCTGATCGCTCAATCATCTGCGTGCGTTTCGGGCAACGCGCGATGCACTACAGAAAAACTACAAAAAAACTACAGAAAAATGTCACCGAAAAAGGGTCTGACCCATGGCTGAAATTCGCCTCAACAACCTGACCAAACGCTGGGGCGATTTCGTCGGTGTGGATGATCAGTCCCTGCATATCCACGATGAGGAATTCCTCGTCCTGCTCGGCCCCTCGGGCTGCGGCAAGACCACCACGATGCGCATGATCGCGGGCCTTGAGGACCCCACCGCCGGCGAGATCTGGATCGGTGACCGCATGGTCAACGACGACCTGCCGAAAGACCGCGATGTCGCCATGGTGTTTCAGAACTATGGCCTCTATCCGCATATGACGATTTTCGACAATATCGCCTATCCGCTGAAGGTGCGCGGGGTGCCCAAGGCCGATATCGAGCCGCGCGTGAAGAAAGCCGCGGAACAGGTTGAATTGACGGAGTTTTTGCACCGCAAGCCCAAGGCGCTTTCGGGCGGTCAGAGGCAGCGCGTGGCGCTGGCGCGCGCCATCGTGCGCACGCCCAAAGTGTTCCTCATGGACGAGCCTTTGTCGAACCTGGACGCCAAGCTGCGGGTGACCATGCGCGCCGAGCTGAAACACCTCTCGCGCGAGCTGCAGATCACCACCGTCTACGTCACCCACGATCAGATCGAGGCGATGACCTTGGCCGACCGCGTCGCGGTGATGCGCCACGGCGTGATCCAGCAGCTTGGCACGCCCGACGAGATCTACAATGATCCCGCCAACATGTTCGTCGCGGGCTTCATCGGCAGCCCCGCGATGAACCTGATCAACGGCTCCGTGCAATCCGGCATGTTCGTCACCACCGGCGGCACCCGCCTCATCAAAGTCGGCGGCCCCGACCGCGCACACGCCATCCTCGGGGTTCGTGCCGATGATATGAGCGTCCATGATGCCGGGCAGGGCGACATTGACGTATCGATCTATGCCTTTGAAAACACGGGCGAAAGCACGCTTCTGACGGTGCAATGGGGCAAGCAGCGCGTCATCGCGCGTGGCGACCGGCACCTGCGCAAGGAACAGGGCGAGACGGTCGGTATCAAGCTCGACGAAGACCACCTTTACCTCTTCGATCCCGACTCCGGCGACCGTATCCGGCTTGAGGGACAGTGATGGCCAAGGTCCCGGCAGTGGCGAAATCGGCCAACGGGATCCTTGCGGTCCCGGCCGATCTGATGCCCCGGGATCTGAGCATATCGCTTGACGATTATACGCGCGGCGGCACCGACCGCTTCCTTGCCGAAGGGCAGGGAACCGCGCAGGAGATGACCGGGTTCGAGGCCCAATACGTCAACATTATCGACTATATCGTCCGCATCACCCACCGCATCTGGGAAGAGAAGGACATCGGCTACATTTACGACACCTATGCCCATAATTGCCGGGTGTGGGATGATGTGGGCCTGCAATACGGGCGCGACAAGATCGTGGCCGACACGACCCACACGATCAACGCCTTCCCCGATGTGAAGCTTTACGCCGATGAGATCATATGGGCCGGTGATGCCGCAACGGGGTTCCACACCTCGCATCGCACTGTCATCAAAGGCACAAATACCGGGTTCAGCCGCTGGGGTCCGCCCACGATGCGGCCGGTGAATGTCTGGTGCATCGCCAATTGCGTGGCCCGCGAGAACGAGATTTTCGAGGAACACGTGCAATATAACCTCGGCGCGATGCTGCAGCAGTTGGGCTACGACCTGCGCGCGCTGGCGGTCACGGCGCGGGCCACGGGCGTCGAAACTGATCCGCTGTTTGCCGCATCGGGCCGCACGCGGGTGCCCGGTCAGGGCAAGCCAGCCCACGGCGCGGCGCGCGGCGATGGGCCCTTTGATGTTGCCGATTTCCTGTGCTCGATGACGCAGGATGTGTGGAACCGGCGGATGCTGTCGCGCCTGACGCGGGCCTATGCGCCGGCGCTGAATTACCAGGGGCCGACAAACCGCAGCTACCGCAGCCTCGCGCAATATCAATCCGCATTGCTGTCGCTTCTGGCGATGTTCCCGGACCTCAGCTTCGAGCCGGAGTCGCTGTATTACATGCAAGACGACCAGGGCACGACCTGGTCGTCGCTGCGCTGGTCGGCCACGGCGACCCATGGCGGCTTCGGCCCTTACGGCGCACCGACCGGCCGCGAGGTGCGCATCTGGGGCATCACCCAGCACAAGATCGAAGGTGAGGTGATCACCGAAGAATGGATGCAATTCAACGAATTCGACCTCCTGCGTCAGTTGGCGCCGGACCCTATCCCATAAGCAAGGGCGCGCAGGCCGCCGCCCAAGCCAGACCGCAACCCCGCAACCGTGGAGGATCACATGAAAGACCTCAGCCCCGCTCAAATGGACCGCAACATTGTCCGTTATGGCGACCTCAAGCCCTGCAAAACCGCCTTCATCGATGCCCATACGCCGGGCAGCGACCGCAAGGAAAACTTCACCATCGTGGGTGGCGGGGTCTCGGAATCCGCAGATCAGCATGTCCATATTACCGACAAGGTGGGCTTCAACATCGGGGCTGCGGGCCAGCCGCCGAAATGCCGCAACTCTTTGCATATTCACAGTACCGCGGAGGTGTTCTTCGTGCTCAAGGGGCGCTGGCGGTTCTTCTGGGGCCGTTGGGGCGATGCGGGCGAGGTGACGCTGGAGGAAGGCGATATCATCAACATCCCCACCGGCATTTTCCGCGGGTTCGAGAACATCGGCGATGATTATGGGATGATCATGGCGGTGCTTGGTGGCGATGATGCGGGCGGCGGCGTGCTTTGGGCGCCGCAGGTGATCGAGGATGCCGCCGATCACGGGCTGGTCCTGGCCGAGACGGGGCGGCTTTACGACACCAAGAAGGGCGAGGCCTTGCCCGAGGGCGTGAAGCCGATGCCGGTGCTCACCGCCGAAGAACTGAAGGCCTATCCCGAACCCACCACCGCCGAGGTCGTGCCGAATTACGTCGCGCGATATTGGGACATGGTGGCGTTGGCCGACCGCGCGCCGGTGCAGGTGATCGGCGAGGCCGGCATGCTGCGCGACAAGCCGGGCTTTGAGGTCAGCCTGATGACCCGCGCGTCCTCCACGACCGAGATGCACGCGCATGACCGCGCCTCGGTTCTGATGCCGGTGAAGGGGCATTGGCGCGTGTCCTGGGCGGCCAATCACACCTACGCCGCGGGTCAGACCACGCTTGCGCCGGGCGACACGATGGTCGTGCCGGCGCATCTTGATCACACGGCCTATCCGTCGATGACGGGCGAGGCGGCGCTTTATCATGTCGTGGCAACCGACGATCCGGCGGGGGCGACCTGGAATGGCTGATATCCCCGACGATCTGCTGGCGCTGCTGCGCGCGGTCGACACGCCCACCGTCTGCAACGCCATCGAGGTGGCGCAGGGGCAGCGGGGCTTCAACCGCTTCACGCGCGGCACAATGCAGCACTCCAAACCCGGCGATCCGCCCATCGTGGGCCGGGCCCGCACCGCTAAAATCGCGGGCCTCGCCCCGCCGCAAGAGGCGCCGGATGTGATCCGCGCGCGCCGGATGGAATACTTTCGGTCGATGGCCGAAGGCGACGGGCCAACCTGCGCCGTGGTGGAGGATGTGGACTACCCCAATTGCATCGCCGGTTGGTGGGGCGAAGTGCATGTCGCCGTGCACAAGGGGCTTGGCCTGGCCGGGGCGGTCACCAACGGGGTGATGCGCGATCTTGATGTGATCGACGCGGGCTTCCCGGTGTTGGCCGGATCGGTTGGCGTGAGCCACGGTTTCGTGCATGTGCGCGAGATCGGCACGCAGGTGTCGCTTATGGGGATGCAGGTTGAGCAGGGCGAGCTGGTCCATGCCGACCGCCATGGCGCGCTCGTCGTGCCCGAGGCGGTAATCCCGTCGCTGAAGGCGGCAATCGAGACGGTCATGGCCTCCGAGGCGATCGTGTTGGAACCGGCCCGCGAGGATGGGTTCGACATCGACAAACTGGCAGAGGCCTGGGCGAAGTTCGAAGCCGCGCGGACCTGATAAAGGGCTGCGACGTTCGAGGTGCGACTCGGCGGGGCGGGCGCAGGGTTTTGTGCCGGTTCCCGATTGGTGAAGCGGGCGCTATTGGCGCCCGTTTGCCTTTTTCTGACGATTTGCCGCGGCGGTTGGCGGCGGTCTTTCGGAGCCATATTGTATGCAATGGCATGCCAAATCTGTGACGCAGCAACCATGAGTTGCATCTACCCCATTGAAATTGCAGAAAAATCCAGAAAGTTGTAAAAAACTTAACCGCACAGGGGCCTGTTAACCCTTAATCTTTACCGAATGAAAAGCATTTGATGTCGATCAAACTGTTTTTGCTGCCTGTTTGTGTAGCCTAGCCGCAGGGAGGTGGGCTTCGGCGTGAGGCGTCCTCCGTTCGAATGTGCAGGAGGACACACCATGAGTGACAGCGATCAGTCGAGTTCGGTCAAGCCCAAGCCGCATGTGGACGCGGCCGGATACGCGCGCATGTACGCGCAGTCGATCGAAGCGCCCGATGCCTTCTGGGCAGAGCACGGCAAGCGCATCGACTGGATCAAGCCGTTTACCAAGGTTAAGAACACCAGCTTCACCCCCGGCAATATCGACATTCGCTGGTTCGAAGACGGCACGCTGAATGTCAGCGCCAATTGCATCGACCGCCACCTGGACGCGCGTGGCGATCAGACCGCGATCATCTGGGAGCCCGATAGCCCCGAGGATGAGGCGCTTCATATCACCTACCGGCAGTTGCACGCCGAAGTCAGCAAGATGGCCAATGTCCTCAAGGACCTGGGCGTCACGAAGGGCGACCGGGTTGTCCTCTATCTGCCGATGATCCCCGAAGCCGCCTATGCGATGTTGGCCTGCGCCCGGATCGGCGCCATTCATTCCATTGTTTTCGCAGGTTTTTCCGCCGATGCCCTTGGCGCGCGGGTCAATGCCTGTGACGCGAAAGTCGTGATCACCGCCGATGGCGCCCCGCGTGGCGGGCGGGTCACGAAGCTCAAGGACAACGTCAACCAGGCGCTGCAGCATGTCGTGGCCGAAGTGCAGTGTCTCGTCGTTAAACGCACCGGTCAGGAAGTCGCCTGGCGGCGGGGTCTGGACCACTGGCTGCACGAGATGGCAGAGAAGGTGAGCGCCGATTGCCCGCCCGAGGAGATGAACGCCGAAGACCCGCTGTTCATTCTCTATACCTCCGGCTCCACGGGGCAGCCCAAGGGCGTCGTGCACAGCTCCGGCGGCTACCTCGTCTACGCCGCGATGACCCACGAATACACGTTCGATTACCATGACGGCGACGTCTTCTGGTGCACGGCGGATGTCGGTTGGGTCACCGGCCATAGCTATATTGTCTATGGCCCGCTGGCCAATGGCGGCACCACGATCATGTTCGAAGGCGTGCCGACCTACCCTGATGCGGGGCGCTTCTGGGCGGTGTGCGAAAAGCACAAGGTCAACCAGTTCTACACCGCGCCCACCGCGATCCGGGCGCTGATGGGCAAGGGTCCGGAATGGGTCGAGAAGTATGATCTGAGCGATCTGCGCGTGTTGGGATCGGTGGGGGAGCCGATCAATCCCGAGGCGTGGAACTGGTACAATGACGTCGTCGGCAAGGGCAAATGCCCGATCGTCGACACCTTCTGGCAGACCGAGACCGGTGGCCACATGATGACGCCGCTGCCATTCGCCACCAAGCTCAAGCCCGGCGCGGCGCAGCAGCCGTTCTTCGGCGTGCAGCCCGTGGTGCTGGAGCCGACGTCGGGCGCGGTGGTCGAGGGCAATGGCGTCGACGGGGTGCTTTGCATCGCCGACAGCTGGCCCGGTCAGATGCGCACCGTATGGGGCGATCACGTGCGGTTCGAGAAGACCTATTTCAGCGACTACAAAGGCTACTATTTCTCGGGCGACGGCTGCCGCCGTGACGAGGATGGCGATTACTGGATCACGGGCCGCGTCGATGATGTGATCAACGTCTCGGGGCACCGGATGGGCACGGCCGAGGTCGAAAGCGCCCTTGTGGCCCATTCCAAGGTCGCCGAGAGCGCCGTGGTTGGCTACCCGCATGACGTGAAGGGGCAGGGGATCTACGCCTATGTCACGCTGATGCAGGGTGAAGAGCCAACCGAGGAGTTGCGCAAGGAGCTTGAAACATGGGTCCGAACCGAGATTGGCCCGATCGCCAAGCCCGATCTGATCCAATGGGCGCCGGGCCTTCCTAAGACCCGCTCGGGCAAGATCATGCGCCGGATCCTGCGCAAGATCGCCGAAGATGATTTCGGCGCGCTTGGCGACATCTCGACATTGGCCGAGCCGGAAGTGGTCGATGATCTGATCGCCAACCGCATGAACCGGAGGGATTGAGCCATGGATGGAGCAACCACACCAGGCACCACGCCGATCCTGATCCTTCTTGGGCCGCCGGGCGCGGGCAAGGGCACGCAGGCGCGCAAGCTGGAGGAACGTTTCGGCGCGATCCAGCTGTCGACGGGCGATCTTCTGCGCGCTGCCGTGGCCGCGGGCACCGAAGCGGGCCAATCCGCTGATGCCGTGATGAAGGCTGGCGGGCTGGTCAGCGACGAGATCGTGCTGGAGATCCTGACCGACCGGCTGGCCGAGGGCGATTGCGCCAAGGGCGTTGTGCTCGACGGGTTTCCGCGCACCACCGCGCAGGCCGAAGCGCTTGACGCCATGCTGGCCGAGAAGGGGCAGGGCATCCGCGCCGTGATCTCGCTTGAGGTCGACGATGTGGCCATGGTCAGGCGCGTTGCGGGGCGGTTCACCTGCGGCTGCTGCGGCGAGGGGTATCATGACGACTTCAAACCCACCGCGATCACGGGCGTCTGCGATGGCTGCGGCTCGCGCAACATGACGCGCCGGGCCGATGACAATCCCGAAACAGCCTTGTCGCGGCTCAAGGCCTACGCCGAACAGACCGCGCCGCTGGTTGCCTATTACGGCGCGCGCGGCACCCTCAAACGCGTCGATGCCATGGGCGATATCGACAGTATCGAAACCGAGATCAGCCGGATCGTAGAGGCCGCCTGATCGCGCGGCCCCGCATCTCTGCGCGGCCGGACGACGATTTTTTGAAACGACCAAACACGACAAAGAGGAGGACAGTCATGGTCGACAATCCAAACGAGGCTTCAGCAGCCACCGGGGACGACTCGGTCTACTGGAAGACCAACATCCGCATCATCACCGTGTGCCTGGTGATCTGGGCCGTCGTGTCCTTTGGCTTCGGCATCGTGCTGCGACCCCTGTTGTCGGGCATCGCCGTCGGCGGCACCGATCTGGGCTTTTGGTTCGCGCAGCAAGGCTCGATCCTGTGCTTTTTGGCGCTGATCTTCTTCTATGCCTGGCGGATGAACCGGCTCGACAAGCAATACGGCGTGGATGAGGAGTAACCCCCCATGGACCAGTTTACCCTAAACCTGCTGTTTGTGGGCGCGTCCTTCGCGCTCTACATCGGCATCGCGATCTGGGCCCGGGCGGGTTCCACATCTGAGTTCTACGCCGCCGGTCGCGGCGTTCACCCGGTCACCAACGGTATGGCCACGGCGGCGGACTGGATGTCTGCGGCCTCGTTCATCTCGATGGCGGGCCTTATCGCTTTCACCGGCTACGACAACTCTTCGTTCCTGATGGGCTGGACGGGCGGCTACGTGCTTCTGGCGCTGCTGCTGGCGCCGTACCTGCGCAAGTTCGGCAAGTTTACCGTGTCGGAATTCATCGGTGATCGTTTCTATTCCAAGACCGCGCGCATGGTTGCCGTGATCTGCCTGCTGGTGGCCTCTATCACCTATGTGATCGGCCAGATGCAGGGGGTTGGGATTGCCTTCGGTCGCTTCCTTGAGATCGACGCCTTCTGGGGTCTGCTCATCGGCTCCTGTGTGGTTTTCGCCTACGCCGTTTTCGGCGGCATGAAGGGTGTGACCTATACGCAGGTTGCGCAGTATTGCGTGCTGATCACCGCCTACACGATCCCGGCTGTGTTCATCTCGCTGCAGCTGACGGGCAATCCGATCCCGGCGCTTGGCCTGTTCGGTAATACCTCTGACGGTGAACCGCTTCTGGCGACGCTGGACCTGATCGTGACCGATCTTGGCTTCAATGAATACACCGCCGCCCATGGCTCGACCATCAACATGGTGCTCTTCACCCTGTCCCTGATGATCGGCACCGCCGGTCTGCCCCACGTCATCATGCGCTTCTTTACGGTCCCCAAGGTGTCTGACGCCCGCTGGTCGGCCGGTTGGACGCTGGTGTTCATTGCTCTGCTTTACCTGACGGCTCCGGCTGTGGGTGCGATGGCGCGTCTGAACATCTCGGACATGATGTGGCCCAATGGCACCGATGGCGAAGCTGTCAGCGTCGAGATGATCGAAAACGATCCCGAATATGCCTGGATGGGCACCTGGGCGGCCACGGGCCTTCTGGGTTGGGAAGACCGCAACGGCGACGGACGCATCCAGTACTACAACGATGCGAACCCCGATCTTCAGGAACGCGCCGCGGCCGCGGGTTGGGAAGGCAATGAGCTGACCAACTTCAACCGTGACATCCTGGTTCTGGCCAACCCGGAAATCGCCAACCTTCCGGGCTGGGTGATCGGCCTTGTGGCGGCGGGCGGCCTTGCGGCGGCTCTGTCTACGGCGGCGGGTCTTCTGCTGGCGATCTCTTCGGCGGTCTCCCACGACCTTCTGAAGGGGCAGTTGACGCCGAACATGTCCGAGCGGTCCGAGCTTTTGGCAGCGCGGATCTCGATGGCGGCGGCGATCGTGGTGGCGGTCCTTCTGGGCCTCAACCCACCGGGCTTCGCGGCGCAAACCGTGGCTTTGGCCTTTGGCCTTGCGGCAGCCTCGATCTTCCCGGCTTTGATGATGGGCATCTTCTCCAAGCGCATCAACAATTCCGGTGCGGTTGCGGGTATGCTGGCAGGTCTGGTGGTGACGCTGGTCTACATCTTCCTGCACAAGGGCTGGCTGTTCATTCCGGACACCAATTCCTTCACCGATGCTGACCCGCTTCTGGGCCCGATCAAGTCGACCTCGTTCGGCGCCATCGGGGCTGCGGTCAACTTCGCGGTGGCCTATGTGGTCTCCGGCATGACGAAGGAAACGCCGCAGCACATCAAGGATCTGGTGGAAAGCGTGCGCATCCCGCGTGGTGCCGGCGCTGCCTCCGATCACTAAAACGACCGGGGCCCCGCCGCACGGTTTACGTGTGGCGGGGCCCGACCCGGCATCGCGCAATCAGCCCTCCAGACGGGGCATCTCGACCGGAGGAGACCGGGATTGCGCGGTTCAAACGACCAAAGCCTGTCCGCCTCTCGGGGTGGGCAGGCGCCCTTTTCTCAGGACATGCCATGCCTCTTTCGGACGACCTGACCCGCTTTCTTGCCTCCGTTCATCCCTATGACGGTTTGCCCGAGGGCGATCTGGCGGAGCTGGCTGCGGGATGCAGCGTGGTTGATGTCGCCGCGGGCGAGCGGTTCTTTTCCCTGGGCGATACAATCCAGTTTCTCTACCTTCTGGTGGCCGGAGAGGTCGACGTGCGTGATGAGCAAGACGCGCCGCTGTCGCTTCTGGGGCCCCGCAATTCCTTCGGCGAGCGCGCGATCCTGCGCAATGAACGCGCCAGCCGCAGTGCCACGGCGCTCTCCGCCGTCACCGCGATCCGCATCCCCGCAGGCGTGTTGTTGCACCTGATCGCCGAGCATCACGGCGTGGCCAAATTCTTTGACCGCACCGGGCGCACCGGCGGCACACAGGGCAGGGCGCGTGATCTGGCCAGCCTTCCGGTGGCCGAGTTGATGACCCGCGATCCGGTGACCTGTACGCCGGACGCCACAATCCGCGACGCCGCCACCCTGATGCAGGAGCGTGGGATCTCCTCGATCTGCATCGCACAGGACGGACGCTTCCACGGCATCGCCACCCTGCGTGATCTCAACGGCAAGGTCATCGTGGGCGGGCGCGACCCAATGGGCCCGATCTCCGGTATCATGACGCAAACGCCGCTGACGCTTGGGCCCAAGGCGCTGGTCACCGATGTGCTGCACCTGATGGTCGAGCGTGGCATCGGCCATGTGCCGATCACGGAAAACGCGGCGCTGGTCGGCATCGTCACCCAAACCGACCTGACGCGCGCGCAGGCGATGACATCGGCCGATCTGGTGGGCCGCGTTGCCAAGGCGGACGACGCCCCGCAAATGGCGCGCGCCACCGCCGAGATCCCGCAGCTTCTGGTGCAATTGATCAGCAGTGGCAGCCGGCACGAGGTCGTCACGCGCCTGATCACCGATATCGCCGATACCGCCACGCGCCGTCTGCTGACGCTGGCCGAGGCCGACCTTGGACCGCCGCCCGTACCCTACCTCTGGCTCGCCTGCGGCAGTCAGGGGCGACAGGAACAAACCGGCGTCTCGGATCAGGACAATTGCCTGATCCTGTCCGACGACATGACCGAGGCCGACATGCCCTATTTCGAGGCGCTGGCCAGGTTTGTATGCGACGGGCTCAACACCATCGGCTACGTCTATTGCCCCGGCGACATGATGGCGACCAATCCGCGGTGGCGGCAGCCGCTTGCCACGTGGCGCAGTTATTTCACCGGCTGGATCGCGAAACCGAACCCCGAGGCGCAGATGCTTGCCTCCGTCATGTTCGACCTGCGGCCCATCGGCGGCGATGCGACGCTTTTCGATGGCTTGCAGCAGGATGTCCTCAAAGCCGCATCGGCCAATTCGATTTTCGTGGCCCACATGGTGTCCAATTCGCTGAAGCATAACCCACCGCTTGGGCTCTTGCGCGGTCTGGCCACGATCCGCGCGGGCGAGCATCGCAACCGACTCGACATGAAGCACAACGGCGTCGTGCCGATCACCGATCTGGGCCGGATCTATGCGCTGCAAGGGCAGTTGACGGGCGTCAACACCCGCGCAAGACTTGAGGCCGCGATCGAGACGGGTGTCCTGTCGCCCTCGGGCGGCGCGGACCTTCTGGATGCCTATGACCTGATCGCGACCATGCGCCTTGAGGATCAGGCGACGCAGATCAAGGCGGGCGACGCGCCGGACAACTACCTTGACCCCGCCACGCTGTCGGATTTTGAACGGAGCCATCTGCGGGATGCTTTTGTTGTGGTAAAGACCATGCAATCGGCCGCCGGATCGGGAAAGGGAGCGTTGTCCTGATGTTCATCGAATTGATCGCAACCGTTTTTGCCGGGATCGCCTGTGCCGGGGTCGCGATGCTGCTGAACCGCATAACGGGAAGCCGCCTGCCGAAATGGTTAACGCCGGTGGCGGCGGGCCTCGGCATGCTCGCGATGACGGTGTCCAACGAATACACTTGGTTCAACCGCACGGCCGCCGAATTGCCCGACGGCATCGAGATTGCCATGACCGTCGAAAACAGCTCCTGGTTCCGGCCCTGGACTCGCGCGTTTCCCTATGTGGAACGCTTCGTCGCGGTCGACACCGGCACCGCGCGCACGAATGAAGCGGTGCCGGATCAACGTTTGGCGAACCTTTATTTCTTCGGGCGCTGGTCGCCGGTGGATCGTGCGCCGATGTTGATTGATTGCGCGGGTGCGCGCTCGGCGATCCTGATCGACGGGGCGGCTTTTGGGGTCGATGGCTCCGTGACCGATGCGCAATGGGAGGCGATGCCCGCCGATGATCCGATCCTGACGTTGGTGTGCGAGACCTGAGATGCTCAACCTTCTGTCCCTGCGCCTGCGCATTTTCCTGTTCTTCTGCCTTCTGGCGGTCGGCGGGATCGCGGTGGCGGTTGGGGCGGTGTGGTTTGCGGCCGGGCGCCCGGCTGCGGGGCTGACGGCGGTTGTGATCTTTGCCTTCGTCAACACCGGTGTGATCCTCGGCATTTGGCTGCTGTTTGATGAAAACGTCGCCAAGCCGATCCTGAACATGTCCGCGCAGTTGCGCCTGCGCGCCCATTCGGGTGGCGGGGCGGGCGTCGACCCGAGCGAGGCGCGCTATCTCGGCGATCTGGCCCCGGCGGCGCAGGCGCTCACGCAACGGGTCGGTGACGTGCAAAGCGACACCGAGGCCCGCGTCGCCTCCGAGACCCAGCGCCTGCAGGGCGAGGCCGAGCGTCTGACCGCGATCCTCAGCGAAATCCCGATTGCCACCATCCTGCTCAATGCCAGCGGCGAGATCGTATTATACGACAGTCAGGCCGCGACGGCTCTTGCCCGCATTGCGCCGCCGCGCCTGAAGGCGCGCCTGACAGATTATTTCGACCCCGATCCGATCACCGCCGCAATGGGCGCGCTTGTGGACGCCGACGGCGATGTGCCCCTCCGGCTCACCGATCCCGAGGGCGCGCATGTGTTTCACGGGCGGCTCAAGGCGTTGCGGGATGGCGGGCATATGGTCCTGATCGACCCGCCCGACCTGTCGGAGGCCGACCCCGCAATTTCACCGCGCCCGCTCGTCTATGATTTCGATCTGCTGGCGCAGGAAGACGCGGGCGATCTGGCCGATACGCCCTTGGCGCAGCTGTCATTTGTGGCCTTCGACACCGAAACCACCGGCCTCTCCGTGCAGGACGACGCGGTGATCCAGATCGGTGCGGTAAGGGTTCTGCGCGGGCGCATCGTCGAGGGGGAAGTCATCGATCAATACGTCGATCCCGGTCGTCCGATCCCGCCTGCTTCGACCCGCATCCATCACATCACCGATGAGGATGTGATCGACGCGCCCGATATCGCGGTGGCCGGGCGCACCTTGCATGCGTTTTCGCGCGATGCGGTTCTGGTTGCGCATAATGCGCCGTTCGATATCGGTCTGTTGCGCAAGGATGAAGGCCGCATGGGCGTGACCTGGACGCATCCGGTGCTGGATACCGTGCTGCTGTCCGCCGTCGTCTTCGGCACCAGCGCGCAGCATTCGCTGGACGCGCTTTGCGACCGGCTCGGCATCACCATCGCCGAGCATCGCCGCCACACGGCCCTTGGCGATGCACGGGCCACGGCGGAGGTTCTGGTCTGTCTTCTGCCGATGCTGGAGGGCATGGGTATCGCCACATTTGGCCAGCTTTTGGCCGAGACCCGCAAACATGGCCGCCTCTTGCAGGACCTTAACGGTTAAATTTTCCGAAACGATTGTGCGATTTCACGCAGCTTTCACGCACAGCTTGCGGTTGGTTCACGCGCCCGTGCCATGGTGAGCGTGTCGCCGGACCCCTTTCACTTGCCCGGTGTTGACTAAATTTGGAGTTCTGCCGCTTCCCTCTCCCTCAGGTCCATTTCCGGGCCACTTACTTCCGAGGCACAGACCCGTCGCTTTTTCATAACGAAACCCTTTTGGGTCGGGGATCGCTTTGAGTGAGGCGGTCCCCGATCTGCGTTTGGACGGTCCAAAGCGTTCGGCCAAACACCTGACCCACAGTTTTTGATCGAGCGCCGTGCGGTATATGCGCGTCGCGCGCGCCCGGCCTTCAAGGTGAAGGCCGGACGCCTTAGTGTTAGAGTTCCGTGAATATCCATCCTGCGCAATCTGAGGCGTTGATCGCTGGCGCGAGGTGACGGCACAGTGAGGGGCAACGGCGCACAGCGGATCGGGGGGTATCATGGGCACGACGGACGCATGGAACGGCTACAACGATTGGGCGTTGGAACTGGCGGGGCTGACAGATGCGGCGGCGGTCGATCTGTCGCTCTGTTGGGAGCCGCTCTTCATCCGTATCCTGGGCGCTGACGGAACCCCTGCCAACCCGCGGGAGGCCAAAGATTTTTTCAAACGCGCCAAGGCGCTGGGGCGCGACAAAGGCTTCCACGTTCCCCGGATCGAACGGCAGTTCCACGACCTTCTCGACGCCCCGAACGAGCCCGTTGAAATCATCGCCTACCGCAGGCTGGACCGGCGCAAGCGGTTCAGCGGCAAGGCCAAGGGCGGCGGCAACGGACACGGCAAGGACGCGGCCACCACCGCGACCAAGGACAGGAAACGCCGTCTCCGCTTCGACATTCTCGCCATCGGCACCGTGATTGATGCCGACAGCCTGCCGCAGATCAATCGGGTCAAGCGGCGCGATGCCTCGGTGCCGCCCGCGCTTGTTTTCGGGATCATCGACGACGGCATCGGTGCATTGCACGGGCGCACGCGGCGCACGCCCACCCGCAGCCGCCTCGAAAAACTCCTTTGGCTCGGGGCACAGCCCGGCGCAAATCCGGTGCAAACGCAGGCGCAGATCAACGCCGAGTTGACCCGTCCGGTCGCCCGTTCGGACTACGACGCCTATCGCGAAACCACCGACGCGCTTTACCCGCCGCGCACGCGGCACAGCCTGGCGCGCGCGGAAAGCCACGGGGCGCATATGCTCGACCTCGCCGCCGGTGCCGATCCTGGCGGTGCGCTGGCCGATATCCCGATCCTCGCGGTGCAGGTCGCCCCTGCAAGCTTTGATGATACGTCCGGCACACTGCTCAACTTCGACATTCTGATCGGGCTGCACTGGTTGATCGTGGAAACGGCGTTTCTGGCCGGGCGCGGTGTGCCGGTCGATCTGGTGGTGAACATGAGCCTTGGCTACACTGCCGGGCCCAAGAACGGGCGGTCGTTCATCGAACAGGCGATCGCGCGGATTATGACGCTGGCCGAGGTGACGCTGCGCGTCAACGTTCACCTCACACTGCCTTACGGCAATGGCTATTCCGACAATGTCATCGCGCGCAGCAATGTTGATCCTTTGACGGCGAAAGGCTTCAATCTCCGCCTTCACCCCGATGATCGCACGCCGTCCTTCCTTGAAATGCGGCTCACCGACCAAAGCCCGGTGCAGGATCTCGCGCAAGCCCGGATCACGATCACCCCGCCGCGCGGGGGCCTGCAGACCCCGGTCCACCAACTGGCGCCCGGGCAGCAGGCCGACCTGAAGGATGATCGCGGGCGTCTGGTCGGGCGGCTCTATCACGTCCCGCCGCGCCCGCTTTTCCCCGGGCAGGTGGAGCCTGCGATGCTGCTTCTGGCAATGGCGCCAACCGTTGGGCTCCGCGCCGATACCGATCTGACCTGCGCAAGCGGCCAATGGCGGATCGCGCTGGAAAATTGCGACACGCAGGCGATGGATGTGACGGCGCAGGTGCAGCGCGATGACGATCCGTCAGACCGTAACACCGGCGCACGGCAGGCCCGTCTTGAGGGCGCTGAGACCCGGATCTGGGATCCGGTGAGCCGGGCGTTCGACGGCATCGACGAGGGGGCAGGGCGCGTCACCCGGCGCGGCACCAACTCGGCGCTGTCCACGATCCCGCATCGGCGCGCCTATTCCGTTGGCGGCGCTCTGGTGCGCCGGGCCGCGGCGCAGCTGGTGGTTGAACCGGCGGACTATTACGGGGCCGAAGGCGCCGATTGGTCCGGCAGAGCCCCCGACCTCAGCGCGATCAGCGAACGCGCGCGCGGCGCACCCGGGATTGCGGCAGCGGGGCTAAGCTCGGCGGGCAATGCGCGTCTTTCAGGCAGCAGCACGGCCTGCGCCACGGCCGCGCGCGATCTGGTGGAGCGGTTGCGTGGCGGGCAGGTCCTGCCCGATATCACCCATCCGGCGGCGGGTCCGCGCCTTGGGCAACGCACCATAACCGACACGCCCGCGATCCGTCGGCGCCCCTGATCCGCGACGCCGGCATTCGTTCTACCGATGCGGCATCTGCCCCAGCGCCTTTTGCCAAAGATAGGCGCTGATATCGTTCACCGGTGTGTTGAGCGGTGCCACATCCGGCGGCGGGGCCGCGTTGGGGTGTGCATCGCCCAGAAGCTGGCGCACTGAATCCTCGTTCAGATCATGGATCGGGTTCGCGGGCCCCGGCAGGTCCAGCGTCCGCTTCGCCGTGCTGACCTCGCCCGACATCCAATTTACCAGCGCCTCGCCAAGCGTGACACCCAAGACCAGACCGCAAATGCTGTCGTGTGGGTAATGTACGCCCGCAACGGTGCGGTTGTCGGAAATCCGCATCGCCGTGCGCATCAGCATCCGCGCCGATCCATTCACATCGCGCGTCGCATCGTTCATGTCGAACCGCCCGGTGTTGCCCGCCTTGCGGTCCACCAAGCCCGCCAGAATTGTGGCCAGCGCGAAGGATTCCGTCGCATGCCCCGAGGGCCAGGCCCCATGCGTCGGCGTGTCGATGACCGGCATGACCTTCGACGACATGAGCGACGGGCGCGGCACGTCAAACACGAACTTGAACGGAAATTCGATGTAGCCACACAGCCGCACGACCGCTTCGGTCAGCTCGAACACCCAATCGCTGCGCGACCAGTCGAGCAACAGAACCGCCCCGAAAAACGATGTGATGTCTTCGGTCTGCATCAGGATTTCGTCGATCCTGTCGGCGCGCAGATCCGCCGCATCGCGCACCATCGGAAGCTGCGTGGTCGCGAAATAGGCGTTGTCGGGCCGGTTCAACGTCACGAGCGGATCATTGCCCGCGATCAACGTGGAGTTGAGGTCACTGCCGGTGACGGAAAAGCGCGCGAAAAGCTGATCGTCGATGACCACTTCACGCGGGATATCGGAGAGGTATTCCAGCTTTTCTCCGGCGGTGCGACCGGCGAGAAGATTGGCAGGTGTCGTGCCTGGATCGACATCGCCGGTCCAATAGGGTGCAATGCCTTCGCGGTGGCTCAGCAATGCCGAAGCCATCAGGCCATCGGCCTCGCCACTGTCCTCACGACCCGCGCGACCGGCGCGACCCGCCCGGCCCGCGCGCCCGGCACGTCCTGCTCTGCCCGCGCGTCCTGCGCGCCCGGCTCGCCCTGCGCGTCCTGCATATGTCGCCATGATACCCCCTACCGCATCATTAACTTACGTTAACGGAAACATGCTTGCCGCGGCCTCAAAGCGTCAATGAATTGGGCAGCTCCCGCCAAGCGTTAAAGTTTTTTTCACGAAAAATTTGCGATTGCGGCGCGTTTCCGCTTCCATGGGGGCGGGAGTACGGGACGGTTTGGGACAAGCGTTGGAAAGACGGCTGAAAATCCGGTTCTTTGGAACCTTCTCGGTGTCGTTGCACGGCGCGGAGCACGACGCGGAGCACGGCGCGGGGCACGGCGCAGACCCGGCTGCCTCCGGAGCGCTGCGTGATCTGACGCCCAAGGGCAAGAAGGCGAAGGCCATTCTTGCGCTGCTGGCCGAGGCGGAGACGATGCGGCGCGGGCGGCGCTGGATCGAGGCGATGCTCTGGAGCGACCGCGCGCCGCATCAGGCCAGCGGATCGATGCGCCAGAGCCTAAGCGAAATCCGCGCCGCCCTCGGGGATTACGCCGACGCCTTGGGCTCGGACCGCGGTGATGTTTGGCTCGACCCGCAGGCGATTGAAACCGACCTCTGCCCGGGTAGCCCCCTGCGCGAAGCGGGGCGGGGGTTCCTCGAAGGGTTTGACGTCCGCGACGATGCGTTCGAGCAATGGCTGGCCGAGGCGCGCAGCCGCCATGACCCAAGCACGCCCGCGCCGCAGAAACGCTTGGCCCGGCCGATGAAAGGCCGGGTGACGATTCGCTCCGCGGTTTCCAATATCGGCTCGGTCACTGAGAATGTCGTGGGCCGGGTCTTGGCCGATACCGTTGCGCGCGGGATCGAACAGAACCTCAGCGCCGCGCGCTACGTCAGCGAAGATCGCACCACGCCAGGCCTGACGCCGGATCTCGAAATCCGCTGCGACACCGCCCACGACGGTGGACAGGCCGTCGCCTTCATCCGCATCGAAGAAGGTACATCGGGGCGGGTCTTATTTTCCGACCACCTGTCGGCCACGGGCACATCCGCCGACCTGCTGCAATCGGACGCGATCCACCGCATCGTCAATGCCGCGTCCGTGCAGGTGCCTGCAAAACTGGTCGGTCACATCGACCTGTCCCGGCCGGAGGCGGCCGCAATGGGGTTTTCCAGTCTCGCGCGCCGTCAATTGAAGCAACTCAACGAAACCGGTCTGGCCGAGGCCAACGCCAATTTCGAACGCGCCTATGAGGTCGACAACAACGGCGTGTTTCTGGCCTGGCGGGCCTTCGTGCGCATGGCGCAGCTGGTCGAGGCCGTGAACGGCGATGCGGCGGGATGGCGCGAGGAGGTCGACCAACTTGCCTCCGACGCGCTCAGCCAATCGGGTGGAAACAGCCTCGCCGTGGCGCTTGTCGCGCTGACCCGGTTCATGCTCGACGATGATCTGCGCCCTGCCGCAGAGCTGGCCAATACGGCGATGTTGCTCAACGCCAACAGCCTCTTCGCGCGGCAGACGCTTGCACTGGCGCATTCGGCGGTGGGCGATGCCGAGCAGGCCTACCGGATATCGTCAAGCTGCCGCGTGGCCGCCGCCCATGACGAATTGAGCCATCTGTGGGACCTATACCATTCTTTGGTTTGCATCGGGGCCGGGCGTCTCGAAGAGGCCCGCCAGACCTCGCACAAATCCGCCCATAAGGCCCCGACCTTCATCGCGCCCCGGCGTCAATTGGTGGCGCTGTGCGCGCAATCGGGCGATTTCGAGAATGCCAAGGCGCATCTGACGGCGCTGGAATCCCTCGAAGGCGGCTTCACCATCGACCGCTACCTCAACGATCCCGAATATCCGAACCTGACGCTGCGCAACGCGGGCCTGCTGGACCCGGTGCGAAAGATCAAGGACTGAGCCCGCATGACATTCGAACAGATCCGCACCTTCCTGTGGGTCGCGCGGCTTGGCGGGTTTCGCAAGGCCTCCGAGCGGCTGCATCTATCGCAGCCAGCTGTCTCCACCCGGATCGCCAACCTTGAAGACGAGCTGCAGGTCAGTTTGTTCGACCGTGGCCCGGGGCGGCTGATCCTGACCAAACAGGGGCAGCAATTGCTGACCTATGCCGAGCAGATCCTGTTCGTCGAAGAAGAGATCAAGCATCGCGTGGGCTCTGCCGCGCAGGTCGAGGGGCTGTTTCGCATCGGCGCGTCCGAGACCATCGCCCAGGCCTGGCTGCCCGACTTTTTACAAGCCTTCTCAAACTCTTATCCAAGCGTCAATGTGGACCTGACCGTGGATATCTCGGGTGCTCTACGCGATGGTCTAGTCGAACGGCGGCTGGATCTGGCGCTTCTGATGGGGCCTGTCAGCGCGTTTTCGGTCAAGAATGTCGCCCTGCCGCGTTTCGATCTGCACTGGTATCGCGCCGCAGGCCTCGACCCGGTAGACCTTGCCCGGATTCCGGTCATTTCCTACGCCAGCCAAACCCGCCCGCATCGCGAATTGACCTCCGCTCTCGCGCAGTTGGTCGGGCCGAAGATGCGCGTCTTCACCTCCGCCTCGCTTTCGGCCAGCCTGCGGATGATCGCCGCGGGCATCGCCGTGGGGCCCTATCCCAAAGTGCTGGCCGCACCGTTTCTCGCCGCCGGTGATGTTGCCGAATTTGACCCGGACCTGCCGCTCTCGCCGCTGGAATTCACTGCCTCCTACCTCGCCGAGCCGCGCAGTGTGCTGATCGAGACCTCCGCCGAGATGGCGCAGGCCGTCGCCGGGCAGTGGCACGCGGCCCACGCGACCTGACATCCAAAAAATCTATCACTGACTATCAAAAATGATAATTTGGTCAGATGCACGCGCCCGTGCCACGCTCTGCTTGGACCAAAGGGGGATGCGATGGCCGAGCCGTCCATGACACAAAGAACGCCACCGTCACAGCGACAGGGCAGGACCGCGCCCGAGATCCGTTCCCTGATCCGATCCGGCGCGCATCAGGGCCACACGGCGGGCCTCGCGCCGGGCAAGCTGCAATGCAACCTCGCCATTCTGCCCGAAGCCTACGCGCTGGATTTCCTGCGGTTTTGTCAGCGCAATCCCAAGCCGTGCCCGGTCGTCGGCGTGAGCGAAACCGGCGATCCGACGATGCCGACGCTTGGCCATGACATCGATATCCGCACCGACGTGCCCAAATACCGGGTGTTTCGCGATGGCAGGCTCGTTGATGAGCCCAACGACATCCGCGCTCTCTGGAGCGGTGATCTGGTCACGGTCGCGCTTGGGTGCTCGTTCACCTTCGAAAACGCCCTGATGCGCGCGGGCATCCCGGTGCGCCATATTGAACAGGGGCGCAATGTGCCGATGTTCCGTTCCAACATCGCGCTGCAACCGGTCGGGCCCTTCGGCGGCGAGATGGTCATCACCATGCGCCCGATCCCTGCCGACCGCGTGGCCGACGCCCATATCATCAGCGCAAAATTCCCGCACGCCCACGGCGCGCCGATTGCGACGGGTGATCCGGCAGCCCTTGGCATCGCCTCGCTTGATGCGCCCGATTACGGCGACCCGGTGGAGGTCAACGCGGGCGAAGTGCCGGTCTATTGGGCCTGCGGCGTGACCCCGCAAAACGTGCTTCTTCAGGCGAGGCTGCCGCTCTGCATCACCCATTCACCCGGCCATATGTTGATCTCGGACGTGGCCGAAGACGCGGAAACGACAATATTTTCAGACCAATAAACGATCCAACAGGAGGATATCCCATGAAAAAGACACTCACCGCCCTCGCGGCCACAACCGCCCTTGTGGGCGCGGCGCAGGCCGAGGATCTCAACGTCGTCGGAAGCTGGTCGTCGCTGCCGCTGCACAACCAGTATGAAGCGCCGTTCTGGACCGAAACGCTTCCCAATGCGGGCGATTTCAATGTCGAGCTGACCACCCACAACCAGATGGGTTTGGGCCTGTCGGAGATTTACCCGCTGCTGGGACAGGGGGTTTATGACGTCGCGATGACGGTGGCCGATTATGCCGTGGGCGATGCGCCCGAGTTGGAAGGCCTCGATGTGCCGCTTCTGGCGCTGACCGCCGACGAGGCGCGCGCCATGGTCAATGCGGCGCGGCCCATGGTCGAGGAAATTTTCCGCGACCGCTTCAACGCCGAGGTTCTCGCCATCGCGCCCTATCCGCCGCAGGTCGTGTTCTGCAATGCCGAGATCAGCAGCCTCGCCGATCTCGAAGGGCTGCAGGTCCGCGCCTCGGGCCGAATGACCGCGCTCTTCCTCGAAGCTTTGGGGGCCGAGGGCGTGAACGTGTCCTTTTCCGAAGTGCCGGGCGCGTTGCAGAACGGTGTCGTGGATTGCGCCGTGACGGGTGCGGGCTCGGGCTATTCCGCCGGATGGTGGGAAGTGTCCACACATCTTCTGCCGATCCCGCTCGGCGGCTGGGACAGCGTTGTGACCGCGATGAATGCCGACCGTTGGGATGGCCTGTCGGCGGAGGCGCAGGCCACGATCGAGGCCGAGATCGCATCGGGCTTCGAGGACCCCGCCTGGGCCTCGGCGCAGGATGCGTTGGTCAACGATATCGCGTGCCTGACCGGCAATGGCGAGTGCACGGCGGGCGACGCGCGGGACATGACGTTGGTGGAGGTCTCCGACGCCGATTTCGAGCGTGCGCGTGAGGTTCTTGTGACGCAGGTGCTGCCTGATTGGGCCGAGCGCGCGGGCGGCGATTGGGCCGAGCGCTGGAACGCCTCGGTGGGTGAAGTCGTTGGCGTGACCATCGAGTGATCGACGCAATGGAGGTAGGGTTGCAAGGTTGCAACCCTACCTTAGAGACTTGATAAGAAAGCATAATCATGGAATTGGTTTTGATCGACCGCCTGCGCCGGATCAACCGCGCCGTGGCGTTGCTGGTGGGCCTTGGCCTGCTTGGGATGGCCGGTTTCGTGGTGTTCGACATCATCCTTCGCCAATTCCACGCGTCGTTCGGCGGGTCGGAGGAATTGGCGGGCTACGCCATGGCGCTGGCGACCAGTTGGGGCATGGCCTACGCGCTTTTGGAGCTTGGGCACATCCGCATCGACCTGATCCGCGCCAAACTGGGGCAGGGGATGCGCGCCGTATCGGACGTCTTCGCGATGGTCGTGCTGTCGGGCGTGGTCGTGACGGTGGCGATCAAATGCTGGCCGGTGGTCGAACGCGCCATCGACAACGGCAGCCGCGCCAACACGCCGCTGGCCACGCCACTGGCCTGGGTGCAGGTGCCGTGGTTTGCGGGCTGGGTGTGGTTCGCCTTCGTGTCCTGCGCGCTGACGCTGTGCATTCTCAGCCTTTTGGTGCGAGGCCAGGCCGCCTCGGTCGAGGCGCGCGCCGGGGTCTTTGCGGAACAGGATGAATTCCTATGATCACCTATGTCTCCGCCGGTCTTCTGGCGCTGCTGGCCCTGTCGATCCCCGTGGGTATCGTGTTGTTTCTGCTGGGGTTTGGCGTCGATCAGTTCTTTTCCACCTTCCCGCTGACGCGTGGCCTGGGCAATATGGTGTGGTCTTCGTCCAACTCCGCCACGCTCATCGCGATCCCGTTCTTCGTGCTTCTGGGCGAGGTCCTTGTCCGCTCGGGCGTGGCCACCCGCACCTATGCCGCCCTCGACCGCTGGGTCAGCTGGCTGCCCGGCGGGCTGGTCCACGCCAATGTCGCCACCGCGACGATGTTCTCGGCCACCTCCGGGTCAAGCGTGGCGACCGCCGCGACGGTGGCCACCGTGGCCATGCCGCAGGCGGAAAAACTGGGCTATGACCCCAAGCTGTTCTCGGGTGCGATTGCGGCGGGCGGCACGCTTGGCATCATGATCCCGCCGTCGATCAACCTGATCGTGTTTGGGTTTCTGACCCAATCGTCGATCCCGCAGCTGTTCCTTGCGGGGCTGATCCCGGGCCTTATCCTTGCGCTGACCTTCATGGCGGTGGCCGCGATCATCTGTGTGATCCGGCCCGATCTTGGCGGGCAACGGCGCCTTTTCCCGTTCCCGCAGATGATGCGCGCGCTTCTTGACCTGATCCCGATCCTGATCCTGTTCGGCCTGATCGTGGGCTCGATCTATCGCGGGTGGGCCACCCCGACCGAGGCGGCGGCGGTGGGCGTTTTGGGCGCCTTCGCGATTGCGGGCGCGTTTGGCGGCATAAACTGGATCATGCTGCGCGACAGCCTTCTGGGCACCGTCAAGATCACGGCCATGATCATGCTGATCATCATCGGCGCGTCGTTTTTGAACTTCACCATGTCTTCGGCGGGTCTGGGCCGTGAATTGACGGACTTCATGGAGGGTCTGGGCCTCGGCCCCACCGGCTTCATCCTGGCCGTTGTCGTCCTTTACATCGTGTTGGGGTTCTTCATCGAGACGCTGTCGTTGATGGTCGTCACCATCCCGATCATCGTGCCCATGGTCCTTGCGCAGGGCTATGATGCGATCTGGTTCGGCATCCTGATGATCGTTCTGATCGAGATGGCGCTGATCACGCCGCCCGTTGGCCTCAACCTTTACGTCGTGCAGGGCGCGCGCCGCTCGGGCAGCATCAACGAGGTCATGTTGGGGGCCGCGCCCTTCGCGCTGGTGATGCTGGCCATGGCCTTTGCGCTGATCGCCTTCCCGCAACTCGCCCTGTGGCTGCCCAACGCGCTGCAATAGCGCGCGGGCCCCTTGTCTTGAACACACCAATGCGGTCCAACCGGGCCGCACACCAAGAGGAACCATCCAATGAGCTGGCAATTCTGGGTCGACCGTGGCGGCACCTTTACCGATATCGTGGCCAAGGATCCCTCGGGCGCGTTGCACACGCACAAACTGCTTTCGGAGAACCCCGAGGCGTATCGCGATGCCGCCGTGCACGGGGTGCGCACGCTGCTGGGTCTGGGGGTCGATGACGCGATCCCGGATGGTGCGGTTGACGCCGTGAAGATGGGCACAACCGTCGCCACCAACGCGTTGTTGGAACGCAAAGGGGAGCGGACGCTTTTGTTGATCACCCAAGGTCTGGGTGATTTGCTGCGGATTGGGTACCAGAACCGCCCGCGCCTGTTTGATCTCAACATCGAGCTGCCGGAATTGCTCTACGAGGATGTCGTCGAAGTCACCGAACGCCTTGATGCGGAGGGAAATATCGAGACCCCTCTCGATGCCGCCGCCGCCCGCGCCGCGCTGCAGGCGGCCCATGATACGGGCTACCGCTCCGTCGCCGTTGCGCTGATGCATTCCTACCGTTTCCCGGACCACGAGACGACGCTCGGTCAGATCGCGGCAGAGGTCGGCTTCACGCAGATCTCGCTGAGCCATGAGGCCTCGCCACTGATCAAGCTGGTGGGGCGCGGCGATACGGCCGTGGTCGACGCCTACCTGTCGCCGATCCTGCGCCGCTATGTGGATCAGGTGTCCTCCGCGTTGGGTCGCGATACGCGATTGATGTTCATGCAATCGAACGGCGGGTTGACCGATGCGAGCCTGTTTCAGGGCCGCGATGCGATCCTGTCGGGGCCTGCGGGCGGCGTGGTCGGCATGGTCCGCACGGCGCAGGCGCTGGGTCACGACAAGCTGATCGGGTTCGACATGGGCGGCACGTCGACCGATGTGTGCCACTATGCGGGCGAATATGAGCGGTCGTTCGAGACGGAAGTGGCGGGGGTGCGCATGCGCGCGCCGATGATGTCGATCCACACGGTTGCGGCGGGCGGTGGCTCGATCCTGAGCTACCGCGATGGGCGGATGCAGGTCGGCCCGGAAAGCGCCGGGGCGAACCCCGGACCGGCGGCCTACCGGCGCGGCGGGCCGCTCACCGTGACCGATTGCAACGTGCTTCTGGGCAAGCTCCAGCCCGCGCATTTCCCGCCCGTGTTCGGCCCCAATGGCGATGAGCCGCTCGACGCCGACGTGGTGCGCGCGCAGTTCGAGGCCCTGCGCGCCGAGATCGGCAGCGATAAATCGGTCGAGGATCTGGCCGAGGGGTTCTTGCGCATCGCGGTCGAGAACATGGCCAATGCGATCAAGAAAATTTCCGTCCAACGCGGTTATGACGTCACGCAATATACGATGAATTGCTTCGGCGGGGCCGGGGGGCAACACGCCTGCCTTGTCGCCGATGCCCTTGGAATGGAACGGATTTTCATCCATCCCTTCGCTGGCGTCTTGTCGGCCTTTGGCATGGGGCTGGCCGATATCCGCGCCATGAAGGAACGCCAGATCGGCGCGCCGATCGCCCAGGATGCAGGCGCCGATATGGCCGCCCTGTCCGATCTGGCCCGCGCCGAGGTTGCGGGGCAGGGCATGGCGCCTGACCGGATCGAGATCATCGCCACCGCCCACATCCGCCCCCGCGGTGCGCAGCAGACGCTCGAAGTGCCCTTTGGCGATGCGCAGGCAATGACCGCCGCCTTCGTTGAGGCTCACAAACAACGTTTCGGTTTTGAGCCCGACACCTCTGACCTGCTTCTCGATGTGCTGGTCGCCGAGGCCGTCGGCCAAACCGGCGAAGGCGTGTCGATGCCCGATCCCGACGGCGCGGCACGCGCGCCTGTCGATGTGCCCTTGCATACCGGCGGCGCGCTGCGCGATGTGCCGCTTGTGGATCGCGCCACGCTGGCGCCTGGCGATCACGTCGATGGCCCCGCGATCCTGACCGAGCCCACCGGCACCAACATGATCGAAGACGGCTGGCGCGCGACCTGCGTGGCGGGCGGCAATCTTCTACTGGAACGCGTGGTGCCGCTGGAACGCGCCGAGGCCATCGGTACGGCGGTCGATCCGGTCATGTTGGAGGTGTTCAACAACCTTTTCATGTCCATCGCCGAGCAGATGGGGGCCACGCTTCAGAACACCGCCTATTCCGTGAACATCAAGGAACGGCTGGATTTCTCGTGCGCGATCTTCGATCAACGCGGCGATCTGGTGGCCAATGCGCCGCACGTCCCGGTTCATCTCGGTTCGATGTCGGAATCGGTGCGCACTATATTGCGCTTGAACGCGGGGAAGATCCGGCCCGGCGACGTGTTCATGATGAACAACCCGTTCAACGGCGGCACCCATCTGCCCGATGTGACCGTGATCACCCCCGTCTTCGATGCGGCGGGCCAGGACATCCTCTACACCGTCGCCTCGCGTGGGCACCACGCCGATATCGGCGGCAAGACCCCCGGTTCCGCCCCGCCCGACAGCCGTGTGATCACCGAAGAAGGCGTTGTGATCGACAATTTCCTACTGGTCAAACAAGGCGTTCTGCAAGAGGCCGAGACGCGCGCGCTTCTCGCCTCGGGTGATTATCCCTGTCGCAACATCGACGAGAACATGGCTGATCTCGCCGCACAAATCGCGGCTAATGCCACAGGCGTCGGCGAGTTGACCAAGATCACCGGCCAATTCGGCCTCGCCACGATCCACGCTTATATGGGCCATGTGCAGGATAATGCCGAAGAGAGCGTGCGCCGTGTCCTCGACGTGCTGAAAGACAGCGCGTTCACCTACCCGATGGACGATGGCGCGCAGATCCAGGTCGCGATCACCGTCAACAAAGCGGCGCGCGAGGCGACGCTTGATTTCACCGGCACCTCGCCGCAAAGCGCGCTGAACTACAACGCGCCGCTGGCGATTTGCCGCGCCGTGGTCCTCTATGTCTTCCGCACGCTGGTGGGCTCGGACATCCCGATGAACGAGGGCTGCCTGAAGCCGCTCAACCTGATCGTGCCGGAAGGCTCGATGATAAACCCGGCCTATCCCGCCGCCGTCATTTCCGGCAACACCGAGGTCAGCCAATCCATCGCCGATACGCTCTATGGCGCACTTGGCGTCATTGCGGGCTCGCAGGGCACGATGAACAATTTCGTCTACGGCAACGACCGTTACCAGAATTACGAGACGATTTGCGGCGGTACCGGGGCGGGGGACGGCTTTGACGGCACCTCCGCCGTGCATTCGCACATGACCAACACCCGCATGACGGATCCGGAGGTTCTGGAAAACCGCTTCCCGGTTCTTGTAGAAGAATTTGCCATCCGGCAGGACTCCGCAGGCGCGGGAACATGGCGTGGCGGCGAAGGCATCACCCGGCGTCTGCGCTTTGACGAAGCGACCACCGTCACGACGCTCAGCTCGCACCGCATCGAGGCCCCGCATGGCGTGGCGGGCGGCGGCGAGGGCGGGGTCGGCATCAACGAAGTCCATCGCGCCACCGGGCAGGTGGAGCGCTTGCAGGGCAACGATCAGGTGGAACTTGAACCGGGCGATGCCTTCGTCATGCACACCCCCGGCGGTGGCGGTTACGGCGTGCCCTGATCGCCAAGCTTGCGCAGCGCGCGCAGGGTCCGAAACTCCGTCTGTTCCGGCTCGGCCGCCAGCAAGGGTTGGTTTTCCAGCTGCTGCGAATAGGATCGCCGTTCCAGCCGGTTCAACTCGCGCTTGACCAGCTCCACCTGGAACAGCAGCCGATCCTTGGAGGTCCGCAACGTCTCAAGCGACGCGCCGATGCAGCTGTCCTGCGGTTCGGTGAACACCGACATTTCGTTGAGCGTTGCAATATTGACGGCCGGCAGCAGCACCCAATCCAGCGCATCGCGATACACCTGACTGGTCAGCGCCTCGAGCGGATAACTGAACCCGTCCTCGGTTTTCAACGCGCGGTGCGGATTGCCGGCAATCGCCGCGAACCGCACCAGCGCGCGCGCCGGTTTGTCGGCGTGATGCGAATACAGCACCCGCAGCTGCCGCAGCGACAGACCCGGTAGCCATATTTCCTCGTCGGGATTGGAAAACACACCGTTCGTTGTCCTGTCCCGAAACTCGGCTAGAACCTGCGTCAGACGGTCACTGATTTCACAGCAAAACACCTCGTCCATCGGCTTTTCGTTGGAAAAGGTGATCCGATGCCGATGTTCGGGCTTCGAGATCACAATCGCCACGGGAACCCAAGGGCCATCTCGGGATGCATGGGACAATGTGATGGAAAGCCCGTCTTTGAAAGAATGATCGGGCAAACGGGACTCCAGGGCAAACATGATTAAAAAGACTAATTATAACATTTGATTTAATGAATCGTTAATTCTTGGTAACGCGTTCGCGATGTCGCGTCTCGCTATCCCTCCGTCACTGCGGACCGCAACGCTTGAACGCGCCCGTCAATCATGGGCCGAAGCGTCGATCAATGTTGCCACCACTCCGAGCACTTCGTCGGTCTGGTTGCGAAATGGCGTCACGGTCAGGCGCTTGTCGATCCCATCAGCCTGAAATTGCAGGACTTGTTCCTCGCGCAACCGGAAGACTTCATTGCACACCGCCGCCAGTTGCGCGCTGTTTTCGGGCAGGGCGCATTGCGACAGGTGCACACCGGTCGGCGGAAGGTCGTTGATTTTGAACTGCGTCATCGCCGATTGCGACGCGCGCCGCACGATCAACGCCTGATCGATCACCAGAACCGGGAAGGGGACCACCTCCAAGGTGGCGACCAACTCGGTCGAGACCCGTTGCAGCTCGGCGGAATTGACCTGCAATTCCTCGTTCACCGTGATCAGTTCTTCGTTGGTCGATTGCAGCTCTTCGTTGGAGGTCTCAAGCTCTTCGTTGGTGGCCTGAAGCTCTTCGTTGGTCGATTGCATCTCTTCGTTGATGGATTGCAATTCCTCGTTGGAGGTCTGCAATTCCTCGACCGTTTGTTGCAGGGCCTCGCGCGTCTGGCTGATCTCAAACTCCATCTGACGGATGTAGTCGCGTTGCTCATCGCGGCTGAGGTCCTCGACATTCGTGACCTGCACCTCCGTGGCGCGCGTCTCGATCGCGACCAGAACGTGATCCTCGCCGTAATCCGTGCTGGGAAGCGGGTAGCACACGGCGCGCACTTCGGTGGCCTCCTCGCCTTCCAGGCTCTGCCAGCGACCCGCCCGGCGCGCCTTGCTCTTGAGCGCGGTCGTGTACAGGCTTGCGATGTCGTCGCGCAGCGGCCTGCGCAGGTTGCGCACACCGATCCACAGCGGCGCATTTTCGGTCATCTGCGTAAACGAGGAGATGTCGCCGATGATGCGCACCATCTCGCCACCGCGCGTGACGATGAAACCGTTGGCCGCCACAACGCGGGCCAGCGCATCGAAGGTGCCATGGGGCGAGACCTGCGGGATCGGCGCCTGGCCGGGGCGCGGCAGGCTCGGTGTCGGCGTCCAGCGCCCGAAGGACGTGTTGCCCGTATCAAAGGCCGGGACCGAGTTTTGGCCCATTCGGCGCTTGGAATAGATCTTTTCGCTGCCCGCGCGGGTCTCGAACAGGGTTTCCATGTTCCCCACCGTCTCCGACGTGCCCAGAAACAGCAGCCCATGGTGGTTCAACGCGTAATGCATCCGGTGCAGGACGCGGCCCTGCAGGGCGGTGTTGAAATAGATCAACACGTTGCGAAGGCTCACGAAATCGAGGTTCAGGAATGGCGGATCGTGGAAGATGTTATGCAGCGAGAACAGCGTGATCGCCTTCAGCTCGGGCACCACTTCGATCCGGCCGTCATGGATGGTGAAATAGGTCTCCAGCAGGTCATCGGGAATGTCCGCGGCCGCCGTGATCGGGTAGACCCCGCGCCGTGCCACTTCCAGCGCGCGGTCGTCGATGTCGGTGGCAAAGATCTGCACCCGGGACTTGCGCAGCTGGTCCAGCCCGCCAAGCGCTTCGGCCAGCATGATCGCGATGGAATAGGCCTCCTCGCCGGTGGCGCAGCCCGCCACCCAAAGCCGCAGATGCCCGACATCGCGGTCCTTGACCATATGTTCGAACTCGCCGCGCAGCTGGTCGAACTGGGTCTTGTCGCGAAAAAACCGCGTGACCGAGATCAGCAGGTCGCGAAACAGCGCGTCCACTTCGGTCACCGAGGTGCGGCAGAACGAAATGTAATCGTCGTAATCGTTGATATCGAGGGCCGCCATGCGCCGGTTGATGCGCCGGGTGACGGTGGCCTCCTTGTAGTCGCGAAAATCGACGGAAGTGCGCGCCAGGAGGATCTGAAAGATATCCGACAGTTTGCTGGGGCGCTCGTTGAGGCGGCGCAACTGATCGAAATCGCGCGGCTGCGCCAGGATCTTGGTCAGGTGCTGGCCGATTTGCTCGGGCGACAGCGTCAGGTCGATACACCCGGTCTCGGCGGCGGAGGCGGGCATGCCGTCGTATTTCGCCGTCGCGATGTCCTGCGCGATGGTGATGCCACCGGCCTCACGGATCGCTTTGATCCCGTAGCTTCCGTCGCTGCCGGTACCCGACAGAACCACGCCGACGGTCCGCTCTCCGGCCTCTTCGGTCATGGATTTGAACAGCCGGTCTGCCGATGGTTTCGGCGAGGCGCTGTGCCCGCTCGGCTCCACCAATTTCAGCATCCCGTCTTCGAGGATCACGTCCGAATTCGGTGGCGTGATGAAGATCGTGTTGGCCACGGGCTTCGTCGTGCCGTTCAGTTCGACCACCGGCAACGGCGTCTCGCGCGAGATCAGCGTCGTCAGCAGGCTCTTGTGCGTTGGCGACATGTGCTGCGCCAGCACGTAGACCGCGTTCGCATCGGGCGGCAAGTTCTGTACCAGCGAGGACGCGGCTTCCAGCCCGCCCGCCGACGACCCGATCCCCACGAAAAACAGGGAAGGGTCCAAACCGGTCGATGTGTCGATGTCCTGTTTGGCCTCGGCCATGCGGCGTCTCCCCGGTGCGGTGCGTGTGTCGGCCGCTTAGGGCTGCAGCCTACGGGGCACCCCCGGCCCGCACAACGACGCGCAACGGACCGGCAACATGATTTCAGGGGGCATGGACAGAAAGACACCAACAGGGGGAGGTCATTTCTGCAACAGGTCAGCGCGGCTCGAACGACAACGCCCCGGTCAGGCGCTGCGGCCCCAGCGCCTGCATCTCCACGATCAGCGCGCCATCGGTGCCCGGCGCAAAGGCCACGCCCTGCCCATCGCCCGACGCCAAATCGACCCGCGCATCCGACGCCGTGCCGGAAACAGCAACCACGTCCGACGCGGCGCCCGAGAACACCACCTGACCCGAGGCGGAGCCGCCCGTGATCGCGATCTGCCACTCGCCGGTGAACCGGCCTTGCACGGTCGCGCAACCCAGCGTGCCGGTCCAATCGCTGGCCGAAGCCGCCGCCGCCTCCAACGTACAGCGGATCCGCAATTGCGCCCCGTCGGGTGCTGTCAGGCGCGCATTGGTGCGCCATTCGCCCGACATCCACGCCGCGATCTCGGCCGCCGCCGGCATCGCCAGCACCGCAAGGCCCGCGCTCAGGAGGAGTGTCTTCAACGTCATCGTTTCACCATTCGTATCAGGGACGGCAGAAAGCCTAGGTCAACCAGCAACGCCATCCAGAGCGAGAAGATCACGAATGCGCCAAATACCGGCAGGCTCGCGGTCGCGCTGACCACGGTGGCAAGGAACCCAAGCGACATGATCAGGGTCGAGGCCACCATCGGCGGGCCCGCATGGGCCAGCGCCTCGGCCACCCGCGCGTCCACGTCCCCCTTGGCCAACCGCCACCGGTTCAGGAAATGGATCGTGTCATCCACCGCAATCCCGAACGCCACCGTCAGCGCGAAGGCCACCGTCATCGTCATCCCCTGACCGGTCACGACAAGGGCTGCCTCGATCGCCATCATCGGCATCGCGCTCACCCCCGTGGCCAGCATTGCCAAAACCAACGAGCGCTGCGAGATCGCCACCACCGCCAGGATCGCCAGAAGTGCGATGTAAAAGCTCTGCCGCATGCTCGCCACGGTCTCCGGCACCACCTCGTGCGACAAAAGCGATTGCCCGGCCAGCTCGGTCATCTCGCCCATGCCGGTCTCGCTCAGCGCGGCCTCTAGCGCCTCCAGTTCCGCGCCGAACTGCTCCGGCTCCGTGCCAAGCGGCAGCAAAACGGGTAACGCCAACGCCATGCGGTCCTCGGCCTGGAACCGCTCGGGCATCTGCGGCGTGCCCTCCGACATCTCGCCGATGCCGCTGAAGGCAATCTCGGCCACGGCGGCCAATCCCGGCGCGTCGGCCTCTGACAGGCCCGGCGTGCCATCGGCATCGTCCACCACCACGAACAACGACGCGGAGCCAAGCCCCTCCGCCTCCATGTAGATCAGGTCCTGCCCAAGCGGGCTTGCGTCGCGCACATGTTCCGACAGCGAAAAGGTCGGCGCCGCCCGATTCAGCGTCGGCACAAATGCCAGCACCACCAACGCCCCCAGTGCCACCGCAAGGCCGGGCCGCCGCAGGCCTGCGCGCGCGGGCCGGAGCGCGCCATCGAATCTCCGCAAATCCGGCAGCGCCTCCTGCGCCAACAGCCGCGCGAGGATCGGGAACACGAGGCAGACGGCGGCAAATCCGCAGGCCACCGCCACCGGACCCCAGAACGCCAGCCCCAGCAGCGCATCCGTGCCCACGAAGCCGAAACTCCCCAGCGCCAGCGCCGAGGTCAGCGACGTCATGAAGGCCGCGGGCAAGACCTCACGCAGGGCCCGGTCCAGGCCCATGCCGCGCTCGCGGCTGGCATAAAACAGGTGCAGCGTGTCCGCGAAGGCCAGCACCATCACCAGCGTCGGGAGCGTCGCCAACCAAGGGTCCAGCGCGCGCCCCGACCAGCCCAGAAGCCCGGTGAACCACAACACGCCGCAGATCGCGGGCACCGCGCAAACGAGGATCGCCCGGAACGAGCGCACGATATACCATCCCACAAGGATGCAGATCAGCACCGCCAGGGGCGTCACGACCGCCTGATCCCGGATCAAACTGGTTGAGATCTGGCGCTCCACCGCCTGCTGACCCACTGCGCGGACGTCGAGCGGGGCCGCCGCCGCCGTCAGCTCGGGCAGAAGCTCTGCCAAGGCGCCCGGCGCCACGCCCTCGGCGGCGATCACGTGCAACAACGCCGCGCTCCGGTCATCGCTCACCAGCGCCTGCGCCGCTGAGCCGGACCCCAGGAATGTCTCGAACCGCGCGGCCAATGGCGCGTCCGGATCGGCCAGGATCAGCGGCGTCGTGACCCCTTCGGCGGGGATCGAGAACAGGCTGACCACCTCCGCCACGCCGTCGCTGAATTGCAGATCGAGGATCAGGTTTTCCAAGGCCGCGAAGGCGTCTTCATCGGCCAGATCCGGCGCGCGCACCAACAGCGCCTCGTCCGACACTCCCAGCCCGAAGCGGTCCTGGAACCGGGCGTAATCGAGAAAGCCTTGGCTGTTGCCCTCCAGCGCGCCGATCACATCGGCCTCGACCTCCAGATCACGCGCACCCCAGATCGCGACCGCCGTCAGCAGCAGCGCAAAGGCCCCAGCCAGCCACAGCCGCCAGCGATGGCGCGGTGCCGCACGTGTTTCGCTCATGCCTCGGACCCGTTGTTTCTTGTCGACATTACCACGGCGCGCCGCGGTCTGGGCGCCTGGTTTCGGTGACCGGCCAGATAGGGCGCAGGGCCGGGTTGGCGAGGGTGGCTGTACGGGGAAGGGCGGCGGGCTTTCGGCATGGATGCGCGGGAAAACCCGGGCCGCTGTGGTATCGATCAGAATTTTCGATTGAACATAGCGTCTGCGATTGGCAAAAGCCTTGTATGATCAACAAGCTCGAAATGTTCATCGCCGTGGCCCGCGAAGGTCACTTTGGCCGCGCCGCCGAAAGCCTTGGCCTGACCCAGCCAACGCTTTCCACCGGCATCAAGCAATTGGAAGAGAGCTTGGGCGTACAGCTGATCTTTCGCGGCTCGCGCTATGGCGGCCTGACACCGGAGGGGCAGCGGGCGCTGGTCTGGGCCCGACAATTGGTCAGCGATGCCCGCACCTTCCGGCAGGAAATGCGCACCGCCCGCCATGGCCTCAGCGGGATTGTCCGACTTGCCGTCATTCCCACGGCGCTGACCTGGGCCGCGCGGCTGTCGGCGCAGTTTTCGCAGGCCCACCCCAACGTGCGCTTCACCATCCTCAGCCGAACCTCGGTCGAGATCTTGAAAATGCTGGAAAATCTCGAAATCGACGCCGGTCTCTCCTATCTTGACAACGAACCGCTCGGGCGCGTCTCGGTTGAGCCGCTCTATCGCGAACGCTACACTCTCGTGGCCCACCGCGACAGCGATCTCGCCTTGCAGGACAAAATCCAGTGGGAGGATCTGGCCGGCGAACGCATCTGTCTTCTGACGCCCGACATGCAAAATCGACGGATCATCAACGAAGCTTTCATGGAGGCCGGGATTTCCCCCGAGGCGCAGGTCGAATCGAACTCCACCGTGGTCCTGGCGGCCCATGTCGAGGCGGGCGGCTGGGTCACCGTGCTGCCCCATGACATGGCGCATTTCCTGTGCGCCGGTAAACCGCATCTGGCGATCCGCCCGATCGAGGGCGGCGGCATGGACCACTCCGTCGGCCTCGTCGCGCCCTACCGCGAGCCCCACACGCCGATCATCGAGGCGCTGATCCGCGAAACCCGCACCATGGCCGATTTTTCGGGCTGAATCTCGGCAACATGTCGGATTTCGACCGGTACATGTCCGATTGCATACATTGGTATTTTCAATCGACTGACGGGATATCAATATTGAAACGCGATTAAAAACCCTGCATCCTGAGTACGAAAGCTCCGGAGCTCGCCATGACAGCCACAGCCGCCCCGTCCGAGACCGCCGAAATTCAGGCGATCCTCGACAAGAATATTACCCTCGAAGGCCCGCTTCTGCCGATCCTGCACGATGTGCAGGCCACGTTCGGTTGTGTGCCTGACGCGGCGCGCGCGCCCATCGCCGAGGCGCTCAACATCACGCAGGCCGAGTTGCACGGCGTGATCTCCTTCTACCACGACTTCCGCCGCGAACCGGCGGGCCAGCACGTGCTCAAGATCTGTCGCGCCGAGGCGTGTCAGGCGATGGGCGCCAATGCGCTCTCCGACAAGGTGCTCTCGATGCTTGGCCTCGACTGGCACGGCACCTCCGCCGATGGGCGCATCACGGTCGAGCCGGTCTATTGCCTCGGGCTCTGCGCCTGTGGCCCGGCCGCGATGGTCAACGGGCAGGTGCGCGGCCGCGTCACCGCCGAGACGCTGGTGTCGGAGGTCTCTGCATGAAGGCCCGTCAGGATGACAAGATGAAAGTCTACGTGCCACGCGATGCTGCCGCCAAGGCCCTCGGCGCAGATGCCGTCGCCGCCGCGTTCGAAGCCGCCGGGGCGGAGGTCATCCGCAACGGCTCACGCGGCATGACCTGGCTGGAGCCGCTGGTCGAGGTTACGCGCGACGGCACCCGTATCGGCTATGGCGCGGCCACACCTGCCGATGTTCCCGCCATCCTTGACGGCTCCGCCGAAACCCTTGGCCCCGTCGAAGAAATCCCGTTCTACGCCAGGCAAAACCGCCTGACCTTCCAGCGCTGCGGCGTGATCGACCCCGTGTCGCTTGCCGATTACGAGGCCCATGGCGGCCTCGCGGGCTTGCGCCGCGCGGTCGCCATGTCCGACGCCGAGATCGTGGCCGAGGTCACCGCCTCCGGCCTGCGCGGGCGCGGCGGGGCGGGCTTTCCCACCGGCATCAAGTGGGAGACGGTGCGCAATGCCGACGGCCTGCAGAAATACATCGTCTGCAACGCCGACGAGGGCGACAGTGGCACCTTCGCCGACCGCATGATCATGGAGGGCGACCCGTTCTGCCTGATCGAAGGCATGGCGATTGCAGGCCTCGCCGTTGGTGCAACCAAGGGCTACATCTACCTCCGCTCAGAATATCCCGACGCCATCGAGGTGATGGAAGCCGCGATCAGAATTGCGCGTGAAAACAATATCCTCGGCGCCGTTCTTCATTCGGAGCACGCCTTTGATATCGAGGTCCGCGTCGGCGCGGGCGCCTATGTCTGCGGTGAAGAAACCTCGCTTCTCAATTCGCTCGAAGGCAAGCGCGGTGTGGTCCGCGCCAAGCCGCCGCTGCCTGCGCTCGAAGGCTTTCTTGGCCGGCCCACCGTGGTGAACAACGTCATCTCGCTCGCAACGATCCCGGTGATTTTCGAAAAGGGCGCCGAGCATTACGCCAGTTTCGGCCTGGGCCGCTCAAAGGGCACGATGCCGATCCAGATCGCGGGCAATGTGAAACACGGTGGCCTGTTCGAGACCGCCTTTGGCCTGCCGCTCGGGGAACTCGTGAACGATGTCGCGGGCGGCACCGCGTCGGGTCGCCCGGTCAAGGCCGTGCAGGTTGGCGGACCCCTCGGTGCATATTTCGCGCCCGAGAAATTCGACACGCCCTTTGCCTATGAACCCTTCGACGGGGCAGGCGGGCTGATCGGGCACGCGGGCGTGGTGATCTTTGACGACACCGCCGACATGTTGGGCATGGCGCGGTTTGCGATGGAATTCTGTGCCGTGGAATCGTGCGGCAAGTGCACGCCGTGCCGCATCGGGGCCGTGCGTGGGGTCGAGACCATCGACCGGATCGGGCAGGGCGACGTGTCTGCGATCCCGCTTCTGGTGGACCTGTGCGAAACCATGAAAGACGGCTCGCTCTGCGCACTCGGCGGCTTCACGCCGTATCCGGTGATGAGCGCGCTGGAGCAGTTTCCCGAGGAGTTTGCCGGTGCAAGGGAGGCTGCGGAATGACAAGGCTTCTTGGTTTTGCGCCGACTGCGTCGTCGCCCGAGGAGAGGGGCGCTGCCCTTCGCGCTCCCCGAGGTATTTTTGAAGCAAAGAAGGCGGAGTGCGTTTGATATGAAAGATTTCATCATCCCCAATGATCGGAAAATCTTCGACGATCGCGATATGGGCACGCCTGCTGTTGATGGCGCACCGGTCACGCTGACGGTCGATGGGTTCGAGGTTACCGTTCCCGAGGGCACCTCCGTGATGCGCGCTGCTGCCGAGATCGGCATGTCGATCCCGAAACTCTGCGCCTCTGACAATCTCGAAGCGTTCGGCTCTTGCCGCCTGTGTGTGGTGGAGATCGAGGGGCGGCGCGGCACGCCCGCCTCTTGCACAACGCCGGTGGCCGAAGGGATGGTGGTGCGGACGCAATCGTCTAAGGTGAAGAAGATCCGCAAGGGTGTGATGGAGCTTTATATCTCCGATCACCCGCTTGATTGTCTGACCTGTGCGGCCAATGGCGATTGCGAATTGCAGGATATGGCGGGCGCCGTGGGCCTGCGCGATGTCCGTTATGAGGCGCCCGAGGGCGCGGGGCTCGCCAACCATTTCGAGGCCCGCACCGGTGTGCAGGACAATCCCGAGTGGCTGCCAAAGGACGACAGCAACCCGTATTTCACCTACGATCCGTCGAAATGCATCGTGTGCAACCGCTGCGTGCGCGCCTGCGAAGAGGTGCAGGGCACCTTTGCGTTGACCATTGAGGGCCGGGGCTTCGACAGCCGCGTCTCGGCCGGGGGGCCGGACAACGATTTCCTGACCTCCGATTGCGTCTCTTGCGGGGCTTGCGTGCAAGCTTGCCCGACCGCGACGTTGCAAGAGAAATCCGTGATCGAGCTTGGCACGCCCGAGCGCTCCGTCGTGACCACCTGCGCCTATTGCGGGGTGGGGTGCTCGTTCAAGGCGGAGTTGAACGGTGACGAATTGGTCCGCATGACCCCCTATAAGGGTGGCGAGGCCAATCGCGGCCATTCCTGCGTCAAGGGTCGCTTCGCCTGGGGCTATGCCAACCACCAGGACCGCATCCTGTCGCCGATGATCCGCGACAGCATTGATCAGCCGTGGAAGGAAGTCAGCTGGGAAGAGGCGATGGATTTCACCGCCAACCGCCTGAAGTCGCTGCAACAAAAGCACGGCCGCAAATCCATCGGCGTCATCACCTCGTCGCGCTGCACCAATGAGGAAACCTACCTCGTGCAGAAACTCGCGCGTGGCGTCTTCATGAACAACAACACCGACACTTGCGCGCGGGTCTGCCACTCGCCCACGGGCTACGGTCTGGGTCAGGCTTTCGGCACCTCCGCCGGCACGCAGAATTTCGACAGCGTCGAGAAGGTTGATGTCGCCGTGATCATCGGCGCCAACCCGACCGATGCGCATCCCGTCTTCGGCAGCCGCCTGAAGAAACGCGTCCGCGCGGGCGCCAAGCTGATCGTTATCGACCCGCGCAAGACAGACGTGGTCCGTTCCGCCCATATCGAGGCGTTGCATCACCTGCCGCTGCGCCCCGGGACCAACGTGGCCGTCGTCACGGCGCTGGCCCATGTCATCGTCACCGAGAAGCTCTACGACGAAGACTTCATCCGCACCCGCTGCGATTGGGACGAATTCCAGGACTATGCCGCATTCGTCTCCGATCCGCGCCACTCGCCCGAGATGACCGCCGTTCTGACCGGCGTCTCGGCGCAGGAGCTGCGTGCGGCCGCCCGGCTTTACGCCACCGGCGGCAACGGTGCCATTTACTATGGCCTCGGCGTCACCGAGCATTCCCAAGGCTCCACGACCGTCATGGGCATCGCGAACCTCGCCATGATGACCGGCAACATCGGCCGCGAGGGCGTCGGCGTGAACCCGCTGCGGGGCCAGAACAACGTGCAGGGCTCCTGCGACATGGGCTCGTTCCCCCATGAGCTCCCCGGCTATCGCCACGTCAAAGGCGATGAGGTCCGCGCAATTTTCGAGAGCAAGTGGAACGTCAAGATCGACCCCGAACCCGGCCTGCGCATCCCCAACATGTTGGACGCCGCCGTCTCGGGCACGTTCAAAGGCCTCTATTGCCAGGGCGAGGATATCCTGCAATCCGACCCCGACACCCACCATGTCCAGGCCGGTCTCGCCGCCATGGAATGCGTCATCGTGCATGACCTCTTTCTCAACGAGACGGCCAATTACGCCCATGTCTTCCTGCCCGGCTCCACCTTCCTCGAAAAGGACGGCACCTTCACCAATGCCGAGCGTCGTATTAACCGCGTGCGCGAGGTGATGAAGCCCAAGCAGGGCTATGCCGATTGGGAGGTTACGCAGCTTCTGGCGCAGGCCATGGGGGCCGATTGGAACTACACCCATCCGTCTGAAATCATGGACGAAATCGCGGAAACCACCCCCGGCTTCGCCAACGTCAATTACGACATGCTGGAGGAACGCGGCTCGGTCCAATGGCCCTGCAACGACGCGGCCCCCGAAGGCTCGCCGACCATGCATGTCGACGGTTTCGTGCGCGGCAAGGGGCGTTTCATCAACACCGAATATGTCGCCACCGATGAACGCACCGGCCCGCGCTTCCCGCTCCTGCTGACCACCGGACGCATCCTGTCGCAATACAACGTGGGCGCGCAGACCCGGCGCACGGAGAACTCCGTCTGGCATTCCGAGGATGTGCTTGAAATCCACCCCCACGACGCAGAAGTGCGCGGCATCAAGGAGGGTGACTGGATCAAACTGGCGAGCCGTGCGGGCGAAACAAGCCTGCGCGCGACGCTCACCGACCGCGTCGTGCCGGGCGTCGTCTACACGACCTTCCACCACCCCGATACGCAGGCCAATGTCATCACCACCGACTTCTCCGACTGGGCCACGAATTGCCCGGAATACAAGGTCACGGCGGTGCAGGTCGGCCTGTCGAACGGGCCCACCGAATGGCAGCGCGAGTATAACGAACAGGCGGCGATGTCGCGGCGGATCGAGGCGGCGGAGTGAAACCGACCCGCTCCATATCGGCGCAGGCCCTCGGCCCCGAGGGCGCGCGCGATGTGGCGCGGTCGCTGCCCGAAGAGGTGCCAGTGGCCGTCACGGTCAACGGTTCCACCCAGGCCGTCATGATGTGCACCCCCGCCGACCTGCGCGATTTCGCTACCGGTTTCGCCTTCACCGAAGGCTTCGCCACGCCCGATCAGATCGAAAGCCTCGACATTGTTGAGACCGATCACGGCATCGAAGCCCGTTTCTGGGTCCCCGACGCCATTGCTGATGCGCTCGGCGAACGTCGCCGCGCGATGATGGGCCCCGTCGGCTGCGGCCTTTGCGGGATCGATTCACTCGAACAGGCGCTGCGCGATTTGCCGGTGCTGGGGCAGGGTGGCTCTATCGGGCTGGCCGAGGCCGCCAAGGCGCCGGACGCCCTGCGCGGCCATCAGCCGCTTCACGACCTCACACACGCCGTCCATGCTGCTGGTCTTTTGCTCGGCAACGGCCTCATCCTCGCCCGCGAGGACGTGGGCCGCCACAACGCCCTCGACAAGCTTATCGGTGCGGCTCTGCGTGATGGTCATGACCTCAGCCAGGCCGCCATCGTTCTTACCTCCCGTGTTTCCGTCGAGATGGTCCAGAAGACCGTCCTCGCCGGATGCCCGATCCTTATCGCCGTCTCTGCCCCCACGGCCCATGCCGTGCGTCTGGCTGAGGCCGCAAACCTCACCATCGCCGCCTTCGCCCGAGATGGGCGCCTTGAGACCTTCACCCATCCCAACCGTATCGACCGGAGCAAGATCCATGCCGCATGAAAAGCTCACCCGCATGGCCAATCAGATCGCCACCTTCTTCGCCACCCAACCGGGCGCGGATCAGGCCGAGCGCGTGGCCGGCCATCTGAAGGATTTCTGGGGCCCGGAAATGCGCGACGCGCTCAAGGCCCATGCTGCCGAGGATGACAGCGATCTTGCCCCGCTCGTGCGCGACGCGATCCCGCTGATCTAGGCGCGGCCTGACCGACTGTCGGACCCGTCCGCCAAACCTGTCCATCAGACGGCAGCTGCGCCCCTTGGGACACATCTTGCCGCGTGTTCCGGCCAGCGCGCGAACTCCGTTTACCTGAAGACTGTTTCGCGAAAAACCCCGTTCATCCATACACATATGCGCTCCAATGACCGCATCTCGCCGCGCAGAACTGCGGCGGTCAAACCCCGTTCATCTGCCGCATATCCGGTCCGCTGAACGCGCCTTCGCATCGCTTGAGGCCCTGCGCGGTCCGGGGTAGGGTTCCAATATCCGAATTGCGGTCTCATTATACGGAACCAAACCATGTCCAAAACCCGCGCCAATCGCCGCTATCGCAGCCAGGAATGGTTCGACAATCCCAACAATCCGGGCATGACCGCGCTCTATCTCGAACGCTATCAGAACCAGGCGTTTACCAAGGGTGAGTTGCAGGCCGAAAAGCCGATCATAGGCATCGCACAAACCGGCTCTGATCTGGTGCCCTGCAATAAAATCCATGTTTTCCTGATGGATAGGATCAAGGCGGGTATTCGGGATGCGGGGGGTATCCCGCTCGAATTTCCCGTCCATCCGATCCAGGAAACCGGCAAACGCCCCACCGCCGCGCTCGACCGGAACCTGCAATATCTGTCGCTTGTCGAGGTTCTGCACGGCTATCCCATCGACGGCGTCGTGCTGACCACGGGCTGCGACAAGACCACGCCCGCCATGCTCATGGGGGCTGCCACGGTCGATATCCCTGCCATCGCGCTCAACGGCGGCCCCATGCTCGACGGCTGGTACAAAGGCAAGCGCGCAGGCTCCGGCACCAGCATCTGGGAAGGCCGTCGCCTGATCGCCAAGGGCGAGATTAATTACAATGAATTCATGGAGTTGGCCTGCGCCTCTGCGCCGTCTCTGGGCCATTGCAACACCATGGGAACTGCCTCCACGATGAACGCGTTGGCCGAAGCTCTCGGCATGACCCTTCCCGGCGCCGCAGCCATTCCCGCGCCGTTTCGCGAGCGGATGGAGATGGCCTATTTGACCGGTCGCCGTGCTGTCGAGATGGTCGAAGAAGACCTCAAGCCATCCGACATCCTCACCCGCCAAGCCTTTGAAAACGCGATCAAAGTCAACACCGCCATCGGCGGATCCACCAATGCGCCGCCCCACCTTCAGGCGCTTGCCCGCCATGCGGGCGTCGCGCTGCACGTCACCGATTGGGAGGAGATCGGCCATGCGTTGCCGCTTCTCGTGAACATGCAACCCGCCGGAGAATACCTCGGTGAAAGCTTCTACCGCGCCGGCGGCGTCCCCGCCGTGATGGGCGAATTGATCGCCGAAGGCCTGCTGGACGGCTCCGTGATGACCGCCAGTGGGCAGCCGCTTTCGGATACGCTTGCCGGTATTCGGTCGCTGGATCAGGATGTTATCCGTCCCGTCGTCAACCCGATGCGTGAGAGTGCTGGCTTCGCGGTCCTGTCCGGCAACCTCTTCGACAGCGCCTTGATGAAGACCTCGGTGATCTCCGAAGACTTCCGAAATCGCTTCCTCAAGGACAACAAATACGAAGGCCGCGCCGTTGTTTTTGAAGGGCCCGAGGATTACCACGACCGCGTCAACGACCCCGATCTTGCCGTTGATGAGCGCTCGATCCTGTTCATCCGCGGTGTCGGCTGCGTCGGGTATCCCGGCTCTGCCGAAGTGGTGAACATGCAGCCACCTGACGAGCTTATTCGCAATGGTATCAGGCACTTGCCGACCGTCGGTGACGGGCGGCAATCGGGCACGTCGGAGAGCCCGTCGATTCTGAACGCCTCGCCCGAAGCCGTTGTTGGCGGTGGATTGGCCTATTTGCAGACCGGGGATCAGGTGCGGCTCGACCTGAATGAAGGGACGTTGAACGCGCTGGTGCCGGAGGCGGAATGGGAGGCGCGCAAGACTGCGTGGACCCCGCCGGAGATCGAACACCAGACACCTTGGCAAGAGATCTACCGCGCCCACGTCGGGCAACTTGCCGATGGCGGGTGCCTGGAGCTGGCGACGGCGTATCAGCGCATCGCGAAGGACCTGCCGCGCGACAATCACTAAGGCATGGCTCAAAGGCGCATCAGCGCGGTTTCCAGATCGCCATACCCCGTAAAGCGGCGCTCGAACGCAAGGCCGAGCGCCTCCGCATGGCCGCGGGCCAGGTCGGTCAGGCCCGGGTCGTCGGTCTGTGCCTGATAGACGAGTTTTTCGTAATTGCCGAAATACATGTCGCGCAGCTCGGGGAAGCGGTCGAGGCCGAGGGGTTTGGTGACGAAGGCGTCGAATTGGCGGACCAGAAAGTCGGTAAGGTAGAAGGCCGTCATCTCGTCACGGGCCGCAAATGCCGCGTTTCCCTCGAAAAAACTGTAACAATGCGGACCTTCGAGCATCTCGATGCCCAATTCCGCGCATTTGGCCTGTAACAAACCGCCGGTGCCGCAATCGGCATAGAGGACGTAGACCTGCGCATACGCACGTTCGCGTGCGCGAAACGCAGAGGCGACCGCGTCGGGGATGGCGTCGGGCGTGTTGTGCAATTTCGCGGGCAGGCACTGGAGATCCAGATGATCCCAGCAATTTATCCTTTTTAAAGCAAGCACTTCGTGGGCGAGAGCGCCGCACGCCAACAAAAGCACGCGCCCGGTTTTGCGGGCTTGCATCCCATGCTCCACCAGATTTTCGTCACTCACTTGCATTGAAACACCTCTCACGTGCCTGTGCGCTCACGCGGCCGTCAATTGAGCGAAGCGCCCGGTGCGGTGATTGTGGGTCCAGCCAAGACACACGGCGATCACGCCACCGACATACCACAAAAGGGACCCGACAAAATGGCAAGCACAACCACCAACCAGACCGCATCCGCCCTTCCGCGCATCTCCGCTGACACGATCGTTTTGATCCTGTTGTCGGGGGCCGCCGCTTCGATGTCCTTCGACATCTGGGGCAAGGTGGTCGCACCGCTTCTGGGCTTTGGCGGGCTTGCACCGGTCGGCCTCGCGCGCGGCTTTCTGGGCGCGCTCGGCCTGCCCAATGGCGCGCCTTATGGCAACCTGATGCACCTGTTTCTGGTGGGCATGATCGCCTATCCGGTGGGCTGGCTGTTCATCGCGCGGCCGATCTTTGCCAGGGTTCTGCCAGGCCTGCATTGGACAATCGCCTCGGCGCTCTACGGTGCGGCGTTGTGGGTGTTCGCGATTGGCTTCATCGCCTGGTTCGCCGGCAACCCGGCCTTCCTTGGCTTCGCCCGGATCACCTGGGTCGCACTGGCCGGTCACGTGCTGTACGGCGTCGTGGCAGCAGCCACGGTGGTCTATCTGGAAAAGCGCACGGCCTAAGCCGGACGCAGCGGAATAAAAGGGACGGGTCGCAGCGAGGCGGCCCGCCCTTTGCGTGTCAGAGCTTGCGCACGAAGCTCCATGATACAAGGCTGAGCATCGCGCCGACTCCCAAGGGTGCGGCCATCGCCCAGAACCCGTGGCCCCAGGCCAGCGCCAGCCACAGCAGCAGTGCGGAGCCCGCGAGGGCCAGGAAGAAAAGCCCAAAGAGAATGCGGAATTGGATGTTCATGTTTGTCGTCCTCACGTTGTTTTAAATGCGTGAGATGGAGCGATTTTTTCGCGTGCCAAGCGCGGCGGATTAACGCGGCCCGGACAGGCGCGGCGCAAGGACGGCCAGCGCGATGCCACACAGGATCACAAGGCCCGCAATGGCCTCAAGCCCGGTGATCCTCTCGCCCAAGATCAGGGCGGCGGTGGAGATGCCGACGACCGGGATGCCGAGGGCGAAGGGCGTGACCTGTGCGGCGGGGTGGCGCGACAGGAGCGCGCCCCAGATCGAGTAGCCGACGATGGTCGAGGCAATCGCGACATAAAGCACCGCGCCCCAGCCGGACGTGTCCATGGCGGCGATGGTGGCAAAGGGGGCGGGGCCTTCGAACGCTGCCGACATCGCCAGCATGGGCAGGGGCGGAATGAGGCTCGCCCAGACGAACAGCGCCAGCATGTTGACCCCCGGCAGGCGGCGCAGGATCAGGTTGCCGCACGCCCATGACAGCGCGCCGCACAGCACCAGCGTGAGACCCCAAAGCGTGATGCTGCCGCCGCCGATCAGGGCAAAGCCCGCCACGCCCGCGCAGGCCAGTGCGATGCCCGTAGCCTGCAACCACGTCACGCGTTCGCCATATACCAGTGCGGCGAGAAGGATGGTCAGCGGCGCCTGGCTTTGCAGCAGGAGCGAAGCCAGCCCCGCGGAGGCATCGGCGCGCATGGCCGAGAAGAGGAAGGCGAATTGGCCCATGTTCAAGAGCGCCCCGACCCCAAGGATCGCAAACCAAGAAGCGGGGCGTTTGAACAGGAAGATGAGCGGCACAAGGATCGCAAAGCGCAGGCCGACGAACAAGAGCGGCGGCAGCGCATCGAGCGCCAGTTTCATCGCGGTGAAGTTCGTACCCCAGACCAGGATCACCACAAACGCCAGGGCCAGATCGCGGGGCGGCATCATCGGGCGGGCACGGGCGCGCTGAACATCGCAAGGCGCGTGCCGGTGCGGGTCCAGCCGAGACTGTCGTAGAAGGCTTCGGCCATATCCGTCGGGTCTGCAACGACCCAAATCTCGTTGCATCCAAGGCTGGCGGCATGATCTGAGAGCCGCGCAATCAAGGCGGTCGCATAGCCGCGGCGACGATGCGGCCCCGCGATGCCCAATTCATTGATCCACATCTGAGGCGGTTTGTCTGGGTGATGGTAGTGCATGCCCGTGATCATGCCGACGATCTGGCCTTCGACAGCAGCCACGGCCATGTGCAGGCGCGGATCGGCGAGGTAGCTGTGCAGAAGGTCAGGCTGCGGCGGGGCGTCGAAGACATCGGCGTGCAGGTGGTCGAACAGGGATGCGTCGTCCGGTCCGGTCAGGATGATCTGCATCTGTGCGCGCGCCTACCAGTGCCCAAGTGAAAAAACCCGCGCGAGACGTTCCCGCGCGGGCCAATGCTAGAGGCAGCGTGGCTCAGGCGCCAGCGGCGAGCTGATTGTGCTTGCGCGCGACGAATTGCTTGGCGGTTTCGACCGCCACGGCGGCATCGCGGCAATAGGCGTCGGCGCCGATGGCCTTGCCGAATTCCTCGTTCAATGGCGCGCCGCCGACCAACACGATGTAATCGTCGCGAATGCCATGTTCGTTCATCGTGTCGATGACGACCTTCATGTAGGGCATGGTCGTGGTCAGCAGGGCGGACATGCCGAGGATGTCGGGTTTTTCGGTCTCCAGCGCCTCGAGGTAGGCCTCAACGGCATTGTTGATGCCCAGATCGACCACCTCAAAGCCTGCGCCTTCCATCATCATCGACACAAGGTTCTTGCCGATGTCGTGGATGTCGCCCTTGACGGTGCCGATCACCATCTTGCCGACGCGCGGCGCGCCGGTCTCGATCAGCAGCGGCTTCAGGATCGCCATGCCACCCTTCATCGCGTTGGCGGCCATGAGGACTTCGGGCACGAAGAGGATGCCGTCGCGGAAGTCGTTGCCGACGATGGTCATGCCGCCCACCAGCGCTTCGGTCAGGATGCGGTAGGGTTCCCACCCGCGCTCCAGCAGGATATTGACCCCTTCCTCGATCTCCTCCTTGAGGCCGTCATAGAGGTCGTCGAACATCTGCGCGACGAGGTCTTCGTCGTTGAGTTCGGACAGGATGATATCGTCGTCTTCTTCAGACATGGGCCTTCTCCATGACGTGTCCTGCGCGCAGTCGGACGGTTGGCTTTTGAAAATTGGTAATCTTTTCGGCGGGCGACACATGGCGAATTGCGACATGGGGCGTCTGCGCCGCGACCTGCCTTGCAAATGTTCGCTAAATGTTCCATGTTGCGCCATGGCTTTTCCAACTTCCAAACCTCCTGGCCGGGCCGCGCTGAGCAATGTGGCCGGGCGATTTGAACGGCAGGGGCGAGAGGCGGTGGATGATGGTTGGAATCTTGTAGAAGATCGCCCGATGCTGCGTACCGAAGTCACCGATGAGCGCCCGCGCCGCATCATCACGCGCAACACCTCGCCCGATATCTCGTTTGACCGATCGATCAATCCATACCGGGGATGCGAGCATGGCTGCATCTATTGTTTTGCGCGCCCGACCCATGCCTATCTTGGCCTGTCGCCGGGGCTTGATTTCGAGACACGACTGGTTGCACGGCCCGACGCGCCGCAGGTGTTGGAGGCGGAATTGCGGCGCCCGTCCTATCGCTGCGATGTGATCGCCATTGGAACCAACACCGACGCCTATCAACCGATCGAGAAAGACCGCCGCGTGATGCGCGGGGTTCTGGATGTGTTGCAGCGGTTTCGCCATCCGGTCGGCATCGTCACCAAGGGCAGCCTGATCGAGCGCGACGCCGATATCCTGAGCGAGATGGGGCAGGCGGGCCTGGCGCGGGTGGGCGTGTCCGTCACCACGTTGCAGGCTGATGTTGCGCGCAAGATGGAGCCGCGGGTGCCGCCGCCTGCACGGCGGTTGCGCACCATCGAACGGCTGAGTAACGCAGGCGTCCCGGTCCGTGTGATGGTGTCGCCGATTGTGCCCGGCCTGACGGATCACGAGATCGATGCGATCGTCAGCGCGGCGCGCGATGCGGGCGCGGTGGCGGCCAGCATGATCCCCCTGCGCCTGCCGCTCGAAGTGTCGCAGCTCTGGCAGGATTGGCTGGCCGAGCATTATCCCGAACGGGTAGGCCGGGTGATGTCGAAGCTGCGTGATATGCATGGTGGCAAGGAATATGACGCCGAGTTCGGCAAGCGAATGCGCGGCGAAGGCATATGGGCCGATCTTTTGCAGCAACGGTTTTCGCGTGCGGTGCGCGCGGCGGGATTGGCCGAAAATTTGCCGCCGCTCAGGTGCGATCTGTTTGAGGTTCCGCTGGCCGAGGGGGACCAGTTGGCGCTGTTTTGACATGGGGCTCTGTGCGGCAGGTTACGGTTTGCGGGCTCAGGGGTTGCGGGCTTAGGGTTTGCGGGCCACGACGAAAAGGCGCGGCGCGGTGTCGGGCTGCAGCAGCGTCTCCTTGACCTCAAAGTCCGCACGGGTGATGGCCGCTTCGAGTTCTGCGCGGCTGAGGTTGCGCACGAAAGGTGCCTTGCCAATCGCGCGCATGACCGGGATCGCCAGCGGCAGGAACCAGGCCCCGTCCGAGATCAATCCGGTCTTCGACAGGAACAGACCGCCGCGGGGCAGGGCCTCGAAGATCTGCGCAACGACCGCGTCGAGGTCGCGCACCAGATGCAGAAGGTTCAATGCGATGACGGTATCGAACGGACCTGCGGGCAAGGTGCCCGCATCGGCCACCGCAAACGATAGGCCCGGAGCCGTGTCGGCCCCCAGTTTCGCGCGTGCGATGTCGATCATGCCCGGCGAGACATCGGTGCCGAGGTAAGAGGAGACGCCGCCCGCCAGTTCCAGCGCGGTCGATCCGGTGCCGCAGCCAAGCTCCAACACCGTCGCTTGCCGAGGCAACAGATCGCGCATACGGGTCAGGGTGGCCGAGTAGGCGGCTTGGTCACTGATTGGATCAGTCGCGTATTTCGGCGCGATCTTGTCCCAGAAAGCGGCGTCGCGGGTGGACATGGCGTTCCCCTTCGCGTTGGGCGGCGTGGTCCGGTTTGGCGGGCCAGGTGGTGCCGCGTGGAGACAGGTTGCCCGGTCAGTGGGTCCGCGGCAAGTGCGAGCTCAGGCTTGGGCGCGCGCGCGGCGGCGGCCCCGCCGTTCCCGGGCGGGCCCCGGCGTGGCCTCGGTGCCATCGACATCCGAGGAGAAGCCACCAAGTTCAGCCGCGATCGTGTCGAGGCCGGGCACCGCGCCGCGCGGGGTGGTTTCCAACGCGGCGCGCATGTTCGCGAGATGCTCCGGTGTCGTGCCGCAGCACCCGCCGATGATCGTGGCTCCGCAATCGCGGGCGAGCACGGCGTAGCGCGCCATCAGCTCCGGCGTGCCGTCGTAATGGATGTGACCGTTCACGTATTTCGGGATGCCCGCGTTGCCCTTGGCGATCAGCGGACGTTCGGTGCCGCTGGCGCGCAGGCCAAGCACCGTGCGCAACAGATCCGACGCGCCGACCCCGCAATTGGCCCCAAACGCCACGGGTTTATGGGGCAGGCGGTCAACCATCTGCGCCATGGCAAGGGATGTCAGGCCCATCATGGTCCGTCCTGCGGTGTCAAAGCTCATCGTGCCACAGAAAGGCATGTCGGCCAACCGCGCGGCTTCAGCGGCGGCCTTGTATTCCTCCGGTGCGCTGATCGTTTCGACCCAGAGCACATCCGCCCCGCCGGCCTTCAGCCCCTCGGCCTGTTCATGGAACATCTCCACGGCCAGCGTATGCGTCAACGTGCCCATCGGGGCCATGATCTCGCCGGTGGGGCCGACGGACCCCGCAACGATGACCGGTCGGTCCGCGCGATCCGCGACGTCGCGACCGATCTCGGCCCCGGCCTTGTTGAGGTCAAAGACGCGGGTCTGCGCGTCGTGCAATTTCAGACGCGCCGCAGTGCCGCCGAACGTGTTGGTCAGAAACAGATCCGAGCCCGCATCGACCGCGCCCTGGTAAAGTGCGCTGATCCTTTCGGGATGATCGACGTTCCAAAGCTCGGGTGCATCGCCCGATTGCAGTCCCATGTTGAATAGCGTCGTGCCGGTCGCGCCATCGGCCAGCAGCCAGTCGCGGGTTTCCAGAAGACGGGTGAGGCGATCAGTCATGGGGCGGCCTTGTTTTGCGCATGTGGGGCTGTGTGCCGCGCGCGTTCATTATGAACAAGGCTGAAAAGTTGCATGATTTTTATGAGGCGAGTTCAAAAAGGCGGGCCTGGATCGGACCCGCCTTTTGGTCTGTGCAGTTTGGCCTGCGGGCCGGGTCGCGTGCGCCCGAGGCGGTGCCTGGGTCTGTGTTCAGACCTCGTCCATCAATTGCGCCTTGGCGACGGCCAGCAGGGCCTCGTATTTTGCGCGCACCTCGGCCTCGGAGAGTTTGCCGCCCAGATCGCCGAGCACCTTGCGCATGACGTCCTCGTGGCCGGCTTCCTCGAAATCGGCCTTCACCACTTCAGCGGCATAGGCAGTGGCCTCGTCGCCAGATTTCCCGAGCGCCTCGGCGACCCAAAGGCCCATCAGCTTGTTGCGGCGAGCCTCGGCCTTGAACTGCATCTCGGCGTCATGGGCGAATTTGTTCTCAAAGGCGTTTTCGCGGTCATCGAAGGTGGACATCTGGGCTGCTCCGTTCGGGCAAGGGTTACTTTGGCCAAAGCATATCCCCGCGCGCCAGAGGGCCGCAAGGCGTAGCCTTTGCGCGTGCTTGCGACACAACGCGCGATGACCTATAGCCAGCGCATATTTGCGCGGGTCCAAACGCCTGCGCCCTGGGATGGGACGGCAGACATGGCACGGCGTAAGAAGGTCTACGAAGGCAAGGCCAAGGTCCTGTATGAGGGTCCCGAACCCGGAACACTGGTTCAGTATTTCAAGGACGACGCCACGGCGTTCAACGCCGAGAAGCGCGACGTGATTGACGGCAAGGGCGTGCTGAACAATCGGCTCAGCGAGTTCTTCATGAACGGTTTGACCGCGATTGGCGTCCCGAACCATTTCATCAAGCGCATCAACATGCGCGAGCAGCTGATCCGGGCGGTGGAGATCATCCCGCTGGAGGTTGTGGTGCGCAATGTGGCTGCGGGCTCGATCTGTCCGCGCCTGGGCATCGAAGAAGGCACGGCGATGCCGCGTCCGATCGTAGAATTCTACCTCAAGAACGACGAATTGGGCGATCCGATTGTCAGCGAAGAGCACATCATCGCGTTCCAGTGGGCCACGCAGCAGGACATGGATGACATGGTGAGCCTGGCGCTCAGGGTAAACGATTTCATGAGTGGGTTGATGCTTGGGGTGGGGATCAAGCTGGTGGATTTCAAGATCGAGATCGGGCGTATTTGGGACGGAGATTTCATGCGGCTGATCGTGGCTGATGAGATCAGCCCCGACAGTTGCCGGTTGTGGGATATCGAAACCGGTCGCAAGCTCGACAAGGATGTGTTCCGCCGCGATCTGGGCGATCTGGCCGATGCCTACACCGAAGTGGCGCGCCGCCTTGGCGTGATGCCGCAAGGGCCGGTGGGCGTGTCGAAGCCAACGCTGATCAACTGAGATGGCCTTGCCCGGCCGCGGGCAGGCGATGTGCATAGTTTTGGAACAAAGAGGGCAGGGGCGATGAAAGCTGTCGTGACCGTGATGCTGAAACAGGGCGTTCTGGACCCGCAGGGCGAGGCGGTGAAATCCGCGCTCGGCTCCATGGGGTTCGAAGGGGTCGACGGCGTGCGCCAGGGCAAGGTGATCGAGCTGGATCTGGCCGATGGCACAACCGAGGCGCAGGTCAACGAGATGTGCGAGAAGCTTCTGGCGAACACTGTGATCGAAAGCTACCGGGTGGAGATGGGCGCGTGAAGGCGGCGGTCCTGCAATTTCCGGGCTCGAATTGCGACCGCGACATGGTTGCGGGGTTCCAGCTGGCCGGGTTAGAAACGTCAAAGGTCTGGCACAAGGAGACCGCGCTGCCTGCTGGTATTGACGTGGTCGGTGTGCCGGGCGGGTTTTCCTACGGCGATTACCTGCGATGCGGCGCGATTGCGGCGCAGTCGCCGATCATGCGCGCGGTGGCGGAGTATGCCGAGGGCGGCGGGCATGTATTGGGCGTGTGCAACGGGTTTCAGGTGCTGTGCGAGACGCGGCTCTTGCCGGGCGTGTTGATGCGCAATGCAGGGCTTAAATTCGTCTGCCGTGCCGAGCCTTTGACCGTTGTCACCACCAACAGCCCTTTCACACAAGCCTATTCAGCGGGTCAGGAGATCGCCATTCCGATTGCCCATCACGACGGAAATTACCAGATCGACGATGCCGGTCTTGCCGCGTTGCGCGCAGAGGACCGGATCGCCTTTACCTATCGCGACAATCCAAATGGTGCGCGCGCGGATATCGCTGGTGTGTTGAGCGCCAATCGCCGGGTTCTTGGGATGATGCCGCATCCCGAGCGCGCCGTTGAAGAGACGCAGGGCGGGGCCGAGGGTGCGCCGCTGTTTGCCGGGCTGGCCGGGGCGCTGGTTGCGGCGTGATCCCGCATCGGTCTTGAGCGCCGCAGCGGCTGAGCCTACGCTGCGCCCATGAGTATGACGGAGACGAAAGCCAGGCGCCTGGCGCGGTTGAGCCGATGGCGGCCCTGGATCCTGCGTGGCGGGCTGGTGGTGTTCCTGCTGATCGCGATTTCGGTGATATGGGTGTCGAACATCCTGCTGACGGAACGCTTCACCGAGACACAGCGCAACCGCGCGGAATTGCGGCTGGCGATTTATTCCGGCTCGGTCCTTTCGGAAATTCAGCGCCATCAGGTCGTACCGGTTCTGTTGAGTCGCGACCCAAGCCTGATCCGCGCGCTGGAGGCCAATGATTACACCAATACGTCGCAATATCTGATTTCGTATGTCGAGGATATCGGCGCGGCTTCGATCCTGTTGCTGGACCGCGAAGGCCGGGTGGTGGCCGCCACGGATCGCGCGCGGATTGCCGAATTGCGCAGCGATGAGCCTTTTTTCGTTGAGGCCACGCGCAGCCCGGACACGGTTTTTACCTCGAACGAGCCGGAGACCGGGCGCTTTGATTTCACCTTTTCGCGGCAGATCGAAAACGGCGACGGCCTGTTGGGCGTAATCCTGGTCGAGATTGACCTCGGTCGTCTTGTGGACCGGTGGCGCGGCACCTCAGAGGCGGTGTTTCTGACCAATTCGCAGGGCCAGATCATCCTGTCGACGGAGCCGCGCTGGCGCGGTCGGACAGAGACCGAGGCGATGGCGCTGCGCACGCCGCCCAGTGCGATCCAGCGCGCGTTGGATGGGGCGGGCGATTGGGCCTTTGGCGATCCCAGTCCGAACTTCTTCGGCTCGGCCACGATCCGACTGGAGAACCGCATCACCTTTCGTGGCTGGCGCATCGTCAGCTACACCGCCTATGCGTCGGTCCGGGAGCGGGTGAACGGCGTACTGGCGCTTCAGATCATGGGATTCGCCCTGCTTCTGGCCGGAGCGTTCTATGTCTTGAGCCGTCGCGCCCGGATGCAGAGCATGGTTCTCGCCCGTGAGTCGGCGGATCTGCGCCGTCTGAACGAACGGCTGCAGCGGGAAATTGCCGAGCGTCAGAAGGTCCAGCGCAACCTTGAGGAGGCCGAACAGAGCCTTGCGCAGAACCAGAAACTGGCCGCCCTCGGTGAGATGTCGGCAGCGGTCAGCCACGAGTTGAACCAACCGCTGGCGGCGATGAAAACCTACCTCGCGGGCGCACGGCTTTTGTTGCAGCGCAAGCGCACCGAAGAGGCCGCGTCGAGTTTCCAGCGGATCGATGACCTGATCGAACGGATGGGCGCGATCACGCGGCAGCTGAAAAGCTATGCCAGAAAGGGCGGAGACGCGCTTGAGCCGGTGGACATGCGCGATGCCCTGAAGGGGGCGTTGACGATGATGGAGCCGCAGTTGCGCACTGACACGGTGGAGATCACGCAATCGCTGCCGCGCAAGCCCGCGATGGTGATGGTGGACCGCCTGCGGTTGGAGCAGGTGATCATCAACCTTTTGCGCAACGCGCTTGATGCGATGAAAGGGTCGGATACGCGCGAGCTGGACCTGATGATCGTGGAGGGCGAAGAGGTCGTTTTGACGGTACGCGACACCGGAGACGGGATTGACGATCTGGAGGCTTTGTTCGAGCCATTCTACACGACCAAGAAGCCCGGCGAAGGTGTCGGGCTCGGGCTGGCGATCTCATCGGGGATCGTGACGGACCTTGGGGGGCGGTTGACCGCGCGCAATTCGGGGCGCGGCGGGGCCGTGTTCGAGGTGCGGCTGCCCGCGCTGGCCGAAGATCAGGGCGGCGCGACGGCGGCCGAGTGAGACAAGCACCATCCCGCACCTTCACGCGGGGCGGTTGGACCATCCCCGGGGCGGCAGGCGCCCTTGGGCACCAAAAGGGAAGTCTTCAAAATGAAGATCGCGATCATAGACGATGAGCAGGACATGCGGCAGTCGATCAGCCAATGGCTGTCGCTGTCGGGCTTCGAGACGGAAACCTATGCCAGCGCCGAGGATGCGCTGAAGGCAATCGGGGCGGATTTCCCCGGCGTCGTTGTGACGGATGTGAAGATGCCGGGCATGGACGGCATGGCCTTTCTCAAGCGCCTCATGGGGGTCGACAGCGGAATTCCCGTGATCCTGATCACGGGCCACGGTGATGTGCCGATGGCCGTGGAGGCGATGCGGATCGGGGCCTATGACTTCCTGGAAAAGCCGTTCAATCCGGACCGGATGACCGATCTTGCCAAACGGGCGGGGCAGCAGCGGCGCCTGACGCTCGACAACCGGGCGCTGCGCAAGGAGCTGTCGGATGGCACGGTCCTGATGCGCAAGCTGATCGGGTCGAGCCCGGTGATGGAGCGGCTGCGTGAGGATATCCTCGATCTGGGGCAGGCCGACGGCCATGTGCTGATCATCGGCGAGACGGGCACGGGCAAAACGCTGGTCGCGCATGCGCTGCATGCCGTTGGGCCGCGGGCAGGCAAACATTTCGTGGTGTTGTCCTGTGCCGCCCATGACGAAGAGGAGCTGACCGCCAAGCTGTTTGGTCCGGTCGGCGAAGATCAGGACAAGCCGCTGGTGGAACAGGCGCGCGGTGGTACGCTGGTTCTGGAGGATGTCGAAAGCCTTAGCGAGCCGTTGCAAGCGCGCCTGCTGACCTTCATCAACCAGCAGGGCACGCCCGCCGAGACGCGGATCGTAGCCATTTGCAATGCGCCCGAGCCGGATCAATGCGAAGGCGCGCTCAGGCCCGATCTGTTTTACCGGCTGGCCGCGATGCGTATTGATCTGCCACCGCTGCGGCAGCGGGGTGAGGATATCCTGACGCTGTTCACCCGCTTCGGCGAACAGTTCTCCGAGGAATACGGCACCGAGGCCCCGCAGGTCACCGCGCAGGAGGCGGCACAGCTTTTGCAGGCGCCCTGGCCCGGCAATGTGCGCCAGCTGATCAACATCGCGGAACGCGCGATCCTGCAACAACGGCGCGGCTCGGGCTCTATTGCGTCACTGCTGATGTCCGACAATGCGCAAATCGCGCCACAGGCCATCGGCGACGGCAAGCCGCTCAAGGAATATGTCGAAGCGTTCGAGCGAATGCTGATCGACAACACCATGCGGCGGCATCGCGGTTCGATTGCCAATGTGATGGACGAATTGTGTCTGCCGCGTCGGACGCTGAACGAGAAGATGGCGAAGTACGGGTTGAGCCGTTCGGATTACCTCTGAGGCGACGTCAAAATGACCTCTCCACAGCGTCACGTGGCCATCTGGCTAGGCGGTTCCGTCGGGATCGCCCTTTTCGCCGGGTTGGTTTTCGGCCTGCTGTTTTTCCTGCTTTTTGCCGCGTGGATCGTGGCGAAGTGGAAGGCATGGGCCGGGATCGCTCTGGCGGGTATTGTCCTGGTGGCGTTCTTCGGGCCTGCGGTGGTCGATCAGACTGTATTTGATCGCCAGTTGGCCGAAATTCGGGCGCAGGACGTGACGACGGACCCTCTGGATTTGACGGGGCGAACGGTTTTGTTTGTGGGGATGTCGGGGCGCTACCACCCCGTCGAGTGCAGCGATCTGTGCCGCAACATCGCGGCCTTTGGCGGGGCTCAGGCCGTCTATTTCGGCTTTGATCGGAGTCTTGATCTGCGTGTTTCGGGTCCGCCACTGAACCTTCTAGACCGTGAGATCCGACAATTCACGGGCCCTCCGCAAGATTGGCCGGTCGAGGGCGCACCGATTGAGCGCGTCACGCCCGAGCGGATCGACTACGTCGTGTTCGAAGGCAACTTCCGGTCCGCCGCTTTGCAAGACGAAATGCATCCTGAGGTCTCCAGCTATGGGGGGCTGTTTCCTTTCGATACGATTTTTGGCGAATATGCGATCTATGCCGTCGACGACCCGACAGCGTTTGACATCTTGTCTGCCGAGCCGCTGTTCACCCGGTTCGAAGTGACCCGCCATCGCGCCACGGTGCCGGGCCTTCCGTTTGTACTTTTGGGCGACCGAACCTTTGACCACCGATATGCGTCCGGTCAGAGCCAGTGGAACACGTTGAATACAAGGGATGCTGCGGCGTTCCTATGCGGGCCTCCTGACCGCAGGCACAACGGCAATTGCCGCCTTATTCAGTAATAGCTTCAAGCCTTTGGGTTTGACCGGGCCCACCGAACCCACCGCAGATCACATCCGATGCCCACACGACCGGACCTGGAACATTCGTGACCGTCCGGAACGTTTCCCCATTGTCTTTCGCTGCATGCGTCCCTTAGTGTGAAGAGACTGGCCAAGCGCCAGCGATCAGTTTCTCTGCACCTTTGCCCGGTGACGCGCATGTGACGCGACGGGTCGGGGAGGCAGGTCACTTGGCCCGGTGGACGTATTTTTTTGCCGCACGGGTCGCACCGAACCGCCTTTCGAGGCACGAATGGGTGGCGAAACCGTTTGTTTCAGCCACCGGAGACAGACGCGATGCACCGCCACGGCGCACATACGGACACGCTTACAGGGCCATGGCCCCTGTCCGTGCGACCCGGGCTTATCGCGACATCAGCACAACGTGTTCACCGACAACCCGCAGTGCAGGGCCTCGCGCCGTGCAGGCGTACGTGTCGTGGCCACGAGCAAGGATATCATGGCGAAGAAAATGCTAATCGACGCCACCCACGCGGAAGAAACCCGCGTTGTGGTGGCAGACGGAAACCGGGTTGAGGAATTCGATTTCGAGTCGCTGAACAAGCGGCAACTTGCAGGCAACATTTATCTGGCAAAAGTCACGCGGGTCGAACCCTCGTTGCAGGCAGCCTTCATCGACTACGGCGGGAACCGGCACGGGTTCCTCGCGTTTTCGGAAATCCACCCTGATTACTACCAGATCCCGGTTGCGGATCGTGAAGCGCTTCTGGCCGAGGAGCGCGCCTATGCCGAACAGCAGGCCCGCGAAGACGAAGAAGCCACCGCAAAGCCCAAACGGCGTCGGCGCCGCCGCAAATCCTCCGAGACCAAGGCCGAGGAGACCGGCACCGATGCGGTCGCGACGGAAACCCCGTCCGGCATGGATGTGGTCGACCTAGAAGAGGGCGACGCGACGGCCGCAGATGCGGAGAATGATGCGCACGAGGCCGGATCCGATGGCGAGGTCGAGGGCCTGTCGCCGATGGAGTTGGTCGCCGAGACGCCGGTGGAAGAGCCCGCCGATGATGTGGATGCCGAGGACGATGAGGATGGCGAGGATGGCGACACCGAAACCGTCGCCGATGATGACGACGCCGAGGAAATCCGCCCGGTGCGCAAACCGCGCCCGCGCAAGTACAAGATCCAGGAAGTCGTCAAGGTGCGGCAGATCCTTCTGGTGCAGGTCGTCAAGGAAGAGCGCGGCAACAAGGGTGCTGCGCTGACCACGTATCTGTCGCTGGCCGGACGGTATTGCGTATTGATGCCAAACACCGCGCGCGGCGGCGGGATCAGCCGCAAGATCACCAACGCATCCGACCGCAAGAAGCTCAAGGAAATCGCGACCGCGCTGGACGTGCCGCAGGGTGCGGGCCTGATCGTGCGCACGGCGGGTGCGCAGCGCACCAAGACGGAAATCAAGCGCGACTACGAATATCTGCAGCGCCAATGGGAGCAGATCCGAGAGTTGACGCTGAAATCCACGGCGCCTGCACCGATCTATCAGGAAGGTGACCTGATCCACCGCACGATCCGCGACCTCTACAATCGTGATATCACAGAGGTCCTCGTGGAGGGGGAGGCGGGCTACAAGCACGCCAAGAACTTCATGAAGATGATCATGCCGAGCCACGCCAAGAATGTGAAGCATTACACCGACCCGATGCCGTTGTTTGCGCGTCACAAGGTGGAGGGTTATCTGGCCGATATGTTCAACCCGACGGTCCAGCTGAAGTCGGGCGGCTACATCGTGATCGGGATCACCGAAGCGCTGGTTGCGATCGACGTTAACTCGGGCCGGGCGACCAAGGAAGGCTCGATCGAGGAAACCGCGACCAAGACCAACCTTGAGGCCGCCGATGAGGTGGCGCGTCAGGTGCGGCTGCGTGACCTTGCAGGCCTGATCGTGATCGACTTCATCGACATGGACGAGCGCCGTAACAACAGCGCCGTCGAGCGGCGGATCAAGGACAAGCTGAAGACCGACCGCGCGCGCATTCAGGTTGGTCGGATCTCGAGCTTTGGCCTGATGGAAATGTCGCGTCAGAGGCTGCGGCCCGGCATGTTGGAGGCCACGACGCAGGCCTGCCACCATTGCCACGGCACCGGTCTTGTGCGGTCCGACGACAGTCTTGCGCTGTCGATCCTGCGCCAGTTGGAAGAGGAAAGCACACGCGGCCGCTCCAAGGAGGTCTTGCTGACTGCGCCCATCGGGATCGTGAATTTCCTGTTCAATTTCAAGCGTGAGACGCTGGATGCCATCGAGGCGCGCAGCGGGATGGCGATCCGGATCGAGGCGGACGCGGCCCTGGTTGTGCCCGATTTCAAGATCGAAAAGTTCAAGACCGCGACTCGCAAGATCACGGCGACTGCACCGGTGATTTCGATGGATGCCGGGTTGATGGATGACATCGACGAAGGCGTCGAGGCCGAGGTTGCCCCCGAAGAGGTCGAAGCCGAGACACCAGAGACCGACGAGCAGCCCAAGAAGAAGCGCCGTCGTCGGCGCGGTGGCCGTGGCCGTCGTCGCGGGGGTGAAAACGGTGAGAATGGTGAGGGCCAGTCCGAGGATGGGTCGGAGGCATCGTCTGATGCGGATCAATCCGGTGAGGCCCAGGCTGAGCAGGATCAAAGCGCCGATGCGGCTCAGGCTGAAGCCAACCCTGAGACGCCGGATGGTGACGAGGAACAGCCGAAAAAGCGCCGCCGCTCCCGCCGCGGTGGCCGTGGTCGCAAAGCCGCCGATGGCGAAGCGGATGCAACGCAAGACGCTCCGGCAGAGGCGGATACCCCGGCGGAGGAGGCCCCGGCTGAACCTGTTGCAGAGGCCGCGCCCGCGCCTGAACCTGCGGCGGAAGTCGAGCCTACTCCCGAACCGGAGCCCGAGCCTGCACCCGAGCCCGAACCGGAACCCGTTGCGGCAGAGGCCGCACCCGAACCGGCGCCGGAAGAACCGGCCAAGCCCAAGCGGCGCGGTTGGTGGTCCCGCGGATGAGATCAAACGGAAAAGGGCGCCCCTCGGGCGCCCTTTTTTGTGGCCGCGATAGCCGCGTTTACTGAGATGTTTCGCGCAGGATCGACACGATTTCCTGCATGTTCGGCAAGGGCACATAGCCCTGCACCAACTGATCACCGAAGACAAACGACGGTGTGCCGGTGATCCCCATGCGCGAGGCAAGTTCGCGGTTGTAGTTGATCGTGTCCTGCACCAGCGGATCGGTCATCGCGGCAAAAATCGCCTCGCTGTCCAATCCGAGATCCGTGGCCAGGCGCGCCAGCGACAATTCGGTCACATCCGAGCGCATGGCGATCAGACCAGCGTTCACCAATTCATAAGCCTGGCCACCGAGCGCGATGCGCGTGGCGATTGCAAAGCGGCTGGCCAGTTCTGATTGTTCGCCCAGGATCGGGAATTCCTTGGTGATGATGCGGATGTTGCCGTCCGCTTCAACCAGTTCCGTCACCTCCGGATGCGCGCGGCGGCAGAACGAGCAGCGGTAGTCGAGGAATTCGACGATTACGACATCGCCGTCGGGATTGCCGCTGACATGGTCGAACGCCGAATTGAACAACGCGTCGCGATTGTCGACGACCGCCCGTGCCTGCGCTTCGGCCTCCATCGCGGCCTGACGCTCTTCCAGAATGGCAATCGCCTCCATCAGAACTTCCGGGTTTTCGAGCAGATAGGCGCGAACTTCCTCGCGGAAGGCCCCCCGTTCCGCCTCGGTGAGGTCGCCCAGATCGGTGGCGGCGGCTTGCCCCGCCAGAAGCGCGCCAAAGGCTGCGCCCAACAAATACTTCGTCATGTGAAACTCCGCGCGTCGACTTTTCCCGTTCCTAACATATTGCGCCGCGCCCGCCACCATTGACGGCACGCATCGGGGCTGATTTCACCGGGGCAGAAACCCCGGAGGCTAAGATGCGACATTCCGACCGCGCGCTGGTGGACCCGTTTATCGTGATGGATGTCATGGAATCTGCCCGCGCCGCCGAAGAGGCGGGGCGTCATATCATCCACATGGAGGTCGGACAGCCCGGCACCGGCGCGCCCGAAGCAGCGCGCAAACGGCTTGCGGCAGAGATGGACGCGGGGCCGCTGGGATACACCGTCGCCCTCGGGCGGCCCGATCTGCGCGCCGGGATCGCGGCGCTTTATGACGAATGGTACGGGCTGGACCTTGACCCGTCGCGGGTGGTGCTCACTTCGGGGGCCTCGGGGGCGTTCCTCTTGGCGTTCACGGCTCTCTTTGACGCCGGGGCGCGGGTTGCGTTGGGCGAGCCGTGCTATCCGTCGTACCGGCAGATCCTACGTGCGTTGTCGTTGGAACCGGTGGGCCTGCAAACGCAGGCCGCCACGCGGTATCAGCCGACTCCGGGCGATTTGGCCGACGATCTGGACGGTTTGATCGTGGCCAGCCCCGCGAACCCGACCGGCACGATGTTGTTCGAGCCCGAATTGCGCGCGCTATCCGATGCTTGCAGGTCGCGCGATATCGCATTGATTTCGGACGAGATTTACCACGGGCTGCAATATGAAGGGCGGGCTGTTTCGGCACTTGAGGTGACGGATGAGGTCTATATCATCAACTCGTTTTCGAAGTACTTCTCGATGACGGGATGGCGGTTGGGGTGGATGGTCGTGCCGCCCGATCATGTTCGGATTATCGAACGGTTGGCGCAGAACATGTTCATCTGCCCGCCCCACGCGGCGCAGGTGGCCGCCCTTGGCGCGCTGAGCCCGGAGGGACGCGCCGAGTTGGATCGGCACCGCGATACCTATGCCCAGAACCGGGATGTTTTGCTGCGGGGGCTGTCGGAGGCCGGGCTAAACCGCTGTGCACCTGCGGCTGGGGCGTTCTACGTTTATGCGGATGTCTCGGACTTCACCGACGATGCGCGCAGATTCGCGACGGAGATCCTCGACGAGGCGGGGGTGGCCGTGACACCGGGTCTGGATTTCGACAAGGCGCGCGGCGCAGGGACATTGAGGTTTTCCTATGCCCGCGCGACGGCGGATATCGAAGAGGGCGTAGCGCGGCTGATTGCGTTCATGGCCGCGCGAAAGGGCTAGGCCACCGCGGCATGGTTTGGTAGCCTGCCGCCAACCAAGAGGGACCATTCCCCGTGATCCGAGCAGTCCTATTGATCGCCCTTCTATGGCTTCCCGTGCCTGCGATTGCGCAGGGTTTTGGTGCCTTGGCGCGGGTGTTGGCCGATGACAGCAGCCTCAACGATGCGCGCGACGGGGTGGAGCTGGAGCTGGCGTTGAGCCAGGCGGTGCCGTTTCGGGTCTTCACGCTCAATGGGCCGATGCGGGTTGTGATTGATTTCCGGGAGGTGGATTTCAGCGGCCTGCCCGCGGCGTTCAACCGTGCAAGCGCGGTCGAAACGCTGGCGCATGGCGGCGCATCAACGCCGGGCTGGTCGCGTATGGTCCTGACGCTGAACACGCCAATGGTGCCCGAGATCGCGGCGATGCGGACCGATGACACGAGCGGTGAGGCGGTGATCCGGCTGTCGTTGCAACCGGTCGATGCGGAGGATTTTGCCGCCCGCGCCGGGCCACCACCGGGCATTGGTGAGATCCTGTTGCCAGTGGTGGCGCGGGCGGTGCGCCCGGTCGAAGACGGCGGGCCGGTACTGGTGGTTCTCGATCCCGGCCATGGCGGTGTGGATCCCGGCGCGGTCCGGGAAGGCTATACCGAGGCCGAACTGATGCTGATTTTTGCGCGGGAATTGCGCGAGATCATGCGTAGGACGGGTGAGATCGAGGTGGTCGTGACCCGTGACGCGGATGTGTTTGTGCCCTTGCCGACGCGCGTGACAATGGCTCGCGCGGCGGGGGCGGATTTGTTCATTTCGTTGCATGCGGACGCCATCGCCGAGGGCCGCGCGCAGGGGGCGACGGTCTATACTCTGGCGGCGGAGGCCAGCGATGCGGCGGCGGCGGCCTTGGCCGAGCAGCATGACCGTGCGGATCTGTTGCAAGGCATCGACCTGGAAGGCAGCGATGACGAGGTGGTCAGCGTGCTGCTGGACCTGGCGCGGATGGAGACGGCCCCGCGCAGTGGTGCGTTTGCCGATACCCTGGTTGAGGCGATTGACCAAACCGGGTTGGATTTGCACGCCCGCCCGCGCGGCGAAGGGGCGTTTTCGGTCCTGAAGGCTGCGGATTTTCCGGGCGTGTTGCTGGAGGTCGGTTTCCTGAGTGAGGGTGGTGACCTGCAGAACATCCTCGATCCGGATTGGCGCGCGCGGATGCAGGCGGCGATCACCGACGCGGTCATCGCCTGGGCCGAAGCGGATGCCGCCGCGTCCGCGCTTAGGCGCCAGTGAATACCGCCAACCAGACCGAGTGCCCCTTCAACGCGGCGTCTTCGGGGCGAAACCAGACCTCCGAAAACCCATGATCGTCCAATAGTTGACGGTAATCCGACGGCGCCAGGCTGGCGTGATAGACGGGTGAGGCTCCGACACGTCCCACGGCCTCGCCGGCGCTTGGCCCGGTGGTCAGAAGCAAGCGCGCGCCGGGGGCGGCATGGGCTTTGAAAACCGAAAACATCGCCCGTTGATCTGATGGGGAGAGGTGAAAAAAACTGTTGAACGCCAATATGATGTCGAACGTTGCGCCTATTTCGAGCCCGCGCATGTCGGCGTGGATCGCGCGCACCTCCGGCACCCGCGCACGCACCTCTGCGATCATCGCGGCGGCTGCGTCCACACCGGTGACGTCATCACCCCGGGCGGTGAAATATTGCGCAATCGGCTGACCCGCCCCGCAGCCCAGATCAAGCACCCGCAAACCCGGCGCGCGCCCGGCCACACAGGCCTCCAGCGCGGGGCGTTCCCACAGGCTTTGATTGCGGGTTTGCGCCCATTGGACCGCCTCACGTTCGTAGGCGGGCAGGATATCTTCGGGCCGATCGGTCATGACCCTTCAATATCATGGCAAATTGCCGCTGTCGTGTTTTGACCGCGGGCGCCGGGACGCGTATAAAGAAGCCAAAATTGAGGCGACGAACATACCATGCGATTCATTATCGGCTTTTTTGGTGCGATCTTCAGTGCGATCACCCTTGGCCTTGTCTTTGCCGCTGTCGGCATTGGCGGGTTGATTTTCATGTATTCGCGCGGCCTGCCGGATCACGAGCAGCTGTCCAACTATGCGCCGCCGACCATCAGTCGGATCTATTCGCGCCAGGGCATGATCGTGGATGAGTTCGCATCCGAGCGGCGCCTGTTCACCGCCGCCGATGAGATCCCCGACCTTGTGGCCTACGCGTTCGTCTCCGCCGAGGACCGCAATTTCTACAACCATGCGGGATATGATCCGCGCGCCATCGTGGCCGCGTTCATCGAAGCGGTCCGGTCGCGGGGCCGCGACGTGCGCGGGGCGTCAACAATCACGCAGCAGGTCGTGAAGAACATGCTGCTCGACAATTCTTTCAACATCCAGCGCAAGGTCCGTGAGATCATCCTTGCGGCGCGGATTGAACGAACGCTCACAAAGGACCGGATCCTTGAGCTGTATCTGAACGAGATTTTTCTGGGGCAGAATTCCTATGGGGTGACGGCGGCCGCGCAGACCTATTTCAACGCTACGCTCGAAGACCTATCCCATGAGCAGGCGGCCTTCCTTGCCGCCATGCCGCAGGCCCCGTCGCTCAGCCCGGTGCGCGACTATGAGCGTCTGATCAACCGACGCAATTACGTGCTGCGTGAGATGTACGAAAACGGCTACATCACCGAGCAAGAGATGAACACGGCACGTGCCGCGGCCCTTGAGACCGTACAAGGCGGCCATATCGAGGCGTTCCGCCTGACCCTGCCGCCGCGCAATTACTTCACCGATGAAATCCGCCGTCAATTGAGCGCGGAGTACGGGGCCGATGACTTCCTGTCCGGCGGATACGCCGTGCGGTCTACGATGGACGAAGGGCTTCAGGCGGTTGCCGAGGTCGCGCTGCGCCGGGCTTTGGAGCGCTATGACCGTGACCTGGGCGTTTGGCGCGGTGCTTATGCGACGATCGACCCCGCAGACCTTGGCGACGGTGAGGAGGCGATCTGGCGCGCGGCGCTGGCCGATGCTGATATTCCGCGCGACATCGAAGGCTGGTCAGCGGCTGTGGTTCTTGAGATCGGCGAAAGCTCGGCGCGGATCGGGATCGAGGGCGTGGAAGAGGACGAAGACGGCCATTTCATTCCCGCCGAAGACGTGCAATGGGCGCGGCCCCTGCGCGAAGACGGCTCACGCGGGTCGACCGCGCGGGTCGCAGGCGATCTTCTGAGTGTTGGCGATGTGGTACATGTGCGCGCGATGACCCGCGACAGCGACGGCTCTTTCATTCGGTGGACCCTCCGGCAAGTACCCGAGGTGCAGGGCGGGTTCATGGCGATGGATGTCCACACGGGCCGCGTTTTGGCGATGCAGGGTGGGTTCTCCTACCAGCATTCGTCGTTCAACCGCGCCACGCAGGCGACCCGACAGCCGGGCTCGTCGTTCAAACCGTTCGTTTATGCGGCAGCGCTCGACTCGGGCTACAGCCCCAACACCATTGTCATCGACGCCCCGATTGAGGTCGAGACCGGCGAAGGCATCTGGCGACCGCAGAACGCGTCGAACCAATTCTACGGCCCGTCGCCACTGCGCACGGGCATCGAGCGCTCGCGGAACCTGATGACCGTGCGTCTGGCGCAGGATGTCGGCATGAACACCGTTGCGCGCTACGCTGAACGCTTCGGCGTCTACGATGATATGCAGCCGTTCCTGGCCAATTCGCTTGGCAGTCAGGAGACTACTCTGTTCCGAATGGTGGCGGCCTATGGGATGTTCGCCAATGGCGGTGAACGGGTTGAGCCGACGCTCGTGGACCGGATCCAGAACCGTTATGGCGAGACGGTCTATCGCCACGATCAACGCCTGTGCCCCGATTGCGAGTTGGCCTCTCTTGATCCTGGTGTGGCGCCGCGCATCGTGTCCACGCGCGAGCGCGTCATGGATCCGATCACGGCCTATCAGTTGACCTCTATGATGCGCGGTGTGGTGCAGCGCGGCACGGCGTCGGGCACGGTAAACCTGCCGGTCCCCGCGGCCGGCAAGACCGGCACGACCAATGAGGCGCGCGATGTCTGGTTTGTGGGCTTCACCTCCAACATCGCGGCCGGGTGCTACATCGGCTACGACCAGCCACAACCGTTGGGCCGTGGCGCGTCGGGTGGCGGCATGTGCGGTCCGGTGTTCCAGCAGTTCATGATGGAAGCCATTGCCGAATACGGCGGCGGCGATTTCCCGGTGCCTGAGGGCGGCCAATTCTTCCCCATCGACCGGTTCTCGGGCGCGCGCCTGCCCGCAGGTGCGTCGGGCGATTATGTCGTCTACGAGCTGTTCCGCGACGGCGAAGAGCCCTACGAGGGCATCCTGTCGGTGATTGATGGCGGTTGGGCGATGTCGTCGGACATTCCGATCTTCTCGCGCGGTGAGGCGGGCGGCGGCGGCGGGCAGGGCGTGCTTGTGGAGACCTCTGACGGCACCACGGCGCGGGTTCCAACCTCGACCGGGTTCGGAACGCTCAGCTCGGGCGGGCTCTACTAGGCACTTGGCGGCCTTGCGCGCCCTGAGCCTGCGTGGGCTCAGGGGTTGCGCTTGAGGGCCGTCGATTGATCCTCTAAATCATCGGGCATACGCAGCCGGAAAGGTCGGATACATGCGCGCCGAAACGCAGTCCAATATCGAAAAAATCCGCAATTCCCTGACCCTTCTGGGCCAGCGGATGGATATCGACACGGCGCCGCATCGCCTTGAGGAATTCAATGCGATGGTCGAGGATCCCAACCTATGGAACGACCCCGACAAGGCGCAGAAGCTGATGCGCGACCGGCAGATCCTGGTCGACAAGCTGAAGACCTATGAGGCGATCAAGCAAGGCGTGGATGACAATTCCGAACTGGTGGAATTGGGCGAGATGGAAGGCGACGACGAGGTTGTGGCCGAGGCCGAGGATGCGATCGCGGCCCTTGTCGAAGTGGCGGCGGCCAAGGAATTGGAAGCGCTTTTGGATGGCGAGGCCGACAGTAACGACACCTTTCTTGAGATTAATTCCGGCGCGGGCGGCACCGAAAGCTGCGATTGGGCGGCTATGCTGGCGCGCATGTATACGCGTTGGGCGGAAAAGCAGGGCTACGAGGTGGATCTGCAAAGCTTCAGCGCGGGTGAAGAGGCGGGGATCAAATCCGCCGTCTACAAAATCAGCGGCCACAATGCCTATGGCTGGATGAAGTCGGAATCGGGCGTGCATCGCCTTGTTCGGATCAGCCCCTTCGACAGTGCCGCCAAACGCCACACGTCGTTCACCTCAGTGAAGGTTTATCCCGTGGTCGACGACAACATCGAGATCGAGGTGAACCCCTCAGATATTCGCATCGACACCTACCGGTCGTCCGGCGCGGGCGGGCAGCACGTCAACACCACCGACTCGGCCGTGCGCATCACGCACCACCCGACCGGGATCGTCGTGACATCGTCGGAAAAGTCCCAGCACCAAAACCGTGATATCGCGATGAAAGCGCTGAAATCCCGGCTCTATCAGATGGAATTGGACAAGCGCTCCGCCCTGATCAACGAGGTGCATGAGAATGCGGGTGATGCGGGTTGGGGCAACCAGATCCGGTCCTACGTGTTGCAGCCCTACCAGATGGTGAAGGACCTGCGCACCGGCTTTGAGACGTCGGACACGCAGGGGGTTCTGGACGGAAATCTTGACGGGGTGATGGCCAGTGTCTTGGCGCATGGCGTGTCGGGCAAGGGCCGTGCAGAGGCGCAGGGCGAGGCGTGAGCCCTAGGCGGGATCGCTTGAGTCCGGCGTCGCTTATTTTCTTTTCCATTGCACAAACATGGGCAGGGAGGACCTGACATGGCAGAGCTTTGGGCCCTTGGCGCAGGGGAGCTGGCCCGGATGATCGCGGCGCGCGAGGTATCGCCCGTCGATGTGATGCGCGCGACCTTGGCGCGGATTGATGCGGTGAACGGTGCGGTGAATGCGGTCGTGTCCCTGCGCGATCGCGAAGCGCTTATGGGCGAGGCCCGGTTGTGTGAGGCGATGCCTGCGGAGGGCTGGTTGCACGGCATTCCGGTGGCGATCAAGGATCTGGTGGCGACCAAGGGCCTGCGGTCCAGCTCGGGGTCGCCCCTGTTCGCGGATCACGTGCCGGAGGTCGATGATGGCCTCGCGCGCCGCCTAAAAGCTGCCGGGGCCATCGTGATCGGCAAGACCAACGTGCCGGAATTCGGGCTGGGGTCGCATTCTACCAACCCGATCTTCGGGGTGACGCGCAATCCGTTCGACCTGTCGCGGACTGCCGGGGGATCATCGGGTGGCGCGGCGGCGGCATTGGCGACGGGCATGCTGAGTGTCGCGGATGGCTCGGACATGATGGGCAGCCTGCGCAACCCGGCCGCGTGGTGCGATGTCTGGGGGTTCCGCCCCAGCGTCGGACTGGTGCCGGGCGAGCCGGGCGACAGCGCACTCTTGCATCGCTTGGCGACCCACGGACCGATGGCACGGTCGGTGAGTGATCTCGAGGCGCTGCTTGTTACGTTGTCGGATGATGTGTATCGGCCAATAGGCCGGGTGCCCGATGCGCCACGCATTGGATGGCTGGCCGATTGGGGCGGAGCCTATCCGATGGAGGCGGGCTTGTTGCAGGCCGGCACCGCAACGTTGGAGCGGGTCGCGGGCGATCTGGGCTGGCATGTTGAGGCCATCGCACCGCCGATGCCCGCAGAGGTGCTCTGGAACAGCTGGGTGACCTTGCGATCCTTCGTCGTTTCGATGGAATTGGGCGCGCCCTGGCGCGCCCCAGAGCAGCGCGCGCACCTGAACCCGCAAGCGATCTGGGAGGTCGAGCGCGGTCTTGCGCTGACCGGCGATCACGTTGAGCAGGCGCTCGCGCAGCGGTTGGGCTGGCTTGAGGTCTTGGCCGATCTGTTCGGTCGCTATGACGCGCTGGTTTTGCCATCGACGCAGATGTGGCCTTTCCCTGCAGGGTGGGATTGGCCCCGCGAGGTGGCGAGCCAAGTGGCCGACACCTACCACCGCTGGATGGAGGTTGTGGTCCCCGCAAGTCTTGGCGGTGTGCCAGCTTTGGCCTTGCCCGCTGGTTATGGGCCGACCGGTTTGCCCCATGGCCTGCAACTGATCGGGCCGTCCGGCGCAGATGCGAAGGTGTTGGCCTTGGGCCGCGCGTGGGAGGCGGCGATCGGGCCGCGCGGCTGTCACACGCCTTGAGGTTTTACACGTATCGGTTGAGCAGGTTAGACTGTCCGCGGGGAGGGACCGGACATGTCAGACGTTACCAGCCATCCGGTGGGCGAAGGTGCCCCCGATATCCGCGAGATGGAGATCGGTGATCTGCGCCGCGCCCTGCACAATGGGTGGCGCGATTTTCGGCGAAAACCGTTCTTCGGGCTGTTCTTCGCGGCGGTCTATGTGGTTGGCGGGTGGGCCATTTACCTGCTGCTGTTCCAGGCGCATCTGGAATGGCTGGCGATCCCGCTGACATTTGGTTTCCCGCTGATCGGGCCGTTCCTGGCGGTTGGGCTTTACGAGGTCTCGCGTCGCCTTGAGGCCGAGGATTACGATTGGACGGCGCGCGATATCTTCGCCGTCGTCTGGCGGCAGCGCCTGCGCCAATTGCCGTCGATGGCCTGGGTTATCATCGTCTATTTTCTGTTCTGGTCGTTCTTCGCGCATATGCTGTTTGCGCTGTTCCTGGGGCCCTCTGCCCTGACCAATGTGACCAGCTCCTATGCCTATCTTCTGGAGCCCGAGGGGCTAACTATGCTGCTGGTGGGGGGGGCGTTCGGGGCAGTGTTTGCGTTTGTGCTCTTCGCTCTGACGGTGGTGTCATTGCCGCTCTTGTTGGATCGGGAGGTTGATTTCGTGACGTCGATGATCACATCCATCGCGGTGATCCGCCAGAACCCGAAGATCATGTTCGCCTGGGCGTTTACCATCGCCGCGCTGACGTTTCTTGCGATGATGCCTGGGTTGGTAGGATTGATCGTGGTGTTGCCGGTGCTGGGGCATGCGTCGTGGCACATCTATCGGCAGGCCACCGTGACGTCGGGCGAACGTGGCGCGACGTAAGCCGCTCAGAATTGGTTCCAAATGAAAAAAGCCGGGCAGGGCGCCCGGCTTTCGCATGTCCTGCGTTGAATGGAACGCTTAGCTGTCGGACTTCGCCGACGGCTGCGGCACCGGACCTGCGGCCGCGGGGCGCGGTACCGATGCGGCGTCCGAGGTTGCGGCGGTGCTGCCGCCGGTGGTGATCGGGGTGCGCGGTGCGGCGTTGTTTGCACCGGTCGAAAGCGGATCTTCGGCCCGCTGAACCGACCCTTCGAAATGCGCACCGGACTCTATGGCGATTGTCTTATGGATGATGTCACCCTCGACCCGCGCGGTGGAGGTCAGGCGCACCTTCAAGCCACGCACACGGCCCACGACCCGTCCGGTGACGACGATATCGTCGGCCACGATCTCACCCTCTATATTGGCGCTTTCGCCAACTGTGAGAAGGTGGGCGCGGATGTCGCCCTGCACCGTGCCTTCGACCTGAATGTCACCGGTCGTGCGAAGGTTGCCCACAATCGTCAGGTCAGACGACAGCATCGACGGCTGGGGCTTGGATTTGCTGCCCGAGCTGGCGGCGGTGTTCGGCTTGTTCATGGTATCTCCCGAAGTCGGGCCCGAGGTCGGGCTGTCACCGCTGGACCCGTCGGACGCGCCGCCCTGCTTAGGTCCCGGTTCGTTGATTTTTGATTTAGAAAACATTGCGTCCTGCCCTTATGAACGTCATCGGATTGACCGGCGTCCCGTTGCGATGCACTTCGTAGTGCAGATGGACACCTGTGCTCCGACCGGTCGTTCCCATATCACCAATGCGTTCCCCGCGCGAGACCCTTTCCCCTTCACTCACACGGATGCGATTGAGGTGGGCATAGCGGGTCATGAACCCATTGTTGTGTCTGACTTCGACTGTAAGTCCGTAGCCGCTTTGGCGGCCAGCAAATTCAACCACACCGTCGCCACCGGCAACAATCGGCGTACCGCGGCTGCCCGCGAAATCGAGACCGTTGTGCATCCGGCGTCCGCCGTTGATCGGATCGCGGCGCGGGCCGAACCCGGAGGTTTGGCGATAGGGCCCCTGGACGGGGTTGCTGAACGGAAGGCGTTCGGCCGCAATGCGCCACAGGTTGATCTCGTCGAGTTCCTGCAAAAGCTGGTTGGCACGGTCCGACAGGGGGTCGGGGCCGTCGCCGGAGGTGGAGATGATCGGCGTCAGGGGGCCGCCCTGACCGGAATAGCCGCGCCGTACACTTTCAATCAGATCATCGGTGCTGAGCCCGGCGGCGCTGAACATTTCATCCAACGGTTCCATCGAGACGGCGACGGCTTCTTCCAGCTGGCGGAACACGCGGTTCTGACGTTCTTCGGTGAGCGCAAACTCGAAGTTCAGGCGATTGATTTCGTCCGCGGCCTCGGCCATCTGCGTGTAGGTCTCGTCCCGTTCTTCAGCGGTGTTTTCCAGCGCGTCATTCAGGAAGGCCAGCGTCTGCTGCAATTCCCACTCGCGCTCGGCGGCAGTCTGCACGGTGCCGGTTTCAGCTTCCAGTTCCCCTTGCAGGGTCGCAACGGTCAGGCGCGCGTCGTCGCGTTCGTCTATCGCGCGGCGCAGAGTTGCCTGGATCACGTCGACGGCGGTTTCCAGTTCGCGGCGCCGTTCCTCGGATTCCAACAGACGCGTCTGCATGTCCGACACCTGGTCCATCGCAAGCGCGAAGCGATCTTGCGCCGCAGAGGCGGCAGCGGCGCGCGCGTCGCGTTCCAGTGCCATGTAATTCAGGCGCTCCTGATACATCGCTTGCTCGCGCTGTGCGAGATCGCGGGCATTTCCGGCGGAAATCGTATCGATCAGGAATATGGATGTTACAATCACCGTCCAACCAACAAACACCGCCGATCCAAGGATCATGGACGCCTGCGCCACAGGGCGCAGCCGGATAAACCGGGTGCCCTCTTCCGATTTCAGGAAGAGTCGTTGTTCAGGCAAATGCCGTTCAAGTGCCGCATTCACGCGGCTTACAAGCCGAGATGTCACTGTTCTTACGCCTCGCTTCCCCTTGTACTTTGCCGCGCCACCGTTTTGTCCCCAGTGGCGGCTGCGACGACCTTGGGGATAAGGGACGTCGCGTTTGATGCCAACATCGTAATCCTAATGTCAGGGAAACGCACCAAAAAAGCTTTCATTTCCAGCGGATTTCCGCCGATGATGCGTTTCGGCCCGGGGTGGTGCGCCCCTTTAACCCGCGAGGGGCCAGTAAAAATCGGGTGGAATGCCCGCTTCGGCTCGCTTTTCCTCGTTGAACGGGGGCTTCAAGGCGCCGTGGAAATAGCGCTGCACGAGGCCGTGGAAGGCCTCTTTTGGGTCGAGGTCGTGCCGCCCACACAGGAAGTGGAACCATTTCGAGCCGTAGGCGACATGGTGCACCTCTTCGGCGTAGATCACGTTCAATGCCGCGACCGCGCTTGCGGCGGCAGGATCGGATTTGGCTTTCTCGAAGGTCTTGATCATCGACGGCGTCACGTCGAGGCCGCGCGCCTCCAGCACCATCGGCACAACCGCCAGCCGCCCCATCAGGTCATCCGCCGTGTCTTCGGCCGCGCGCCACATGCCGGCATGGGCGGGCAGGGCACCGTAATCGCTGTCCATCTCTTCAAGACAATCGGCCATCAGGTTGAAATGCTTGGATTCCTCATCGGCGGCCTTGACCCAATCATCGAAAAATCCAATCGGCATCGGCGTTTCCGAAAAGCGCGCGATGATGTCCCAATGTAGATCGACTGCGTTTAATTCGATATGCGCCACCGCGTGCACGATGGCGATGCGCCCCTCCGGCGTGCCGGGCTTGCGCCGGGGCACGTCGCGCGGGTCCAAAAGCGCGGGCTCTGTCGGGCGCGCGGGTTGGTCCGGCGGCGAGGCCGTGCCAATGTCGGGCGCCGCACCCGCCGCACGCGCGGCCTGCCATTCGGCGGCAAAGCGCCGCGAGAGCGTGGTTTTTTCCCGCGCATCCGCTGTGCGCAGAACCGCGTCGGCCATTTCGGCTAGGGGTCGCATGACGTTGCCTTTCCTGTGCCGCTTGCGGGGTCGGGCCGCACCCACGCAAGCGAGAGATCAGAGCGCCTGCGCGGCTTCCAAGACGGCTTCGGCATGGCCCGGCACCTTCACCTTGCGCCAGATCTGAACGATCTTGCCATCCCCGTCGATCAGGAATGTCGCACGCTCGATCCCCATGGATTTCTTACCGTACATGTTTTTCTCGACCCAGACGCCATAATTCTCGCAAACGTCGCTTTCGGCGTCAGACACCAATGCGACCCCAAGCTCGTGCTTGGCGATGAACTTGTCATGCTTGGCGGCAGTGTCCTTGGAGACGCCGATCACCTGCGTGTTCGCGGCCTCGAATTCCGCACCCAGACCGGTGAAGGCGATCGCCTCCTTGGTGCAGCCCGGCGTGTCGTCGCGCGGGTAAAAGTACAAGACCACGTTCTTGGGGCGCAGCGCGGACAGGGTCAGCGTCTCGCCCCCGTCACGGGGCAGCGTGAAATCCGGCGCGGTGTCAGCTATATCGGGCATGGTTGGGGGTCCTTTGGGTCGATCTGGCAAAGATGTTGTTCGGGTTTGCAAGCTAGGCGATTTGCGGCCAGATTAAAGGGCAACGAAAACAACCTTGGCGGGGCCGCGCGCGCGAACGGAGCGGATGGAGCAGTCTGAGACCTCCCCAGCTGAAACGACCCACCCCCGGCGCCGGTTCTGGTTCCGGGCGCTTGGTGTTGTGCTGTTGGTGCTGCTGCTGCCGGTGGTCGCGCTTTGGGCCCGTTTGTTTGTGGCGCCGATGACCCTGCCGGACGGAATGCAGGCGCGCATCGAGGCGACGATCAACGATGCGATGACCACAGGCGATGTGTCCGTGGGCGATATGCGATTGGCCTTGCCCGAGGGCGGGCGTGCGCCGGAGATCGAATTTCAGGACGTTGCACTCAGCACGCCCGAAGGCGAAGTGCGCGCGCTTTTCCCCGGCCTTCGCGTGCGCGTCGCGCCCGGCCCGTTGGTCGGGGGGGCGCTGAGGGTGCGCAATGTCACCGTCACCGATGCGGGCCTGAACCTGCGGCGTGGCGAGGATGGGCGGTTGGATCTTGGCTTTGCGGGGGCGGAGACGAACGAGACAGAAGCGCCGGAGGTCAGTCTTGCCGACACGCTTGCGCGGCTCGACCGGATGTTCGCCTCGGCGATTTTCTCGCAGCTTGAAGAGGTGCGCGGTGAGGGGATGACGGTGCGCTTGACCGATGCCATGACCGACCGTGACATGCGCCTGCACGGGGCAACGATGGTGCTTGAGCGTCGGCAGGGGCAGATGGGTCTGTCGGTTGTCGGGCGCTTGGACGGCAGCCGCGATGCGACGCTCGACATTTCCCTCAATCGCCGCGCGGGCGGCGGCGAGACCGAGGTGTCACTGGTCTTCGACACGCTTGCCGCGCGCGATCTGGCCGCCAGCAGCCCCGCGTTGGCGTGGCTCGACCTGATGCGCGCGCCCATCGACGGCTCGCTGACTGCCACGATGGGCGATGATGGCACGCTGGGGGCCGTGGACGGGCAATTGCGGATCGGCGCGGGCGTCCTCAGCCTGCCGGGGCAGGACGATCCGGTGCCGTTCAACGCTATGGCCGCGCGACTGGCCTATGACCCGGACACGCGCCGGGCCGACCTGCGCGATGTGCGGCTTTCAGCTGATCAGCTGTCATTCACCGCGCGGGGTCATGCCGATGTGGCGCCGGATGGGTCGATGTATGTCGGGCAATTCACACTCGGCGATATCGTCGCGGATCCCGAGGGCCTTTTCGACGCGCCGTTGGCCATTGATGGCGCGTCGGTGGATCTGCGTCTGACGCTCGGTGAGGCGGTTGTGGCTGAAGTCGGACAGGCGGTTCTCTACGACGATGATCTGCGCGCCACCGCAAGCGGCACCCTGCGCGCCGCGCCCGATGGCGTGAGCATGGCGGTCGATGCGCATCTCAGCCGCGCGAATGTCAGGACAATTCTGACGTATTGGCCACGCGCCGCGATCCCCAATAGCCGCTGGTGGGTCGAGGAGCGTTTGCTGGCCGCCGAGGTCGAAGGCGTCGATTTCGCGCTGCGCCGCGGGCCGGGCGAGCCCACGCGCTATGAGGTGTCGTTTGATTTCAGCGGCGCCGATATTCGCGCGCTGCCTGCGGCGCCGCCGATCCGCGACGCGTCGGGGGTCTTCAACCTTCAAGACACCCGCATGGTGGTCGGGATCGACAGCGGCCGCATCTCGGTGGAGGGGCAGAGTGCCGCTTCGCTTGGCGGCTCCACGATGGTGATCGACGATGTGTCGGTGCGTGGGCCCCGGGCGGAGTTCGACCTTGCGATTTCCGGGGCGGTGCCGGACGTGATGCATGTCCTGGCTGGTCCGCCCTTCGCAGTCCTTCAAGCCAGCGGTTTTGAACCGGAGGACATCGGCACAGGCGTATTAACCGCCCGCGCTCGTCTCGCGACGCGGCTTGTACAGCAGGACGCGGATGCGGGCCTTTCCGGGCTTGAGATAGACGTCGACGGAGAGGTCACGGATTTCCGCGCGACTGAACTCGTGCCCGGGCGCACGCTGGAAGCGGAGCGGCTGACGATCCGGATGAACCGCGAAGAGCTGGCGATTGGCGGGCGCGCTCGGTTCGACGGGGTGCCGGTCAGTGGCCAATGGTCCGTGCAGGTGTCGCCCGGGGCCGACCCGGGCAGCCTTGTGCAGGCGCGCGCGACGCTGGATCGGCAAGCGCTTGAAACCTTCGGGGTGGCCTTGCCGGATTGGCTGTTGACCGGGCGCGGACCTGCAGACCTGACGGTGTTTTTGCGGGCCAACGGGCCTGCGACCATGCAGATCCGCTCCGAGCTGGATGGGATCGGGCTTGCCATTCCGCCGTTGGCCTGGCGTTTGCCTGAGGCAGCAACCGGGGCGTTCAGCGCCGACATCCGCCTTGGCCCAAGACCCGAGGTGCGCCAGATTTCGCTGTCCGGCGCAGACCTGACGCTTGAGGGGGCGATCAGCTTCACCAATGATGGCTGGCTCGATCGTTTTTCCGCCGGGCAGTTCCGTGTCGGCGACTGGCTGGATGTCCGGGGAGGGTTGGTCGCACGGCGCGGGCAATCGCCCGCCATCGAAGTGTCGGGTGGCCTTCTGGATTTTCGTTTCATGCCATCCTTGTCCAGCACCGGCGGCTCGTCGAGCGGGGATGTCGGCCCTCTCAACATCGCCCTCGACCGCATGCAGATCGCCAACGGGATCGCCCTGACGAACCTGCGCGCTGATCTAGATGGCGCCACGATGAGCGGTGATTTTCGCGGTCTGGTCAACGAGACCGCCGCCGTCACCGGGCAGCTGGTGCCGGGTGCCAACGGGCCATCGGTGCGCATGCAGTCCGACGATGGCGGGGCGGTTTTGCGGGCGGCCAATATCATCACAAACATCCACGGCGGTCCTTTCGACCTGATCCTGACGTCGCGCGCGGAACAGGGCCAATACGACGGGCAGGTCACCATCGAAAGCCCGCGCCTGCGCGATGCGCCGGTGATGGCCGAAATCCTAAACCTGATCTCGGTCGTGGGCCTGCTGGAGCAACTGGGTGGCGACGGCATCAATCTGGGCCAGGTCAACGGTCGGTTTCGTGTGACGCCCGATCAGATCACCGTCACTCAAGGCGCGGCGGTCGGGCCGTCGATGGGGATCTCGATGGACGGGGTTTATGACGTTGCCTCCGAGCGCTACGAATTGCAGGGCGTGGTGTCGCCGTTTTACCTGGTCAACGGCCTGTTCGGAGCCATCTTTGCCACCCGTCAGGAGGGGCTTTTTGGGTTCAATTACCGCGTGATCGGGGACGCGGAGGACACCCGCGTGTCGGTCAATCCGCTCTCGCTTTTGACCCCGGGGATCTTCCGGGAAATCTTCCGTGCGCCGCCGCCTGACTTCAGCCAATGAGCCATCTATGAAACTAGACGATTTCGATTTCGATCTTCCCGAAGGGTTGATCGCAACCCGCCCCGCGCGGCCCCGGTCTTCGGCCCGATTGCTGCTGGCCGAGGGGGATGTGATTGGCGACAAGACGGTCGCGGATCTGCCGGATCTGTTGCAGCCCGGGGACCGGTTGATCCTCAACGACACCCGCGTGATCCCCGCGCGCCTGACCGGAGAGCGGCGCCGCATGACGGCCGAGGGCGAGGTGCGCGCCAAGATCGAAGTGACGCTGCTTGAACCGCAGGCCGACAGCAGTTGGAGCGCGCTTGGCAAGCCGATGCGCAAACTAAAGCCTGGCGAAAAAATAATATTCAGCAATGCGCTAGAGGCCGATGTTCATGTAAGCGACGGCAACCTTCGGCTGCGGTTCAACCTGACGGGCAACGATTTCGACGCCGCCCTGAACGCGGCCGGGGCGATGCCATTGCCGCCTTACATTGCGGGCAAACGCGCGCCTGATGAGCGCGACAAGGAGGATTACCAGACGATCTGGGCCAAACGTGCGGGTGCCGTTGCGGCCCCCACCGCCAGCCTGCATTTCGACGAGTCGCTGATCGCCGCCCTGAGCGCGCGCGGGATCGAAATGACCTTCGTGACGCTCCATGTCGGGGCGGGCACGTTTCTTCCGGTGACGGTGGATGATGTAACCACCCACAAGATGCATGCCGAATGGGGCGAGGTCCGTGACAAGGCCGCCGCCGAGATCAACGCGACCCGCGCCGCGGGCGGGCGGATCATTCCCGTGGGCACCACCGCGCTGCGCCTGATCGAAAGTGCGGCCGCGCCCGATGGCACGATGCGGGCCTTCGAGGGCACCACCGATATCTTCATCTACCCTGGCTACGACTGGCGGGTCACGGACGCGTTGATGACCAACTTCCACCTGCCGAAATCGACCCTGATGATGCTGGTCTCGTCTCTCATGGGGGCGCAGGTGATCCGGTCCATTTACGACCACGCTGTCGCAAACGAATATCGCTTTTTCTCCTACGGCGACGCTTCCTTGCTAATCCCGTCGCGAAAGTGACAGACGTCGTCCGAAATCACCGTTTACACACCAGGATCACCGGCCAGCGCGGGAGGCTCCCATGATTGCTGTTATTCGCACCACCTGGGCGCTGCTTTTGGGGATGTTCCTTTTGCAGGTCGGCAACGGCGTGCAAGGCTCCATGATGGGCGTCCGCGGCGCCATCGAGGGCTTTTCCACGTTCGAGCTTTCGCTGATCGGGTCGGCCTATTTCCTGGGCTTTCTGGGCGGCAGCCGCATGGCGCCGAAATTCATCGCGTCGGTCGGGCATGTGCGCGTCTTTGCGGCGCTGGCGTCGTTCATTTCGGCCATCGTGATCTCTTACCCGCTTTTGACCGAGCCGTGGGCGTGGATGATCTTCCGCGTGGCGCTTGGGTTCTGTTTGTCGGGCGTCTACGTAACTGCGGAATCGTGGCTCAACAATTCGGCCACCAACGAGACGCGGGGCCAATCGCTCAGCGCGTATATGTTGATGCAGATGATGGGCCTCGTCGCGGGGCAAGGCATTCTGGCGGCGGGCGATCCGACCGGCTGGGTCCTGTTCATCATCCCCTCGATCCTTGTCTCACTGAGCTTCGCGCCGATCCTTCTGTCCGCCGTGCCGACCCCGGCGATCGAGGCGACGCGGCCGATGTCGCTCAGGCAACTCTATGATGCGTCGCCGTTTTCATTTATCGGCATGCTTTTCATGGGCGGTGTCTTTGCCGGTCAATTCGCCATGGCACCGGTCTATGCGACTGAATTGGGTCTGGGCCTGGGGCAATTGTCCGGCTTCATCTCGTCATTTTTCTTGGGCGCGATCGTCCTGCAATATCCTGTGGGCTGGTTCTCTGACCGAATGGACCGTCGCGTCCTGATCATCGGGGCGGCTGCGTCGGGGGCGCTTGTGGCCCTTGCGGGGTTCTTCTTCGCAAATTCCTATTTTGCCCTGCTTTTGATCGCGGCGCTTTCCGGCGGGTTGGCGCAGCCGCTCTATGCGCTTCTGCTTGCCTATGCCAATGACTACCTGGAGGTCGAGGATATGCCCGCCGCATCAGGGGGCTTCATCTTTGTCAACGGCATCGGCGCCATTGCGGGGCCACCGATGATGGGCCTCCTGATGGGACAGGTGGGCCCCGGGGGGTTCTGGCTGTTCCTCGCTGCCGTGCTTGCGGGTGTAAGTGTTTATGGTCTCTACCGGATGACGCAGCGCCAGTCGGCCTATGTTGAAGAAGACGACTACGATAGCGTGCCCTACACCAACGTGATGCCAGGTGCTGCGACCGCCGTGGCGCTTGAGGCCGCGCAGGAGCTCTACATCGAAGCCGCCGAGGAAATGGCCGGTGACGACACCGAGCACGAGGTGCAGGCATGACACAGGCCTCCGAGGTCGTGGCCTTCTGGGAGAAGGCCGGGCCCGCGGCCTGGTACAAGCAGGACGATGCCTTCGATCAGGCCATCCGCGACCGCTTCGGCGAGACGTGGCAGGCGGCCCATGACACCGGTCTGCGGGAATGGGCAGTTGATGCGCCGGGCGCGCTGGGGCTTGTGATCCTGCTGGATCAATTCCCGCGCAACATGTTCCGCAACGACCCGCGCGCCTTTGCCACCGATGCGGCGGCGCGCGACGTGTCGGGCCAGATGATCGCCAACGGCTGGGACCGAAAGATCGACGGGCCGCTGCGCCAATTCGCGTACATGCCGTTCATGCATTCCGAAGACATCGCGCATCAGGAAGTCAGTGTCGACCTGTTCGAGACCCGCATGGACGAAGGAAACAACGACCTGCATGCAAGGGCCCATCGCGAGATCATCCGCCGCTTTGGGCGGTTTCCCTATCGTAACGCCGCGCTTGGCCGCGAGATGACCGCCAAGGAACAGGCGTTTGTCGATGATGGCGGCTACGGGCATATCCTGCGCGCGTTGGAGGGAACCTGAACGCGGTTTCGTCGGTTGACCATGAAGATCACTCCAAAATCAAAGGAAAGGATCACCTCTTATGGCCAACTCGACCACATCACATCCGTCCCGCACCCCCTACACCTATCCTGCGCCTGAAACTCCGACCACACCTTTCCCACAGACCTGGCCGTTCTGGGCGGCCTTGTTTGTCGCGGCGACCGGCATTGTGCTGGCTTGGCTTGCGCAACCGGCCGTGCTTGATGCCATCCTGCCGCTCTGGATGGTGCCCGTGGGTTATTTCACGGCGGGCCTCGGGGTCACGGCGCTGTTTCTCGCATGGATGAGATACCGCGCGCGGTGATATGCAACGAGCGCAACCCGGACTGCGACCTAGCGTCAATTGTGCGCCTTCCGCGGTTAGTTTAACGTTGAACAAACGCTTCAATGAGACAACGCCGGAAGGAACGACCCCATGGCAGCACAGAATTTCGACGTCATCGTGATCGGCGCAGGGCCGGGCGGCTACGTGGCTGCGATCCGCGCCAGCCAGCTTGGCCTGAAGACGGCGATTGTGGAGCGCGAGCATATGGGGGGCATTTGCCTCAACTGGGGCTGCATCCCCACGAAGGCGATGCTGCGCTCGTCGGAGGTGTTCCACCTGATGCACCGGGCGAAGGAATTCGGATTGAAAGCGGATGGGATCGGCTATGATCTGGATGCGGTCGTGGATCGCTCGCGCAAGGTGGCCAAGCAGCTTTCGGGCGGTGTGGCGCATCTGATGAAGAAGAACAAAGTCACGACCATCATGGGCGAGGCGACGATTCCTGCAAAGGGCAAGGTGTCGGTCAAGACCGATAAGGGCTCCGAAGAGTTGACGGCGAAGAACATCATTCTGGCCACCGGCGCGCGGGCGCGCGAATTGCCGGGGCTGGAGGCCGATGGCAAGCGGGTCTGGACCTACAAGGCCGCGCTGACACCGCCGCATATGCCGAAAAAGCTTTTGGTGATCGGGTCGGGCGCGATCGGGATCGAGTTTGCAAGCTTCTACAATACGCTGGGGGCCGACACGACGGTGGTTGAGGTCATGGACCGGGTGTTGCCGGTGGAGGATGAGGAAATCTCGGCCTTCGCGAAGAAATCGTTCGAGAAGCAGGGGATGAAGATCCTGCAGAAGGCGATGGTCAAGAAGCTCGATCGCGGCGCTGACGCGGTCACGGCGCATATCGAGATTGGCGGCAAGGTTGAAAAGCACGACTTCGACACTGTGATTTCCGCCGTCGGGATCGTGGGCAATGTCGAGGGGCTGAACCTCGAAGGTTTGGGTGTGAAGGTGGACCGGACCCATGTTGTCACCGATGAATTCTGCCGCACCGGTGTGGACGGGCTTTTTGCCATCGGCGACATCGCGGGCGCGCCTTGGCTGGCGCATAAGGCGAGCCACGAGGGTGTGATGGTGGCCGAATTGATCGCCGGAAAGAACAACGTGCATCCGATCAAACCCGAAAGCATCGCGGGCTGCACCTATTGCCATCCGCAGGTGGCCTCGGTGGGGCTGACGGAGGCGAAGGCCAAGGAGCGTGGGCACAAGATCAAGGTCGGGCGCTTCCCGTTCATCGGCAACGGCAAGGCGATTGCCCTGGGCGAGCCGGAGGGGATGATCAAGACGATCTTCGACGAAAAAACCGGCGAGCTTCTGGGCGCTCATATGATCGGGGCGGAGGTCACGGAACTGATCCAGGGCTATGTTGTCGGCCAGAAGCTGGAGACCACGGAAGAGGACCTGATGGAGACGGTTTTCCCGCATCCGACGCTGTCTGAGATGATGCACGAGAGCGTGCTGGATGCCTATGACCGGGTGATCCATATCTAGGCGGATCGGTGCGGTTGCAAGGTTGCAACCGGGGGTCATGTCGTTGATATATAGTGAAAAACGCATTATAGTATAAGAATGAAAACGGGCGCCGCAGCGATGCGACGCCCGTTTTTTGTTTGGCTCAGGCCCTTACTGGACCGTGATCGGAACCGAGGCGATGGATAGACGGTCCTGATCGACGAAATACTGGATCATATAGGAGCCTGGCGCATCCGGCACGGTGAGGGTCAGCGGGCTGCCCTCTGACGTGCGGGTGTAACTTTGCCAACGATCACCGCCGCTGGCCCCAGCGGGGCCGATAGCGATGAAATCACCGCTGTAGTTTGGGCCAGTCCAGCCGACTTCGATCTCGGAGCCGGGGGCGGCCGATGTGGGCGCGGTCAGCGTGGCCTCGGCCGCCGTGACCGTCAGCGAAACCGATGCGATGCTGAGCCGGTCCTGATCCATGAAATACTGGATCTCATAGGTGCCGGGGGCCACAGGAACCAGAAGCCGCATTGGTGAGCCATCGGACGTGCGCGTGTAGTTTTCCCACTGCGCACCGCCATCCGAGCCAGCCAGCCCGATCCCGATGAAATCGCGATCATAATCCGGCCCGGTCCAACCGATCTCGATAGTGGAACCACCGACAGCAGTTTGGGGAGCGGTCAGGGTGGCTTCTGCCGGGGTGACGGTGATCGTTTCGGAGACGAGGCTGACCCGGTCCTGATCGAGGAAATACTGGATCGCGTAGGTCCCCGGTGTGGTCGGCACCAGCAGGTCCACCGGGTTGCCATCGGCAACGCGGGTGAAGTTTTCCCACTGCCCGCCGCCTGTCGCGCCGTCGATACCGATGCCAATGAAATCGCGGTCCTCTGCCGGCCCGGTCCAGCCGACCTCGATGGTGGAGCCTGCAACGGCGGTCTGCGGCACGGTCAGCGTGGCCTCGACCGCCGTTACGGTAAGCGGCACTGCGGCGAGGCTGACGCGGTCCTGATCGAGGAAATACTGGATCAGATAGTCGCCGGGTTCGGTCGGGACCAAGAGATCAAGCGGTGAACCATCACTGGTGCGGGTGAAATTCTCCCATTGCTGGCTGCCGTCCGCGCCGACCCGCCCGATGGCGATAAAGTCGCGCGGATTGTCGGGGCCGGTCCAACCGATCTCGATGGTGGAGCCTGCATCGGCGGTGGTGGGGGCCGTTAAGGTGGCACTTGTGGCGGCCACGGTAATCGGAACCGTCGCGATGGGGGTGCGATCCTGATACAGGAAATACTGGATCAGATAGGAGCCCGGCTCTGTCGGGATCAGCAAATCCAGCGGGTTGCCGCGATTGGTGCGAACGAAGTTTTCCCATCGCGCGTTGCCATCGGCATCCGCACGGCCAATTCCGATGAAGTCGAGATCGTTGTCGGGGCCGGTCCAGACGATTTCAATGGTGGACCCGGCCTGCGCCATAGCGGGGGCAGTTATGGAGGCCTCGACATCGGTGAGCGTGATGGCGGAGGCGGCGATGGGCGCGCGGCCCTCGTAGACGAAGTATTGGATGACGTAGTCGCCGGGCTCTACGGGCATCAGAAGTTCAACAGGGTTGCCGCGATTGGTGCGGGCGAAGTTTTCCCATTGCGCGTTGCCGTCCGCGCCCACGCGGCCAATGCCAATATAGTCAAGGTCATTGTCCGGGCCGGTCCAGCCGACATCGAGCGTGGTTCCGGCCACGGCGGTGGCGGGGGCTGTGATCGAGGCCTCCGGCAGCGTGATGGTGATCGGCACTTCGGCCAGCGGCACGCGGTCTTGGTAGAGGAAATAGCGGATCAGGTATTGGCCGGGCTCGACGGGCATCAGAAGCTCCAGGGGGGAGCCCTCGGATGTGCGTGTGAAGTGTTCCCAGCGGTCGCTGCCATCGGCATCGGCGCGGCCAACGGCGATGTAGTCGAGATCCGCATCGGGGCCAGTCCAGCCGATTTCGATCGTGGATCCGCCGGACGCCTCGGTAGGCGCGGTCAGGGTGGCCTGCACGGCGGTCACCTCAAGCGGGCGGGTGGCCATGACACGCTCATCTTCGCGCAGGATATAGTGAAGCTCGTAATCGCCGGCCTCGGTCGGGGCGGTGAGGTCAAGCGGGTTGCCGAAGCTGATGGCGCGGCCATTGGAGCGGGTGGCGCGGTCGCCGATGGGCACGATGGCAATCCGGTCCTGATCGTAGCCGGTGCCGGCCCATTCGACGGCGAATGGCGATCCGATGGCGACCTGATCGGGGGCCGCAAGGGTGACGGCGACGTCGGTGATTTCGATGGTGGCGGTGCCGATAGGCTCCGCGTTGCCGCCATCCTGGCTGTAGTTGATGGTGTATGTGCCGGGCTCGGCAGGCATCCGGAGACCGACGGTGGGTTCCGTGCCGACGGAGGCGACGCTGAGCAAGACGTCTGTTTCGGGATGGCGGATCGTGAGGTAGTCGCGCGGGTCGCCCGGCCCTTGCCAGCCGACCTCGACGTCTGCCGCAACTGAAGCGGTGTCAGGCGCGGTCAGGGTGGCGGTGACGGCGGGCTCGTCAAAGACGACGATGATCTCGCGGGGCTGGTCGACGATGACGAAATCGGCGGTGGCCTCGACCTCCTGCGCGGTCCAGTAGCCGGTGACACGGTAGGCGCCGCGGCTGAGCTGGGTGGTGGTGGGGTTGGTCATGCCGAGTTCGGGGGCGGGGTCGAGGGGGGTGACCTCCCAGATCACGGGGTCCGTGACGGGCAGGCCGCCGACATCGCCGATCCGCGCGATGAACGTCACGTCGATGGAGAGCGCGGGCAGGGGGATGATGACCTCGGCGGGCGTGTTGGGCTCGACGGTGAAGCGGGCGTCATGGGTGGTGCCCTGGCTGACGCGTTCGACGGACAGGGTGTAGTCGCCGGGCAGCAGGGCGACATTGCCGCCGGGGGCCTGGACCGGGCCAAGCAGAACGGTGCCGGTTGCGTCGCTGAGGGTCCAGTTGAGGGGCGAGGCCGGGACGCTTTGGTCGGGCTCGACCCGGGCGGTGAAGGTGACGGGACTGGTCTCCACGATGGCGGGCATGGTGACGATGATGAGGTCGGATTGGTCTTGGGTGACGATGGTGTTGATCTGGTAGGTGACCGGGCCCGAGGGTTCTTCGCGGGTGGCCTGGATGGTGTAAAGGCCTGCATCGAAGGTGTAATCGAGGCTGGCGCCCGGCAGGTTGTCGGCAAGGATCGTATTGCCTTCGCCGATGATCCGCCAAGAGATCGGGCGGGTGGCAAGCGCGCCGTCGGGCTCGACCCGGGCTTCGAGGCGCATCATCGTGGGCTGTGCGGCGACGACCTGTTCCAGCGCGGACGACAGCTCGGCGGCGTTGTCGGCGGTGAGGAACTGCCCGCCGGTGTTGTCGGCGATGCATTGCATCTGCGCGCGGGCCTCGGGTTCGGAGGCGACGTCGAAACCGATGACATGGGCGGTGAAGGCGACGCCGCTGGCCTCCAACTCGGCGGCGATGGCGCAGGGGTCGGGGTTGCAGTTCTCGATGCCGTCGGAGACGAGGATGACGGTGGCGGCCTCTTCGGTGTGGCGCAGCGATTGCGCGGCGGCGACCACGCTGTCCGTCATCGGCGTGCGGCCCCGGGGGTTTATGGCGTTAACCGCGTCGAGGATGCGGTCCTGCGTGCCGGGGGCGGGGGGCACGATGGTCTCGATATCGGCGCAGCTGCCGCGTTCGCGGTGACCATAAACCGTCAGGCCGAGCGAGACATCATCGGACATCTCGGCCAGCATGTCGGCGATCACATTGCGCGCGATGACGATCTTGTTCACCCCGTCGATCTGCCCCCACATCGAGCCCGACCCATCCAGAACCAGGATTGTGTTGGGGCGATCATTGGCCTGAGCAAGGGCCGAGAGCGGCAGCACAATGAGGGTGAGAAGGGCGAGGAGACAGGCGCGCATCATCAGACTCCATGTCGATCAAACAGAATTTTCCGGACCGGCAGAGAGCGTCCGTTCACCTTTAGGCTAACGTGTTCGATGCGCGTCGCATAGACAGGTTTTCCGGCAGTTTGGCGCGATTTCGGACGTCATTGACGGCGCGGGGGAAACGGCGCATGCCTGCGCCCATGCCCGATGCCCGCGCGCAGCGCACCCCCTGGCCGTTGATCGCGGCGCTGTATGTGACCGGCCTTCTGGCGGGGGCGCAATTTTCGAAAGTATCGCTGACGTTGGAGGGATTGGCGCAGGTCTACCCCGGCTGGCCGGTGGCCTTTGCGGTGTCTGGCGTGGCGGTGATGGGGATCGTCTTCGGGGTGATGGCAGGCGGTATCACGGCAAGTTTCGGGCCGCGCCGCGCGATCCTCTGGGCGCTGGCGATCTCGGGCCTGGCGGGCGGATTGGGCGCGTTTTTGCCACCGTTTCCCGTGCTTATGGGTTTGCGCATTTTCGAGGGCGCGGGGCACCTGATCCTTGTGGTGGCGGTGCCGACCCTGATGGCGGGGCTGGCCGTCGCGCGGGACCGCGCGTTGGTAATGGGGATCTGGGCCACGTTCTTTGGCGTGGGCTTCTCGGTGACGGCGCTTTTGATCGGGGACGCGGGCCCGAGCCGCATCTACGGGGTGCATGCGGCGTTGATGGTGGTCATGGTTGGCCTGTTGGCGCGGATGTTGCCGAAGGGCGTTGTTACGGCGCGGCGGGCGTTGCCGCGATTGTCGGATCATCTGTTGATCTATTCGACGCCGCGCCTGTTCGCACCGGGGCTGGGGCACGGGATCTACGCGGGCCTGTTCCTGGCGCTGATCACCTTTGTGCCAGCGGCACTGGGCGCGCCATGGCTGGCGGCGGTGCTGCCGATTGTGAGCATCGCGGGCTCGCTTTCGGTGGGCGTTCTGGCGCGGTGGATCGCGCCGGGCACCTTGGTGTGGACGATGTTTTTGCTGTTGGCGGCGCTGTTCGGGTGGACGGCCCTGGCGGGGGCGTTTGCGCCCTATATCCTGATCGCGGCGATGGTGGTCAGCGGCGTGGTGGCGGGCGCCGGATTTGCCGCGGTGCCGTGGCTGCACAAGGCGGACGAGGATCGGGCCCTGTCAAACGGGGCGCTGGCGCAATTGGGCAATGTGGGTACGTTCAGCGGCACGCCGATTTTTGCCGCGCTTGCGGCCGGGGCGTATCTCCCGGCGGCAGTCGGGGTGTGTTTGGTCGCGGCGTTGGTAACCGGCTTGGCGTATCGCGCGGCACGCGCGTGACCAGAAGTGCGCGGCCCGCGCGTGACCAGAAGTGCGCGGCCCGCGCGTGAGCGGGCAAGGTCGGCGGCACGCGCAACACATTTGCCCGTCTGCCCTCAGACTTCGTCGCGATCCTCGAGCCATGTCAGCAATTCGCGCCGACGCAGGGGAGAGCGGATCTGGTCCGTCAGGACGCTGTCGGGCGTGACCTGGAGCGCGCCATTGTCAGTATGGTCGACCGAGAATGCCTTGGATGCAGCCACGATCCGTTCCCCTTCATGGGAGATCGCAACCGCAGACACCCACATGCGCCGCACGGAGTTGAGGCCAACGGACACGTTCAGCCGCCGCTGCGCGCGGTTCATGATATCGTTCAGGCTTCCGATATCACGCGTCTTGCCCTGTCCCAGCGGGCCCTGATTGGTCCGATCCATCGGTGCGCTGGCATCGTCATGGGCGATTTCGCTGCGGTCCGTCACGATCGCGCGAGAGGTCCCGTCATCCTTGCCCAGATCGACAACGATCGCCAGAAGGTAGATCGGCTCGCGCCCCATGTTCGTGACCGTCAGGCGCGCATTCTCATCCTTGGCCGCGCCCCTGTCGATATGAAGCGAGGGGCGCCGTTGGGTGCGGATGGTAAAGAAAAACAGCTGCAGGTAGGTCAGCCAGATAACGACCATCAGGATATCCATGGCAAGGCCGATCATGTCGGCATTCTGTGCGAGAAACTGCGGCATCGCGGGGCCCCTTTCGTGGTTGGCACAGGGACAACGCGGCACGGGTGGGTTTTGGTTCAATGCAATCGCGTGAAGTTCTTTAAACGTTCCGCAATTCTCCTTGGAGACTCGCGCCCATCAACCTATGTGTTGCGGATCGGTTAACGGGGGTTGCCATGCCAGAGATGAAGCAGATCGAGGTGCGCGGGGCGCGTGAGCACAACCTCAAGAATATCGATCTGGATATTCCGCGCGATCAGCTTGTGGTGGTCACGGGGCTGTCGGGATCGGGCAAATCCAGCCTCGCGTTTGACACGATCTATGCCGAAGGGCAGCGGCGCTATGTTGAAAGCCTGAGCGCGTATGCTCGCCAATTTCTTGATATGATGGAAAAACCTGACGTCGATCATATTGCGGGACTGAGCCCCGCGATTTCCATCGAGCAAAAGACGACATCGAAAAACCCGCGCTCGACCGTGGGCACCGTGACGGAGATCTACGATTATCTGCGTCTGTTGTATGCGCGCGTTGGCACCCCCTACAGCCCCGCGACCGGCAAGCCGATCGAGGCGCAGCAGGTGCAGGATATGGTGGATCGCGTGATGGCGATGGAGGAGGGCACGCGCGCCTATCTACTGGCGCCGATTGTGCGGGACCGGAAGGGCGAATATCGCAAGGAATTCCTTGAGCTGCGCAAGCAGGGGTTTCAGCGTGTGAAGGTCGATGGCGAGTTTCACGACCTGGATACCCCCCCGACATTGGACAAGAAATTCCGGCATGACATCGACGTGGTGGTGGACCGGATCGTGGTGCGCGAGGGGGCGGAGACGCGGTTGGCCGACAGTTTCCGCACCGCATTGGATCTGGCCGACGGGATCGCGATCTTGGAGACGGCGCCGAAAGACGCCGGCGATGGCGAAGCCGCACCTGACCCGGAGCGGTTCACGTTTTCGGAGAATTTCGCCTGCCCGGAGAGCGGATTTACCATTCCCGAGATCGAGCCGCGCCTGTTTTCGTTCAACGCGCCGTTCGGGGCCTGTCCGAAATGCGACGGCCTTGGGCAGGAGTTGTATTTCGACCCCGGCCTGATGGTGCCGGATGTGACGTTGTCGTTGGAAGATGGCGCGATTGCGCCGTGGCGGAAGGGCAAGAGCCCGTATTTCGTGCAGACGATCGAGGCGATTGCGAAGCACTACGGGTTTGATGCGAAAATGCCGTGGAAGAAGCTGCCGGAGAAGATCCAGCAGGTGTTCTTGCGCGGCTCGGGCGAGGAAGAGATCAAGTTCCGCTATGACGAGGGCGGGCGCGTGTATCAGGTTGAGCGCACGTTTGAGGGCGTGATCCCGAACATGGAGCGCCGCTATCGCGAAACGGACAGCGCGTGGATCCGCGAAGAATTCGAGCGGTTCCAGAACAATCGCCCCTGCGGCACGTGCGGGGGCTATCGCCTGCGGCAAGAGGCGTTGGCGGTGAAGATCGGCAAGGCGGATGATTTGCAGCACGTGGGGCAGGTTGTGCAGATGTCGATTGCCGAGGCGCTGGCGTGGTGCGAGACGGTGCCCGACGCGTTGACGGCGCAACGCAACGAGATTGCGCGGGCGATTTTGAAGGAGATCCGGGAGCGGCTCGGGTTCCTGAATAACGTGGGGCTTCAATATCTCACGCTGTCGCGCAATGCGGGCACATTGTCGGGCGGAGAAAGTCAGAGGATCCGATTGGCGAGCCAGATCGGGTCGGGCCTGACGGGGGTGTTGTATGTGCTTGATGAGCCGTCGATCGGCCTGCATCAGCGCGACAATGACCGGCTGCTGACGACGCTTAAGAACCTGCGCGATCAGGGCAACACGGTGATCGTGGTGGAACACGACGAAGAGGCGATCCGCGAGGCCGATTACGTGTTCGATATCGGCCCCGGCGCGGGCGTGCATGGCGGCGAGATCGTGGCGCAGGGCACGGTGGAGGAGTTGATTGCCACGAAGGGCTCGGTCACGGGCGATTACCTCGCCGGGCGGCGTGAGATTTCGGTTCCGGGCACGCGGCGCAAGGGCAACAAGAAGAAGGTCAGTGTGGTCAGGGCGACCGGCAACAACCTGCAAGGGATCACCGCCGATTTTCCGTTGGGCAAGTTCGTTTGCGTGACGGGTGTATCGGGCGGGGGCAAGTCGACGTTAACCATTGAGACGCTGTTCAAGACGGCGTCCATGAAGCTCAACGGGGCGCGGCAAACGCCGGCGCCGTGCGAGACGATCAAGGGGTTGGAGCATCTCGACAAGGTGATCGACATCGACCAGCGGCCCATCGGGCGCACGCCGCGCTCGAACCCCGCGACGTATACGGGCGCGTTCACGCCAATCCGCGATTGGTTCGCGGGCCTGCCGGAGGCGAAGGCGCGGGGCTACAAGCCGGGGCGGTTTTCGTTCAACGTCAAAGGCGGGCGCTGCGAGGCGTGCCAAGGCGACGGCGTCATCAAGATCGAGATGCATTTCCTGCCCGATGTCTACGTGACCTGCGAGACCTGCAAAGGCGCGCGCTACAACCGCGAGACTTTGGAAATTCAGTTCAAAGGCAAGAGCATAGCCGACGTTCTTGATATGACGGTTGAAGATGCGCAGGGCTTTTTCAAGGCGGTGCCAAGCATTCGCGAGAAGATGGATGCACTGGTGCGGGTCGGCCTTGGCTACATCAAGGTGGGCCAGCAGGCGACCACCCTGTCCGGCGGCGAGGCGCAGCGGGTGAAGCTGTCGAAGGAGCTGGCCAAGCGGTCCACGGGGCGGACGCTTTATATCCTCGACGAGCCGACGACGGGGCTGCATTTCGAGGATGTGCGCAAGCTGCTGGAGGTGCTCCACGAGCTGGTGGATCAGGGCAACACGGTGGTGGTGATCGAACACAACCTCGACGTGGTGAAGACCGCCGATCATATCATCGACATCGGTCCCGAGGGCGGTGATGGCGGGGGCATGATCGTCGCGGAAGGCACGCCGGAAGAGGTGGCGGAGGTCGCGGAAAGCCATACCGGTCAATACCTTGCGCCGATGCTGAAGGCGCGCAAGCACGCGGCGGAATAGGTTAACGGGCCATGGTGCGGGCGTTTGGACGGGCGATGTTGGCGCCATTTCGGCAGCCTCTCAAAGCGCTCCTTGCAGCCTTCATATTGGTTGGATTGCCCCTTCTGGTGGCCTTGCTCCTTAATATTTGGCAGAGCGCGTCCTTTTCGCCGAATTCGTTTTTCGCGCCGGACGCTCTGGGCGATCCTGTCCTTCTCCAGCACGCATTGTGGTTAATCGGGGGGACGGGGGGCATGCGCGCCATGCTTGGCCTGTCGTTGGTGGTGTTCGGACCGGTAGCCTATGCGATCTGGTGGCGGGCGCTGGACGCGGCTGAGGGACCGCTGCGAATGAGCGCTCTGAGCCGTATGGCGGGTTGGTTTTAGCTGGCGCTGTCTATTTTGCGCTTGTGCCGATGTCAGACCCCGCAGCGGATACGGTGGTTTTAAACCTTTTGGTGATGCTTGCCTTGGTTATTTTGGCGCGGTTTCAGCCGCGCATTTCGGCGGCACTTGGTGGATCAGAGACGCCAAAGCCCGGATGGGGGCTATGCCTGGGATGTGCTGTGATCATTCTGCTGTTCGGGCTGGTGATCCAGATCCTCGGGATTTTTGCATGGATGGGGGTGATGGGGTTTGGGCCAAGCGGATTTCGATCGCCCGACCCCGGTGTGCCGGCCTGGATCACACGGCTGCGCCTGCTGGATTGGCAGCCAATTTTCATGGCCCTAGGGTTTGCCTACACCGCCCTTGTCGCGGTCGCATTGCTGCGCGCGCCGGATGCTGCGGCGCAGGGGACGAAGGGGACGCAGACAGAGGCGGGCTGACCCGGCGGTCCATGCGGCGGAGCAGCCCAGTGCATTTGGCGATCTACGCGTCGCGGTGACGGCGCAGAAGGCCGAGCCCGGTCAGAGCGGCCAGCAACAAGGCCGCGCCTGCGGGCAGGGGCACCGGCGCGATATCGGCGGGGTTCGAAGAGACGTTGACGCCGCCTGTGATCGAGATCCGGAAATCTTCGGAGATGGAATCCGTGGGCAGAACGTCGAACGTGTAGGTGAACACGTCCGCGAACGCGGCGCCGGTGGCGAATTCATCCAGCGACGAGACGAGCGCGTTTTGGTAGATGTCGACACCGTTGTGCTGAATGACCAATTCGGTGCCGGAGGCGGCGGCCCCGCCGACAGCCGGGTCGATGGATTGCGCTATGACCATCTCGATCGCGAAATCGATGGTCACGGTTTCGACCTCGGCCCCGAAATTCCCGAAATTCCACACGGCGCGGCGTTGACCGGTGGCAAAGGCAGTGCCGACCCCGTCGATCCGTCCCTGGGCCGAAAGCGAGGCCTCGCCCATCTCGACGGCGGCGGTGGTGGTCACCAGACCGCCTGAGCAGCAGCTGTCGCCGCCATTGTCGTCACCGGTCACAAGGCTTCCGGTCCCGGTGGTAGAGGTGGTCGACGGGGCAGGCAGGTAGCCGCCGGATTGAAAGAGTTCCTCTGCCGGGGTGGCTTGCAGCGTGACGCCGACAATTGTCTCGAAACTGGCAACAGTGGCTGCGGAGAGCTGCGTTGCGGCGAGGGTGGCAGCGGCGAAAACAAGGATCCTGATCATAATCTGTCTCCTGATCAAAGGGTTGGGGGCCAAAACGGCCCGAAATAAACGTTTCTTCAATGCGGACAGTATGACACCACGGGCACGATTGAGCCAATGGAGGAAATCCCCATCGCTCCGGTCGGCGCGGTTCGGGCCATGGTTCAGCCGCCCGGGGGGCGCATGATCGCGCGGTGATAAACTTCGTGCGAGGCGGCCTGCGGCGTGGTGGCGGGGCGCGGGAGATCGCCATAGGGTCGCGGGCATGAGATGTATCTTCCTGCCCTTGTGGGCCCTGCTCGCCCTGCCGATCCCGGCCCTTGCGCAATCCCAATGCGGCGGGGCGGACGCGCCGTGTGAGCTGGAGGGGGGGACGTATCACCTGCGCCTGCCGGATGGGTGGCCGAATGGATTCGACGCGGCGGCGGAGCTTCCGGTTTTGATCTTCTATCACGGGCATCGCGGCACCGGGCGGCCGATCCTTGGCAATGGCGGGTTGGCCACGGACTTCGCTGCCAATGGCTATGTCCTGGTGGCGCCCAATGGCGTCGCGTTGCAGGACGATGGTCCGCAGAGCTATCCGGCGCGCGATGGGAGCCCGCGCGATGATGTGGCGTTTACCTTAGCGATGTTGGACGATCTGGCGGCGCGGGTGCCGATCGACCGCGATCGGATCTATGCGTCGGGCTTTTCCGCCGGTGGGTCGATGGCGTGGTTGATGGCCTGCGAGGCGGGCGAGCATTTGGCCGGGATGGTGTCGGTGGCAGGCGCGTTGCGGGCGCCCAACGGCACGGAATGTGCGGGGCTTGAGGGCCTGCCGATCCTGCAGGTGCACGGGTTTGCCGATTTGCAGGTGCCGTTCGAGGGGCGCGCGATCCGCGACTGGCATCAGGGCAGCTTGTGGGACAGCCTTGGCTATGCGTTGGCGCGCAACGCCTGCCGCACGCATCCCGACACGGTGGAGATCGGTGAACGCTTCCGCCTGCGCGATTGGGACGCGTCATGTGCGGGCGCGCCGGTGCGCCTTGCGGTGCATGACGGGGCGCATGGGTTGCCGCAGGGCTGGACCGCGATGGCGCGTGGCTTCTTCGAGGCGCTGCGTTAAGCGGTGTGCACGGGCAACGCGTCGAGCCCATGGAAATGGTAAATGTCGGCGTAGCGGGCGGGGCCCGTGGCGCGGATGTGCGGGCAGCGGTCGAAGAGGGCGGGCAGGGCGATAGACAGCTCCAGCCGGGCCAAAGGCGCGCCGACACAGAAATGCAGGCCCGCGCCGAAGGCCAGATTGGCGGGGCCCGTACGGTCGGGATCAAAGGTTAACGGACCCGGATAGGCGGCGGGGTCGTGGTTGGCGGCGGCCAGCAGCAGGGCCACCTGATCGCCGCGTCGGAAGGTGTGGCCGTTAAGCGTGACTTCTTCATACGCGGTGCGGGTGAACATGTGCAGCGGCGGGTCGATGCGCAGCATTTCCTCGGCGAAGGCGGCGGCGTCGGGCGGCGGGCGGTGGCCATCGGAGAGGCAGAGATTGATGGCATTGCCGAGGGCATGCACGGTGGCCTCGTGGCCCGCGTTCAGCAGCAGAATGCAAGTGGTGATCAGCTCATCGGTCGAGAGCGTCGCACCGTCGTCTTCGGCGGCGATAAGCGCCGAGATCAGGTCATCGGCGGGTCGGCTGCGTTTTTGTGCAATGTAGCCGCGCAGAAAGGTCACGAACGCCTCGGTCGCGTGCACGGCCGCGTCTTCGTCGGCGCGGCTGCGGCCGGCCTGATACATGCCGACCATGGCGTTGGACCAGCGCAGCAGGTCGGGGGCCATCGCCTCGGGCACACCCAGAAGCCGGGCGATGATGATGACGGGGATTGGGCGGCAGAAGGTGTCGAGCAGGTCGTGTTCGGTGTCCGGGAAGCGGTCGATGAGGTCATGGGTGAGTTGGGTGATCTCGGGCGCGAGCGCCTTGATCCGGCGTGAGGTGAAGGCGTGCAGGACCAGCCGGCGCAGACGGGTGTGGCGCGGCGGTTCCAGCTCCAGCATGGAATGCGCCTCAACGTCGTAGAAGGGTTTGAGATGGTCGGGCACGGGGAGCGCCTCGATTGGTTCGCGGCCAAAGCGGCGGTCGCGCAGGATGGTGTTCGTGAGCTCGTGGGTGGTGGTGCAGATCAGGCCGTAGTCGGCCCAGTACACCAACGGCCCCGCAGCGCGGGCGCGGGCGTAGAACGGGTAGGGGTTCTGGACGAAACCGGGCTCTGTCGGATCTTGGTGGAAGGTTTGCATCTTGGCTGTTGAAGCCTCCGGCGGAGGTATTTGGAAAGCAAAGACGAGCGGGGCGCGCCCGGAACTGGAACGCGCCCGCCAGCGTCGGGGCGGGCGGGCGCGTTAGTGCTGAGGCAGTGGTACGGGTCCGAAGGTCAATCCGCGCCGCGCACGGGGATGGTGGCCGTGGGAGCGGGATTGAACACCCGTTGCACCAGGAATATCACGACCGCGGTGCCGACGCCGATGAGATCGGTCATCAACCCGCCTTCGATCATCAAAAGGGCCGCGATGATCAGGGCTGCGCGCAGGAACCAAGCGGGCCGCGCGCCGAGGAACCAGCCCTGGATGCCCGAGCTCAACAGGAAGATCCCGAAGATCGCGGTGAGGCCCGCGCGCACGAGGTTGTACCAGGCCGGGGCTTCGTGGACCATCTCGCCCGCCACCTCGACGATGGGACCCTGCATCAGCAGCGCGCCGTTGTAGAAGAACATGAAGGGCACGATGAAGGCGGCGATGCCGATCTTGAACGAGGCCACCGAGGTTTCCATCGGGTTGGCGCCCGAGATGCCCGCCGCCGCGTAGGAGGCCAGCGCCACAGGGGGCGTGATGGCCGAGACCACGGCGAAGTAGAAGACGAAGAAATGCGCCGTGAGGGCCGGAATGCCCAGTTGGATAAGGCCCGGTGCGACGACCGAGGCGGCCACCGCGTAGGCCGCCGTGGTGGGCATGCCCATGCCGAGCAGGATGGCGATGCACATGGCGAAGAAGAGCGCCAGAAGCTGGCTGACGCCCGCGAGGTCCAACAGGACGGCAGAGAAGCGTGCGCCAACCCCGGTGAGCGAGATGACCCCCACGATGATGCCCGCGCAGGCGCAGACGGCGATGATCTGGATCGACATCGTGCCGGCAAGTTCGAACGCCTTGATGATGCTGCGCGGTCCCATGCGGTAGGGGGTGAGCCACGATACCACGGCGGCCGCCCCGGTGGCCAAGGTGCCCGCACGGATCACCGAATAGCCCATGAACAGCGCCGCGATCAGGATCACGATGGGCAGGAAAAGGAACACCCGCCGCGCCATGTCCCGGAATTTCGGGATGTCTTCTTCATTCATGCCTTTCATGCCGAGTTTGGCGGCTTCGAAATCGACCATGAAGTAGACCGAGGTGAAGTAGAGGATCGCGGGGATGATCGCGGCAATCGCGATCTCCTGATAGGGAATGCCGGTGATCTCGGCCATGATGAAGGCGCCTGCGCCCATGATCGGCGGCATGATCTGCCCGCCGGTGGAGGCGGCGGCTTCGACCGCGCCGGCGGTTTTCTTGTGGTAGCCGACCTTTTTCATCAGCGGAATGGTGAGCGAGCCGGTGGCCACCACGTTGCCTGCGGAGGTGCCGTTGATCATGCCCATCAACCCGGAGGCGAAGATGGCCACCTTGGCCGGGCCGCCCCGTGCGCGACCGGCGGCAGCGAAGGCGAAGTTGACGAAGTAGTCACCCACTTTCGAGGCCTGCAGGAAGGCGGCGAAAATGATGAAGAGGATGATGTAGGTCGAGGACACGGCGGTGGTCGGCCCGAGGATGCCCGCGTCGGAATACACATGGCCGAAAAACCGCTGCCAGGAATAGGGTTCCTGCACGGCGAGGATGCCGGGCAGCATATGCGCGGTGAAAGTGTAAAGCAGGAAGATGCCGGTGATGATGACCAAGGCCAAGCCGGTCACGCGCCGCGTCAATTCGAGGATCATCGCAGCCCCGGCGGTGGCCGCAAAGGCCAAGCCGATTGGCGCAAAGGATGTTCCGACCTGGTTGCGCGCTGCCGTCCCGTAGATCGTCGTCAGGTAAAGTGCGACGACCATAGCGCAAAGGGCCAAAACGATGTCCGACGCCGAAACCGTCGCGCGACTTTGGCGTTCGAACCAACTCAGGACGATGGCACTGACAGTTGCCACGAGGAGCGGCAGGCCGAAGTAATAAAACTCGGCCGTATAAGTCTCGGTTCCCGGGAAAGACGCCCATGTCGTGATGCCACCCATTTGCGGCAGCTCGCCCGAATTAATCAGTCCGATGAAGCCGATCACGGTGTAGCCGGCGTACAGCACGGGAAGGATCAGCGCGTAGCCGAGAAAGCCGAGGGTGCGCGTCTGCCGGTCGGCCGACGTGTCGGATTGGAACGAATGCGAAGCGTAGAGCGCAAAGCCCAGGACCAGCGCGCCTGCGATATGCACGATGCGGAAATTCCACGTCTCCATCGGGAAACGCGGCAGGAATGCGATGTCGATGCCGGTGATGTTGGAGATCGAGAGGCCGTTGAGCGCGGCCATGTGGAAGGCGGCATAGAGGAAGGAGAGACCCGCCAGGGTAAACAGCAGCCAGCCGGAAAACAGCCGCTGATTGGAGACGACGGGTTCTTCGTCCACGCCCTCGGCCAGCACGGCACCGTCGCTGATCTGATCTTCGGGCGTTGGGTCAGTGCGGTCGGTCATTGAATTACCCATCGAATGAAAGCGCCGCGCGGATGGCGGCAGAAAAGGCGGGAGTGTTTTGGGGTTGGGGCGGGCCCGGTTGCAGGCCCGCCCCGATCAGGACGGTTTAGCCGCCGTGGATCTGGTCGGCCGGGATTTCGGCACCGGCATTTTCCGTGAACCACTGGGCCGCGCCCGGGTGCCACATCATCACACCGTTGTTGGTGTTCCAGTTCTCGGGCAGGGTTGCCGTGGCCGCGCGGTGGATGTTCACCATCCGCTCGTTGTCGGCCATGATCACGTCGACCACCGAATAGACGAAGCTGTCGGGCAGTTCGCAATTGGCGATGGCGAAGTTCCACATGGAGACTGCGGGGCTGTCGGCATCGAGCGCCTCATAGGTGTCGGCGGGCATGTCGAACGGCGTCACCGGGAAGTTGTCGAGGATCGAGGACAATTCATCCCCGGTCATCTCGATGATGGTGATGTCGGTCGATGCTTCAAGCTGGCTGATGGCGGGGGTCGGGATACCACCGGCCACGCCCCAGACGTCGAGCAGGCCATCCTGCAGCTGGCTGCCCATATCATTGAAGCCGCCGTTGCGACGCTCGAACTCGACGCCGAGGCTTTCCATCATGCGCGGGAAGTAGGTGTCCGCGGTGGAGCCTGCCGGACCGAAGCCGATCAGCGCGCCTGCGGGGATGTCGGAGACGCTTTCGATGCCGGACGAGGCCAGGGCCGTGATGTAGAAGGGCGTCTGGTACATCGGGAACATCGCGCATGCGCCGGTCATCTGCAGGCCAGGTGCGATCGGGTTGTTGCCGGCCAGCGAGTCTGCGGCCGGGCCCATCGTGGTCATGCCGAACTGTGCCTCGCCAGTGTGCACCAGCGCCATGTTCTGCATCGGGCCGCCGGTCACTTCGGCGCCGCCGGACAGGCCAAGCTCATCGGCCACAAGGTTGGCCCAACCGGAGCCATAGGCGAAGTAGGTGCCGCCTTGGCTTGCGGTGCCGAGCGTGAAGCTTTCGGGCCAGCCGGTGCGGTCGATATGGCCGTCGGCAAAGGCCGTGGTGGACACAAGGGCAGTGGAGAGCGCAAGTGCGCCCAGTTTGGTGAAAGTCATGGATGTCTCCCTGGTTAACGCGCGCCGGCTCCCAACCGGGCGCTTGGGCGAAGGGATGCGGGCAAGGTGGCGTGCAAACAACAGCCGCGTGAGTTTGTTAGCGTTAACGCTGCGAATGCATGGTCGATTATGGGTGGATTTCGACCCAATGACAGGGCGGATATGGGTGGAAATCGACCCATCGCAGGTGGGCGGCGGGGTTCGGCCGAGGCAAAGGGACGGGCTTGGGAAGTATTTGGTGCGTGCCGAAGGGGGATATCAGCGGCTTACCCGGCGTGGCGTTCGCGGAAATTCTGCAGGGTCAGACCATGCTTTTGCATCTTTTCGTAGAGCGCCTTGCGGCTGATCCCCAGCGCTTCATAGGTGGCCTTGGCGGAGCCGCCATTGGCGCTGAGCGCGGCTGCGATGAGGTCGCGTTCATGGGCGGCCATCTGTTCGGCGAGCTTGCCGGTGGGGGCCGTGACGGTACCTGTGCCATGAAGGCCGAGGACGGCGCGTTCGGCTTCGTTGCCAAGCTCGCGGACATTGCCGGGCCAGGGCCGCGCGGCCAGCTCGGCCAGCGCGCCGGGGGGCACCACGGGCACCGGGCGTTTGTGGCGGGCCGAAGCCTGGCTCAGCAGGATCTGGTAGAGGCCGGGGATATCTTCGCGGCGCTCGGCCAGCGTCGGCATCCGAAGCGTCACGACATTGAGCCTGTAGAACAGATCGTCGCGAAACGTGCCCGCCGTGACCGCCTCGGCCAGCGCGTTTTTCGACGCGGCCACAACGCGAAGATCAAGGGCGACGGCCTCGTTGGAGCCAAGCGGTGTAATGGCCCGGTCCTGCAACGCAGTCAGAAGTTTGCCCTGCACGGTCATCGGCAAGCTGTCGATCTGATCAAGGAACAGGGTCCCGCCGCGGGCATGGGCGAATTTGCCATAGCGCTCGCGGGTGGCGCCGGGAAAGGCCCCGGGCGCGTGGCCGAACAGCTCGCTGTCGATCAGCGCTTCGGGCAGGGCGGCGCAATTGATCGCCACGAAGGGCCGCGCGGCCCGGTCGGAGGCGGCGTGCAGGGCCCGTGCGGCCACCTCCTTGCCGGTGCCGGTTGCGCCTTCGATCAACACATCGGTATCGGCGCCCGCCACCGCGCGGAGCCGGGCGCGCAGGGCGGCCATGACCGCCGAGCGCCCGTTCAGGCGGTGGGTGATCGGATCGTTGACAGCTTCGTCGGCGCGCAGGGCGCGCAGTTCCATCGTCAGGCCACGCTTGTCGAGCGCACGGCGCAGAATGTCGACAAGGCGCGCGGGATCATAGGGCTTTTCGATGAAATCATAGGCTCCGGCCTTGAGCGAACTGACCGCCAGTTCGACATCGCCATGGCCGGTCATCAGGATCACCGGCAGGTCGGGATCGCGTTGCAGCGCGGCCTGCATCAGGGCGGTGCCGTCCATGCCAGGCATGCGGATGTCGGTGACGAGCACGCCGGGAAAGCTTTGGGAGATGTGGTCCAGCGCTTCATCGGCGGTGGCACACAAGACGGCGGGCAGATCGGCGAGCGCCAGCGTCTGGCCTGCGGCGTGGCGCAGTTCGGGTTCATCATCGACGAACAGGACGGGGGCTTCGGTGGTCATTGGGCGGCAACCTCGGATGCGCCGGGCAGGGCCGCTTCGAGCGTGATGCGGAACACCGCGCCGCCGTCTGGATGGTTGGCCGCCGACAGGGTGCCGCCGAAATCGCGCACGATGTTGTAGGAGATCGACAGCCCCAACCCCAGCCCCTGCCCGGGATCCTTGGTGGTGAAGAACGGATCGAAGGCCTGCTCAAGCGCGGCGTCGGTCAGGCCGGGGCCACAATCACGCACTGCAATCTCGGGCCGCTCGCCATCGGTCAGCGTGATCTCGATGCGCGCCTCGGGGCCATCCATCGCGTCGAGCGCATTGCCCAGAAGGTTCACCACGACCTGCTGCAGACGCACCGGACCGCCGCGCGCCCAGACCTCGACCTCGGGGCAATCGTAGATCACCTCGGCATGTTTCAGACGCGGCTGCATCAGCTCAAGCGCATCGGCAACGACGGTTTTCAGCGCCACGGGGCCGGTCCGGTCCTGCGGACGACGGGCGAAATTGCGCAGGTGTTTCGAGATCGAGGCCATCCGATCGGCCATGCCCGAGATGCGGGCGATGTTTTCGCGCGCCTCTGCGGGGCGGTCGCGGTCCAGGAAAGCGCCGGCGTTTTCGGCATAGGATTTCACGGCGGCCAGCGGTTGGTTGAACTCATGGCTGAGCGCGGCGGACATCGAGCCAAGTGCCGCCAGTTTGCCGGCCTGTACCAGCTCTTTCTGGGTGGCGCGCAGGCGGTCTTCGGTCGCGCGGCGTTCCTCGACCTCGGATTTCAGGGCTGCGGTGCGTTCGTTCACACGCGTCTCAAGCAGGGCGGCCAGCGATTGCTCGGCGGCGAGCCGCTCGATCAGGCGCGCGCGGCGGCCGAGGATCGTTGCGGCCACAAGCCCCGCCATCACCACCAGAAGCGACAGCAAGAGGACCGAGGTCCAGGCTTGCTGCGTCGCGGGACCGGTGGGGGTCATGATCGACACGCGCCAACCGGGGGCGGCGATCAGGGCGGTCTGGCGCACGAAGTTTTCCGTGCCGACCCGGGCCAGTTCCAACCCGAAGCCGGTGCCCGGATCGAGGGCTTCGGTGCGCATGGCCAGATCCCGCAGCCGCGCAAGGGGGTATTGCTGAGTGCTGGTGATCTGATCGCGCATCCCGTCGGAGAGCGGCGCGATGGTTCGGAAATGCCAATCGGACCGATCCGAGAGGAACACGACGTTGTTCACATCGGTCACCAGGATGGTCGAGCCGCTTTCGGCCCAGGCCTCTTCAAAGATGTCGAGGTTCAGTTTCACCGCGACGACGCCGATGGTTCGGGAATTGTTGATGACCGGGGCCGCGAAGAAATAACCGCGCTGCCCGGAGGTTGTGCCGAGCGCGTGGAACCGGCCCATGCCGGTTGCAAGCGCGTCGGTGAAATAGGGGCGGAAATCGAAGGTGCGGCCCAGGAACGATGCCTCTGCGCGGTAATTCGAGGTTGCGATGGTGCGCCCGTCGATATCCATCACGTAAATGTCGGAGACCTCCAGCGAAAGCGCGGTCTGACGCAGCATCTCATTGGTGAACGGGACGAGGCCGATGTTTTCCGGCTCATCCAGGGTCTGGCGCAGGATCTGGCGTTCGGCCAGCAGGGCGGGTAGGGCTTCGGTGCGTTCGAGCGCGCCGCGCAGCACCTGGGTGGCCAGACGCAGTGTCGCGGCATCCTCGGCGCCGGCCTGTCGCAGGTAGAGCCGCTCGATCCGGGGATGGGAGGCCACAATCGCCAACAGCGCCACACAGACCGCCAACGCGACCAGCCAGATCGCCCGGCGAGGCCGCGTGGCGCGCGTGCGCAGGGGCGAAAGCCCGTCAGATAATCGCGTCTCGGTCACGCCGTATGTTATGGCAGGGCGGCGGCAAGTCAGCAAATCCGGAAACCGCAACGCCCGCTTTTTCCGCGCCTTTGACTGGAATGCGCGGGCAGGGCGTGCATAGATATCAATTGAGCCGGTCTGCGACAGGACAGCCCGGATTTTTGGAGGACAACACATGAAAGTAACGGTTTCTGCGCTCGCGACGACGGCCGTTTTGGCCCTGACGGCGGGCGCGGCCCAGGCCCAAGCGCCAACGCTGGTGGTCTCGTGCGGCGGGGTTGGCGACGCGGGGCAATGGATTGGCGGGACGTCTGAGACCTCGGACATCTCGGTCACGGACGGGCCGCTGACGCTAAGCGGGCAGGCGATCCCGGTGGACGGCAATCATGTGTCGCTTTTCGCCGTCAGCGCGGCGGGCGAGTACCGGATCGAGGCGCAGCCGGTGGGCGGCGGGGACAGTGTGATCGAGCTTTACGATGAAGCCGGTGCCTTGATCATCACCGATGACGACAGCGGCGGCAATTGGGCCAGCCGCGCCGAGACGTCGTTGCAGCCCGGCAATTACTGCATGCTGACGCGCGGTTTCGCGGGCGGCGATTTGAGCTCGGATATCCGCGTTGGGCGGCTTGAACATGAGGCCATCACCGAGGGGCTGACGGGCGGGTTTTACGGCGGCGGCGATGGATCGCTGTTTGTCGGCATCGATCCCTGCACCAACGAGACGGCCGCGGCCCCGCTTGGGTCCGGCCCGCTGAACGCGGCGCTGGCCTCTGGCGATGTGAGTGCGGTCAACACGATCACGGGCGCGCCCTATTACCGGTTCACACTGGACGCGGCGCAGGCGATTTCGATCCGGGCCGAAAACGAGGATGCGGATCCCTACATCTACTTCTTCGACGGCGATGGCACCTTGATCGGCGAAAACGACGATGCGCAGATCGGCAGCACCTGGACGCTCAACAGCCGTCTGGATTTCACCACGCCGCTGCAGCCGGGCACCTATTGCATCGGCATGCGGGCGCTGTCGAACCCGGATGTGCCGGTGACCGTGACCGTCGTTGCCTACAGCCAGGCCGACGCCCTGGCCGAGCTTTATGCCACGGGTGATGCCGCGCCGCCGATGGACGGCTCTTACCCGATCGTGGATCTGGGCGTGTTGCCGGGCCGCTCGGTGCGCGATGTGACTGTGTCGGGGCCGACGGCAAGCTGGTTTGCGATGGATGTGCCCGAGGCCGGTGCGCTGGTCATCAATGCGGTCGAGGTCACCAACTCCGATCCCGTGCTGATCCTTTACGACGATCTGGGCCAGGAAATCGCCTATAACGACGATGCCAACGGGACGTTGAATTCCGAGATCGTGGCGCGGGTGAATGCCGGGCGGTATCTGCTGGCGGTGCGGCAGTATTCGGACGGCTACGATGGGATCATCCGGATCGCGACGGAGCGCTATATTCCGGCGGAGTAAGCTGCGCCGAGACGACATAGGCCGCCCGCGCGATTGACGCACGGGCGGCCTTTTTTATCGGAGTAAAGCGGTTGGATCAGGCGCCCGACAGGGCCGAGACGATCCCGCCGAAATCCGCCGCCTTGAGCGAGGCGCCGCCCACCAACGCGCCGTCGACGTTCGAGACGGCAAAGATCTCCGCGGCGTTCGAGGGTTTGACCGAGCCGCCGTAAAGCAGCGGCACATCTTGTGCGGCGGACCCGAAGCGACCCGACAGCTCCGCACGGATGTGATCGTGGACGTCGGCGATCTGGTCCAGGGTCGGGGTGCGGCCCGTGCCGATGGCCCAAACGGGTTCATAGGCAACGACCAGGCGGGACAGATCGGCACCCTCCGGGATCGACCCGGCCAGTTGCGTGCCGACCACGTTGAGGGTGACACCGGCATCGCGTTCGGCCTCGGTCTCGCCGATGCAGACGATGGCGATCAGACTGGAGGTGAGCGCCGCGGTGACTTGTGCTGCGACGTCTTCATCGGTTTCGCCATGATCCGCGCGCCGCTCGGAATGACCGAGGATCACGTGGCTCGCGCCCGCGTCGGCAAGCATCTGCGCCGAGATATCGCCGGTATGGGCGCCCGACGCGTTCGGGTGGCAAGTCTGCCCGCCGATCATCAGCGCGCTGCCGTGGGCCATGTCGGCCATGCGCGCGATCAGGGTCGCGGGCGGGCACAGCAAAACCTCGCAAGCCTCCGCCTCCAGCAATGCGGTGAGTGCCGCAACCTCAGTCAGCGCCTCCGTGGTGCCGTTCATCTTCCAGTTGCCTGCCGCCAATTTCCGTGCCATCGCCGCCTCCGAGTTTTCGTTGTGCCGCGAGCGTTCGCAAACCCGCGACCGCTGGTCAACCCGAGAGGTGCCCGAGATGATCCCCCATATCGACGCAAACGCGCTGGCTAGAAGCGCGCCCGAGGCGCTTGCCGCCGTCAAGACCGGTGCCGAGGAGGTCGGGTTTCTGACGCTGCACAATACCACGCTGACGACGGCAGAGGTCGCGGCGGCCATCGCGGCCTATCGCGCGTTCTTCAAGGGCCCGCGCGCGGTGAAAGAAGCGGTGAACATGGATGTTACCGGGTCGAACCGGGGCTGGGGCGGGCCGGGCTCCGAGCAGGTCGATCCGCAGGCCAACCCCGATTACAAGGAGGTCTTCGATTGCGGTGTGGAGCTGCCCAAGGGCGATCCCTTCGCGCGTCTGCCGGTCTATGCGCCGAACCAATGGCCCACCGCGCCCGAGGGCTTTCGGGAAACCATCGAGGGCTATTTCACCGAGGCGCGGGCGATTGCGCTGCGACTTTTGTCGGGGATTTCCGTGGCCATTGGGCGCGATGCGATGTTCTTTGACGACAAATTCGCCAAGCCGATGGCGCTTTTGCGGGGCAATTTCTATCCCGAACGGCCCGCCTGGGCGGGGGAGAAGGATTTCGGCATCGCGGCCCATACGGATTACGGCTGCCTGACGTTGCTGGCCACGGATGGACAACCGGGTTTGGAGGTGCAACTGCGCGATGGGTCGTGGGTGCCGGTGCAGGCCGACCCGGGGACGTTCATCATCAATTTCGGCGAAATGCTGGAAATGTGGACGGCGGGGCAGGTCCGCGCGACGCCGCACCGGGTGATCGGCGGGGCGCAGGAGCGGATCTCGATCCCGCTGTTCTTCAATCCGGTCTTTGACACCAACGTCGCCCCGGACGGCGCCGCGCCCCTGAGTGCAGGAGAGCATCTGTCGAAGCGCTATCAAGAGACCTACACGCATCTTCAATCGACTGCGTAACGCGTACGCTGGCGTGGGTCTGCGGTTCTCGTTGCAGCCCGTTGCTCCGCTTTGTTCCCCAAAAGATGCCAGGGTGGTCAGCTTTTGGGGATGGTGCAGCGCGCTCTACTGCGCTTGCGGCTCGACGTTACAAATGCGCCAGCGCGCGACGGGCCCAATCGGCTGCCACGTCGGGATCATCCAGCGCGGCATCGGGCAGGGTCCAATAGGGCATGAAGGTCGGTTTGTCGCGACCGTCGCGTTGGTATTGCCAGCGGGTGCAGCCTGCGTCTTCGAGCACTTGTTGAAATGCGCCCGCTCCCTTGAGGTAAAGCTGCCCGTCCGACATCAAAAGCGCGAAGATCGTGCGGTCGTGATAAAGACACAGGCCGCCCATCATCTTGCGCGTGGTGATCTCGCCGAGGCCGGAAAACAACTCGACCGCATGGGCGATCTCTTCGGTGGAAACGGCCATTTGACCCTCAGCTTGGTGGGCCACGCCCTTTTAGGCGTGGCCCGGATGCACAATGCGTTACTCGGCAGGCTCGGCGGCGCGGTGTTCCTTCTCTGCGCTGTAGCGTTCCTGCGCGGTTTCCACTGCCTTGGCATGGATTTCGGCCAGCTCCGGGCGCAGTTTCTGGGCCCGCATGGCGGCGTCCATCGTCGAGCGGTGCTGCCCCTGGAAATGCGGGAAGACCTCACGCGCGATCAGGTCGTAACTGCGCCGGGTCGCCTCGAAATTCGCCCAATTGTGCCCCAGCAACAGATAGGCCCCGAAGCCGCCGTTGGATTGTGTCCAAAGCCGTTCGATCTGGGCGCGGCACATCTCGGGCGTGCCAATCGCACCGAAGCCGGAATCGTTAATGAAATCAATCATCTCACGGGCGTTTGCGCCGGGCATCGACATCTGTGGGAAGGCGGCGATTTCCTGGAAGTAATGGAACCAATGCTCGATCCCGTATTCCACATCGCGGTAGGCCTGCTCCTTGGTTTCGGCGATGTGACACAGGCCCACAAGCCGCCATTTGGAGCGGTCGGGCGTGTGGCCGTAATGCTTTGCCTCTTCCTCGATCACATCCCAATGAAGCGCAAGCGCGTCGAAACCGGCGGCGGTGGTTGCCCCGATGGAGATCATGCCGGTGCCGTATTTGCCCGCCAGTTTCGGCCCGGTGGGCGAGGCGACGGCGGCGGTGCAGATGTCGAAGTTGGAATAGGGCCGCAGGTGCAGGCGCGCGTCCTTGAGCGTCCAGCGGTCGTTCTCGAAATTCACTGGTTCCTCGGAGCGCAAAAGCTGCGTGATGACGTCGATCCCATCGGCCAGCAGGCCCCGCGTGTCCTTCTGGCTGAGGTTGATCATGGCGGCATCGGTGGGCAACGAGCCCGGCCCAAGCCCCAACATAACGCGTCCACGTGTGATGTGATCAAGCTGCACGATCCGTTCGGCGACCCAGAGCGGGTTGTGGTAGCTGACCGAGACGACGCCGGTGCCCAGTTTGATGTTGCGCGTCCGCTCGGCGGCGGTGGCGATCATGATTTCGGGGCTGGCGGAAATCTCGGAGCCTGCGGAGTGATGTTCCCCGAACCAGACCTCGTCGTAATCGCAGCGGTCGAGCCATTGGACCAGTTCAAGGTCCTGTTCGAGCGCGAGGGTCGGGTTGATCCCGGGCTTGTGAAACGGCGCGAGAAAAATGCCGAAACGCATTCTGTCGTTCATGAAAAGTCCTCCCTGACTACGCCACCCGTGGTCGGGTAACGTAAGGGAAGTCTACACGCACAACGTGTATCTCCTAGAACAATATGCGCAAACAGACGCGCGGGTTAACCGTTTGCGCGGTCTGCCGCCAATGCATCGACATCCTTGAACTTGATCGATTCTCCACAGCCGCAGGCGTCCGCCACATTGGGATTGCGGAACTTGAACGACGCCTCAAGCAGGCTGACCTCGTAGTCGATCTCGGTCCCGAAGAGAAACATCTGCGCCATGGGCGCAATCATGACGCGCGCGCCGTCCTGCTCGACCACCTCGTCGTTGGGGTCGATCTCGGACACGTAGTCCATGGTATATTCCATCCCCGCGCAGCCGCCTTTCTTGACGCCGATGCGCAGGCCCTGCGTGCCGCCTTGCGCCATCAGCTTGGCGATCTGCGCGCTGGCCTTGTCGGTCAGGGTAACGGCTTGCTTTCCGGGGATGCCGAACATGGCGTCGGTCCTTTTGCGGTGCGTGTGTGCGTTCAATGTAGGGGCAGGGCAGCGCTGCCTCAAGCGGTGATGTCTGGGTCGCGCGCGCCGTCCGCAGGCGCGGGCCGGCCCGAGGGTTGCTTACATGAAGCCCAATTCAAGGCGGGCTTCATCGCTCATCATGTCCATGCCCCAGGGCGGGTCCCAAGTGATCTCGACATTCACGGTCTTCACGCCATCGAGCGGTTCCACCGCATCGGCCAACCAACCAGGCATTTCGCCCGCCACGGGGCAGCCGGGCGCGGTCAGGGTCATGATGATCTGCACGTCATTCTCCGCCCCGATGTCGATCGTGTAGACAAGGCCGAGATCGTAGATATTGACGGGAATTTCCGGGTCGAACACGGACCGGCACGCCTCCACCACATTGTCGTAGAGCGGGTGGTCGGTGCTGGAGGGCGCGATCAGGGGCGCCCCTTCCATCTGTGGGGTCTGCTCGGTCATGGTCTGGTCCGTTTGAATACCTGAGTGAAGATATAGGGTTTGCGAAGCGGATCGTAAAGGCACGGCGAAAAGGGTCAGATGCCGGGCCGGTTTTTGCAGCTTACACAAATTGCCTTGGTCGTGCCGCCGTGTCTGTGCCACGGTCGCGCAATGGATTTAATGGATCGGGAGAGCGTCGATGGATTGGAACGCAATGGCGGCCCCATGGCTTCAGTACGAGGCCGAGATGGAGCAAACCCACGATCCGATCCGCGATGAGATGATGGCGCGGGCCGGTCTTGAGCCGGGACAACATGTTCTCGACATCGGGCCCGGTAGCGGAAGCTCGCTTCTGGACGCGGCGCGCGCCGTGGGGCCGGTCGGCCACGTCACCGGGATCGAGATTGCGCCTCCGTTCGTGGAGCGCTCCAACGAACGGTCGCCGGACAATGCCGAGGTTCTTCTTGGCGACGCGCAGGATCATGCGTTCCCCCAGGCCCATTTCGATGCGGCGATCTCCCTGATGGGGGTGATGTTTTTCCGCGACACGGATGCGGCCTTTGCCCATTTGCGCGGCGCGATGAAACCCGGCGCGGCATTGCATTTCGCCTGCTGGGGGCCGCCGCAATCAAATCCCTATTTCACCGTGCCCGCCCAGGTCGCCGCCGGGATTTTCGGGCCAGGCGATGCGTTTGACCCGGAAGGGCCGGGGCCGATGCGCTTCGGGGATCGCGACAAGCTGGCCGAAATGCTGACCCGAGCCGGATGGCAGCCCGAGATCGAGACCGTGGATCTGCACCTGACCCCGCCGGGCAGCGCGGCGGACTTCGCGCAAATCCAGATGCGGGTCGGGGCGGGTGCGATGCGCCTTGGACAGGCGAAAGCGGCCGGCACGCTGACCGATGCACAAAAACAGGCGCTGCGGCAGGCGTTGACTGACGCGTTCGCGCAGATGGAGCAGGACGGCAAACTGCGCATTCCCGCGCGGATGCACTTCGTGTGCGCCACCGCCTGACGCACCGCACCCGTTGCAAGTCGGGCGCGTCCGGCGTATCGCCCGGCGCCATGACACAGCGTTTCGACTTCACCCTCAACGCCACCTCCGGCAAGGCGCGCACCGGCGTGATTTCCACGCCCCGCGGCGCGATCCGAACGCCCGCCTTCATGCCGGTGGGCACGGCGGCGACGGTCAAGGCGATGATGCCGGAAAGCGTTGCGGCAACGGGGGCGGATATCCTTTTGGGCAACACCTATCACCTGATGCTGCGGCCCTCGGCGGAGCGGATTGCGCGATTGGGCGGGCTGCATGGGTTCATGAACTGGCCCAAGCCGATCCTGACCGATAGTGGCGGATTTCAGGTCATGAGCCTGGCCGACCTGCGCAAGCTGACCGAAGAGGGGGTGACGTTTCGAAGCCATATAGACGGGTCGAAACACCTCTTGAGCCCCGAGCGGTCGATGGAGATCCAGAAGCTGCTCGGCAGCGATATCGTGATGTGTTTCGACGAATGTCCGGCGCTTCCGGCAGATCGTGCGGTTTTGGAAAGCTCCATGCGGCTGAGCATGCGGTGGGCGCAGCGGTCACGCGATGCGTTCGGCGACAGGCCGGGGCATGCGTTGTTCGGGATCCAGCAAGGTGGGTTGGACGAAGACCTGCGCGCCGAAAGTGCAAAGGCGCTGCGGGCGATTGAATTTGACGGCTACGCGGTGGGCGGCCTGGCCGTGGGGGAAGGGCAGGAGGCCATGTTCGGTTGCCTCGACTATGCGCCCGATCAACTGCCCGTGCACAAGCCGCGTTACCTGATGGGGGTGGGCAAGCCCGATGATATCGTGGGCGCGGTCAAGCGCGGGATCGACATGATGGATTGCGTGCTTCCGTCGCGGTCCGGTCGGACGGGGCAGGCCTGGACGCGGCGCGGACAGGTGAACATCAAGAATGCGCGCCATGCCGATGATCCCAGACCGCTGGATGCGGAGTGCCCGTGCCCGGCGTGTTCCAAATATAGCCGCGCCTACCTGCACCATGTGTTCCGGGCAGGCGAGATGATCTCGGGGATGCTGCTGACCTGGCACAACCTGCATTACTATCAGGAGCTGATGGCAGGGATGCGGTCGGCGATTGCGGAGGATCGGTTTGACGCCTTCGAGGCGGCGTTCCATGCCCTGCGGGCCGAAGGAGATATCGCGCCGGTCTGACTGCTCAAGCTTGAGCAGAGGTGTTAAGGTAATGAATCGAATGTATAATCGCATTATTGTATAAGATAACGAGGCGAGGCTGGCGATAGCTTGTGCGGTCGTGTCACCCGGCCCCACATCTCATTTGCGCGGCCTCGTCGCGCGCATCGGAGGCGTCATGGCGACACGTACCATCATCCGCGCCAACGGCTCGATCCCGGGCGCCGTGATTGCGGCGATGGTCTTTGGCGGGATCGCGGTGTTCGGGCTCCGGGTTTTTGTGATCGCGGCCGCGCTGGGGGAGGTTGCGCCTTGGGTCTGGGGCATTCTCGGGGTCAGCCTGCTTTTGCTTTGGGGTGTTGTGCATGTGTTGTGGAATGCCTTTGGGGTGGCGCTGATCCTGAGTGCGGACGGTGTGCGAAAACCGGGGCCGTTTCGCGGATTGTATTTGCCTGCGGACGGGCTTCGGCTGGGGCTTTACGACACGGTCCGGTCGGGCCAGTCGGGCGGGCGTCGCAGCCAAAAGGTCACCGAGATCTGGAGCTGGACGCGCGCGCGCGGTGCGGTGCTTTTGATGGAGGCTCGGCGCGATGCGCCGGAGGTTGCACGGGTGGTGAAGGGGGCCGAGTTGCACCTTGGCAGGCGCCCGGAGCGCATGGTCGCGCGCGGGGAGGACGGGTTTTCGTGATCGGCACAGCGAGGTATGGCAACGCCGCATTGGGGCGCTTTTCCACAGGATTTTGCGGTTTGCACCGGCATTGGACGCAAAGGATGGTTGTCTCACGTCCGGGTGAGGTGCAAACTCCGTACAGCACAACGGCACAAGGTGCGCTTGAAACCGCATCACACGCGCCCCACGTTAACACACCAGAGAGAGGAAGGGGCTAGGCTGCCGCCAAGCGGGGCCCCGCACCCTTGCCTGAACCAAAGGAAGGCATCAGGCTTATGCCAGAGCAAACCACCTATCCGGTCCTGCCATTGCGCGACATCGTGGTGTTTCCCCACATGGTCGTGCCGCTGTTTGTGGGCCGCGAAAAATCCGTCCGCGCGCTGGAAGAAGTGATGCAGGATGACAAGCAAATCCTGCTGTCTTCGCAGCGCGACCCCGCGGATGACGATCCCGGCCCGGACGGGATCTATGACAACGGCGTCCTTGCCAATGTGCTTCAGCTTCTCAAGCTGCCCGACGGCACGGTCAAAGTGCTGGTCGAAGGCCGCCGCCGTGTGCATATCGACGACTTCACCATGGTAGAGCCGTATTTCGAGGCGCACGCCAGCCTCGTGGCGGAATCGACCGGTGATCTGGAGGCGATTGCCGCGCTGACGCGGTCTGTCGCGGAAGAATTCGAGAAATACGCCAAGGTCAAGAAGAACATCCCCGAAGAGGCGCTGACCTCGGTCTCGGAGGCCTCGGACCCGGCGAAACTGGCCGATTTGGTGTCCGGTCATCTTGGCATTGAAGTGGACGAGAAGCAGGGGCTTCTTGAAACGCTCGAAGTCGCGGCGCGGCTTGAGAAGGTTTATGGCCTGATGCAGGGGGAGATGTCCGTTCTGCAGGTCGAGAAGAAGATCAAGACCCGCGTGAAGTCCCAGATGGAGCGCACGCAGCGGGAATATTACCTCAACGAACAGATGAAGGCGATCCAGCGCGAGTTGGGCGATGGCGAGGACGGCGCGGGCGAAGTGGCCGAGCTGGAAGAGCGCATAGAGGCCACGAAGCTGTCGAAGGAGGCGCGCGAGAAGGCGGATGCGGAGCTTAAGAAGCTCAAGAACATGTCGCCGATGAGTGCCGAGGCGACCGTGGTGCGCAATTACCTCGACTGGATGCTGTCGATCCCGTGGGGTGTGAAGTCGCGCGTCAAGAAAGACCTCGGTCGCGCGGAAGAGATCCTCGACAACGACCATTACGGCCTTGAGAAGGTCAAGGAACGGATCGTTGAATATCTCGCGGTGCAGAAGCGCTCGGCCAAGTTGAAGGGGCCGATTATGTGCCTTGTCGGCCCGCCGGGTGTGGGCAAGACATCGCTTGGTAAATCTGTTGCGAAGGCGACGGGGCGCGAGTTCATTCGCATCTCGCTCGGTGGCGTGCGCGATGAAAGTGAGATCCGTGGCCACCGCCGAACCTATATCGGCTCGATGCCGGGCAAGATCATCCAGGCGCTGAAGAAGGCAAAGACGACCAATCCGCTGATCCTGCTCGATGAGATCGACAAGATGGGGCAGGACTTCCGGGGCGATCCGGCGTCTGCGATGTTGGAGGTGCTGGACCCGGAACAGAATTCCACCTTCGTGGATCACTATCTTGAGGTCGAATATGACCTGTCGAATGTGATGTTCCTGACCACGGCGAATTCCTACAACATGCCGGGCCCGCTTTTGGACCGGATGGAGATCATCCCGCTGGCCGGCTACACCGAGGACGAAAAGGCGGAGATCGCGCATCGCCACCTGATCCCAAAGCAGGTGAAGAACCATGGCCTGAAGGCGAGCGAGTTCACGTTGGAGCCCGAGGCGCTGCAGGAGATGATCCGCACCTATACCCGCGAGGCGGGGGTGCGGAACCTTGAGCGGGAGATCGGCAAGCTGGCGCGGAAAGCGGTCACGCGGATCGTGCGCGGCAAGGATGAAGAAGTCGTTGTAACCCCCGAAAATCTCGACGATTTCCTTGGCGTGAAGAAGTATCGCTACGGCTTGGCCGAGGATGCGGATGCGATTGGTGTTGTCACCGGCCTGGCCTATACCAGCGTTGGCGGCGACCTGCTGCATATCGAGGCGCTGAACCTGCCGGGCAAGGGTCGGATGAAGACCACCGGCAAGTTGGGCGACGTGATGAAGGAGTCGATTGATGCTGCCTCTTCCTATGTGCGGTCGATCGCGCCGCAGATCGGGGTGAAGCCGCCGAAATTCGACCGGATGGATATCCACGTCCACGTGCCCGATGGCGCGACGCCGAAGGACGGGCCGAGTGCCGGTCTGGCGATGGTGACATCGATCGTGTCGGTGCTGAGCGGGATTCCGGTGAAGCGCGACATTGCGATGACGGGCGAGGTGAGCCTGCGCGGCAATGCGATGCCGATCGGCGGGTTGAAGGAGAAACTTCTCGCGGCCCTTCGGGGGGGCATCACGACGGTGCTGATCCCGGAGGAAAACGAGAAAGATCTGGCCGAGATCCCCGATAACGTGAAGGAGGGGCTGAAAATTATTCCCGTCAGTCACGTGTCGGAGGTGTTGAAGCACGCGTTGGTGTCCGCACCCGAGCCGATCGAATGGGATGAGGCCGCCGAAGAGGCCGCCGCCGCCCAGGCCGCGCTTGAACGAGGCGGTACAGGGGCCACGGCGCACTGAGCCGAGGCCCGAAAACAAGGTAAACAGGCGCCCCCGCGGAAACGTGGGGGCGTTTTTTCATCCGCGCGTGTCCGTGTGCGGGGGCCTAAGCCATTTGCATGGGGGCGAAACGAAAACGGCGGCCCAATGGACCGCCGGTTCGAAAAACATGTCGCGTGGGATCAGTTGTGGTGCAGCAGGAGCAGCAGCAGAACCGCGAAGATCGGCACGAAGATTCCCTGGTTGGACGCGGCGGTGTCAACGATCACGACGTCCTGCGGGACAACGATGCCACCGGCGTTGGCGGCGGTTGCGAATGCGGCGACGGCCACAGCGGCGATCAGAACTTTTTTCATTGGAATTCCCCAAGTGTTTAGCAGACGAAAGACGCGGCGTTGCAGCCCCGCGTTAAACTCACCTTGGCAAACTCCGGGCTGCGCGATCAATGCTGTGCGGCCAAAAAACAGTTTGTTGCAGCCGCGATCGCCCCGAAAGTGGCCGTGTCGCAACGCTTTAGCGCCCCAAATGCGTGAATTGGGCATAGAATCGTGTCGAATGGACAACGCACGGCCACGGAATGGAACGCTACGTAAACCGATTCGTTGCTATGACGGCGGTGTTCCGCCCATTGTGATCGCCGGGGGCACACCAGCCCGAGGGTCTAAGTATCATGTCCGAGTATTCAAGACGCGCCCTGTTGTCGGGGGCCGCCGCTGGCCTGATGGCGCCTTTCGTGGTGCGCCCGGTCGCGGCGCAGATGGTGCCGCAGAGCTTTGCGGGCAGCGGCGACATCCGTAGCGGGGTCGACGCGACCGTCACCCGCGTGCCGACCGCGCAGCCCTATGTCGCGATGACGTTTGACGACGGCCCGCACCCCCGCCTGACGCCGCAGCTTCTTGATATGTTGGCCGCCCGTGGCATCCGCGCGACCTTCTATGTGATCGGGCGCAATGCCCAACGCTATCCTCAGATCCTGCAGCGCATGGTGGCCGAGGGGCACGAGATCGGCAATCACACCTGGTCGCATCCGAACTTGCACGGCCATTCCGATGGGGCGGTCCTGAGCCAGGTCGACCGCACAAATCGCGCGGTCTACGAGGCCGTGGGTCGCCCGCCGGTGACGATGCGCCCGCCTTACGGCAACCTCTATGACCGTCAGCGCCTGATGCTGCACCAGTCGCGGGCAATGCCGACGGTGCTTTGGTCCATTGACACGCTGGACTGGCAGCGCCCGGGCTCGTCGGTGGTGTCGCGCCGGGTGATTAACGGGAGCCATTCCGGTGGCGTGATCCTGGCCCATGACATCCATTCGGCCACGGTCCGCGCGATGCCCGCGGCCCTCGACGGCGTGGTTGGTCGCGGCTTTCGGTTTGTGACGGTGTCGGAACTGATCGGGTGGCCGCGCTGGGATCGCCGCCGACTGCGATTGGTCGCAGCGCCCGGTTAACACCTTCGGTTAACGCCGTTTTTTCGTTGCCCTAGCCGAATTGACCCTGATCGGGTATGCTGTTTCCCACAGAGAAACAATCCGTGACGGCATGCCGTACACGGAGGGAAAGGCAAATCGAGATGGCGACCAAAACACAGACCGATAGCGAAACAGCCCCCAACAACGGCGCGGCTGCCGGCGCGAAGGCGACCACGAAAGCGGCGGCGAAAACTCCGACCAAAGCGGCCGCCAAACCGGCAGCCACCGCGACGACGCGAGGCAAGGCGACCTCGGCGGGGCGACGCAAATCCACGGCGCGTGCGGCTGATGCCGCGGCGAAGCCCGCGGCTGCGAACCCCTCGGCTTCGAAGGCCGTGACATCCGCGTCGAAACCTGGTGCCGGATCGCCGGTCGCGACCGGAGCGCCAGCGGATGCTTTGCGGCGCCCGGACCTGATCCAGGCCATTGCGGATCGTGTGTCGCTCAAGCGGTCGGAGGCCAAAATGGTGTTCGACGTCGTCCTTGACGAGATTGGCAAGGCGCTGGACGCCAATGACGAGGTGATCGTGCCGCCGTTGGGGAAGATGATGGTGAAAAAGCGCATCGCCAAGCCCAATGGCGCGATGCTGACCGTGAAGCTGAAGCGGGCGGAAGCCGATCCCACCGCAGGTGATGTCGCCCCCCTAGGAGCCCCCCTTGCGAAGCCTGGGAAACAGGGCTAAAGAGCCGCCAAATCGGGTGATTAGCTCAGTGGTAGAGCGCTTCGTTCACATCGAAGATGTCGGGAGTTCAAATCTCTCATCACCCACCAAATCCCCTTCAGCCTTGGCGAAGCGGAGGGCCCGAAAGCGGGTTCCGGCGCAGGCAAGCTCCGCGCCGGACGAGATGATTTTTCGCTGGTTTCGCCATTGCGATTTGGCCGTCGGGGCGCTTAAGCAGCCCCATGTTTCACGTTGACCTGCCGCCGATCTACGTTCTGCGCCATGGCGAGACCGAATGGAACCTTGCCGACCGGATGCAGGGGTGGTGCGACTCGCCCCTGACCGCTCTTGGTCGCGCGCAGGCCGAGGCGCAGGGGCGGTTGTTGCGCGCGCATTTGCCGGAGGGCTGCGGGATCCGCATATCACCTTCGGGCCGTGCGGTGGAGACGGCGCAGATTGCCCTGGGCGCGCGGGCGCGCGCGGCGGTTCTAGACGTAAGGTTGCGTGAGGTGAACGTGGGCGATTGGGTGGGCCGGACGCCGCAGGAGATTGCCGCCGAACATGTCTTCGTGCGCCCGGACGAGGACCGCCACCTGTGGAAATTCCATGCGCCCGGTGGTGAGACGCTGGAGCAGATGACGGCACGGTGCCGCGGCGTGTTGGCGGAGCTGACGGGGCCGAGTGTCTTGGTGACCCATGGCGTGACCTCGCGGCTGCTGCGGTGCCTGGCGTTGGGGCGCGCGCCCGAGGCGCTTGGCGATTTGCCGGGCGGACAGGGGATCGTACATGTGATCGAAGACGGAAAAGCGCGGATTTTGCGCGAGTAACGGCTGGACGGGGGGGCGTGGGATTTGCTACAGCCCGCGACGGTTCGGGTGGTTAGCTCAGTTGGTAGAGCGTCTCGTTTACACCGAGGATGTCGGGGGTTCGAGCCCCTCACCACCCACCAACCAAGCCCTTTGCGGGACGTAAAAGGCGTGGCGTGCGGAAGCGGGCTCTCGCGCAGGCAGGTTCCGTGTGCACGATCTTCTCGAAAGCGTATCGAAGACCGGGACATCGGCCGCGTGTTGACCGCCGCGCCGTGAGCCCGCAGAATTGCGCCAACGACCGAAAGGAATGGACCCGTGTCAGACCCCAATTCTCCTCATCCGCAGGCCTATACGCCGCCGCCGCCCAACCCCTACCAGCCTGCGATCATCGTCTATGCCGTGTTCGCCGCAAGCTTCCTTTTGGCGCCCATCGCCATCGGCGCGCTGATCTATGCCTATATCGAAAAGGGCAAATCGGGCGAGGTCGACACGCATCTGACATTCATGATCCAGACCTTCTGGATTGGGCTGGCGATCATGCTTGTGGGCGTCTTGACGACGTGGTTGCTGATCGGGTTTGTGATCTTGCTGGGGTGGTTCCTTTGGGTGGTGGTGCGGATGATCACGGGCTTCCAGCTTGCGCTTGCGCGTCAGCCGATCCGGGGGACGGAATTGATAGGGATGAAGGCGGTCTGATTGGTGCGTCTGCGCACATGGGACGTTGGCTTGATCGGAATTGGCGCGTTGGGGCAAGGGTTGTAGCTCTGAGCCATCGTGAACAAGGAGATGCGCCATGAGCTGGAACCCCGCCCTCGACCCCGAATGCCCGACCGGCGACGCGGTGGATGCGATCGAGACGGTGATCGTGCCCCGTGCGCGAGATCTGGGCGATTTCGAAGTGCGCCGGGCCTTGCCGGCGCCGAAGCGGCAGATGGTCGGCCCGTTCATCTTCTTCGATCAGATGGGGCCTGCGGAATTCATCACCGGGCAGGGGGTCGATATCCGCCCGCATCCGCATATCGGCCTTTCCACGGTGACGTATCTGTATGAGGGCAAGTTCCATCATCGCGACAGCCTTGGCACCGACCAATGGATCGAGCCGGGCGCGGTGAACCTGATGACGGCGGGCCATGGGATCACGCATTCGGAGCGGATCGACGGCGCGATGTTGCGCAACCCGTACCGTCTGGCGGGGATACAGACGTGGATCGCGCTGCCCAAGGATGCTGAAGACGATGCCCCGGATTTTGTGCATGCAGCCAAGGCGGAGCTGCCGTTTCTGGAGGGCGAGGGCAAGCAATTGCGCCTGATCCTTGGCACGGCTTATGGCGAGGCGGCACCCGTGGTGACGCCGTCGGAGATGTTTTATGCCGATGCGCATCTTGAGCCCGGGGCCAAGCTGCCGATGCCCGACGATCACGAGGATCGCGGCGCCTACGTGGTAAATGGCGCGGTCGATATTGCGGGACAGACATTCGAGGCCGGGCAGATGATGGTGTTTCGCCCCGGCGACCGGGTGTCGATGACGGCGGGGGCGCACGGCGCGCGGGTGATGATCCTGGGGGGGGCAACTTTGGAAGGGCCACGCCATATCTGGTGGAATTTCGTGGCCTCGTCGAAGGAGCGTATCGAAGCGGCGAAACAGGCCTGGCGGGAGGGAGATTGGCAGCATGGGCGATTTCAATTGCCGCCGAGTGATGATCGGGAGTTCATTCCGCTGCCGCAGAGGTGACAGCTGGATCGCGGGCCACTATGATCTCGCGGCGCATCCGCAATGGCGATCCGAGAGCTTCGCGTGACAGATCGAGTGTTTCTTATCCTGCTGTGCCTTGGCGTCAGCCTTGCCGCCCCGGCGCGCGCGTTCGCCCCGGAGGATTGTTCCGAGAATTACGTGGCCGATGGCCTACCGGCCGAGACCCGTGTCGCAAATGTGCCGGAGTATTTTGTCGAGCCGGGCCAGATCGGCGGCGACCTGATCTGTACGCTGGTGCCCGGTGAGGCAGAGGGCGCGCCGGTCATCCAGGTGTCCGAGCGGATGGCCAACAGCGCGCATGGCGCGTTTGTGCAATACTTCCCGAACCGCATGCAGGTGCTGCGCACGCAGGGCCCGGCCGCTGGCCTGATGCTGACATTGTGCGGGCCGATCCCTGATGATCTGCCGCGCGAACGGCATCCGGGCGGCGTGTGGTGCCGGGTCGACCTGTCGCCCGGGCGGGGGGTGACGCTGGATCTGGAATATGACGCGGGCGGCGCTTTGGCATGGCTGAACTTCGAGGTCTCCGCCGGGCCGGAGGGCATGGTTGCGGGCTCGACGCTTGCGCCGCTTTTGCCGCAGGTGGCGCCTCAAGACCTGCGCGCCGCGGTGTTCCTGCCGAAGCCCGATGTCACGCACCTTCTGGAATTGATCCGCGGCCCGGAGGTGTTCCGACTTGTCACGCCGCAGGACCTCCTCACATTGCACAGCGGCCTGCGCAATGATCCGCAGGAGTGGCATATCGTGGTCGAGACCGGCGCGCCGCAAACGGGCCCCTTCGCCCAGATCGTGCTGTCGTCTGAGATGCTGGCCGATGCCATGGCCGAGCTTGCGCTGTTGGAGGGGCTGATCCGGACCGATCGCGGTCCGTGAGCCCTCCCTTGCGCTCAGGTTGCACGCATTGCACCGTCGGCCCATGTCCGCCGGACCTGTCATGCATATCCGCCCCGCCATGCGCACCGATCTGCCCGAGATCATGAGCCTGCACGCGGCCAATTGGCGGCGCGATTACGCCGGCATTCTGCCTCAATACGCTTTGGGCAATCAGTTGACGGACCACATGGCCGCAATCTGGCACGACGGCGCGTTGCGCGACCGGCGCTGTCTGGTGTCGCGGGACGGGGCGGGGACGCTTTTGGGGTTTGCCGCGATGCTGGATGAGGGGCCGGACGGCTGCGCGTTTCTCGACAACCTGCATGTCGCGCCACCGTATCGCGTGCTTGGCGTGGGGCGGGCGTTGATGTCGTCGGTGGCGGTGCTGGCGATCCCGGGGCGTCTGACGTTGGAAGTGCTCAGCGCGAATGCGCAGGCCCGCGCGATCTACAAGGCCTGGGGCGGGAAGGAGAGCCCCGCGTTTCAGGACGACATCATGGGTCTTGCGGTGCCTGCGGTCACGGTGGGCTGGGAAGACACCGTGTGGTTGGTAGACCGTTTGAGCGGGGCGGATGTATGAACACCAACGCCGGCACACCGACGCGGGCGATTTTCCTGATCCTGCTGGCAATGGTGTGCATTTCGATCAACGACATGCTGATCAAGCTTCTTTCGGGGGGCTATCCGCTGCATCAGATGGTGTTCATCCGCTCGATCATCGGGGTGGGGTTCACGGCGCTGATCCTGATGCGGGAGGGAGGGATTTCGCTGCTGCGCACCGATCAGCCGGGGCTGCACCTGATCCGGGCGCTGCTGATCGTTGTTGCGAACATGACCTTTTTCGCAGCGTTGGCGGTGATGCCGCTTGGGGTGGCGACGGCGCTGTTTTTCGTGGCGCCGCTGTTCATCACGCTATTGGCGATCCCGGTGCTGGGGGAACGCGTGGGGGTGCATCGCCTGACGGCGTTGGTCATAGGGTTTGTCGGCGTTGGCGTGATGATGTTGCCTGCGAGTGATTTTGGCGCGGTGCCGCGCGGCGCGCTGTTTTTGCCGATCATTGCCGCGGCCTGTTACGCGGGCATGCAGGTGATGACGCGCAAATTGGGTGCGAAATCGGCGGCCTCGGCGATGGCGATTTACATCCAACTGGCGTTTATCGGTGTCTCAGCGGTGTTCTGGGTCAGTGTGGGCGACGGCCGTTTGGCGGCGCAGGTCGAAAGCGAGAGTTTGGTTTTCCTTCTCAGGGCATGGATTTGGCCCGCGCCAGAGGATGTGTGGAAATTCGCGGTGCTTGGCCTGATGTCGGGGATGATCGGCTATTGCCTCAGCCAGGCGTACCGCTTGGGCGATGCGGCGACAGTGGCCTCGTTCGAATATGCCGCCCTGCCGATGGCAATTTTTCTGGGATGGATCGTATTCGGCGAACGCCCGGGATGGGTGATGTTGCTTGGCACGGCTTTGATCGCGGGCGCGGGCCTTTATGTTTTCGCGCGCGAGCGGCGGCGCGCGGGCGTTGGACCGGCGGCAGAACGCCCGATCCGGCGAGGCTGAAGCGCACTGGGTCGGAAAAGCCGCCGATCTGGGTGCACGACCGCTTGACGGGGCAGGCGGGGGGCCTTAGACCGCCCCTCACGCCGGGATGCCCGGTGTAAAGGGTGAGCGGTTGTAGCTCAGTTGGTTAGAGTACCGGCCTGTCACGCCGGGGGTCGCGGGTTCGAGCCCCGTCAACCGCGCCACCACCCTTTGCACGGAGCCTTTCACAGCGTATCGCGCGGTTGTAGCTCAGTTGGTTAGAGTACCGGCCTGTCACGCCGGGGGTCGCGGGTTCGAGCCCCGTCAACCGCGCCACTTTCCCCTTCGAAACCAATGCGGATTTCGCTAGCGTCCCGACCATGGGTGTGAGGGGAATTGTTTTGTCCGCGCTGCTTTGCGCGTCGCCTGCGATGGCTGAGCCGCTGGACCTGCCGGTGGCGGAGGTTTTGGCCCTGGGGCAGGCGGCCTATGCCGATCGCGCCAGTTTCGAGCGCGTGTTGCAGGCGCGGATGCCGAGCGTGGTGTTTGACGCCGGCGGACAGGTCGCCTCGGTCGAGGATCCGTTCCTGTGGTCGCTGGCCGGGCGGTTCGGCGGCGCGGGGGCAAGCCCAAGGCCAGGCGCAATTTTCGGCTGCGCGCGCTACGGGGTGGCGACGCGGGATCTGTTCTTGGAATATGGCTTTGCGGCGCCGGAGACCTTCGCGTTGATGGGCGACGCGCTGCCGCTTTCGGATGATGTGGAGGTCTGGCCCAACGCTGCGGTGGCGCGACTGCATTGCATCTTTGTCTGGGATGATGCGGAAACGGTGCGGATCGTGCCGGAACCAGCGGCGCAGGCCGCGCTGGGGCATCTGTTCGAGGCGGTCACAGCACAGCAGGAAGGCTCCGATTTTGCCGTTCTGGGCGAAGACGGCTTCCGCCTGCGGGGACGAAACGGGGCGGGGGACAGGGTGGTATGGCTGGAAAGCGGTGATGTGATCCTGACCAATGGCCATCAGCAGGTGTCGTTCCGCGCGTACCTGATCGGGGGCGCGGTGTAGCGGGGTAGGCGCGCGGGTGGAGCGCCGTCCTTGACACTCTTCGGACCCGGGCGATAGGCAGCGCGGGATGCAAAAGGCCGGGGGCCATTGAACCAGATGAACGGCTCGAACCAGCGCCTTGTCCTGAGCGGCCAAACCCCTGTCGGGAAAGGCTCCGTGCGCGATGTCTATGCGCACCCGGACCGGCCCGGTTACCTGATCAAAGTGTTCAACGATCGCAAACTTGTAGATGCGAGCCAGGGGGTGCGGGGCGCGGCGCGGTTCGTACGCCCGCACTATCCCTACGATGATTTCGTGCGCGAGCAGAATGAATACACACGCTGCATTCTACTGGGCCACAAGCTGGGATGCCGCGTACCGATCGCCGAGATCGCCACCGTCACCCTCACCGACCTTGGCCCCGGTCAGGTGGTGCGCCGCATCAGCGACGGCGCGGGCGCGATCGGCAAGACCGTGTCGATGCTCCTGCGGGAGGATGCGTTCGGCGATGAGGAATTCATGCGTCTGAACGGGTTCATGCGCGATCTCTGGACGCTTGAGATCAATGCGCCCGATTTGTCCTGCGACAATGTCGCCTTCGATGGCGAGGCCGGGCAATTCGTTCTCGTGGACGGGATCGGCGAGAAGACCCTTCTGCCGGTCCGGGCCTGGATCGGAGCGCTCAACCGCAAGAAACTGCATCAGATGGCGCATCGGATGGGTCGCTACATCAACGCCGACTGGAACGAGGACAGCCGTCAGTTCACAGCGCTCTGACGCCCCGTTTCAGCCCCGGTGGATCCAGCCACCGCCAAAGATGCGCGTGCCGGTGGGATCGTAGAAAACGCAGGCCTGTCCGGGGCTTACGCCCTCCTCGGCCACGACAAGTTCAACCTCGGCCTCGGTGGCCGAGAGGGGCCGGACCGTGGCGGCGCGCGGTGGTCGGGTGGAGCGGATCTTGACGTCCAGCTCCCATGTCTCGCGGCTGTCGAACGGCGCATCTCCAAGCCAGTTGATCTCACGCACCGGCACGGTCCGGGTCGACAACGCGTCCTTCGGGCCGACAATCACGCGGCGTGTGTCAGGGTCGAGTTTCACGACGTAGAGCGGATCGGCCAACCCGCCGATGCCAAGGCCCCGGCGTTGACCGATGGTGTAATGGATCACGCCGCGATGCGTGGCCAGAACATTGCCGTCGATGTCGACGATGTCACCGGGATCGGCGGCGCCGGGGCGCAGTTTCTCGATCACCGCGGCATAATCACCGTTCGGCACGAAACAGATGTCCTGACTGTCGGGCTTGTCGGCCACGCTCAGCCCGTATTTCGCCGCAAGCGCACGGGTCTCGGCTTTGGAGGCGAGGTGGCCAAGCGGAAAGCGCAGGTAGTCGAGCTGCTCCTGCGTCGTGGAGAAGAGGAAATAGCTTTGGTCGCGTGCGGCATCGGCGGCGGAATGCAACTCGGCCTTGTGAGGCCCCATGTGGCGTTGGATGTAATGGCCGGTGGCCATGCAATCCGCGTCGAGGTCTTTCGCTGTGCCGAGCAGATCCTTGAATTTCACCCGCTCGTTGCAGCGGATGCATGGCACGGGCGTGGCCCCGGCCAGATAGCTGTCGGCAAACTCGTCGATCACGGCATCCCTGAAGACATTTTCGTAGTCGAGCACGTAGTGCGGAAAGCCCATGGTTTCGGCCACGCGCGCGGCGTCGTGGATGTCGCGCCCGGCGCAACAGGCACCCTTTTTGGCCAATGCGGCGCCGTGATCGTAAAGCTGCAACGTGACGCCCACGACGTCATAGCCTTCCTCAGCCAATTGCGCTGCGACAACAGACGAATCCACGCCGCCCGACATAGCGACGACAACGCGCGTGTCCTGCGGGGCTTTTGCGAAGCCAAGGGAATTGAGGCCGTCTGAGCGGTCGAGCGCCATGGGAAATGCCTTATCTGAAGGGCTGCCGCAGCCATATAGGAAAAAGGCGAGATATCTCAAGCCACGCTTACCCGATCTTAAGGCTCGTGGGTCAAGGTGTTAGCGACCCAAGACCAAGACCGATGAGGCCGAGATGTACATTCGAAAGATCCAGGGGCCGCATGCGGTGACGCTGCCTGACGGAACAACTTTGACCCGATCCGACCTGCCTTCGCCGAACACAAGTCGGTGGGTGGCAAGCCGAAAGGCGGCAGTCGTGCATGCCGTTGATGGGGGGCTGATGAGTGCCGAAGAAGCGATTCGCACCTACGCCCTGTCTGAGGAAGAGCTGGAAAGCTGGCGCTCTGCTGTCCTTCAGTTTGGAGAAAAAGCTCTGAAAACAACGGCTTTGCAGAAGTTTCGCCAATAAGTGATCGAAAAAAGTGATGTTTTGAACAAAATGCGTAGCGTCGGTAACCTGTAATTAACCATTTCGACTAAAAGTGAATCCAACAACCGAGATGAATTGGAGAGAACTGATGCGGGTTCTGCTAGTCGAAGATGATCCTACCACGTCGCGCAGCATCGAAATGATGCTCAAGCATGCGAACCTGAACGTCTATTCCACAGACCTCGGGGAAGAGGGAATGGACCTCGCCAAGCTCTATGATTACGACATCATCCTTCTCGATCTGAACCTTCCGGATGTCTCCGGCCACGAGGTCCTGCGCCACCTGCGCACCGCCAGGGTCGAGACGCCAATCCTCATTCTCTCCGGCCTCGACGATCCCGAAAACAAGCTCAAGGGCTTCGGTTTCGGGGCGGATGATTATCTGACCAAGCCGTTCCACCGCGAAGAGCTGGTGGCCCGCATCCACGCGATCATCCGTCGCTCCAAGGGCCACGCGCAGTCGGTCATCAATACCGGCCTGATCTCGGTCAATCTCGATGCGAAGACAGTCGACGTTGAAGGCACTCCAGTGCACCTGACCGGCAAAGAGTATCAGATGCTCGAGCTGCTTTCGCTGCGCAAGGGCACGACCCTCACGAAAGAGATGTTCCTGAACCATCTTTACGGCGGGATGGACGAGCCTGAACTGAAAATCATCGACGTGTTCATCTGCAAGCTGCGCAAGAAACTGGCGGAGGCCACGGGCGGCGAAACCTACATCGAAACCGTGTGGGGCCGCGGCTATGTGCTGCGCGATCCGGTGAGTGGGGCGTCGCAGATGGATATGGCGGCCACCGGCTGATCGTTCCAAACTCGCTAGCTAAAAAGCGCCCCGGCCGCATCGCCGGGGCTTTTTTTTGTGGCGATGGCTTCTGCGAATTCGGGCCGCTCTCTGGACCAACGCGCTGCCGGGACCTATCACCCAAGAAGGCAGGCAGACGTCCGGGGGAAGTGGCCATGGCGAAACACAGTGACACCGATAGTGCCAAAGTCGCAAATCTGGACGAGGCGGCGGCAATCCAACGTCTGGCGGAACTGGCGCAGCTCCTGGGGTCGGCCAACGCCGCCTATTACCGGGATGATGCCCCTGACCTGACCGATGCGGAGTATGATGCGCTCAAGCGCGAGAACGCGGCCATCGAAGCGCGCTTTCCCAAACTCAAGCGCCAAGACAGCCCTTCTGAGCAGGTCGGCGCCGCCCCTGCCTCGGGATTTGCAAAAATCACCCATGCCCAACGCATGCTGTCGTTGTCGAACGCGTTCGACGTCGAGGATGTGGCGGATTTTGTCGCCGGTATTCGCCGCTACCTTGGCCTGACCGAGGATTCACCCCTGGCGTTCACGGCGGAACCTAAGATTGACGGCCTTTCGCTGTCCTTGCGTTACGAGCAGGGAACTCTTGTTCACGCGGCCACACGCGGCGATGGGGCGGTGGGCGAGAACGTGACCGTCAATGCACGAACCATCGCCGATATTCCGAGCACGTTGGAAGGTGCACCGGATGTGTTGGAGGTGCGGGGCGAGGTCTATATGTCCCATGCCGATTTCGCGGCCCTAAATTCGCGGCAGGCCGAGGCGGGCGACAAGATGTTCGCCAACCCGCGCAATGCGGCAGCAGGATCATTGCGGCAGCTGGACCCGGCGATCACAGAATCTCGGCCCCTGAAATTCTTCGCCTATGCCTGGGGCGAGTTGAGCGCACCGCTTGCGCAGACCCAGACCGGATCGCTCGAACGGCTCAAGTCGCTTGGTTTCCAGATCAACCAGTGTACCAGAACCTGTGCTAGCTGCGAGGCGATGCTGGCGCATTATGCCAGCATCGAGGCGAGGCGCGCGGGGCTTGGTTATGACATCGACGGGGTTGTCTACAAGGTGGATGACCTCGCCTACCAGCGGCGTCTCGGCATGCGATCGACCACGCCGCGTTGGGCGATTGCGCATAAATTTCCCGCAGAGCTGGCCTGGACCCGGCTGGAGGCGATCGACATTCAGGTTGGCCGAACCGGGGCGCTGAGCCCGGTCGCGCGCCTGACGCCGGTGACGGTGGGCGGCGTTGTCGTGTCGAATGCGACGTTGCACAACGAGGATTATATCGCGGGGCGCGATGCCAGTGGCGCGCCGATCCGTGTCGATGAAAATGGCAACGGCAAGGACATCCGCGTGGGCGACACCGTGCAGATCTACCGCGCCGGAGATGTGATCCCGAAGGTGGCCGATGTCGATTTGGGCAAGCGGCCCGGCGACGCCGCGCCGTTCGTGTTTCCAACGGTTTGCCCGGAATGCCAAAGTCAGGCGATCCGCGAGGAAGGGGATGCGGTGCGGCGCTGTACCGGTGGCCTGATCTGTCCGGCGCAGGCGGTCGAGAAGCTGAAGCATTTCGTCTCGCGCGCGGCGTTTGACATCGAAGGGTTGGGGGCCAAACAAGTCGAGGCGTTCCACCATCTGGGGTGGATCGATGCGCCCGCCGACATCTTCACCCTTCGCGCGCGTGATACCGAGCGAAAGCTGCTCCGTCCCGCGGTGCGGCAGGTCGCGCTTTGGCAGCGTGGCAACACACCCGAGGAGGTCGCGCAGCGGATGGTCGACCGTCGCGAGATGCTCACCACCATGGGGATCGACCCGCTTGTCGGATACGAGGCGGCGCTGGACACATTGTCGGGTCGGCCGCTTTCCGAGATTAAATCCTGGGGCGAAAAATCCGCTGAAAACCTGTTCCAGGCGATTGACGAAAAACGCGAAATCCCATTGGCCCGGCTGATATTTGCCCTTGGGATCCGCCATGTGGGTGAGGTTGCAGCCGCCGATCTGGCGCGCCACTTTGGCACGTGGGAGGCTTTGGCCGGCACGGTTGACGCGGCAGCTCCGGCCGCCAGCGCGCACCGCGCCGCCGAGGAAAGCATCGTGGCAGAGCGGGCAATGGCTGCGGACGAAGGCCGCCGCGCGAACCTTTCTGCTGCGCGCGAGGCGGCCTGGGCCGACACGCCGGCGCAGGCGCGGGCCGCGTGGGATGATTTGACCGGGATCGACGGCATCGGAGCCACGGTGGCCGTGTCGCTTGTGACCACGTTCCAGCAGAAAACCGAACGCGCCTCCATCGACGCCTTGGTCGCCCTGTTGACGCCCGTAGCGCCCGAAGCGCGCGCCATGGACAGTCCCGTGGCGGGCAAAATCGTGGTCTTCACCGGCAGTCTGGAGAAGATGACGCGGGCCGAGGCCAAGGCGCGGGCGGAATCCCTGGGCGCGAAAGTGTCGAGCAGTGTTTCGGCCAAGACCGACCTGCTGGTGGCCGGGCCAGGGGCCGGATCGAAGGCCACCAAGGCGGCGGAGCTTGGGATCGAGACCATTGACGAAGACGAATGGCTGGCATTGGTGGGCGATGGTTGATCATATCCCAAAAGGTCGGCCCGAGATCCTGTTTCCACTTTTCGCGGGCTTGGAGACGCTGGACGGTGTGGGTCCGAAAACGGCGAAACACTATGCGGCCATCGGGGTGGAGACGCCCAAGGATCTTATCCTGACGTTGCCCAACTCCGGGTTGGACCGGACGCGTCGCGCCTCGATCCGGGAGGTGCCGCTGCCCGGGCCTGCGACGGTCGAGGTGACCATCGGGCAGCATCACAAACCGCGCGGTCGGGGGCCGTACCGGGTGGATGTGGAAGATGCACAGACGGCGTTTCAGTTGGTGTTCTTCCATGCCCGGGGCGATTACCTCGACAAGCAGCTACCAGTGGGAAGCCGCCGCGTCGTTTCAGGTAAGGTGGAGCTATACGACGGCATCGCGCAGATGGCGCATCCCGACCACATGCTGCCGCCCGAGGACGCCGCGCAGATCCCGACGTTCGAGCCGGTTTACCCTCTGGCCCAAGGGCTGACGCAGCGGGGGGTGCAAAAGGCGATGGCCTCGGCGTTGCAGAAGGTCGAATTTCTTGGTGAATGGGTCGATCTGGAGTTGCGTAAGGCGCGCGAATGGCCCGCCTGGGCCGATGCGATTGCGCTTGTCCATGCCCCCGAAACCACAGCAGATCTGAGCCGCGCGACCCCGGCCCGTGCGCGCCTGGCCTATGACGAATTGTTCGCGCATCAGCTGACCCTGTCGTTGGCCCGTGCGCATCGCCGGAAGAAGCCGGGCCTTGTCAGTGCGGGCGACGGCGCGTTGCGGCGCAAGATTTTGGCCACGTTGCCCTACAAGCCCACCGGCGCGCAGACCCGCGTGATGGAGGAAATCACCAAGGATATGGGCACGCCGCATCGGATGAACCGGCTGCTGCAGGGCGATGTCGGGGCGGGCAAGACGCTTGTTGCGTTGATGGCGCTTCTGGTCGCGGTGGAGGCGGGCGGGCAGGGGGTGATGATGGCGCCGACCTCGATCCTGGCCGGGCAGCACTACCTGAACCTCAAGCCGCTGGCCGATGCGGCTGGCGTGGTATGCGAGGTTTTGACCGGTGCTGACAAGGGGGCGGAGCGGCGCGCAAAGCTGGCGGCGCTCAAGCGCGGTGACATTCACATTCTGGTCGGCACCCACGCGGTGTTTCAAGATGACGTCGCGTTCGCGGATCTGCGCCTCGCCGTGGTGGATGAGCAGCACCGCTTCGGTGTGCGCGAACGGGTCCGGTTGAGCCAGAAGGGCGAGGCGCTGGACGTGTTGGTCATGACCGCCACGCCGATCCCGCGCACACTGAGCCTGGCGCAATATGGCGATATGGATGTCTCGGTGCTCGACGAGAAACCGCCCGGACGCACGCCGGTGAAGACCGCCCTCGTCTCCACGGCGCGGATCGATGAAGTGATCGACCGACTGCGCCGCGCGTTGGAGGAAGGGCGGCAGGTTTACTGGGTCTGTCCGCTGGTCGAGGAAAGCGAAATTTACGACGCGACCGCCGCCGAGGAGCGGTTCAAGATCCTGCGCGCGGCCTTGGGGGACGGGGTTGTGGGGTTGGTCCACGGGCAAATGCCGCCGAAGGACAAGGATGCGATCATGGCCGCGTTCAAAGCGGGCGAAACCCGCGTGCTTGTTGCCACGACGGTGATTGAGGTTGGGGTCGACGTGCCCAATGCGTCCATCATGGTGATCGAACAGGCCGAGATCTTTGGCCTGTCGACGCTGCACCAATTGCGCGGCCGTGTGGGGCGGGGCGCGGCAGACTCGACCTGTTTGTTGATGTTCCGCGCGCCGCTAGGCGAGACGGCGACGCGCCGGTTGCAGGTCATGCGCGACACCGAGGACGGGTTCCGCATTGCCGAAGAGGACCTCGCGATCCGCGGTGCGGGCGATTTGATCGGCACGGCGCAATCGGGCCTGCCACGGTTTCGCATTGCCAATCTTGAGGAGCAGGCGGATTTGCTGGCACTGGCGCAGAGCGATGCGCGCACGCTTCTGGCCCGTGATCCCGAGCTCAGCAGCGCCCGGGGACAATCGGCGCGCGTGCTTTTGTGGTTGATGGAGCAGGACAAGGCGATCCGCCTTCTGGAGGTCGGCTAGGCCCCGTATTTGAGAACAAAGCGCGGTTTGTTCGCTAATGTTCTTAAAAAGTTCTTTACAATTTTACTCACTTGTGAGAACAAAGGGTCAACAAGACGTTAACAGAGCAGCTCCGGAGGTTCCAATGCTTCGCCAGACCACTCAGATCCTTGCCCGTTCGCGCAGCACGTTGATGTATGATCTGGTTGGTGTGGTGGCCTTGGCTGCGATGACGATCGGCATGCTGTTCCTGCCGGGTGTTGTGTAAGTCTTTTTCGTTTCTGCCTGCGATCCATTTCGGGTTCTGGCACCGGCGACTTGTCCCCGCCCGTGTCGTCTGACATCCCGCCAGCTCCCTGCCTCGGAGCGTCCCGGATCCGCATACCTCCGCCGCCATCCTGTCCCGGATGCGCGGCGGTTTTTTTGCAATATAGTCGGCAGTAAGGGGGTCAGGCGCAGGCTGCGCGTTCGGCCTCGGCGATGGCGTCCGCGGTGGCGTCCAGTGACAGTAGGATCGAGGCGTGGCGGTTGCGATAGTCGCGCGCTGGCTCCAGCACGTCGTAACCGTCGAAGGGCGCGTCCGGCACCGGGCCGCCATCCTTGAGCATGGCGCGCAGGGCATCGCGGGTCGCCTCGACCTCAGCGCGGCTGCGGCCCAAGACGTTTTGCCCAAGGATCGCTGCGGACGCCTGACCCAGGGCGCAGGCCTTCACATCCTGCCCGAAGCGCGAGATCACGCCGTCGGTCATATCCAGATCCACGGTGACGGTCGAGCCGCAGAGCGGTGCGCGTTTTTTCACGCTGGCCTGCGGGGCGTCGAGGCGGGCGCGATAGGGAATATCGGCGGCCAACGCGAGGATGCGCTGGGAATAGAGCTTGATCAGATCGTTATCGCTGGCCATGGCTTTGCCTTTCGGAACCTCCTGCCATAGGTAGCGGCGAGGATTTGATTTGCAAAGAGGTGCGACATGGCGACCTTTGATCCGGCGACGCTGCGTTATGATACCAACGGGTTGATCCCCTGCATCGCGCAGGCGGAGGGGTCGGGTGAGGTGTTGATGATGGCGTGGATGAACGCCGAGGCGGTCGCACGCACGCTGGAGACCGGGCGCGTCACCTATTGGAGCCGGTCGCGGCAGGCGTTCTGGGTGAAGGGCGAGGCCAGCGGGCATGTTCAGGAGCTGCTGGATTTGCGTGTCGATTGCGACCGGGATTGCCTGCTGGCGATCGTTCGGCAGACGGGCCCCGCGTGTCACACCAACCGGCGGGTGTGTTTTTATACCTCGGTCATCTCGGGCGAAGAGGTGGAGTTGATGGCGCCACAATAGCTGTGATCACGCGTGAGAAGGTGGGTTAAGTATCTGCTTCATAATGACAAAATGAATTTTGTTAGGATTTTGGAAAGGTTCGCCTTTCCAATGGGACGGGGCGCTGCCCCTTCGCGCCCTTCGGGGCGCTGACCCCGAGGTTTTTTAGGCAAGATCAAGGAGCGGGCGCGCGCTGAGCCATCAGAGTCCCACCATGGCGCGGATATCCTGGGGGGTGGCACCCTCGGCGCGGTACGTACGGATCGCGCGGGCGTCGTCGCGTTTGGCAAGGCGCTTGCCGGTCTCGTCGCGGATCAGGCGGTGGTGGTGGTAGATGGGCGCGGACAAGCTCAATTCCCATTGCAGGAAGCGTTGCAGGAAGGTGGCCTCAAACAGGTCTTCGCCGCGGATCACATGGGTGACGAAGGTGTTTGCATCATCGACGATGACGGCGAGGTGATAGCTGGCGGCCATGTTTGGGCGTGCCAGAATGGGATCGCCGACGCGCGTTAAAAGGTGATCCGCGGTGACGTCGTGCTCGCCCGCGTGGGCCGGGCCGGTCTCTGTGAAGGCGGGCAATGGTCCGTCGGTGGTTTTCGACAGTTCATAGCGCAGGGCATCCGTCGGCAGGCGATCCGCGTAGGCGCGTCCCCGGCACGTGCCGGGATAGATCCGGCCATCGGGGCCGAATTCGGGCACACCTTCCTGTGGGGCGGAGGCCGCGTTGGCAATCTCGGCGCGGGTGCAGCGGCAGGGATACACCGCGCCGTGGGCGGCAAGGTCTTCGATTGTGTCTCGGTACTCGTCGAAATGCTCGGACTGGCGGCGCACCGGGCCATCCCATGTCAGGCCAAGCCAGCGAAGGTCTTCGTAGATCAGATCCTCCCATTCGGGGCGGGCGCGGGATTGGTCGAGATCGTCGATGCGCAGGAGGAACTGGCCACCGGCGACGCGCGCCATGTCATGGGCGAGGATCGCGGAATAGGCATGGCCGAGGTGCAATGGCCCCGTGGGCGAGGGCGCGAAGCGGGTGATCACGATTTGCGCAGGATGTAGATGGAAGACTTCATGTTTTTGCCCGGCAGATGGTCGCCGTAGGCCTCGTGGATCAGGGTGGCGGTGTCCTGGGCCTTGGCGAGCGCATCCATGTAGCTGGCGTCGGCCAGCGTCGCGTCATTGAAGCTGAACCCCACAAGGCCGTTTGGGGGCAGCGCGTCCAGCAGGACATGCAGCGTGTCGGCGGGCGCGGCGCCAAGGCTGACGACGCCGATGGCAGCGATGATCGGGTAGCCAGGGGGCGGGGCGTCACCCGGGGCGCTTGGCCAGAGCTTGCGATAGGCGCCGGTGGCCTGCGCGTGGTCGAGCATTTCGGGCGTGATGTCGGTGCCGTCGATGGTGGTGAAGCCCTGCGCGGCCAGCGCGCGCCCCGACAGGCCCGTGCCACAGCCGAAATCGAGCAGCGGCGCCGTCAGATCGGGGGCAACCGCGGCCAAGGCCTGCGCCAATCGGCCCGGCGTCGCATAGCCCGCGCCCTGCACATCCGCATCGTAGGTCTCGGCCCAATCGCGATAGAGCGCGCGGGTTTCTTCGGGAGAGCGGGGCTGCCAGAGCGGTTTGTCGAAGGTTGCCATGGGGGGCAAGTTAGCCGTGCAGGCGACCCCGCGTCCAGTTCACTCGGCCGCTTCGCGTTGGGGGGCCAGCCAATCGGACCAATCGGCCTTGGCACGGTCGGTGTAGGCCTTGTAGCGATCCTTGCGGCCGCGTCGGCCCCCTTTGAGGCCTTCGACGGGGGGAAACAGGCCGAAATTGACGTTCATCGGCTGGAACGTCTTGGCCTCGGCCCCGCCGGTGATGTGGGTGACGAGCGCGCCCATGGCGGTGGTGTGGGGGACCGGCGCCAGGGTTTCGCCGCGCATCTCGGCGGCGGCCATGCGGCCCGCGAGCAGACCCATGGAGGCCGATTCGACATAACCTTCGACGCCGGTGATCTGCCCGGCGAAGCGGATATGGGGTTTGGAGCGCAGGCGCATTTGCGCGTCGAGGAGCGTGGGGGAATTGATGAAGGTGTTGCGGTGGATCCCGCCCAGACGCGCGAAGGATGCGTCATGAAGGCCGGGAATCTGAGCAAAAACAGACTTTTGCGCGCCGTACTTCATCTTGGTCTGGAAGCCCACGATATTGTAGAGCGTGCCGAGCGCGTTGTCGCGGCGCAGTTGCACCACGGCGTGGGCCTTGGTCTGCGGGTCATGGGGGTTGGTGAGGCCCACGGGCTTCATCGGGCCATAGCGCAGGGTTTCGCGGCCGCGTTCGGCCATGACTTCGATCGGCAGGCAGCCGTCGAAATAGGTCGCGGTCTCGCCCTCGTTGAATTCGGTTTTGTCGGCGCTCAGCAGCGCGTCGATGAAGGCCTCGTACTGGTCCTTGGTCAGGGGGCAGTTGATATAGGCCTCGCGCTCGTCCTGGGTGTCGCCCTTGTCGTAGCGCGACTGGCGCCAGGCGACGTTCATGTCGATGGTGTCGGCATAGACGATGGGGGCGATGGCATCGAAAAAGGCGAGGCTGTCCTGGCCTGCCTCATCGGCGATGGCCTGTGCCAGCGCGCCGCCGGTCAGTGGGCCGGTTGCGATGATGGTGGGGCCGTCTTCGGGCAGGGCGGTGACCTCGTCGGCGACAATCTCGATGTTGGGATGGGCGCGGATCTTGGCGGTGACGGCCTCGGCGAAGGGGTCACGGTCGACGGCCAGCGCGCCGCCTGCGGGCAGTTTATGCGCGTCGGCCGTGGTCATGATGATCGAGCCCGCGGCGCGCATTTCCCAATGCAAAAGGCCCACGGCGTTTTGTTCGTCGTCATCGGAGCGGAACGAATTGGAGCACACCATTTCCGCCAGATAGCCGGTACGGTGGGCAAAGGTTTCGACCTTTGGGCGCATCTCGACGATGCGGACCGATACGCCGAGCGTCGCGGCTTGCCAGGCGGCTTCGCAGCCCGCCATGCCGCCGCCGATGATTGTGAGGATCTGGTTGGATGCTGTCATGGAGCCGCTTTACTGCATGGGCCGGGAGGGCCTCAAGGGGGCAGGGGGCGGCCGGGCAAAAGAAAGGGCGGAGGTCGTTCAACCTCCGCCCAGGTCCGGGTGTATGCAGCGCGGCCGCGATCGGCGGAATGGGTGGGCTATTCGCCTACGGCGACCCGGCGGCTTTCCGGGAACAGGCCATCGAGAATGCGGCCCTCCTGATCCACGACGAAGATGTTGTCGACGGGGTCTGTTTGAGCCTCGACCTCTGACCGGACCTCGGCATCGGGCCGGGTATGGGACCGGGACCGCAGGAAGGTGGCGGGCGCGTCGGGTTGCCGATGGTCAGAGAGATCTTCGACGGTTGCCTGCGCGGTCACGGCGGCTGCTTTGGCCCGGTCCACCGCCTGAAAGATATTGTGCATTTCGGGCTCTTCGCGCGGCATGCGCGGGGCAGGACGCGCGGTCATTTTGGTGGACGTGTCGATGTTGACCCGGCGCGGCGCCTTTGCAGTGTTGACGTCATTGCGCCGGGGACGCCGTTCCCAGATGACGTCGCCATAAAGCAGCATCAGACCGGCCACGAGTGCCAGATCGCTCCAGAACCGGGCGATGACGGATATATCGAAGGCCGCGATCACAGCCAGGGCACCGGCGTAGATCGTCATGAGGGACAGGACCATCGCACACAGACGCGTGGCGAGGCCGATCATGATCGAGACCGTCAGAAGGAACACGAGCCCGGCGGCAACACCATCCGCGCCAGATCCTGAGAGGAATGAAGAGAACAGGGCGGCGTAATCGACGCCCGGGATCAATTTCAATGCCACCGCGAGGAAATAGCTCGCGATCACAACACGCAGGGCAACATGGGCCCAAACATCGAAGCGGATACGATCCGCAGTACCAACACTCATTTACACAACCCCAACTGTAAACGCCCCAGCCCAGTCAGGTTACTCATTAACCGTTCGACAAACCGCGCCGCCCGGATACTAAATGCGCCACGAGTTGGGCGCACTTTTGCCTTAATTTAAGATGATTTGGCCGAGGATTATGGCGAGAATGTGATGCGATTTGGAAAAGATTGCGGCTGAACTGCGGCTTTTCCGCCTTAATTCGCAGCGGCGATTACGCGCGCTCTGAGGGGGCGGGACGAGGGAGAGCGGAAAGGTAAAGGAAAAACAGAAGGTTACGTTGTGTTTTTTGGGCGTCGGGTGCAGGTATCAGCATGGCTTCATGGTGGTGACCGAAATTGGGCAGGTTTTGGACACAATGCGTCTCCGCGCTTTGAGGCTCGGAGGAAGTTACCACATTTTTCGGTCGCAGCGCCTATAGAGGTCATATTTCCGCCGCAGCTTTAGCTGGCGCGCTGTGCCGATACCACCGGCGATCGCGCTGTCAGTCGCGGCGCAGGGCGAACCGACCGGGACCGTGGGCGGCGAGCAAAAGATAGCCGCCGGCGATCACCCAGTTTTTGAAGGCAATGGTCATTTGCCACGGGTCATCCATGAGGACGTGGAAGGTGCTGGTGACAACGCAATAGGCTGCGGCAAGGATCGCAAGGGGACGCGTGGCGAGGCCAAGGGCCAAACCGATCCCTGCGATGGCGGTAAACAGGGCTGCGGGCCAGATCAGCCAAGGGGGTAGCGACGCCAGAGCCAGCAGGGCCTGCGCCTCGGTCGGGGAGGCAAGCTTTTGGGCGGTGCCCGCGAACATCAAGGCTGCAAGCAAGAGACGCCCCGCAAGCGCAAGGGTGTCAGTCACGGTTTTCCAGCGCGGTTGCGATGCGCTCCTGCGCTGCGGATTGGCGCTTGGCCTCGGCCAGAAGGTCGGCTTGAAGGGCAACTTGCGCCTCTACAAGGTCAATCTGCCGCTTCATGAGTGAGGTGTACGAGCCGTCTTTGCCCGACCCCATGGCACGCACCATATAGATGCTGAACCCGATGAAACAGGCGATGAGCAGGATGAACGGCCACATGGAGATCAGCGCGTCAACCATCGCCTATTCCTCTGTGCCGCCATCTTCGCCGCCTTCGACCACCTCGGCGTCTTCGTCCCCCTGATCCGCGATATAGGCTACGGAAACGACTTCCTCGCCCTTGCCGGTGGTGAAGACCTTCACGCCTCCCGCCGACCGCGAGCGGAACGAAATGCCGTCGATCGGAACCCGGATGGATTGGCCCGTGGAGGTGGCCAGCATGATCTGATCGTCAAGATCCACGGGGAAGCTCGCCACCAGATCGCCGCCGCGCATGGCCTTGTCCATGGCCATCACGCCCTGACCACCGCGCCCACGCACGGGGTAGTCATGCGAGGACGACAGCTTGCCTGCGCCGCCCGAGGTGATCGTCAGGATCAGATCTTCGGAGGCGGACATCTCGGCATAGCGTTCCTGGCTCAGCTGACCCTCGGCGACGGCATCCTCGTCGGGGTCGGCCTCTTCCTCGGGCGCGCCGGCCATGAGGCGGCGTTGCTTGAGGTAGGCGGCCCGTTCCGACGCTTCGGCGTCGAAATGGCGGATGATCGACATCGACACGACCTCATCGCCCTCGGACAGCTTTACACCTCGCACGCCGGTTGACGCGCGCGAGTTGAAGACGCGCACATCCGTGGCCGGGAACCGGATCGCGCGGCCCTTCTTTGTCACGAGCATCACGTCGTCGTCGTTGGAGGCGATGCGCGCGTTGATCATGCGCCAGCCTTCGCTTTCGCCTTCGAATTTCATCGCGATCTTGCCGTTGCGCATGACATTGGCGAAGTCCGACAACGCGTTGCGGCGCACGGTGCCGCGGTCGGTGCAGAACACGACCTGCAATTCGTCCCAGTGATCCTCGTCGCGGTCCACGGGCATGATCGCGGCAATGCCGGTCCCGATTTCTATGGGCAGGATGTTCACAATGGCCTTGCCGCGCGAGCTGCGCGAGCCTTGCGGCAGGCGCCATGTCTTGAGCTTGTAAACCATGCCGCCGGTCGTGAAGAACAACAGCGGCGTGTGGGTGTTGGCCACGAACAGCGATGTGACCACGTCGTCGTCTTTCAACGAGCCGCCCGATACGCCCTTGCCGCCGCGCCGTTGCGCGCGGAAATCGGCCAGCGGCGTGCGTTTGATGTAGCCACCCTGGGTGATCGTCACGACCATATCTTCGCGTTCGATCAGGTCTTCGTCTTCCATGTCGCCGGACCAATCGACGATCTCGGTGCGCCGGTCGACGGCGAATTTTTCGCGCACTTCGGCGAGCTCCCCTGAGATGATTTCGAGGATACGGTCGCGCGAGGCGAGGATGGCGAGGAATTCCTTGATCTTGCCGGCAAGCTCTTCAAGCTCGTCGGTGACTTCCTTCACGCCCAGTTGCGTCAGGCGTTGCAGGCGCAGCTCAAGAATGGCACGGGCCTGCGTTTCAGAAAGGTTATAGGTGCCGTCGTCGTTGGCCTTGTGGGTCGGGTCGTCGATCAGTTTGATGAACGGCAGGATTTCCTCGGCGGGCCAGGCGCGGGTCATCAATTTGGCGCGGGCCTCGGGCGCGTCGGCAGAGGCGCGGATGGTGCGCACCACTTCGTCCACGTTGGACACGGCCACGGCCAGACCGCACAGCACATGGGCGCGGTCGCGGGCCTTGCGCAACTCGAACGCGGTGCGGCGGGCCACAACCTCTTCGCGGAAGTCGAGGAAGGCGGTGAGGAACCCGCGCAGGGTAAGCTGCTCGGGCCGTCCGCCATTGAGCGCCAGCATGTTGCACCCGAACGAGGTCTGCATCTGCGTGAAGCGGAAGAGTTGGTTGAGGACCACCTCGGGCGTCGCGTCGCGTTTGAGTTCGATCACCACGCGCACGCCGACCCGGTCGGATTCGTCCGCCACGCCCGAGATGCCGTCGACCTTCTTGTCGCGCACCAATTCGGCGATACGTTCGATCATCGAGGCCTTGTTCACCTGATAGGGGATCTCGTCGATGACGATGGCGTAGCGGTCCTTGCGGATTTCCTCGGTGCGGGTCTTGGCGCGGATGATCACCGAACCGCGGCCCTCAAGGTAAGCTTTGCGCGCGCCCGCACGGCCCAGAATGATGCCGCCGGTCGGGAAATCGGGGGCGGGGACGTATTCGATCAGCTCTTCGGACGACAGGTCCGGGTTCTCGATCAGCGCCTGACAGGCATCGATCACTTCGCCGAGGTTGTGGGGCGGGATGTTCGTGGCCATTCCGACCGCGATGCCGCCCGCGCCGTTGACCAGCATGTTGGGAAAGCGCGCGGGCAGGACGGAGGGTTCTTGCTGCTTGCCATCGTAATTGTCGACGAAGTCGACAGTTTCCTTGTCGATATCGGCAAGAATATAGGCGGCGGGCGCGTCCATGCGCACCTCGGTGTAGCGCATGGCGGCGGGGTTATCGCCGTCCATCGAGCCGAAATTGCCCTGTCCGTCCAGAAGCGGCAGCGACATGGAGAAGTCTTGCGCCATGCGCACCAGCGCGTCGTAAATCGCGCTGTCGCCGTGGGGGTGGTATTGGCCCATCACGTCGCCGACGGGGCGGGCGGATTTGCGGTAGGATTTGTCGTGGGTGTTGCCGGTTTCGTGCATCGCGAACAGGATGCGGCGGTGCACGGGCTTGAGCCCGTCGCGCAGATCGGGGATCGCGCGGGAGATGATCACGGACATGGCGTAGTCGATGAAGCTGGTCTTCATCTCCGCCGAAATGTCGATGGAGGGGCCGGAATGCTCGGGCCGCTCGGGCAGGGTTTGCCCGCCATCGCCGGGTGGGGGAGGGGTGGTGTCGGGAGTGTCGGTCACAATCTCGCCTGTCCGCTGTCTTTTTCGCTATATTTTGTTGTCGGCAGCATAGTCCGACGCGACATCGGGTGCAATGGTCGGGCGCGTTTTTGGCAGCGCCGCATCACGTTTGCTAACAAATTGTTTTCTTTGAGTATTAACGATTTCGGCGCAAGCTGAGACTCTGAAAGGGAGGGCAACACAAAAGAGGTGCCGCAAAATGACTGAGACCGAGTTGATGTTGAAAGGATACGGGCTGACCACGGCCGAGATGATTTACCGGATGCCGGATCATCAATCCGTGCTCAATACCTTCGTCTGGCAAGAGTATGACCTTGCCCCTGATTACCCGCGATTGTTCGAGTTCATCGAATTCTGGCACGAAGAGATCGAAGGCCCGCTGCACTGCGTGCGTTTCACCCACCGCAAGGTGATCGCGCCGGGCGAATGGCGCAATGTGACCGGGGAATTCACCCTGCACTGACGCCTGCCAAGCCGGCGTTGTGCGCATTCGAAAAGGATGCAGCGCGCGCGTTATGGTCGGGCGCGCTCGAGCATACCGAACAGGTCGCGCGGATCGTCGGGATCGGCCAGCATGTCGAGCCGGTCGAACATTGCGTGCCGCTCCAACGCGTCGCGCACGTAGCGCAGCGCGCTGAAATCCTCCGTCGCAAATCCGACCGAGTCGAACAGCGTGATCTGGCGCCCATCCACACGGCCCGCAGCCTCCCCACGGATGACCTGCCACAGCTCAGTCACCGGGTGGTCGGGATCAAGCGCCTGAATCTCGCCCTCGATGCGGGTTTGTGGCGGGTATTCCACGAAAATATCGGACCGTAGAAGGATATCGCGGTGCAGTTCCGTCTTGCCCGGACAATCGCCGCCGATGGCGTTCACATGCACGCCGCTGCCCACCATGTTGTCGGTCAGGATCGTGGCATATTGCTTGTCGGCGGTGCAGGTCGTGATGATCTGCGCGCCCTCAACGGCCTCTTCGGGCGAGGCGCAGGCAATGATGTCGAGGCCTGAGCCCGCCAGATTGTGTGTCGCTTTGGCCGTCGCGTCCGGGTCGATGTCGTAAAGCCGCACGGTGTCGATCCCGCAGATCGCCTTGAACGCGAGGCATTGGAATTCCGATTGCGCGCCATTGCCGATCATCGCCATGACCCGCGCGCTTTTGGGGGCAAGGTGGCGGGCGACCATCGCGCTGGTCGCGGCGGTGCGCAAAGCGGTCAGGACCGTCATTTCCGACAAAAGCACTGGATAGCCCGTGTCGACATCGGCCAGAAGCCCGAAGGCCTGCACCGTTTGCAGCCCGTCGCGGGTGTTCTTGGGGTGGCCGTTGACGTATTTGAAAGCGTAATGCGTGCCATCGGACGTGGGCATCAACTCGATCACGCCGTCGGGCGAATGGGCTGCGACGCGTGGGGTCTTGTCGAAAAGCTCCCAGCGTTTGAAATCGGCCTCGATGGCATCGGCCAGCTCACATAGCATCCGTTCCAAACCGATCGCATGGATCAACGCCATCATGTTGGCGACGGACACGAAGGGCACAAAGGCGCGCTCGGACGGGGCGGGAAGTGTCATGCGGCAAATCCTGAGACAAAGGTGCGGGTCGGGCGGTCGAAGATTTTACGCCCCATGAGCGACGCGGTCAGCTCTACCATCAGCGACGCGGTGCGGCCGCGTTCGTCGAGAAAGGGGTTGAGTTCCACCAGGTCGAGCGATGTGACCAATCCGCTTTCGTGCAGCATCTCCATCACCAGATGCGCCTCGCGATACGTCGCGCCGCCAGGCACGGTGGTGCCGACCGCCGGCGCAATGGCAGGGTCAAGGAAGTCGACATCGAAGGAGACATGCAACGCGCCCCCGGCGGCGGCGACCCGGCCGAGAAAGGCGCGCAGCGGGGCGGCGATGCCGTGTTCGTCGATGGACCGCATGTCGTGTAGATCCACGGGCAACCCCTCGAGCGCCGCGCGCTCGGGCGGATCGACGGAGCGCAGGCCCATCATGCAAACGTTTTCGACCGGGATCGGCGCGGGGGCATCGGGGAAGGCGTCAAAGCCTGGCTGGCCGGTGACATAGGCCACGGGGCAGCCATGCAGATTGCCCGATGTCGTTGTCTGGGGCGTGTTGAAATCGGTGTGCGCGTCGAGCCACAGCAAGAATTGCGGGCGACCCGCGCGCGCGGCATGGGCCGCGACACCCGCGACACTGCCCATCGACAGGGCGTGATCGCCGCCCAGAAAGATCGGAAACCCACGGCCCATCGCATCTTCTGCGGCGCGCATCAGGGCGCGGGTCCAGCCGATGGTCTGGGGCAGGGCGTGAAGGTGGGGGTCTTCGGGCAGGTCGACGGGATCGGGGCTGGTATTGCCTGCGTCGTGGACTGTGACGTCGAGCGCGCGCAAGGCCTCTGCCAGGCCCGCAACGCGAAACGCGTCGGGGCCCATCAGGCAGCCTTGGCGCGCCTTGCCGCAATCCACGGGGGCGCCCACCAGAATGCAATCGCGGTCCATGAGGTGATCCTTTTCCATCTTGGTCGATGCAGAGTTCGTGCAAATCGAGATAGTTTGAAGAGGGCAATTTGTACGATATGTGTGATGATGTGCCGAAATGCAGTTAAAAGGTTTCAGTATGGACAGGATGGATCGCGATCTTTTGGCGGCCTTGCGCCGGGACGGGCGGGCGGCGTTATCGGATCTGGCCGCGACGCTTGGCGTGAGCCGGGCCACGATCCGGGCGCGGATCGAGAAGCTTGAAACGCGCGGGATCATCCGCGGCTACACCGTCCAGACCGCGCAAGACCTTATGGATGCGCCCGTGCGCGGGTTGATGATGTTGGCGATTTCCGGGCCAGGGGCCGAGAGGGTGATGCACCGCCTGACGGGCAATCCGGCGGTCAAACAGGTGCATTCGACGAATGGCAAATGGGATCTGATCGTTGAAATCGGGACCGAGACGTTGGAAGATCTGGATCGCGTGCTGTTCGATATTCGCCGCCTCGAGGGGGTTGAGACGTCGGAGACGAGCCTGATGCTGAATACGCGCAAAGGCGGGCGGCGCGCGTAAGGTCTGCGCGCCGATCAGGCCGCGCGCCTGGCGGCGGCGACCCAGATCGCCATCAGTACAAGACAGGCCAGACCATTCCATGATGCCATGCTGAGGCCGAAAACCTCCCACGCGACCTCGTTGCACAAGACAAGTTGCGGGCCGGAGGTCGTGTCGAACAATTCCTCGACGCTGAGCGATCCGAGGTCTTGCGCGGCGGAGGCGCCGCAGACCTGTGGCCCGTCCCACCATGCGCGCTCCACGCCCGTGTGCAGCAGGGCAAGGCCCGCGCCGACCAGGGCGCTGCCCGCGCCGAGCCATGCGATAATGGCTTTGGGGAAAACGAGGCCAACGGCGGCCAGCGCAATCGCCACGCGATGCGGCCAGCGTTGCCACAGGCACATCACGCACGGCAGCAGGCCTTCGACATATTGGAAATAGAGCGCCCCCAAAAACAGCGCGAGCGAGCCCGCGCCTGCCAGTGCCATCAGGTGTCGGCGGGTGAGTGTCATTGTCCGGCCATCGCGTGCTTCGCTCTCAAAACCCGATCCAGCCCCGGACGACGCTGATCAAGGACGCGCCTGCAAAAACCAGCGACGCAATCCATGCGGTGCCGAGGATCGCCCCCAGGATCACGAGGATCCCATCGCGTTGCAACAAGCCCATGGCCACCACAACCACTGCAAAGCCCGGCACGGTGTTGGTCAACGGGATCGGCAACAGGATGGAGGCGCTGAACACAACAAGCGCGACGCCCACGGCCCGATCAAGCGGCTTGCGGGTCAGCGCCACAAGGCGCGGTTTGCTGATCGCTTCGATACGGCGCAGCCAGGGGCCGGCGCGGCTGGCGAGGTTGGCAAGGCTTTCGCTTGATACGGTACGGTTGCCCAGACGTGCGGGCAGCCACGGCGCGCTGCGCCCGATCAGGATTTGCGCGGAGATGAACATCAACGGCAGCGCCACAACCTGCGGAACCCCGTAGAGGAACGGGATACAGCAGGGCAGAGCGAGCACCAGAAGGAACAGGCCGAATGCGCGCTCGTGCAATTGCTCAAGGATCCAGAACAGCGTCACAGCCTCGCCCTCGGCGTCCTGCGCGAGATCGCTCAAGCGCTGGGAAATCGCGCGCGCTTCATCGGGTTGGGCCGTCATGCCGTGTCGTCTCCTGTGCGGGGCGTGGACCGGAATGGGCCAGAACCGTTCGGCGCACCGCGTAGCAAATCCAGCCGCCGCCGACCAGCGTGCGGAACGGCAAATGTGCGAGGGCGTCTTCGGCGTGAATTTGGACTGGACGGCTTGGGGCGGCTTCGCTAGTCAGGCCCACGTTGGCCCGAGTGGCGGAATTGGTAGACGCAGGGGATTCAAAATCCCCCGCCGCAAGGCTTGTCGGTTCGAGTCCGACCTCGGGTACCAGCCCTCCGTAAATATGACATGCGAGATCTGTCTTTGCCCTTTTGGGGCACCGGCATTCGCGGGCAATGCCGATTCGTCCCAATTCCGGTTCGGAACGTGGTGCAGGGCTGTTTGAGGTTGTCGATGCGCGGCCAAATCGGACCATTTCATTTGTGACTTTTTCAAGAAGTCACGACAAACTGTTTCCAGGGTCAACGCGATTGATTGTCCTCATTTGCGGGACAATGCCCCTTGCGCACAAAAACGCAGCTTCCGCAAAACCTCAATCGCGCGCAACGTAGACAGGTGGGAGGCGCCTTCCGGTCTATGGCACGGGTCCGCCCTTGGTGCCGATCCCGAAACAATCGGCCATGCCGTGGCCCTGCCACCGGGCCAGGTTCGACGGGTTTTTGCCCCATTTCTGACGCATAGGACGAAAATTTTTCTTCAATTGTGCCGAGTTTCCGGTATCCCTTGGTCAGCCCCACTGGGGGGCGATGTCTGCAAATAGGCCACGGGGGCGGCCGCACACGGTTGATCGCACAAGTGTACGTGCGAGAGAGGTGTTGCCGTTGTATCCGGGCCCGTATGGCCCACACGAGTAACGAGTATTTCACGCCCTTCTCGGGTGTGTAACGGCTGCCTGTTGCGGATCTGTGCTCCGCCCTCTCTTCCTAGTCTGGATCACGTCTGCGGTCGCCCTCAAGCTTGGGTGCCGTCGCCATCAGCGGGTCTTTGTTCTGCGCCTGTGCGCGCGTCGATCTCGGGTCGGCCCAAGGAGTGTGCGAGATGACATCCGTGATCGATTTCGACACATTCGCCCTGGGTGGCGCGGCCAGCACGGTGTTGCGCAGTGACGGTATTCTTGTCGTAGCGTCGCGGGGCGCGGAGCAGGTGCTTGCGTTCGAGCGCGCTTGCAATGTGCAATCCATGGGCTTCCGCGATGTCGCGCAACCGGGGACGCTTCGGCTTTTTTCCGGCACCGGCGATCTGTTGGAGGCGCGCGATATCCTGGCGACCGGCGCCAATTCCGAAAGCACCGTTGTTCTGAACGCGACAAACGTGACCCGGGTCGAGGTTGCGTTGCCGGGCGCGGGCCGGATCACAACGCTTGAATTGGAAGCGACGGCGATTCCCCCCGATTTCATCGTGGAAGGCGGTTCGGGCGACGATCTGATTGATTCCGCCTATGACGGCGACCCGCAAGGCGACCGCATCGACGCGCGCGACAATGCCGACCGTACCAACGACGACGACGTCTTGGCCGGTGCGGGCGACGACACGGTCGATGGCGCTGCGGGGGATGATGTGCTCGACGGGATGACCGGCGATGACCTGATCCTTGGCGGGTCTGGCAGTGACGTGGGCCTCGGCGGGGCCGGGGACGACACGCTTTTCGGTGACAGTGGCACACAGGACAATGGGGCGGTTCGGGAGGTATTTCAGTGGAGCCTCGGCCCTGCCGATGCGCGCGACTTCAGCCAGAATACCGGAAACGTCACGGTGGCCTTCTTTGAGGTGAACGGCGGCGCCAGCGACAACATCTCGACCGAGACGCAGTTGGTGGATGGGATCGACACGGGCGGCGCGCCGGCCGATGTGACCTCATCGCTCGACAGCGAGACGGGCGGGCAGGGCAATTCCGACACCTACACGCTCGATTTCTCTGATCCGGTCGAAAACATGTCGTTCCGGATCAATGATGTCGATGGCGACGGCCTGGTGACCATTCGCGCATTCCATGCCGATGGCAGCCCCGTGGATGTGGCGTTGGTCGCAGGCTCGGACGTGACCCTGCGCGACACCGATGGGGACGGCCAGGTCGATACCGCCGATAGCGATGGCGGCTATTTGTCGGACACTGCGGAGGCCTATTCCGTCCTTGTGACGATCCCGGGCCCGGTGTCACGGCTCGAGCTGTTTCACACGCAGAACGGCCCCGGAAATTCGGGCATCAACGTGACCGATGTCTATTTCGACGTGCCCGGCGTGCTGCCGTTGGAGGGTGCGGGGGGCGACACGCTTCTGGGCGGGGACGGCGACGATGTGATCCGCGGCGAAGGGGGCAACGATAGCCTTCTTGGCGGTGCCGGGGCGGATGTGATCGACGGCGGGGCGGATGCCGACACGATCGTGGGCGGCACGGATGGCGACGTCGTGGATGGCGGTACGGGATCTTCCGCGCCGGGCGATGCAAATGACGACGATATTCTGGACCTGAGCGGCGACGGGCCGTTCCGGGTGATCAATGAGACACTGGACGCGGACGGCAATTCCACCTCCGGGACGGTTGAGTTTCTTGATGCGTCCAGCGGCGATGTGACCGGAACGCTGGCGTTCACGGAAATCGAGACGATTCTGGGCAATCGGATCGAAGACGGCGTCGAGGTTGTGGCCGCCGACAATGCCTTCACCCTGGACGAGGATGACCCGCCCGGCGGCGTGGAGGGCAACGTCCTGTCCAACGACAGCGCACCCGCCGATACAACCCTTCGCGTAGTGTCGGTCAGCAACGGAACCGATACGGCCAGCGTGTCTGATCCCTTTGGCCGCCTTGGTCAGGGGATGGTGGTCAGCGGCGACAATGGCGGTGTGATCCGGATCAACAATGGCGGCAACGTCCTGTTCAATGCCAATGGGGATTTCGAAGGCCTGGCCGGGGGCGAGAGCACGACGACCTCCGTCACCTACACGATTTCCGATCGGGCAGGCAGCACGGATACCGCAACCGTCACCTTTACCGTCACTGGGGTAAACGACGCGCCCGATGCAGTGGATGACGGCGATGTCACGGATTTCGAGACCGCAGTCGTGATTGACCTTTTGGCCAATGACACCGATCTGGATGGCGACACTTTGAGTGTGACGTCGGCCAGCGTGCCAAGTGTTCAGGGCTCCCTCGAAGACCTTGGCGGCGGGGCTTATCGGTTCACGCCTGCCGATGGGTTCGAGGGCGTTGCCGTTGTCTCCTACGCCATTTCGGACGGCAATGGCGGCACCGATAATGCGGCCCACGTTGTGCAGGTCAACGCCGACCCCACGCCCGCCGATGGCATCGTCGATGGCGAGGATTTCGCCGAAACTATGGGTCCGGGCTACAACGATGCGAACCTGCCAAGCGATGGTGGCGGCGATCAGATCGACGGCGACGACGGGCTGGATGATGTGATAGCTGGCAATGGTGGCGACGACACCATTGACGCCGGGCTTGGCGATGACGTCGTGCGGGGTGGCGACGGTGACGATCTGCTGCTTGGCGGGCAGGGGGCTGATCGCCTGGACGGCGGGGACGGTGACGATGTCTTCGATTTCGATGCGGGGCAGGACGGCGCCGGTGACACCATTGTCGGCGGGGAGGATGTTGATAGCGGAGATCGCGATAAGCTTGACCTGAGCGGTTCGGGGCCGCTTCGCGTGATCTTTGATGACAGCGTCGATCCAACCGGAACGCCGGGCGAAGCGGGGACGGTGATCTTCTACACCGACACCACGCAGACCGAAGTAGCGGGCCGTCTAACGTTCCGCGAGATCGAAAATGTCGTGCCCTGCTTTACGCCCGGCGCGATGATTGCGACGCCACGGGGGGAGTTGCCGGTCGAAAACCTGCGCGTCGGCGACAAGGTGATTACCCGCGACAATGGCATTCAGGAGATCCGTTGGACCGGCAAGCGCACGCTGACCCGGATGGAGCTGGCCGATCACCTCAACACAAAACCGATCTTCATCAAGGCGGGTGCCTTGGGTCAGGATCTTCCGGAACGTGACATGCTGGTCAGCCCGCAACACCGGGTGCTGATCGCCGGCGAAACACCGCAGCTCTATTTCGAGGAGAGCGAGGTTTTGGTGGCTGCCAAGCATCTGGTCGGACGGCAGGGCATCGGCATCATGGATACACTGCGTGCAACGTATATTCATTTCATGTTCGACCGCCACGAGGTCGTGCTTTCGGACGGCGCATGGACAGAAAGCTTCCAGCCGGGTGATCAATCCCTTGGCGCCTTGGCATCGGACAGCCGGGACGAGATCATTGCGCTGTTCCCCGAGCTTGCCACCCGCAGCGGGCTAACCAATTACGCGGCCGCGCGCCGCGCGCTTAAGGCACATGAGGCGACGCTTTTGCATCTCTGATTGTGCCTGGGGACCGCGTGTTGCTCGCACCGCGCGCGGTCCCAACCACTCTGCAGCCTGGGCGGTCCGTTTCTTGGGGAAACGAACCGCCCTATTTGCGTGTAGGGGGCATCTATCGGTTGGTCTTTACCCGCCAGGCCGCCCAATCCTCGGGAGTGTCGAGGTCGATCAAGGCCCGTCTGTCGGCCAGCGGGATCAGGGCCACGTCACGCGCATGCGCTTGCAGGATCGATCTGGCCCCTTCGTCGCCTTGCAGCTTTGCCAAATGTTTCAGGTATTTGGCCGCGAAGACCACTGGCTGGCCGGGTTGTCCGTCGGCGCTCGCCGCTTGCACGATCGGGCTGAGGTTTTGGGCGGCAAGCCCCAGAAGAAGGTGCAGGTCGGAGGCCGTGATCTCCGGCATATCCGCCAGCACGATCATCACCGCGCGGGCTTTGACGCCGTGCACACCGGCCCGGATCGACGCGGCCATGCCGTCGGTGTCCGCCGCTTCGACGATCTCCAGAGACAGGTCCTCAATGGCCGCGCGCCGCGCCGTTTGGCCTGGCCCCAGCACCACGCGCGTGTCTCCCGCCTTGACGCAGCGCTCGGCCATCAGACGCAGCAGCGGCATGCCGTCCACCTCCTCCATCAGCTTGTCTGCGCCGCGCATACGGGTCGAGCCGCCAGCGGCGAGCAACACGATCATAGGCGCGCTCATGCCCGCATCCTCGCGCCATCGGCATCAAAAAGCGGCTCGGTGACAAGCCGCGCCGGGCGCCTGCCGCCAAGGATCTCTATTTCGACCTCCAGGCCCGCAACCGCTTGATCGGACGGCACAAATCCAAGGGCGATGCTTTTGTCGGCATGGTGGGAATAGCCGCCCGAGGTGCAAAACCCTTTCACCTGTCCGCCGATCCAGATCGGTTCATAGGCCACGACATCTGCGTCATCTGCGTCCACCTCGAAGGCGGCGAGGATGCGGTCGGGCGGCACCGCGCGTTCGGCCTCCACCGCCGCGCGCCCGATGAAATCCGCGTTCTTCTTCCACGAGATGAAGCGGTCCAAGCCGGTCTCGGCGGGCGTGTAATCGGGTGAAAACTCTCGCATCCACGACCCGAAAAATTTGTCGAGGCGCAATGACATCATCGCTCGCATGCCAAAGGGGGCCATGCCCATCGGCGCCCCTGCGGTCCAGATCACGTCCCAAAGCGCGCGCTGCTCCATCGCGTCGACGTAGATCTCGAAGCCGAGATCGCCGGTATAGCTGACGCGCTGCACGATGGCGGTCGAGCACCCTATGGTCAGATGGCGCACGTCCATGAACCTCATGTCGCTGACCTCTTCGCGGGCCACGGCCTGAAGAACGTCGCGCGCCAGGGGGCCGGCAATCTGGAACCCCGTGCGGCGGTCGGAGAGGTTTTCGACTCTGACCCCGTCTTCCTTGTGCTGGTCGAACCAGCGCATGTGAAAATCCTGCGCGCCGTAGGAGCCGGTCAGAAGGAACTCGGTGTCGTTCAGGCATGTGATTGTGAAGTCGCCAATAATCCGTCCGCGCGGCGAAAGCATCGGGCTCAGCGACAGGCGACCGGGCGGCGGGATGCGCCCCGCCATGATCCGGTCGAGCCATGCACGCGCACCCGGCCCCGTGACGTTGTATTTGCCGAAATTCTGCACCTCGTTGATGCCGACCGCCCCACGCACCGCGGCCACTTCGCGCGCGGTGGCGGCGAATGCATTGGAGCGCCGAAACGACGGCGTCTCATAGCGGTCTTCGCCGGGATGCGCGAAATAATTGGGCACCTCAAGGCCGAATTGCTGCCCCCAGACGGCGCCCATCTGGTCGAACACATCATACATGGGCGTGGTGCGGAACGGGCGCGCGGCGGGCAGTTCTTCGTTGGGATAAACCACGGAAAAGCGCGTCTGATAATTCTCGATGACCTTGGGCAGGGTGTAGCCGGGTGTCAGGATGCGGCCAAAGCGGGCCACATCCATCGCCATCACGTCGCGCGCGGGCTCGCCCTCGATCATCCATTGCGCAAGGCTCAAGCCGACGCCGCCGCCCTGACTGAAGCCTGCCATGACGCCACAGGCCGACCAATAATTGCGCAGGCCGGGAACGGGGCCCACCAACGGATTGCCATCGGGGGCAAAGGTAAAGGGGCCGTGGATGACCGATTTGATGCCCGCGCGTTCCAGCACGGGGAATCGTTTGAAGGCAAACGCGATCGAGTCGGTGATCTTGTCGAAATCATCGGGCAGCAATTCGTGCCCGAAGTCCCATGGCGTGCCATCCACGGCCCAGGGGCGGCAGGTTTTCTCATAAAACCCGATGCACAGCCCGCGCCCTTCCTGCCGCAGATAACTTTCGCCTGCGGGGTCCATCACATGCGGGTGCTCGGTCGCGCGTTCGTAGATTTCCGGCGTCTCTTCGGTCACCAGATATTGGTGTTCCATCGGGTGAAGCGGCAGGTAACAGCCGGCCATCGCCGCCACTTCCCGCGCCCAGAGGCCTGCCGCGTTCACCACATGCTCGGCCACCAGAGCGCCTTTGTCGGTGACGATCTCCCACGTTCCATCCACACGAGCATTGGTCTCCAACACCTTGGTATGAATGTGAATTTCGGCGCCACCCATACGCGCGGCCTTGGCATATGCATGGGTCGTGCCGGAGGGGTCGAGGTGTCCGTCCAGTGGGTCGTAAAGCCCGCCAAGCACGCCGTCAGTGTTGGTGATCGGGGCCAGCGCCTTGATCTCGTCGGGGCCAATGATCTCGGTTTCCAGCCCCATGAAGCGGTGCTTGGCGCGCTCGGCCTTGAGCATATCCAGCCGTTCGGGCGTGTCGGCCAGTGTCACACCGCCCACATGGTGCAGCCCGCACGACAGGCCGGTGAGAGCCTCCAGCTCTTTGTAGAGGCGGATCGTGTAGCCCTGAAGGGCGGCCATGTTGGTATCGCCGTTGAGGGTGTGAAAACCGCCCGCTGCGTGCCAGGTGGAGCCGCTGGTCAGCTCGGATCGCTCCAACAGCGTCACGTCCGACCAGCCCAGTTTCGTCAGGTGATAGGCCACCGAACAGCCGACGACGCCGCCGCCGATGATGCAGACACGGGTGTGGGATTTCATGGACGGCCCTCGGGTTGGTTTTCCGCGCATCTGAAGGCGGGACGCGGCGCGGGGCAAGCCGGAAAGCGACACGGATGATCCAGATCAAGGTGGAAATGGGCGACGGGCGTTAACCTTGGTTAATTCTTGTAGAGGAGCGGATGTTTTGCGGGGTCTGAGGGTCATTGCTGCCACCGCTGTGGTCGGGGTCATCGCCACGGGCGCAGTCGCGCAGGCCGTGTCGAGCCCGGTCGGCACCCTGATGAGCCCTGAAAATATCGAAGGTTTCTGGGATGTTGTGGACCGTCTGCGAGATGACGATCCGGTGGTTCAATATGTCTATTGCTGCCGGGTGTGTCGGACGGGATACGCCTGCGGGAACTCGTGCATTAGTCGCAGCTACCGTTGCCACCAACCGCCCGGATGCGCCTGCAACGGCTAAAGCGCGGACAAACGCTCGGCCAGAAGGGTGTGGACCGTCTCGGACGGCACATCCGCCGTCACGAACGCCGCGCCGATGCCGCGTGCGAGGATGAAGCGCAACTGACCCGCAACGACCTTTTTGTCCTGCGCCATCAGGGCGAGAAGCGCATCGGCATCGGGGAGGTTGCCGGGAATGTCGGCGAGATCGCGTTTCATGCCCATCTGGGCCAGATGCGCGCGCACGCGGCTTGGATCTTCCTGCGCACAAAGGCCAAGGCGCGCGGACAGCTCGAACGCCAGCGCACATCCGATGGCCACCCCCTCGCCATGCAGCAGGCGGTCGGAATAGCCGGTCGCAGCCTCCAACGCGTGGCAGAACGTGTGGCCAAGGTTCAAAAGGGCGCGGTCGCCTTGTTCCGTCTCGTCGCGTGCCACGATATCGGCCTTCATCTGGACTGAGCGTCGCACGGCCTCTTGGCGTAGCGCGGCATCATCGGCCAGCGCGGGTCCGTTGACCTCAAGCCAGTCGAAGAAATCCGCGTCGCCAAGCAACCCGTATTTCGCAACCTCTCCGTAGCCCGCAAGAAAATCACGCGCCTCAAGGGTGCCAAGCACGTCGATATCGGCCAACACAAGCGAGGGTTGATGGAACGCCCCGATCAGGTTCTTGCCTTGGGCGGCGTTGATCCCGGTCTTGCCGCCAACCGAGCTGTCGACCTGCGCCAGAAGCGAGGTGGGCACTTGCACAAAGCGAATGCCGCGGCGGTGGATGGCGGCGGCAAAGCCCACAAGATCGCCAATCACGCCGCCCCCGAAAGCCACGACAATATCGCGGCGTTCGACCTTTTCAGTCAAAAGCCAGTCGGCCACGCGCTGCAGGTGGGGCCAGGATTTCGTCGCCTCGCCGGGGGGCAGGATCAGGGTGTCGTGGGCGACGTCAGCCGCCTCCAATCCATTCTGAAGGGCAGACAGGTGCAGCCTGGCGACGGTTTCCTCGGTGACGATCCAAACCTTCGGCCGGTCCAGAAGCGGCGCGATCTGCGCACCGGCGGAGGCCACAAGGCCCTGTCCGATGCGTACGTCATAGCGCCGCGCGCCCAAGGGCACCGATACGGTTTGGGTCTTCATTCGGCGCGGGCCCCCGTTGTCACCGTGCCGGTGGCGCGCAGGATCATCATCACGGCATCTGCGGTCTGGTCGATGGACCAATGCGGCGCAACGCGGACCTTGTGCGGGGCCAGCGCGTAGGCTGGTGTGCGCGCCTCCAGCAATTCGGCCAGGGTCGCCTTGGGGTCCGATGTGCGCAGCAAAGGGCGGTGAGATTTGTGTTTGACGCGCGACCATAGCAGATCGAGATCGGCCTCCAACCAGACCACGCTGGCCTTCGCGGTCAGCATTGCGCGGTTCACCTCAGACAACCATGCCCCGCCGCCCGTCGACAGGATGCACGGCGGCCCTTGGAGCAGGCGGGCGATCACCTGCCCTTCTTTCTCGCGAAAAAATGCCTCGTCGTATTTGTCGAATATCTCGGCGATGGAGAGCCGCGCGGATTTGACGATCTCGGCATCGGAATCGCGCAACTCCACGTTCAGCGTGGCCGCCAGCGCCCGCCCGATCGCGGTTTTGCCCGCCCCCATCATGCCCACCAGCACGACGGATCGCGTCAGCCGCATTTCGCCCTGTGGCACGCTTTCGCCCATCACCGAAAAATTTGCCTCCTGAAGTGGCGAAATCCCGCCGTCCATGGCTTATATGGAAAACACGGCGGCGGCAAACGCCTCGGGGTTTGCGCAAGCACGCGCAAGGGCAGGGAACAAAACGGGGTCCGGGCGCAGGCATGGGACGTATTATCATCACGCTGATTTTGCTCGGACTTCTCGGGTTCCTTGGGCTGCTCGGGTATGCCTATTCCGGTTTTTTGCAGCCCGATGTCGAGACGGTCACGCAACCGGTGACGTTGGATGTGGACTAGCGCTCGGGCCATTTTCTGCTTGGCATTGCTTGCCGGTCCGGCGGCCGCGCAGCAGGCGGATATCGACCTTTCGGGTTTGCCGGAACTGGGCACGCCGGATTGGCTGTCGGATGCGATCACGCGGCCCCATGCCAACGTGGCCTCCGATGCGTCTGTCCCGGAAATCACCGTCTTGCCGCTCGATACGATCCAGTTGGATGCTGTCGGACTCTTGCCGGCCACGATCACCGGCCTGCCGCGCGGATTGTGGGGCAATTCCGACATCGAGACGCTGGCGCGGTTGATGCGCGGCCAACCGGTGCAGGGCCTGCCAGCGATGCAGGCCTTCACCGAAGTGCTCGCCCTTGCCGAGCTTGACCCGCCGCGTGATGCCCCGCCTGAAGGCTCGGACCTGTTCGTGGCGCGGCTGGACATGTTGCTCGACCGCGGCGCATTGGACCCGGCTCAGGCCTTGATGGAGCGGGCGGGCCCGACCCAGCCCGACCTCTTTCGGCGCTGGTTCGATGTTTCGCTTTTGACGGATCATTCCGACCGGGCCTGCGCGACGATGAATGCCAACCCCGATATTGCGCCGACCTTTCCGGCGCGCATCTTCTGTCTGGCGCGCGGCGGCGATTGGTCGGCGGCGGCCCTGTCGCTTGGCACCGGAGAAGCGCTGGGGCGAATTACCGAGGATGAAGGCGATTTGATTGCTCGGTTCCTTGACCCGGAATTGTTCGAAGATGAACCGCCCCTGCCACCCGATCCGACGCTGACCCCGTTGGAATTCCAGATGCGCATGGCCATCGCGCAACGCCCCGATATGACCGGACTGCCGTTGGCGTTTCTCTACGCCGATCTCTCGCCGCTGGCAGGGTGGCGTGCGCAACTGGACGCGGCCGAACGCCTGACCCGGTCGGGCGCGATTGCGCCGCAGGAATGGATCGCGATCTACACGTCGCAATCTCCCTCGGCCTCTGGTTCGATCTGGGACCGTGTGGCGGCGGTGCAGGCGTTGGACGCGGCGCTTCTGGCGGGCGATCCGGTGGAAACCTCGCGCCGGTTGCCGCCGGCGTGGGCCGCGATGCAGGAGGCCGGGCTGGAAGTGGCGTTTGCCGACATATATGGCGAGCGGCTGTTGCGGATGCCGTTGGTGGGTGAGGCCGGGATCCTCGCGCGGCGGGTGGGTCTTTTGTCGCCGATATATGAACAGGTGGCGCAATCGGCCGTGGCGCAGGATGAGACCGAGCGTTTCGCGCTGGCCATCGCGCGGGGCCTGCCGCCTGAGGCCACCAACAGTCCTCTTGACCGCGCGATTGCCGCGGCGTTTGCGCGGGATTTGCCACCGCATCGCTACAGTCTGTTCCTGGAGGACGATCGTTTGGGCGAGGCACTTTTGCGCGCGGCGCTTGTCCTGGCGCGGGGTGGGACGGAAAGTGATGTCGATGACCTGACCGATGCGCTGGCGCTGTTCCGGGTCGCGGGCCTTGAAGACGTCGCACGCCGAACCGCGTTGCAATTGTATCTGCTGCGGGTCTGACCGAATGGCCGGTCCCGCCCATGATGCCGATTGGATCGCACTCTACCTTGATGCGGCGGCGGCGGAGCAGGGCGCGGCGCAGAACACGTTGTTGGGCTATGGTCGCGACTTGAAGGATGCGATGGGATGGCTTGTGACGCGGGGCGGGTTTGCGGGTGCGGATCGCGCCGGTCTGGAAGCCTATATCGCGAGCCTTGAGGCCGACGGGCTGGCCCCGGCCACCCGCGCGCGGCGGTTATCCTCGTTGAAACAGCTTTATCGCTTTGCGCATGAGGAGGGCTGGCGCGCGGACAATCCGACGCTGCAGATCAGCGGGCCTGCGCGGGTGCGCAAACTGCCCGGCACGCTGAGCCTGGAGCAGGTCGATGCGCTTCTGGCAGCCGCAGAGCGCCACGGCCGCACGGATCCCGAGCGGTTGCGCACCAAGTGTTTGATGCAGATCCTTTATGCCACGGGCCTGCGGGTCACGGAGCTTGTGTCGCTTCCGATCAATGCGCTGCGCGGGGATCCGGCGATGTTGCTGGTGAAGGGGAAGGGGGGCAAGGAACGGATGGTGCCGCTTAGCCCTCCGGCGCGGGCTGCGGCGGCGGCTTGGCTGGCGCATCGCGAGGCCGAGGATACGCAGGCGCACGCCGAGACGGGGGCAAAACCCAGCCCCTTTGCGTTCCCCTCACGCGGCAAGGCGGGGCACCTGACACGGGTGCGGTTCTTCACCTTGATCAAGGAGCTTGCGGCGGCGGCGGGCCTCGACCCGGCGGAGGTCACGCCCCATACGTTACGCCACGCATTCGCGACGCATCTGTTGCAGAACGGCGCAGATTTGCGGGCGATCCAGACGCTTCTGGGCCATGCGGATATCGCGACGACCGAGATCTATACCCATATCCTCGATGAACGGCTGAAGGCGCTGGTGCTTGAAAAGCATCCTCTGGCGCGCGACGGGTAGGCGGCAGCCGCCCTTCCTCCGGCCTGCGGCTGTCCTCGTGGAGGTGCTGTTTTTCGCGGGTTGACTTGAACGGCGCGGGCTGCGGCCCCATAACCCGGAAATGGAAAATGAACTTCCCCTTCCGGAGCCATCGGCGCTGGCCGACCCGACAAATTGGATCATCGCCGCGGTGATCGTGTTCCTTTTGATGTGCTCGGGCTTCTTCTCGGGCTCGGAGACGGCGTTGACGGCAGCCTCACGGGGCAAGCTGCGTTCGATTGCCGGGCGCGACAGCGGCCCTGCGAAGGGGGCGCAGCGGGCGTTGGATTTGAAAGAAGACAACGAGCGGCTGATCGGCGGCATCCTTCTGGGCAACAATCTGGTCAACATCCTGGCGACGGCTTTGGCGACGGCATTGTTCACCGCGATCCTCGGCGAGGGGGGCGTGGCGATTGCGACGCTGGTGATGACGGCGCTGGTCCTGATCTTTGCGGAGGTGCTGCCGAAGACCTACGCGATCAACAATCCCGAGACATCCGCCGCCCGGATCTCGCGGCCAATCGGGTTGATCATTGCGGTGATGGCGCCGGTTGTGGCCGTTGTGCGGGTCATCGTGCGCGGTGTCTTGCGGCTTTTCGGGACGCGGATCGAGGCGGGCGACAACATGTTGTCGGTCAAGGAAGAGATCATGGGCGCGTTGTCGATTGGCCATGAAGAGGGCTCGGTCGAGAAAGAGCAGCGCGACAGGCTTCTGGGCGCGCTCGACCTGCATGAGCGGACAGTGGAAGAGATCATGCTGCACCGCTCGGGTATCGAGATGATCGACGCCGATGCCATGCCCGAGGCGATCCTGACGCAATGCCTGCAAAGCCGACACACACGGTTGCCGGTGTTCAAGGACGAGCAGGAAAACATCGTGGGCGTGGTCCATGCGAAGGATCTCTTGCGGGGCATCGATAAACTGACGCGGGGCGAAAAGGCCAAGGGATTGGGGGCGTTCGACATCGCGGAGGTGATGATGAAGCCCTATTTCGTGCCCGAGACGACAACGCTGGATGATCAGATGCGGCAATTTTTGCGACGGCACACGCATTTTGCGCTGGTCGTCGATGAATATGGCGCGCTGGCGGGGTTGATCACGCTGGAGGACATTCTCGAAGAGATCGTCGGTGAGATCACCGATGAGTTCGACACGCCCGATGCGCCGGTCTTGAAGGCCGACAGTGCCGGCAATTACACGATCGAGGGCGGCATGACGATCCGCGACCTGAACCGGGCCGCCGATTGGACGCTGCCCGATGACGAGGCCAACACGGTTGCGGGGCTGGTGATCCATGAGGCGCAGACGATCCCGTCGCCGGGTCAGTGCTTTGCATTCCACGGATTCCGGTTCGAGGTTGCAGAGCGGCAGCAAAACCGTCTGACGAAGCTTAAGGTGCGGCGGTTGTGAGGCCGGTTGCAAGGTTGCAACCTTAGGTTAAGGTGTTGAAAACTTGAGAAGAAGGATTTCTTCTTAACGTTTCAGGAACCATGTTCTCGCGACGCATCGCGCGGTTTCCCCGATCGCGCACTTTGGGCCACCAAACGCAGCGCCCAACCTGCTCCGCGTGGGTGGAGAGCAGGTTGGGCACGACAGCCCGTTTGGTGTATTGGTGGCCGCGCTTTGCGGCGTTTACGCAACCTGACAGGCTGCCTGCGCATCAAGGTTCTTCTCAGCGAAGCGCTTTGGCAAGGCGCGGCGCAGGATATCCGCGGAAATCGGAAGCTCTTCTTGTGCCGCCGCATTGAGGTCACGGTTGCCCTTGGTGCACGTTTGCGGCTGCATGAACGCGCCGGCCTCTGGTGCCGAGACCGTGCGTTCCGCGACCGGCTCTGCGACATCCGGCTTGCCAAAAGCTTCCATGATCAGAGGTTTCGCCAAGGCGTCCGGCGATTTGCGCGCCGGCCTCGGTATGGCGTGGCGTTCGATTTCCGCGCGGTCCCTCACACGACAGTTTTGAAACCTCGTGAGCTGCGCGTCCTCCTCCACCTCGGTGATGTCCACGATGGTGTCGAAGCGGGTGTATCTCTTCTCTTCGATCACATCGAGAGACGGTTTGTTCGGCGAACCGAGCGATTTCAGAAGTCCAAGCATTAACCTATCCCCAAGCTAACTGACCTGAACATCGGCCGCGAACTTGCTCGGAGGATGGAGAAAGTTTGTCTTTAATTTGACCGAATTTTCGACGGACCGACCTGTGCGATCGACGCCGTGCAGGCAGTGTCGCTTGTTGGTGTTCGGGCGGCAGGCCGTGCCTTGGAAAATCGGTCTGGCTTGGGGCGGTGTGGGTCAATCCGTACCGCGATAGGGCTCCACATATTGCAGGGCCATGTCCCAGGGGAAGAAGATCCAGGTGTCCTGACTCACGCCGGTGATGAAGGTGTCAACCATCGGCTCGCCCTTGGGCTTGGCATAGACGGTCGCGAAATGCGCCTTGGGATAGAGCGCGCGCACCAGCTCCAGGGTCTTGCCGCTGTCGACGAGGTCATCGACGATCAGAATCCCCTCACCATCGCCCATCAACTCGGCATCGGGGGATTTCAGGACCTCGGCCTCGCGCTGCTGATCGGCTTTGCCGCCCCCGGCGTGGTAGGATTTCACCGCGATCGTGTCGACCGTGCGGATGTCCAACTCGCGGCTGACGATCATCGCGGGCGCCATGCCGCCGCGTGTGATCGCGACCACGGCGCGCCACGCGCCATCGTCGGGGCCGTGGCCGTCGAGCCGCCACGCCAAAGCGCGCGCATCACGGTGGATCTGATCCCAGCTGACGTGGAAGCCTTTTTCGTGGGGGAGCGGTGTGATCATGGTGAGCCTCGTTCAAGGAGCAATCGCAGGCCAAGCGCGCCGAGGACGCTCGCCGCAATGCGATCAAAGATGGATTTGGCGCCGAGATACCGCGCCCGCACCGCCGCCGTCGAGAGGGCAATGGCCAGAAGCGGCTGAACACTCAGTTCAACCGCAAGGTGGTTAAGGAATATCAGGGCCTTATCCGCCGTTGTTAAACCTTCGGGGAAGATCACAACAATCACCGCAGCGGCGAAGAGCACGGATTTCGGATTTGCGAGATTGACCAGCAGGCCCTGCCGGAAGGCGTGGCCCCGGTTGGCGTCAGGCGCACAGCCCGCGGGTGCACAGGCATGGCGCCAGGTTTGCACCGCGATCCAGATGAGGTAGGCGGCGCCGCCGAGTTTCACCGCCGTGTAGGCCCATGGGAAAAGGGCAAAGAGTGCATCGAGGCCGAGGAGGGCTGCCAGCGTCCAGAGGGATGCCATGAGCCCAAGGCCTGCCGCCGCTGCGAGGCCTGCCCGGCGGCCTTGGGCCATCGAGGTGCGGATCAGGAACAAAAGTGAGGGACCGGGCGATGCGATGGCCGCGAGCAGGGTCGCGTTGAAGGCCAGGACATGCACCCAGTTGATCGTCATTCGCCCTTTTTCTCAAGCGTCATGTCGGGGGCTTCGGGGTTCTTCATGCCAATGACGTTGTACCCGGCATCGACGTGGTGCACCTCTCCGGTGACGCCAGAGCCCAGATCGGAGAGCAGGTAGAGCGCAGATTTTCCGACCTCGTCCTGGGTGACGGTGCGGCGCAGGGGGGCGTTGTTTTCGTTCCACTTCAGGATGTAGCGGAAATCGCCGATGCCTGAGGCCGCGAGCGTCTTGATGGTGCCCGCAGAGATCGCGTTGACGCGGATATTGTCGCGCCCGAGGTCTTCGGCCAGGTACATGACGGAGGCCTCAAGCGCGGCCTTGGCGACGCCCATGACATTATAATGCGGCATCACGCGTTCCGCGCCGGAATAGGTGAGCGTCAAGAGCGAGCCGCCGTTGGGCATCATCTTTTCGGCGCGTTGGCAGACGGCGGTGAAGGAATAGACCGAGATGTCCATCGTCATGGCGAAATTCGCCGAAGAGGTCTCCACATAGCGTCCGCGTAGTTCGTTTTTATCAGAAAAACCAATGGCATGGACGACGAAGTCCAGGCTGCCCCACGCGTCTTTAAGCCGCTCGAAAAGCGCATCGAGCGAGGCGGGATCGCCGACATCGCAGGGAACAACCAGCGAAGAGCCCACCTGTTCGGCGAGCGGACCCACCCGTTTCAGGAGCGCGTCGCCTTGGTAGGAAAACGCCAGATCCGCGCCCTCGGCGGCGAGTGCCTTGGCGATCCCCCAAGCGATGGATTTATCGTTGGCGAGGCCCATGATCAGCCCGCGCTTGCCATCCATCATGCCCATTGGTGCTGTCCCTGTCCCTTGACTTCTTCTGGCCTGTCGTAGGCGATTGGCCGCAGGGCTTCAAGATGGCCTGCCCCTTGCCGGGCCGGGGGGGTGGGGATAGCTGACAGTGCAGGTTACAACACGGGGGGGATGGCTATGGCTGTTCGGGACGGCATTTTCGCAGGCGACGATCCGTTCGCGTTGGCGCGTGATTGGCTGGCGGAGGCCGAAGCGACAGAGGTGAACGATCCCAATGGTATTGCCTTGTCGACGGTGGATGGCGCAGGCCTGCCGAATGCGCGCATGGTGCTGTTGAAGGAGATCGAGGTGCACGGCGGCGGTCGGGGCGGCTTCGTATTCTACACGAATTACGACTCCGCCAAGGGGCAAGAGATCGCGCAGGCCGGCAAGGCCGCGTTCGTGATGCATTGGAAGTCGCTGCGGCGGCAGGTGCGGGTGCGGGGTTTGACCGAGCGGGAGGATGGCGCGCAGGCGGATGCTTATTTCGCGTCGCGATCCCTCAAGAGCCGGTTGGGCGCCTGGGCCTCGCGGCAGTCGCAGCCGCTGGCCAATCGGGCGGCGTTGATGGCGGATGTGGCGCGGGTCACGGCGCAGCACGGCACGGATCCGGCGCGGCCGCCGTTTTGGGGCGGAATTCGGATCATTCCTCTGGAAATCGAGTTCTGGGCCGATGGTGCCTTTCGGTTGCATGACCGGTTCCGATGGACCCGCAACGATCCGAATGCGGATTGGGAAGTGACCCGTCTGAACCCCTGAGTCGCGTTAACGTTTTGGCGTTGTTGACGTTAACGTTACCTCGCTATGGGTGTGACCTATTTACAATTTCGTGCTACGTGAAAATGTAATACTTTGTAACGCAGGTGTTTTTTAAGCTTGTTTCTGCGCGCGGCATCGTCACGATGGGCCGTGAGTAGGGAGCTTGTTATGCAAGTAGCGGACGGGACACCGCAAGCGGACGCGGTTGTCGGCCATGTGAAGTGGTTTGATGCCAATAAAGGATTCGGATTCGTGCTCGCCGATGATGGTGGGCCGGACATCCTTTTGCATGCGAACGTGTTGCGCAATTTCGGACGTGGTTCGGTGTCGGAAGGCGCGCGTGTCATGCTGCGCACGCAAGAGACCGGGCGCGGATTGCAGGCCACCGAAGTGATCTCGATCGAAGCTCTGCCCGAGGCGGAGCCAGACGAAGAAGGCGCCGGTATTGATCTTCCAGATGTGACCGACGTGCCCCTTGTTCCGGCGCGCGTGAAGTGGTTTGACAAGGGCAAGGGCTTCGGTTTCGCCAATGCCTTCGGCAATGCGGACGATATCTTCGTGCATGTCGAGGTGCTGCGCCGGTTCGGGTTCTCCGAGCTGCAGCCGGGCGAAGCGGTGTCCTTGAAGATTGTGGATGGTCCCCGCGGGAAACTTGCGGCGGAAATCCGAACCTGGGATCACACCTGAGGGCAGGCCTTTGCGCGGGCGGTTGCCCGGATCGCCCCGAGATGGGGCGCGCGCGGAAAGGCTGGCCATGAAATTCATCACTATCCTGTTCGGAGTGCTTCTTGCGTTTGGCACGCTCTCGCCTGCTCAGGCGGCGTGCAATGACAGCCGCGTGGAGTTGCGCGGCGAGTGGGGCACGGCGCGAATCCGCGTGGCGCTGGCCGATACACCGCAGGAGCGCGCACAGGGTCTGATGCATGTCGAGGAGATGCCGCGGTTGAGCGGGATGCTGTTTGTCTACGAGCGGCCTCAACCGGTGCGCTTTTGGATGGAGAACACGCTGATCCCGTTGGACATGATTTTTGCCGGGCCAGATGGCGTGGTGCGTCACGTCCACGAGAACGCGATCCCGCTCGACCGCACGGGCATCCCCGGCGGCAGCGATGACATCCAGTACGTCCTGGAAGTGAATGGCGGTGTGGCGGGGGATTTCGGCATCGCCGAGGGCACGCAGATGCGCCACCCGTCCATCAACCAAAACCGGGCGGCCTGGCCCTGCGACGAGTAGGGATTGCCGCGGTTGGTTCGGCCACGCGTCGCGGTGCGCGTTTCGACGCGCGTGAAGGCTTGCATGAGGACTTGCGCAGAGCCCCGTTTGCCCGATAAGACGCCGCCACGGTCGGGGCGTGGCGCAGTCTGGTAGCGCACCTGTTTTGGGTACAGGGGGTCGTGAGTTCGAATCTCGCCGCCCCGACCATTCCTCTAAATGTAGTGGCAAACGTTAACACTGGCGCAGGATGTTGCGATCGGTGGCGCTTTCTGTGGCGAAAAGACGACATGTTGTAGGGGCTGATCCGACCTGTGAGAAAATTTTTTGCCGTGCGCCGGGTTAATTTTCCTTCATGCGATACATGCGGAAAATCGCCTATCTAGGCCGTAAATAAAGAAAACATCTACATCTTGAAATTGTTAACATCGACAGGGGAATCGGGGCCGATCTGACGCCTGTCAAAATGCAAGGGATTTTTGGCGAAAAACCGTTCAAAAACCCGTTGACCAGATAGGGTCGGACACGTCAGGTTGTGTGGGCCGGGTCAAGCGCCACCACATATAGCGCACCCCGGCAGGGGCAGAGGGTTACTTCCTCAGCAACACAATCAAAGCGCGGTCGAGCAGCGGATGCAACGTCATTCGATGGACGGCTTTGTGCGGGCAACCGGCAGCGGTGGCCCATTTGAGCGAACGGTCAGAGGGCAGACGTCCCTGGCAGGCCGGACATATTTTGAACAGGGGGTCCGGACCGGGACCCGGGCGACGATGAGGCAACCATGAAAATTGACCGCAGATTTACCCGCGACGGAGCAGACCTGTACGCGGACCTCGACTTCACCACGACGACCTCGGAGATCCGTAATCCCGACGGCACAGTTGTGTTCAAGCTCGACAATGTGGAAGTCCCGCAGGGTTGGAGCCAGGTCGCCTCGGACGTGATCGCGCAGAAGTATTTCCGCAAGGCGGGTGTGCCCGCCGCGACGAAGCCCGTGAAGGAAAAGGGCGTGCCCGCATTCCTTCAGCGCCACGTGGCCGACGAAAAGGCGCTGGAGGCTATGCCGGAAGATCAGCGTTATGGCGGCGAGACGTCCGCCAAGCAGGTCTTCCGGCGCCTTGCCGGTGCCTGGGCATACTGGGGCTGGAAGGGTGGTTATTTCACCGCCGAGGCCGATGCGCGTGCCTATTTCGACGAAATGCAGCTGATGCTGGCGCGCCAGATGGCCGCGCCGAACTCGCCGCAATGGTTCAACACGGGCCTGCATTGGGCCTATGGCATCGACGGCCCGGCCCAAGGCCACCATTACGTGGACTACAAGTCCGGTAAGCTGACGAAATCCACCTCGTCCTACGAGCATCCGCAACCGCATGCCTGCTTCATTCAGGGCGTGAAGGACGATCTGGTCAATGACGGCGGGATCATGGACCTTTGGGTGCGTGAGGCGCGTCTGTTCAAATATGGCTCGGGCACCGGCACGAACTTCAGCCACCTGCGCGGTGAGGGCGAGAAACTGTCGGGCGGCGGCAAGTCGTCGGGCCTTATGGGCTTTCTCAAGATCGGCGACCGCGCGGCGGGCGCGATCAAGTCGGGCGGCACCACACGCCGCGCGGCCAAGATGGTGATCGTCGATGCGGATCACCCCGATATCGAGGATTTCATCGAGTGGAAGGTGCTCGAAGAGCAGAAAGTGGCCTCCATCGTGGCGGGCTCCAAGATGCACGAAAAGATGCTCAACGGCATTTTCGCAGCGATCCGCGAATGGGACGGCAGCCTTGAGGATGCCGTGGACCCCGCCAAGAACCCATCGCTGAAATCGGCGATCCGCGAGGCCAAGAAGGTCGCGATCCCAGAGACTTACGTCAAGCGCGTGCTGGATTATGCCAAGCAGGGCCACACCTCGATCGAGTTCCCGACCTACGACACCGATTGGGACAGTGAGGCGTATAATTCCGTCTCCGGCCAGAATTCCAACAACTCGATCCGCGTCACCGATGCCTTCCTCAAGGCGGTCGAGAACGACGAGACATGGGAATTGATGAACCGCAAGGACGGCTCGGTCGCCAAAGAGATCAAGGCCCGTGACCTGTGGGAAAAGGTGGGCCATGCGGCCTGGGCCTGTGCCGATCCCGGCATCCAGTACCACGACACCGTCAACGCGTGGCACACCTGCCCGGAAGATGGCGAGATCCGTGGATCGAACCCGTGCTCGGAATACATGTTCCTGGACGATACGGCTTGTAACCTGGCGTCGATGAACCTGCTGACGTTCTATTCCAACGGCGTCTTTGATGCAGAAAGCTACATGCATGCGACGCGGCTTTGGACGCTGACGCTGGAAATCTCGGTGATGATGGCGCAGTTCCCGTCGAAGGAAATCGCGCAGCTGAGCTATGATTTCCGCACGCTGGGTCTGGGCTATGCCAACATCGGCGGGCTGCTGATGAACATGGGGTATTCCTACGACAGCGCCGAGGGCCGTGCCCTTTGCGGCGCGCTGACCGCGATCATGACCGGTGTGGCTTATGCGACCTCGGCCGAGGTGGCGAGCGAGCTGGGGCCGTTCGACGGCTATGCCAAGAACCGCGAGCACATGCTTCGGGTGATGCGCAACCACCGCAACGCCGCCTACGGCAAGTCCGATGGCTATGAGGATGTGAACGTGAACCCGGTGGCGCTCGACCACGGCAATTGCCCTGATCAGACGCTGATCGGGCTGGCCAAGCAGGCCTGGGACGAGGCGCTCACCCTCGGCGAGCAGCACGGCTACCGCAACGCACAGGCCACGGTGATCGCCCCCACGGGCACGATTGGCCTGGTCATGGATTGTGACACGACAGGCATCGAGCCGGACTTCGCATTGGTGAAGTTCAAGAAGCTGGCCGGTGGCGGATATTTCAAGATCATCAACCGCTCGGTCCCCGGCGCGCTTGAGGCGATGGGCTATTCGTCCAGCCAGATCGAGGAAATCATCGCCTATGCGGTCGGTCACGGCACCATCGGGCAGGCGCCGGGCATCAACCACACCAGCCTCATCGGGCATGGTTTTGGCCCGGCAGAGATCGAAAAGATCGAAGCCGCCCTGCCGCAAGCCTTCGACATTCGCTTCGTCTTCAACCAATGGACCCTTGGCGCGGAATTCTGCACCGAGACCCTTGGCATCCCGGCGGACAAACTGAACGATCCCACCTTTGACCTGCTACGGCATCTGGGCTTTTCCAAAGCCGATATCGACGCCGCGAACGACCATGTCTGTGGGACCATGACCTTGGAGGGCGCGCCGTTCCTCAAAGACGAACACCTGTCCGTGTTCGACTGCGCGAACCCCTGCGGGAAAAAGGGCAAACGCTTCCTCAGCGTCGACTCGCATATCCACATGATGGCGGCGGCCCAATCCTTTATCTCGGGCGCGATCTCCAAGACGATCAACATGCCGAACAATGCGACGATCGAAGATTGCCAGAAGGCATATGAGCTGTCGTGGTCGCTCGGTGTGAAGGCCAACGCGCTTTATCGCGATGGCTCGAAACTGTCGCAGCCGCTGGCCGCAGCGCTGGTTGAGGATGATGACGAGGCCGCCGAGGTGCTGGAGAACGGCACCACGATGGAAAAGGCTCAGGTCGTGGCAGAGAAGATCATCGAGAAGGTGGTCATTAAGGAGATCATCAAGGCGCACCGCGAAAAGCTGCCCGAGCGCCGCAAGGGGTATACCCAGAAGGCGATCGTTGGGGGCCACAAGGTCTACCTGCGCACCGGGGAGTACAAGGACGGCAACCTTGGCGAGATCTTCATCGACATGCACAAGGAAGGCGCGGGCTTCCGGGCGATGATGAACAACTTCGCCATCGCGGTCTCGGTCGGTCTGCAATACGGCGTGCCGCTTGAGGAATTCGTGGATGCGTTCACCTTCACCAAGTTCGAACCCTCGGGGATGGTGCAGGGCAACGACTCGATCAAGAACGCCACTTCGATCCTCGACTACATCTTCCGCGAGCTGGCCGTGTCCTACCTTGACCGGACCGACCTGGCCCATGTGGCCCCGGAAGGTGCGAGCTTCGACAGCATCGGGCGCGGGGCAGAGGAGGGCGTATCCAACGTCACCGAAGTGCCCGACAGCCGCGGCTCGGACCCGCTGGAAGTGCTCAAACAGGTGGCCTCGACCGGCTATCTGCGCAAGCGCGCCCCGCAGGAGCTGATCGTGTTGCAGGGCGGGGCCGATCCGGTCGCCGTGCTGGAGACGCTGGTGCCCGAGACGTCGAATGGCGGTGGGACCATGGCGGCGGTCACATCGACCACCGCAGTGACCACCGGCACCGTCGAGATCGACGCCCGTACCAAAGCCAAGATGCAGGGCTATGAGGGCGAGGCGTGCGGCGAATGCGGCAACTACACCCTGGTGCGCAACGGCACCTGCATGAAGTGCAACACCTGCGGCGGGACGTCGGGGTGTAGCTGAGGAGATTAATGCCCGGCACCGGCCCGATTGCGGGCTGGTGTTGGGACAACAATCGGATGCGCGTCCCTCACCGTTCGCGCATCTGTACCAACGGGGTGGGACCCGCGAAGTCTTCGGTTTTCGCTACATCCCACTCCAAGAGTTTTCATTGGAAAGCTCTTGGTTTCCGGGGTGGGTGCGCTCACCCTTGGCGCGGATCAGGCCGCAGGCAGAAAACACGGGCAGTTAATTATCAGAGCCTGATCAGCGAAACTGGGGTCCCTTCGGGGGCCCCATTCTTTTTGGGCGGAGGGCCGCTTGGGGATGTCCGCACCACGCGCTCTTGCCGCCCCGACCGCCCCACGCAATAGTCGCGCCATGCGCTGGCCCTGGCTTCTTTCCCTGTTCCTGATCTCACCCGCGTCGGCGGAGGATATCACGGTGTTCGCGGCGGCGAGCCTTGCCGGGCCGCTTGATCGCGTGGCGCACGCCTTCACCGCGCAGACCGGCCACGAGGTAACGCTGTCCTACGCAGGCTCGTCGTCCATCGCGCGGCAGGTCGAGCAGGGGGCCCCGGCGGATGTGGTGTTCCTGGCCAACATCGACTGGATGGACCATCTGGAGGCCGCGCAGGCGATCCGCCCCGGGACCCGCCGCGACCTCCTTGGCAACCGGTTGGTGATCGTGATGAACACCACCCACCTCGCCGATGCGGATGTGCCTCCCGGGATCGGCGACGGGCGCATTGCCATGGCGCTGGTCGATGCGGTTCCTGCGGGCATATATGGACGGATGGCGTTTGAGGCGTCGGGCGTTTGGGACGCCTTGCGCCCGCAGGTGATCGAGACGGACAACGTGCGCGCGGCGTTGCGTCTTGTGGTCCTGGGCGCGGCACAGACCGGGGTGGTTTACGCGACCGATGCGATGGCGGAGCCGGGGGTGGCGGTGATCGAAACGCTGTCCGCCACGTTGCATCCGCCCATTGTCTATCCGGCCGCGTTGACGCCGCATGCCCCGGAGCCGGGGCGGGCGTTTCTGGATTGGTTGGCAGGCGATGCGGCGCGGGCGTTGTTTCGCGACGCGGGTTTCGCGGTGATTGACGAATGACCGGGTGGCTCGGGCCCGCGGAATGGCAAGCGGTGGCCCTGTCGCTGCGCGTGGCCGTGGTCGCGACGCTTCTGAGTCTGCCATTGGGAATTGCGGTCGCCTGGGTGCTGGCGCGCAAGCGCTTCCCGGGACATGCCGTATTGAACGGGGTGGTGCATCTGCCGTTGATCCTGCCGCCGGTGGTGACGGGGTATCTTCTGTTGATCTCGTTCGGTCCGCAGGCCGGGTTGGGCGGATGGTTGGAGGCGATGGGCTTGGGCGTTGCGTTCCGCTGGACGGGGGCGGCGCTGGCGGCGGCGATCATGGCCTTTCCGTTGATGGTGCGCGCGATCCGTTTGGCCCTTGAGGCGGTCGATCCGGGGTTGGAGGAGGCGGCGGCGACGCTTGGCGCGTCGCGCTGGCGGGTGTTTTACTCCGTGACCCTGCCGCTGATCGCGCCGGGGGTTTTGACGGGGGCAATCCTCGCCTTCGCCAAGGCGATGGGCGAATTCGGTGCGACGATCACGTTCGTGAGCAATATCCCTGGCGAGACACGCACGGTGCCCTCGGCGATCTATGCCTTCCTGCAGGTGCCGGGTGGTGAGGCCTCGGCCTGGCGTCTGGTCATCGTGTCGGTCGTGATCGCGATGGGAGCGTTGTTGGCCTCCGAACTTCTGGCGCGCCGGGTGGCGGCGCGGATCGGGGGGCGCGATGCTTGAGGTTTTGATCCGCCATGATTTCGGCGGTTTCCAGCTTGATGCGGCCTTTGAGGCGCCTGCGGGCGTCACGTGCTTGTTCGGTCGGAGTGGCGCAGGAAAAACCAGCGTTGTCAGAGCGGTGGCGGGCCTTCTTAATGCGGACGAGGCGCGGATTGTGATTGGGCGGCAGCGGGTCGACCCATTGCCTGTGCACCGACGCGGGATCGGCTATGTGTTTCAGGAGCCGCGCCTGTTTCCGCATATGGATGTGCGCGGCAACCTCAGTTATGCGCGCGCGGGGGCGGATGCGGGCCCAGTGGTCGAGATGCTCGGCATCGGCCATCTTCTGGACCGGCGGCCTGCGGATTTGTCGGGCGGCGAGGCGCAGCGTGTGGCGATCGGGAGGGCGCTCCTGAGCAAGCCGCGTCTGTTGCTGCTGGACGAGCCATTGGCCGCGCTGGACGAAGCCCGCAAGGCCGAGATTTTGCCCTATCTCGAACGGGTCCGCGACGCCGCCCGCGTGCCGGTTCTGTATGTGTCGCATTCCGTGGCCGAGGTGGCGCGACTGGCCACGACCTTGGTCGCACTGGAGCAGGGCCGTGTCGTGCGCGTCGGGCCGGCGACAGAGCTGCTGTCCGATCCCGACATCGCGCCGGTCATCGGCATCCGGGACGCGGGCGCGCTGGTGACGGCGCGGGTGGTGCGCCACCATGACGACGGCTTGACGGAATTGGCCTGCTCGGGCGGGGCTTTGTGGCTGCCGCATGTCGCCGCCGACGAAGGCGCGCAGGTCCGTGTGCGGATTGAGGCACAAGATGTGATGCTGTCGCGCGCCCTGCCCGAGGGGATATCGGCGTTGAACGTTCTGCCCGTGCGCCTCAGCGCGCTGCGCGACGGCGACGGGCCGGGAGTGATGGTGCAGGTGGTGGCCGGTGACGACCGTTTGCTGGCCCGCGTCACCCAGAGATCCGCAAAAGCAATGGGGCTTTCCGAGGGGTGGTGCGGCTATGCCGTGGTAAAATCCGTTGCCGTCGCGTCCGGAAATGTCAGCCGCTAGGGCGCGTCTAACTTATTGATTTTCAATAATAAATATCCCGTTTATTCGGCCGCGATCTTGATGACGGGTTCCATTCGCGCAAGAATATCTTCAGCGAGGTGGCATTTGATCTGGTGTCCATCGGCCAGCGTGCGTAGGGGCGGAACCTCAGTGTCGCACAGGCCGCCGGGTACGTCGGACTTCCAGCGGCAGCGTGTCTGGAACGGGCAGCCAGGGGGCGGGTTCATCGCCGAAGGGATGTCACCGTCGAGCACGATATGCTTCTTTTCAATGGAGGTGTCCGCGATCGGAACGGCGGACAGAAGCGCCTCGGTGTAGGGGTGATAGGGCGGGCTGAAGACCTGCTCGGTGTCGCCCAATTCGACCACATGGCCAAGATACATGACCATGACGCGGTCGCTCAGGTAGCGCACGATCGACAGGTCATGGGAGATGAACAGAAGCGTGGTTTTCTCGCGGCGCTGGATCTCCATCAGAAGATCCGTCACTGCGGCTTGGACCGATACATCCAACGCGCTAACCGGTTCATCTGCCACGACAATCTTGGCGTCACCGGCGAAGGCGCGGGCGATGCCGACGCGCTGTTTCTGGCCGCCGGACAACTGCCGGGGCATGCGGTCGGCGAAGGCTCGGGGAAGTTTTACTAAATCGAGGAGCTCCAGCATCCGCTCGCGGCGCTCGGCCTCGTTCTTGCCGATCTTGAAGATTTCAAGCGCGCGGATGATCTGGCGGCCCACGGTCATCGAGGGGTTCAGCGTGTCGAACGGGTTCTGGAACACCATCTGCACATTCGACACGGTCGCGGTGTCGCGCTCTTCGATGGGGGTGTTGCCGATGGATTTGTTGCCGAGGGTGATTTCGCCATCGGTGGCCGTCTCAAGCCCCATCAAAACCTTCGCGAGCGTGGACTTGCCGCAGCCGCTTTCGCCCACGATGGCCAGCGTCTCGGATTCGCGTGCCTCAAACGTAAGTGTCTCGTTTGCCTTGACAACTTTCTTGTCGCCGCCGCCGAAGAGCGCGTTTGCCGCGACCTCGTAATACTTCTTGAGGTTGTCGATCTTGAGGACCACGTCGCCGATCGTGGCCTTTTCGGTGGTGGCGGCCAGTTCGGGCGGGGCGTTCCAGTCGATCTCCGCAAAGCGCAGGCAGCGGCTTTCGTGGCGGTCGCCGTGGGCGACGTCGAACATCGGAATGGCGTCAGCGTTGCAGCGGCCTTCCTCGAAATAATTGCAGCGGGGGCCGAAGTTACAGCCCGGCGGGCGCTCGTGCGGCAGGGGGAAGTTGCCCGGAATGGCGATCAGCGGGCGGGCATTCTTGTCAGCGCCGGGCAGGGGGATCGAGCGGAACAAAGCCTGCGTATAGGGGTGCTGCATGTTGTCGAAAACATCGGCGATGCGGCCCGTTTCCACGGCCTCGCCGGAATACATCACGCACAGCCGATCACAGGTTTCCAGCACCAGCCCGAGGTTGTGAGAGATGAACAGCATCGAGGTGCCGTATTTCTCGCCCAGACCCTTCACGAGGTCCACGATCCCGGCCTCAACCGTCACGTCGAGCGCGGTGGTGGGCTCATCCAGGATCAGCAAGGAAGGCTTTGACATCAAGGCCATAGCGATCACGATGCGCTGCTGCTGACCTCCGGAAAGCTGGTGCGGATAGCTTTTGAGCATACGTTCCGGGTCGGGCAGGCGGACGTCGGTGACGACGCCGAGGGCCATCTGATAGGCCTCGTCCTCGGACTTGCCTTCGTGGATCATCGGCACTTCCATGAGCTGCTTGCCGATGCGCATGGCGGGGTTCAGGGAGGCCATGGGTTCCTGATAGATCATGGCGATCTCGGAGCCGCGCAATTCGCGAAGCTCTTCCTGGCTCATCTTGTTGAGGTCGCGGCCCTTGAACTTGATCGTGCCGCCGACAACGCGCCCGTTCACGCCGAGATCCTGCATCACGCCAAGCGCCACGGTGGATTTGCCGCAGCCGCTCTCGCCCACAAGGCCCATCGCCTCCCCGGGCATCACGGTGCAGGAGAAATCCATAACGGCGGGAATCTCGCGCAGGCGGGTGAAAAAGGAGATCGAAAGGTTTTCGATTTCCAGGATCGGGCCGTCATAGGGTGTGCGATCTGCCATGTTAGATTTCCTTAAGTGACGGGCCAAAAGGCAGGTGAATTTTTCTGTAGTTTATTTGTAGTTTTTCTGTAGTGCATCGCGGCTTTTTTTGGGGCCAGATCCGACCCGGCGGCACGTTTCCAGCCGGGTCTGGACCTTGGGGATTGGCCCGCCACGCCGATGGGCGTCAGCGGCATCAATCCTTCAGGCTTTCTTCGCGCAGGCCATCAGCCAGCAGGTTGAGGCCAAGCACGAGCGACATCAGCGCCAATGCGGGCGGCAGGGCCGGGTGCGGATATACCGTCAGAAGGCGGCGGCCTTCGTTGATGGTGGACCCCCAATCCGGGCTTTCCGGCGAGAGGCCCAGGCCGAAGAAGCCCAAGGTGCCGAGAAGGATCGTGGTGTAGCCGATGCGCAGGCAGAAATCGACGATCAGCGGCCCGCGCGCGTTGGGCAGGATTTCCCACAGCATGATGTACCATGGGCCTTCGCCACGGGTTTGGGCGGCGGCCACGTAGTCGCGGGTCTTCACATCCAAAGTGATGCCGCGCACGATGCGGAACACGGTGGGCGAGTTCACGAAGACCACGGACACGAACACGATCAGCAGGTTGCCGGGGATGTTGAACAGGTCGAGAGACTCGGGCCAGAAGCGCACGGCCGATTCCGTATCGGCGCGATCGGAGATCAGCGAGAAGTAGAGCCAGAAGCCGATGATGGCGGCGATGGCCACGAGGATGTTCCGGGTCATCGGCTGCGTGTGGTAGCGCGAGTTGAACAGCACCACGAGGAAGATGATCGGGAACAGGAACAGGACCATCGACATGTATTGCGGCACGCCCGCCTGCACGATTTCCGGCGTCACCAGCAGGTAGAAGAGCAAGATGACGGGGAAGGCGAGGACGAGGTTGGCCACGAAGGTCAGGATCGTGTCGAGTTTTCCGCCGACGTAGCCCGCAGGCAGGCCAAGCGTGATACCGACCATGAAGGCGAAGAGGGTGGCGAGCGGTGCGATCTGCAGCACATAGGTGGAGCCCAGGACCATGCGCGAGAAGACATCGCGGCCCAGGCGGTCGCCGCCAAAGAGGTAGTGGGTGTATGCCTCGCCCTCCGGCGTGGGGGTGCCGGGGAGTTCGTTGCGCATCGAGCTGATCTGATCGAGGGCGTCGAAGGGGGCGACCCATGTGGAAAAGATCGCGGTGAAGACCCAGAACATCACGAGGCCAAAGCCGACCATGCCGATGGGGCTGTCGAAGAGTTTGCCGTAGAGGCCGAGCTTGCGCTTGAAGGTGATCGAGACGGCGAAGGTCACGATGAGCGCGACCCAGACCGGCAGGAAGCGCGCGCCGGCGGCGCCGATGATGCCCTTCTGTTCGGGCGTGGGCAGCACCAGGCCGCCGATCACGAAGCCCAGGCAGCACAAGAGGAACAGGATCACCGCGTATTTCATCGTCGCCAGTGCGTAGTCGGCGGGCGTGTGGGTGATCGCCATGGTGCCGTCGGCGTTGAGTTCCAGTTCGCCGGGGCGCACGCCCGCGAGGGTGAGGACGAAGTTTGTCAGGAAGCCCACGACGAACATCACCACCGCCACGAGGATCAGGGGGGTGAGGAAGCTGCCGAATTGGCCGGTCCAGGTAAGAAGGTCCATGTCTGTGATCTCCTTACGCGATACGGATGCGGGGGTTGAGGAAAACGTAGCCGATATCGGAGATCAGCTGCGTCACGAGGACCACGAAGACCGCCACGATGGAGCAGGCCAGAAGCAGTTCGATGTCGTTGTTGGAGGCGGCCTGCACGAGGGTCCAGCCGAAGCCGTTGTAGTTGAACAGCGTCTCCACGATCACCACGCCGGTCAGCAGCCACGGGAATTGCAGCATGATGACGGTGAAGGGTGCTATGAGCGCGTTGCGCAGCGCGTGTTTCATCACGATGTTGCGGAAGTTCACGCCCTTGAGGCGCGCGGTGCGGATGTATTGCGCGGTCATGACCTCGGCCATCGACGCGCGGGTCATGCGCGCGATGTAGCCCATGCCATAGAGCGCGATGGTCACGACGGGCAGGGTGAAGTTCCAGAAGGTGATGTCGTCCATCGCGGAGCGGGCCGAGCCCAGGAACAGCGTGCCGCCGTCGATCCAGCCCCAGCTTTCCAGAAGCGGCGAGAGGCCTGCCTGTGACGAGGCCAGGAGCACGATGAAGATCACGCCCGAGACATATTCGGGTGTCGCGGTGGAGGCGATGGAGACGGTGGAGAGGGATCGGTCGAGCCGGGAGCCCTCGCGCATGCCTGCCAGCACGCCGATCAGCAGCGCCGCAGGCACCATGAGCGCAAAGGCCCAGAACATCAGGATGCCGGTCAATTGCAGGCGTCCGCCGATGATCTCGCCGACCTCGGCATCGGAGACTGTCGAATAGCCCAGGTCGCCCTGCAAAATGCCGCAGAAGCGCGGCGCGTCTTCGGGGTTTGTGTCAAAATCGATGCAGCGGCCGGTGATCTCTCCGGTTTCGGCATCTTCGCGGGTCCAGCCGGGCACGATGCCCAACCATTCGCCGTAGCGCACGATCAGGGGGCCGCCGTAGCCGTTGCGGTCAAGCCAGGAGACAACTTCGGTGTCGGTCATGCGGGCATTGCCTTGGGTTTTCGCGAGCTTTTCGAGGTTCGGGAAAAGGTTCGTGAGAAAGAAGACCACGAAGGTCAGGCAAAGCGCGGTCAGGATCATCACGCCTACGCGGCGCAGGATGAAGGCTGCCATATCGGTTGGTCCCCTGTGGTCTGGGCGGCGCGGCTGCGTGGTGGTCGCGCCCCCTGGATGTGACTGTCCGGTCTTGGTTCGTGCGGGCCGGATCAGCCGTGGGCGGTTTGGTGCACCGCCTATCAGAAAACCGGCGCCCCCGAGGGAGCGCCGGTCAAACCGTTCAGATCAGGCCGAGAAGCCGAGATAGTGGACGTTGATCTCGAACTTGGTATGCATGTCCGCGTTGACCACATTGTCCTTGTGGTGCCGGAACAGCGAGCGCCAGTACGGCTGGATCGTGACGCCTTCGGTCTGCATGATCGTCTGCAGCTGCGCCATGATCTCACGGCGGGCGTCGGCATCCTGAATGCCGTTGGCCTCGGTCAGAAGCGCGTCGAACTCGTCATTGGCAAAGCCGGACTCGTTCCACGGCACACCGGAGCGGTAGGCGAGGTTGAGGATCTGCACGCCAAGCTCGCGGTGGTTCCAGTTCGTCGAGCTGAACGGGTAGGTTGTCCAGTCGTTCCAGAAGGTCGAGCCGGGGATGATCGTCCGCGTCACGTTGAAACCTGCGTCGCGCAGCTGCGCGCCGACGGCATCGGTGGTGTTCTTGCGGTAATCATCGTCGATGGAGACCAGCTCGAACTCGAAATCGGCGTGACCGGATTCCTCAAGCAACGCACGCGCGCCTTCGGGATCGAAGGTCTGCGGGGGAAGCTCGGCATATTCGGGGTGGATCGGGCAGACGTGGTGGTTTTCCGCCGTCACACCCTGGCCGTTGATCCCGAGATCGAGGCAGACCTGATTGTCGACGGCCATGTGGATCGCCTGACGCACACGCACATCGTCGTAAGGTGCGTTGTTCTGGTTCGGGCGGATCACCACGGTGGCCGCGGTCACAACCTCGGACTGGGTCCAGCCGATGGCCGAGAACAGATCCACGAATTCGCCGACCGTTTCGTAGGTCATGTCGAATTCATCGGCTTCTGCGCCGGCGAACCATGCGGCGGGATCCTGGCCCAGGTCGACGAAGACGATCTCGTCGAGATAGGTGTCCCGCCAGTAGGTGTGGCCTTCCTTGCGCACGAGGCGGGCCTGAACACCGACTTCGTATTCGGCGATTTCATAAGCGCCGGTGCCGATGCCGTGGTCGGCGGGGTTGGTGCCGATCATGTCACGGTGCTGGATCGCCGACGGATAATCCGCCACGCCGGGCACGAAGGTGATGTCGGGGTTCGGGTAGGTCACGCGGACGGTGAAATCGTCAACGACTTCGATCGCGCCTTCGCGGGCCACGCCGGTTTCCGCATCGACCAGTTCCCCCATGCGGGTGGCCATTGAGTTGCCTTCCACGGTGGTGTCGCAGAACCCGATCAGGTTCGCGGCCACGTCGTTGGCATCGAAGGGGTCGCCGTTGTTCCAGGTGATGCCCTGGCGCACGTTCAGCGTGTAGACGGTGGCGTCGTCATTGGCTTCCCAGCTTTCCAGCAGGATGCCTTCGAACGTGCCGTCGTTGTTGTACTGGATCAGGTATTCGAGGAAGCCGCGGGTGACGTTGGCCATCTGCGACCAATCGAAGGTGCGCGGGTCTTTGAGCGCGCGCACTTCCTGCTGGATGCGCAGGGTGCCACCGGCGGCGGGCACGGCGCGGTGGCCGTCGGCGGATGCGGGCGACGCACCGATCAGCGAATAGGCGGCAGCGGCGGACAGGCCAAGTGCCGTGGAACGCACGAGAAACTCGCGGCGGTCGAGTTTGCCGGCCTTATGCTCGGCTGCATACATTTCGGCGACCGGATGGGTCGCCAGGCCTGCTTCGGCCTCAACGTGAGTGAAGTCTTTCATCTGCGTCGTCTCCCTGTGACGTCTTGATATGTTTTGTTTGGGTGAGCTCGTTTTCGCGTTGCACGACCTGGCGCACCCTCAGTCGCATTAGCAACCGGATTGTCCGTGGGCGTCAACGGCTAGTTGCGCCCGGAAATTGCTTGTTTGCGACATCGATGCGCAACAAAACCGACATTGCCCCGAGATGCAACCTTGAAGAAGTATACAGCTGACCCCATGGCACAGGCGCCGCATGCGGCCCGGATCAATGCGTCAGGCGCGGCTTGCGGAAGGCCTTGGGGGTCTGCCCGACCGCCTGGCTGAAGGCGCGGGTAAAATAGGCGGCGGAGGAAAAGCCAAGCTGCTCGGCGACTTCGCGGGCGGGCAGATCGGTGTCGAGGAGCAGGCGGCGCGCCTCGTACATGATGCGTTCGTTCAAGAGCGCAAGCGCGGGCCGTCCGGAGGCATCGCGGCAGACGCGGCTGAGGTGGGTGGGGGTGACATGCAGGTCACGGGCGTAATCGGCCACGCCTTTGCCGGTGCGAAAGCCGTGTTCCATGCGGTCGGCGAAGACCTCGACCAGTTTGTGCGACCGTTCGCGCCCGGTCACGCCTTCCTGCCGGGCCAGTTCGCGGGTCATCCAGGCCGAGATCAGAAGCGAATAGGCGGTCAGGGCGCGGTCCATGGCGGGGGCCTGCGCGGCCAGTTCGCCTTCGATCTTTTCGATATGCGAGGTGACGGCGGCCTGGCTTTCGATGTTCGACACGCGCAGGTGGAACGGCAGGTCGGGCAACGTCAGGCTGTTGTCGGGCGGCAGGCAAAGCTCAAGCCCCTGGGTCTGCGCGGCCAGCTCAAGCGCCATGGGCACGCGGGCGGGCACGAAAACGGCCGTGTTGGGCCCGTAGCCGCGGGTGATGCAATTGACGGTCACGCGTCCCTGGCCGCGGGTGATCCAGTAAAGCCGGGCGCGCGGGGCGGAATGCAGCAGTTCAAGCTTCCACTTGCCCTGCATGCGCAATTTGCCGAGGGAGGCCACGGAATGGGCGATGGGGCGACGGTTGGTCTCGAACATGGGCCGCAGGGTAGCCGTCGGGCGGGTTGGCGCAAGTGCAAAGCGGGTGGGCGGCTCAGGGCAGCGAAATGTGAGTCCAATCGGCCATATTCGAGCGGAACCAGGTCCGTTGGCGTTTGGCGTATTGGCGGCTGGCGATGATGGCGGCGTCGCGGGCGGCGTCCAAGGTCATCTGCCCTTGCAGATGGGCGATCAGCGCGGGCGCGCCGATGGCCTTGGCCGCCCCGCCCGCATGGGGCCAGCGGGGCAGGTTGGCGCGGGCCTCCTCCAGCGCGCCCTGGGCCAGCATCTGGTCGAAGCGGCGGGAGATGCGATCGGCGAGCCAGTCGCGCTCGGCGTTGAGCAGGAGGGCGGTGGTGCGGGCAAGCGGCAGGGCGGGGGGCGGGGTCTGATCCTGCCAGTGCGACAACGGCGTGCCGGTGGTGCGCGAGACCTCCCAGCCGCGCTGGATGCGGGCGCGGTTCTGGCGGTCGATGCGCTGCGCGAGGGTGGGATCGTCGCGGTCGAGGTCGGCCAGCAGGGTCGCGGTAGGCAGGGCATCGGCGGTGGCCCGGATGTCGGGCGGGGTGAGGGGGATTTCGGCCAACCCCTCGGTCAGCGCGCGGAAGTAGAGCCCGGTGCCGCCGACGATGACGGGGTTGTGCGGCAAGAAGGGCGTAACCTCGCGGAGCCATTGGCCGACGCTGTACTCGGCCTCGAACGGGACATGGCCGAAGAGGTGATGCGGTGCGGCGGCCTCTTCCTCGGGCGCGGGGCGCGCGGTGAGCACGCGCCAGCCGTCATAGACCTGCAGCGCGTCGGCGTTCACGATGGACCGGTTCTGCGCCTGTGCGATGGATATCGCCAAAGCGGTTTTGCCCGACGCGGTCGGCCCGGCGATCAGGACCGGCAGGTCAGGGGATATTTTATCGATGTATATCAATAATCTACGGGCCGTTCTTCATGTAGACCCCAGCGGAAAGCGCGGCGAAATCGGGGCGTTGAACCGGGGCGGGGTTTAGACCATTGTGCGCGGCAAGATCAACGAAGGACATCCCCATGCCAGCCGACCAGTCCCCCGCCCCCTACGCCAGCGCCGCCCGGTACAGGCGCGTGATGCTCAAGATTTCCGGCGAGGCGCTGATGGGCGATCAGGGGTTCGGCCTCAACCCGCCGACCGTCGAGCGCATCGCGGCGGAGATCAAATCGGTCCATGACCTTGGCGTCGAGATTTGCCTGGTGATCGGCGGCGGCAACATTTTTCGCGGCCTGCAGGGCAGCGCGCAGGGGATGGAGCGGACCACGGCGGATTACATGGGCATGCTGGCCACGGTGATGAACGCGCTGGCGATGCAATCGGCGCTGGAAGGCTTGGGTGTTTATACGCGGGTGATCTCGGCAATCACGATGAACGAGGTGGCCGAGCCGTACATCCGCCGCCGCGCCGTGCGACACCTTGAGAAAAAGCGCGTCTGCATCTTTGCCGCCGGAACCGGCAACCCGTATTTCACCACCGACACGGCCGCGACGCTGCGCGCGTCCGAGATGGCCTGCGAGGCGATCTTCAAAGGCACCAAGGTTGACGGCGTCTATGACAAGGATCCGGCCAAACACACCGATGCGAAGCGGTTCGAGACGGTGACCTATGACGAGGTCCTGGCGCAGCACCTGGGCGTGATGGATGCGAGCGCCATTGCGCTGGCGCGGGAAAACGATCTGCCGATCATCGTCTTCAGCCTTGATGCGCCGGGCGGGTTCCGGTCGATCCTGGCCGGGGAAGGGACGTTTACGAAGGTTTCGGATTGAGCGCAGGGGCAGGCGGGCCGCGCATCGCGCCAGTCCGCGCCGGATGAAACGAAAACAGGGCGCCCGGTTGGAGCGCCCTGTTTTTTGGGCTGTGGGCTGTGGCCTGTGGTGTGCGGTGGGCCGTTGCGCAGATCTGTTGTGGCTGCGCGCGGATCCAAGGCCGAGAGGCCGGATCAGGCCGTGGCGGCCGCCCGCTTCTTGCTGCGGACGCGCCATGCGCCGAACGCAAGCATGCCGCCGAGCAGCAGGCCGGAGGCCGGAACCGGCACCGGTGCGATGACCGCTGCGACCTGACCGCGAATCTCGCCGCCCGCGAAGGCGTCGGTGTGGACGTTGAAGTAGATGTCGCCCGCATTCAGATCGCGCACGAGCTGGTGAAACGTGCGGCCAAGGAAGTCATCGGCGGTCAGGTCATTGGCAACCAGTTCGAAACCGAGGTCGGTGCCGATGCTGGTGTAGTTGTCACCAAAGCCGAAGGGCACGACGATCGGGCCATTCACGCCAACGGGGGCGCGGTGCAGGTGCACGGGACCAACCGGAGCGGCGACGAGGCCGTCGTTGAGGTCATCGAGCGAGATGCCCAGAACCGTCAGTGACACGTCGATGCTGCGCGCGCGGTAATCGACGTTGATCACGCCGGCACCAAGCGCCGGGCTGTCATTGGGTGCAGGAACCGAGGTCGGACCCGCGCCGGCCACTTCCTGAGCGCCGTTGAGCAGGCTTTCGAACGTCACCGTGCCCGCATGTGCGGCAGTCGACACAACGACCGCAGCCACGAAAGGCACAATTGCCTTCAAGTTAAACATTTTCATTTGTCTTTCTTTCCCCACGTAAGGATTTTACAAGTAAAGCCAACATCTTATCGGCTGTACGCAGACCTGTCTCGCCCGAGGGGCGGGCTAACATGCTTTGACTGTCACGGACAACTGACATGGCGGTGATTATTGCGTGTGCGTCCGTCCGGCAACGGTTCTGGTGGTCTGATGGACGCAAGCTGCGGCGCATGGGCTGGCCCGGGCCGGGCGGCACGAGGCGGAGGGTTGTGTGGGGATGCGGCATCGCCGGGTGGGCGGCGCTGCAAGGCGGGGCGTTGCGCGGGCAGAGGCGCGCGGATGCACCTATACAAGCGACCGCTAAGCCCCTACAACCGCGTGAAAGTTAAAGCAGCCTGACGGAGAAACGGGTTATGTCCGACGACTTCATGCTCGATACCGACGATCTCGAGCGCCGGATGGACGGGGCGATTGCGTCGCTTCGCACCGAGTTCGCATCGCTCAGAACGGGCCGCGCCTCGGCCTCGATGCTGGAGCCGGTGATGGTGGATGCCTATGGCGCGATGACACCGATCAACCAGGTTGGCACGGTCAATGTGCCCGAGCCGCGGATGGTGACGGTCAATGTCTGGGACAAGGGCCTTGTCGGCAAGGTCGAGAAGGCGATCCGCGAGAGCGGGCTTGGCATCAACCCGCAGCTCAACGGCACGATCATCATGCTGCCGATCCCGGAACTCAACGAGGAACGCCGCCGCGAACTGGGCAAGGTGGCGGGCACCTATGCCGAGAACGCGCGCGTGTCCATCCGCAACATCCGCCGGGACGGGATGGATCAGGTCAAGAAGGCCGATACATCCGAAGATGATGCGAAATTCTGGGAGGGTGCAGTGCAGGAATTGACCGACACCTATATCAAGCGTGTGGACGAGGCGCTGGAGACCAAGCAGCAGGAGATCATGCAGGTTTGAGGCCGGTGCCGCAAATGCACGGGTCCGGACGGCATGGCGACAGGCTGTGTGCGCCGCGAAAGGACGCCCGATGACGGAAAACAAGGCATCGCCTGACCATGTGGCCATCATCATGGATGGCAACGGCCGGTGGGCGCAGATGCGCAATCGCCCGCGTCTTGTGGGCCACCATGCGGGGGCCAAGCGGGTGCGCGAGATCCTGCGTGCCTCGGTCGAGCTGGACATCAAGTACCTGACGATCTTCGCGTTTTCGACCGAGAACTGGAAGCGCACGCAGACCGAAGTCGCGGGGTTGATGAAGCTGTTCAAGCGCTACATCCGGCGCGAGTCGCAGAACCTGTTTCAGGAAGGCGTGCGGGTGCGGTTCATCGGCGACCGGGTGCGGTTGGAACCGGCGTTGGTCGATCTGATGGACGGGCTGGAGCTTTTGACGGCGGACAATGACCGCGTGCACCTGACGATCGCGTTGAATTACGGCGGTCGCGACGAGGTGGCGCGCGCGGCGCGGCGGCTGGCCCATGACGTCGAGATGGGCAAGCTGAACCCGCGCGATGTCTGCGACGAGACCTTCCCGCGCTACCTTGATACCCATGTGTTGCCTGACCCCGATCTGGTGATCCGCACCAGCGGCGAGGCGCGGATTTCGAACTTCCTGCTGTGGCAATCGGCCTATGCGGAATACGAATTCATCGAGACATTGTGGCCCGATTTCACCGCCGAGATCTTTGCGGAGGTGGTGGGCCGCTATGCCGTGCGCGACCGACGCTACGGCGCCGTTCTGGCCTGAGCTGCGCGATGGCGGGCGGGCCGAAATTCGCGGATCTTGTCCCGCGCGTGTTGTCGGCTTTGGTGCTGTTGTCGGTGGCGGGGATCGGACTTTGGCTGGGGGGGCTGGTTCTGGCGCTTTTGCTGTCGGTGTTCGGTGCCATCATGCTTTGGGAATACTTCCGCCTGATCATTCGCCTGACCAAACCGTTCGCGCGGGTGGCCACGGTGATCAGCGCGGCGTTGCTGGCGCTGGCGTTGATCCTTGAGGATCGCATGAACGTTGGGGCGGAGGTTCTGGCCTTGTCGCCGGCGGCGGTGGGGGTCTTGGTGCTTACGATGGTCACGGTGATGATCCCGGTGCGCAAAAGCCGGTTGGAGACGCTTTTTGGCGGCATGATCCCGTTGGCGACGTTCCTGTTTTTCTATCTGCACCAATCGGTGCCGCTGGCGATGTGGTTGGTGGTTGCGGTGGTGATCTCAACGGATGTGGCGGGGTATTTCTTCGGCAAGCTGATCGGCGGGCCGAAATTCTGGCCGAGCCTGAGCCCCAACAAGACGTGGTCGGGTACGGTGTCAGGCTGGGTGATGGCGGCGATCATCGCGATTGCCGTGGGCCTGCGCGCGCAGGATCCGGTGCCTGCGGTGATCGTGGGCGTGGTGTTCCTGGTGCTGGTCGCCTTCGCGGCACAAATGGCCGATATCGCGGAAAGCGCGTTGAAACGCCGGGCCGGCGTCAAGGACAGTTCGAAGATCCTGCCGGGCCACGGCGGCGCGCTGGATCGGTTCGACGGCATGCTGGGGGCGTTCACGGTTGCGGGTCTGGCCTTTGTGCTGGCCGGTTTCGCGGTGACACCATGAGCCGCAGGCGCGTGTCGATCTTCGGGGCGACCGGCTCCATCGGACAGAACACCATCGACCTGATCGCGCGCGATGCGCAGGCCTATGAGGTCGTGGCGCTCACCGGGGCGTCGAACATCGCACAGCTGGCAACGGACGCACGGCGGTTGGGGGCACAGATTGCCGTTACTGCCGAGGCGCGCCTGTTGCCGGAGTTGCGCGCGGCGCTGGAGGGCAGCGGCGTGGAGGCCGCAGCCGGGGAGGCGGCGCTTCTGGAGGCCGCGGACCGGCCCGCCGACTGGATCATGTCGGCCATCGTGGGCGCGGCGGGGCTGGCGCCGGGGTTCCGCGCGCTGCGCCACGGCGCGACGCTGGCGCTGGCCAACAAGGAAAGTCTGGTCACGGCGGGCCCGCTTCTTTTGCAGGAGGCGCGGCAGCACGGCGCGCAGATCCTGCCCGTGGACAGCGAGCATTCCGCCGTTTTTCAAGGCCTCGTCGGCGAGGATATGGCGGCGGTCGAGCGCATCATCATCACCGCCTCGGGCGGGGGCCTGCGCGATTGGCCGATCGCGGCGCTGGCCAATGCCACGCCCGAAGACGCCGGGGCGCATCCGAATTGGGACATGGGTCAGCGGATCACCATCGACAGCGCGTCCATGTTCAACAAAGCCATGGAGCTTATTGAAACGAAAGAATTTTTCGGTGTTGTGCCCGCACAGATCGAGACCGTTATTCACCCGCAAAGCATCGTGCATGCGCTGGTGGGCTTCAACGATGGTGCATTGATGGCGCATCTGGGCGCGCCGGATATGCGCCACGCGATTGGGTATGCGCTGCATTATCCCGACCGCCGCGACCTGCCGGTGGCGCGGATCGATCTGGCGCAGCTTGCGACGCTGGAGTTTTACGCACCCTGCGCCACGCGGTATCCGGCGTTGAAACTGGCGCGCGCGGTGATGGAAGCGGGCGGTCATGCGGGCTGCGTGTTCAATGCCGCCAAGGAGACCGCGTTGGACGGTTTTCTGGCCGGGCGCATCGGTTTCATGGACATGAGCGGCGTGGTTGAAGCGACCCTTGACGCGATGTCGTCAAAGATCGGCCTTTCAAATGCCGTCGAAACCCTTGAGGACGTGCTGCAAACCGACCACATGGCACGTAAGACCGCCTGGACCGCAATCGAGCATCACGAGAAAGAGGCACGCTAGATGGATCTTCTTCCCGCATTCGGCAATCTTGGCTTCACGCTGTTGGCCTTTGTCGTCGCTTTGTCGATCATCGTGGCGATCCACGAATACGGCCACTACATCGTGGGCCGCTGGTCGGGGATCCATGCGGAAGTGTTTTCCATCGGCTTCGGTCCGGTTCTGTTCAGCCGCGTCGACAAGCGCGGCACGCGGTGGCAATTGGCGGCCTTGCCGTTCGGGGGCTACGTCAAGTTCCTGGGCGATGCGAATGCGGCCTCGGCCGGGGCAGATGGCGCGGTGCTGGATGCGCTTGATCCGGTCGAGCGGCGGCGCTCGATGCCCGGCGCGCCGCTTTGGGCGCGGGCGCTGACCGTTGCGGCGGGACCGGTGTTCAACTTCATCCTGTCGATTGCCATTTTCGCGGGCATTGTCATCGTCAGCGGTCAGGCCGTTGAAGAGGCCCGGGTGGGCGCGCCCAAGGCGCTTCCGGCGGAGGTCGTGACGCTGGAGCAGGGCGATCTGATCACCGCCATTGAGGGCGAGCCGGTCGAGGCCCTGGCCGATGTGTTCGAATTGGCCCGCGCGCTCGATCCGGCGGCGCTTGTGACTTATGACATCCTGCGCGACGAGCAGGCGATGCAGGTCGACGCGGCCTTTCCCCTGTTGCCCATCGTGCAAAGCGTGGCGCCGCAATCGGCGGCCATCGCGGCGGGAATCGAGGAGGGCGACGTGATCCTGACGGTGGACGGCACGCCGATCCACGGCTTCAGCCAATTGCGGAGTTTTGTCGATGCATCCGAGGGCGCGCCGCTGGCACTTGAAGTGTGGCGTGCGGGCGAGGTCCTGAACCTGACGCTGAGCCCGCGCCAGACCGACCTGCCGACCGGCGACGGGTTCGAGACGCGTTGGCTGATCGGGATCACCGGCGGTCTGATTTTCGAGCCCGAGACCCAGAGCGTCGGCCCGTGGGAGGCCGTGAGTTTCGGCTTCAACCAGGTGACGTTCATCATCGAAAGCTCGCTTGACGGGCTGTGGCACATCATCACCGGCGCGATTTCAAGCTGCAACCTGCAAGGCCCCATCGGCATTGCGGAGACCTCGGGCGCGGCGGCCAGCCAGGGGTTGGACAATTTCATCTGGTTCATCGCGGTGCTGTCGACGGCGGTCGGTCTTTTGAACCTGTTCCCGATCCCGGTTCTGGACGGCGGGCATCTGGTGTTCCATGCGTACGAAGCGGTGACCGGCAAGCCGCCGTCGGACAAGGTCCTGCGGGCGTTCATGTCGGTGGGCCTGTTCATGTTGCTGTCGCTGATGCTGTTTGCACTGACCAACGACATCTGGTGCTGACCCGGTCGGACCTTGCGGGTCGGACAGGGTTGCGAAACCGTTAAATCTCCACCTGCGGACCAAGGTTCTGACACATTTGGGCGCGATGATTGATGCATCGCAAACCCTTCATGGAGCCCGTGACGTCATGCGTTACCTAGCCCAAAGCACCCGCGGAATGACCCAGCTCGTTTGGGTCAATATGGATCGGTTCCTGACGCCGTTGCTGATCACGGCGGCGCTGTTCCTTGCGGGTTGGGTTTTGAGCCTGACCTGAGGCGGCGGTTTCACCACAACCCACGGAATTGGCGCCGTTTTTCGGCGTGGTCCGCGTCGCAACTGCGTGCCGGATCGGCCACAGGTTGTGACAAAGGGCGAGAAAGACACAACACTTCCACCACATGCGTTTGACTAGGCCTTGGGGGCAGGCTACCCAAGGCATGTCTGCAAACTTGACCAATGGGTGGGATTCTATGGTCCTCCGTGCTTTTTCGCACTTGTCTGGCTTCACCGCACGCGCTGTGACGGCCACCGTTTTGATGTGTGTTCTGCTGCTGTCGGCACCCATTGCAACTGCGCAAACCTTCAATTTCAACACGATCGACATTCAGGGAAACGCACGTACCAATGATGCGTCTATCCTTGATGTTGCAGGGCTGACGCCGGGCCAGTCGATTTCGGCCGGGCAGGTCAACGATGCGCTGCAACGGTTGCAGAATTCGGGCCTGTTCGAGCGTGTCGATGTCGCGCCACGCGGCAACACGCTGGTGATCAGCGTGGTCGAATTCCCGACGATCAACCGCATCGCCATCGAGGGCAACCGCCGGGTCGATGACGAGGACTTGCTTGGTGTGATCTCGTCGACGCCGCGCCGGGTCTATTCGCCGATCACCGCCGAACGTGACGCCGCCGCCATCGCCGAGTTTTATCGAGAGTCCGGTCGCCTGACTGCGACGGCGGTGCCGCAGATCATCCGCCGCGACGAAGGTCGTGTGGATCTGGTGTTCGAAGTGACCGAGGGCGCGGTGGTCGAAACGCAGCGCATCGCCTTTGTCGGCAACCGTGATTATTCCGACCGTCGCCTGCGCCAGATCCTGGAGAGCACACAAGCGGGCCTGTTTCGCGCGCTGATCCGGTCGGACACGTTCATTCAGGACCGCATCGCGCTGGACCGGCAGTTGCTGACCGATTTTTATCAGGATCGCGGCTATATCGATTTCCAGATCCTGTCGGTCACACCGGAGTTGAGCCGGGACCGCGGTGCCTATTTCGTGACGTTCAACATCCGCGAAGGTCAGAGCTACCGCATCGGCAACCTCAATGTGCGCTCGGAGCTGCCCGACGCGGATGCCAATGATTTCCGCGATGCGATCAACATCCGTCCCGGCGTGCGCTACAGCCCGCGCATCATCGACAATGTCATCACCCGGATGGAAAATCTCGCCGCCGATCAGGGCCTGCGGTTCGTGCGCATCGAGCCGGTGATCACCCGCGATGACGCCAACCTGATCGTGAATGTCGAGTTCCTGATCACCCGTGGTGAGCGTGTGTTCGTGGAGCGCATTGACATCGAAGGTAACCAGACAACGCTCGACCGCGTGATCCGCCGTCAGTTCGACGTGGTAGAAGGCGACCCGCTGGACCCGGCCCAGATCCGTGCCGCCGCAGAGCGTATTCGCGCCACCGGCTTTTTCCGTGATGTGGTTGTCGACGGTCGTCCCGGCACGTCGGAAGAGCAGGTGATCATTGATGTGGACGTCGAGGAACAGCCCACCGGCTCGCTCGGGTTCGGCGCCAGCTATTCGACCGACGGCGGTGTTGGGTTCTCAGTGAATTTCTCGGAGGAGAACTTCCTCGGGCGTGGGCAGGCCGTCTCGCTTAACCTCAACACGGTTGATGGATCGCAATCGCTCAGCTTCGCCTTCGAGGAACCCGCCTTCCTGCGCCGCGATCTGGCCCTTGGGGTCAGCGCCTACTACACCCAGACGCAGCAGCAAAACACCGACTCCTTCGACACCATCCGCTACGGCGTGGGCACCAGCCTCGCCTTCCCGATCAGCGAAAACGGGCGTGTGCGCCTGTTCTACAACTTCGATCATGATGAGGTTTCGGGGCTGGATGCGGACGACTCGCCGATCCTGACGCGGGAGCCGTCGGAGGCGGACACATCGCGGGTGGGCTTTACCTACAGCTTCGACAACCGCGCCACGGGTCTGAACCCGAATGCCGGTGTCGCGTTCGCCTTTACCGGGGAATATGCCGGGCTTGGCGGGGATACGGAATTCATCCGCTCGAATATCCGCGCGATTGCCGAGACCCGCGTGGCCCGCGAGGAAGTCACCCTGCGCGCCACGTTTGAAGGTGGCGCGATCAATGCGCTTGGCGATGATGGCACGCGGATTGCGAACCGGTTCTCGCTCAACTCGCGTCAGATGCGCGGCTTTGAGAGCGGTGGCTTGGGCCCACGTGATGTGAACGCGGACAACCAGAACTTCCTCGGCGGCAATTATTTCGCTGTGGCCCGGTTCGAGGCGGCCTTCCCGCTTCCGCTGCCGGATGAATACGGCATCTCGGGCGGCGTGTTTGCCGATGTCGGCTCGGTCTGGGGGCTTGATGACACGGTGGGTGCCGGTGGCGCCGAGGTTGATGACAGCTTCAGCCTGCGCTCTGCGGTTGGTGTGTCGGTGTTCTGGGACACTGCACTCGGGCCGCTGCGCTTCAACTTCTCGCGTCCGATCCAATCCGAGGATTTCGACCGGACCCGGAATTTCGACTTCACGGTCGAGGCGCGTTTCTGACACCGATGGCCGGGATACGTCATGTCTTGCACGCCGCCGCCTTCGGGTTGGCGGCGCTTGCGTTTGCAGCGCCCGAGGGGGCCGCGCAATCCACGCCGGTGTCCGGCGATATCCTTGTGCTCAACCAAGACCGGCTTCTGAGCCAGACGCAATACGGACAACGCATTCAGCGCGAGCTTGAGGCGGCTTCCTCGGCGCTGGCGGCCCAGAACCGCGAGATCGAAGCGCAACTCACCGCAGAAGAGCTCGAGCTGACGGATTTGCGCGCGACGCTGGAGCCCGCCGATTTCCGCGAAATGGCCGACGAGTTTGACGAGCGGGTCAGCAGCATCCGCGCGGCACAAGACGCCAAGACCCGCGATCTGCAGTCGCAGGCCGAGGCCGCCCGGCAACGGTTCTTCGAGGAGATCGTGCCGATCCTACTGGATCTGGTCGAGTCCGAAGGGGCGGCGGTTTTGCTGGACAGCCGGACGGTGCTTTTGTCGGCAGGCAGCGTGGATATCACCGATCGCGCAATTTCCGAGATCGACACGGCCCTTGGTCAGGGTGGCGTGGCACCCCTGTTCACCACCTTCGACTGAACGCGCCTTTGCAGACCGCGATCGGCCGAAAGCCGCGCCACATCTTGCCGCGCGCGGGTGGAGTTGCTAGGCCACCGCGAGTATATGTCCCAGCATCGGAGCGTTGCCATGAGTGTCGAGACCCCGACCACCGCCGATATCGACCTGATCCAGCGCATTCTGCCGCATCGTTATCCGTTCCTCCTGATCGACAAGGTCCGTGACATCGACCCGTTCACATCCGCCGTAGGCCTCAAGAACGTCACCGTGAACGAGCCGCATTTTCAGGGGCATTTTCCCGGTGTGCCCATCATGCCCGGTGTCACCATCGTTGAGGCGATGGCGCAGACGGCGGCGGTGATGGTGGGGGTGTCGGCGGATTTGGCCGACAAGAATTTCCTGGTCTATTTCATGGGCATCGACGCGGCCAAGTTCCGCCGCAAGGTGGTGCCCGGCGACGTGCTGGAATTGCAGGTCCACGTGACGCGCGGCAAGCCCGGCGGCAAGGTCTGGAAGTTCGATGGCCGCGCCGAGGTCGAGGGGGAGTTGGCTTGCGAATGCAGCTTCACCGCGATGATGGATCTGCCGCAGGGACACGCCTGATGGCGGTTGATCCTTCGGCTCAGGTGCATTCTGCGGCGGTTGTCGAAGACGGTGCGGTGATCGGCCCGGGCTGCACCATTGGGCCGTTTTGCGTCGTGGGGGCCGAGGTTACGCTTGGCGCGAATGTCACGCTGAAATCCCATGTGGTTCTGGCGGGTTGGACCGAGGTCGGCGACGGCTGCGAAATCTTCCCCTTCGCCTCCATCGGAGAGATCCCGCAGGACAAGAAATTCGGCGGGGAGCGCACGCGCCTGATCGTGGGCAAGCGCAACCGCATCCGCGAGGGCGTGACAATGAACACCGGCACCGCGGGCGGTGGCGGCGTGACGCGCGTCGGCGACGATGGCTTGTTCCTCGCAAACGCCCATGTGGCGCATGATTGCGTGGTGGGCGACCGGGTCGTGATGGTGAATTCCGCGGCGCTGGCGGGCCATTGCGTAGTGGGCGATGACGTGATCCTCGGCGGTCTGTCGGGGGTGCATCAATTCGTGCGCATCGGGCGCGGGGTCATCGTTGGCGCACTGAGCATGGTGACCAATGACGTGATCCCCTACGGCCTTGTGCAGGGTCCGCGCGGGCGGCTTGATGGGCTGAACCTTGTGGGCCTCAAGCGGCGCGGGGTGGCCAAGGCGGATATCACGGCGCTCAGGGCTGCGCTTCAGGCGCTCAAGCAAGGTGAGGGGGCCTCGTTTCAGGAACGCGCGCGCCGACTTGGCGAAAGTGACGAGATCGACAGCGATTATGTGCGCGATATCGTCGATTTCGTGATGGGTGAAAGCGACCGTTCCTACCTGACACCGGAGTAGATGCATGCGCGCGATCCTTGCGGGGGCCGGTGCGTTGCCCGGCCTGCTTCTCGAAGCCGAAATGGCCTATGTTGTCCAATTCAAGGACAGTGTGATCGACCGTCACAAGGCGCCGCCGATCAAGGCCCGGTTCGAGCAATTGGGCAAGCTGTTCGACGAGTTGCGCGCCAAGGATGTGCGCGAGGTCTGCCTTGCAGGCGCCATGGGCCGTCCGGCGCTGGACCCGGTGGCGTTTGATCCGTTCACCGCATCGAAAATGCCGCTTCTGATGAAGGCCATGGGGCAGGGCGACGATGCGCTGTTGCGGGCGGTGATTGCCGTGATTGAGGCGGAGGGCTTTGCCGTCATCGCAGCGCAGGACATCCGGCCCGATCTGGTCGCTCCGGCGGGTGTGATCGCCGGAGAGCCGGTGGCAGTGGAAGATGCCGCGCGGGCGCGGGCGGTGTTGGAGGCGCTCGGGCCGCTTGATGTGGGCCAGGGTGCGGTGGCCGCACGGGGGCAGGTTCTGGGGATCGAGACGTTGCAGGGCACGCAGGCGATGCTGGAATTCGTGGCCCGCACTGCGCCCGGATCGGGCGGCGTCTTCGTGAAACGCCCCAAAGCGGGGCAGGATCTGCGTGTGGATATGCCCGCCATCGGGCCGCAGACGATCCGGCAGGCGGCCGATGCGGGCCTTGCGGGCATCGAGATTGCGCCGAACGCGGTGTTGATGCTGGACCGCGCGGCGATAAAGGCGGCCTGCGCCGAGACCGGCGTGCACCTCTGGGCAGGGCCGTGAGGTGGGCGGCGCGCTGAAGCTGTTCATGGTCGCGGGAGAACCCTCGGGCGACCGGCTTGGGGGCGCACTGTTGGCCGGTTTTCGCGCGGCCGGGGCCGATGTGGACGTCCACGGCGTTGGCGGGCCGGAGATGGCCGCGCAGGGGCTGGGATCGCTGTTTCCATACGAAGAACTGGCCGTCATGGGCATTGCCGAGGTGCTTCCGAAATACCGCCAGCTCAAGCGCCGGATCGCACAAACGGCACAGGCCGCGATTGCGTCGGATGCGGCGGCGTTGATCACCATCGACAGCCCGGATTTCGGCTTGCGCGTGGCCAGGCAGGTGAAGGCCGCCCGCCCCGACATGAAGACGATCCACTACGTGGCGCCCTCCGTCTGGGCGTGGCGTCCGGGGCGCGCGGCGAAGATGGCGAAGGTCATCGACCATGTGCTGGCGCTTTTGCCGTTCGAGCCGCCCTATATGCAGGCTGCAGGCATGACGTGCGATTTCGTGGGCCACCCGGTGGTGGCCGAGCCACTGGCCACGGATGCGGAGGCGGCGGCGTTTCGGGCACAGAATGGCATCGGCGCAGACGGGCGGTTGATCTTGGTCCTGCCGGGATCGCGCCGGTCCGAGGTGACGCGGCTCGCGCCCCTTTTCGGGGCGGCGTTGCAGGGGGTGGAGGCGCGCCTGGTCCTGCCGACCTTGCCGCATATCCGGCAAGCCGTGGTGGAATTGACGGCGGATTGGTCGCCCGCGCCGCTGATCGTGGATGCAACCGACCTGCCGATGAAACGCGCGGCCTTCAGGGCGGCGGATATCGCGCTTGCGGCATCGGGGACGGTGTCGTTGGAGCTCGCGGCCAGTGGCACGCCAATGGTCATCGCCTATGATTTCAACTGGCTGACCCGCGCGCTGGTCAAGCGCGCAATCAAGGTCGACACGGTCACGTTGGTCAATCTGGTGTCCGAGACGCGCGCCGTGCCGGAGTTTCTGGCCGAGGCCTGCCGCCCGGAGCTGATCCGCGCGGGCGTCGAGGCGGTGCTGGCCGATCCGGGCGCGCAACGGGCCGCGATGGCCGAAACAATGGCGCGCCTCGGGCAAGGGGGGGCCGCGCCGGGCCTGCGCGCGGCGCAATCGGTGCTCAATGCGCTTGGGTGACGAAATCCGCGCGCGATGCGCCGGACATCTTCTGCAAGATATCAGGGGCGATTGGGAAGATGTGGCGCGGCGTTCCGGCGGCGGCATAGACCACATCAAACTCCGACAGGAGCGGATCCCACCAGGCGCGGATCGGGCTCAGGTGCCCGATGGGGGCCACGCCACCGATGGCGAAACCGGTTTGCGCGCGGATCAAGGCGGCATCGGCCTTGCCAAGCGGCTCGCCCGCCACGGCGCTGGCCTTTGCGATGTCGACCTGATGGCCGCCTGCGGTCACGAACAGGACCGCTTCGCCGCTGGTCTCAGCCCGGAAGATGATGGATTTGGCGATCTGATCCAGCGCGCAATGCGCCGCCGCCGCAGCTTCCGCCGCCGTGCGGGTCCCGTCGGCCATTTCGAGCACCTCGGCCGCTACATTGGCCGCGTCCAGCGCGCGCTTCACCCGTTTCAACGATTTCGACATGATCCACCGCTTGCCAATTCGCGCCGAGCTTACAAGGATCAGGCCGGGCCACAAGAGAATCCCCCATGAGTTTCGCCAACCGTCTTTCCCGCGCACCGATCCCGTTTGTTACCGAAAGGGGCGACGACGCGCTGGCCGCCGTGCCGCACCTTGCGCCCGAGCTTGCGGAGTTGATCCGGGGCGTCGGCGGGTCGTCGCCCTATCTGGCCGGGTTGATCGCGAAGGAGGGCCATTGGCTGTCGCATGCGTTGGAGCGCGCGCCGGAGGATGTGATCGCCGAGCTGATCGCCGAGACCGGAACGCTTGAGGCCGCGACGCTCAATTCCGGGCTGCGGCAGGTCAAGCGCCGCGCGGCCTTGATCGTGGGGCTGGCCGATCTGGGCGGGGTTTGGGCCTTGTCGACGGTCACGCAGGCCTGGACCGATTTCGCCGATGCCTGCGTTGCGGCGGCGCTGGCCATTCACGTGGCGGCACAGGCGCGGCGCGGTAAGATCCCCGGCATGAGTGAGGAAGACGCGCTGCGCGATGGCGCGGGGATGGTGGCGCTTGCGATGGGCAAGATGGGGGCGGGGGAGCTGAATTATTCCAGCGATATCGACCTGATCTGCCTGTTTGACGAGACGCGCTTCGATGGCCCGTCCGAGGAAATGGAGGCGCGCGCGGCGTTTATCAAAGCCACCCGCGCGATGGCCGCGACGCTCAACGATGCCACGGCGCAGGGCTATGTGTTTCGCACCGACCTGCGCCTGCGTCCCGATGCGAGCGTCACGCCGGTGTGCATCTCGATGGCCGCGGCGGAGCGCTATTACGAGGCGGAAGGGCGCACATGGGAACGCTCGGCCTATATCAAGGCGCGCGCGGCGGCCGGCGATGTGGCGGCGGGGCAGCGGTTTCTTGAGACGATGACGCCGTTCGTGTGGCGCAAGCACCTCGACTTCGCGGCGGTGGCCGAGACGATGGACATGCGGCAGCGGATCCGCGACCACAAGGGCCTGCATGGGCACGCGCTTGAGGGGCGCAACGTGAAACTCGGGCCCGGCGGCATTCGCGAGATCGAGTTCTTCGCGCAAACCCGGCAGCTTGTGGCGGGCGGGCGCGACCCAAGCCTGCGTGCGCCGCGCACCGTCAAGGCGTTGCAGGCGCTGGCGCGGGCCGATTGGATCACGCGCGAGGTCGCCGGGACGCTGGCCGATCATTATACGGCGCTGCGCGAGGTAGAGCATCGGTTGCAAATGGTCGACGATGCGCAGACCCATAGCCTGCCGAAATCCGACGAAGGCTTCGACCGGCTCGCGCGGCTGAGCGGCGAGGGGGATACCGCGCGGTATCGCGATGCATTGGCGGCGCGGTTGGCCGCCGTCGATGAGATCACCGGCGATCTTTACGAATCGAAGACACGGAATGGCGCGGCCCCGACACTTGGCGATGCGGCGCAGGACATCGTCGCGCGCTGGCCCGGTTATCCGGCGTTGCGCTCCGAGCGGGGGCAGGGGATCTTTGAGCGGCTCAAGCCGGATCTTCTGGCCCGTTTTGCCCGCGCCGACCGGCCCGAAGAGGCGCTGGCCAATTTCGACGGCTTCCTGCGCGGTCTGCCCGCCGGGGTGCAGTTGTTTTCCCTGTTCGAGGCGAACCCCAGCCTTGTGGATCTCCTGGCCGATATTTGCGCCACTGCGCCGGGGCTGGCCACGTATCTGTCGCGCAATTCGCGGGTTCTGGACGCGGTTCTGGACGGACAATTCTTTGCCGCTTGGCCCGGGGTTGCGGCGCTGAGCGCGGATTTGGCGGCGGCTCTGGAGCCGCTGGACTACGAGGCGCAACTCGACACCGCGCGGCGCTGGCAGAAGGAATGGCATTTTCGGGTTGGCGTGCACATGTTGCGCGGCCTGATCGGGGCCGACGATGCCGCGCAGCATTATTCCGATGTGGCCGAGGCGGTGATCGCGGGGCTCTGGCCCTGTGTCTGTTCCGAGATCGCGCGGCGTCACGGGCCTGCGCCGGGGCGGGGCGGGGTGATCCTTGCGATGGGCAGCCTGGGGACGACGTCGATGACGGCGGGCTCGGACCTCGACCTGATCGTGATTTTTGATGCGGGCGATGTCGAGATGACGCAAGGCCCGCGTCCGTTGGACCCACGCGGCTGGTTTGCAAAGGCGACCAAGGCGATGATCACCGCGCTGAGTGCGCCCACGGGTGAGGGCAAGCTTTACGACGTGGATATGCGCCTGCGGCCTTCGGGCGGGCAGGGGCCGGTGGCGACGGCCCTGTCGGCCTTTGACCGCTATCAACGCGAAGAGGCGTGGACCTGGGAACATATGGCGCTGACGCGGGCGCGGGTGGTGGCCGGGGAGCAGAGCCTCGCGCGGGATGTGGAGGACGTGCGCTGCGGTGTGATCGCGGCGCGGGCCGGGGACCTTGACGGCGTGCTGCGCGACGCTGCCGAAATGCGCGCGCGGCTGGCCAAGGCGGGGCGCGCGGGCAGCACCTGGGAGGTACGGGATGGGCCGGGCGGTCTGCAGGACATTGCATTATGCGCGCAGGCGTTGGCGCTTGCCACAGGCAGTTCGGCGCGGCGGGTGGATGCGCAATTGGCCGCCGCGCGCGATGCGGGCCATCTGGCGGCGGATGCGGCCGCGGATCTGATCGCGGCGCAGGCGCTTTTTGCAGCGCTGCAGCAGGGCGGGCGGTTGTTGACGGAAAAGCCGCTCAGCCCCGAGGCCTGCGGCGCGGGCGGCATGGGCTTTCTGCTGCGCCTGCTTGAGATGACGGAGCCGGACGTTTTGGTGACGCAGCTTGACACGTTTCGCGCCAAGGCCGCCGTTAGGGTGGACGATATCATCGGCAGCGCGGCATTGCAGCAGGGGGGCGAGGGTGATGCGTGACAGCGATACGAATGACCCAAAGGGCCTGATCCGGGAAGCGTTTCGGATCGAGGGGATCACGGCGGCGGAATGCCGGTCGATCTTTGTGGATTGGGCGTTGAGCCTGAGCGCGGCGGACCCGAAACCGGCGATCCGCGCCTTGCTGACCAAGCACGGTGGCGAGCCTGCGGAACACCCGATGACGGCGGTTCTGACCGAGGGGCTTGCGGAGGCCCCGGAGCGGCGGCGCAAGGGCGGGCGGGCCGCGCATCTGGCCCGCCGCCCGGGCGCGGAAGACTAGGGGCGCACGGGGCGGTTCATCAGCCTTTGACCCGTGCCGCATGGGTGCCGCGTTCGCGGTAAGGCGTGGTGTCATAATGCGCGCGGTAGCATTTCGAAAAATGCGACGGCGAGGCAAAACCGCAGGCCAGCGCCACGTTGATCACGCTCATGTCCGTCTGCATCAGAAGGTTGCGTGCCTTCCCAAGGCGCAATTCCATGTAATAGCGCTTGGGCGAGCGGTTGAGATACCGCCGGAACAGCCGTTCGAGTTGTCGGGTGGACATGCCGACATCCTCGGCCAGTTGCGAGGGGCTGATCGGGTCCTCGATGTTCTGTTCCATCATCCGGATGACCGCGCCAAGCTTGGGATGGCGGACGCCGATGCGCGTCGGGATCGACAGGCGTTGCGTGTCCTGGTCCGTGCGGATCGAAGTATAGATCAGCTGATCGGCGACCAGATTGGCCATTTCCTCATCCTGATCCTCGGCAATGAGTTTCAGCATCAGGTCGATGGAGGCGGTGCCGCCCGCGGTCGTGATCCGGTTCCCGTCGACCACGAAGACCGATTTGGTCAGCGTGACCTCTTCGAATTCCTCGGTGAAGCTGTCCTGATTTTCCCAATGGATCGTCGCACGTTTGCCATCGAGTAGCCCGGCCTTGGCCAGCGTGTAGCCCGCCGTGCACAGCCCGCCGATCACCGGTCCCTTGCGCGCCTCGCGCCGGAGCCAGCTGAGCAGGCGCTTGGTGGTGGCCCCGGCCACGTCGATCCCGCCGCACAAAAGCACCACATCTTCGCGGCGTACGTCATCCAGATCACCGTCCAGCCGGAACCAGATGCCGGCGGAGCTTTGCGCATAGTCGCCGCCTTCGCCGATCAGCACCCATTCGTAAAGCGTCTGGCCCGACATGCGGTTGGCGATCCGCAGCGCTTCGACCGCCGACGAGAAGCACAGCATGGTGAATTGGTCGAGTAAGACGAACACGAACCGCTTGGGGCCGTCACCGGGACGGGTTCTGGCTTGGATGTCGGTCATCCTACATTCTCCTGCGGGTGGGCTTGGTTTACCACAAGGCCTCGCTCCCCGGAAAAAACCGAAAGCACCAAACGCGGGTCCATGCAATCCCAGAATCGCTCACAGCGCCCGGGAAGGACAGCACGTTTTTGGCAAATGCGGTGTTGGAAGCCGTTGGGCGCTTGTGTAGAGAGGGGGCCGACCCTTTGAGATGGAGACGACCATGGGCTCTGCAACGACCTGGACGAAATCGGATTGGCGCGCGAAGCCGCGGGTGCAGATGCCGGATTACCTGGACGCGGCTGCGTTGAACGCGGTCGAGGCGCAGCTGTCGAAATACCCGCCGCTGGTGTTTGCCGGTGAGGCGCGCACGTTGAAGGATGAGCTGGCGGCTGTGGCCCGTGGGCAGGGCTTTTTGCTGCAGGGCGGCGATTGCGCCGAAAGCTTTGCAGAATTCTCCGCCGACAACATCCGCGACACGTTCAAGGTGATGTTGCAGATGGCCACGGTTCTGACGTTCGGCGCAAAGGTGCCGGTGGTCAAGATCGGGCGCATGGCGGGTCAGTTTGCCAAGCCGCGCTCGGCCCCGACCGAGGTCAAGGATGGGGTGGAGCTGCCATCCTACCGCGGCGACATCATCAACGAGCTGGACTTCACGCCCGAGGCCCGCATCCCGAACCCGGCGAAAATGCTGCAGGCCTACACGCAGGCGGCTGCATCGCTGAACTTCCTGCGCGCGCTGTCGAAGGGCGGCTATGCCGACATTCACCGGGTGCATTCGTGGACGCTTGGGTTCACCGATATCGGCGATGCCGAACGCTACGCCGATATGGCCAACCGTATTCAGGACGCGCTCGATTTCATGACCGCCGCCGGTGTCACCTCGGGCACGACTCATGAATTGGGGCAGGTGGATTTCTATACCTCGCATGAGGCGTTGCTTCTGGAATATGAAGAGGCGTTGTGCCGTCTCGATACGACATCGGGCAAGTGGCTCGCGGGGTCGGGTCACATGATCTGGATCGGCGACCGCACCCGACAGCCGGACGGCGCCCATGTGGAATTCTGCAAGGGTGTGCAAAACCCGATCGGGATCAAATGCGGCCCGTCGATCAGCCGCTCGGACCTCAAGGAATTGCTTGATACGCTGAACCCGACGCGGGAGGCCGGGCGCATCGTCTTGATCAACCGCTTCGGCGCGGGGGCAGTGGCCGATCATATGCCAAAGTTGATCCGTGCGGTCGAGGAAGAGGCCCATCCCGTGGTGTGGTCCTGCGATCCGATGCATGGCAACACGATCAAATCTGACAGCGGATACAAGACCCGCCCGTTCGAAAGTGTGCTGCGCGAAGTGCAGGAATTCTTTGCCGTTCATCGAGCCGAAGGCACAGTTCCCGGCGGTGTGCATTTCGAGATGACGGGTCAGGATGTCACGGAATGCACCGGCGGCGTGCGCGCCGTGACCGATGAGGATCTGTCGAGCCGGTATCACACGGCCTGTGATCCGCGCCTGAACGCGTCGCAATCGCTGGAACTGGCGTTCCTGGTGGCCGAAGAGCTTTCGGCCTCGCGTCAATCGTTGCGCGCGGTCGGCTAAAGCCTGCGCGCGGACGGGCTGGGGGCCGCGCGATTAACTGCGGCCGCCGTCGATCACCTGGAAAACGGGGCGCGTGTGGTGGTCCAACACGCGCGCTTCGACCCGCGGGGCGGCCTGCGCCCGGGTCGGCGTGGCCGGAGTGGTGCGCGCCTGCTTGGTTTTTGGCAGCGCATGGATCGGTGCCCGCGCCGAGAGGCCCGGCAAAGCACCGGTCTCGGGGATTTCCAGCATCCGGTGATCGGACACCTGGAACCGGCCCCGCAAATTGTTGACATACGGCGTCGCGGTGGCGGTTTCGGAATAAAGCGCGATGGCGCGGGTCAGACCGCCCTGGGTGTCCGACAAGGGCAGGATCGCCATCTGCGCCTCGTGTTGAGGGCCGGTATGGTCGGCGCGCTCCAGCGACAGAATGCTGATCGAGGGGGTGACAATGGCCGTCTCAGCTGCATCCATGGCCTGCGCGCGGTCATCAACCTCGAAGAGCGACCGGAACGGCATGCCACGCAGCTCCATTCCCATGCGGCCCGACAGGGTCGCGCCCGCCAGTCGAATGCGCACGGTTCCGGCGCGCGGACGCTCCAGAATGCAAACGCGCGACAGATGCCGCGCGATGCTGGCCGGGCTCACTTCGATGCGTGCGGGCACCGGACGACCGGCGCGCAGATGATCCCAATACCGCATCAAGGACACGATGCGCTCGTCCAGAAGGTCGAGGGAATTTGGTCCACTCAGAATGTCACTCATCGGTCGGCCTCCGCACAATCGCGTCAATTCGTCAGTCTCGGCCCCCGCCCCGGAACACGCCGCCTTGACCCGGCGGTGTTGCTCCTGTCCTGTTCTCAATACACTGAATAAAATTTTATGGGCAGGGGGAGTCTTGCGGGATGGTTAACGGAACGGTGGCAGATCGTGGGATCTGACGCGCTCGCCTCGATGACTGCGTTTGCCTCCTCGGATGGCAATGACGGGGCGATCGGCTGGCAGTGGGAAATCCGTGGCGTGAACGGGCGCGGCCTTGATCTGCGGCTGCGTCTGCCTGATGGACTTGGCGCGCTGGAGCAACCGTTGCGCACCGCCCTGCAAAAGGCGCTCGCGCGGGGCAATGTCACCGTGTCGCTGAAACTTCAGCGGGCCGCGGGCAGCGCGGCGCTAACCTTGCAGGAGCCGCTTCTCGATACGGTTATGGCCGCGCTGCAGGTTGTGCAGGCGCGCGCGGGGGATCGTTTGGCGTCGTCGACGGCCGCCGAAATCCTCGGTCTGCGCGGTGTGATGGAGGCTGACGACAGCGTCGCTCTTCCGGAGCCCAAGCGCCTGTTGGCCGAAGCCGACACGCTGATCGCGGCCTTCGTGGCGATGCGGCGCAGCGAGGGCCGCGCGCTGGCCGAGGTCATGGCGGGTCAACTCGACCGGATCGCCAGCCTGACCGACGCCGCCGCCGAGACCGCAACGCTGCGCGCGGCGGCGGCGGGCACGCGCCTGCGCGCCCAGGTGGCCGAGTTGTTGGAGGCCACGGAGATTGTAGATGAAGCCCGGCTGGCGCAGGAGCTGGCGGTGCTTGCGGTCAAGGCCGATGTCACCGAAGAGATCGACCGTCTGCGCGCCCATATCACCGCCGCGCGCGATTTGATTGCCAAGGGTGGACCGGTCGGGCGCAAGCTCGACTTCCTGATGCAGGAGTTCAACCGCGAGGCCAACACGCTGTGTTCGAAATCCGGCGATGCCGCGTTGACCGCCATTGGTCTTGACCTGAAACTGACCATCGATCAGATGCGCGAACAGGTTCAGAACGTGGAATGAGCATGCACGATCCAAATCGCCGTGGGCTTTTGATCATCCTGTCCTCCCCGTCGGGGGCCGGCAAATCCACGCTTGCGCGCCGGCTGATGGTCTGGGACGAGACGCTGCGGTTCTCGGTTTCGGCCACGACGCGCGCGCCGCGCACGGGCGAAGTCGATGGGCAGGATTACCATTTCCTCGACGAGGCGCGGTTCAAGGCGATGGTGCGCGATGGTGAGATGTTGGAGCACGCGCATGTCTTCGGGAATTTCTACGGCTCGCCGATGGGCCCGGTGTCCGAGGCGATCGAGGCCGGGCGCGATGTGTTGTTTGACATCGACTGGCAGGGCGCGCAGCAGATCCAGAAAAGCGCGCTCGCCCCGCATGTCCTGTCGATCTTCATCCTGCCGCCCTCGATTGCCGAATTGCGGCGACGGCTCGAAAGCCGGGGGCAGGACGACGTCGAGACCATCGCCAAGCGCATGCAGAAAAGCTGGGACGAGATCAGCCATTGGGACGGGTATGATTACGTTTTGATCAACGACGATCTTGATGGCACAGAGGTGAAGCTGAAAGCGATCCTGACAGCCGAGCGCATGAAAGCCAGCCAACAGCCCGGCCTGATGGACCATGTGCGCCGCCTGCAATCGGAATTCGAGGACACGCCATGACATTGTATGCACTGGACGGGACGGCCCCGAAAATCGCCGATGACACTTGGATCGCGCCGGATGCGAATCTGATCGGCAACGTGGTGCTGGAGGAGGGGGCGAGCGTTTGGTTCGGCTGTACCCTGCGCGGCGACAACGAGGAAATCCGCGTCGGACGCGGGACCAATGTTCAGGAAAACGTGGTCTGCCATACCGATCCAGGCTGCCCCCTGATCCTCGGGGCGGACTGCACGATCGGGCACAAGGCGATGCTGCATGGTTGTGAGATCGGTGAGGGCTCGTTGATCGGGATGGGGGCCACCGTTTTGAACGGCGCCATTATCGGCTCAGGCTGCCTGATCGGGGCAGGTGCGTTGATTTCAGAGAACAAGACCATCCCCGACGGCTCGCTTGTGATGGGGATGCCGGGCAAGATCATACGCACCCTGACCGAGGCCGAGCAGGCGGGGCTTTTGGCCTCTGCTGCGCATTACCGTGACAACATGCGCCGGTTCCGCGCGGGGTTGGGCGCGCTTTAAATCAGCTGAAGCGTCATCGCCTCAGTGGTGGCGCTGAACGTGACGACACGGCCCAAGGCCTTCGCCACATGGGCCAGGACGACGAATTGCGCATCCGACGGGCGTAGATTTCCGGTGGCGGCCAAATCGGCGTCTTGCAACAGCTCCCACACGTCGGCCTTGATGTTGATCCGCCCGCCACGCGCCTCAAGGCTCCAAGGGCCATCGCTGGCCTGCGTGATGGCGATCTCACCGCCCATCGGAAGGGTGGTTTCGGCACACAGCAGCATCAGGAAGGCGAGCTTGGTCTCCAACCGGGGCCGGTCGCCATCAATGCGCCAATCGGCCACGATGCGGCTTTGGTGGAAGTAGCCTTCGACCGCCTGCCGTGCCTCGCGCAGGCTGGTGTTCTGATCCGGCCCGGCGCTTCCGAATGCGAGCCGGAACAAGCGAATGCGGGCCTCCGCCGCGTGCACCGCATCGCGGATCAATTCCATTTCCGGCCCGTCGGCCTTGCCGGTCATCTCCAACAGCTCAACGCCATTGCCGATAGCACCGAGAGGGTTAACTAGATCATGACAGAGCCGAGAGGCGACCAGGTCGGCCAAGCGGGTCGGAAGCTGGGAATGGACATCAAGCATGGCACGAGGGTCCCTTTGATCTATGGCAAGCAACATGAACGCGGAAGATATCACGTCCATCCTTGAGCCGGGAATGTATGTTCAACACCCTGCCGCTCCGGAATGGGGCTTGGGGCAAGTGCAATCGAACATCGGCGGCAAGGTCACGGTCAATTTCGAGCATGAGGGCAAGGTCGTTGTGGATGGTCGGCATGTTGCACTGGACATCGTCACACCCTCCTGATGCCGTCACCCTGTCTTAGTCCCGGGTGGTTAACAGTATCTTAACACGGGGTTCGGGCAATTCACTCTTTAGGTGTGGCTTGCTTGCAAATGGCCATGGGGCCGCTTAACCCTGCGCCGACCAACCGCTGCGCAACAAGGACGAAGCTGGCACCGCATGCCGATGGATGAGCCCCAATTCGAGCTGCGCCTGGCCGAGACCGCCGCGGATATCCTGGCCGCGCAAAGACTGCGTTATGCGGTTTTCGTGCAAGAACTTGGCGGCGATGGGGCATTGGTGGACCATGATGCCCGGATCGAGGCCGACCGGTTCGACCCGTTTTTCCAACATCTGCTGCTGCGCGATCTCAACCGACCCGAAGACGACCGCGTTGTCGGGGTCTACCGGCTGATGTGCGAAGAAGGTGCTGCCCGTGCGGGGCGGTTCTATTCCGAGGATGAATACGACCTTGGTCCGTTGCGCCGCTCGGGGCGGCGGTTGTTGGAATTGGGGCGGTCCTGCGTGCATCGCGAGTATCGCGGCGGGGCGGCGATGATGCATCTGTGGACCGGCCTGGCTGACTACATCGCTACCCATGAGATCGAGTTGATGTTCGGCGTGGCCTCTTTCCACGGTCTCGACCCGGCGCCGTTGGCCGGTCAATTGTCACTCTTGCATCATCGCCATCTGGCCCCGGAAGACATCCGTCCGGTCGCGCGCGCGGAGGCTTATCAGAGGATGGACCTGATCTCACAGGACGTGTTGGATCGCCCCGCCGCCATCCGCACGATGCCCGCCCTGATCAAGGCCTATCTCCGGCTTGGCGGGTTCGTCGGGCAGGGTGCTTATATCGACCGTCCGTTCAATTGCATCGACGTCTGTCTGGTGATGGATGTGGCGCGGATGTCGGACACGCATCGCGCGATTTATCAACGCGGTGTGGGCCGATGAACGGGCCTCCCGACGGGGCAGGGCCGGGCGCAACGGACACCGACACCTGGCAAAGCGACGAGGCCCCGCCCGAGCCGCGCGCGATCGGCACGAATGAGGCGCTGCGCATCGCGTGGCGCGGTGGGCCGTTGCTGGTGATCTTGCTGATCTGCTTTCCGCTTCTGCTGGTTCTGCGGCTGCCTGAGCGTGCGATCTGGGGCCTGAGACGCCCGGTGACGCCTTACATCACGCAGTTTGTCTGCATCTGGGCCTGTCGGCTTCTGTCGCTGCGGCGGGAGGTGGTGGGCACGCCGATGCGCACGCCGGGGGCGTATGTGTGCAACCATGTCAGTTTCCTTGATATTTTCGTGCTGAACGCGTGCAAACGTCTCTATTTCGTGGCGAAATCCGAGGTCGGTGGCTGGCCCGGCGTGGGGTGGCTGGCGCGCGGCACGGGGACCGTGTTCATCCGCCGCGACCGGCGCGAGGCGGCGGCGCAGACAAAGCTGTTCGAAGATCGCCTCTTCGCCGGACACCCCCTGTTGTTCTTTCCCGAAGGCACCTCGACGGACGGGCGGCAGGTGTTGCCGTTCAAGACCACGCTGTTTGCGGCGTTCTTCTCGGAGCGGTTGACGGGCGAGATCGCGGTGCAGCCGGTCAGCCTGCGCTACCGTGCGCCTGCGGGCGTTGATGCGCGCCATTATGGCTGGTGGGGGGATATGGATTTCGGGCCGAGCCTTGTGCAGATCCTCGCCACACCAGGGCGCGGGCAGGTGCAGGTGGTCTACCATCCGCCGATCCCGGTCACAGCGGCGAGCAACCGCAAAGCGCTGGCCAAAGCGGCCGAGCAGGCGGTGCGCTACGGTCTGGAGAACGGCAGGGCGTTTGGTTAACGCAGCGGTGCGGTCAAGCGGCGCAGTGCGGCCAGCGGGTCGTCCTCCGACCAGATTTCCGGACCGATGGCGAAGAAATCGGTGACGGGCGCAAGGGCTTCGACAAGCCCCGTGTCGAGCGCGCCTTCGGCCACAACCGGCAATTCGATCATCTGCGACCACCAGGCGAAAAGGTCGACCTCCGCGCGGGTGCCATCGCCGAGGTTGCTGTCGCCGACGGGGCCGAAACTGATGTAATCCGCGCCCGCCTCGCCCGCGTTCATGCCGTCGTGGCTGGAGGCGCCGCAAAAGCTTCCGAGGATCGCGTCAGCACCAAGCGCCTTGCGCGCCGCGCGGATCGAACGCGCCCCATCGCCCAGGTGCACCCCGTCGAGGCCAAGCCGTTCCACCAGCTGGATATGGCGGTCGATCACGATCGGCACGTCGCGGGCATGGGCCACGTCGCGGCACGCATCGGCGGCGCGCGCCAGCGTGTCTTCATCCTCCCCGGCAAGCGCCATGCGCAGGCACGCGATCTGTGTCCCGTCGAGCACATCGGCCAGTTGCGGTGCAAAGTCATCCGGCGCGAAGCTTTGCGGCGTGATCAGGTAGATCTGCGGGCGGTCGTCTTGTGCGGCATCATCGGCCATGGCGCTCTCCTGCCAAGCGGGTTTGGGGCGCTGATAGCCCTCCGGCTGTGGCGGGGCAATGGGGGGACGGCTTGCAGCAGGGCGGACCATTGGCTAAGCGGCGGCCCATGTCCGATACGCAAACCACCCCGCGCCAACCCGCCTTTGTGCTTGTCCGCCCGCAAATGGGCGAAAACATCGGCGCGGCGGCCCGTGCGATGTGGAACTTCGGCCTCGATCATATGCGGGTCGTGGCCCCGCGTGATGGCTGGCCGAACGAGCGCGCGGTGGCGCTGGCCAGCGGGGCGGGGCGTCTGTTGGATCAGGCCGGGCTGTTCGACGACGTGCCCGGGGCGCTGCACGATTGCACCTATGTCTTTGCGACCACGGCGCGTGAGCGGGGCATGACCAAGCCCGTTGTCACGCCCGAGCGCGCGATGGAACAAGCCCGCGCCATTGCGGCGCAGGGCGGCAAGGTGGGCGTCTTGTTCGGGCCGGAACGTGCGGGGCTTGAAAATGCGGATATCGCGCGCGCGGATGCGATCATCTCGGTGCCGGTGAACCCGGATTTCCCGTCTCTGAACCTCGCGCAATGTGTGCTGCTGTGTGGCTACGAATGGCGCAGGCAATCCGTCGATGTGGCGCCTGAGGTTATGGAATTGGCCAAAACGGAGTTTGCCAACGGAGCCGAAATTGCGGCCCTGGGTGATCATTATGAGGCGCAGATGGAGGAGGCCGGGTTCTTCTGGCCGCCGCACAAGGCCGACAGCATGAAACTGACGCTGCGCAATCTTTGGGGGCGGCTGCCGCTCACCAGGGCCGATGTGCAGACCCTGCACGGCGTCCTGCGGCAGATGGCGCGTTGGGCCGATGGCAAGCGCAAGGATCACAATTAGCGCGGTCCGCTGGCGGCAGGATCCGACAAGGGCGTGGGAGCAGGCCGCAAGCGGCGCCCCCGCGCAAGGTGTCGCGGGCGCTTGAAGGGCGGTGGGGGCCGGGTTAGGTCTGCGCACAAGAGCGAAGAGGGACGATCATGGCCGGTGGACGCAGCATTTTCGAAGAGGTCGGCGAGGCGCGGAAACCCGCCGCCACACCCGGTGGTGTGACCGGGGATCGTGGGCGCGGGCGGCGGCGTGTGCGGCTGTTCATCATGATCCTGTTCGTGATGGTGGTGATCCAGATCGCGGTCGGCGGTTTGACCCGTCTGACGGACAGCGGGCTGTCCATCACCGAATGGGCGCCGATCTCGGGCGCGATCCCGCCGCTGAACGAGGCCGCATGGCAGGCCGAGTTGGAGGCCTACCGTGCGACCACGGAATATCAGGAACAAAATCGCGGCATGTCGATGTCGGAGTTCCAGTTCATCTACTGGTGGGAATGGGGCCACCGGCAGTGGGCGCGCTTTCTTGGGGTTGTGTGGGCGGTCGGATTTGTGGGCCTTCTCGCCACCAAATCGGTGCCAACCGGATGGAGCGGGCGTCTGCTTTTGTTGGGCGCGCTTGGCGCACTCCAGGGCCTTGCGGGGTGGTGGATGGTGCATTCCGGCCTTGCGCCGGGGATGTTCGATGTCGCCTCCTACAGGCTGGCGGTGCACCTGGTGTTGGCGTTTGTGATCCTCGCATTGATGGCGTGGTATATCCTGACGCTCGGGCGGCAGGAGGCGGAATTGATGACCGCGCGCCGGGACGGCGACCGCAAGCTGCATGGGATGGCGACGGGTCTGTTGCACCTGACGTTCGTGCAGATCCTGATCGGTGCGCTGGTCGCCGGGATCGATGCGGGGCGCAATTACATCGACTGGCCGTTGATGGCGGGAGGGTTCACGCCGCCGGATATGTGGGTTCTGGAGCCGTGGTATCGCAACCTGTTCGAGAATGACGGCACGGTGCAGTTTCTTCACCGGATCACCGGCTATGTGCTACTGCTCTTCGGGATCGGGGCGTGGATGGCGTCGCGTCGGTCGTCGCGGGCGGCCACGAAGCGGGCCTTTGATTGGGTGGGCGTGATGATGTTCGGGCAGGTCGTTCTGGGCATTGTAACGGTGATGCATTCCTCGCCCTGGTACCTGGCGATCTTGCACCAATTCGGGGCTGTGGTCCTGATCACCCTGATTTTGCGGGCGCGGTTTCTGGCGCGTTATCCGCTGCCCCAATCCGTGAGAGGAGCCGCCTGATGGCCGCGATGGACGAACTTCTGGCGCACCAGCGCACGACCGAGGCGCTGGGTCAGGTGATGGGCCGATTGGGATGGGATCAGGAAACAATGATGCCGCCCGGTGCGAGCGCGCAGCGCAGCGAGGAGATGGCGGCGCTGGAATCCGTGCTGCATGCCCGACGGACCGATGGCCGGGTGGGCGAATGGCTTGATCAGGCGCGCCCGGCGGATGATGTGGAAGCGGCGCAATTGCGTGAGATCCGCCGCAGCTATGACCGTGCGGTGAAGGTGCCGGCGGATCTGGCGGCGGAACTGGCGCGGCTGACCTCGGTCAGTCAGGGGATCTGGGCCAAGGCGCGGGCCGAGGATAACGTGGCGGGCTTTTTGCCAACGCTGAAGCAGGTGGTTGCTCTACGCCGGGAAGAGGCCGCGGCGGTTGCCGCGGGGGGCGATCTCTATGACACTCTTTTGCAGGATTACGAGCCGGGAACGAATGCAGCCGAGATTGCGGCCCTGTTTGATCGGATGCGGCCCCGGTTGGTTGCCTTGCGCGATCGCTTGTCGGGCGTTCAGATGCCCGCACCTTTGCGGGGGCGCTTCTCGAAGCAGGCGCAGCTTGACCTGAGCGCGGAGATCGCGCGGGTGTTCGGCTATTCCTTCGACACCGGGCGGATCGATCTGGCGGTGCATCCGTTCAGCTCGGGGTCCGGCGCGGATGTGCGGATCACCACGCGGGTTGATGAGGCGGAGCCGCTGGGGTGCCTTTACTCGACCATCCATGAGGTGGGCCACGCCTGCTACGAGCAGAACATCGCGCCCGCGCTGCGCCTGACGGCGTTGGGGCAGGGCGTGTCGATGGGCGTGCACGAGAGCCAGAGCCGGATCTACGAGAACCAACTGGCGCGGTCCGCGCCGTTCACGCAGTACCTGCATGGTCACATGGCCGCGCATTTCGGCGGGCTTTCGACAGGGGCGGAGGATTTCGCGCGGGTGATCAACCGGGTCGAGACCGGATATATCCGCACCGAGGCCGACGAGGTGCATTACAATCTGCATGTGATGCTGCGCTTTGATCTGGAACGGCAGCTCTTTGGTGGCGCGTTGGAGGTCGAGGATCTCGAAGAGGCTTGGAACGCGCGGTTCGCGTCGGATTTCGGGATGCAGGTCGACCGGCCCTCGAACGGGATGTTGCAGGATGTGCATTGGTCGGTGGGGCTGTTTGGGTATTTCCCGACCTATGCGCTTGGCAATGTTTATGCCGGGTGTCTGCATGCGGCGTTGCGGCGCGACGTGCCGGATCTGGACGCGGGCCTTGCGGCAGGCGATCCGTCGAGGGCGCTTGAATGGTTGCGGGACAATGTGCAGCGCCACGGGGGTCTGAGACCGCCGCGAGAGACGATCATGCAGGCCACGGGCGAGCAGATCAGCGAGGCGCCTTTGCTGGACTATCTGGATGCCAAATACGGGGCGTTGTTCGGGGTTTGAGGTGCGGTTGCAAGGTTGCAACCCTATGTCAACATGCTGAATAGAAAAGAGAAAGACGTTTTCGTTTACTTTTTCTTAACACTGTGGAGCGTCCCGTTCTGCCCTCAGGACCACTCGGGCGGGCGTTTTTCCAGAAACGCGCTGATCCCTTCGTCGGTATCGCGGTTCAGCATGTTTTCGACCATGACCTCGCCGGTGAGCGCGTAGGCCTCGGCGGTCGTGAGCTCGGCCTGCGCATAGAACGCCTGTTTTCCGACACGCACGGCGGAGCCGAGTTTGGCGGCGATGGTTTGGGCGAGGTCGTTTGTTGCGGCCTCCAGCCGGTCCAGAGGGGCCGTGCGGTTGATGAGGCCCGCGCCTTGCGCCTCTGCGGCGGTCAGGAACTTGCCGGTGGTGAGCATTTCGAACACCTGCTTGCGGGGCATGACGCGGGAAAGCGCGACCATGGGCGTGGAGCAAAAGAGGCCAATGTTGACGCCGTTGACGCCGAATTTCGCGTCCGTCTCGGCCACGGCGAGATCGCACGACGCCACGAGCTGACACCCGGCGGCGGCGGCGAGGCCGTGGACCTGCGCGATGACGGGTTGGGGCAGGCGGGGGATGGTCTGCATCAGGTGGGCGCAGCGGTCGAAGAGGTCTTTCCACGCAGCCGCGCCGTTGTCGGGGGATTGGCGGGCGGCTTGCATCTGCTTGAGGTCATGGCCCGCACAAAACGCCCGGCCCGCGCCTTTGAGCACGATGACCTTCTGCTCGGGTGAAACGGCGAGGGCGTCGAGCGCATCTTGCAAAGCGGCCAGCATCTCATCGCTCAAGGCATTGAGGTTTTTCGGTGAGTTCAGCGTCAGATGGGTGATGGGCCCAAGATCGTCGCGCAGGACGAGGGGATCGGTTGACATGGGCGCGGCTCCCTTGCGCAGGTGGGTCGGTTTGGCAAAGGTACCTGTGGAGCAGGACAGGGGGAAGAGCCATGGCGGTGAAGATGCAGGCCGATGAGGTCGCGGCCTATCTTGATGAGGTGTTTCCGCAGGTGCGGGGCGATTTCGTCATCGAAGAGGTGGCCGATATGGCGGTGCGGGTGCGGATGCCCGTGGCCGAGCGGCACTTGCGGCCCGGCGGCACGGTGTCGGGGCCTGCGATGTTCGCGCTGGGGGATGTGTCGGTTTACGTGGCGGTGATTGCGATGCTCGGGCGCGAGGCGTTGGCGGTGACGACAAGCGGCTCGTTCGATTTCATGCGCAAGCCGGTGGCGGGGGTGGACATGATCTGTGAGTGCCGGTTGCTCAAGCTGGGTCGGGTTTTGGCGGTGGGGGAGTGTTTGATCTTTTCCGACGGGGTTGCGGGACCGGTGGCGCGGATGTCGATGACCTATTCGATTCCGCCGAAGTGATTGGTTGGGTTGGGATTGGGGGGCGTTGCCCCCCGCCCACGGTCCTTTGGGACCGCAGCCTCCCCCCAGAGTATTTTTGAAACAAGGAAGCGGGGGCGGTGTTTGGGCCGTGTCTTCGGAGCCGTCAGGTTGCGCCGCGATGCAGTTCGGTGACGCGGATGTCGGGGGTCTCGAAGGCCGCTTGCAGGATTGGGATGGCGGCGTGGGGATCGGTGGCGCCGCACATGAAGATATCAAACGCCGCAAAGCCGATTTCGGGCCATGTGTGGCACGAGATGTGGGATTCCGCGAGGATCGCCATGGCGGTGACACCCTGGGGCGAGAAATGGTGGGAATGCAGGCTCAGGAGCGTGGCACCGGTGGCTTGAGTCGCGTCGCGGAGCGCCTGTTCGATATGGGGGCGGTCGTTGAGGTTTTTGGCGTTGTGGACGTCGATGATGAGGTGCGTGCCGGCGTAGGTGGTGCCGTCATGGTGGGTCAGGTGGTCCGGAATGGTTCGGTCGATCGTCATGCTCGCGACGATCTAGACAGTCGAGCGTGAATGCAATGGGCGGCGGTGGGTTTTCCGATGGAACGACCTCGGTCGAGAAAGCGCCTGCGGAAAGGTCGTTGGCCAACCTGTTCTCGGCACAAATATGTCTGTAACGAGCACCATCCAACATTCGACCATAATGGTTTGGAAGCCATTGGAGCAATGGCTCAACAATGCCTGAAGTCCTTGGCTCATCCGTAATTTCGAGTGTTATGGAAACCAAGCGGACGCCTTGACCGAAGGTTTCGGCAAGATTGCCCGGATCGACCGTTGTAATGGTGCTGGGTGCGTGTAGATCGGCGAACGTTACTAACCGTGGCCAGAACCCCTCGGTCAGCTCCACCGGCTCCGTTTGATCTGGCGTCGCCGCCAGCCACGCGCCGCGATCTTGTAAAGGAATCCCACCAAACTGATCCGGGGAGGCGCGGTACATCCGTTCTGCCTACTGGCCAAACAATGTGAAGAGCCACCGGCCGGGAAGGACTTCCACGGCCACCACTTCGCCACGGTAGCCATAGCCCACTTCGATATCGCCCGCGAGGCCGCAGCCGTCCGGGCAATAGGTGGCGTTGACTTCGATCACCGAAGAGCTTTCCACGATGCCGTCCGGTGTCTCCACCACCAGCGTCATGCGCTGGTTCCACGTGTATTCCCTTGGCCCGCAGGCGGCGAGGGGGAGGAGCGCGAGGATGAGGAGAAGGCGTTTCATGTCAGTAGGGGTGGCATGGGTTTGGGGCGGAAGTTTGGGGGTATTGGAGAAAGGGGGCGGCAAAAAATGTGGGGTAAAATAAGACCCCATATGTAAGGCGTTGTTTTTGTGTGATTTGTGAGGGTTTGTGGCGCTTGACGCGGACGCGTAGATGGTTAGAAGACGGCGTAGTTCGGGGGGCACGCGCCCCTCTTTCGTTTTTCTAGGCCGGATCGGCCCCCGAAAGGAAACGTTCGATATGAAAACCTTCTCTGCCACGCCGGCGGACATTGACAAGAAATGGATCCTGATCGACGCCGAAGGCATCGTTCTGGGCCGTCTTGCGTCGATTGTCGCCATGCGTCTTCGCGGCAAGCATAAGCCGTCGTTCACGCCGTCCATGGATATGGGCGACAATGTCATCGTCATCAACGCCGACAAGGTGCAGGTGACGGGCAACAAGCGCGACAAGCCGAACTATTGGCACACCGGCTATCCGGGTGGGATCAAGTCGCGCACGACCGGCCAGATCCTCGAAGGCAAGCACCCCGAGCGGGTTGTCATGCAGGCCGTCAAGCGGATGCTGCCGGGCAACAAGTTGAGCCGTCAGCAGATGACCAACCTGCGGGTTTATGCAGGTGGCGAGCATCCGCATGAGGCCCAGGATCCTACCGTTCTCGACGTGGCGTCGATGAACAAGAAAAACACGCGGAGCGCATAATGGCTGAGACACTTACATCGCTCGACGAATTGCGCGACAGCGTCGAGGGCACCGAAGCCGCAGCGCCGGTGATCGACGCGACCCCCCGTGAGCCGCAGCGTGATGCGCTGGGTCGGTCTTATGCGACCGGCAAGCGGAAGGATGCGGTGGCCCGCGTCTGGATCAAGCCGGGCTCCGGCAAGGTGGTTGTGAACGGCAAGGAAATGTCGACGTATTTCGCCCGTCCCGTGTTGCAGATGATCCTGCGCCAGCCGTTCACCGTGGCCGGTGTGGATGGCGAGTTCGACGTGATGGCGACCGTCAAGGGCGGTGGTCTTTCGGGCCAGGCCGGTGCGGTCAAGCACGGCATCTCGAAGGCGTTGCAGCTTTATGAGCCGAGCTTGCGCGGGGCGCTGAAGGCAGCGGGCTTCCTGACCCGCGACAGCCGCGTGGTGGAACGCAAGAAGTATGGCCGCCGCAAGGCGCGCCGGAGCTTCCAGTTCTCCAAGCGCTGATCCACGGCACTTGCCAGGAATTCAAAGGGGCCGCCCGGTGGGGTGGCCCTTTTTTATGGGCTGTGCACGCGTGCACATCGGGGTCATGTGATTGATATCGCGCAGTTTTCGCGATTCTCTTTACACTTTTTTAACCCCGCATTCCGGGCCGGCGCGGCGCTGGAGAGCCGCCGCATTTTGGCTCCATTTGCGTCGCGCGCGTGCCCATTTCCGCGCGTATCACGGGCAAAAGTTTGCTCGGAGTTCGTATTGTGGCCGATCACGTTAAGCAATTTGGCAAATCCATCCTGTTGGACCATCTAGGGGGGCTGGCGATCGCGTTTGCGGCCTGTTTCGCGGCCTCGTGGATGATGCAGGCGGTCGGCGCGCGGGATGCGGCGATCACGACGGCATCCTTGTTCGTCTTCGTGACTTTCGTGCTCGCGGACCCGGTCGGGGCATGGCGCGGCGCGCAGAGCTGGTCGAAGTTCCGGATCAAACTGGGCAGCGGCGGGCTTCTGGCGGTTGTGCTGGGGATGGCGTTCAGCCTGGCGGACGTGGAACGCACGATCCTAGGCGCGATCAGCCCTATCCTGTTGCTGCCTCTGGTCATCCTGCCGGTGCTGTTCATGGGGCCGTTGGTGGAGCGGATCATGTCGGGCAAGGGTCCGGATGGCGCCCGGCTGACCTGGGATGATGTGCAGATCGGACTGACCTTTCCGCTTTATGTCACGGGGCAGTTCCTTTTGATCGGGGCGATTGCCGTGGGGCTGTGGATGGTTGGAGTGCCTTGGGCCGTGGGCTTGATGGTGCTGTCGGGCGGGATCGTTGCGGCGGTTGTCGATGCCTGGCTGGCCCGGCCGGAAGACAATCTGCCGGATTGGCAAAGCGTGCATGGCTGGCAGCCGCGTCCGGACAACGCGCGGATGGCATGGGACGGGTTGCGGCGGGCGTTTCGCGCGTCGTTCCCATCGGCGCTGTTTCTGGGCGGGTCGGCCTTCACGATCGTGGCGCTCGCGGTCTCGGGCGGGCAGGGCGGGGCCGTATCGGCGGCGGGGCTGTTGATCCTGCTGGCGGAACTGGCGCAGATCGGCACCGTGGTTCTGGCTGCATTGGTGTGCCTTGCGGTCTTTGCCGTGGTCTTGGCCTCGGCGATGGCCTTCGTGATTGCCCGGCGCCATGGAATGGACACGCGGTCGATCGAGGCCGTGGTGCGGCAATCGCTTGCACGGTTGTTCATGGGGGGTCTGGGCTTCGTGCGCCCGGATACGGTGGACGCGGCGGCGTAAGCACGCCCGGAGGGCACGCGCGCCCAAACCGAACCGCCCCCTTGCGAAGGCCCCGTGATCCTGTGAAGACTTGGCCACATCCGAAATCGGAGAGGCCGGGGATTGGGTCAGGGGCTGACACGCGAAGCACGGCAAGGGTTGATCACGCTCAGCCCGGCACTGGTGTTTGCGATCCTGTTGCTGGCGGTGCCGCTTCTGACGATCATCCTGTTCAGCTTCTGGACGCAGAACTTCCTGGAGATCGACCGGACCCTCACGCTTGAGAATTACCGCGAGGCGCTGACCGATCCGCTGTATCGCGCGTTGATGATGCGGTCGTTGCGGATCTCGGCGAGTGTCACGGCGGTGACGGTGATCCTTGCGTTTCCGATTGCCTATTACATCAGCTTCTACGTGCGGCCCGAGAAAAAGGCATTGTGGTTGTTCCTGATCACGATCCCGTTCTGGACCAGCTATTTGATCCGGATTTTCCTGTGGCGCGTGATCCTGGCCTATGACGGGCCGATCAACGGGACGCTGGTGGAATTGGGCCTGATCGAGGAGCCTCTGCCTTGGATCCTTTACAACGCCAATGCGGTGGTGATCACGCTGGCCCATGCGTTCGCGCCGTTCGCGATCCTGCCGATTTTCGTGAGCCTTGAGAAGATCGACCGCAACCTGTTGGAGGCGGCGAAGGATCTGGGCGAGGGGGCGGTGATGACATTCTTCCGCGTGACCCTCCCGCTGGCGATGCCGGGGGTCTTGGCGGCGGTTCTGATCGTGTTCATCCCGACGGTGGGCGATTACGTGACGCCGCGTCTGGTGGGCGGATCGGGCGGCACGATGATCGCCAACATGATCTATGTGCAGATCTTTGACCTGAGCAATCGGCCGATGGGCGCGACGCTGGCGGTGGTGGCGATGTTGTCGGTGACGATCACGCTGGCCTGGGCGATTTTGCATGTGCGGTTCTGGGTGCATCTGAGCGACCGGGTGGGCGGCGGTGCGGCGGGCCTGGCGCTGGCGGGTGTCGCGGCGGTGGTCGATATCGGGGTGCTGTGGGGACTGTGGCATTACGGTGAGGCATGGTTGGGCCCGGCGGGCACGCTGGGGGCGATGGCGGCGATCATGGCGGGGGGCGCGGTTGCCATCGCGGTGTTCCTGCCGAAGGGGAGGTGGGGGATATGAAGCTCCGGCCCCTTGGCGTGTTTGCGGCGCTTTATCTGGTGTTTCTGTATGCGCCGATCGTGCTTCTGCCGCTGTTTGCATTCAACGATGGGACGGTCATTGCCTTTCCGCTGCGCGGCTTCACCTGGGGCTGGTTCGCCGAGTTGGCCAATATTCCGGCGCTGCATGAGGCGACGGTCAATTCGTTGATCATCGCGGTGTCGGTGGCGGTTCTGGCGACGTGTCTGGGGCTGTTCGCGGCGCGCGCGGCGACGCGGTACCGGTTCCCGCTGAAGGCGGGGTTGATGGGGTTCATCATGCTGCCGCTGGTCTTGCCGGAGGTGATCGTGGCGATTTCGCTGTTGGTGGTGTTGATGCAACTGGGGATCGACACGTCGATCTTTACCATCATCCTTGGTCATACGTTGTTGTGCATGCCGTTTGCGATTGCGATCTTGCAGGGCAGTTTCGCGGGCCTGGATCAATCGCTGGAAGAAGCGGCTGTTGATTTGGGCGAGACCCGCGCGGGCGCGTTCCGGTTGGTGATCCTGCCGCTGGTGGCGCCTGGGATCGTGGCGTCGTTGTTGATCTGTTTCATCATCTCGCTGGACGAATTCATCATCGCCTTCTTCCTGTCGGGCAATGAGCCGACGCTGCCGGTGTATTTGTGGGGCCAGCTGCGGTTCCCGGCGCGCTTGCCGGTGGTGATGGCGTTGGGGACGATCCTGGTGGCGTTGTCGATTGTGTTGCTGGTGGTGGCCGACGGGTTCCGGCGGCGGGGATTGCGGAAAATGGGCCAGAATGATGCGGGAGGGTTCTTGTGAGTGAACCGCTGATCGCCCTGCGTGGCGTGAACAAGTATTACGGCGAGTATCATGCGTTGCGCGATATTACGGCGGAGATCGGGGCGGGGGAATTCTTCTCGCTGCTGGGGCCGTCGGGCTGTGGCAAGACCACGCTTCTGCGCGCGATTGCGGGCTTCGAGGAGATCTCGGGCGGGTCAATCACCCTGTCGGGCAAGGACATGGCGGGGGTGCCGCCGAACCTGCGGCCCACGAACATGGTGTTCCAGAGCTACGCGATTTTCCCGCATCTCAGCGTGGAGCAGAATGTGGGCTTTGGGTTGCGCAAATCCGGCATGGGCACGGGCGACAAGACCCGCGCGATTGGCGAAGCGCTGGAGATGGTGGGGCTTGGGGCGTTCGGGGGCCGCGCGGCCCATGCGCTTTCGGGCGGGCAGCGCCAGAGGGTGGCCTTGGCACGCGCGTTGATCTTGAAGCCGAAGGTGTTGTTGCTCGACGAGCCGCTCTCGGCGCTGGATCGCAAGATGCGCGAGGACATGCAGGTGGAGTTGATGAAGCTGCAGCGCGAGGTGGGGATTACCTTTGTGCTTGTGACCCATGATCAGGAAGAGGCGCTGGTGATGTCGGACCGCATCGCGGTGATGTTCGAGGGCGAGATCGCGCAGCTTGATGACCCCGAGGATCTGTACCGGCGGCCTGCAACCAAGCGGGTGGCGGATTTCATCGGGGTGATGAATTTTCTGCCCGCGGTGGCGGGCGATGGTTTGGATGTGGCCGGTTTGGGCCGGGTCGAGATCGACGGCGTGTTCTGCCCGCAAGGGGCGGTGTCGGGGGCGTGTTCGGTGGGGCTCAGGCCCGAGACGCTGTCGCTCTTGTATGAGGGCGAGGTGGCGCGTGCGCGCGAGGTGTCCGGCGTGATCGACGAGGTCGTCTACTACGGCGACATGACCTATTACGACGTGCGCCTTGCGGGGTTGGACGCGCCGGTGCGCCTGTCGATGCGCAATGTGGTGGGCCGCGATGTGCTTGAGGTGGGGGCGCCTGCGCGGGTGGCCTGGGATCCGGCGGCGATGGTGGTGTTTCCCGAGGGAGCCTGAGCGGTTTTGGCCCGGAGTGCGCTTGGGGCGCGGGCGGAGGTGCGCGTGGAACGTGCGGACCCTCCGGGGGAGGTATTTCAGACCCAGTGGAAAACAGGGCCGCGCGTATTGGGCGGGTGGCGGCGCAGGTGTTAACCGCCGCGACGAATGTGGTAGCGGGTCGCGCCGCCCTCTTCGAGGCTCGACACCAGGGTGTGGCCCTGCTCGGCGCAGAAATGCGGGACATCGACATGGGCGGCGGGATCGGTGGCCAGAAGCATGACCTCGGTGCCCGGCGCGGCCGTGGCCAACGCCTTGCGCAGGCGCAGCACCGGCAAAGGGCACAGCAGGTCGCGGGCGTCGATCAGGAGCGGGTCAGGGGACGGGACGGGCATGACAGCGGTGCTAACGTGACACGCTTCTCACGTCTACGCGATTGTGCGGCTTTGGCGGGTGACGGGGTGCGGCGCGGCGTCTAAGGGTGAATGTATGTTCGGTATTGATCTGTTTGACGCATCGCTTTTGCCCGCGATGCTGGTGGCGCTGGCGGCGGGGGTGTTGAGTTTCCTGAGCCCCTGCGTGTTGCCCATTGTGCCGCCGTATCTGGCCTATATGGGCGGGATCACGATGACCGACATCGAGGAAGAAACCGCGACGGCCCGGCGCAAGGCGCTTTTGCCGGCGTTGTTTTTCGTGATGGGTCTGTCGACGGTGTTCATCTTCCTTGGGTTCACCGCCTCGCTCCTGGGGCAGTTTTTCTTGCAAAATCAGATCCTTCTGGCGCGGATTTCCGGGGCTGTGGTGATCATCTTCGGGCTGCATTTCCTGGGCGTGATCCGTATACCGCTTTTGGACCGCGAGGCGCGTCTGGATGCGGGCGACAAGGGGGGCTCGACCTTCGGGGCCTATGTGCTCGGGTTGGCGTTTGCGTTTGGCTGGACGCCGTGCATCGGGCCGCAGCTTGGCGCGATCTTGTCGATTGCGGCCACGGAATCGAGCGTGGAGCGGGGCACGATGTTGTTGGCGGTCTATGCCGTGGGCCTCGGCCTGCCGTTCCTTTTGGCGGCGGCGTTCATCGACCGGGCGCAGGGTTTGATGGCGCGGATGAAGCGGCACATGAAGATGATCGAACGGGTCATGGGCGTGCTGTTGGTGGGTGTCGGCATTGCGTTGATGACGGGCGCGTTCTCGGCCTTTGCGTTTTGGTTGCTTGAGACGTTCCCGGCACTGGGTTTGCTTGGCTGAATTAACCTAGCCTTGACCCGCGCGGTGGTTATGGTGCGCCCATGGCGCGCGTGACCCGCAGGCATGTTCTTTATATTCCCGGCTTTGACCCGGTGCCGCCGCGTGCCTATCGCGAGCGGTATCGCCGGGAGGCTGCGCGGCAGGCGCAGATCTCGGGCTATGTGGTCGAGCATGGCGAGCCGCCCGAAGGCGTGCGGTTCGGCTGGCATGTGGATGCGGTGGTCGAGGGCGAAGAGGTCGCGGTCGATCTGGAGGTGCTGTATTGGGCCGATCTGGTGCGCGCGCAGATGCGCGGCGGGGTCGCGGCCACCTATTGGGCGCTGCTGCGCACGGCGTGGATCTATGTCAGCTCGGGCGCGTTGTGGCGGTTGATGCGGTTGCGCAAGGGGCCGGTGATTGCGGCGCTCTATCCGGTGTTGGTGCTGCTGGGGCAGTTGGTCTTGGCCGGTGTCGGGGCGCTGGCGCTTGGAGCGGTAATTACGTGGCTTGGCGGACGGGCGGGGTTTGAGGAGATCATGGTCGGGCCTGCCTATGGTGCGGGACTTGTGCTTGGGATTGCGTTTCTGCGGTGGTGTGCCGGTCGCGACCATTTCTACGCCTGGTATTTGATGAAGGATTACGCGTTCGCGTCGTCTTTGAGGGGGGCGTATCCGCCGGACCAGGCGGCGCGGATGGCGGCGTTCGCGGACCGGATTGCAGAGGTTTTGCAGGGTGACGCGGATGAGGTTTTGGTCGTTGGCCATTCCTCGGGTGCGTCTATCGCGGTGTCGGTTCTGGCCGATTTGATCCGGGCGGGGCGCGTGCCGGAGGGTGGCCCGATCTTGTCGCTTTTGACGTTGGGTCAAGTGGTGCCGATGGTGTCCTTCCTGCCCGAGGCGCGGCGGTTGCGGGGCGATCTGGCGTTGATGAGCGGGGCGGACGTGCCCTGGGTCGATGTCAGCGCGCCGGGCGACGGGTGTTCATTCGCGCTGTGCGATCCGGTGGCGGTTACGGGCGTGGCGCCGGAGGGGCAGCGTTGGCCGTTGGTTGTGTCGGCGGCGTTTACGCAGACCCTGTCCGAGGCGGCGCGGGCGGGGTTGAAATGGCGGCTTTTCGACCTGCACTTTCAGTATCTCAACGCGTTTGATGCCCTGCCTGAGGGTCGGGATGCGTATGAGTATTTTCGGGTCACATTGGGGCCGATGACCTTGTGGGAGCGGTTCGGTGCGCGCGCGCCGTCGGGGTCGCGGATTGCGCGGACGGTGAACCGGTACACGGATATCGCGCCTTGAGCGATGTGCCCCCAAAGCCCGAGGCCAGGGCCGAACGCGTGTCGCTTTGGCGGTATATGCGTCTGTTTCGGAAGGATATCCTGTCGGCGCAGCCGGAGCGGTTGTATCGCGCGTGGATGGCGGAATTCCGGACGCCGTTTTTTCGGTCCTATATGATCAACCAGCCGGAATTGGTTGCGGAGGTGTTGAAGGCGCGGCCTTTGGATTTCCCGAAATCCGGCCGCGTGGGCGAGGGGTTGCGGCCGCTTTTGGGAAACGCGGTGTTCCTGACCAACGGGGCTGAGTGGCAGAGACAGAGGCGGATCATTGACCCGGCGTTCGAGGGCGGGCGGCTGCGCGATACGTTTCCCGCGATGTGGGCGGCGGGTGCTGCGGCGGTGGCGCGCATGCCCGAGGGGGTTGCGGAGGTCGAGGAAGAGATGAGCCATGCGGCGGCGGATGTGATCTTTCGCACGCTGTTTTCCCTGCCGATCGAGGCGGAGATTGCCAGCCGCGTGTTCCATGCGTTCCGGGCCTATCAAAGGACGCAGCCGATCCTGAATGCGGCGGCATTTGTGCCGTTGCCGAAATGGCTGCCGCGCGGGCACAAGGCCCGGACGCGGGAGGCGGCGGATGAAATCCGGGCGTTGATCACGGACATGACGCAGGCGCGGATGGCAGAGATTGCGGCGGGCACAGCGCCCGATGATCTGGCCACGAAGATCATGACGACGCCGGACCCGCAGACGGGGGAGCGGTTCACGGCCGAGGAGATGGTCGATCAGGTGGCGATCTTCTTTCTCGCGGGCCATGAGACGAGCGCCTCGGCGCTGGGGTGGGCTTTGTACCTGCTGGCGCGGTATCCGGAGTGGCAGGAGCGGGTCGCGCAGGAGGCGGCGGGCTTGCCCGATGCGCCGGATTTCGCGGTTCTGTCGCGATTGGCGGTGACCCGCGATGTGTTTCGCGAGGCGTTGCGACTGTATCCGCCGGTGCCGATGATGGTGCGGCAGACGACGCGGCCAGAAGTGTTTCGCAAGCGCGTGGTGAAGCGTGGCAGTCAGGTGGTCATCTCGCCCTGGCACCTGCATCGGCAGGCGCGGCTGTGGGACGATCCCGACGGGTTCGATCCGGGCCGCTGGCAGACGGAAAACGGCAAGACCTGCGCGCGGGAGGCATTCATCCCGTTCTCGGCGGGCGCGCGGGTGTGCACGGGCGCGGGGTTCGCGATGGTGGAGGGGGTATTGTTGTTGGCGATGTTGTGCCGTGCGTTTCGGTTTGAGCGGATCGCGGGCGACGATCCGGTGCCGGTGGCGCATCTGACGGTGCGGGCGAAGGACGGCATTCGGTTGCGCGTGTCGCGGCGATAGCGGCGCGGCTCGGGCGGGGAGGTTGCGCCAGATCACGATCAGATCGGCATTCCCGACCGCGCGGTTGCCGCGGCAAGGCCCGCTTAGCCGTCTTTCAGCGCCTGCAGGATATGCACCCGGATGGCGGAGGCGAGACCCGCCGACACGCCCCGGGCGGCGTCGATCTCGGCCACCAGCGCGTTGACGGACAGGCCCCGCTCCTCGGCCAGCGCCTGCAATTCGTCCCAGAACGCATCTTCGAGCGACACGCTGGTGCGGTGCCCTTGCAAGGTGAGCGAGCGTTTGCGGGGGCGGGCGTCTTTCATGAGGAGGGGGCGACCCAGGCGCGGGTGTCAGGGTTGAAATCGAAACGGATGCCACAGGCCTCTGGCGTGACCGGCGGGCCGGTGAGGGTCCATTCGATCCGGACCGCAGGCAGGAGAGCGGCCAGCACGACCCATAGCGTCAAGACGCCCACGGCCAGCAGGATCAACTGCACCCTCTTGGAATAGGGGGGGCGCGATTGCATCATGTTAGGGTTGCTGGCCCACATGCACGCCAGGACGAAAGCCGTGGCCAGCGCGACGTTCAAAGCATAAGGCCCCGCCCAGATGCGCCGTTCCAGCGACGAGATGACACCGTCGCCGGTAGAGTGAAAGACCGCCCCACCCAAATAGCGCAGAAGCGCCGGGTCCGCCGGGCCACAATCGGCGACGCGGAAGGGGGCGAGATGGGTGGCAACGAAGCCGAGGGCGAGGGCCGTCAGCCCAAGGGCGGTGAGGGTGCGGCGTTTGTCCGCCGGGGACCAGGGCGCGAGGTCACTCATCGCGCTTGTGCCCGTCGACCCGCTTGTCGGCCAAGGCCTTACGCGCGGCGTTCCGGTCCCGCGCGGCTTTGGGCCGTCCGTGTTTCACCGCGTTCTCGTCGGCTTGTTTCCTCGCTGCATCGCGCGCGCGGGATTTGCGGGCCTTCGACAGGCTGACGAGTTTGCCGCTCATCCGTGCCTCCTACTTCGGGCCGATCATGGTTTCGGGCCGCACGACGCGGTCGAAGGTTTCCTCGTCCACGAAGCCAAGGCCAATGGCCTCTTGCTTGAGGGTGGTGCCGTTCTTGTGGGCGGTTTTGGCGACCTTGGTGGCATTGTCGTAGCCGATGGTGGGCGCGAGCGCGGTCACAAGCATGAGGGATTCATTCATGATCTTGTCGATGCGCCCGGTGTTGGCCTCGATCCCCGCGACGCAATTGTCGGTGAAGGCCACGGCGGCATCGCCGACGAGTTGCATGGATTGCAGTACGTTGTAGGCCATCATGGGCTTGTAGACGTTGAGTTCAAAGTGCCCCTGCGAGCCCGCGAACCCCACGGCGGCGTCGTTGCCGATGACATGGGCACAGACCTGCGTCATGGCCTCGCATTGGGTGGGGTTCACCTTGCCCGGCATGATGGAGGAGCCGGGTTCATTTTCGGGCAGCATCAGCTCGCCCAGACCGCAGCGCGGGCCAGAGCCGAGCAGGCGGATGTCATTGGCGATCTTGAAGAGTGCTGCGGCCGTGGTTTTCATCGCACCAGACATCGCGACCATGGCGTCGTGGGCGGCGAGCGCCTCGAACTTGTTGGGGGCGGTGACGAAGGGCAGCCCGGTGATGCGGGCCATGTTGGCCGCGACCTCTTCGCCCCAGCCTTTGGGGGAGTTGAGGCCGGTGCCGACGGCGGTGCCGCCCTGGGCCAGCTCGTAGATGTCGCCAAGGGCGGCCTCGATGCGTTCGATGCTTTTGCGGACCTGATGGGCGTAGCCGCCGAATTCCTGTTCCAGCGTGAGCGGCGTGGCGTCCATCGTATGGGTGCGGCCGATCTTGATGATGCCCGCGAAGGCCGCCGCACGCTCTTCCAGCGCGGCCAGCAGTTTGCGCAGGCCCGGCAGCGTCACATCGCGCGCTGTCATCGCAGTGGCGATGTGCATGGCGGTCGGGAAGGTGTCGTTGGACGACTGGCCCATGTTGCAATGGTCGTTGGGGTGGACGGGCGTTTTGGAGCCGATCTCGCCGCCGAGGATCTCGATTGCACGGTTGGCGATGACCTCGTTGGAATTCATGTTCGATTGCGTGCCCGAGCCGGTCTGCCACACGACGAGGGGGAAGTTGTCGTCAAGCTTGCCGTCGATGACCTCTTGCGCGGCGTCGATGATGGCGTCGCCCACACCGTCGAGCTTGCCGGCCTTGTGGTTGGCCTCGGCGCAGGCGCGTTTGATCACACCGAGCGCGCGGACGATGGCCACGGGCTGTTTCTCCCAGCCGATGGGGAAGTTCAGGATCGAGCGCTGCGTCTGCGCGCCCCAGTATTTGTCCGCGGGGACCTCCAAGGGGCCAAAGCTGTCGGTTTCGGTGCGGGTCTGGGCCATGTCTGTCCTCCGGTCTGAGTTGGGGGCGGTTTACCGGGGGGAAGGCGGGCGCGCAATGTGCGGGCGGTCGCAGTTTTGCGCTATCAGGCGGTTTGGCTGAAGCGGTAGACGCGGGCGGGCGGCACGTTCCACCAGATCTTGCCGGATTTGCGCCAGGTCAGGTTCAGCTCGTCGCGGACGATCTTGGTGACGGGCGGCTTCGGGCCATAGGTGAATTGGACGTAATCGCCGCCGGGCGCGACCTTTTGGGCGAACCCGGTCATGATATCGCGTTGCAACTCGGTGGGCATCGACAGGAGCGGCAGGCCCGAGACGACGGCTTGCACGTTGTCCACGGGCAGGGTGCCGCAATCGCCCGCCGACATCTGATAGACGTTGAGGCCGGGGAAATTGGCGCGCAGGCGGTCGCAGAAATCGGGGTTCATCTCGATGGAATGGCAGTTTTCGGGTGCGATGCCTGCGTCGAGGATGGCGCGGGTAATGTTGCCGGTGCCCGCGCCCAATTCGATGACGGCTCCTTTTACAGGGTCGAGTTCGGCGGCCATCTCGGCGCACAGGCCGCGCGAGGAGGGGGCCAGCGCCACGACCTGATGCGGTTTGCGGAAAAGCTGACCCATGAACAGGGCGAGGTCACTGGTGGCCAAGGCGCGGCTCCGGAGCGGTGGGTCGGGGACAGGGCGGTCAGGTGTTCTTGCGGAAGGTATCGAGGCTGACGACGTCGGCTTTTTGCGTGTCGCCGGGATCGGATGCGTCGGGCTCCGCATCGGGCGTGTCGGGCGTGTCGGGCGCGTCGGCTGTGTCGGGATCCGTGTCCGCGACGGTGCCGTCGGTGTCGCCCTCTTCGTTGCGCTCGAAGCGCCAGCCGAATTCAACCGAAGGATCGACGAAGGTGAGGATCGCGTCGAACGGAACGGTCAAACGTTCGGGCGCATCGCCGAAGTTCAGCGTGACGGCGAATTGGTCATCGTCCACCTGCAGATCGTCATACCAGTTCTGGATCACGATCATCATTTCCTCAGGGTAGCGGTCGCGCAGCCAATCGGCGATATCCACCGCATCGTGCCGGGTGTTGAAGGTGATGAAGAAGTGGTGATCGCCGGGCAATCCGCTTGCCGCAACGCCCCTGAGCACCTGCCGGATGACGCCGCAGACGGCCTCGTGCATGAGACGGCCATAGGGAATGGAGGATGGCATATCCGACATGAGTGAGACCCGTTGCGTGCAGCAGACCCGCGCAGCATAGGGGATTCGCGGCGATATGAAAGCGGGACGACGCGGGGCGGTTGGCGGCCGTCAGCTTGTTGGCAGGTTGGCCAGCACAAGCCAGGCCCCAAGGGCCGCCTCGGTGCCGAAGAATGTCCAGCTTTGACGCGAGCCCGCCTGATCGCGCAGGATCGAGGTCACGCGGCCCACGGCGGCGCCCGCATAGGCTAGGCCAAGGGCGACCCAGGCCATGGGCTCGTTGAGGTAGATCACGCCCGCGCCGATGCCCACGAAGAGGCAGCCCGAGACGGCCGAGACCTCGGTCAGCGCCATGTTGGTGGGCCCGGATTTCATATCGAGCACGCTCATCGTCCAGCGCGGGGCGAGCCAGCCGCACAGGCCAAGCCCGATGGTGAGGAGTGCGACGGCGAAGTTGATATAGTCGATGGCGGTCATGTTTGGGCAAATCCGATTGCGTACGTGTTGTGAGTTAAACGGCGCGCGCGCGGGTTTGGATCACTTCGGGTGAAAGTTTGTGAGAGGAAGGTGGTGGGGTTTGAAGGTGGGGCGCTGCCCGAACGTGGCCGCCATGGACGACCGCGAGACATGCTCAGGGGGTGGAAAGGGCAGGCTTCTGTTGCCCAAGCGTCGTCGCGTGCGACGGCGCGATGCCTGCGGGCGGGTCAAGCGATGCGAAACGACAAGGGACGCGCAGGGGGTGGAAAGTGCAGGCTTCTGTTGCCCAAGCGTCGTCGCGTGCGACGGCGCGATGCCTGCGGGCGGGTCGAGCCATGCGAAACTGCAAGGGATGCGCAGGGGGTGGAAAGTGCAGGCTTCTGTTGCCCAAGCGTCGTCGCATGCGACGGCGCGATGCCTGCGGGCGGGTCAAGCCATGCGAAACTGCAAGGGATGCGCAGGGGGTGGAAAGTGCAGGCTTCTGTTGCCAGGTGCCTGCGAACCCCGCCAGCTCTGGCTAGAGAACTGGGCTTAAAGTCGGCGACTCAGGACAGCTTACGCTGCGAGAGCCATTGCCGGAGCACGATTGTCATTTGCAATTGTACTTGTCGGGCCGATACGGTGGCACCCCGCCGAGACAAAGCTAACCCCTTTAGACGTTCGTCGATCCTATTTCGGCCCCCTACCTTCCCCAAATGAAGGATATTTGGTGGAGCCGCCGGGTACCGCCCCCGGGTCCGATCCGCTTATTACGAGCGCGTTTATGTCCATAGTCCCCGAGGGGACACCTTACATATACGTTGCGGGCGGTCGTGTTTCAACTGCCGTTGGAATGGGTCGGGACGTCGGATGCCATGCTTTGCGCTTCGAGCAGAGCGCGCAAGGTTCCGATGCGGGTGGCCTCGGCCATGCGGGTCATCACCTCGGTCAGGCGCGGGTCGATGCCGGAGGAGCTGTCGGCGGCCTCGGCCATGCGCCAGCGGAACAGCCGCCAGAGGGCTGCCTTGAGCGCATTGCCGAGGATATCACTGTTCATCTCGTTGGTGATGATGTTCAGCGAGGTGGAGCGGATTGTGAAATTGGTCTCAAGGTCGATCTCGTTGGCGGCGTTCACCTGCCGCTCCAGCGCCACGATATAGGCGTTGGCTTCGACCGAGAGGGGGCGATCGCCCTCGATCTCGGAGGCCACTTTGAGCAGGGAAAACGCAAGGTCGATGTCGCGCTGCTTGTCTTCGACTTTCAGCGCCGAGACGACCGTGCCGACGCCTGATCGGACCTCCACCAGACGCTCATAGGCCAGCCGTTGCAGGGCCTGCCGGACCGGGGTGCGTGACACGCCGAACTCATGTGCCAGCTCTTGTTCATGCAGGACCGGGCTTTGGGTCGGCGGTTCAAGACAGATGCGCTTGCGCAGTGAATTGGCGATGGTCTCGGCATTATGTTTGGCCATATCGGATCCCGTTAAGCTTTGTTGGCAATGCCTCCCAAGTGTGTATATCTGTATACAACACCTGTGGAAAGTCATTCCCATGACAGTTGAAGACGGCCTCAACGCCGAGCACGCCCCCCCGTTCCCGGGGTCGATCCGGGCCGCCATTCCGCATCCGGCGGGCGGTAGGGTCGTGATGTCCGGGTTTCCGGGGCTTGAGACGACGGTGGACGGGATGGCGGTGTTCGATCCGGTGGCCTGCCGCGAGACGCTGCTCGGGCTGCGGGAGTTGGGGGCCGCGACGCTGTGCGTCCTGATCGAAAGTGATGAGTTGGACGCCGAGTTCCTCCCGTCGCTTGAAGCGTTGGCGGGTGAGGTGGGCCTTGACGTGGCGCATTTCCCGATTGTCGACTACGCCGCCCCGACGCAGACCCGTGCTCAGCAATGGGCCACGACGGCACAGGCACGGGCGCAGAGTTTCGCGGCAGGCGCGACGCTGGCATTTGCCTGCCAATACGGCGCGGGCCGCAGCGGCACGATGGCGGCGCGCTGCCTGATCGAAGGGGGAATGACGCCCGAGGCGGCCATCGCGCGGGTCCGGGAACATTTTTCCGAGGCCATCGAAAGCAAGGCGCAGGAAGACTGGTTGATGTCGGGTAAATGACGTTACGTCACATGCCCAAAAGTCAGCCATTTCGGAGGATTTGAACGAGTTCGAGACTTGTATACCAGTCTAAACACATGTATACAGGTATGTGGGAGCGAGGCGATTGAAGCGTGCCCGGAGCAATCCGGAAATCTTTTTGCCCCCATTACCTTTGCGGTCGCGGCCGACTTACCCGTGTCGCGGCTGCGGCCGCAAAGGTCACCTACAAACGCCACCGACGATACGGTGGTCTGGCCATAGGGCCGCCTGGAACGCGACGAGCTCAGCCTCTGTCGCGTTTTTCTTTGCTTGAACGGCGTCGAACATGAAAAAACGCGCCCGGTTGTGCGGGCGCGCCTTGGTTGCGTTGCAGCGTTTGGCGAGAATCAGAACCCTGCCTTGATCCGCTCGAAGGCTTCGGCCTGCCGCTCGCGTTGTTCGTTGGAGATCGGCAGCTGTGCCAGAACGGGTACGGTGACCTCGCCCAGACCGGCGGCTTCCATCGCCTCGGCCCCGAGCGCTTGCAGGGCGGCGTCGTTGGCCGACCCGAAACCGTTGGCCAGAAGCGGGCCGGCGGAGGCATCGGACAGAAGCGCATTGACGTAGTCATAGGCCAGCGCTTCGTCGGCGGTGCTTTCGACCATGTTGACGTAGCCGCAGAGCCACACGGAGGTGCCCTCAGACGTGTTGCGCGCGAAGCCGACGTTGAAGCCTTCCTCGGCCATCGCGACGGGCACTTCGTTCCAGACCCAGGCGGCGAGAACTTCGCCCGAGCCGATCAGCTGGCTGATCTCGGCGGGGTCGGTCCAGTAGGTGCGCAGGTTCTGGTGGATGCCACGCAGCCAATCGGTGGCGGCTTCAAATTCCGCATCGCTGGCATCGGCCCAATCGGTGACCCCGGTCGCAAGATAAGCCAGCGCGTAGGCGTCATCGACATTGTCGGGGATCGACAGGCGGCCGGCGTATTCGGGGTTGTTGAAGATCTCGAGCGAGGTGACATCGTCGGCGCTGAGTTCATCGGCGTTATAAGCCACAGCGGTGGAGCCGTAATCCGTCGGCAGGAATAACAGCTCTTGGGAGCCCGCGAGGACGTCCTGGCCCACGAGATCGGCGTTGAGGGTGTCGAAAGCGGCGATCTGGTCGCTGTCCCAGGCTTCGATGATGCCGGAGGCCTGCCAGCGCGGCACGGAGCCTGCGCAGATGTGGGTCACGTCGGATTGGAAGCCCGCGAGCAGGCGCTGGAACGCCTCGTCCTCATCGCCGAAGAATACGAATTCGGGCGCGCCGTGGGCGTCGATGAAAGGCTGATGGAAGGCGGGGTCTTCAAAGCCGGAATAATCGAAAACGGTGAGGCCCTGAGCCGTGGCGGCGCCCGCAAGGGCAAGGGTCGCGGCGGAGGCGAAAAGCGTGGTTTTGGTCATGTTTTATGGTCCCTGTTGGCGTCGTTTTACGATCAGACTGGGGTGGAATTTAAGGCGCGTGCGCCATGGGGTCCAGCGGATTTGCAGGGCGCTGCTCACGGCTAAGCAGAGGGGTGAAGCCCTTGCGTGGCATGCACAAAGCGCATCTTGGGACCTTTTGCTTAACCATGTCTCAGCGCAGACTCCCTTGACCATACCCGCAATCGCGCGAGGATGGGGCCGTATCGTCACGGGGGCCGAGATGAACCAGCGCGCAACCGCCCGATCGCTTTTCTTTGGCGCGATCGGGGACTTGCTGAGCAATTTTGGCGCTGTGCTGCGGATCGGGGGCGTGTGGTTTGCCGCCTACATCGCGCTGAACGCGTGGGCCGGCCGGATCTATGCCCATTGGGTGTTGTATGATGTGGACCAGATCAGCGCCGGGCCGCCCGGCGAATGGTATGTGAGCGCGCTGTTTCTGGGGATGCTCGGGATCGTCGCGTCAGCATGGCACCGGTTCATCTATCTGGGCGAGACCGCGCGGGTGATCCCGCGGATGCGGTTGGTCATTATCGGGAAATACATGGTGGCGTGGGTCGTCATCGGAAGTGTCGCCACAATGAGCGCTGTGGTGTTGGTGTGCATGCCGGTCCTTGGCCTGTTCCTGGCTCTGGGCACCAGCGCTTTGGACGTATTGGGGGCACTCTTTGTTGCCGATTGGATGCGCCTTGGGGGCATTTCCCCGTGGCTGATCGGATCGCTCATCGCAATGATTGCCGTGAGCGTATGGGTGTCGATCTTTTTGCTGTTGCGGATCGGTCTTGGCCTGCCGTCGATCGCGGTTCTGGACGGGCAGGGGCTTGCGCTTGGGGCGTCTTGGCGCGCGACCCGGAGCCTTGGGCGTGCGATTTTCGGCGCGAGCCTATGGGCGGCTTTGGCGACCTGCGTGCTTTACGGATTGGTTGTGGCCCTCACGCCGGACCTTGGCGAGAGCTTTGATGCCAGCAGGGAAGTCGGGTTCCGCCTTGCCGGAGCGGCGGTGGATATCATCACGATGCTGGTGGGCGCGGCGATGCTGACCCGGATTTACGGGGCGGTGCCGTCGGACGCGCTTTGAGACTTGGCGCGGGCGGCGAAGACGGATTGGGCGAGCGCCTTGGTGTAGGTTTCAAGTTCCGACAGGGCGGCGACGACCGCCTCGCCATCGCGGGTCTCTTCGGCGTCGGCGATCAGCGCGTGGAGGCGCACGATTTCGGCGCGGTCGCGCGCGGTGAAGGTGATCATGTTCATCAGCGGCTGCATCGCCTCGACCGCGCCCGCGAGTTGATAGGACATCACCGGGTTGTCCGCCCCGTCGACCAGCGCGCGGTGAAAGGCAACGTCGGAGGCGCAGAACGCCTCGTCCGAGAGGCCGGGTTGTGCCTGGCGGACGATCTCGGCGCGCATGGTGGCGAGGTGGTCGGCATCGCGGCGCGCGGCGGACAGGCGCGCGCAGGCCCGTTCCAGCGCAAACCGCGCTTCGCAGGCGGTGTCGAAACTGACGTTGTTCATGCCCAGAAGCAGCGTCGAGGTGGTGATATGGCCGCGATAGGCATCCTCATAAGACAGCCGGTTCACGAAGGCGCCGCCAAATGCGCCGCGTTGCGTGCGGATCAGCGATTGCGCGGCCAGCCGTTTGAGCGCCTCGCGCACGGTGGAGCGCGACACGTCGAAGTGATCGGCCAGCTCGGCCTCGGACGGCAGGCGTTCGTCGACGATGAGCTTGCCACTGACAATTGCATCGCGGATTGCGGCGGCGATTTGCACGGACAGATCGGCGGAGGAGTTTGGATCGATTTTCATTTGTCAGACATTTAAATGTCTGACATAGCGAAAGCCAAGCAGAATCGCCTTTGGGAGGAGCGTTTCCATGCATCTCGTGCGCAACACACTCTGGCTTGGCTTCTTTGGCGGCATTCTGGTCGCGTGGGTCATTCTGTACCAGATGGCGACGGGCATGGGGCTGGATTGGGTCGGCCGGATGAGCATGGACATGGGCGGCATGGAGATGTCCGATACCATGGAGATGTCCGGGGCGGAGGAAATGTCCGGGGCCATGGAAGGCGACGGCATGGCCATGGACGGCGACGCGGACGGCATGGCCATGGACGGTGGCGAGATGGCCGCCGGTGAGATGGCCTCCGACGCGATGGCGACCGACGGGATGGCGGGCATGGACGGCATGGAGATGGGCGGCATGGATATGTCGGCCATGACGCGGTTCGGGCCATTGTTTGGCATGTGGTCGATCATGATGGCGGCGATGATGCTGCCGACGCTGGTGCCCACGTTGGTCAATTATGAGCGTCTCATGGCGTCGGCCGATGGCACACGGGCCGGGTGGTTGGGTGTGTTGGGCGGCTATTCCGTGGTGTGGGTCGGCGTGGCCGCGATCTTCGCGATGGTGCAGATCGGCCTGCTGCGCGCCGGTGTGATCGACGCGATGGGCATCGCGCAGAGCACGTGGATCGCGGGCGGATTGTTGATCGCGGTGGGCGGGTTTCAGTTCACCCGCGCCAAAGAGGTCTGCCACGGGGTGTGCCACGCGCCGATGAATTACTTCCTGGGCCATTGGCGCACGGGCTTTGCCGGGGGTATGCGCATGGGCGCGGGCCTTGGCGCGTTTTGCGCAGGGTGTTGTTGGGGGTTCATGGCGCTTGGGTTTGTGGGCGGCATGATGAGCCTGTTGTGGATGGGATTGGCCACGTTGTTCATGGTGATCGAAAAACTGCCCCAGATCGGGCATTATGTGACCAAGCCCATGGGAGTGGTGCTGATTTTGGGCGGATTGGGTGTGTTGGCATACCCGTATCTTGCCCCATGAGGAGAGAGATTTCATGGCCGTAAAGAAACGCCCCGACGCGGATCGGTTGCCCGTCAGCCAGCGCATTGATCAACGCATGGACAACCCCAAGCGGCGGCAGATGAAGCCGCGCGATTGGGCCATCAAGGGCGAGTTGATCCTGAATTGCTCGTGCACGGTGTTTTGTCCGTGCGTCGTGAGCCTTGGCAAGCACGAGCCGACCGACGGCGATTGCAAGGCGTGGATGGGAATTGCCATCGACGAGGGGCATTTCGAGGGCGAAGACCTGAGCGGTCTGAACGTGGGCCTGATGGTCTACATCCCCGGCAAGATGGCCGAAGGCGGCTGGCAGGTGGCGGCCTATGTCGACGAGCGCGCGTCGGGCAAGGCGTATCAGGGGCTGCTGGAGATTTTCTCGGGCGCGGCTGGCGGGACCACGGGGCTGTTTACGCTTTTGGTGTCCGACATCGTGTCCGCGGAGCGTGAGAAGGTCGAGATCACCCGCGACGGCAAGAAACGCGGGCTGTTCGTGGGCAAGAAGATTCAGGGCGAGATCGAGATGATCGACGGTGCAAGCCCGGATCATCCGGTGATGATCACCAATTCGAAATACTGGATGGGGCCCGATATCATCGCGGCGCGCGGCCTGAAATCCAAGGTGCGCGATTTCGGCAAGATGTGGGATTTCTCGGGCAAGTCGGCGGAAATCTGTCCCATCGAATGGGGCGGACAGGCGGGCGGCAAGTAAGTGGTCGGCCCCGATTATGCGCGCGTGATGGCGCGCTACAACGCGTGGCAGAACCAGTGGATGTATCACGCCTGCGATGGGCTGAGTGCCGCGCAGCGCGAGGCGGATTGCGGGCTGTTCTGGGGCTCGATCCAGGGCACGCTGAGCCATGCGTTCTGGGGCGACATGATCTGGATCGCACGCTTTGACGGGGGGCCGGGACCGGACGCGCCACTGGCCGAGACGGCGGGGGCCTATGATTGGGCCGCGCTGATGGCCGCGCGTCCGCAGCTTGACGCGCGTATCGCCGCCTGGGCGTGGAGCACGGATGGCAGCGATTTTGACGGGGATCTGACGTGGTATTCAGGCGCTGCGGGGCGTGACATGACGCAGCCGCGCGACCTGTGTGTGATGCAGTTGTTCAACCACCAGACACACCACCGGGGCCAAGTCCATGGCGCGCTGACGGCGCTTGGGGTCAAGACCACGGACACCGATCTGCCGTTCATGCCGGATGAGGTGCCGGAATGGGACTAGGGCGGATCGGCGGCGCGGGCCTCGTAGCTGGCGCGGGGCATGCGGCCCACGCCCTGGTAGCCCCATGGGCTGTAGTCCGTATCGCGGGCAAGGCGCAGCACGAAATAGAGCTCGCCCGCGCCAGCACTCAGCGACACGGGGCCATCGGGGCCGCTGATGGCGAAGGGCACGACTGCGAGGTAGCGTTCGAACCGCGCCGGATGCATCTGCCCATCCCATTGCGCGGCCGCCTGCGCGGCTGCGGGGTCAAACAGGGTCGCGGCGTCGATCTCTCCATCCACAATGCGTTGCAGGCGCAGGGCGCTGACCGTGGTGGCGTGCCGTTGGATCGCGGCCACGTCGGCATTCACGAAGCCCGTCAGGATCGCCGCCGCCGTGACATCGGCCTGCCGAACCTGAGCCGCGGCATGGGTTGCAATCAAGCCCGCAAGCAGCATTGCGATAACGCGAAATCTCATCGGACGGGTCCCTTACATGCAGGCCCCAAGCCTATGACACAAAAGACCATTCGCCAAGGTAAGGAGACCCAGCCATGGCCCTGATCTCGCCCTCTCGTCGTCTGCGCCGCACCCCGTTCTCGGATGGGGTCGAGGCCGCTGGCGCGAAAGCTTACACGATCTACAACCGGATGCTTTTGCCGACGGTGTTCCGCTCGGTCGAAGAGGATTACCACCACCTCAAGGAGGCGGTTCAGATCTGGGACGTTTCGGTCGAACGTCAGGTCGAAGTGCGTGGCCCCGATGCGGGCAAGCTGATCCAGATGCTGACCCCGCGCGATCTGCGCGGCATGCTGCCGGGGCAATGCTATTACATGCCCGTCGTCGACGAGACGGGGGGTATGTTGAACGACCCGGTGATCCTGAAACTGTCCGAGGATCGGTGGTGGATTTCCATTGCCGACAGCGATTTGTTGTTGTGGGTCAAGGGTGTGGCCTATGGCTACCGCTTGGATGTGCTGGTTGATGAACCCGATGTCGCGCCGCTGGCGGTGCAGGGGCCGAAAGCCGACGAGTTGATGGCGCGGGTCTTCGGCGACGCGATCCGTGACGTGCGGTTCTTCCGCTTCGGCTGGTTCGATTTCAACGGCCAGAGCTTTGCGGTTGCGCGCTCGGGCTATTCGAAACAGGGCGGCTTCGAGATTTACGTCGGCGGCTACGACAACGGCATGCCGATGTGGAACGCATTGATGGAGGCGGGCCGCGATCTGGATGTGCATCCGGGGTGCCCGAACGCGATCGAGCGGATCGAAGGCGGATTGTTGAGCTACGGCAATGACATGACGGACGACAACACGCCCCATGAATGCGGCCTTGGCCGGTTCTGCAACACGGCCACGGCCATCGGGTGCATTGGCCGCGACGCTCTGCTACGGGTGGCTATGGAAGGCCCGGTCAAGCAAGTGCGCCCGATCGCCATCGACGCCAAGGCGTTGCCGTCCAGCGACCGGCCCTGGCCGTTGCTGGCGGGCTCACGCAAGGTGGGGCAGGTGACTTCGGCCGCGATCAGCCCGGATTTCGGGGAAGGCGTGGCCATCGGCATGGTCCGCATGACCCATTGGGACCCGGGCACGCCGCTGCACCTCGAAACGCCTCAGGGCAGTTTCGACGCCGAGGTACGGGAAAAATTCTGGAATTGATCGCAAGGGCTTACGGCGCGATCTTAATGTAACGGGAGAGATGAGATGAGCTTCAACGCCTTGATGGTCGAAAAGGATGACGAGGGCAAAACCAGCGCCTCGATCCAGCAAATCACCGAAGACCAATTGCCCGCGGGCGACGTGACGGTGGCCGTCGAATATTCCACCGTGAACTACAAGGACGGGTTGTGCATCGGGCCGGGCGGCGGGCTTGTGCGCCATTATCCGCATGTGCCGGGCATCGACTTCGCGGGGACGGTCGAGGCCTCGGATGACGACCGTTACAAGCCGGGCGACAAGGTCGTGCTGACCGGCTGGCGCGTGGGTGAAGCGCATTGGGGCGGCTACGCGCAGAAGGCGCGGGTGAAGGCCGATTGGCTGGTGCCGTTGCCCGAGGGGCTGAGCACGCGGCAGGCGATGGCCGTGGGCACCGCTGGGTTCACCGCGATGTTGGCGATCATGGCACTTGAAGATCACGGCCTAAAGCCCGGAAATGGCGAGGTTTTGGTGACAGGCGCTGCCGGGGGTGTCGGTTCGGTCGCAACCGCGATCCTTGCCAATTTCGGTCATGAGGTTGCCGCGGTCACGGGCCGTCCGGAGCAGGAAGGCTACCTCAAATCGCTGGGGGCCACGCGGATCGTGGCGCGCGAGGAATTGAACGAGACGGTCAAGCGTCCGCTGGAGGCCGAGACCTGGGCGGGCTGCGTCGATGCGGTGGGCGGCGACATGCTGGCGCGCGTCTTGGGGCAGATGAAGTACGGCGCCTCGGTCGCGGCGGTGGGCCTTGCGGGGGGCGCGGGCCTTCCGGCGACGGTGATCCCGTTTCTGCTGCGCGGGGTGAACCTGTTGGGCATCGACTCCGTGATGCAGCCCTATGAAAACCGGGTGCGGGCGTGGAATTTCATCGCCAAGGACCTGCCCATGGACAAGCTCGAGGCGATGGTGGAGCCCGCGACGCTGGCCGATCTGCCCGATCTTGGGCGTGCAATCCTGAAGGGGGGCGTGCGGGGCCGTGTCGTGGTGGACGTGAACGCTTGAGCCAGCGACACGATTTCTTAACCGTTTGAAGGCAGGCTCACGGGGCAGGATCCGGTCGGACCGTCGGACGCGCCCGCGGGGCAGTGTGGGCTGCGTCGATCACTCACGGAACGCCGCCGATTAGACGGTCCTCACCGAAGCGACGGGACGGGCGCGGGTATTGATCCGCGTCCGTGCCGCGCGGAGGGGCGTGGTTGAGGCCTGGTGCGCCTTAGGGGGCGGGCCAGATCTGCGTGCCGGTCTCGTCGAGCACCGGGCCATCGGGCGGCGTGGGCAGCAGGTCAACCACCGTATGAGACGGACGGCACAGCGCCACGCCTTTGGGCGTGCAGACGATGGGGCGGTTCACCAGGACCGGGTGGGCGAGCATCGCATCGAGGATGGCGGCATCGGATGTCGCCGGATCGGTCAGGCCAAGCTCTTCGGCGGGAGATTTCGACGTCCGCAGGGCCGTGCGCGGGGTGAGATCGGCGGCGGCAAACAGGCCAAGAAGCTGCGCCCGGCTCCAGCCGGTTTGCAGGTATTCGATAACCTCAGGCTCAACGCCCGTGGCGCGGATCAGGGTCAGGACATTGCGCGACGTGCCGCAGTCGGGGTTGTGGTGCATGACGATCATAGCGGCAGTGTCGCACGCGATTGTAACCGCGACATGTCAGGGCGGTGTTTTTGTGAGATGCGATGGCGCTTGGTGAGGCGCAGCAACCCGGACAGGAGCGGCGGCGATCGGAAACAGGTCGCCGCGTTCAGCAACCCAATCGCCCCATGCGCGATGTCCCGGCATTCGGCGACGTGCGCGCCGGGATAGACACGCCAAGCCGTGCAGACCTCCCGAATTTCAATGGAAGACCCCGCGCTGTGCGGTGATCAAAGTGCCCACGCCCGCCGCACCCAACGACAGGATGCGAAAGGGTTTTCGGGCCAGGCCGGATGTGGCGGCGTGGCCCAGGAATGTGGGCGGAGCGCTGCGCCTTAGCCCACCAGCGCCTTGTTGAGGTTCTCGTCGATCTTTTCGAGGAAACCCATGGTGGTCAGCCATTTCTGATCCGGGCCGACCAGCAGCGCGAGATCCTTGGTCATATCGCCGGCCTCGACGGTTTCGACGATCACGCGCTCCAGCGTTTCGGCGAATTCCATCAGCTTGGCGTTGTCATCGAGCTTGGCGCGGTGCTTGAGCCCGCCGGTCCACGCATAGATCGAGGCGATGGAATTGGTGGAGGTCGCCTTGCCCTCCTGGTGGTTGCGGTAATGGCGGGTGACGGTGCCGTGGGCGGCTTCGCTCTCGACGATCTTGCCATCGGGGGTCATCAGGACGGAGGCCATCATGCCGAGCGAGCCGAAACCCTGCGCCACGACGTCGGATTGCACGTCGCCATCGTAGTTCTTGCAGGCCCAGACGAAGCCGCCGTTCCATTTGATCGCGCAGGCGACCATGTCGTCGATCAGGCGGTGTTCGTACCAGATACCCTTTTCCTCGAAGGCGTCCTTGAATTCGGCATCGAAGACCTCCTGAAAGATTTCGAGGAAGCGGCCATCGTATTGTTTCAGGATGGTGTTTTTCGTCGAAAGATAGACCGGCCAGCCGAGGTTGAGGCCGTAATTGAGCGAGGCGCGCGCGAAGTCGTAAATCGAGGCGTCGATATTATACATCGACATGAACACGCCCGCGCTGTCGGCTTTGTAGACCTCGTGTTCGATCTCGGTCCCGTCTTCGCCCACGAATTTCATCGTCAGCGTGCCCGCGCCGGGGAACTTCATGTCCGTCGCCTTGTACTGGTCGCCAAAGGCGTGGCGGCCCACGACGATGGGCTTGGTCCAGCCGGGCACAAGGCGGGGGACGTTCTTGCAGATGATCGGCTGACGGAAAATGACGCCGCCGAGGATGTTGCGGATGGTGCCGTTGGGCGAACGCCACATCTTCTTGAGGCCGAATTCCTCGACGCGCGCCTCATCGGGGGTGATTGTGGCGCATTTGACGGCCACGCCCACGTCGAGGGTTTTCTCGGCGGCGTCGACGGTGATCTGGTCGTCGGTCGCATCGCGGCTTTCGATGCCCAGATCGTAATAGAGCAGGTCGATGTCGAGGTAGGGGAGGATGAGTTTTTCCTTGATGAACGCCCACATGATGCGGGTCATCTCGTCGCCGTCCATCTCGACGATGGGGTTGTCTACCTTGATTTTGGTCATTTTGGCGGTCCTGTTGGGTCGCGTCTGGGTTGTATTCGGTTAGAGCGGAGTGGGGCGTGGGTGGCAAGGGGCGCGCCGTGCCGGGCTGTCCTTCACCCCGTTCCCCATCCCGGCAATTGGCTGGTGTCTGCGCGCGAGCATGGGGTTGGAGTGTTCTGCGGAGACGCGGTTCAGGGTCAGGTCTGCCCTGAACGCGCGTAATCGAACGTGTTCCCAGGCGTGGGGCGATCAAGGACAAGCGGCCATGGGCCGTCGCGTGGCGCGATCCTTGACAGCCCCAAGACACGGGGCGCGCGGGCTAGCCGATGATGCGGTTAAGCGTGGCCGAGGGGCGCATGACCGCCGCGAGTTTGTCATCGGTGTTCATGTAATAGCCGCCGGTATCGGCCGCAGCGCCCGCGCTGGTGTCGAGCTCTGCGATGATGGTGGCCTCACTGTCCGCCAGCGCCTTGGCCATGGGGGCGAATTCCGCCGCAAGGTCGGCATCGGGGCCGTTTGCCAGCGCCTCGGCCCAATAGCGGGCGAACCAATAATGGCTGTCGCGGTTGTCGGGCAGGCCAAGTTTGCGCCCGGGCGAGCGGTTGTCGTCGAGGATGCCTTGGGTGGCTTGTTCCACCGCGTCGCCGAGCACCTGCGCCTTGGCGTTGCCGCGCGCGTCGGCGAGGAACTTGAAGCTTTCGCCCAGGGCGCAGAATTCGCCGAGGCTGTCCCAGCGGAGGTGATTTTCGCCGTGCAATTGTTGGACGTGCTTGGGCGCGGAGCCGCCCGCGCCGGTCTCGAACAGCCCGCCGCCCTGCATCAGCTTCACGATCGACAGCATCTTGGCCGAGGTCGCCAATTCAAGGATCGGGAACAGGTCGGTGAGGTAATCGCGCAGCACGTTGCCGGTGATCGCGATGGTGTTTTCGCCCTTGGTGATGGTCTCAAGCGAGGCGCGGGTGGCCTCACGCGGGGCCATGATCTCGAATTTATCCGCAACGCCAGCGGCTTCCAGGATCGGCTTCACGTAGGCAATGAGCTGTGCGTCATGGGCGCGGTTTTCATCCAGCCAGAAGATCGAGCGGAACCCGGTCGCCTTCTGCCGCGAGATGGCCAGTTGCACCCAGTCTTCGATGGGCGCCTTGCGGGCGGAGGCCGAGCGCCAGATATCGCCCTTTGCGACATCGTGGGAGTGCAGGATCGTGCCATCGTCGAGGATCATCTTGACGGTCCCCGCCTCGGGCATCTCGAAGGTGGTGGGGTGGGAGCCGTATTCCTCGGCCTTCTGCGCCATCAGGCCAAGGTTTTGCACGGTGCCTGCGGTGGCAGGGTCAAGCGCGCCGTTGGCTTTGAAGAACTTGATCGTCTCGTCATAGACGGGCGCGTAGGAATTGTCGGGGATCACGCAGACCGCGTCGGCCTCGGCCCCGTCCGGGCCCCATCCTTTGCCACCGGCCCGGATTAGCGCGGGCATGGAGGCGTCGATGATGACGTCGGAGGGGACATGCAGGTTGGTGATGCCCTTGTCGCTGTCGACCATGTACATCGGGGGGCGGTCGGCCATGCAGGCGTCGATGGCGGACATGATTTCCGAATGTCCGTTCACACGTTCCAGCAGGTCGCCGAGGCCGGAATTGGGGTTCACGCCAAGCGCGGCCATTTCATCGCCGAATTGCTCGAAGACGGGCGCGAGGAAGGTTTTGACGGCGTGGCCGAAGATGATCGGATCCGACACCTTCATCATGGTGGCCTTCATGTGCAGCGAAAACAGGACACCTTCGGCTTTGGTCTTTTCGATCTCGGCGGCGAGAAACGCGTCGAGCGCGGCGGCCGACATGTAGGTGGCGTCGACCACGGTGCCGGCGGGGTAGGTGAGACCGTCTTTGAGCGTCGTGGTGCCGGAGGCGGTTTCGAGCACGATCTTGGCGCCGGTGGCCTTGGGCAGGGTCGCGGAGACCTCGTTGGAGAAGAAATCCCCGCCCGACATGGCGGCAACGCGCGTCTTGCTGTCTGCGGTCCATTTGCCCATGCGGTGTGGGTTCGACTGTGCATAGGATTTGACGGCGGCGGCGGCGCGGCGGTCGGAATTGCCTTCGCGCAGGACCGGGTTCACGGCGGATCCCTTGATGCCGTCATATTTCGCGCGGATCGCCTTTTCGGCGTCGGTTTGCGGGTTTTCCGGGTAGTCGGGGAGCGCGTAGCCCTTGGCCTGCAACTCTTCGATGGCTGCGACGAGTTGCGGGACCGAGGCGGAGATGTTGGGCAGCTTGATGACGTTGGCGTCGGGGGTTTTGACCAGCTCACCCAAGGCGGCGAGGTCATCGGGGATGCGTTGATCTTGGCTGAGGTGCTCGGGGAAGGTCGCCAGGATGCGGCCCGCCAGCGAGATGTCCTTGGTGCCCACCGTGATGCCCGCGGCCGAGGCGAAACGCTGGATGATCGGCAGGAGCGAGGCGGAGGCCAGCTCGGGCGCTTCGTCAACTTTGGTGTAGATGATGTCTGGGGTGGTCATTGGAGGCCCTCCGGTCCGGGGTAGGAGAATTTGCGCCCGTCTTAACGGAGGCAGGGCGGTCTGGGAAGGGGGTATACGATGGTATACCGCGAGGCGCGGTGTCGCGGGTGAGCATCAGGGCAGAGTTCGAGAAAAGTGTGTGCTCGTTCCGGATCCGGCGGGGCCTGCGCCCTACGTTTTGAGGGCCACGCAAGGGATTGCGGCCTGTATCCACAGGGCGTTTGTGATGATATAGTATTAGATTACAGCGTCTTGCCGGACGACGCTCACCCTAGGATGGCGGCGGCGCGGTGATCACGGCAAGCTTTTCCTGCAGAAGACGGCGGGCGCGGCGCTCGGCGACGAGTGTGCGCACGGCGGTGCGGAACAGCTCTTCGGTGGTGGGGGAGGACGCGCCGACGGATTTTGCAATCGTCTCGGTCAGGGTCTCGTCGCCAAGCTTGTCAGCGGCGTCCACTGTGTCGATTGCGAGTTGTTCGGCAAGCTCTTGGGCAAGGCGGCTCATGTCGGTTTACCGTGTGTTTTCAGTCAGGCGGCGGCGGACGTAGGTCTGCACATGGTCTATCATCGGATCCATGGCGGGGTCTTCGAAGAAATGGCCCGCGCCCTCCATCTCCTCATGGGTGATCGTGATGCCCTTCTGCTCGTGCAGCTTGTCGACGAGAATGCGGGTGTCTTGCGGTTTGGCCACCCGGTCGGCGGTGCCATTGATGATCAGGCCCGAGGACGGGCAGGGGGCGAGGAACGAGAAGTCGTACATGTTGGCGGGCGGCGAGACCGAGATGAAGCCGGTGATCTCGGGACGGCGCATCAAAAGTTGCATGCCGATCCAGGCACCGAAAGAGAAACCGGCGACCCAGCAATGCTTGGAATTGGGGTTCATTGACTGCAGGTAATCGAGCGCGCTCGCGGCATCCGAGAGCTCGCCGATCCCCTGATCGTATTCGCCTTGCGAGCGGCCCACGCCCCGGAAATTGAACCGCAGCACGGTGAAGCCCATCTGATGGAAAGCGTAGTGCAGATTGTAGACGACGCGATTGTTCATCGTGCCGCCGAACTGAGGATGCGGGTGCAGGATGATCGCGATCGGAGCGTCTTTGGCCTTCTGGGGGTGATAGCGGCCTTCGAGCCGGCCTTCGGGTCCGGGGAAAATGACCTCGGGCATCCTGTCTCCTTCGTGTGTCTTCGCGTGCTCGGGACCTGGGCGGCTTTCTTGACGGGCCGCCTGAGTGTCCTTAGAACGATTCCAAATTGGGGCGCGTACGTCCGCTGCGCCCCAAAGTTATCCGCAGTTAAGCGGGAGGGCCGCAAAGGTCAATCGGAAGGGCGGGTTGCGCCCTTGTTTTTCGGGGGTGACGATGAAACTGAGCACCAAGGGGCGCTATGCGATGGTGGCGATGGCCGACCTTGCGCTACAGCCCGAAGACGCCCTGACGCCGTTGTCGGAATTGTCCAAGCGGCAGGACATCTCTTTGCCGTATCTCGAACAGCTCTTCGTTAAGCTGCGCCGGGCCGATCTGGTGACGTCGGTGCGTGGGCCCGGCGGAGGCTACAAGCTGGCGCGCATGGCCAGCGATATCCGCGTGGTGGAGATTTTCGAGGCGGTCGATGAGACGGTCTCGGCGCTGCACACCGGGGCGGGGGCCTCGGGCGGGGCGTCGGGCAGCCGAGCACAAAGCCTGACCAACCGGTTGTGGGAAGGGTTCTCGGCCCATGTCTATGTGTTCCTGCATCAGACGCGATTGTCGGATGTGGTGAAGAACGATCTTGTGCCGTGCCCGGCGGTGCCGAACCTGTTTGAGTTGGTGGATGAGTAGCGCGCGGGGTCGTGCGTGTCGCGGGCGGGGGCGCGACATGGCGTGGCCTGTGCGGGTTGAGGCTGCGGAGCCTCCGGCGGGAGTATTTTTGAAACAAGGAAGCGGGGGCGCGTTTTGTGGCGGGCCGGGGAGCGTGGTGTGAGGGCGCGGGTCTATCTTGATTGGAATGCGACCGCCCCGCTGAGGCGGGAGGCGCGGGACGCGATGGGGGCGGCTATGGATATCTTGGGCAATCCGTCGTCTGTCCATGCGGAAGGGCGCGCGGCCAAGGCGATGATGGAGCGCGCGCGCGCGCAGGTGGCCGAGGCCTTGGGCGCGCAGGCGGCGGATGTAGTGTTTGTGTCGGGCGCGACCGAGGCGGCCGGTTTGGCGATGGCGGGGCGCGGGCTGTCGGTGGCCGGGGTGGAGCATGACGCGGTGCTGGCCTGGGGCGCGCAGGATCTGGCGGTGTCGCGGGACGGGATCGTGGCGGTGCCGGAGCCGGGGCGCGCCTGCGTGCAGGTGGCCAATTCCGAGACCGGTGTGATGCAGAAGATGCCCGCGGGGCTGGCCGTGAGCGATTGGACGCAGGGCTTTGGCAAGGTGCCGTTGGCGTTTGATTGGTCGGGGGTGGAGATGGTGTTCGTGTCGGCCCACAAGATCGGCGGGCCCAAGGGGGTCGGCGCGTTGGTGATGAAGCGCGGGCTTGATGTTGAGGCGCGCATTCGCGGCGGCGGGCAGGAGTTGGGGCGACGCCATGGGACCGAGAACCTGATCGGGATTGCCGGATTTGGGGCCGCAGCCGAGGCGGCAGCGCAAGATTTGGGGCGGGGCGTCTGGGCCGAGGTGGAAAAACTTAGAAATATTCTAGAAGGTGCTCTGGAAGCCGGCGCACAATCGACTATTTTTGTCGGGAAAGGCGCGGACAGGTTGCCGAACACGTCGATGTTCCTCACCGAAGGGTGGAAGGGTGAGACGCAGGTGATGGCGATGGATCTGGCAGGGTTTGCTGTCTCGGCGGGCTCGGCCTGTTCGAGCGGCAAGGTCAAGGCATCGGGCGTGTTGCGCGCGATGGGGTATTCGGAGGCCGAGGCGGGATGCGCGTTGCGCGTGTCGTTGGGGCCGGAGACGACGGAGGCGGAGGTCATGGCGTTTTGCGACGCGTGGCTTGGCGCCCGAAGAAAGAAATTGGCCCCCGCCTGAGGGGGGCTTGCAGGAAACTGGCGCAAGTGTCGCCGCAGGAGGGTTTGAGATGAGCGCGATGGAGACCGATGTGGCCGTCAAGGATGGCGTCGATCAGGACACTGTGGATGCGGTCAAGGATCTGGGCGGCAAGTACAAATACGGTTGGAACACCGACGAGATCGAGATGGAATACGCGCCCAAGGGCGTAAACGAGGATATCGTCCGCCTGATCAGCGAAAAGAACGGCGAGCCGGAATGGATGCTGGATTGGCGTCTGCAGGCCTTCAAACGCTGGAAGCAGATGCAGGAGCCCGAGTGGGCGATGGTCGATTACCCGAAGATCGACTATCAGGATCAGTATTACTACGCGCGCCCCAAGAGCATGGAGGAAAAGCCGAAATCGTTGGATGAGGTCGATCCCAAGCTGTTGGAAACCTACAAAAAGCTGGGGATTCCGCTGAAGGAGCAGGCGCTTCTGGCCGGTGTGGAGCCGGGGCCGGAGGATCGCAAGGTGGCGGTCGATGCGGTCTTTGACTCTGTGTCCGTAGGCACGACGTTCAAGGCGGAGCTGGCCAAGGCGGGCGTGATCTTCTGCTCGATCAGCGAGGCAATCAAGGATCACCCGGATCTGGTGAAGAAATACCTCGGCTCGGTCGTGCCGATCACCGACAATTTCTTTGCCACGCTCAACAGTGCGGTCTTCTCGGACGGCTCGTTCGTCTACATTCCGCCCGGCGTGAAATGCCCGATGGAATTGAGCACCTATTTCCGGATCAATGCGGAGAACACGGGCCAGTTCGAGCGCACGCTGATCATCGCGGACAAGGAGTCCTACGTCTCTTACCTCGAAGGTTGCACCGCGCCGATGCGCGACACCCACCAATTGCATGCGGCAGTTGTCGAATTGGTCGCGCTGGACGATGCGGAGATCAAGTATTCGACCGTGCAGAACTGGTTTCCGGGCGATGAGAACGGCAAGGGCGGTATCTACAATTTCGTCACCAAGCGCGCCGATTGCCGGGGGGATCGGTCAAAGGTGATGTGGACGCAGGTGGAGACGGGATCGGCGGTGACGTGGAAATATCCGTCCTGCATCCTGCGCGGCGACGACAGCCAGGGGGAATTCTACTCCATCGCGATTGCCAACAACATGCAGCAGGCCGATACCGGCACGAAAATGGTGCATCTGGGCAAGCGCACGAAGAGCCGGATCGTGTCCAAGGGGATCAGCGCGGGCAAGGCGCAGAACACCTACCGCGGGCTGGTGTCGATGCATCCCAAGGCCAAGGATAGCCGCAATTACACGCAATGCGACAGTCTTCTGATCGGTGACAAATGCGGGGCGCACACGGTGCCGTATATCGAGGTGAAGAATAATTCGTCGCGGGTGGAGCATGAGGCGACGACATCCAAGGTCGACGATGATCAGATGTTCTACTGCCAGTCGCGCGGCATGGACGAGGAAGAAGCCGTCGCGCTTATCGTGAACGGGTTCGCGCGCGAAGTGTTGCAGGCCCTTCCGATGGAATTCGCCATGGAAGCGCAGCAGCTTGTGGCGATTTCGCTGGAAGGGTCGGTGGGCTGATCCATGCCACTGCGCCGGATCATAATGGGCGTGGCCGGTCTTTCGTTGTTGCTGGCAGTTGTGCTTGCCACGGGAACCGGGACCCTCGGAGCACTTGATCCGACATTATGGGGCACAGGTACCGCAGAAGCGGCCTATTGCCATCGCTTCTCTTGGCTTGGACGCCCCATTTGCTGAGAACAAAGACCAAGATTGATTCCATGATATGCACTTCCAGACATGCTATCGGCCGACCCGGATGGGGGGCATGCGCGTGATCCACGACGCCCTCCATACTGCCTATGGCACTTGCCAAAGCGATGCCGTTTTGGCGCGTTTGCTCAGTGCGGACGTGGAGGATCTGGCGTCCGTGGGTGTGACGGAGTGCGAGATCGAGGGGCAGGCGGTCCACTTCGCGACCGATATGGAGCGCGACCCCATTCAGCGCACGCACCGCAACGGCGCGTTTTTCGAGCCGGAAGAACTGGCCCTGATACGCCAGCATTTGCCGTCGGGCGGTACGTTTCTGGATATCGGGGCCAACGTGGGCAATCATAGCCTCTTCGCCGGGCTGTTTTGTGGCGCGGGTCGGATTATTCCGTTCGAACCCAATCCTTTAGCCTATCGTTTGCTGGTTTTGAACCTTGTGATGAACGATCTGCACGGCCGCACGACGTTCGATTATGTGGGCTTCGGCGCGTCCGATGTGGACGCCGAAGGGTTCGCCATGTCCGAGCGGCGCAAGAACCTTGGCGCGGCGCGGATGATGCCGGGGCAGGGCGGCATCGCGACCCTGCGTCCCGATGATTTCCTGTCCAACGAGACGCCAGATTTCATCAAGATCGACGTCGAGGGGATGGAGATGGAGGTCTTGCGGGGCCTGTCCAAGACCATCAAACGTATGCGCCCCGTGCTTCTGGTCGAGGTCGACCGCGGCAATATCCACGACTTCGCCGATTGGCGGCTGGCCCATGGTTTCGCGCTGCCGGCGTCGGTCAAGCATTATCCGGAAAACCGCAATTTCCTTTGCGTGCCGGAAGAGCGGATGGAGACGCGCGCATGACACCGCCGCTGCGCCTTTACTATTGGCCCGCGCCGAATTTCGGCGATGCGTTGAGCCACCTGATCGTGGAGCATGTGTCGGGCCGTAAGGTCGAACAGGTGCGCCCGAAACAGGCGGAGCTCTTTGCCTTGGGGTCCCTGATGCATGTGATCGCCAAGCATTGGACCGATCACAGCCGGGGCGAGGGGCCGATCTTGTGGGGGACGGGGGTGCTCAACCCGTTCATGCGCAAGGAGTTTCTTGAAAACGTGCGCGTGCGTCTGCTGCGGGGGCCGATCACGGCGGCGTTTTTGCGCCTGAAGGTGACGGAGTTCGGCGATCCCGGGCTTCTGGCGGATGCGGCCATCGGGCCCGCGCCCGCGCGGCGGGACCGCATCGCAATCGTGCCGCATCACAGCCAGATGGACGACCCGCGGTTCGCGCAGATGGTGGCCGATGATCCGGCGCTGCACCTGATCGACGTGCGTGGTGATCCGGTGACGGTCTGCCGAGAGATCGCGGCCTCGGCCCATGTGTTTTCGGCCAGCCTGCACGGGTTGATCGTCGCCGATGCCTACGGCGTGGCGAACACCTGGTTGGACCCCGAAGACCAGGGCCGTCTGAAATACCACGATTATGCCGCATCCATCGGGCGCGACATGACCTATCCCACTGAAATCGCGGATCTTCCTGCGGCGGCGCGTGCCGTCAAGGACCGCCCGATTCCCTACAAAGAAGGTATCGAGCGTTGCCGCGAGAGCCTTTTGCGCCATTTCCCGGCAGAGCTGCGCGCTGCCCAACCTGATGAGGTATCCCATGCTTGAGATCAAAGGCCTGGCCGTAAAACTGGAAGAAGAAGACAAGCAGATCCTGAAGGGCGTCGACCTGAGCGTCGAGGCCGGCAAGGTGCACGCGATCATGGGGCCAAACGGCTCGGGCAAGTCGACCTTGTCCTACGTGTTGTCGGGGCGCGACGGCTATGAGGTCACCGGCGGGGCGGCGACGCTGGAGGGGGCAGACCTGCTGGATATGGACCCCGAAGAGCGCGCGGCGGCGGGCCTGTTCCTGGCGTTCCAATACCCGGTCGAGATCCCCGGCGTGGGCAACATGACCTTCCTGCGCACGGCGCTCAACGCGCAGCGCAAGGCACGTGGCGAGGACGAGATCAGCGCGGGCGATTTCCTCAAGCTGATCCGCGCCAAGGCGAAGGATCTCAAGATCGACGCGGACATGTTGAAGCGTCCGGTCAATGTGGGCTTCTCGGGCGGCGAGAAAAAGCGCAACGAGATCCTGCAGATGGCGATGCTTGAGCCGAAGATGTGCATTCTGGATGAGACGGATTCCGGCCTCGACGTGGACGCGATGAAGCTGGTCTCCGAAGGGGTCAACGCGCTGCGCGATGCGGGGCGTGGGTTCCTTGTGATCACGCATTATCAACGGCTGCTCGACCACATCAAACCCGATGTCGTGCACATCATGGCCGATGGCCGCATCGTGAAAACCGGCGGCCCGGAACTGGCCCTTGAGGTCGAGAAGAACGGCTATGCCGATATCCTGGCGGAGGTGGCGTAATGGCGGCCCCTGCTGCGAAAATGGATGCGACCGAGGCGCGGATTGCCGCGCTGTCCATGCCCGACGGCGCGACCTGGGCGCAGGAGGCGCGCAAGGCCGCGCTGGCCCGCGTGCGTGAGATGGGTCTGCCGACGCGGCGCGATGAGTATTGGCGCTACACCGACCCTGCGAGCCTGGTACAGGCCAGCGCGCCGCGCGCCGCGATCTTCGATGACCGTGACGAGCCGCCGGTGTTCGGCGATATCGACAAGCTGAACATCGTGTTTGTCGATGGCGTGTTCGACGCCGACCGCTCTGATCCGCTGGAAATGGCGGGGTTGGAGATCGAGCGTCTGTCCGATGCGATGTCCACCGACATCCACTGGGCGCGTGATCTGTATGGCGTGCGGGAGACGGCGGGTCAGGACCCTGTGGCGCGGCCCCTGGCGGCGCTCAACACCGCATTTGCCACCGATGGCGTGGTGATCCGCGCAACCGGCAGGGCGGCCAAGCCGGTGTGCTTCATCTACCTGCACCGCGACGAAACCTCGGACGCGATCCTGCACCATCTGGTGAAGGTCGAGCCGGGCGCCGAGGTCACGATTCTGGAGCTCGGGCCAGCGGCGGCGCGCTTCAACAAATGCATGGAGATCGACGTGGCCGACACCGGCGCGTTCCACCATGTCCGCGCGCAGGGCCGTGACCACGAACGCCGGGCTGCGACGCATATGTTTGGCCGGGTCGGGGCGGAGTCCTTGTACAAGAGCTTCACGCTGACCGCGAATGGTGTGATGACACGCAATGAGCATGTCATTGAAATCGTGGGGGATAATTGCTCGGCCCATGTGGCCGGGGCCGCCTTGGGCGATGCCAAGGGCGCGCCGTTCCACCATGACGACACGGTCTTCGTGACCCATGATGCCGTCGGCTGCGAAAGTCGCCAGGTGTATAAGAAGGTGCTGCGCAACGGGGCCGAGGGCGTGTTTCAAGGCAAGATTCTTGTCAAAGAAGGCGCGCAGAAAACCGATGGCTATCAGATCAGCCAATCGCTCCTTCTCGATGACGACAGCTCGTTCCAGGCCAAGCCAGAGCTGGAAATCTACGCCGATGATGTGGCCTGTTCACATGGCTCGACCACCGGCGCGATTGACGAGACGGCGTTGTTCTACCTGCGCTCGCGCGGCGTGCCCACCGATATCGCGACGGACCTTCTGGTGGTGGCGTTCCTGGCCGAAGCGATTGACGAAATCGACAGTGAGGATCTGCGCGATGACATTACCGCGCGGCTGATGCACTGGCTGGAGCGGCGCAGGCAGGGCTGAAGCGAATGGCACTTGTCCCCGATATCGTCGGCTCCTACAGGCGCCCGCGCCCGGTGTTTTCCGGGTTGCTGGCGCGTGGGGCCGACGAAAAGACGGGTCTGGTGTTCCTGCTTCTGGCGATGGCCATGGGCTTCGTGTCGCAATTGCCCGGCGTCTCGCGCCGCGCAAACCTGCCCGACCCGGAGTTCGAGGCCGCGATCGCCGCCGAACGCAACGATGTGCGTCCGATCGAGGGCGTCGAAGTGCCCGCGGGCATGGTGGATGCCAAATTCGACGCGCTGTTGTCGGCGGAAATCATGGTCTGGTTCCTGATCCTGCCGCTGGTGTTTTATGGGGTGGCGATGATTGGTCATCTGATCGCAAAGCTGCTCGGCGGCAAACCGGACACCACGGCTTCGCGGCTGGCGTTGTTCTGGGCGTTGGTGGTGGCGGTGCCGCTCAAGCTGTTCCACGGGCTGGTTTTCGGCATGATCGGGCCGGGTCCGGCGCTGAGCGTTGTGGGCTTCATGTGGTTCGCGGTGTTGATGTGGAACTGGACGATGAACCTGCGCGTCGCGGGATGGGAGGGGCCGAGATGAGTGATCTGTTGCGGCTTCCGGTCCTGATGGAAATGGTGCGCCAGACAGTTTCGGACCCGTCCGAAGGCGCTGAGGCGATCCTGCGCCTTGGCCTGCCGCGCGCGGCACTTTGGTTGGCGTTTTCGCTGATGATCGTGCTGTCGATGATCCTCGGGATTTTGGTCATGTTGGCGCTTGGCCCGCCCGAAGACGGCCCGCTGACGGGGCAATCGCCCGTGGTCCTTGGCCTTTTGCAGGGCGCGTTCCTGTTCCTCGGCGTGCACGCGATCGTCCGTATCGGGCACATCTTCGGCGGCACCGGCGGGTTCGACGGCGCGCTGGCGCTGGTGACCTGGCTGCAGTTCATCTTCATCGTCTTGCAAGTCGTGCAATTGGTGTTTGCCCTTGTTGTCCCGCCCTTGGCCGGCATCGTCTCGTTGCTCGCGATTGCCCTGTTTTTCTGGCTTCTGAGCCACTTCATCACTGTGCTCCACGGCTTTACTTCGGTCGGTCAGGTCTTCCTGATGACGCTGCTGAGCTTTTTGGGCATCCTTTTCACCCTCAGCCTGGTCCTGACCCTGCTTGGGATCGGGCTTCCGACGGAACCATCGATATGAGCTATGACATCCATGCGATCCGCGCCGATTTCCCCATCCTCGCCCGCGAGGTGAACGGCAAACCGCTGGTCTATCTCGACAATGGCGCCTCGGCGCAAAAACCGCAGGTGGTGATCGACGCCATCACGCAGGCCTACGCACAGGAATATTCCAACGTGCACCGCGGCCTGCATTACCTCAGCAACCTCGCGACCGAGAAATATGAGGGCGTGCGCGGCACGATTGCGCGGTTCCTCGGCGCGAAGGATGAGGATGAGATTGTCTTCACCTCCGGCACCACCGAGGGGATCAACCTTGTGGCCTACGGATGGGCCATGCCCCGGATGCAGGCAGGCGACGAGATCATCCTGACCATTGCCGAGCATCACGCCAATATCGTGCCGTGGCATTTTCTGCGCGAGCGGCAGGGCGTGAAGCTGGTGTGGGTCGATGTGGATGCCAATGGCGATCTGGATCCGCAGGCGGTGATCGACGCGATGGGCCCGAAAACCCGGCTGATCGCCATGAGCCACATGTCCAACGTGCTTGGCACCGTCTTTGACGTCAAAACCGTGGTCGAGGCGGCCCATGCGCGCGACATCCCGGTGCTTGTCGATGGATCACAGGCGGCGGTGCATATGCCGGTTGACGTGGAAGAGATCGGCGCCGATTTCTACGCGATCACCGGCCACAAGCTTTATGGCCCGAGCGGGTCGGGCGCGATCCATATCCGCAAGGACCGCATGGCCGAGATGCGCCCGTTCCTGGGCGGCGGCGACATGATCCGCGAGGTGCACCGCGATGCGGTCACCTGGAATGATCCGCCGATGAAGTTCGAGGCCGGCACACCGGGTATCGTGCAACAGATCGGGCTTGGCGTCGCGCTGGACTACATGATGGGCGTCGGCATGGACAGGATCGCCGCCCATGAGGCCGAGCTTGCGGGCTATGCAAAGGACCGGCTCGAGGGGCTGAACTGGCTGCAATTGCAGGGGAAGTCCGCCGGAAAGGGTGCGATTTTCAGCTTCACGCTTGAGGGCGCGGCCCATGCCCATGACATCTCGACAGTACTCGACAAGAAGGGCGTCGCAGTGCGCGCGGGCCACCATTGCGCGCAGCCGTTGATGGAACATATGGGTGTGAACGCCACCGCCCGCGCCAGCTTCGGGATGTACAACACCAAGGCCGAGGTTGATGTGCTGGTCGACGCGCTGGAGCTGTGCCACGAGCTGTTTGCGTAACTCGCGCCACTTGCGCGCAGCGCGTCCTTCTTTGCTGTAAAAATAAATCCGCCCGAGGCAATCCCACGGCAGGCCAGGGACGCGACATTCGCCGCTGACGCGCTACCCATCCGCCTCGATCAACCCAAGCCCCCGCAGGTAGATGCCGATCCCGGCCTCCAGCAGGTCTTCGGGCGGGAACGGCGCGTTGGCTCCGGGGCGCCCGCGCGCGAACAACTCCACCACACCGTGGCTCATCGCCCAGATATGGGCCGAGAACATCGACGGGGGCGGGCGTTTTTCGGGTGGAATATGCGCCGACAGCGCCTCTGCTGCGCGTTCCAGGACGTCGCGCGATTTGTTCGCCGCTGCGGCCAGTTCGGGCGTTGCGTTGGCCGATGTGCCGCTTTCGAACATCGCCATGTAGTGACCGGGAAACTTGCGCGCAAAGGCGAGGTAAGCCCGGCCCGTGGCCTCGAAGGCCGTCAGTGCCGAGGGTTGCCCACCGTTGAACGCATGGGCCATGAGGTCGGCGAAAATCTCGTGCCCCTGCCGCGCGCATTCCGCGATCAGATCCTCGCGCCCCTCGAAATGGCGATACACCGCCGCCGGGGTCACGCCCGCGTTCTTCGCGGCCTCCGACAGGGTGAAGCCCGTCGGTCCCTTCGTCTCGATCAGGCGCAGGGCCGCATCGACCAGGGCCTGTTTGAGGTTGCCGTGATGGTAGCCGCGTTTTGGCATTACCGCGTCACATGTCCGGGATCGGACCAGATCTCGGGCCCGCCGGTGATCTCGGGATCGGGCGCGCCGGTCACATCGCTGTCCTTGCCGTCATACTCCAGCCCCTGCAGCACCGCACGGATCACCGCCAGTCGCGCCCGGCGTTTGTCGTCGGAGCGGATGATCGTCCAGGGCGCGGCGGTGGTGTGCGAACGCTCCAGCGTCTCGGCAATCGCCTCGGAATAGGCGTCCCATTTCTGCAGGCCGTCGACATCGATCCAGCTCAGCTTCCATTGCTTGAGCGGATCCCCCTCCCGGTCGAGAAACCGGCGCAATTGCTCGGCCCGCCCGACATTCAGCCAGATCTTCGTCAGGTGGATCCCGTCCTGCACAAGGGTGCTTTCAAAGCCGGGCAGTTGGGCAAAGAACGTTTCGCGCTGCGCGTCCGTGCAGAAGTCAAAAACCTGCTCCACAACTCCGCGATTGTACCAGCTTCGATCAAACAGGCGGATTTCGCCGGCGGCGGGCAAGTGCTTGATATAGCGTTGGAAATACCATTGTCCGGCCTCGCGCTCGGTCGGTTTCGATAGCGCCACAACACCCGCCGCGCGGGGGTTGAGGTTCTCGCGCATGCGCTTGATGGCGCCGCCCTTGCCGGCCGCGTCGCGCCCCTCGAACACCACCGCCACGCGCGCGCCGCTCTCGCGCACCCAGGCCAGCATCTTCACCAATTCGATCTGCAGCGCGGCCAGATCCTCTTCATACGCACCCTTCTCCATCCGCTTGCCATAGGGATAGGACGGGTCGAGCACGCGGTTCTTCTTGGCCGCCTTGATCTGATCGCGCACCCAATCGGGGGCGAGGTCGTCGAAATAGGCGCTGATTGCGCCGACATGGCTGTTGCTCATGGCTTGCCCGCCTCTCAAGGCCCGGTCTGACCGGGAATGTTATTGCCTATTACATTAGGCATTGCGGGCGCTTAACGCAAACCCGATACGGCATGCAACCGGTCGATGGCCTGGCTGAGCGCTTGCGGATCGGCATGTTGGGGCATGTGGCCGATCCCCTCCATCACCACAAGATTGGCGCCGGGGATGGCCTGCGCGAGGGGCTCGGAATGGATGTGGAGCGGCACGGTCAGGTCGGCGTCGCCATGCAGGATCTCGGTCGGCACTTCGATCTCGCCATAGCGCGGCGCCATGGCTTCGATCTGCGGCAGCAAATTCGCGCGTTGCTGCGCATTTTCCAGAAGCGAAAAGCGGCGCAGAGTCAGGCCGGGACCAAAGTGCGCCACATAGCCATCGGGCGCGTCTTGCGGCGCGAACACCGCCTCGACACTGCGCGCGACATAGCTTTCGGGCACCCAGGCGGTGATCAGGTTGGCCAGGACCGGCCCGCTGATCGGATGCGACAGCAGCGTGTAATAGAGGCCTGTTCCGGTGTCCCACGGATGCGACGCCCCGGCCAGAACCAGCAAGCCCGACACTGCGTCGGGCCGTTCCAGCGCCCAGGCCAGCGCCACCGCACCGCCGTAGGAATGGCCCACAACGATGGGCCGCTCGGCCCCCAACGCCGCCGCCGCATCGGCCAGCAAGCGCGCCTGATCGGCGGCCTGGGCGTTGCGCCCGATCATATCCGTATAGCCAAGGCCCGGACGGTCGAAGGCGATCACGCGGTAGCGGTCGCTGAGCCGGGCCACCATGTCGAAGGTCCAGTCGTTCACATTGCCGGACGCGCCGTGGATCAGAACCACGCTCGGCCCGGACCCTGCCTCGACGTAATGCACGCGGGTGCCATTGACCTCGACGAATTGGCCCGCGGGCGGATGCTCGGCCCGTGCGGCGCGTTCGTGGGCAGCGGCGCGCCAAAGCGTGACAATCGCGACCCCGGTGAGGAGGACCAAGATCCCAAGAAGGAATTTCATTTCCGCAAATCCGTGCTCGCCAGACCGATCTGATCCATGTCGTAGGGGGTGGTCAGATAGAGCTCGGAGACCCAGTTGCCATAGAGCAGATGCGCATGGCTGCGCCATCGGTTCATCGGAGCGCGGCGCGGGTCGTCGGCGGGGTAGTAATTCACCGGCACGTTGATCGGCGTGCCCGCATCGACGTCGCGGTCATATTCCTGCTTCAGCGTATCGCTGTCGTATTCGAAATGGTTGAACACGTAGAGCGCACGATGCGCTGTATCCTCGACCAGCGCCGGGCCCACGTCATCGGACGCGACCAGCGTCTTGAGGCCCGCGCCTTCCATCTCGGCCTGTCGCATTTCGGTCCAGCGGCTGACGGGCATCACCACCTCGTCGGAAAAGCCCCGCAGATAGGGCGAGGCGGGCGCGATGTTGCGGTGCCGGAAGCAGCCGAAGGCCTTCGCCTCCAACATGTGTTTCGCGATGCCATGGAAATGATAGGCCATCGCCATGCCGCCCCAGCAGATGCCGAAGGTCGAATGCACATGGGTCTGCGTCCAGTCCATCACCCGGGTCAGCTCGTCCCAATAGGTGACATCTTCAAAGGCGAGGTGCTCGATCGGCGCACCGGTGATCAGGAGGCCGTCGAACTTTTCGCCCGTCGCCTCGACCTCCGCGAAGGGTCGGTAGAATGCCTCCATATGTTCGGACGAGGTGTTCTTGGTCTCATGCTCGGACATGCGGATCAGCGAAAACTCCACCTGCAACGGCGTCGCCCCGATCAGGCGCGCGAATTGCGTCTCGGTCTGGATCTTCTTCGGCATCAGGTTCAACAGCCCGATGCGCAGGGGGCGGATGTCCTGTTTCGACGCGCTGTCCTCGGGCATGACCATGACCCCCTCGCGGGCGAGGATGTCATAGGCGGGCAGGCTGTCGGGCAGTTTGATCGGCATCGCGTGGGTCCGGTGCGTCTTCGGGACGGGAACCCGTCAGATAATCGGAACGCGACCCGACAACAAGAAGCCCCCGCGCTTGGGCGGGGGCGTGTCACGGTCTTGTCAGGGAAGGGCGAGTGTTCAGGCGCTGGCCCGCGCGCGGGCCCGACGGCGCAGACCCACCAACATGCCACCCGCGGCAATCAGGAGCCAACCGCCAGCAGGCAGCGGCACGGGGGCCGGGGCGGCGTTGACGGAGAGGTTGAGCGCCCCGGGAAATGACGCAAAGACATAGTTTTGTTCGAACATGTATTCCATCTCGAAGATGAACGTCCCAAGCCCGGCGACTTCGCATCGCTGATAGAGGGTTGGGCTTCCCGAGCGCAGGCATGCGTCATATCCCGCCGCCATCGCGGACGACAGGTCCATGAAGGGGAGCGACCGGTCAAAAATATCGCGGCGGTCGCCTGCGGCGCTGATGGTCAGCGACACAAGATCGGTCAATTGCCCAAGCTCGCTTGGGTCGAGGTCCAACGAGACGGGGCCATCGTCGAGCAAATAATAATGGTGACCGCCGAGTTGCACCGGCTCAAAAGGACGCGACACGTCCAGATGTGTCGAAGCATCAACGCTTACGACGGATCCATCCGCCCGTTCGCCGGTAAACCGCAAATCGTCGTCGATCATTGCAAAGGCCATGGATTCCGCGCTCAGCGACGACCCTTGTTCGGGTTGAAAATATCCGAAGAGTAACTCGTGCGAGCGCCCAAACGTTCTGAAGTCCATGCCATCGAGTGAAAAGGACGCGCCATCGGGGCGGGTCACATTCATGAAGCTGAACGCACCCTCGCAACACCCGGTATCGCTCATGTACAAGTCACTGAACGACATATTGTAGTTTTGCATATCGCCCGCGATATCCGCGTCGAATGCGACGTCGAACCCACTTTCCTGCCAGACTTCTACACGACGACCGTATTGATTAGATTGGCTGTAGGGATCAAATCGCCGGTTGGGATCAAACGCGGCCAGCGCCCCGTTGCTTTCGTCAAACGTGATCCGCGCAGGCACTGGCCCGGAGCTGCTTGCGGACGCGGATGCGCCGGGGCCGCTTGCACTGGCGCTGGCGGAGGTGGTGGTGCCGTTCGGGCCCGAGGACGCGCTGGCACTGGCGCTTGAATTGCTGCTGGCCGTGGAGATGGCGTTGAATTCAACCGTTGTCGCATGGAGCGGTGCCGCGGCAAGCACGGCGGTTGTGACAGCAATGGACGAAAAAAGACGTGCGCGTCGGGCCATGAATTACTTACTCCACCTGGAAATTAACCTTCTGTTAAGAAATTGCACGCATAGCGTGTGGCGATCAAGCAATTCCTTAACAAAGCGTTAATTTATCGCAATTCCGGTTAACGAATTGGCCAAGGCTTGTCGAAAAAGCCTGGAGGCCGGTTTTCGAGGCGGATTTTCGCGCTGTTCGACCGGCCAAAAAGACCCCGATCCCTGCCTCAGCGTTGTGCTGCGGCGATCATCTCGATGGCATCTTTGGCATCGCGCACGGCTTCGACCTGCGCGGCCGTCACGCTGACGCCCCAGTTGCGCGCCATCGCGGCGTAGATTGGCGCGCGATGGTGGATCACCTTGGAAAAGGCATGCACCGCGAAGGCGTCGGGATCGACCTGCGCTTCGCTCAGCCCATGTTCCCGCAGGTAATCGTGCCAAAGCGTGTCGAGCAGGGCAGGCTGGTAATAAATCGGCTTCGGGTTGCTTTGGAAACGGCGGATCAATTCGGCCTCGTGGCCCTCGGGGCTTTCGATCCAGACCATGAGGCATTGCGCCGACAAGGCGCTCAGCACCTCGTCCTCGGGATCGGCTGGATCCACGACCTCGCAGATGGACCCGCCGGTGTCGCAGACGAAATTCGGATAGCCGTAAAGCTCGCGCGCGCGGTGAATGAACGGCGCGGTATCCAGCAATGCGTTCACCTCGGCACGGCGGTGCAGGGCCTGGCGGCGCTTGTATTCCGCAAACGGCAGCCCGCCCTTGGCCGGATCGCCGGGTTTGCCGAGATAGGTCGAAAGCGGTGCGAGATTGTCGAAGGTGATATTGGAGCCGATATAAATGGAATCCGAGCGGAATAATTCCGCCAGATAGGGCACCTGCATCGCCTGCCGTTTGAGATTGTCGGTGATATGTTCGCCCATATAGGCGGTGCCGATGCGGTAATCGATCGAGTAATGAAACCAATCGCCCTGCGCGCGCAGCCGCGAGGCGAGAACGGTTTTCCCAAGCCCGGACATACCAAAGACCGCGATCCGTTTCTCGGGTGCGGTGCGCAGTTCGGCGGGGCTTTTGTAGAGCAAGCTCATGGGCGGAGGCTTGCCACGCAGTCAGGTTTTGCGCAAGCGCCCGAGCGCAAGCGCGGGCAGGCGTCCGTCCAGGATGATCAGCCCCAGCGCCAGCAGCGCGAAGCCCGCAAACGCCTGCGGCGCCAACCGTTCGCCCAGGACCAGGGCGCCGAGAACGATGGCCACCGGCGGGATCAGAAGCGTCACGATCATCGCATTTCCCGACCCCGCCAGCGCGATGATCCTGTAGTAAAGCAGGTACGCAATCGCCGTGCCGACGATCCCGAAATATACAATCGCAGCCCAGGTCTGGGGCAGGGTGGGGACCTGCGGGGGGCCGTCGATGATCACCGCCACCGGCACGATGATCAGGCTGGCGCCGGTCAACATGCCTGCCGCCGAGACCTGCGGGCTCAACCCTGCCATGGTCTTGCGCGCCCAGGCGGCGGCAAGGGCATAGGAGATCGTGCCCCCGATCACCGCCAGTTGCGCCAGGCTTCGGATGTCGAACTGCCGGAAGCTCTCCAGCCCGATGGCCACGGCCACCCCGAAGAACGCCACCAATACGCCCAACGCCTTGCGCGGTGTCAGGCGTTCGTCGGCAAAGACGGCTGCCGCGACCAAGACGCCGAAAATGGCCGTGCCCGCGTTGAAGATCGAGGTCAGCCCGGTTTCGATAAATTGCTGCCCCCACGCCATGAGGCCGAAAGGGATGACGTTGTTGAGCAGCCCCATGACCGCAAACGCTCCCCAGATGCGCGGATCACGCGGGATCGCAAGCCGCCGCAGCAGGACATAGATCCACAGGATCAGACAGGCCCAGATCACGCGATGCGCCACAAGCGTCAGGAACGGGAGTTCCTCCAGCCCGATCTTGATCGCCAGGAACGACGCCCCCCAGATCGCGCCGAGCGCGGCCATCAGGGTCCAGGCGTGCGTGCTGACGGAGGTTTGGGTCATGGCTGCGGTCTAGGGCGATGGGCGGCGGGACGCGACCCGAAACCTGCGGGATGGGTGCGGGAGGCGGTCCGGTCAAAGAAAAAAACCCCGCGCGCCGGGTGGCGGGCGGGGTTTTCCGAATGCGGGTCTTGTGGCTCAGAAGCTGTAGCCGACGCGGAGGCCAAATCCGAAGGCGCTGTTGTCTTCGAATTCGTTGAACACGGCCGACGTGGTGGCATCGCCAAGGATCGAGTAGTTGATGCCACCGGTCAGGGTGATCTGATCGTTGACGTCGTACACACCGGCGAGCGACAGGCCAAGCAAACCATCCGTGGGCGCAAGGTTGGAGGCGTCTTCGCCATCCCCCGCCTCATAGGTGATACGGCCCACGAGCGCGAGGTCGTCCGTCACGCGCCGTGCCCCGCCGACCATCCAGGTAAAGACGTCATCGCTGCTGATCACGCCAAGCGCCGATTGGGTCGGAATGTCGGCCTCGGACCAATCGGTCCAGCGCACCGAGCCCATCACCAACGTGCCTTCCGCGACACCCGTCTGGAACGCCACTTCAAGCGATTGCGGCAGCGAATAGGACGTCGTGGCGGCGGCCGGGCCAAGTGCGGTCGGCGCGATCGAGGACACGATGTCGTTTTCGTGGTCCGTGGCCGAGTTGTAGGTCACGGTGCCGCGCAGGGCGATCTCGGGGATCTCGTAGGCGGCGCCAATCGTGTAGCCCCATGCACCATCGGATTCGTAATCCAGCGTCTGATCGGCGGCGATTGGGGCGGGTCCGACGTTGCCGCCTGCGATCAGGTTGATTTCGGCGCTCATCACGACATAGCGCAGGCCGCCGTAGATGCTGATGTTCTCGGTCGCCTGGTAGCGCAGGTAGGCCGCCGCCGACACGCCGCTCAGCGTGGCGTTGAAGTTGCGGAACGGGAAGCCTGCGGCGGCGTCTTCGTAGCTGATGTCCGCGCCGAACGCGTCGTCATAGACAAAGGCCAGCGAAAGCTGATCGGTCAGGTCGGTGCGGTAGGCGAAGCCGAAGGTCGTGAAGTCTTCGGTCATGTTGCCCGACGACAGGGTTCCCGCGGCGTTGGTGCCGGAAACCTCGGGGCGCACGGCGCTGAAGCTGATCTCGGCGTAATCGCCATCTTCGAACAGCGGCGAGATGTTGAAGCCGTTGCGGTCGATGCCGCCGGCAGCTGCGATGGATGTGGTGGCCAGCAGCGCTGCGGCTGCGGTGATGGTGTAACGGGTCATGAATGCCTCCCCGACGTAATGTCCCAATCTCTCTTGCCCTCATCTAAGGCTGGAAAGGGCGGGCCCGGTCAATTCTTCCGCAACGTCAGACCGCCCGTGGCGCGCAGGTAGCGGAGGCCTGTGTCAAAGAAGTGACACAATCGGCAACGGCGCGTTAACGGATGATCGCGCGGCTGCGGCGATGTTCGGTCAGGATGTTGACGTAATTCGCCCCGAAGATCAGCGCGGCCCCCAGAACCACCGTCCATTCCAGCGGCTCCCCGTAGAGCACAAAGGCCAATCCGCCGATCACCGGCAGGCGGATGAAATCGATGGGCATCACCACCGATGCAGGCGCCAGCGCAATCGCACTGGTCAGGCTGAAATGCGCCACAAGCCCCGACACCGCCACCACCACGACCCAGGACCACGCGCTCAGCGCGGGCCAGGCCATCGCCCCATCGTACAGGCAAAACGCCAGACCCAGGGCCAGCTGGATCGCCGTCAGCCAGAACAGGATGCAGGTGATGGATTGGTCGCGCGTCAGCCGTTTGGTGAAGATCGCTGTGATCGCAAAGGCCAAGGCCGCACTCGCCGCCGCCACCATGCCACCCGACAGAGGGGCCGTGCCGGGCTGCACCACGATTAGCACGCCGATGAACCCCGCCAGGCCCGCCAGCCCCTTCACCCAGGTCAACCGCTCGCCGAGAAACACGGCCGCAAGCACCATCACCCAAAGCGGCGAGGTGAATTCCAACGCGAACACCTGGCTTAGCGGGATCACCCCAACCGCCCAAAACCACAGGTTCTGGCCGGTGAAATGGAACACGTTGCGCAGGGTGTGATCGCGCATCCGGTTCATCCTGATCTGCGACAGCGTTCCCGCCGCGGCCCCAATCACCAGCACCAGAACCATGCCGATGGCCGAACGGTAGGTCATCAATTCGAACGTGCTCAGCTCGGTCGACAATTCCCGCCCGGCAATCGCCATCGACGAAAACGCCACCACCGCGCCGGTCATCCAAAGGGCGGCAAGGGGGACATTGGATGGGGGGGCGGCAGGCGCGGACATGGGGGCACTCTATCTGCGCAGCCGCCACTGACCAGTGCCAAAGCGCGCCGCCGGTTGAAATGCGCGCTAAAGCCCGTCGCGCTTGGCGGCGTCCCAAAGCGCGTCCATCTCATCAAGCGTGCTGCGCTCGGGGCTGCTGCCACGGTCGGCCAGCGCGCGTTCGATATATTCGAACCGGCGCACGAATTTCGCATTCGCCCCGCGCAGCGCCACCTCCGGGTCGACCTTCAGGTGCCGCGCAAGGTTGGCCATCACGAACAACAGATCCCCCATTTCCTCGGCGATCTTCTCCTGCGGCAGGTGCGCACGCGCCTCGGCCAATTCGCGCGCCTCCTCGGAAATCTTGTCCAGGACCTGCCCGATCTCGGGCCAATCGAACCCGACCCGGCCCGCGCGTTTTTGCAGCTTTTCCGCCCGCATCAACGCCGGCAGGCCCAGCGCCACATCGTCCAGCACGCCGCCTTTCGCCTTGGCCGCACGTTCGGCGGCCTTCACACTTTCCCAATCGGCCACCTGCTGTTCGGCGGATTTCGCGTTGCTCTCATTGCCGAAGACATGCGGGTGGCGCGCGATCATCTTGTCGCCGATGGCGCGCGCGATGTCGTCGAAATCGAACAGGCCCGCATCCTGTGCCATTTGGGCGTGGAACACCGACTGGAACAACAAATCGCCCAGCTCGCCTTTCAATTCCTCCATATCGCCGCGCTCGATCGCGTCTGCGACCTCATAGGCCTCTTCGATCGTGTAGGGCGCAATGGAGGCGAATGTCTGCGCCACGTCCCAGGGGCAGCCATGCTCGCGGTCGCGCAGCCGCGCCATGATCGCGCGCAGACGGTCCATCGGGTCTTGGGGCAGATCATGCATGCAAGCGTGATGCGCCATGGCAAAGGCCGGGGCAAGTGGATTTCCGGGCGGCGGTGCAGTTGCATCCCGAGCCGCGCGGCGTGATGGTGCAGGCGTCGGTAACCGTACCCCCGCCCACAGGAGTCTTGTCATGCCCGTCATCAATTCCATCGCCGCCATGGCCGACGACCTCAAGACCTGGCGGCGGCACCTGCATACGATCCCCGAGCTGGAATTCGACTGCCACCAAACCGCGGCCTTCGTGGTCGCGCGGCTGCGCGACTTCGGCATCTCCGCGATCCACGAGGGCATCGCCACAACCGGCGTCGTGGCCATCATCGACAGCGGGCGACCCGGGCCCACCATTGGCCTGCGCGCCGATATGGACGCGCTCCCGATGCAGGAGGTCACCGGCGTGGACTATGCCTCGACGATCCCCGGCCGCATGCACGCCTGTGGCCATGATGGGCATACGACGATGCTTCTGGGGGCCGCGAAATACCTTTCGGAGACCAAGAATTTCTCGGGCCGCGTCGCGCTCCTGTTCCAACCCGCCGAAGAAGAGGGCGGCGGCGCCGAGGTGATGGTGCGCGAGGGCGTGATGGACCGCTTTGGCATCACGCGCGTCTTTGGCCTGCACAATGTGCCCGGCGCGCCTTTCGGGCAGATCTTCACCCGCCCCGGTCCGATCATGGCCGCCGTCGATACGTTCGACATCCGCCTGACCGGGCGCGGCGGGCATGGCGCGTATCCGCAGGATTGCCTCGATCCGATCCCCCCCGCGCTCGCGATCGCGCAGGCCATGTCGACCATCGTGTCACGCAACCATCGCCCCTCGGACGAACTGGTGATTTCCGTCACCCAGATCCATGCGGGCTCGGCCAGCAATATCATCCCCGAAGAGGCCATGGTGAACGGCACCGTGCGCACCTTCGACCCGGACGTGCAGGATATGGTCGAACGGCGCATCGGCGAAATCGTGGCAGGGACGGCGGCGGCCTATGGCGTGGAGGCGGTGCTGAGCTATGAGCGCGGCTATCCCGCGACGGTCAATGATGCCGAGCAAGTCGCCTTTGCCGCCGATGTCGCGCGCGGTGTGATGGGCGCGGAGCATGTTGTGGCCGATGCCGGCGCCGAGATGGGGGCCGAAGATTTCGCCTACATGCTGCAGGAGCGCCCCGGCGCTTATGTGTTTCTCGGCACCGGCGCGGGCGCGGGCCTCCATCATCCGGCGTTCGATTTCAACGACGATATCGCGCCCATGGGGGCAAGCTATCTGGCCAAGCTGGTCGAGACGGCCCAACCCGCCTGAACCTCGCCCGCCCGAACGCCGCCCGCCCGAACGCTCAATGGGCCTCCGCGCGCAGGTATCGCCGCATCCCGTAAAGCAGCGGATCGCCATCGGGGCTCACGCGCACCGCTTCGACCGCGCCGATGCAGATGTGGTGCGTGCCGTGCCGTTCGGCCGAGATCAGGCGGCAATCAAAGCTTACCAACGCCTCCGTCAGCCCCGGCGCGCCGGTGTCCATCACCGCCACCTTGACCGCGTTGAACTTGTCGCCACCCGGCGGCGGCCTGCGCGAGGAAAACACATCGGCAATATCCGTCTGCCCCAGGCGCAACACATTGATGCAGAAGCACTTGTTCTCCAGAACCAGCGGCAGCGCCGAGGATGACGCGTTCAGACACGTCAGCATCGTCGGCGCTTCGCCATCGGCCGAGATCGACGTCATCGCCGACACCGTCACCCCGCCACGCCCCGCAGGCCCATCCGTGGTCACCACCGACACGGAGGCCGCGGCCCGGCTCATACCTTCGAGAAATTCAGCCTTCAGATCGTCACAACTGCCCATAAACCTGCCCTTTGTTCGCGCGCCCACCGTATCACGCAGGGGCCTCGCGCGCACAAGATGGATCAATTCCCGCTTTCGTCCCGGGAAATCTGCGGTGTAGCAAGGCATACACAGCGCGGGAGGACGCAGCACATGGCATTGGAAGACGCAAAGACCGAGGTCGACGGGGCCTTCACGCGGCCCGATCTCAAGGGTGCGGCCTTTGAAAACACCTTCTCGGGGGCCACTTCGTTCCTGCGGCGGCGCTATACCAAGGACCTCGCGGGCGTCGATGTCGCGATCACCGGCATCCCCTTCGATCAGGCCGTCACCAATCGCCCCGGCACCCGCCTTGGCCCCCGTGCGATCCGCGAAGCCTCCGCGCTGCAACCCTATGATCCGCCCTATGGCTGGGACGGATATTCCCCGCTCGACGCGCTTGCCATCGCGGATTACGGCGACATGGCCTTCGATTATGCGCACACACCCGATGTCCCCGCCCGGATCAAAGCGCATATCGCCACCATCCTGAACGCTGGCGCCGCCGCGATCACGCTCGGCGGCGATCATTCCATCACGCTGCCCATCCTGCGGGCCCATGCCGCCGTCCATGGCCCGCTCTCCCTGATCCAAGTGGACGCCCATACCGACACATGGCCCGATGACGACGCGGCCCGCATCGACCACGGCACGTTTTGCTACACGGCTGTGCAGGAAGGCCTGATCGACGTCGCGCGCTCCTCGCATATCGGCATCCGCACCGTCGTCGAAGACAACCTCGGCATCCATATCCACGACGCGCGCGAGGTCCATGAGACAGGCCCCGCCGCCGTGGCCCAGGCCGCCAAGGCCCGCGCGGGCGACGCGCCCGTCTACCTCTCTTTCGATATCGACGGTCTCGATCCGGCCTTTGCACCGGGCACCGGCACGCCGGTCTGGGGCGGGCTCAGCTCGGGGCAGGCCGCGATCCTCCTGCGCGAACTGGCGGGCATCAATCTGGTCGGCGGCGACGTGGTCGAAGTTTCTCCGCCCTTCGACACCGCGGCGATCACCGCCGTTGCGGGCGCCCATGTCGCGATGGAGCTTTTGTGCCTCTGGGGCTGGACCCGGCGTTAACCAATGCACGCGCAAATGCGGTGGACCGGACCCGTCCCATGCCGTAGTCTCAGGCCCAGCAGACCGCACCAAGAGGCCTCCCTGAGCAGATGCCCAACCGTCGTCGACCCGACCGCGAAACCCGCGCTGTGGCGCGAGAGATTTCCTATGCCAATTCCGCCTCGACCAAGGGCGGCCGTGCGGTGATCCGGGTGATGGAAAACACCACCGGGCGCATGCGCTTGATCAAGCGCGCCGATGGCTACGACGAAGAGGTGCGCAAGGGTCGCGATTTCTGGGAGGTCATGGTCGAACGCTATGGCCTCGAGCTGAATATCGTCGGGGGCGCGCTGTCCAATATCCCCGCCGAGGGCCCCGTGGTCCTGATCGCCAACCATCCCTATGGCATCCTCGATGGGCTGATGATGGGCCACATCCTCAGCCAGGCGCGCGGTGATTTCCGCATTCTCGCCCATCAGGTGTTTCGCAAGGCCGAAGATCTCGACAAGATCATCCTGCCGGTCAGTTTCGCCGACACCAAGGCGGCGGTGGCCCAGAACCTCGGCACCCGCAAGGAGGCCCTGCGCTACCTCGCCGACGGCGGCGCCATCGGCGTTTTCCCCGGCGGCACGGTCAGCACGGCGGCCAAACCCTTCGGGCGTCCGATGGATCCGATGTGGCGTAGTTTCACCGCCCGCATGATTGCCAAATCGCAGGCCAGTGTGGTGCCGATCTTCTTCGATGGCCACAATTCGCGCCTGTTCCAGGTGATGAGCCACCTGCACAGCACCTTGCGCATGGGGCTTTTGATCAAGGAATTCAGGAAGCGGGTGAATTCGCCCGTCGATGTGGTGATCGGCGATCCCATTGCGCGGGCCGATCTCGATGCGCATGCGGGTGATGCGAAGGCGCTGATGGACCATTTGCGTCAGACCACCTATGCCCTGTCCCCACGCCCGCTCAACCCAACCGCACGCGGGTTCGAATTCGAAGACAAACATCGCGGGCCCGAGGAAAAATCGGCACGCAGGAACCTGAAGGATCGGTACTGATGACCGTTGGCATTTTCGATAGCGGATTGGGCGGGCTGACGGTTCTGGACGCGGTGCAAAAGCGCCTGCCGGACCTGCCGATCCTGTATTATGGCGACAATGCCCACACACCCTATGGCACGCGCGAGCCCGACGATATCTACAACCTGACCACCGAGGGCGTGCAGGCGATGTTCGACCGGGGTTGCGATCTGGTGATCCTGGCCTGCAACACCGCCTCCGCCGCCGCTCTGCGCCGCATGCAGGAGGGCTGGGTGCCCGAGGGCAAGCGCGTGCTCGGTGTCTTCGTGCCCCTGATCGAGGCGCTGACAGAACGCAATTGGGGCGACAATTCGCCCCCGCGTGAGGTCGATGTGAAGGAGGTCGCGCTTTTCGCTACCCCCGCCACCGTGTCGAGCCGCGCGTTTCAGCGCGAGCTGGCTTTCCGCGCCATCGGCGTCGATGTGGAGGCGCAGCCCTGCGGCGGTGTCGTGGATGCGATCGAGCAGGGCGATATGATCCTCGCCGAGGCGCTCGTGCGCTCCCATGTCGAGGCGCTCAAGCGGCGCATGCCGGAACCGCAGGCGGCGATCCTGGGCTGCACGCATTATCCGCTGGTCGAAGACGTGTTTCGCGATGCGTTGGGCGACGGCGTGGCGGTCTATTCGCAACCCTCCCTGGTGGCCGCCTCGCTCGCCGATTACCTCGACCGCCGCCCCGAGATGCTGGGGCGGGGGGAGGCCGCCTTCCTGACCACCGGCGATCCGAAATCGGTGCAGGCGAAGGCCACGCTTTTCCTGCGCCGCAAGATCGAGTTCGAAGGCGTGGGCTGACGCGCTGGAGTGCTGTCGCCCGCATTCCGAATGCACTACAAAAAAACGACAAAAAAACGACAGAAAAATTCACGCCATTTGCGCGGCTGATGCGACCATCACCACACATCATTTGAACGCGCCGCGCGTTTGGCTTAAACGGCCCAAAAGCCGCATGCTAAGGCCCTCGCCATGACCAAGAAAATCGCCATCCTCGGAGCCTCCGGCTACACCGGCGCAGAGCTGTGTCGCCTGATATCCGGGCACCCGGATATGACGATTGTGGCGCTGACGGGCGACCGCAAAGCGGGCCAATCCATGGCCTCGGTCTACCCGTTTCTGCGCGGCGCTGGTCTGCCCGATCTGACCCGTATCGAGGATGTGGATTTCTCTGGGGTTGATCTGGCGTTTTGCGCTTTGCCACATGCAACATCCCAAAGCGTTATCATAGACTTGCCGCGCGACCTTAAAGTTGTGGATTTATCGGCAGATTTCCGCCTGCGCGACCCTGAAATGTATCGCAAATGGTACGGCAAAAGCCATGACGCGCCCGCGCTTCAGGCCGAGGCTGTCTACGGGCTGACCGAGTTTTACCGCGACGAGATCCGCGCGGCGCGGCTGGTGGCGGGCACGGGATGCAACGCCGCCACCGGGCAGTTCGCGCTTCGGCCCGTGATTGCCGCGGGGCTGGTCGATCTTGACGAGATCATTATCAACATGGTCGTCGGCGTCTCGGGTGCGGGGCGCTCGCTCAAGGAAAACCTGCTCCACGCCGAGCTGAGCGAAGGTGCCAACGCCTATGCGCTTGGCGGCACGCACCGCCATTTAGGTGAGTTCGATCAAGAGTTTAGCCGTGCTGCGGGCCGCCCCGTCGACGTGCAGTTCACGCCGCATCTCGCGCCGTTCAATCGTGGCATCCTCGCGACATGCTACATCAAGGGCGAAGCCGACCCGCTCCACGCCGAGCTTACCACCGCCTATGCTCACGAAGCCTTTATCGAAGTGCTGCCAATTGGCACTGCCCCCTCGACACATGATGTGCGAGGTACCAACTATTGCCATATCGGCGTTGTGGCCGATCGCCGCGCGGGCCGCGCGCAGATCGTGGCGGCGCTGGACAATTTGTGCAAAGGTTCCTCAGGGCAGGCGATCCAGAACGCCAACCTGATGATGGGGCTGGAAGAGACGGCGGGGCTCAAGGGCCTTGGCGTGTTTCCGTAGGGAGAAACTGCGATGCGAAGTCTGAAACGCCAACGACGCATTCAGGTTATTCTGTTGGCCGCCGTGGCTTTGATCGGGTCCACCGGCCTGATCATCTGGGCGTCTCAGGATGCGTTCAACTTCTTCCGCCCCCCTGCCGAAATCGCCAGCGATCCGCCGCCGCCGAACGAGACGTTTCGCATTGGCGGGCTTGTGGAAACCGGCACTCTGGTACGCGGCGAGGGCGAGACGATCACCTTCAACGTGACCGACGGGGCGGCCTCGATTCCCGTGACGTATACCGGCATTCTGCCCGACCTGTTCAACGAAGGCGAAGGCATGGTGGGCACCGGGCGTCTGGTCGACGGCACGTTTCAGGCCACCGAAATCCTGGCCCGTCACGACGAGACCTACATGCCCGCCGAGGTGATTGACGCCCTTGAAGCACAGGGCGTCTACCGCGATCCGGGCGAGAGCTAGCCCCGCGTCACGCCTCAGGCCTTTCGGCGTTTTTCGCAACCGCTCTGAGCGGTCATCGGACCGCGTAACACTTCCTTAACCCCGCCATGGTGGATTCGTTGGCTCAGGACCAACAAGAGCATGGAGGGGCGAGCCATGCAGTCGGTTCGATCCATATCAGAAGACATCGTGGCCCGTGAGGGCGGTTTCGTGAACGACCCGGACGATCCGGGCGGTGCGACCAAACATGGTGTGACGATCCACACGATGCGGGCCCTTGGCCTCGACCTTGATCACGACGGCGATGTCGACGTGGCCGATGTGCGGCTGATCACGCGCGATCTCGCGACCGATCTGTTCATCGAGCATTACTTTACCCGCCCGCGCATCCACCTGCTGCCGCAGCCGTTGCAGGCGACGGTGTTCGACATGCAGGTCAACGCGGGCTCCAACGCTGTGCGCATCCTGCAGCGCCTGTTGCGGGATATGGGGCTCGATATTGCCGTCGATGGCGCGATCGGCCCGCAAACGGCGCGCGCGGCTCATGCGGCGCTCAAACAAGCGCCCGATCACCTGGTGGACGCCTACGGCATCGCGCGGCGCAATTATTACTACCGTCTGGCCGATCGCCGTGCGGCGAGCCGAAAATACGCCCGTCGCCGGGATGGCGGGAAGGGCGGCTGGATCGTGCGCGCCGAGGAATTCATTTCGCCCCGGTATCACCTGACCGAGGCACAGCATCGCGAAAGGACAGCGTCATGGGGTTGATGAGCAACGGCATCGGGCAGACGGTCGAGGGCATCGGCGACGCGGCAGAAGGGATTTCGGAGGTCTTCATCCCCAACGCCACCCGCGCGGCGGAACTGGCCGCAGATATTCACATGGCCACGCTGGAGGCCGCATCGGCGGAGTTTCAGCACGCGGGCGAGGGCCGGTTCGACCGGATGGTCAACGGGTTGAACCGCCTGCCGCGTCCGTTGCTGGCGCTTGGGACGTTTGGCCTGTTTGGCTATGCGATGGCTGATCCCTACGCGTTTGCGGCGCGCATGATCGGGTTGCAGGAAGTGCCCGAGCCGCTTTGGTGGCTTCTGGGTGCGGTGGTCAGTTTCTACTTCGGGGCGCGCGAATTGCATTATGCGCGGACGCCGGGTCTGCGCAGCCGGGCCCGACCGTCCGCGCAGACCGGCCCAATGCGGGGCCTTCGCGACCGTCTTGGCGGGTTGTTTGGGGGAAGAGCTGGCGCAGGATCGACCCCGCCCGCAGCGCCCGATAATCCCGCGCTCAGCGATTGGGAGAGCGATTAACGCCAATCGCGCGGGCGGGTGCCCGCGACCGATCCCATCAGGGCGCACATGAAACCGGTCGCCTCCACCAGCAGTGCCTTGGGCAAATGCTCATTCGGCGCATGTTGCGAGCAGCCCGGATAGGAATGCGGCACCCAGATCGTCGGAAGGCCAAGGGTGTCGCGAAAAATGTCATTGGGCAGCGATCCCCCCAGCGACGGGAGCACGGCAGGCGGATGGCCAAGGGCCTCCGTCGCTGTGGCCACGATGCGGCGCACCGCCGGGTGATCCACGGGCGTCGCGCTGGCGCGGAACGCGGGGCCGTCGGATGTGATTTCAATCTCGGGATATCCATGGGCATCGAGATGGGCGCGCAAAGCCTGCGTCAGGCGCGCATCGGGTGTGCCGGGCGCATAGCGCAACTGCACCCAGGCGCTGGCCTCCGGCGGGATCGCGTTGACCGGTTTCGGCGGATGGCCCGCGTGGAACGCCAACACTTCCGCCGAGGACCAGGCATGGAGCCTTTCCGCCGGGCTCAGCCCCGGCGCGCCCCAATCGGCATCGGTCGCGCCGCCGGCGGGCTCGATATCGCGCAATGCGGCTCGCGTCGCATCAGGCACATGACCGGGGGTCCAGTCCGGGATCTGCAGCGCGCCGTTGCGGTCGGTGATCGTGGTCAGCGCGTGGGCCAGCTCCAGCGCGGGATTGCGCAGCGCGCCGCCGAAATTGCCGGAATGCCGCCCGTCCGCCCGCCGCTTCAGTGTCAGGCGAAACGTCACCGCTCCGCGCGCGCCCAGAAACAGCGTCGGCGTCTGAGCGGCGACCCGAGGCCCATCGGAGGCCAGCAGCACATCCGCCGCAAGCCGAGCGCTTTCCCGTTCGCAGATCTCGGCCAGACCGGGAGAACCGATTTCCTCGCCCATTTCGATCAACCAGATCAGGTTGAACCCCAGCGCGCCCCGCGCGTCCAGCAGCGCTTCAACCGCCGTCAGATTGACCAGGAACTGCCCCTTGTTGTCGGCAATGCCGCGCCCGAACCACACTTCCCCGGCCTCCGACAGGGTCCAGGGGTCGCGCCCTTCGTCCCAATCGCCGGCCATACCGGGCACCACATCGCCGTGCGAATAGGTCAGGACATGCGGCAAGGCGTCGTCCTCGATCCGGCGTGCGATCAGGAACGGATGCCCGTCACACTCAACGCGGTGCATCTCGAAGCCAAGCCCGCCGAGCCAGTCGGAGATCTGATCAAGGCACGCTTGTGTCCAATGGGCCGCATCGGGGGCGCTCGCATCCGTGCGCAGAGCCGTCAGCGTGGCCATCCGGGCCTGAAACGCGGGCCCATCGGCATGGCGTTGCCCGATCTGCAGAAGGTCTCGCGGTATCATCAACACATCCCATTTTAACGCGGTTTCCTACGGATAGCGGGAAAAACGGAGCCGGGCCACAAGCTGTGAGAAACGTGTGGTGGTCCAATGTCGTGAGTTGGCCTTTCAGCGGGCCCGGTGGCGGAGAGACAGGGATTCGAACCCTGGGTGGGCTTGCACCCACAACGGTTTTCGAGACCGCCCCGTTCGACCACTCCGGCACCTCTCCGCGGTTCTGGACGTCGTCCGTGGGCGGCGGGATAACGACAAGCGATGCGCCGCGCAAGGCCCCATGATTGGAAAACGGGTTTGACCTCGGGCGGATTTCCGGCAGGATCGCCGGCGCGCGTCAGGTATTTGCGATGCGCCCGGGCCGAAGCATCGTCCGGTACCAGACGAACCACATCGGAGATCACATGATCCGTGCAGCCCTGATCGCCCTGTTCCTGCTTGTGCCCACAAGCCTTCCCGCGCAGGCCCAGACCTCTGTCACGGCTCCCGGCAGTGTCTACGCGACCGAGGCGCCGGCGCTTTACGCGATGTTCGAGGCGATGGGCCTCTACGAGGTGCTCGGCATCATGGCGCAGGAGCATTACCAGGGCGCGGAAGCATTGGAGGCCTCGATGTTTCCCGGCGAGGGTGGGGCAAGCTGGCAGGCTCAGATCGCCACCTTCTATAGCCATGACCGCCTGGTCTCGCTGTTTGAAGACAGTTTTCCGCGCGACGCCCTGAGTGCCGAGCATGTCACTGTGATCACCGAGTTCATGCGATCGCCCGTCGGTCAGCGGCTCATTGAGGGTGAAATCGCCGCGCGGCGCGCGTTTCTCGATGCATCGGCGCTGGAGCAGGGCAGTGCGGCCCTGGTCAGCGCCATGGAGGCCGAGGATGTGCGGCTTGAAACGTTGCTGGCCTTCAACGAGGTCAACGACCTGATCCATCGTAACGTGTCGGGGGCGATGAATGCGCGGTTTGCGTTTTTCCGTGGGCTGGTCGATGGCGGGGCCTTTGACGATGATATGGGCGAGGATTTCATGCTCGACGATGTCTGGTCGCAAGAGCCGGCTATCCGCCAGGACACCATCGAATGGCTGTTCTCGTTCCAGTTCACCGCCTATTCCGGCTTGGACAACGCCGATTTGCAGGCCTATGTCGACCATTCCCTGACCGATGCCGGCCAGGCGATCATCGCGGCGCTCTTCGTGGCCTTCGACGACATGATCGGCGCGCTCAGCTATGAGATGGGCTATGCTGCGGCGGGCTATATCGGCGGCGAAGACATCTAGGGCGCGGAGGGTCGTGCATCCGGCGCCCGGAATGCTGAAAAAGCCGTGCGATTTGGTGCGCGATATGGCTTGACATGACGCCCGCCCTGCAGCAGATAGCGGCCTCCATCCCCGCAGGGGCCTGCGACCGGGTGGCGATGATCAAGGTGGTCCGGCAAGGGCGCACCGCAACGAACGCTCCGAGAGGAGCGCGCTGTCCAAGGCGGGCACATGCCCCACAACGCTGCAATGATGCAGGGCCATCCGACGCGGGATATGAAGGAAAAGCCAATGTTCGCTGTCATGAAGACAGGCGGCAAGCAGTATAAAGTCCAGGCGGGTGATAAGCTTCGCGTGGAAAAGCTTGCAGCAGAGGCCGGTGAAACGGTCCAATTCAATGAAATTCTCATGCTCGGTGGCGACAGTGCCACCGTTGGCGCGCCGCTCGTCGAAGGCGCCGCCGTGCAGGCCACGATCGTTGATCAGGTGAAGGGCGAAAAGCTCATTCACTTCGTCAAGCGCCGTCGTAAGCATTCGTCCAAGCGCAAGAAGGGTCACCGTCAGCAGCTCACGCTGATCGAGATCACGGAGGTGCTCGCCAAGGGTGGCGACAAGACCGGTGTGAAAGCCGCGATTGGTGCAGGCTCTGTTGCTGGCGTGGCCGTTGCTGCCGCCGCTGCGAAGCCCGCCAAAGCCGCCAAGAAGGCCGCAGCCCCCAAGGCTGAAGCGCCGAAAGCGGAAAAGCCCAAGTCCAAGAAGGCAGAAGCCGCCCCCGAGGCGGCTGCAAGCGAGGGCACGCGCCCTGCGAACCTGCTGACCGAGGCGCGTGGCGGACAGCCCGACGATCTCAAGAAGATCTCCGGTGTCGGCCCCAAGCTTGAAGGCCTGCTGCACGAAAACGGTGTGTTCCACTTCGACCAGATCATGGAATGGGGCGCCTCCGAGATCGCCTTCATGGACGACAAGCTGTCGTTCAAGGGCCGCATCGAACGCGACAACTGGATTGAGCAAGCCAAGACGTTTGCCGCAGAACAGGAGTAACGACACATGGCACATAAAAAAGCAGGTGGTAGCTCCCGTAACGGCCGCGACAGCGCGGGCCGCCGTCTGGGCATCAAGAAATACGGCGGCGAAGCCGTGATCCCGGGCAACATTATCGCGCGCCAGCGTGGTAACAAGTGGTGGCCGGGTGAAGGCGTGGGCGAGGGCAAGGATCACACGATCTTCGCAACCGTCGAGGGCCACGTGTCCTTCCGTAAAGGCTTCAAGAACCGCACGTTCATTTCCGTACTCCCAGTCGCCGAGGCTGCCGAGTAACCGCCCGTCCCAAGGCGAAGGATTTTCGAGGGGGCCGGTGGAAACACCGGCCTCTTCTCATTTCTGTCACATCTCTTGTGCAGAACGACCCAAATGCCCACCTAAGCCGTAGGGAGAAGACGGCCAACAGGGCGCATCGGTTCGGAGGAGGACCGAGATATGAAACAGGAAGTCATTTATCGTCAGGCCCCGCAGCGCGGCCTTGCGCATACCCGGCTCGAGACGCCCCGCATGGTATTGCGTCCAATGCAGCATTCCGATTTCGGCCTTATCGCGCTTTATCATGCGGACAAACGCGTGGCTGAGATGACGACTTCCATTCCGCATCCGTTGCCGCCGGGCGCGACCGAAAGCTTCATGGGTAAATTCCTGCGCAATGATCAGGATTGCACCGCCTGGGTCATGGACGCCAGCCCGTTCGGCGGGGCCGAGGTCTTGGGGATCATTTCGCTTGAACAGATGGACCGGGGCCAATCCGAGATTGGCTATTGGGTGGCGCCCGCGATGTGGAACACTGGTTTCGCGTCCGAGGCCGTGCACGCGCTTATCGATGCCAACCCGCTGAAGAACAAGACGATTTTCGCGTCGGTTTTTCAGGACAACCCAAGTTCCGCGCGGGTCCTGACCAATGCGGGCTTCGACTATCTCGGCGATGCGGAAGCCTTTTCCGTGGCGCGCGGGGCGAAGGTTGCGACGTGGACTTACCTCAAGCGTTTGGGGTAGGAGGCAACCGTTCGGGCATGCGAGGGGCCAGCCCCTCGCGCTCCCCGAGGTTTTTAGGCAAGATGAAGGGGCGGGCGGCGTCGCGCGCAATATCGAATGAAGTTTCTTGATCTTGCGAAGGTGTATATCCGTTCCGGATCCGGGGGCGGGGGCGCGGTGTCGTTCCGGCGCGAGAAATACATCGAATACGGTGGCCCCGATGGCGGTGATGGCGGGCGCGGCGGTGATGTCTGGGTGGAGGTCGTGGACGGCCTGAACACGCTGATCGACTTCCGCTATCAGCAGCATTTTTTCGCAAAGAACGGCCAGCCTGGCATGGGCAAGCAGCGCACCGGCAAGGACGGCGATGACATCTTGCTGCGCGTGCCTGCGGGTACCGAGGTGCTGGAAGAGGATCAGGAGACGCTAATCGCCGACATGGATGTCGTGGGACAGCGGTTGTGCATCGCGCGCGGCGGCAACGGTGGCTTTGGCAACCTGCACTTCAAGAGCGCCACCAATCAGGCGCCTCGCCGCGCGAATCCGGGCCAGGACGGGGTCGAACGCACGATCTGGTTACGCCTGAAGTTGATTGCGGATGTGGGGCTTCTGGGCCTGCCCAATGCGGGAAAATCCACGTTCCTGTCGGCGACGTCCAACGCGCGGCCCAAGATCGCCGATTACCCTTTCACCACGTTGCATCCCAATCTGGGCGTCGTTGGTGTGGACGGCGCGGAATTCGTCGTGGCCGATATTCCCGGCCTCATCGAAGGTGCCAGCGAGGGCAGGGGCCTTGGCGACACGTTTCTGGGCCATGTGGAACGGTGTGCGGCGCTTTTGCATCTGATCGATGGCACGGCGGAGGATGTCGTGGCCGATTACATGACGATCATTGGCGAGTTGGAGGCCTATGGCGGCGCATTGGCGGACAAGCCGCGCATCACCGTGCTCAACAAGATCGACGCTCTGAGCCCCGAAGAGGTCACCGAGAAGCGCGCGGCGCTGGAGGCGGAGGCCGGTCCGGTGATGGAGATGTCGGGCGTTGCGCGCACCGGCCTGATCGAGGTGCTGCGGGTCCTGCGCGCCCGTGTCGATGCCGATCGCAAGGCCGAGCGCGAGGCAAAAGAGGATCCCGGGCCATGGCAACCCTGACGCTTGCGGGCACGAAACGGGTCGGCGCGCTGGCGGGCGCGAAGCGGGTCGTCATCAAGATCGGCTCGGCCCTGCTGGTCGACCGCGACAGCGGGGATTTGCGCGTTGAGTGGTTGACCGGGCTGGCCGAGGATGTGGCGGCGCTCAAGGCTGCGGGCACGGATGTGATCGTGGTTTCATCGGGTGCGATTGCGCTGGGGCGGGGCGCGTTGTCGCTTGGGACGGATGCGCTTGCGCTGGAAGAAGCGCAGGCCGCCGCTGCCGTCGGGCAGATCCGGCTGGCCCGCGCCTATGAGGAAGCCCTTGCGCCACATGACCTGATCTCGGCGCAGCTTCTCCTGACGCTGGACGACAGCAGCAATCGCCGCCGCTACCTGAATACGCGCGCGACCTTCGCAGCGCTTCTGGCGCGTGGCGTGGTGCCCATCGTGAACGAAAATGACACCATCGCCACCGATGAGATCCGCTACGGCGACAACGACCGTCTGGCCGCCAATGTGGCTGTGATGGCGGGTGCCGATATTTGCGTCCTGCTCAGTGACATTGATGGGCTTTACACGGCCCTGCCCGACACGCCCGGGGCGCGGCACTTGCCCCTGGTCAAAGAGATCACGCCGGAGATCGAGGCGATGGCGGGCGACGCGGGATCGGGCCTCTCGAAAGGCGGCATGAAGACCAAGATCATGGCCGCGCGGACCGCTACTGCGGCGGGCTGTGCGATGGTCATCACGCAAGGCGCAGTGCATCGGCCCCTTGCCGCGTTGCAAGACGGTGCGAGTGCGACCTGGTTCACCGCCACGCTGACCCCGCAGCAAGCGCGCAAGGCCTGGATCGGCGCAATGAAACCCAAGGGCGGTCTGCGCCTTGATGCCGGTGCGGTGGACGCAATGGGGCGGGGCAAGTCGCTTTTGCCAGCCGGTGTAACGGCGGTGGACGGTCGTTTCGGACGCGGTGAGCCTGTGCGCCTTGAAGGCCCCGATGGCGCAGCACTTGGGATTGGGCTGAGCCGCTACACCAGCGACGAGGCACAGGCCATCGCAGGCCACCGATCCAGCGAGATCGCGCCAATCCTCGGCTATCCGGGTCGCGCCGCTTTGGTGCACCGCGACGACATGGCGCTCTGACGCGATTTCGCTTCACCTTTTTCCAAATACTCATATCCTGCCCACTTCGATCCGCGATGAGGTGTCCCATGAAGGACCTGACCGACAATATCCCCGCCCTGATGGCCGACATGGGCGCGCGCGCGAATGCCGCCGCTGCGGAGTTGGCCTTTGCCCCATCCGAGGCGAAGGTGGCGGCGTTGCAGGCTGCGGCGGATGCCGTGCGGGCGCGCGGGGACGAGATCATCGCCGCCAATGCGCAGGACATGGCGTTCGGGCGCGACAAGGGGCTTTCGGCGGCCATGCTGGATCGGTTGATGCTGGATGCCGACCGGGTGGACAGCATTGTCGCGGGCCTGCGCGCCGTTGCCGAACAGGATGATCCGGTGGGGGCCGTGATAACCGAATGGGATCGTCCCTCGGGCCTGCATATTCAACGCGTCCGCACGCCCCTTGGCGTGATTGGCGTGATCTATGAAAGCCGTCCCAATGTGACGGCGGATGCCGGGGCGCTGTGTTTGAAATCCGGCAATGCGGTGATCCTGCGCGGTGGGTCGGAGAGCTTCCATTCCTCGGGGCTGCTGGCCGAATGCCTGAAGGACGGGTTGCGCGCGGCGGATCTGCCGGAGGACGCGGTGCAGCGGGTGCCAACGCGCGACCGCGCCGCGGTGAGTGAAATGCTGACCATGACCGAGGCGATTGACGTGATCGTGCCGCGCGGGGGCAAGGGGTTGGTGGGGCTGGTGCAACGCGAGGCACGCGTGCCGGTTTTCGCGCATCTCGAGGGCATTTGTCACATCTACCTCGACGCGGCGGCGGACCCGGAGAAGGCGTTGAAAGTGGTGTTGAACGCCAAGACGCGTCGCACGGGGATCTGCGGTTCGGCGGAATGCCTGCTGATCCAACGCGATATTTTCGAAACCATCGGCCAGGGCGTCGTCCGCGCGCTTCTGAATGCAGGTGTCGAGGTGCGTGGCGACGCGACCGTGCAGACCATTGAAGGCGTGACGCCTGCCGAAGACGACGATTGGGGGCGTGAATTCCTCGACATGATCATCGCGGCGCGGGTCGTTGACGATATCGACGCCGCGATTGCGCATATCCGCAGTTTTGGGTCCAACCATACCGATTGCATCATCACCGAGGATGACACGGCGGCGGCGCGTTTCTTTCAACGGCTCGACAGTGCGATCCTGATGCGCAACGCCTCCACGCAGTTTGCCGATGGGGCGGAGTTCGGGATGGGCGCCGAGATCGGCATTGCCACGGGCAAAATGCATGCGCGCGGGCCCGTGGGCGCGGAGCAGTTGACGTCGTTCAAATATCTGGTGACGGGTGACGGCACGGTGCGCGGCTGAGGGCGCGCCCTTGGTGTTGGTGGAGCGAGGGGCCAGCCCCTCGCGCTCCCCGAGGTGTTTTCAAAGCAAAGACAGACAGGAGAGCGCGGCATGGCGGATGGACGAAATGAGCGACCGAAGACCCTGGTGCGCCGTGCGGCCCTGCGCGAGGGGGTCAGCCGTCCGGTTGTGACGCCGATCCAGCCGTCGGTTGTTTATGCCTCGCCCTCGATCCAGACGCTGCATGCGCAATACGAGGGCGGCGCCCATGGCTATACCTATGCGCGCGAAGGCCATCCGAATGCCGAGCTTCTGGCGCGCAAGATCGATCAGCTTGAAGGCGCTGAGGGGGGCTTGGTGCTTGGCTCTGGCATGGCGGCGGTTTCGGCCACGATCCTGGGGCTGCTGGGGCAGGGTGATCATATCCTTGGCGGCAATCAGCTTTACGGGCGCTCGCTGCGGTTGATGCATCAGGATCTGGCGCGCTTCGGGATTGCCACGTCGGTGGCCGATCCGACCGATATGGAGGCAATGCGCGCGGCCCTCACGCCCGAAACGAAGATGATCTTGGTGGAGGCGATATCTAACCCCACGCTGCGGGTCGCGGATATGGTGGGGATCGTGGCGCTGGCGCGGGAGGCGGGCGTCATGCTGGCCGTCGACAACACGTTTACCACGCCGCTGGCCTATAAGCCGTTGGAGGCCGGGGCCGATATCGTGATCCATTCGGTGACGAAGCTGCTGGCTGGTCATTCCGATGTGACGCTTGGCTATGTCGCCGCGCGCAATCCGGATCAGATGCGCGCGATCTACGATTTCGCCGTGACCGTTGGCATGACACCGGCGCCGCAGGAATGCTGGCTGGCCGAGCGTGGGCTCTACACCTTTCCGCTGCGCTTTGCGCAGGCGCAGGCCAATGCCGCGGCTTTGGCCGATTGGCTGGCCGCACATCCCGCCGTCGCGCGCGTTCTGTATCCCGGGCGCGCCGATCATCCCGATCACGACAAGGCCCACGACCTGACCGATGGGGCCTATGGCAACATGGTGAGTTTCGAGCTGGTTGATGCAACCGAGGCGGCGGCCGACCGTCTGGTGCAGGGCGCGCCCGATCTGCCGTTCGCGCCGACGCTGGGTGATGTGGGAACAACGCTCAGCCACCCGGCCTCCTCCAGCCACCGGGGACTTTCGCCCGATGCGCGCGCCGCGCTGGGGATCAGCGATGGGTTTTTCCGGGTGTCCGTGGGAATCGAGCCGATCGAATTGCTGATCGCGGATTTTGACGCGGGGCTGGCGGCGATCTAGACCTCGTGCAGCGTGCTGTCTTCGCCAAGCGCCACGATATCGATGTTCAGCCGCTTGGTCGCGGCGGCCAGTTCGGCCCGGATCAGCGGAATATCGGGCATCTCCACCACGGCCAGAACAAGGTAGCGCCCGGCAAAGCCGATCCGTTCCAGCCATACGGCAAGGTCGATCACATCGAAATCCGGCGCAGAAAGCGGCGACAGCACCAGATCGGGTGCATCGCCTCCGATCAGGTCGCGCGCATAAAGATCGCCCATTTCAACGTGACGCACGCGGGCCGCGGGGGCCAGGATGTGACGTGGCAGGTTGTCCTGCAACAATTCCGGCACGCAGACCGTAACAATGCTGCGCGCTTCGCCCGAGGGGGCGTGGCCATCCGCGGGTAGAGACCAGTTTGGGGTCGTATTATTCAGGCTCACCGTCGTTCACCTAGTGCTTATCGGGGTGTCTGACGCCCCAGCTGAGCAATGATTGCGTTTGAAACTAACATGAAAGCACGGTCCCGACCAGCGCCGCTTTCGGACCGCGTGGAAATGGCGACATTGCGTCACGTGCAAGAATCAGGACAAAGCGCAGGCATGCGTCCCAAACCCCGGCAAAAGGCCGTGCGATGATTGACCCGATGATCGACCCCATCCTTGGCGCCGTGCCCGATCCGATGCTCTATATCGGCGCGGACGGGTTGGTGCGCCATGCCAATGGCGCGGCGCGTGCGATGTTGGGGGATTGGATCCTGGGTCGAAGCCATGATGCCGTGCTGCGCCAACCCGGTGTGCTGGCCCGGATCGAGGCGGTTCAGAACGGCGCGGACGCGGCGGAGGCCCTGTTCGAGCGCTCCGAACATGCGGGCCCGGTTGAATACAAGGTGCGCATCACCGCCATAGCAACCCCGTTGGGCCGCGCGCTTTTGCTGCATTTCACCGACATCACCCATTTGCGCGAAGCCGAAGAGATGCGGCGCGATTTTGTGGCCAATGTGAGCCATGAACTGCGCACGCCGCTCACCGCCGTTCTCGGGTTTCTTGAGACGCTGCGCGGATCGGCCCGCGATGATCCGGCGGCGCAGGATCGGTTTTTGGGCATCATGGAGGACGAGGCGAACCGGATGAACCGTCTGGTCGGAGATCTCCTGTCGCTGAGCCGGGTGGAGGCGGAGGCACGGGTGCGGCCGAACGATCGCGTCGACATGGCGGATCTGGCGCGCGCGGGCATCGCCGCCCTGCGGCCCCGGGCGGAGAAGACGGGTCATACGCTTGCGGTTGAGCTCGATGACAGCGCCGCTGCGGGCACGGATATCCAGGGCGACCGTGATCAGCTGTTGCAGGTGATCCTGAACCTGACCGAGAATGCGATGACGTACGGCGGACCCGACAAGCCGGTCACGCTTCGGCTCAGTCGCGGGGAAAGCCGTGGCATGCTGCGCGGGCCGGTGGTGCAGCTCGACGTGATCGACCGGGGGCAGGGCATTGATTCGCTGCATCTGCCGCGCCTGACCGAGCGATTCTACCGTGTGGACACCCATCGCTCGCGCGAGATGGGTGGGACCGGCCTTGGCCTTGCGATTGTGAAACACATCGTGAATCGCCATCGCGGGCGGCTCAAAATCACCTCCGAGACGGGGCAGGGCAGTACATTTTCGGTGATCCTGCCTGCCGCCTGAGGCGCTGTCATAAAAGTGTTACGCAGCCGTCACAAAAGCATTGCGAGCCGCCCCTAGGTCGGGCGCCAACGCAGGTCGCGAACATGGCCTGCGGGATGTCTGACAAACCAAGTGGAGAGAGTTCCAATGTCTTTCACAAAGCTCAGCGTATCGGGGCTGGCCCTTCTTGCCGTATCCGCCACCACCGCCGCCGCGCAAAGCCGCGACAATGTGCAGATCGCCGGTTCCTCGACCGTGCTGCCCTATGCGACGATCGTCGCCGAAGCCTTCGGTGAGAATTTCGATTTCCCGACCCCGGTTGTCGAATCCGGCGGGTCTTCCACCGGCCTGCGCCGCTTCTGCGAAGGCGTGGGTGAGAACACCATCGACATCGCCAATTCCTCGCGCTCGATCCGCGACAATGAGATCGAGACCTGCGCGGCGAATGGCGTGACCGACATCATCGAAGTGCGCTTCGGCTATGACGGTATCGTCTTCGCCTCCGACATTGATGGCAATTCCTTCGAATTCACGCCGTCGGACTGGTACCTGGCGCTGGCCGCCGAGCTGCCCGTTGATGGCGAAATGGTCGCCAACCCGAACACCAATTGGAACGAAGTGAACGGCGATCTCCCGGATCAGGAAATCTCCGCCTTCATCCCCGGCACCCGCCACGGCACCCGCGAGGTGTTCGACGAGCGCGTGATCCTTCAGGGCTGCGAAGACACCGGCTCCATGGCCGCGATGATGGAAATGGGCATGGACGAAGATGCAGCCGAAGAGGCCTGCATGGAAATCCGCGCAGATGGCGTGTCCGTGGACATCGACGGCGATTACACCGAAACGCTGGCCCGTATCGACGCGGACGCCAACGGGATCGGCGTCTTCGGCCTCGCGTTCTATGAGAACAACACAGACCGCCTTCAGGTTGCCACCATGAACGGCATCGTGCCCACCGTGGATGCGATCGCGACCGGCGAATACCCGGTCTCCCGCCCGCTGTTCTTCTACATCAAGGCGGCGCATCTGGGTGTGATCCCCGGCCTGCAGGACTACGCGTCGTTCTTCGTGTCCGACGACATCGCCGGCCCGTTCGGCCCGCTGGCAGCCTATGGCCTGGTGTCCGACCCGGAGCTTTCGGAAGTGCAGGCCACCGTCGCCTCCGGCGCGACGATGAACTGAGCGCACCGCGCTTTGTGAACCACGCTTGAAGACAACAGGCGGGGCCGCTAGATGGCCCCGTCTGCCAACCTTACGAACCGGAACCACCCGATGCTCTGGATCCTTCTTGCCCTGATCTTTCTTGGAGCGCTTGGCTACGTGCTGGGGCGTCAACGGGCGATGGCAAGCGCGGGCGGTGACCGGCGCGACCTGCACTCGCTGCCGAATTATTACGGGCTGAACGTCACGCTCCTGACACTGGTGCCTGCGCTTCTGGTCCTCGGTTTGTGGCTCATCGTGCAGCCCATCGCCGTTGAGCGCCTGGTGGAGCAACAGATCCCCGACGCCTACATGGAGCAGGTCGAAAACCCGACCCTCCTGATGACCGAAATCCGCCGCCTGGCAGGCGGCATCGACACCGCGGTCGCGCGTGGCGCGCTGAGTGCGGAGGATGCCACAAACCTCGCCTCCGACACCGATATTCGCGCGCAATTGGCCGATGCGGGCGTGGCGCTTGGCGCCGATGTCAGCGAAACGGTTCTGCAAGCCGCGCAAAGCTTCCGCGCGATGAATGCGACCGCCGCCACCTGGATGGTGATCGTCGTCTTCGCCCTCGCCCTGGCCGGGCTCGCCTATGCCTATGTCCGCACGCACAAGGACCTGCGCGCGCGCAACCGGGTCGAATATGCCATCCTGTCGATCTTGATGGCGGCGTCGACCATCGCGATCCTGACCACCGTTGGCATTGTCCTGTCGATGCTGTGGGACACGGCGAATTTCTTCCAGTTGCACCCGTGGCAGGACTTCTTCTTCGGCCTCGAATGGCGGCCCTCGTTTGAAGGCAATTCCGAACTGGGTCTGATCCCGCTTCTGTGGGGCACGCTCTATATCTCGTTCATCGCGCTGCTGGTCGCCGTGCCAATTGGGCTTTTTGCGGCGATCTATATGGCGGAATACGCGACCAAACGGGTCCGCTCCGTCGCCAAACCGCTGATCGAGGTGCTGGCGGGCATTCCGACCATCGTCTACGGCCTCTTCGCGCTGATCACCGTGGGCCCGATGCTGCGCGATTACTTTGCGCAACCGCTCGGCCTTGGCGACAGCTCGTCATCGGTGATGACGGCAGGCATCGTGATGGGCATCATGCTCATCCCGTTTGTCTCCTCGCTCAGCGACGACATCATTAACTCGGTCCCGCAATCCTTGCGCGATGGCTCCTACGGGCTGGGGGCAACGCAATCGGAAACGGTCAAGCAGGTGATCCTGCCTGCCGCCTTGCCCGGTATCGTCGGCGCGGTGCTTCTGGCCGCCTCGCGCGCCATTGGCGAGACGATGATCGTTGTCCTTGGGGCAGGGGCCGCGGCCCGGCTTGACCTCAACCCGTTCGAGGCGATGACCACCGTGACCGTGAAGATCGTCGGTCAGCTGACCGGTGACACCGATTTCTCTTCGCCCGAGGCGCTGGTTGCCTTCGCCCTCGGCCTGACGCTCTTTGTCATTACGCTTGGGCTCAATGTCGTGGCCCTCGGCATCGTGCGCAAGTATCAGGAGCGCTACGACTGATGACTGATATGCCCCTCTCCACCGCGCCCAAGCGCAGCCTTTATGCGCAAGACGCCCGGACGAAGAAACGCAACCGGTCCGAGGCGCGTTTTCGCCTTTACGGCATGGCTGCGGTGATCACCGGGATCATCGCGCTGATCGTTCTGCTCACCTCGATCCTCGGCAATGGCCTCTCGGCCTTCAAGCAGACCTACGTGTCTTTCCCGGTCGATCTCGTCGCCGAACGCCTCGACCCGCAGGGCAACCGCGACCCCGAGGAAATGGCAGCCGTCACCACCTTCGGCTACCTGCCGATTCTCGCGGAAAGCTTCGCCGCATCGCTGGAGGCCGAGGGGATCGACCCCGGCATGGGCATCCGCGAATTGGCCGCGATGCTCTCGGAAGAGGCCCCTGCGCAGGTCCGCGCCATGGTGCTGGCCAATCCCGAACTGGTCGGCACCACGCTGGAGGCGCAGATCCTCGCGGGCGGGCGCATCGACGGCTTTTTCAAAGGCCGCGTGACGATGGAAAGCGCCGAGCGCGACCGCAACGTCACGCCCGCGCAACTTCAATTGGCCGATCAACTCGTCGCTGCCGGCATGATGGAGACGCGCTTCAACTGGGAATTCATCACCTGGCCCGATGCCTCCGGCTCGCGCCCCGAGGCGGCCGGCCTTGGCGTGGCGATCATCGGCTCGTTCTACATGATGCTTGTGGTGCTGGTGTTGGCGCTGCCCATCGGCGTGGCCGCCTCGATCTATCTTGAGGAATTCGCCCCGAAAAACCGCCTGACCGACCTGATCGAGGTGAATATCTCCAACCTCGCCGCCGTGCCGTCCATCGTCTACGGCATCCTTGGGCTGGCCGTGTTCATCAACTTCATGAATTTCAACCAATCCTCGCCGCTCGTCGGGGGGCTGGTCCTGACGCTTATGACGCTGCCCACGATCATCATCGCCACCCGCGCCAGCCTGCGCGCCGTGCCGCCTTCGATCCGGCAGGCCGCACTTGGCCTCGGCGCGTCCAAGATGCAGTCGATCTTCCACCATGTCCTGCCGCTGGCGATGCCCGGCATTCTGACCGGCACGATCATCGGCCTGGCGCAGGCGCTGGGGGAAACCGCGCCGCTTCTGCTTATCGGGATGGTGGCGTTCGTGCGCGAATATCCCGATTTCCTGTCCAGCCATTCCAACACCTTCCCGCTGATGGGCGACGGCGCCACTGCGCTGCCGGTGCAGGTCTTTAGCTGGACACAGCGCTCTGACCCTGCCTTTGTGGAACGAGCCTCGGGCGCGATCATCGTGCTTCTGGTGTTCCTTTTGATGATGAACCTGATCGCCATTCTCCTGCGGCGCCGGTTCGAGAGACGGTGGTGAGAGCAGATCCATGGAAGGCTCAAACATGAACGATATGTCCCAGATCGACCAAGGCGTCGCCGTTGACAGGCTCAAGATGCAGGCCCGCGGGGTGGATGTTTTCTACGGCGACAACCACGCGATCAAGGCGGTCGATGTCGACATCGCCGACAAGACCGTCACCGCCTTTATCGGGCCGTCGGGCTGTGGCAAATCCACGTTCCTGCGCGTCCTGAACCGGATGAACGACACGATCGACATCTGCCGCGTGACCGGCACGACCACGCTGGAAGGCGAGGATATCTACGACGCGAAGGTCGACCCGGTGCAATTGCGCGCCAAGGTCGGCATGGTGTTTCAGAAACCCAACCCGTTCCCGAAATCGATCTTCGACAATGTCGCCTACGGGCCCCGCATCCACGGACTGTCGCGCAACAAGACCGAGCTTGAAGGCATCGTCGAGACATCCCTGCGTCGCGCAGCCCTTTGGGACGAGGTCAAGGACCGCCTGCATGCGCCGGGCACCGGCCTTTCGGGCGGTCAGCAACAGCGCCTGTGCATCGCACGCGCCGTCGCCACCTCGCCCGAGGTGCTCCTGATGGACGAGCCGTGCTCGGCGCTCGATCCCATTGCCACCGCACAGGTCGAGGAACTGATCGACGAATTGCGCAGCCAGTATTCCGTCGTCATCGTGACCCATTCGATGCAGCAGGCCGCTCGCGTCAGCCAGAAGACCGCGTTCTTCCACCTCGGTAACCTTGTGGAATTCGACGACACCGACACGATTTTCACCAACCCCAGCGATCCGCGCACGGAAAGCTATATCACCGGCCGGATCGGCTGATCACAGGGCAGGGCACCGCAATGCCGAATTCAGAACACATCGTCTCAAGCTTCGACCGCGACCTCGAAGGCATTCAGGCCAAGATCATGCGCCTTGGCGGGCTCGTGGAAGAAGCCATCGCCAAATCCGTCGAGGCGCTTGAAACCCGCGACGCGGAGCTTGCCCGGACCGTGCGACAGGCCGACAAGGCCGTCGACGCGCTCGAAGAGCAGGTCAATGAGGACGCCGCGCGCATCATCGCGTTGCGCCAACCCATCGCCAGCGACCTGCGCACCGTTTTGACCGTGTTCCGCGTCTCCGCCAACCTTGAGCGGATCGGCGATTATGCCAAGAACATCGCCAAGCGCAGCCAGTCGGTGATCGAGCTTGATGACATCCCCGGCACGGCCGCCTCGCTCAAGCGCATGGCACGGCAGGTGGAACTGATGCTCAAGGATGTGCTCGACGCCTATATCCAGCAAGACGCCGATCTGGCCGAAGATGTGCGCCAGCGCGATCTCGAAGTCGATCAGATGTATTCCGCCCTGTTCCGCGAATACCTCACCCACATGATGGAAGATCCGCGCAACATCACCTCCTGCATGCATCTGCATTTCATGGCCAAGAACATCGAACGCATGGGTGATCATGTGACCTCGGTGGCCGAGCAGGTGATCTACCTTGTGACCGGCGAAATGCCCGACGAAGACCGTCCGAAAGAGGACAAGACACCCTATATGCAGGGGGCCTGACCCATGGCTGGCGAACCCGTCGTTCTGGTGGTGGAGGATGAGCCGGCACAGCGCGAGGTGCTGGCCTATAACATTCGTGCCGAAGGCTTCGACGTGCAGACTGCCGCCGCGGGCGACGAGGCGTTGCTGGCGGTGCGTGAAACTCCGCCCGATGTCATCGTGCTGGACTGGATGCTGCCCCATGTCTCGGGGATCGAGGTGTGCCGGCAGCTCAAGATGGCCACCGAGACGTCGAAAATTCCGATCATCATGCTCTCGGCCCGCTCGGAAGAGACGGACAAGGTGCGCGGTCTGGAAACCGGGGCTGATGATTACGTTACGAAACCCTATTCCGTCGCCGAATTGCTGGCCCGTCTGCGCACGCAGTTGCGCCGCGTGCGGCCCGCGACCGTGGGCGAGCGGCTGGAATACGAGGATATCATGCTCGATCTGACCGAGCATCGCGTGTACCGCGACGGGGTCGAATTGTCCCTTGGGCCGACCGAATTTCGGCTTCTGAGCGCCTTCATGGAACGCCCGGGCCGGGTTTGGAGTCGCGAACAACTGCTCGACCGGGTCTGGGGACGGGACATCTTTGTCGACAGCCGAACCGTCGATGTCCATGTCGGCCGCCTGCGCAAGGCGCTCAAGGCGTCGGACCAAGGCGACCCGATCCGCACGGTGCGCGGCGCGGGCTATTCGCTGGGATAGAGGGCCTAAGCGCTTACATGAGCTTTATCCCGTAAGCCTTTGATGCCGTGTTTATAAACACGTCTTCACGGTAGCGTTCCGCAAGGTATGCCGCCACGGTTTCAAGACAGGTCGTATAGGGCGTTGCAAGTTTTTCGACGGGAAAGTTGCTACCCCACATGATCCGTTGCGGCCCGAAATTCAGCAGGAGGTCAAACATATACGGACCGATCAACTGCGCCTGAACCGCGGCCCAATGCGGCGCATACATGCCCCACCCACTCAGCTTGATGAAGGTATTGGGGCGCGCTGCAAGCATTTCGACCGACTTGAGCCATCGCTTGTAGGCCGGATCATCGCGCGACCAGACGTCCAATTCACCTTCGGCATCAATATCTTCCGGGGCGTATGTGATGTGATACGGGCACAGCGCGTGGTCGATGACAACTGTCAGGGCAGGGGTCGCCGATAACGCGTCAAGCGCCGCCTCGGCCTGTTCGGGATACATCTGCAGATCGAAGCTGAGCCCTTTGTTTTCAAGCCGTTTCAAGCCCTCGCGCCATTTTGGGTCCGTGAGGTAGTCGCGCGGCGCGAAGCTCAGCTCCGGCCGATGCTTCAAACGCCCGACAATCTGGCGTACACCGCAGAAATCGCGGCTTTCGGCGTGCCGTGACAGGGTCTCGGGCAGGTCATCGGCGCTCAGGTCGGCAAGAGCGACAATCCTGATCCCGTGGCCGTAGCGATCCGCTTCGGCTTGCACGAACCGCGTCTCGGCTACCGGGTCCGGCAGCGCGCCATCGGTCTGCACATGCACCGACGTGCGCGGCGGCGTCGCGGACTCGGCCAGGAATTCCTCCATCAGGTAGTCGCGCTGGATCGGGGTCGGGTCGCCGAACGGCTTCGGCGCACCGATATCGCGCAACCAGCCATAGCCGATTTCCTCACCACGGCTTTGCGGTGCCCAAACGTGGTGATGGGTGTCGACATAGCCCTGGGGCAGAAGATCACTCAGCGTCATAGCACGCATTCCTTTTCGCCAGTAATCTTGATTATGTTAAATAAGCGACGGTTGCCACTAAGCGCATTGTGCCTGCTGATCAAGTACTTAACCCAGCTGCTCACGCGTGAGCAGCTAGGCCACCGCTGCTGTGACGATCATTTCCACCTTCAGAACGTCGCGCGCCAGCTTTGCCTCGCCGCAAGCTCGCGCCGGTGAATGGCCCTCGGGCACCCAGGCGTTCCAGACTTCGTTCATCGCCGCGAAGTCGCTCATGTCCGCCAGCCAGATCGTCACTTGCAGCAGATGCTCGCGTGACGATCCCGCACGCTCCAAAAGCGCATCGACCCGGCGCAGGCATTCCACCGTTTGCTCGGTGATATCCGCGCCTTCGCCAACCTGACCGGTCAGATACGCCACGCCGTTGTGCTTCACGATCTTCGACGATCGCACGCCCGGCTCAATCCGTTCAATCATCCGACCAATCCCTTCGTTGTCAGCACATCCTTGATCTCGTCCAAGATCGCGGGATCATCGATCGCCGCCGGCATCCTGTAGCTTTCCGCATCCGCGATTTTCTGCATCGTGCCGCGCAAAACCTTGCCCGACCGTGTTTTCGGCAAGCGATTCACGCCCACGGCCATCTTGAACGCGGCCACCGCGCCGATTTCCTCGCGCACCATCTTCACCAACTCGCCACAGATATCGGCCTCGGCCCGGTTGACGCCCGCCTTGGTCACGAAGAATCCCAACGGCATCTGGCCTTTCAACGCATCCGCTTTGCCCACAACGGCGCATTCGGCCACGTCCTTGTGATGCGCCAGAACCTCTTCCATCGCGCCGGTCGAAAGTCTGTGACCGGCGACGTTGATGATATCGTCCGTGCGCGCCATGATATGCAGATACCCATCTTCGTCGAGGATCCCCGCATCAGAAGTGGCGTAGAATCCCTTGAAGTCGTTCAGATAACTGGACTTGAAACGCTCTTCCGCATTCCAAAGTGTCGGCAAGCAGCTTGGCGGCAGCGGCAGTTTCACCACGATGTTGCCAAGCGTCCCGTTCGGCACCGGTTGCCCTTCGTCGTCGAGCACCTGTACGTCATAGCCCGGCATCGGAACGCCCGGTGAGCCGTGTTTCACAGGCAGTGCTTCGATCCCCATCGGCACGGATGAAATCGCCCATCCCGTCTCGGTCTGCCACCAATGGTCGATGACCGGCACGCCAAGGTGTTCTTCCGCCCATTGCAGCGTCGCGGGGTCCGACCGTTCGCCCGCCAGGAACAGCGATTGCAACCCGCTCAGGTCGTAATCCGCCATCAACGCCGCCTCCGGATCCTGCCCTCGGATCGCCCGGAACGCGGTCGGCGCGGTGAACAGGACCTTGACGTCATAATCCGCGATCACGCGCCAAAACGCACCCGCATCCGGCGTGCCAATCGGCTTGCCCTCGTAGATCACGCTGGTGCAACCCGCCAGCAACGGCGCGTAGCAGATATACGAATGACCAACGACCCAACCCACGTCCGACGCGGCCCAAAACACGTCGCCCGCATCGACGTTGTAGATGTTCTTCATGGTCCAGTTGACCGCCACCATGTGTCCGCCTGTGTCGCGCACCACGCCCTTGGGCTGACCGGTCGTGCCGGAGGTGTAAAGGATATAGGCCGGGTCGGTCGCCTTGACCTCGGCGCAATCCGCCCGCCGCCCCTCGGCGCGGGCCTGTGCCATCGCGTCCGCCCAGTCGAGATCACGCCCCTCAACCAACTCACAGCGCTGCACATCGCGCTGCAGGATCAAACAGCCGCCGGGCTTTACTGTCGCAATATCAATAGCTTCACTGAGCAACTTCATGTAGTCGATCACCCGCCCCGGCTCGATCCCGCAGGACGCACTGATCACTGCCTTTGCGCCCGCATCGTCGATCCGCGTTGCCAGCTCCGGCGCGGCAAAGCCACCGAAGACGACCGAATGGACCGCCCCGATCCGAGCGCAGGCCAGCATCGCGATCACCGCCTCGGCCACCATCGGCATATAGATGATCACGCGATCCCCCTGCCCCACGCCCATACCGCTCAGCACCGCACCGAGCGTCGCGACCTCATCTTGCAGCTCTGCATAGGTGATCTGACGCTTGGTGTTCGTGACCGGGCTGTCGTAGATCAGCGCGAGCCGGTCGCCATGCCCGGCCTCCACATGCCGGTCGACCGCATTCCAGCAGGTGTTGCAGGTTCCGTCGACGAACCATCGCCCGTAGACGTCTGCATCCGCATCGAAGACCGTCTGCGGGGCTTCGATCCAGTCGATACCCTTGGCCGCGTCGGCCCAGAAATCTTCCGGCGCCGCACGCCAGGCCGCGTAGATGTCTTTGTAGCTCATTGCTGGTCCCTTCCCTCGCCCGCAGGCGCATCCTTCGCCCGATATGTTGCAACCGGCGCGCGAGGGGGTCAATCTGCGTTACCGCGAACTGTGACGAAAGCGACCTCCATGGCCCTGACCCGTACCGCCGCCGAGATGGTGGCCGCCGCCCGCGCCCGCATTGATGAGGCCGAAACCGCAGACCTGATCGCGCAACTCGACGATCCCGATCTGGTGGTGGTTGATATCCGCGACATCCGTGAACGCCAGCGAAGCGGCTTCATCCCCGGTTCGGTCCATGCGCCGCGCGGCATGATCGAATTCTGGGTCGACCCCGACAGCCCGTATCACAAACCGATCTTCGCGCAGCCCGGCAAACGCTATGTGTTCCACTGCGCCTCGGGCTGGCGCTCGGCGCTGACGGTGGCGACGTTGCAGGACATGGGGTTTGCAGCCGCCCACCTGCGGGATGGCTTTTCGACCTGGGCCGAGCACGGCGGACCGGTCACACAGGACACCCGCGATTAACCACGCTTTGACGTGGCCCGGCACTTGACTGTAGAGTGCCGCGAAAGGGACAGGACATCATGAAGATACTGGTGCTCAACGGCCCCAATCTCAACCTTTTGGGCGAGCGGGAGCCAGAGATCTACGGCGCAAAGACGCTCGCCGACATCGCGGCAGATTGCACGGCTCTGGCTGGGGATCTGGGCTGTGAGGTTTCGTTCGAACAGTCCAACCACGAAGGTGGCCTTGTCGATGCGCTGCATGCTGCGCGCCGCGATCATCATGGCGTTATCATCAACGCCGGCGCTTATACCCATAGCTCGATCGCTTTGCGCGACGCCATTAGCGGCGTCGCCCTGCCCACGGTCGAGCTTCATATCTCCAACACCCACGCGCGCGACGGGTTTCGCCACCATTCGATGATTGCGGGCGTTTGCCTTGGCGTCATCGCGGGCTTCGGCACCGATGGCTACACCCACGCCTTGCGTGCCCTTCACTCCCACCTGTCCAAGCGCTGAGGATCCTTCATGCACCGCCTCCGCCCCTATCTGCAGATGACCACGGTCGAAGACCTCTGGGCCCATCACACACAGGTACTTTCCGGCTTCGGTTTTGACCGTGTGTTCTACGGATTCAACGCGTTTCGCGGCGCCGGGCTCTATGACAACCCCGAAGATGCGCTTCTGCTGACCAACATGCCCACCGATTATGTCGAGGCCTACGTCGACGGCGGCATGTTCCGCAACGGTGTGATGATGCGGTGGGCGATCAACAATACCGGGGCCGCCTCGTGGCGCGACGTTTACACGGCAATGGCCACCGAAGAGCCCTCCGCGGGTGAGCTGGCGATGCGCGCGCTCAACGAAAAGCACGACATAACCGCCGGGTACACGATCAGCTTTCCCATGGCGATCAAGAACGCAAATGCCGGGATCGGCATGGCCGTCCGGAAGGGCATGGGCCAGGATGAGGCCGACGCGATCTGGGAAGAACATGGCGCGGATATCGAAACGATCTGCCATGTCGCGCATCTGTGCATCCTGCAATTGCCCGCCACCGGACAGCGCAAGCTTCTGACGCCGCGCCAATCGGAGGTGCTGGAACTGGTGGCCGACGGCAAAACCATGGCCGATATCGCGCTGCTGCTGGAGCGCAACGTCGCGACGGTCGAAAAGCACCTGCGCGGCGCACGCGATGCGCTGGGTGTCGAGACCACGGCGCAGGCTGTGCGCAAGGCCTCAATCCTCAACCAGATCTTCCGCCTTGACGAAAGCGAAGACACCACGCCGCGCCTGCCGAAAATGAGCGGCTCCGTCGGGGATGCCCGCTAAGCGCTTGGTTTCAGGCTGATTTCGCAAGCGCCGATCCGACAAGCCGACCCAAAAAAGTCGGCCCCGGTCACCTGTGTTTTCGGCGTGAGGATCCGCCGAAATCCCCCTCCTCCGCAACAAGTTTACCAAAGGGTAAGGATTCCCGTATCTATCTTGCGCGGCCGTGTCGTGGCACATTGAACCTGTTCCGTGAGTGATGGCAATTAACGCCAGGAACACCGGGCCCGATGGCAGTTTTTTTTCCCGTCATCGGGTCCACCTGACGACCGTGTATCTGGTCGGACGGATGCGAAACGGGCGGCGTGTTTATTCTGCGCCATTGGCCGTTTTGACCCGGACGGACCGCCCTCTTGTCCCTCGGGCGGCCCGTTCAACGCCCCGGCGCACCCCCTATCCCTCGCGCCGGGGTAATTTCGGAAGAAGCGGCGGTGCCATGTCCCTTGGCAACGCCGCTTTTTCGCGTCTAGGGGGGGCGTTGCGGGCTCACCGCACCCGTTCCCCCCCAACTGGCGTTACACTGCACACGAAAACGGGGCAGAGGATTGCGCCCCTGCCCCGTCTCTGTCCCTCGCCGGTGGTTCGATGATCAGCCCTGAGCTGCCTTCGCCACTTCTTCCGCGAAGTTTTCTTCTTTCTTCTCGATGCCTTCGCCGACTTCGAGGCGCACGAACCCGGTGATCTCGGCCCCGGCCTCTTTCGCCGCGTCGCCCACCGTCAGGTCGGGGTTCACCACGAAGGCCTGGTTCACCAACGTGACTTCGGCCATGTACTTCTTCATACGGCCCACGATCATCTTTTCGATGACCTGCTCGGGCTTGCCGCTTTCGCGTGCAATGTCCATCTGGACCTGCTTTTCTTTCTCGACCACGGCCGGGTCCAGATCCGCTTCCGACAAAGATGCCGGGTTCACGGCGGCCACATGCATCGCGACCTGCTTGGCAAAGCCCGCATCGCCACCCTTGGTGGCAACCAGAACGCCGATCTTGCCCATGCCGTCGGCGGCTGCGTTGTGCACATAAGACACCACGTTGTCGCCCGACAGCTTGGCCAAGCGCCGCACCGACATGTTCTCGCCGATCGTGGCAACCTTGGCGGTCACGGTGTCGGCGACCGATTTGCCGCCCATGTCCGCGGCCAGCAAACCGTCCAGATCGCCTGCGCCCAATGCGACGCCTGCGATGCCTGCGACCATCTCTTGGAATTCGGCGTTCTTGCCGACGAAATCGGTCTCGGAATTCACCTCAACGGCGACGCCCATGCCACCGTCAACGGCGACGGCCACAAGACCCTCGGCGGCGGTACGGCCGGATTTCTTCGCCGCTTTCGCCAGACCCTTGGTGCGCAGCCAATCGACCGCGGCTTCCATGTCGCCATCGGTCTTGGTCAGCGCCTTCTTTGCGTCCATCATGCCTGCGCCGGTGGTGTCGCGCAGCTCTTTCACCATGCTTGCGGTGATAGCCATGTCATGTCTCCTGAAATGGGGAATGTCGGGCCGGGGCATGCCCCCGACCCTCATGTCAGTCTTGTCGCTCGGGCCTTAGCTCTCGGCGGGCGTTTCTTCAGCAGCGGCTTCGGCAGGCGCTGCCTCTGCGGGGGCCGCCTCTGCAGGGGCCTCTTCGGTCAGCGCCTCTTCAACGGTGCCCTCTTCCAGCGAGCCCAGATCGACACCGGCGGATTCCATCTGCGTGGTCATACCGTCGAGCGCCGCACGGCTGATCAGATCGCAATACAGTGCAATCGCGCGCGCCGCGTCGTCATTGCCGGGGATGATGTAATCCACACCATCGGGCGAGCAGTTTGTGTCAACCACGGCCACAACCGGAATCCCCAGTTTCTTGGCTTCGGCAATCGCCAGGTCTTCCTTGTTGACGTCGATCACGAAGATCAGGTCCGGCAGACCGCCCATTTCACGGATGCCGCCAAGCGAGGCCTGCAGCTTGGCCTGATCGCGCTCCATGCCGAGACGCTCTTTCTTGGTCAGACCTTCGAGCGAGCCATCGGCCTGCTTTTCGTCGATCTCTTTCAGGCGGCTGATCGAGTTGGACACGGTCTTCCAGTTCGTCAGCGTGCCACCGAGCCAGCGGTGGTTCATGTAATATTGCGCGCAACGCTCCGCGGCATCGGCGATCGGCTTTTGCGCCTGACGCTTGGTGCCCACGAACAGGATGCGACCGCCCTTGGCGACGGTTTCGCGTACGGCGATCAAAGCCTGCTCCAGCATCGGATGCGTCTGCGTCAGGTCGAGAATGTGAATGCCGTTGCGATCCCCGTAGATGAACTCGCCCATACGGGGGTTCCAACGTTGGGTCTGGTGGCCGAAGTGAACGCCAGCTTCAAGAAGCTGCCGCATGGAGAAATCAGGAAGCGCCATGCTTGTTTTCCTTTTCCGGTTTGAACCTGAGCGAGGGATCAGAGGCGCATGCCTCAACCGGTGGACGCAACGGGGATGTCTCCCCCGAAAGCCCGCCCTCGCCTGTGAAGTGCGCGCCGTTTAGGGGGTTTTGACCAAAGGTGCAAGGGGCAATGGCGCGTCCGCGCGCGCGCGATGCGATGCGCTTGGTGCGGCCCGTGTCGCCGCAATGTGGCAGCGCGTGGCGACCGGGGGCAATCCGGGTTCAGGCCGCGGCGACGCTGCGCAGGTTCACACCCTGCGCGGCCCCCAATTGACGGATCGCCCGAGGCCTCAGGACTCTGCGCGCGAGAGGGCCGTACTTCAAAATGCGCAACGCCGCGATGGACGGTGTCAACGCGCAGCCGAGCGCAGCTGAAGGAACGCGGGCCTCAAGGTCGCGTCGCTCCTGAGCGGACAGAACCGATAGGCTCTGCGGTCCGGGATAGAAGGTTTCGACCCCCATCCCGTTTGCGAAGATGATTTCATGGCGTGACGTCATCAACGTATGATAGGTCACGATGCGTTTGCCGCGCATGATGCGGATGCCGTGCTGACCGGCAAGCGCCTTGGCCGCCCCGAATACTTCGCGCCCATCGCTTTGGGCGCACCCGCCACGCGGGTCGAGCAATATCCGGTGCTGCGGCGACACCACGAGATCCGCCTCTGGGCACCCCGGCCCGAGGCTGTCGCGTTTCAGAAGGATTGGTTTTTGACCTTCGTTTTCGGGGCCGAGGTGCAACCTGCGCGCGCTGCGCCAGATGATCGGCTGCGCGCCGTGGTCCAACGTCGTTATGGGATCGCCGATGGCGAGCGTTTCGACATCGCGCGGTCCGTCGGGCGTGTCGATGAGGGTTCCGGTCGCAAAACAGACGTATTCCGAATAGGTAAACGCACCGGGCGAGTTGGCCGGGGTACTCGATCCCCAGCCCCTCAGGATATAGGTTCGGCCCGCCACGAGGGGCACTTCCGACAGGGTGTACCCGCCGGCCGCATCCCCGCTTGCGATATTGAGCTGAATGACCGAGAACCTCTGTCCGGTCACGCTGTCTTCGATCAGGAACCCTGCCCCCGCATCGACATCCGAACCCGTGGAGGTCAGCCCGTTGATCGTTGCATTTGCCGTTGCGCTGTCGTTGCTTGAAAGGACCTCGCCGTTGGTGCCGGTGCCATTGTCGGTGACGTCCATACTGCCGGTCGCGGTGTTTGATCCGGTGTAGGTGAACGTGGTGCCCGGTTGTCCGAAAATGAACCCGTTGTCGAAGGGCCGGCCCTCGTAGAAATCGACACTATGCGTGGCCATCCGTTTTCCTCTTGAAAGCGCTCCGGTCATCCATAGAGCTCAGGGATTAAGATGGTGTTGCCGGATGCGCAGCGCGACAGCGGCCGCATCGCGGCACCCTTGATCCACATCAACGCCCCGCGCCGCACCTCCTGCTATGCTCTGCGTCAGCCGCAACAGGAGGACATGGCGATGGCAAAGGACACAGCCGAGATCACAACGACGACCACACCCGCCGAGATCGCCGGCTTCGACACCGGGGATTATCCCTACCCCACCAAGCTCGCCACCAGGACCTACGAGGCCGAAAAGGCCGCGTTGCAAGTCGAATTGCTCAAGGTGCAGCACTGGGTCGAGGAAACCGGCCAGAAGATCGTCATGCTGTTTGAGGGGCGCGATGCCGCTGGCAAGGGCGGTACGATCAAGCGCTTCATGGAGCATCTGAACCCGCGTGGCGCGCGTGTGGTGGCGCTCAACAAACCCTCCGACGAAGAGCGCGGCCAATGGTTTTTTCAGCGCTATATCAAACACCTGCCAACCGCCGGTGAGATCGTCCTTTACGACCGGTCGTGGTACAACCGCGCGGGCGTGGAGCGGGTGATGGAGTTCTGCGAACCCAACGAATACCTCGAATTCATGCGCCAGACCCCCGACCTGGAACGGATGCTGACCCGGTCTGGCATCAAACTTTACAAATACTGGTTCTCGGTCACCCAAGAAGAACAGCGCCGCCGTTTTCAATCGCGCGAGACCGATCCGCTCAAGCAATGGAAGTTGTCGCCCATCGACCGCGCCAGCCTCGACAAATGGGATGATTACACCGAGGCGAAGGAGGCGATGTTCTTCTACACCGACACCGCCGATGCGCCGTGGACCCTGATCCGATCGAACGACAAGAAACGCGCGCGGCTGGGGTGTTTGCGGCATTTTCTGGCAAGCCTGGATTATCCCGGAAAGGACCTCGGCGTCGTGCAGGATCCCGACCCGCTCATCGTGCTCCAGGCGCAGAATGTCGTCCATGAGGCCGACCATATCCTGGCCAGCTCGCTACACCCCAGGGCCCGGAAGGGCGGCTAAGGCACCACACCTGCGCCACGTCCGTTTCCCCACATCACGTGCCGTCTTGCCAATGCGGGACGGGCGCGCGATTGGAGATGCATGGCACCACCCACCGAAACCCCGCCTCCCGACATCCTGTGCATTGGCGCAGTCCTTTGGGATATCATCGGCCGCTGCACGACCCCGATGCTGTTGGGCAATGACAAGCCCGGGCAGATCACGCGCCTGCCGGGTGGTGTGGCGCTGAATATCGCGAACGCCTTGCGTCAGTTCGGCCTGCGGCCGGCGCTTTTGTCGGTGGTGGGACAAGATGCCGAGGGCCGCGACCTTTTGGCGGCCTGCGAGGCGCTTGGGCTGGAGACGTCGTTCATCCATGTCGATCCGAACCTGCCCACCGACCGCTACATGGCGATCGAGGCGCATGGCGGTCTGGTGGCAGCCATCGCCGATGCGCAGACACTGGAGACGCTGGGGGACCGGATCCTGACCCCGCTTGCCGATGGCACACTTGGCGCGCCGGGGGCGCCGTGGTCCGGGCCGGTGGCGCTCGACGGGAACCTCAGCGAGGCGCTCCTGATCGAGATTGCGCGCAGCCCGCTGTTTGCCAACGCCGATCTGCGCATTGCGCCCGCCTCTCCGGGCAAGGCCGAACGCCTGCGCCCCTTCCTCGGACAGCGCAACGCCACCTTTTACGTCAACCGCGAAGAGGCCGGCCTGATCACCGGCACCCAGCCCGCCAATGCCGCCGCTGCCGCAGAGGCGCTTCTGCGCGCAGGCGCCGGTCGCGCGCTTGTCACCGAAGGCGCGCAGATGGCCGTGGATGGCAGCCGGACGCACACACTGAGCCAAACCCCGCCCCCGGTTGAGGCGATCCGCATCACCGGGGCGGGCGATACCTTCATGGCCGCCCATATCGCGGCCGAAATCGCGGGCGAGCCGCGAGAAACCGCGCTGCGCCTGGCCACTGTCACCGCTGCCAATTACGTCGCTGGAGACCAACCATGACCCTGCCCCTTACCCTGTCGCCCGATGTGGCCAAGGCCCGCGCGGACGGCACCGCCATCGTGGCGCTTGAAAGCACCATCATCACCCATGGTATGCCCTATCCGCAAAACGTCGAGACCGCCCGCCGGGTGGAGGCCGAGGTGCGCGCCTCCGGGGCCACGCCCGCCACCATCGCGGTGATGGACGGGACCATCCACATCGGCCTGACCGACGCGCAGCTGGAGACGCTGGCCAAGGCAACGAATGTCGCCAAACTTTCTCGCGCTGATCTGGCCGCCTGCCTCGCCACCGGCGGGATCGGGGCAACGACCGTGGCCGCGACGATGATCTGTGCGCATCTCGCCGGGATCGCCGTGTTCGCCACCGGCGGCATCGGCGGCGTTCACAAGGGCGCGCAGGAGAGCTTTGACATTTCCGCCGACCTGCATGAACTGGCCGCCACCCCCGTCACGGTCGTGGCCGCGGGCGCCAAGGCCATCCTCGATCTGCCCAAAACGCTCGAAGTGCTGGAAACTCTTGGCGTGCCGGTCATCGCGCATGGTCAACCCGCCTTCCCCGCGTTCTGGAGTCGCGACAGCGGACTTGCCGCGCCCCTCCGTCTTGATGATCCCGCCCAGATCGCCGCCGCCCATGCGATGCGCGCGCGTCTTGGCCTGCCCGGCGGTCAACTGGTGGCCAACCCGATCCCGGTCGAGGCCGAAATCCCCGCAGCCACGCTCGCGCCCCTGATCGCGCAGGCCCAGGCCGAGGCCGATGCGCATGGGATCACGGGCAAGGGCGTCACCCCCTTCCTCCTGCAACGCCTGTTCGAGCTGACCGAGGGCAACAGCCTCAGCGCCAATATCGCACTCGTGCTCAACAATGCGCGTGTCGCCGCCCGGATTGCCCAACATTTGCTCGGCTGAGGCCCCGCCACGACCTGCGCGCTTGTGCGTCTGCCCGCGCAGCCCTAGATAACGCACAGGAACGGAAGCATCTGACGGCCCATGAAACTGCCCGAACTCGAAAAACCGCCGCGCCGCGGAATGTTTGCCTCACTGAGGTCGAACTTCCTGACCGGTTTGATCGTGATCGCCCCCATCGGCATCACGATCTGGTTGCTGTGGTCTCTGACCGGCTGGATCGACAGCTGGGTGCTGCCGTTCATCCCGACCCGCTACAACCCCTCCGTGCTGATCAATCAATGGACAGGCATCGAGGTCAATATTCGCGGCATCGGCGTCGTGGCGTTCTTTGTCTTCACCATGATCGTGGGCTGGATCGCCAAGGGCCTGATCGGGCGCTCGATGATCCGGTGGGCCGAAGGGCTGGTGTTGTCGATCCCGGTGGTCCGCTCGGTCTATTCCGGCCTCAAGCAGATCGCTGAAACGGTCCTCAAGCAGGATCAGCAGAATTTCGACAAGGCCTGCCTCGTGCAATACCCGCGCGAGGGCATCTGGGCGATTGCCTTCATTTCCACCTCCACAAAGGGTGAAATCGCCGAGAAGGTGCCCGAAGACATGGTCTCGGTCTTCCTGCCCACGACGCCGAACCCGACCTCGGGATTTCTCCTGTTCGTGCCGCGCCGCGATGTAAAGATCCTCGACATGAGCGTGGAAGACAGCGCGAAACTCATCATCTCCGCCGGTCTTGTCTATCCCGACGGCAAGGACGCGAACAAGGCGGTCGAGACACCGGTTCAGGACGCCGCCGAGTAATCAAACCCGCGTGCCGTTCAGCGCTCAGGCGAGCGCCCTCTTTGCTTTTCAAATACCTCGGGGGTTTGGGGGCTGGCCCCCAAGTGAGCCGGGGATTGGGGGCTGGCCCCCAATCCAACCCAGCCAGTAACGCCGGGGCCGCAATCATTCCTCGACCCACCAGACATCGGGCTGCCAGCCAATCCAATCTCCGTAAATCGGGATGTAATCGGGGAACTCCAGCTCGCTGTTGAACGCCAGACGGCTGATCGGGTTGTGGTGGAACGGCACCACGTAGCGCTGCGAAATCAGCACCCGGTCCAACGCCCGCACGGCGGCGCGGTAATCGTCTTGGCTGGCAGCCGACAGCATCGTGTCGACCATCGCCTCGATCGCCGGATGGCACGCCCCCATCAGGTTGCGCGACCCTTCCGCCTCGACCGTTTCGCAGCCCCAATACAGCCGCTGCTCATTGCCCGGGCTCAGGCTCAGGCCGCGCCGGTAATAGGTCATGTCAAAGTCGAACACATCCGTCCGCTCGCGATATTGCGCGCTGTCGACCCGCGTCACCGTCACGTCGATGCCCACCCGGCTCAGCGCCTCGACATAGATGTTGGCAATGGAATCGTTTTCGGACGATCCGGTCTGCAACAGGATCTCGAACGTCACCGGCGCGCCGTCGGCCCCGGTCATCACACCTTCTTCCACATTGTATCCCGCCTCTTCCATCAACGCGATGGCGGCCCTGATCCCGTTGCGGTTCCGCTCCGATCCGTCCGACACCGGCAAGACATACCCCTCCAGCGCGCCGGGCAGCAGATCGGCCTCGAACGGCGCGAGGAATTCGGCCACGCGCCCTTCGGCCGTGCCGGGCTGCATCGATAGCGGCGAGTTGGAGAAATACGAGGTGATCCGCGGATCGACCCCACCGTTAATCGTCTGGTTGATGAATTCGAAGTTGAACGCCTGGATCATCGCCTCGCGCACGCGCCAGTCGCTGAACAGGGGATTGCGGGTGTTCATCACGAAGCCGGTGATGCCCGAGGGCCGTTGATGCGGGATCTCTGCCAGCTCGACCTCGCCGTTCTGCACACGCGGGAAATCGTAATTGTCCGCCCAGGCCTGCGCGGAGGTCTCGCGCTGCGTGGTGATCAGGCCGCTGGTGAAGGCCTCGCGCATCGCGTTGCCGTCGCCGAAGAATTCCATGCGGATCTCGTCGATTACGTTGGTGCCGCGCCGGAACGGCACGTCGACGCCCCAGTAATCGGGGTTGCGGCGCAGGCTGACGAAACGCCCGGCCTCGAAATCGTCGATGATGTAAGGCGCCGTGGTGATCGGGACATTGGTCAGCCCGCTTTCGGTGAAATCGGCGTCCTCCCATTGCGCGGCCTGAAGGATCGGACGCAGGCCCATGATCATAGCCAATTCGCGATCGTTTTCGGCCAGGGTGATGCGCACGGTCCGCTCGCCGACGGCCTCGATCCCCTCAACGCGCGTCCACGAGCCGAGGTAGCGCGGGTGCCCATCTGTCCCGAGTGTCTCGAACGACCAGATCACATCCTCGACCGTGACCGGGCTGCCGTCAGAGAATGCCGCCTCTCCGCGCAGAGTGAATTCGACCCAGGAATGGTCCTCGGCGATCTCGACGGTTTCGGCGAGAAGTCCATACAGCGTGAATGGCTCGTCATACGACCGACCCAAAAGCGATTCGTAGGCCAAGAATCGCAGCTGCCACGGCACCGATCCCTCGCGGATATGCGGGTTCAGCGAATCGAACGAACCGACCTCGCCGGTGACGATTCGTCCGCCCGTCGGCGCGTCGGGATTGGCATAGGGAAGGTGCGTGAAATCCGCGGCAAGCGCCGGCGCGCCATACATCGCGACCCCGTGGGATGGCTCAGCAATGGCAGGGCTGGCCAGTGCCAGTGCCAAGGCCACAACACCTGCCCTTTTGATGAAACAATGCGTCTGCATTTGGGAACAATCCTCCAACCACCCGTATTCGTTGCCCGCCACGCTACCGGCCCGCGAATGCAAGGGCAACTTTTCGGTTGGACTCGGGCCAAGTCATTGCTTATAAAGGGGTCACTGCTCGATAGGTTTCTTGCCTGTATGAAACCTGCCTCAATGACTTAACCCTGGCCTTGTGCCAGGGTTTTTTTTGTCTGCGGCGCAGATCCGCGCAACAGGCCCGTGCAGCCCCTGTTCTTTTCGCACTCGCAGCATTAGCGTCTGCGCAGATACGATTGAGCGGAGATTTCCCCATGGCCCTGACCACCGACCTTTCCGGCAAGACTGCCGTCATCACCGGCTCGAACTCGGGCATCGGCCTGGGCGTGGCGCGCGAACTGGCGCGGGCAGGCGCGAATGTCGTCCTGAATTCCTACACCGACCGCAAGGAAGACCACGCGCTGGCCGAAGAAATCGCCGAGAACTTCAGCGTCGAGGCGCGCTACATCAAGGCGGACCTGTCCAAGGGCGACGAGGCGCGCGCGCTGATCGAACAGGCCGGTACATGCGATATCCTGATCAACAACGCTGGTATTCAACATGTCGCGCCGATCGAAGATTTCCCGGTCGAAAAATGGGACGCGATCATCGCGATCATGCTCAGCTCGGTCTTTCACACGACCGCCGCCGCCTTGCCGATGATGCGCAAGGCGGATTGGGGCCGCATCGTCAATATCTCCTCGGCCCATGGGCTGACTGCCTCCCCCTACAAATCGGCTTACGTATCGGCCAAGCACGGCGTTGTCGGCATGACCAAGGTGGTCGCGCTTGAAACCGCGCAGGAGCCGATCACCGCCAACGCCGTCTGCCCCGGCTACGTGTTGACGCCGCTGGTGCAGGCCCAGATCCCCGACACTGCGAAGAAATACGACATGAGCGAAGAAGAGGTGACGCAGAAAGTCATTCTTGAGCGCCAGCCGTCGAAGGAATTCGCCACGACCGAACAATTGGGCGGAACGGTCGCGTTCCTGTGCTCACCCGCCGCCGATCAGATCACCGGCACAACGATCAGCGTCGATGGTGGTTGGACGGCCCTGTAACCCGCGCCTGCCGCACAAAAGGTGACCTCCATGTCCGAGACCCCGGAAGCTGGCCGCGACAAGCTCGAGATGCACAACATGTACTTGTGCGGCTCGACCTTCACCGCCGTGAGCCTGAAAGACGCCAGATTTCGCGACACCCATCTGATGGGGGCGCTGCTCGATGACGTGAACGCGTCGGAGATGCGGTTTCACAATGTGAACCTGACCGGGTCGACGTTCGAGAACGTGAACTTGAGCGAGGTCACGATCCGGCAGGCGAACCTGCAAGGGCTTGCGATCACGCAGGCCGACATCACCGACATGACCGTCGACGGCATCACGCTGAGCGACATGATCGCATTGTGGGATGAGACACATGGCAAAGGCTAAGCGCATTAACCTCGCCCTGCAGGGCGGCGGCGCACATGGCGCCTACACCTGGGGTGTGCTGGAGGCGATCCTGGCCTGCGAAGAGCTTGAGATCGCCGCCATGTCCGGCACATCGGCGGGCGCACTGAACGGGGCGGCGGTGAAATGCGGGCTCAGCCGCGGCTCACGCACGTTGGCGAGCGAGGCGCTGGCCAAGGTGTGGGAACAGGTTGGCGCCATCACCGACGAGGCCTTCGCGCCGTGGCTTAACATGATCTCGCCGCAGGCCGTCAGCTTCGCGCTTGAGACCTCCCTGCCCTTCGCGATGGGAGACGCCGTCAGCCGCATGGTCAGCCCCTATGCCAGCGGGCCGTTTTACCGCAATCCGCTGGCTCCGATCGTGAGGGATTTCGAATACGATCACATTTGCTGCGACGCGGGCCCGGATTTCTACATCTGTGCCACGAATGTGCGTTCTGGCAAGATCCGCATCTTCACCGGCGACGAGATCACCCCGCAGTCGATCATGGCCTCGGCCTGCCTGCCGACCATGTTCCGCGCGATCGAGATCGACGATCCGGTGACCGGCGAGACGGAGGCCTATTGGGACGGCGGCTATACCGGCAATCCGGCGCTGTTCCCGCTCTTCGGGCCGGATCTGCCGCGGGACATCCTGATCGTGAACATCAACCCGCTCTACCGCGAGGAGGTGCCGACCTCGGCCAGGTCGATCCAGAACCGGATCAACGAGATCAGCTTCAACACATCGCTCCTGCGCGAATTGCGTGCCATCGAATTCGTCCAGCGCCTCCTCCACAAGGGCGCGCTGCAGGACAATGCGATGAAGGATATGCTGATCCATATGATCGCGGATGACGATTTGATGCAGCAGCTTTCGGTCGCCACAAAGTTGATCGCCACGCCGCAGATCCTGCACCAATTGCGCGAAGCCGGACGCGCCTCGGCGGAGGCATTCCTGTCGGAGCATTTCGACAAGATCGGCGAAGACAGCACCGTCGATCTGCGCGCCATGTTCGAATAACGGAACCCGGTGGCGGCCGTCCCGGCGTTGCCCTGTCATCGTTTCTTCACTTGAACCGCAGGTCGTGCGGCGGCACTACGCGTTCATGGATACTCTGCCCCGCCGCCTTCTTGCCGAAGCCCTCGGCACTTCGTTTCTCCTCATCGCCGTTGTCGGCTCCGGCATCATGGCCGAGGCGTTGAGCGGCGGAAATACGGGCGTGGCGCTTCTGGCCAATGCAATTGCGACGGGCGTGGCGCTTTACGTCCTGATCACATTGTTCGGCCCGGTGTCTGGCGCACATTTCAATCCGGCGGTTACGCTGGTTTTCGCGTTACGACGTGAAATCAGTATCTTACATGCCTTTCTTTATGTAATTTGCCAGGTTCTGGCCGGCATCATCGGGGTCTGGCTGGCCCATGTCATGTTCGAACTGCCGGTGCTGCAGGCCTCGACAACCGCCCGCACGGGCAGCGGGCAATGGGTGGCAGAGGTCATCGCGACCTTCGGGCTGCTCTTCACCATCCTTGGCGGAATACGCCACGCGCCTGCTCAGGTCCCCGCCCTTGTCGCAGCCTATATCACCGGGGCCTATTGGTTCACCGCCTCGACCAGCTTTGCAAACCCCGCCGTCACCATTGCGCGTGCGTTCAGCGACACCTTCGCCGGTATTGCGCCGGGCGACGTGGCCCCCTTCATCGTGGCACAGATCATCGGCGCGGTACTGGCGTTGAGCGTTGCGGGCGCGCTTTACGGGCGCCGCGCTTAGCCGATCGACGTGACCCACAGGATCGTGGCGTCGTCATCGGAAATCGAGATCACATTGTGCCCCATCGCGGCGTCGTAATAGGCGCTGTCGCCGCGCACCATGTCGATGGGCTGGTAGAACTCGGTCAGCAGGCGGATGGCCCCGGTCAGCACATAAAGGAACTCTTCCCCCTCATGGCGCACCCATCCGTCGAATTCGTCGAAACTGCGCGCCCGGATCCGCGCGCGATAGGGCAGCATGGACTTTTGCGTCAATTGATCGGCCAGAAGCTCGTGCTCATAGGTCGTCGTGGCATGCGCCGCGCCCTCGCCGCGTTTCGTCGAAACCAACCGCCCGCCGCCTTCGGGGGAGGCCTTGGGCGTGAACAATTGCGGCACTGAAATGCCCAGGCCCGTTGCAAGCTTTTTGACCGCTGCGTAGGTCGGCGACATCTGCCCGTTCTCGATCTTTGAAAGTGTCGAGCGGGCCAACCCGGCCTCCTGTGCGGCCTGCTCCAGCGTCCAGTTGCGCGCCTTTCGCAATTCACGCACCCGCACCGCCAGATCCACGGGCACTTCGCTGCCCGAGGCGCGGGCCAGCCGGATCAGGCTGGGTTCGGGGGCACCTTTGGGACCAAGGTCGGGTGACACATCGCTCATGGCTCGTGAAGTAGCGCAGGCCGGGCCGCGCTTGCAACCGGGCGCGGCCTTGCATAGGCCCCGTTCCATGAAATTGCCCCCCGATCCCTTCAACCTTGCGGATTACGTGCTGGCCAAGGCCGCAGCACAGCCCGAGAAGATCGCGCTGGCCACGCTTGGGCCCTCGCGGGCGGACCGGTGGTCATACGCGCGTCTCGCCGATGCGGTGGCGCGCGCAGGCGGTGGGTTGCGGCGCGCGGGCCTCGCCCCGGGCGACCGCCTGATGCTGCGCATGGGCAATTCCGCCGCCTTCCCCATCGCCTTTCTCGGCGCGATCCGGGTGGGCATTGTGCCGATGCCGACACCGGCCGCCCTGACCGCACCCGAGATCACGCGCCTTGCCCATAGCCTGCCACCGCAGGCGGTACTGGCCGAACCGGGTATTGCCCTGCCCGACATCGCCAGCCCGGTGCTTGGCGTTGACTTGCTTGATGGACCGGAAAGCGCGCTGGAACGGACCCACGCCGATGATCTGGCCTATGTCGTGTTCACCTCCGGCACGTCCGGGCGGCCCAAACCTGTCGCCCATGCCCATCGCGCGATCTGGGCGCGGCGGATGATGTGGCGCGATTGGTACGACCTGCGCTCCGATGACCGGTTGATGCACACGGGCGCGTTCAACTGGACCTATACGCTTGGCACCGGGCTGCTGGATCCGTGGGCGGCAGGCGCGACGGCGCTGGTGCCGGCCGAGGGGACCGATCCCGCGATGCTTGGGCTTCTGGCCAAGCGCCATGATGCCACGATTTTGGCCGGCGCCCCCGGCATCTTCCGCAAACTTCTGGCCCGCGAGCTGCCCGCCCTGCCGAAACTGCGCCATGCGCTCTCCGCCGGAGAGGCCTTGCCGCCCTCGATCCGAACGCGCTGGCACGCGGCGACAGGCACCGACATCCATGAGGCGCTCGGCATGTCCGAATGCTCCACCTTTCTCAGCGGTGCGCCCACCCGGCCCGCGCCCGAGGGCTGCATCGGCTTCGCGCAGACCGGGCGTCGCTTGGCGGTGCTGGACGAGGGCGCGGCCGTCATCGCTGACGATACGCAGGGCCGCCTTGCGATCCACCAATCCGATCCGGGGCTGACCCTTGGATATCTGGACCGGGACGGGCGGCCTGACCTGCCGCTGACCGGTGATTGGTTCGTCACCGGCGATCTGGTGACGCGCCGTGCCGACGGGGCCTATACCTATCACGGACGCGCCGATGATATCCTGACCGCAGGCGGGTTTCGCATTGCTCCGTCAGAGATCGAGGCGGCCTTTGACGGCGTGGCGGAGGTGAACGATTGTGCCGCGCTTGTGATCCGCCCCAACCCCGAGACCACGATCCTCGCCCTTGCCTATTGCGGCGCGGCCAGCGAAAGCTACCTGCAACAGCACGCCACTCACCACCTCGCCCCACACAAGCGCCCGCGCGCCTGGTTGCGCCTTGACGGCTTGCCGCGCGGGGCCAACGGAAAGCTGAACCGTCGCGCCCTTCGCGACCTTCTGGAGACCCCGAATGATCAAGCTTGATATCCTGTCGGACCCGATTTGCCCGTGGTGCTATATCGGCTGGTCCAACCTGGCTCGCGCGATGGAGGCGCGGCCCAACCACCCGTTTACCATCGAATGGCATCCGTTTCAGCTCAACCCCGGCATGGCGGCGGAGGGAATGGATCGCCGCGCCTATCTCGAGGGCAAGTTCGGCGGCAAGGAAAACGCCGTGCGCGCCTATGCGCCGGTCTCGGAAAAGGCCGAAGAGGCGGGGCTCAAGCTCAACCTTGAAGGCATCACGCGCACGCCCAACACGCTCAATGCGCACCGCCTGATCCATTGGGCCGGGATCGAGGGGCGTCAAACGCCGGCCGTTCTGGCGCTGTTTCGGGCCTATTTCGTGGACGGGCGCGACATCGGCGATATCCCGACGCTGATCGACATTGCGCAAAGCGTCGGGCTCGACCGTGACATGATCGCCAAGCTCTACGATGGCGACGCCGACATGCAAAGCATCCGAGACCGTGACACCCATGCCCGATCGCGCGGGGTGCAGGCCGTCCCGACCTTCATCGTCGCCTCGCAACATGCCGTCCCCGGCGCGCAGCCGCCCGCCCAATGGGAGGCGATCATCGACGACCTGAATGCGCAATTGGCCAAGGTGCAGGCGCAGGAGGCGTAGGGATGATCACCGCCCACCTACCCGCTGGCTACGTCCTGGCCCGCACGCAGGATTGGCGGGGTCCGGTGCTGTGGGCCGCACTTCTGGGCGCGATCTTTCCCGATTTCGACCTGCTGTTTTTCTACTTCATCGATGACCGCGCCATCCATCACCATCGGTACTGGGTTCACGCGCCCGCCTTTGCGCTGGCCTGCAGCGGTGCAGCCTATCTCCTGGCAAGTCGCGTCGCCAAGGCCTGGACAGACGCAATCGTGGCATTCGGCGCCGCATGGATGGTGCACATCGTCCTCGACAGCGTCACCGGCGGTATCATGTGGCTGTGGCCCGTGTCGGGCGATCTTTACCGTTTGATCGAGGTGCCCGGGCGCGCGGGCGTGCATTTCCTCGTCGCTTTCCTCACCCATTGGACGATCGTATTTGAAATCGCGATCTGGATCGCCGCACTCGGGTTTGCGTGGCGCCAAAGGCAGTTCACATGATCTTCGGCCTGATCCTCGGTCTCGGGGCCTGCGCGACCTGGGGCCTTTTGTTGTGGTGGTCGGAACGCGACGCCATGACCGGCCCGTGGCCGCCGCAACAGGGCAACTGGCCCACCGCCGCGTGGTCCTGGGGGCTGACGATCCTGATCTACGTGGGCCTGTTCCAGACCTGGGTCGTGCCGACGGGGCCTTGGGCGTGGCTGATCTGGACCATCGGCCTGGGCATCGGTTTCGCAGGCAGCGCGTTACAGACCTGGGGCATGGCGAACTTGCGGTTTTTCGGGACCAGCGGTTGGGACGTCGGGGTCTCAACACATGGGGCCTATGCCTGGTCGCGCCACCCGCAATATGTCGGACAGGCTGCCGGTTTCCTGGGCTTTGCCATCATCCTTGGCCACCTGCCCGGCTGGATCATCGCGCTTTCGGCGATTGCCACACTCACTGCCGCCGCGATGGTGGAGGAAGCCGCCCTCACCGCCCGCCACCCCGAATATGCCGCCTACCGCGCCCGCGTGCCGTTCCTGTTGCGGCGCCCGACATGAGCGCGACTGACACCCCCGGCCCGATTGCGCGGCTCTCGACGGGCGAATTCATCGCCCTGATGGGCATGATGTTTGCCACCATCGCCTTTTCCATCGACGCGATGCTGCCCGCCCTGCCCGACATCGCGGCACAGCTTTCGCCCGAAACGCCCAATTACGCGCAACTTGTCATCACCAGCTTTGTGATGGGCATGGGCGTGGGCACACTTGTGACCGGCCCGCTTTCGGATGCGTTCGGGCGCAAACCGGTGATCTTGGCCTTTGCGGGGCTGTACATGCTTGGCGCGGTGCTTGCCTGGGCGGCCTCGTCGATGGAGCTTCTGATCGCGGCGCGCATCATTCAGGGCCTTGGCGCGGCGGGCCCGCGCGTGGCCTCCATGGCCCTCATCCGCGACCTCTACACGGGCCGCGAGATGGCGCGCATCATCTCCTTCGCTATGCTGGTCTTCACCGTCTTTCCCGCCGTCGCGCCCCTGATCGGTCACGGCATTATCGAGCTGTTCGGCTGGCGTGCGATCTTCATCAGCTTTCTTCTGTTCTCCTTGGTCTCCGTGGGTTGGCTGACCGTCCGGCAGGCCGAAACTCATCCCCCCGCAAACCGTCGCAAACTGAATGCGGCCGAGCTTTGGTCCTCCACGATCGAGGCGCTTTCGCTGCGGCAGATGCAGCTTTCGATCCTTGTCCAATCCATGATCTACGGGCTGCTCTTCGGAACCATCACCTCCATCCAACCCATCTTCGACCGCACCTATGGCTGGGGCGAGCATTTCCACTGGTTCTTCTTCTTCATCGCAGTGCTGTCCGCTCCGGCGGCCCCGCTGAACGGGCGGTTTGTGATCCGGCTGGGAATGCGCCCGCTGATCCGTCGTGCGCTTTGGGCGCAGACGGTGTTTTCAAGCCTCTTCGTGGCGCTGCTCCTGAGCGGGGCGGCCGGCATGTCTGAGATCTGGTTCTACTTCGCCTGGTCCGTCACGGTCTTTGCCTTGATGGGCTTCACCATTGGCAACCTGAACGCGCTGGCGCTGGAGCCGTTGGGCCATATCGCGGGACTTGCCGCGTCGCTGATGGGGGCGCTGGCAACCGTTGCCGGGGCCCTATTGGGCACCGGGATCGGGCAGCTCTACAACGGCACAGCCATGCCCCTTGCGGCGTCGGTTCTGGTGTTGTCGCTGACGGGGGCGATTGTGATGCGCTACATGCCGCGCGAGGGCCGCGACTAGGGTGCTTTGCCGGATGCCGGGCGGACCTATTCTGCGGGCTGCACCGCAGGGGCTTTGCGTGCACTGCGCCACCACCAGATCGCAACCACGATCACGTTTGGCACCCAGCAGGTCCAGCCGAGATATGGGAACACCACGTCCATATCCCAAAACAATCGCAGGATCGGCAATTGCAGGCGGAACGACACCGCGCCGAAGCTGAGCGCCGCCATCATCACCATCCAGCGTTTGTGCATCTCGAAATTGCGCTGCCGGATGTGCCAGATCCCCATCACCAGCGCCCCGAACCAGGCCACGGACCCAAGCGCAAAGCCCGCCTCCGACCACAGCGGATAGTCCATGTTGAAGCTGATCGGCGGGGTGGTCAGCGCCGCGATCGTCACGATCGGCACCAGCGCCCACCCCAAATACACATGCTTGCGCCGATCCCCGCGCCGCCATGCCCGGCTGACCTGCACGGGCGTCAGGATCACCGCAAGACCGCCGAAAATCATGTGAACGGCCAGCGTCGATCCGACGTTTTCAATGTGATAGGCCACGTGATCCGCGCCCCGTTCGATTCCTTCGAACACGAACCGCGCCCAGGATCCGCCCTCGACGAAGACACCGTGGATCAGGCCGGGCGGCACAAATTTGAAAGCGGAAATCGCCGAAAGCGCCGAGAAAAACAGGAATGCGTACCAGCCCCATTTCGGCATTTCGCGGCGGGTCTTTTGTGTGTCGGACATCTGCTCGGGGCCTTTTGCGTGCATGACCTTCGTCCTTTCGGGGCTTTTACCGCAAAACGGCGGCGCGCATCAATGCGCCTGGCTGACATCGCCGCGTTCTGTCGGCCATCGTGTGCGGCGTTATCCTGCGGTCTCAGGCCTTCGCGGGCGCCTTTCCCTCGGCATGCATCGCAAGGTCACGCGCAATCGCGAAGGCACCTTTGATCTTGTCGCTGTCCTTGGCCCAGTCCCGGCGCACGACGATCTTATTGTCGCGCACCTTGGCCAGCCCGTCTTGGGCTTGCACAAAATCCACAAGGCCCGCGGGGCTGGGAAATTTGTCGTTGTGGAATTGGATCGTCGCGCCCTTGGGCCCGGCGTCAAGCTTGGCGATATGGGCGCGTTTGCACATCGCCTTGATCCGCACGACCAACAACAAGGTGTTGACCTCTTTCGGCAATTTGCCGAACCGGTCGATCAACTCCCCCGCGAAGCCTTCCAGATCGACCTTTGTTTCCAATTGACTCAGCCGCCGGTAAAGCCCCAGCCGCACGTCGAGGTCGGGCACATAGGCCTCGGGGATCAGGACCGGCACACCAAGGTTGATCTGCGGCGACCACTGCCCGTCATCGCCCAAAACCCCCTCCGCCTCGCCCGAACGGATCTTGGCAATCGCCTCCTCCAGCATGCTTTGGTAAAGCTCGAAGCCCACCTCTTTCACATGGCCCGATTGCTCCTCGCCCACGATGTTGCCCGCGCCGCGGATATCGAGGTCCTGGCTTGCAATCGTGAAGCCCGCGCCAAGGCTGTCGAGGCTGCCCAACACGCGCAGACGTTTCTCGGCCGTAAGCGTCAGCTTGCCGCGCGGTTTCGTCGTCAGGTAGGCATAGGCCCGCGTCTTGGCACGCCCCACCCGGCCGCGGATCTGATACAATTGCGCCAGTCCGAACATGTCGGCGCGGTGGATGACCATCGTGTTCGCGGTCGGGATGTCGATACCGGATTCCACGATCGTCGTCGCCAGCAAAACGTCGTATTTGCCGTCGTAGAACGCCACCATCCGGTCGTCCAATTCGCCCGCCGCCATCTGCCCGTGGGCTGTGATGAACGTCACCTCTGGCACGTGTTCGCGCAGGAAATCCTCGATCTCGGGCAAGTCCTGAATGCGGGGCACCACGTAGAAGCTCTGTCCACCGCGGTAATGCTCGCGCAAGAGCGCCTCGCGGATCGTGACCGCGTCGAATTCGCTCACATAGGTGCGGATCGCCAAGCGGTCGACCGGCGGCGTTCCGATCATCGACAGGTCGCGCACGCCGGACAGCGACATCTGCAACGTGCGCGGAATCGGCGTGGCACTCAGGGTCAGGACATGCACATCCGAGCGCATTTCCTTCAGCCGCTCCTTGTGCGTCACCCCGAACCGTTGTTCCTCGTCGATGATCATCAGGCCGAGGTTCTTGATCTTCACCTGTTTCGCCAGGACCGCATGGGTCCCGATCACCAGATCGACCGTTCCATCGGCCAGGCCCTTGCGCGTGGCAGCGGCCTCCTTCGCGCCCACGAACCGCGACAATTGCCGTACCGTGACCGGAAAGCCGCGAAACCGGTCCTGAAACGTCTTGGCGTGCTGGCGTGCCAACAAGGTCGTAGGCGCGATCACGGCCACCTGCATGCCTGATGCGGCCGCCACAAATGCCGCGCGCATCGCGACCTCGGTCTTGCCGAACCCCACATCCCCCACCACCAGCCGGTCCATCGGCCGCCCCAGCGTCAGGTCGTCGAGAACGTCCGCAATGGCCGAAAGCTGATCGTCGGTCTCCTCATAGGGGAAGCGCGCGTTGAACGCCTCCCACATGTCGCCGGGCGGCTCGTAGACCGGCGCAGAGCGCAGCTCGCGTTCGGCGGCGATCCGGATCAGCTTGTCGGCGATCTGCCGGATGCGCTCCTTGAGCTTTGCCTTCTTCGCCTGCCACGCGCCACCGCCCAGTTTGTCAAGCAAACCTTCATCGTGGCCGTAGCGGCTGAGCAGTTCGATATTCTCGACCGGCAGGAACAGCCGATCCCCGCCGGAATATTCCAGCGCCACACATTCATGCGGTGCGCCCGCGGCTGTGACGGTTTGAAGCCCGGTGTACCGCCCCACGCCATGATCGACATGCACCACCAGATCGCCGGGGCTGAGGCTTTGCGCCTCGGTCAGGTAATTCTCCGCGCGCTTGACCCGGCGCTTGGGCCGGATCAACCGATCCCCCAGCACATCCTGTTCCGAAATGACCGTCAGGCCCCCGCCCGAATACCCCTCTTCAAGCGGCCAGACGGTCAGGTTCACACTGCCCGGCCCACCAATCTCGCGCGCATCCGACACGCGCTTGATATCGCTCAGGCCCTCGTCATGCAAAAGCCCTTCCAGCCGCTCGCGCGCGCCCTCCGACCAGCTTGCGATCAGAACCGCGCTGTCTTCACGTTTTGCACGAACATGACCCGCCAGTGCCCCGAAAAGGCTTAGGTTTTCCTGCTGTCGCTCAGGCGCGAAACTGCGCCCGATCCGCCCGCCTGCATCGATCACACCGGGCCCCAGCGCTGCCGTGTGTACCGACAATTGCATCACGCGGTGCCCGGCCACTGCGGTGTCCCATGCCGCATCATCGAGATACAGCAACTCCGGCGGCGCGGGCTTGTAGACCGTATCGAGCCGCCCCTTTTGCGTCAGCGCCGTTTTGCGGGTGTCGTATTGGTCGGTGATGCTGTCCCACCGCGCCACGCGCTGCGCGTCGGCCTGATCATCCAGCGTGATCGTAGCCCCCGGCAGGTAGTCGAACAGCGTCTCCAACCGCTCATGGAAGAACGGCAGCCAATGCTCCATTCCTTGCGCCTTACGTCCCGCCGTGACCGCCTCATAGAGCGGATCCTCCGATCCACCCGCCCCGAATTCGACCCGGTAATTCTGCCGAAACCGCGCAATCGCCGCCTCGTCAAGGATCACTTCGGAGACCGGCGCCAATTCCACTCGGTCAAGTTTTTCTGATGTGCGCTGGCTGACCGGATCAAACCGCCGCGCGCCGTCCAGAACGTCGCCAAACAGGTCAAGACGCACCGGCTGCGCCTCGCCGGGGGGCCAGACGTCAATGATTCCGCCACGCACAGCGTAATCGCCAGGCTCTGTCACAGTGGGTGCCTGCACATAGCCCATTCGTACCAGGAAGGTGCGCAACGCGTCTTCGTTGATGCGCCCGTTGACCGTGGCCACAAAGGCCGAGCTTGCCAACAAATCGCGCGGCGGCACGTATTGCGTGGCCGCGTTCAGCGTCGTCAGCAGGATGAACGGTCCCTCGAGGCCCCCCGCCAAGTTTGCGAGCGTGGCCATGCGTGCGGCCGAGATTTCGGCCTGCGGGCTGACGCGATCATAGGGCAGGCAATCCCATCCGGGGAATTCCAGCACCGGGACAGTAGGGTCGAAGAATTGCAACGCCTCCGCCATGGCGCGCAGGCGCTTGTCATCGCGCGCCACATGCACGACCGCGCCCTGCGCCGCCTCGCGCAGGACCAACGTCGCATCGAACCCTTCCGGGGCTCCGCCGCACAGGATGTGATCGGGATCAGCCATGGAGCGCCTGACCTACGCCGCGCGCGCCCCGTGTCAAGGCGTGCATCGCGCCGCGCGGTCCCGCATCAGCCGAGCGGACCGACATTCATGTTCTGATACATGCCCCAGAAGGCGGTGATGAAGATGAAGACCACGCCCATCATCTGCACGATCAAACGGTGCTGGCGCAGCATGCCGGGCACGTTGGCGTAATCGCTGTCGTGCAAGCGGCGCGAGGTCCAGATGCCAAGCGCCAGGACCAGCATCGATGGGCACAGCAACAGGAATATCGCCTGGCTGAACTCCACCCCGTAGATCCAGCCGGTGATTGCCAATCCGGTCAGAAGGAACGTCGCGAAGGCCATCGCCGGCACGCCCGAGGATTGCGCGTATTGCAACATGCGTTCCGCGTTCATCCGGCTCAGCACCATCATGTCCGCCTCCGCCCGCGCATCCCCGCGTTTGGCGCGGCTGACAAGGTGGTACGGCACGCCAATGGTCCAATGGCTCAACGACGACCACAGGATCGCCAAAACGATCCAATACCACATGTTCGAAAACGACCTGAGGTTGATCACTTCGGTGACGAGATCGAGAAAATCCAAGGGGTGCTCTTGTTCGCTATCGGCAGAATTGCGCCGTTATAGGCACGCCATTCGTCAGTGGCCAGCCCCCCGCGCGGCGCTTGCGTGACGGGCGTTGCCGTGGCACCTCTGTCAACAGTTTCTGACGATCGAAAGACCTGACACGATGCGCGCCAACCAAGCCCCCTTCCCCCTCACCCGGTTCCGGCGCACCCGCGCCAGCGCGCCCCTGCGCAACCTCGTGCGCGAAAGCAACCTTAGCGTGCATGACCTGATCTGGCCGGTCTTTGTCTGCGATGGCACCCGCGAGCGTCAGAAGGTCGCCTCCATGCCCGGGGTGGAACGGCTGTCGGTCGATTTTCTGGTCGACGCCGCGCGCGAGGCTGCCGCGCTTGGCATTCCGGCGATCTGCCTCTTTCCCTACACCGACCCGGCGCTAAAAACCGAGCTCTGCGAAGAGGCCTGGAACCCCGACAACCTTTCGAATCGGGCGACGCGTGCGATCCGCGACGCGGGCATCGGGATCGCGATCATGACCGACATTGCGCTCGATCCCTACAACATCAACGGCCACGACGGTATCGTGCGCGACGGGGTGATCGTGAATGACGAGTCGGTCGATGCGTTAGTCAAGATGGCCCTCGCGCAGGCCGACGCCGGCGCCGATATCCTTGGCCCGTCTGACATGATGGACGGCCGCATCGGTGCGATCCGAGCGGCGCTGGAGGAAAATGGCCACACCAACGTGACGATCATGTCCTATGCCGCGAAATTCGCATCCGCCTTCTACGGCCCGTTCCGCGATGCGGTGGGCGCGTCCGGCGCGCTCAAGGGCGACAAGAAGACCTACCAGATCGACCCGCTCAACGCCCGTGAGGCCTTGCGCTGTGTCGAGCGTGACCTGCGCGAGGGGGCCGATATGGTGATGGTCAAACCCGGCCTGCCCTACCTCGACATGTGCCGCCAGGTGAAAGACCGCTTCGGCGCGCCGACTTATGCCTACCAGGTCAGCGGCGAATACGCGATGATCGAGGCGGCGGCGGCCAATGGCTGGATCGACGGCGAAAAGGTGATGCTGGAATCGCTGATGGCGTTTCGGCGGGCGGGTTGCGATGGGGTGCTGAGCTACTTTGCCCCTAGGGTTGCGCGTCTGCTCAACGGGTAGCGGGGGCATCGGCAAAAACCTGCAGATATTGCGTCTTCCCGGATGACAGCCGCGCCATTTCGGCGTATTGTTGCCGCCAAGGACCGGGGCACGAAGCGCCGGCACGAGGCAATTTAGGCATATAGGCAAGGTAATCCCATGGCAGATGGTCTTTCCAGACGGTCCCTTCTTCTCGGCGCAGGCTCGCTTCCGGTGCTGGCGGCTTGCGGCAACCCGCTCGGTAATTCAAACGGCCCCCGCATCGACAGCCGCGTCGATCAAGCGCTCGATTTCATGGTCACGCAGGTGCCCGGCACCCAGGATCTCGTCAACAACGCCTCTGGCATGCTGGTTATGCCGCTGATCACCGAGGCGGGCTTCGGGTTCGGCGGCGCCTACGGGCGCGGCGCGCTGCGGGTCGGCGGGGCGACGGTCGATTATTACTCCGCGGTCTCGGGCAGCTTCGGCCTGCAGATCGGCGCGCAGCAATATGCCCACACCCTGTTCTTCATGACGCAAGGGGCGCTGGCTGAATTCCGCAACACCGTCGGTTGGTCCGTCGGCGCGGACGTGCGCTACGCCGTGAACACAAATGCGGGCGCGCTCGGGTTCGACACTGCCACCCTGACGGAGCCGGTGATTGCCGTGATCTACGGTCAGGCGGGTCTGATCATTGGCGCCACCCTCGACGGAACCCGCTACACGCGTATCATTCCATAATGCTCGCGCAACCGTGACTGGATGCGGCCCCCGGGTCGCGCCATCCTCCACGCTGACCCGATCGGAGGCCTCGTCATGCTGCGCTACATCCTCGCCCTTCTGCTTTTCACCCTGCCCGCCCAAGCGCAGGAGACCGTTGCCGATCTCACCGTTCAGCCCGGCTGGCAGGTGCGTGTGACCGAGCATGATTTCGATACGCTGGTCGACCGCACCCGCGCGGCCATCGGCGCAAACGGCATGGCCGTCGTCACCCAGGCGGGGCCGACCGGAGCCGCCGCCCGTCGTGGGGTCGAGATCCCGGGCAACCTGGTGATTGGCGCATTCAATAACGATTTCGCCGTCCGCCTGCTGCGCCGCTCGACCCACGCGATGATCCACGCGCCGATCCGGCTCTACGTGACCGAAAACGCGGACGGCACCGCGACGCTTTCCTACATCGCGCCCTCGACCTTGCTTGCGCCCTATCCGGACACCGACGATATCGCGTCCGAACTCGATACGGTCTTTGACGCCATTGCCGAGGCCGCCGCAGCGCGGTAGACGCGACGCGCACGCCCCCGTTGGCCCCTCTGCAAAGGACCGCCCGAGCATGATCACACTGTTGCGATGGCTGACGCGGTTTGTCGCCGCCGGTATCGTCGTCGTGGTCCTGTGCGTGGCGCTGGCGTTCTGGATGGCAGGCCGCTCGATCCCGGATTACGAGGCCGACTGGACCGTGCCCGGCCTCGACGGCGAGGTCGAAATCGTGCGCAACACCGCCGCCGTCCCGCATATTTTCGCACTGACCGACCACGATGTGCATTTCGGCCTCGGCTTCGTCCACGCGCAGGACCGCCTGTGGCAGATGCTGATGCTGCGCCGCACAGCACAGGGGCGGCTGTCGGAATTGTTCGGGACACGGACGCTCGAAATCGACGATCTGATGCGGCGGCTGGATCTCGACGGCCATGCCAGTCGCTCGCTCGATGCCTTCTCCGACGATAGCCTTGGCGCGATGCAGGCCTATGCCGACGGCGTCAACGCGTGGCTTCGGCTGGTGGGCTCCGAAGCGCTGGGACGCGGCGCGCCGGAATTGTTCCTGTTCGAACCCGAGATCGCGCCGTGGCGGCCCAATGATTCCGTCGCGATTTCCCTGCTGGTGGCCTTCGACAGCGCCACCCACCACGAATACGAAATCCTGCGTGCGCGCACTTCGCTGGCCCTGCCCGAACCCGAGCGCATCGCCGACATCATGCCGGACGCGCCCGGAACGGGCGCGGCCGAGCTTGGCGATATCGCCGCGCTCCTGAACCTCCCGCGCAGCGCCTTTGCCGATGCCGGAGGCTCCGCGCCGCGCGATCCGCTCCATCCGCACGCCCAGGGTCTCAACCGGGGGGCTGCGTCCAACGTCTGGGCGGCCGCGCCGTCACGGTCGGCGGCGGGCGGCGCGCTGATGGCGTCCGATCCCCATGTCACGCTCACCGCGCCCTCGACCTGGTATCTGGCCCGTCTGGAATTGGCGACCGGTGCCGTGATCGGGGCCACGATCCCCGGCATGCCAAGTGTTCTCAACGGACGTTCGGAACGCCTCAGCTGGGGCATCACCGCCGCCTATCTCGACGACATCGACCTTTATGTTGAAGAGGTGAACCCCGACAATCCGCAGGAATACCGCACGCCCGACGGGTGGGCCGCGTTCGAGACCCGGCGCGAGATTATCGAGATCGCGGGCGAGGCCCCGGTCACGATCACCCTGCGCGAAACCGAGAACGGGCCCGTCATTCCCGGCTCCCACTTCGGGCTGAGCAACGTGACCCCGGCGGGCCATGTCATGGCGTTGCGCTGGACCGGGGCGAGCGATGAGTTCACCTCGATCCAGACCGGCCTGCGCCTGATGCGCGCGCGCTCTGTCGAAGAGGCGCTGGCCGCTGGCGAAGATTTCGTCGCCCCCGCCGCCAACCTGTTGGTCGCCTCCGCCGAGGGCGAGATCGGGATGCAGGTGATCGGTCACATGCCCTGGCGCCTGATCGAACATGAGACGCAGGCCCGCATGCCTTCGCGCGGCTGGATCGAGGGCAATCGATGGCAGGGGATTACGCAATATTTCGCCAATCCCACCTTTGTCGATCCCGAAAGCGGGGTCCTGGGCAACACCAACAACAAGATGGTCGACCGCGATTTTCCACTGCACCTGTCCTACCATTGGGGCGACACGCAGCGCATCGACCGGCTGAGCGGTCTGATGGAGGCCCGCGCTGTCCACACCCGCGACAGTTTCATCGAGGCGCAGCTTGATACCGTATCGCCCGCCGCGCGCAATCTCTTGCCGCTGGTCGCGCGCGATCTGTGGTTCACCGGCGAGCCCGCCGCACCCGGCACGCCCGAACGCCGTCGCCAACGCGCGTTGGAACTTCTGGCCGATTGGAACGGCGAGATGAACGAGCATCTGCCCGAGCCGCTGATTTTTGCGGCCTGGATGCGCCATTTGCAGCAGCGCCTGATCCGCGACGATATCGGCCCGCTGGCCGATGCGTTCTGGCAAGTCGAGCCGGTGTTTCTCGAACGCGTGTTCCGCGATGTGGACGGGGCCGCGATCTGGTGCGATGTGCGCCCGTCCACCGCTGACGAGAGTTGTACCGACATCGCGCGCGCCGCGCTGGATTCGGCGTTACAGGAACTTGAGGAAACCTATGGCAGCGACGTCGAAAGCTGGCGTTGGGGGGCCGCGCACGAGGCGCTGCACGAACATCCCGTTTTGGGGCAGACGCGCCTGTTTTCGTGGATCGTGAACATCCGGCAGGCCACCTCGGGCGGCGACTTCACCCTCAACCGTGCCGCCACGCCCGGAACCGGTCCTGAACCCTATCTCAACACCCATTCTGCGGGCTATCGCGGGGTTTATGATTTCGCGGATCCCGACAGTTCGGTCTTCGTCATCGCCACCGGCCAATCGGGCCATCCGCTCAGCCGACACTACGACGATCTGGGCGATCTCTGGCGCCGCGGCGAATACGTGCCCATGACGCTCGATCCCGACCTCGCCCGCGCCGGGAACCTCGGCATCACACGCCTCAGCCCCGCCCAGTGACCACGATCACGTCGTGCCGTTTCCCCGTGGTCCTCGCCGCGCTGACCTGTCTTCTTGCGACCGCGCCGCACTCTCTTCACACTGCCTTTGTGCTCACCGATATCAAGCAAGTAACGGATATCCGTCTCGTTAAGTCCCATCCGTGAAGACCGGGCCGCTTGCGTTGATCCCGTCACGTGCCCTTCTTCGTCTGTCTGGACCGCATAAATGGGTTCGCTTGACCCTTGACCCGCGCCCCGCGTCCGGGCGCGAATAGCCCGAACTCCTGAGGCCACGTATGCTGGTATCGCTTCATGCGCGTCACGAACGCGGCAAAAGCATAGCCAGCCACCTCCAACCACTCCGCTCAACCGACACTTTCAACACAACAGGCCGCGCCGAAACCCCAAATCATGGCACTCTGATCCTGGCCCAAACATCCACGATACGCCAAAGATCTTGATCCCTGGCCTTGTCTTCATCTCATCCGTCGCTGCCCGATAGCCGCAGAAAGCAATCCTTCTGCATCCATCCGATTACCAACAGCGCCACCGGGCATCCTCTCCAAAGTCCCCCCGGCGCAACCCTCAACCGATCAGACGCGCCTGGCCCTCGGATGCGGCGCGCGATGGCCAGCGCCTCGTCAAGCGGCATCGGTTTGCCAAGCAACCAGCCCTGCCCCCGATGGACGCCCAGATCTCGCAGCGCGGCGGCTTCGGTCTCCGTCTCGATCCCTTCGGCGACCAGAACCGCACCGGTCTCTGTCGTGTAGTGCATCAACGCCGCGCAGAGTGTGCGCAGAACCGGATCCTGATCGATACCCGACACCAGCGAGCGGTCAAGCTTGATCATCTCCGGGCGCAGCCGCACGATCTGTTGCAGGCCGGAATAGCCCGCCCCCGCATCATCCACCGCGATCCGTACGCCGATCTGGCGCAACGCATCCAGCGCGCGAGCGAAACTGGCCGCATCATTCACCGCAGCATGTTCCGTCACCTCAAGCACGATGCGTTCGGGCGTGTGGTCTGCGAACAAAGCCGCCAGATGGCCAGTCGCCACCAGATCCGGACCGGCATTGACCGAAAGGTAAAGCGGCTCGGGCAGGATCGGCAACACCGCCAGGGTGGCCTTCAGAACGCAAAGCTCAAGCTCCAAGCCCAAACCAATCGCTGCCGCTTCATCGAACCACATATCCGGGCTGCGCTTCGGATCGGCGTTGAACCGGCACAAGGCCTCGAATCCCGACACCTCGTTGCTCGCGAGATCGAAAATCGGTTGGAACACCATGCGGAAATGCCGGTTGTTCATAACCTCGCGCACACGGGACTCCGCTTCTTCGGCGATCTGGCGCGCTTCCATGCCGTCCTGCACCTCGGCCTGCGCAAGGCGGGCAAACATACGCATGATGTTCAGGTCACGCAGGTTCAGGCCCGAATTTGCCTTCGGACTGAGGCAGCAAAACATCCCGTAAACCGAGCCATCACGGCGATGGATCGGCACGCTGATATGGGCGCCAATGGGCAGCGCGCGGGTGATCGGCAAGCCCAAGGCAAGCGCATGATCGGCGGTGTCGGGGATCAATTCCGGCAGATCTCCGTCGAGAATATGCTTGCAATACACCTCCGTCAGCGGCTTCGCATCGCCGGGCTTGACCAGATGCTCATATCCGGGCGCGTCGACGGCGCGAAACACCGTCTTATCGCCCACCATTTCAGAGAGATAGGCGATTTCCATCCCCAAATGTGTGCGCACGTCATGCAGCGCTTCCTGCACCACATCGGGGGCCTGAAATGCAACCAAACGGCCCCTGTCAGGCCCGAACAGATCGGGCAAGTGCATGTCAACCATAACGCGTCCTTACGTAACCAAGTCCGCCTTGCTATCGCATGGCCGGGTTAAATCTTGGTTGCGAGGGCTACGATCCGGCACTCACAATGCGCGGAACGCCTTTTCCTGCCGCGCCGTCCACACCACTTTCAGCGTCGTCTCAAGCTCTCCGGACGTCTCGTCTTCCACAACGCCAGCTTCGAAAAGCCACGCCCGTTTGCGCCCCTCCGCATGGGACAACGTCACCTGCGTCTCATGGCGGGGGGGCGACAACGCCTCGGCCACGGCGGTCAGCATCGGACCCATCCCCGCACCGGTCAGCGCCGAGGTCGCAAAGATATCATCGCGCCGCCCGGCCTCCGTCTCGCGCGCCTGCGCCTGTTCGGGGGACAACCGGTCCAGCTTGTTCCAAACCTCGATCAACGGCGCGCCCTCGGCCACGCCCAGATCGCCCAGGATCTTCTCCACATCCTCGGCCTGTTCAACATGTTCGGGATGGCTGATATCGCGCACATGCACAATCAGATCGGCATCCAGAACCTCTTCCAACGTGGCACGGAACGCGGCCACCAATTGCGTCGGCAGATCGCTGATGAAGCCGACCGTGTCGGACAGGATCACATCGGTTCCGTCGGGCAGTTTCACGGCGCGCATCGTCGGGTCGAGCGTCGCGAAGAGCATGTCCTTCGCCATCACCTCTGCCCCGGTCAGGCGATTGAACAACGTGGATTTTCCGGCGTTCGTATAGCCAACCAGCGCAACGATCGGATAGGGCACCTTCTTGCGCGCCGCGCGGTGCAGCGCGCGCGTTTTGACCACCTTGTTCAATTGCCGCCGGATGCGCGTTACTGCGTCGTCGATGGCGCGGCGGTCGGCCTCGATCTGGGTCTCGCCGGGCCCGCCCACAAAGCCCAGGCCGCCGCGTTGCCGCTCCAGGTGAGTCCAGGCCCGCACCAGCCGCGTGCGCTGATAGCTCAGCGCGGCCAGTTCCACCTGCAACACCCCTTCGCGCGTGGCGGCGCGATCGGCAAAAATCTCAAGGATCAGGCCCGTGCGATCCAGAAGCTTGCAACCCCATTCCTTTTCGAGGTTGCGCTGCTGCACCGGGGTCACCGGCCCGTCGATCAGGACCAGACCGATGTCCAGCGCCTCGATCAGATCATGCAATTCCTCGATCTTGCCCGATCCGAACAAAAGGCCCGGTTGCGCACGCGGCAGGCGCACAATCTGCGCATCGACCACCTCAAGATCCGGCAGCGCAGCCGCCAGTGCCACGGCTTCGCCCAACGCGGGCTCGGGCGCGCGGAGGGTGCGGTCGGACTGGATCTCGGGATGCAAGACAAGCGCGCGCATCGGGCCGTTGCCCAATGCGGCTGCGTCGTCGTCATCCAATCGGTTGGATGCGCTCACTCTTCCCCGTCGTAGAGGTTGATGGGCTGCGCCGGCATCACGGTCGAAATCGCGTGCTTGTAGACAAGCTGACTTTGTCCGTCACGTCTTAGCAACACACAGAAGTTGTCGAACCAGGTGATCACCCCCTGCAACTTCACGCCGTTGATCAAAAATATGGTGACTGGAACCTTTGTCTTGCGGACGTGATTCAGAAATGCGTCCTGCAGGTTTTGTTTATTTTCGGCCATTAAACATCACGCCCCGTTGGTTTTTTTGGGCCAGGTTGATCCCGGCACCTCTCCCGCGTTAACGCACTATGTCGCCCTTCGCGGCGGATTTCCACCCCCCGTCAGGGACTTGGCTGCCGCCGTGCTCAATCCCGCCAGAACCCGGGATTGAACAGCGCGATCAACACCAGCGTCTCGATCCGGCCCACGATCATCGCCGCGGCACAGATCAGCTTCGCGGCATCCGACAGCGCGAAGAAATCGACGGGTGCGCCGCCCGCAACACCGGCCAGCGGCCCCGTTGTCGTCAGCGTCGCGATGGCCAGGATCAGCGCCTCCTCGAACGACAGGCCGGTCAGGCTGAGCGCGACCATCACCGCGGCGATGGTCATCGTGAAAAGCATGAACACGATCCAGGCGATATAGGCCCCCTCGCGCCGGATCCGCCGCCCCAGTCGCCCCGCGCCCGCGACGGAGTTCGGATAGATCAGTTTGCCCAATTCCCGCGCGCCGTGTTTGTAAAGCGCATAGACCCGCAGAAGCTTCACGCCGCCCGCCGTTGTCGCCACGCCGCCGCCCATCAAGACGAGGCCGACCAACAACAGGCCCGGCGCCTCCAGGCCCGACCATTCCCGCGCCGCGCCCCAATCGTCGGATACGAAGCCCGTCGTTGTCAGGAACGAGAAAACCGTGAACACCGCCCCCCAAAGCGCCTCGAAGGCGGCGCGGCCGTCGGCCAGTTCATCCACCTCCAACGCGCCGACCCAGTGACGCGCAAACAACAGCGTCGACAACACGATCCCCGCAAACAGCGCCAGGCGGATCTCGCGATCCTTGGTCAGCCGCTGGCGCAGCTCGCGGCCGATCCCGCTGGCATAGGTGCGCCGTGACAGCGCGAAGACGAAAAACACAAGGATCAACACCTCCCCCATCATACCCGCCGGGCGCGCCTCAAGCCCGCCGACCGGACTGATCCCCGAGGTTGCCAGCGTCGACATGGCGTGGATCGCGGCCACCATCGGCTCTTCGCCCACTGCCATCATCGACAGCGCCAATACGATCGTCAGCCCAACGTAGATCGGCGTCAGTCGCTGCGCCTGTTTCATAAGCCGGTCGGAGGCATCGGCCGCACGCATCTGACCGCGTGCCTTGCTCACCTGCCCCTGGATGCTGGCCTCCGACGTCACCTCGTAGCCGCCAAGGTTCAGTGGCGCGAGGATCGCAAACGCCGTCACCCAGATCAGCAATCCGCCCATCCATCCCACCAGGCCGCGCCACAGATGGACCGCCGGATCAAGCCGCGCGGGGTCGAACACCTCCGCCCCCGTGGTCGTCAACGCCGAGGCCATGTCGAGATAGACGTTGATGAACCGCGTGTTGCCAACCGCCTGATCCATCGGCCAGGCGAGCACGACCGGCAGCCACAGATAGGCGAGGAACACGGTGGCCAGGTGACTGCGTGCCGAGGGGCGGCGCCCTTGCTGCTGGCTTGCGAACCCGATCAGGAACGCCCCCATCACCACCATCAGACCCACGTAAAAGAAATCCCGCGCCGTCGCATGCAGGCCAAGCGATAGCCCCACGACCGCGGGCACAAACATCGCCAAACCCGCTCCCAACAGAAGCAAGGTTTGGAACGGCAGGTTGCGGAAATAAGCAGCCATAGGGCGTGCGGCTCCGTCCTCAGGGCTCAGAAGAAATCAATCGACACTTGCAGCAACGCTTCCACCGCCGGAACATCCGCCGTCAGCGCGAAGATCACGATGGCATCACCTTCCTCGATCCGCGTGGTGCCGGTCGGGCGGAACACCTTGCGCCCGCGTTGCACCGCGCCGACCAATGCACCCTCCGGCAGGTCGATGTCGCGGATCGCACGGCCCGATATCGGCGAGGTCGACAACACCTGCGCCTCGATGATCTCGGCCTCCGCATCGCCGATGGAATAGACGCCCCGCACACGCCCGTGCCGGATATGGCGCAGGATCGAGCTGACCGTCGTGGCGCGCGGGCTGACGTAGGCGTCGATCCCCAGCGGGTCCATCAACGGCACCAGCGTCGGATCATTGACCAGGCAGATCGCCATATCCGCCCCCGCCGATTTCGCCCGCACGGACGCCAGCATGTTGGTCTTGTCGTCATCGGTCAGGCACAGCATCACATCCGCGCGCTCCACGCCGGCCTCGCGCAGCAGGTCCATGTCAAGCCCGTCGCCATGCAGCACAATCGTACGCTCCAACGCATCCGCCGCCACTTCCGCGCGCGCCCGGTTCGCCTCGATCACCCGCGCACGAATCCGTGTCTCCGATTGCTCAAGCTTCTTGGCCACCGTCAGGCCCACATTGCCGCCGCCCACGATCAACACCCGTTCCGCGCGGACCTTGGTCTTGCCGAAAATCTCCAATGTGCGTGCCACGTCCTCGGCATGGGTGAAGACGTAGATCTGATCATGGGCGAACAATTGATCACCCGGCTCCGGCGCGAACAGGCGCCCCTCGCGCCGGACCCCCACCACCATCGCGCGCAGGGTCGAGAACAGCTCGGACAATTGCCGCAGCGGCGTGTTGAGCACCGGGCATTCCTCGTCCAGCGCAATGCCAAGCAGTTTCGCATCGCCGCCCAGAAAGCTCTCCGTATCGAAGGTCGTGGGCGAGGCCACACGGTTCAAAACCGCCTCCGCCACCTCCATCTCGGGCGAGATCACCACATCAATCGGCAGGTGGTCACGCCGGTAGAGATCGGAATAAATCGCCTGAAGGTAGCTCTGCGCCCGAAGCCGCGCGATCTTGCGTGGCACCGCGAAGACCGAATGCGCGACCTGGCAGGTGACCATGTTCACCTCGTCCGAAAAGGTCGCCGCAATCACCATATCCGCATCCCGCGCGCCCGCCCGGTCCAGCACGTCGGGATGGCTGGCAAAGCCCGTCAGGCCCTGCACATCCAGCGTATCGGTCGCGCGACGCACCAGATCGGGGTTGTTGTCCACCACGGTGACGTCGTTGTTTTCCGAAGATAAATGCCGCGCGATCTGCCAACCGACCTGGCCCGCGCCACAGATGATGACCTTCATGTCCGAGGCCCGCCTTCAAGCTCCATCAAGGTGCGCAGGATTGGCAGGTTGGCGGCCACGCGTCAACGCCTGTGGGCGCGGCAAGGGGTGCAAGGCGGGATAAATGACCGTTGGGCTTGCGGCCATGCAAGGAAGGGCTGGTTTGAGCCGTCTTTGACAGGTGCAGCACTTTGTACGAATGGTGGCTTGGGTCTCGGGTTCGGATGTCGAATTCGGTCCAAAGAATTAACCGAATCTGCGGGATTACTTGGCTGAAAGCTCGATTTTTGAATGCTTTAAGAGGTTTGCTTCGTCGCAATGAGGGTCACAAATGGCAGAACACAGTAGAGCGTACCTGCCTCGGCCCGCCGAAGGTATTCGGCCTCTAGAGCATCTGCCAAAGGTTGGCCGATAACCCCATCAGCTACCATGCGCGCGGTGGACATTCGGACCCATACCATTGATCCCATTCCAGACGTAACAACGCGGTTTAGAACACTGAAATGACGTGTCTCTAACCTCGCCGTATTGACGAGCGGCTTCAATTTCCCTGCGACCCACGGATCGGTCACAGCGCCCGCGACAAAGGCGTCCGCACAGCTTCCTAAGGGATCCCCGGGGACAACACCCATCTTGGCCTTGGAGAAGTCAGCATCACAAATCACCAAAGATCCGCCAGGACGTAGAATGCGCACAGCTTCGGACACCAATGGCTCAGGACTTTGAACATGCGACAAAACTGTATGTAAAATCGCCACATCAATAGTGTCGCTGTCAACATCAAGAGCTCCGCCGTCTCCAAGGCGGAAGGTCAGATTTGATCTGTCCCCTGCGAGTTCTTTCGCTTTTTCGGTCAGAGCGGTTGACGGTTCCAACCCGGTCACCAAAGCCTTTGGAAAACGATCGGCGATCCTTCGCGTAATGCCGCCGGTGCCCGATCCAATATCGACAATATGTCCCCCATCTCCAACAGCGATTGCGTCGAGATAAGCATCGATAACGGGAAGCATGTCTGTATCTTCTGCGCGCGTTTCCAGCGCCGAAGCAATGATGTCAATCATCTGCGGAGACGCAGCATCGACGTTCTCGAACGGGTCAGACATCGGCGGCTCTCTCCATTCCAAGTGATTGGCAAATTAGACTTACGAAACTGCCCTTGAGCCAATTACTTCTGGCAAAGCATGGATCATTTGGATTGCTTCGAAAAGCGATAAGTTGAGAAGAACTCACAGACTATTTTTTACTCTGCATGTCTCACGACTGGGAACCGAAGCTGACTTTGGTCAAGCCGAAAGCCACGGCAGCTTCGTCCCACACCCCCGTCATCCTCGCCCCTGCCCCAGCGGCTCCGCAACGCCAACGCCACCCCACAATCAACCGCACGCCAATCGCGCAACGTCCTTCCTAAACCACACCCTTACCCCAACACATCCCGCCACGAATGCGCGGGCCGAAACCCGACCATCTCGCGCGCTTTCCTGTTGGAATAGAACGTCTCATCCGGCCCCATCGGCCCGCGCACCTCGACGCCCTCATAATACCGCGCGATCACCTGATCCGAGGTCAGGCCCACCGACATATCGTCGTTTGAGACGTTGAACACCTCAAAGCCCAACCCATCGGTTTTCAGGCAGCAATCGACCATATGCCCCAGATCGCGGGCGTCGATATAGGCAAAGATGTTGCGCCGCCGCTGGTCCGGGTTTTCCAAGAAGGCGGGAAAATTCTCGGCGTATTCATGGGGTTCGATGACGTTGTTGATGCGAAGGCCGTAGATGTCGATGCCGGTGCGCGCCTGAAACGAGCGCGCCGTCGCCTCGTTGCAGACTTTCGACATCGCATAGCTGTCGTGGGGCACGGTCGGGTGGGTTTCGTCGACCGGCACGAAATCCGGCTTCACCGCGCCATCGGCAAAGCACACCGCATAGGTCGTCTCGGAGCTTGCGAAAATGACCTTTGGCACGCCCAGTTTTACCGCCGCCTCGATCACGTTGTAGGTGGTCTGCGTGTTCTGCCGGAAGCATTCGCCATCGGTCCCGATCATCACGCGCGGCACGGCGGCGAAATGGACCACCGCATCGTAGCTCGGCACGCCGGTGCCTGTGTCGAGTTCGGCGAAATCGGTGAATTGCGACATCGCGCCGATCACCTGCCCCGCGTCGTTGAGGTCGATCAGAAGCTCGGAGCACGCAAGGCCCGAGGGCGTCTGATCCACGTTCACCACATGGTGGCCCTGCGCCATCAGGTGCCGGATCGCCCATTTGCCGGCCTTGCCGCTGCCGCCCGTGAAGAAAACCCGCATGCTACGCTCCGATATTCATCCAGAAGGTCCGAAAATGGCCCGCATCCCGGGCGCTGGGGGGGGCGAAACATTTCTACAAACATAGAAATGTTATTTTTTCGCAATTGTTGTTTTTCAATGAGTTAGCGCTTAATTCTCCGTCTGATCACACTTGTGCACGCGTGCACATCCCTACCCTTCGCTGACCTGCGCGACCCGCGCGCCCGACTTCGAGGTCGTCACAACCCCCAGCGATTTCAGCTTGCGATGCAGCGCCGAGCGCTCCATCCCCACGAAGCTTGCCGTGCGGCTGATATTGCCCCCGAACCGGTTGATTTGCGCCATCAGGTATTGCCGCTCGAACAATTCGCGCGCCTCGCGCAGCGGCAGCGTCGTGAGCGATGCCGAGAGCGCGATATCCTCCTCCGACGTCGGCGCCTCCGACTGCCCCGGCAGGTCGCGTGCCTCGATCGGCCCGTTCCCCTCGCCCAGGATCAGGACCCGCTCGATCATGTTCCTGAGCTGGCGGACATTGCCCGGCCACGACATCGTCTGCAGCATGGCCGCCGCATCTTCCCCCAACTCGCGCACCGTCAGCCCCTGCTCGCGATTGAACAGGTCGATGAAATGCCGCGCCAGTTCCGGGATATCCTCGCGACGGTCCTCAAGGCTAGGCACCTCGACCGGCACCACATTCATCCGGTGATAGAGCTCCTCGCGGAACCGCCCGGCCGCGATTTCGGCCTGCAGATCGCGCGTCGTCGATGACACCACCCGAAGATCAACGCGCACCTTCGTCGTGCCACCCACCCGGGTGAAACTCTGATCGACCAGCACCCGCAGGATCTTGGCCTGCGTTTCCATCGGCATATCGGCGACCTCTTCGAAATAGATCACCCCGCCATGGGCCTGCTCCAGCAACCCCTGCTCGACCCCGCGCTGCTGACTTTCGCGGCCAAACAGGACCTCTTCCATGTGATCGGGCTGGATCGACGCGCTGGAGACGGAGACAAACGGCGCGTCCGCGCGGTTCGATTCCGCATGCACATAACGCGCCGCAACCTCCTTGCCCGCCCCTGGCCCCCCGGTCAGCATCACGCGACCATTGGATTTCGTCACCTTGTCGAGCTGGCTTTTCAAGGTTCGGAACGCCGACGAACTGCCGATCATTTCGGTCGAGCGGCTGTCCTGCCGCCGCAGCGCCGAGTTTTCGCGCCGCAAACGCGACGTCTCCATCGCGCGTTTGATCACCACCATCAATTGGTCGATGTTGAACGGCTTTTCGATGAAATCATACGCGCCTTGCTTGATCGCGGCGACGGCGATTTCCACGTTGCCATGGCCCGAGATAATCACCACCGGCACTTCGGGATTATCGCGTTTGACGTGGCCCAGAATGTCGATCCCGTCCATCGAGCTGTCCTTGAGCCAGATGTCAAGGATCATGAGCCCCGGCTGACTCTTGTTGATCTCGGCCATGCATTCATCCGACGTGCCCGCCATCCGCGTGGTGAACCCCTCATCTTCGAGGATATCGCAGATCAATTCGCGGATATCGCGTTCGTCGTCGACGACCAGAATGTCACTCATACCTTATTCTCCATGTCTGTCGGGCAAGCGCGGCAAGGTGATGCGTGCCAGGGCACCGGGATGGGCACCGTCGGAAAACGGTGGCGCATCCAGAAGCTCAAGCGTGCCGCCATGCTCCTCAATAATTTTCTTAACGATGGGCAGGCCAAGGCCCGTCCCCTTGTCGCGGGTGGTCACATAGGGTTCGAACAATTTCGCACGGTCCGGCGGCAGGCCGATCCCGTTATCGGCGATGTCGATACGCGCGATGTCAGGCTCGATCCGCATGGCCACGCGCAATTCCGGAACATGGCCGTCGGGCTTGCAATTTTCATAAAGGCTTTCAATGGCTTCGCCGCCGTTCTTGAGAAGATTTGTCAGGGCTTGACCGATCATCGTGGCATCGAGCTCGGCCATGGCGGCGGTGTCGGGAATATCGGTGACAAAGCGCACGTCCGGCTGACCCGCGCGTTGCAGCATCACGGCATTGTTCAGCAGTTGAACCAAATCCTCGACGCGCGTTTCGGGCTCGGGCATGCGGGCGAACTTCGAGAACTCATCCACGATCCGGCGCAGGTCGTTTGTTTGCCGTACGATGACTTCCGTCATTTCTGCAAGTTTTACTTGATCATCGCCCTCCAAAGTTTTGGAAAATTTGCGATTTATGCGCTCGGCGCTGAGTTGGATCGGGGTCAGCGGGTTCTTGATTTCGTGGGCAATGCGGCGGGCCACGTCGCCCCAGGCCGCCATGCGCTGCGCGCTGACCAATTGTGTGACATCGTCGAAGGCGACCACGTAGCCTTCCAACTCACCCTCGAAATTGCGCCGCGTGGCCATGCGCACAAGAAGGCTTTCCTGCTTGGTCCCACGGGTCAGCTTGATCTCTTCCTGCACCGCTTCGGCGGGGGTGGCCTTCAGCTTCTCGAACAATTCGGCGAATTCGGGCACTGCGGCTTCGAGGGTCAGGCCGCTGTCGCGCTGTTCGACCATGGACAGAAGTCGGATGGCTGAGCGGTTCATGAAATCCACGCGGCCCGACTCCTCTAACCCGATGACCCCGGCGGTCACGGAGGACAGCACGGAATCGAACAGCCGCCGGCGTTCCTCGGTTGATGCGTTCTGCTCGACCAGCGTGTCGCGCTGCCCCTTCAACTGAAGCGTCATCTGGTTGAACAGTCGCCCCAGCATCGCGATCTCGTCGTCAGAGGTTTCTTCCGGCACACGTACGTCCAGATCGCCCTGCCCGACCCGTTGCGCGGCCCCGGCCAGTCGGCCGACCGGACGCGACAGGCGTTCGCCAAAACTAAGGCCTGCCCAGATCGCGGCGAGGATCATCAAGGTGGCGAAGCCCAGATAAAGCAACGCGAAATCAAACAGAAGGCGACCCCGATCCTCCTCCACCTGCCGATACAGAAGGACAGTTTGTTCGGTTTCATCGAGCAGCGCGATGATCTGCCCATCCACTTCGCGGCTGATGTAGAGATAGCGGTCGGGAAAGGCGGCAAGGCGAAACAGGGCGCGGAATTCGTTCTGTTCGCGGTCTTCCGACAGGATCACGTCGCCTTCGGCGGCGGCGACCAGATCTTCATCGCTTGGACGGTCGTAATCGAAAAGGTAGGAGCGTTCGCCGCGGGCGCGAATTTCGCCGCCTCCGTCGATCACAAAGGCCTCGCGCAGACCGCGCTGGATCTGTTGCTGCCCCTGGCTGAGAACCTGCCGCAGATCACCGTCGCTCAGGAACGGCACCGCGCGGCGGTTGAGGTTGATGAACGCACCGAGCGCGCGCGCATCCTGTTCGAGGTCGTCGCGGTGTTCCTGCTGATAGGCGACGGCGGCATCGACGGAATTGCCAAGCGCGGTCGAAACGCGGTCCGAAAACCAGCCTTCGAGGCCCATATTCACGCTCAAAACCGCTAGGATCGCGACCACAACCGTGGGCACCAAAGCCACTGCTCCGAAGATGGTCGTGAGCCGCAAATGCAGGCGCGAACCGGCGGATTCGGCGCGGCGCGAGGCCACGATCCGGGCCAATTCCCGCAAAACAAGTGTCGCGATAACAAGGATATAGACGAAATCGGCCAACAGGATCAGCGTGCGCGCCGTGGTGCCTGTGACATCGCCAAGCGGGCGGAACGCGAGGAACGTGGCGAGCGCGAGTATCGGGGCCACGACGATTAGTCCGATGGTTCCAACGGAACGCACCCGGCGGTTGCGGCGCAATCCTGCGACGCGTTCTAGAAAGGGTTGCGTATCGCCCAGTCCGCGGGCCGGCTCGTCGACCACTCGTATCCCCCATATCCGCCGCTTGGTCGGGCTGACAGGCCCGGTGACGCAGGGGTGCCTGTTCCCCTTCTGCCACGCGACTGTTGCGAGATTACATCAATTTGCGCCGTCGCGTAACCCGAATATCGAGATCCGTGATCTTTTTTCTCAAGGTATTGCGGTTGATGCCGAGAAGGTCGGCACATTTGGCCTGGTTGCCGCCGGTCGCATCAAGGGCAATCTCGATCAGCGGCAGTTCAACCTCGCGCAGGATGCGGGTGTAGAGGCCGGGGGCGGGCAGGACCCCGCCGTGCAGATCAAAGTAACGGCGCAAGTGCTTGGCAACGCTTGACGAAAGCTTGTCACCCTCACCCGCGCCGGAGATCAACGGCTCGATCGCGGGCTGGCTGCCGAGGACGGCTTCGACTTCGGCGAGGGTGATTTCCTCGCTGGCGGCGGTCACGGTGAGACGGCGGATGGAGTTCTCCAATTGCCGCGCATTGCCGGGCCAGGAATAGGCGCGGATCAGGTCCATCGCGGCATCCGAGAACCGCCGCGTGGTGGTGCCATCGCGTTCCGCGCGGGCCAGAAAATGATTTGCCAACAATGGGATATCGTCAACCCGTTCGCGCAGGGCCGGCACAGCGATGCCCACGCCACCGAGGCGGTAGAAAAGGTCCTGACGGAAGGCGCCGGCCTCCATTTTTTCCATCAGATCCTTTTGCGAGGTGGCCATGATGCGTGGCCCGCCGTCCGACATTGCATCCAGCATGCGCACGATCTTGGCCTGCGCCTCTTCCGAGAGATCGCCGACTTCGTCGAATAGAATCGAGCCGCCCTTGGCGCGTGCGAGGATGGCGCCGGGCCCGTCCATGCCGTCCAGATCCGGCGCGGAGGCCACAACAAACGGCAACGTGCGACGATCAGAGAAGTCGTGAATGGCCTTTGCAATCAGGGACTTACCGGTTCCCGACTCGCCCGTGATCAACACCGTCAAATCCGTGTTCATCACCCGCGCGACAAGCCGGTATAGCGACTGCATCACGGGTGTGCGGCCAACAAGGGGGAGGTCTTCGCCGCTGGCCGGAAGAGGATCGGCGGCGGGTTTGGGGGCGGTTTGCAGGCGGCGCTTTTGCTCAAGCGCGCGGGCGGCGCGTTTCATCAGGTCTGGCAGATCGAAAGGCTTGGGCAGGTAATCGAAGGCCTCCTTCTCGGTGGCCTGGATCGCCGTCATGATCGTGTTCTGAGCGGAGATGATGATGACCGGAAGGCCCGGCCGCTCCGCAGTAATTTTCGGCAATGTTTCCAAACCGTTACCATCGGGCATGACGACGTCGGAGATCACCAGATCGCCCTTCCCCTCCTCGACCCAGCGCATCAGCGTCATCAGCGAGGAGGTCGCATGCACCTTGCACCCGGCGCGGGTGAGGGCCTGGGTCAGAACGGTGCGAATGGTGCGGTCGTCGTCGGCGACGAGAACGGTGCCGTCCATGGGTCAATTGCCTTTCGAAAGGCGTTCAACGGAACGCATGTGCGCGCAGTTGAACGGGGTTTTTCGGAGAAATGCGTTCAGGTGAACGGGGTTTGATGTGTTCAGCTGAACGAGTGTGCATGCGTTCGGATGAACGGATATCAGCGCGCCAAGCCTCATGCCGCGCCCGCCTTCGGAGCGACGGGCAGAGAGATGCGGAAGGCGGTGCGGCCCGGCACGCTCTCGACGCTGATCAATCCGTCGTGGTCGGAGACGATTTTCGAGATCAGGGCGAGGCCCAAGCCAGTGCCATTCTCGCGGCCCGACACAAAGGGCTCGAAGATGTCCTGCGCGAGGTCGGCGGGAATGCCCGGCCCGTCGTCGATCACTTCGATCTGCAACGGGACGGCAGCGCCGGTGCCATCGCCGCGCCGAACCCTCAGGCCGATCTCGAAGAAGGTGCGGATACGGATCGAGCCGCCCTCGCTTCCGACCTCCGCCGCGTTTTTCAGAAGGTTCAGCACGACCTGCAACAATTGATCGGGATCGGCCCAGGTCGACGGCAGGGAGGGGTCGTATTCATCCTCGATATTCATATGTGCGGCAAAGCCGATGGCGGCGGATTTTCTGGCGCGGTCCAGCACGTCGTGGATATTGACCGCCTTGCGATCGGGCGGCAGGACGTTGCCGAATTCCTCGACCTGTTCGAGCAGTTTGAGGATGCGACGCGTCTCGGCCACGATCAACTCGGTCAATTCGAGGTCTTCGGGGGGCAGGTTCATCGATAAAAGCTGCGCGGCGCCGGTGATGCCGGCCAGCGGGTTCTTGATCTCGTGGGCCAGCATCTCGCCCATGCCGATGGCGGATTTGGCGGCTGATTTCGACGACATGGCGCGGTCCATCCGGCCCTGCATCTCGCGGCTTTCCAGAAGCACCAGAACATGGTCGGGGCTGTCGCCAAGGCTGGCGATCTGAACGTCGCAGGACACCGGCTTGCGGCTTCCGGTGCCGACATCGACGGCGTTCACAAACAGCGGCGCCTGCGCTGCGCGTACGCGTGCGAAGCTGTCTTCCAGTGGCGCATCGACAAAAATCTTGTCCCACACCGGATGATCGAGAAGGCTGCGGCGGGAGGTGTTGAGGAAGAACTCCGCCGCCGGGTTCACGTCCACGATCCGGTCCTCGGGATCGAGGATCAGCGCCGGGATCGGCAGCGATGGCCAGAGGGCGTCGGTCGGGAAGATCATGCGACTGCCCTCACCTCCGATGAGATGGCCAGCGGCAGGATGGCGCGTACCGCTCGCGGGTCGGTCTCGGTCAGCACGCGCTTGCGCAGGTCGCGCGGTGTCGCGCTGGCGTCCATGTACCAGCCGAGGTGTTTGCGCGCGACTTTCACACCGAGGGCCGAGCCGTAGAAATCGAGCATGTCGTCATAATGCGCGGCGACCATGTCGGCGAACGCGGCCCCGTGCGGGATGACCGGCGCGGGCGCGCCGTAAAGGCTGGCTCCGATCTCGGCCAGACGCCAAGGCGCGCCCTGAATGCCGCGTCCGACCATGACGCCATCGGCGCGAGAACAGCGCAGTGCCTGCATCGCCGACGGCGCGTCTATGATGTCGCCATTGGCGATCACCGGGATCGAGACGGCGTCTTTCACCGCGCGGATCGCGGTCCAGTCGGCGGCCCCCTTGTAGAACTGACACCGCGTGCGGCCATGGATCGTGACCATCTGAATGCCCGCGTTTTCGGCGCGTTTGGCCAGGTCGGGCGCGGTCAAGAGGTCATCGTCCCACCCAAGTCGGGTCTTGAGCGTGACGGGTGTGTCAACGGCGCTAACCACCGCCTCGATCAGGCGCAGTGCATGGTCTGGATCGCGCATCAGCGCCGAGCCCGAAAGGCCGCCGGTGACCTTCTTGGCGGGGCAGCCCATATTGATGTCGATAATCCGCGCACCCTGCCCGGCAGCGATGCGCGCGGCCTCCGCCATCCAATGCGCCTCCCGGCCCGCGATTTGCACAGCGCTCGTCTGCTGGCCAAAACCCAGTTCAGCCCGCGCACGGACGGAGGCCTTGGCTTCGACCATCTCCTGGCTTGCGACCATCTCGGACACCACCAGCCCTGCCCCAAAGCGGGCGACCAGCCGCCGAAACGGCAGATCGGTGATCCCTGCCATGGGCGCGAGCAAAATCGGCGGGTTGAGCGTGATATCGGCGAGGGTCAGGGTCAGGGCGCTTAATCCTTGTGCGATTGTCCCCTTGGATAGGGCCGGATTTTCAGGAAGACAAAGCAGCGAGGCCTCCTAATCGCACGGCACGATGCCATTGCACAATAATTAAGCGTAGCGCCGTGAAAAACATCAGATGGATATCGGATTGTGCGCGCAAAGCGCCTCGCCTATCACAATCGCATGGTTGAAGCGCCCCCCTCCCTGACCGCTGTGATCGTGGCCGCCGGACGCGGTACGCGGGCCGGTGGGGATGTGCCGAAGCAATGGCAATGGATCGCCGGGCGCAGCGTAGTGGACTGGAGTGTTTCGCGGTTTGCGGCGCATCCCGCCGGGATCGGGATTGTTCTGGTGATCCACCCCGAGGATGACGCCATGCTCGGGGCGCTGGACCTGCCGCAGGGGCTGCGCGTGGTGCATGGCGGCGCGGACCGGGCGGCGTCGGTGCGCGCGGGGCTGGCCGCCTGTGGGACCGGAATCGTCCTGATCCACGACGTTGCGCGGCCCTGCGTGCCTGAGGCGGTGATTTCCGCAGTGATCGAGGGCGTGCGCACGCATGGGGCCGCGGCCCCGGCCGTGCCGGTGACCGATGCGCTTTGGCGCGGGGCGACGTCCGTGGAGGGCACCGAGGACCGCGATGGGCTTTGGCGGGCACAGACACCGCAAGGCTTTGATCTGAAGGCCATTGTCGCGGCGCATGAGGCGTTTGACGGGCTGCCCGCCGATGACGTGGAAGTGGCACGCGCGGCGGGGATTGATGTGACGATTGTGACCGGCGATGAGGCAAACCTGAAAATCACCGGCCCGCAGGATTTCGCGCGCGCCGAAGCGCTTTTGAAAGGCGACACGATGGATATTCGAGTGGGCAACGGCTTTGACGTGCATCGGTTCGGGCCCGGTGGTCAGGTGTGGTTGTGCGGTGTGTCGGTGCCCCATGATCGCGGCCTTCAGGGGCATTCAGACGCCGATGTGGGTCTGCACACGGTGACGGATGCGATTTACGGCGCGTTGGCCGAAGGCGATATCGGCAGGCATTTCCCGCCGAGCGACCCGCAATGGAAGGGCGCGCAAAGCCACATCTTCCTGACCCATGCCGTGGAAATGGCGGCAGAAAGGGGCTTTGTGATTTCGAATGCGGATCTGACGTTGATGTGTGAGCGGCCCAAGATCGGGCCGGTGTCGGGCGCGATGCGGGCGCGGTTGGCGGAACTGTTGCGGATTGAGGTCGGGCGCGTGTCGGTGAAAGCCACGACAACGGAGCGGTTGGGCTTCACGGGGCGCGAGGAAGGCATTGCGGCGATGGCCACGGTGACCTTGGTGGCGCGATGACACGGGCGATTGCGACGGTTTTCGGGGTTGGATTGCTGCGCCCGGCGCCGGGGACCTGGGGCAGTTTGGCGGGGCTGATCCTTGGGGTGCTGCTGCATATGGCGGGCGGAGCGGTCTTGCTGGTGCTGGCGACATTGGCGGTGACGGCGCTGGGATATTGGGCGGTGCACGCAGAGGTCGGCGCGTCCGAGGAGGACCCGAGCGAGATCGTGATCGACGAGGTGGCGGGTCAATGGGTGGCGCTTTGGCCGGTTTCGGTTGGCGCGAGCATGGCGGGGGCGGATATTCTGTCGCTTTATCCAGGCGTTATCACGGCATTTTTGGCGTTTCGGGCCTTCGACATCCTCAAGCCGGGACCGGTGGGATGGGCGGACCGGCAGCATGGGGCCTTCGGGATCATGGCCGATGACGTGATTGCGGGATGGCTGGCGGCGATGATCGTGGCGCTGGCGGCGGTGCTGGCGCATCTGGTGTTCGTATGAATGCGGCAAAGGTGATTGCGGCGCTGCGTGCGCAGGGCTGGATTATGGCCACGGCGGAGAGCTGCACCGGCGGGTTGATCGCGGGCGCGGTGACGGATGTTGCCGGAAGCTCGGACGTGTTCGACCGGGGCTTCGTGACCTATTCCAACGTGGCCAAGGCGGAGATGTTGGGTGTGCCCCCTGCCCTGATCGAGGCGCATGGCGCGGTGTCGGAGCCGGTGGCCCGGGCGATGGCCGAGGGGGCTTTGGCGCGGTCGAACGCGCAGATCGCGGTGTCGGTCACGGGCGTCGCGGGGCCCGGTGGAACGGCGTCGAAGCCCGAAGGCATGGTCTGCTTCGGGCTGGCCATGACAGCAGGCGAGACAAGTGTGGAAACGGTCCGGTTCGGGCCGCTCGGGCGCGCGGATGTCCGGGCAGCGACCGTCACCCATGCGCTTTCGATGATCCTGAAGGCGCTCAATTCCGCAACGTAGGCCAATTGATCCGCCCACCTATCCGCCAAAACAGAAATCGCGGAGGTTCTACGCGTCACCTCTGCCCGAAGCCTCTTTTTGCCGCAGAACGCCCGCATCCAACATGGTTGGAGCTGATAGCGCATGGATCATGGTCGCAGCGGCGCTGGTTCTATTCGTGACATTGCCGGAACTTGCGCGCCTGTTGGGCTGGCCGTGGTGGGCCCTTGGGCCTTTGCGGCGACCAATGTGACCATCGTAAGGGGCACGGCGACCGTCCCGCCGCGGGTCGGTGAAGAGGACAAGGCGGCGGTCCTTGACTGAAACAGACAAGCCCGGTCGGTTTGGTCGGGTGTGAATGGTTTGGGAGGCGGCTTAGGCGGTTTCGGCAGAGCCCGCCCCGTAGAGCGCGTCGGCGCGGGCCTCGAAGGCGCGGACAATGCGTTGCATGGCGTCCATGAAGAACAGGCCCGCCGCCCCTTGCAGAAGGCGGTTCTTGAACTCGAAATCAACTTCGAAATGGACGTCGCAGCCCGTGTCGGTATCGACAAAATGCCAGTTTGAATTCAGGTACTTGAACGGCCCGTCCACATAGGCGGTATCGATCTTGAAGGTTTCCTCGTACAGCACCACGCGGCTGAGGAATTTTTCTCGGAACATCTTGAAGCCCACGACCATGTCCGCATGCATCAAGGTGTGATCGCCCTTGTCTTCGACCGAGCGGATCCGTGTGGCCCTTGTCCACGGAATGAATTCCGGATAGCGCGCGACATCGGCCACAAGGTCGTACATCTGCTTGGCGGAATACGGCAGTTTGCGGGTTTCGGAATGGCTTGGCATGGGCCCCTTTAACCTTTTCGTCGTGCGGGTCATGTCATAAACCTGACCGGCGATTGCAAGGTTCCGTGGGAATTTGGGGGCGAAATGGCGCAGCAAGGTTACAGGGTCGGCAAGATGATCTCCGCAAAGGCGATCGCGGCGCGGATCGAGGAATTGGCGCGCGAGATCGAGGCCGAATTCAAGGGCACCGACAAACTGGTGGTGGTGGGCCTGTTGCGGGGGTCATTCGTGTTCATCGCCGATCTGGTGCGCGAGATCGACTTGCCGGTGGAGGTCGATTTCCTGGAGGCGTCAAGCTACGGCAACGCGATGGAAAGCAGCCGGGAGGTCCGTATTCTCAAGGACTTGCGCGGCGAAATTCAGGGGCGCGATGTGCTGGTGGTCGAAGATATCGTCGACACGGGCCACACGCTGAAACATGTCGTGGGGCTGCTGCACCAACGCGCACCCGCGCGAATGAAGACCATCGCCCTTCTCGACAAGGCCGAACGGCGCGAGGTCGAGGTACAGGCGGATTGGATCGGCTTCGAGATCCCGGATGAATTTGTCGTGGGCTACGGGATCGACTTCGCGCAGCGCAACCGCAACCTGCCCTATATCGGCAAGGTCACGATGGAAGGCTGACGCGCAGGCGTCGTGCGCGGATGCACGCAGTTGTGTGTTGACGGAATGTCGCACCTGTCTACCTTTTGCGTACAGGACGACGTGTCAGCAATGCAACCTCGGAGCCATTCCATGATTACATCCCGCATTCTTCTTTCAACTGCTCTCGCTGCTGCTCTCGCCGGTGGCCTTTCGCTTGGCGCGACGGCCGGTGGCCATGGCGGCAACCCGGCCGTCGATGCCCGGCAGGGGCAGTTCCAGATCATGGCGCTCAACATCGGGGTTCTGGGCAATATGGCGCGGGGCAACACCGATTATGACGCCGGCGCTGCGCAGGCTGCGGCCAACAACCTGCTGACGATTTCGCAGCTTGATCAGCAATTCCATTGGCCCGAGGGCACCGACAACGCCAGCATCGAGGGCACCCGCGCACTTCCGGCGATCTGGGAAGACGGCAGCCGGGTGCTTGAGATCTGGGGCGAATTTGGCACCGGTGCAGAGGGCTTGGCCGCAGTGGCGGGCGACGGGCTGGATGCGATGCGTGCGGCGTTGGGGCCGGTCGGGGCATCGTGCGGATCGTGCCACGACGATTACCGCGCGTCCGACAACTGAGCCATGGGTGGCGTTTTGCGCCTGTTGGGGCTTTTGATCCTCGCCGCCGTGGTGGCGGGGGTCTGGCTGAGCCGTCCGATGAGCGTGTCTGAGGGCGATCTGGCAGGGCTGGTGGGTGACGCGCAGGCGGGCGAAGCGGTTTTCTGGGCGGCCGGATGCGCGTCGTGCCATGAGGCCGAGGACGCAGAGGGAGACGCGCGCCTGATCCTGTCGGGGGGGCAGGCCTTTCCAAGCGACTTCGGGACGTTTCGCGCGCCGAATATCTCAAGTGATCCGACCCATGGAATCGGCGATTGGACCTTGGCGGAATTCGTCACCGCGGTGCAGAACGGCGTCAGCCCCGAGGGGCAGCATTATTACCCCGCCTTCCCTTACACGGCATATCGTCTGGCGACGCGGCAGGACATCGTGGATCTCTACGCGTTCATGCAGACGCTGCCTGCATCCGATTTGCCATCGGAGCCCCATGATGTGGGGTTCCCCTTTTCGATCCGCCGCGCGGTGGGCGCTTGGAACCTGCTCTATGCGCAAAATGAATTTACGGTCTCGGGTGATCTGAGCGTCGAGGAATCTCGCGGCCGCTACCTCGCCGAAGCCTTGGCCCATTGCGGCGAATGCCACACCCCGCGCGGAGCCTTGGGCGGGCTGGATCGGGCGCAATGGTTTGCCGGCGCGCCGGACCCGTCGGGGCGCGGCACGGTGCCCAACATTACGCCGGCGGGGCTTGGCTGGTCGGCTGACGAGATCGCGGCCTATCTCAATGATGGCTTCACGCCGGAGTTTGACGTGGCGGGCGGGCATATGCGGTCGGTCGTGCTCAATATGGGACAGCTGAACGAAGACGACCGCGCGGCGATCGCCGCCTACTTGCTGGCCGTGCCGCACGCAGACTAACGTTCGAATGACCGTTCATGCGAGCGGGGCCATTCAAGGGGGGCGGGATGATGCGGAAAGCAGGACTTGCGATGCTTGGTCTGATAATTCTGGGGGAGGCGGCGGTCGCTGATCCGGCCCCGGAGCGAACAGACCTCCTACAGAGTGCATGGCATGTCGAGCAGTCGCGCGATGCTCTTTTGTCGGGCGACCGGGCAACCGCGATCCTCGCGGCCCTGCGTGCGATCCCGGACACACCGACCGAGGCCGATGTCGAGACCTATTCCGATGCGTTCGACGCGCTGCACCTCGCCGCCGCGTCGCGGGCGTTTCAATCCGACATTCCGCTCGACTCATCGGTCTTCTGGAGCCCGAATGGGCGCTATCTTGTTTCTGCGCCGCTTATCCCCGATATATCGGGTATATCGGAGCAAACGACCGTGTTGTGGAACACGGCGACCCAACAACCCATTGCCGACCTTCTGCCGGGGTTGGGTACGAACGACTACACCAACGTCAACCAGTTCTCGGCCTTCGGAAACCCCTTTTCGCCCGACGGCGACCGCATCGCAATCAGCCTCAGCCCTGAGGCCGATTCGAGTGAGGACATGGCCGGGGAAATCCAGATTTTTGACACGGCGACGGGTCAGCGCCTGACCAGCGTCGCGGGCGACATGTTCATGGGATGGTCGCAATCGGGGCAGACCATGCTGATCAGCAACCGGATCGGCAATCTGCATTGGCTCTACGACACGAGCACGTGGCAGGTCGTGGCCGAATATCCCTACGAGACGTTCGAAGGCGGATCTCAATGGGGTTTCTTTCCCGGATCGGACGATGCCTTCTATGCTGTTCACGAGATCTATCAATATGATCCGAACGGCGCGTCGCTGGGGCCGAACCCGATCCACCTCTACCGGCTTGCCCGTGACGCAGGTGGGCAGATCGCGGATATCTCGGACCTGCGGGGGATAATGACCGGGTTGTACTTCAATGCCTTTTCCGTGAACAGATTTGCCCCTTACGTTGCGACCACTGTTTATCCAAGTGAACTTGTGATCATGGGGCTCGACGGGCAGGTGCGCAGCCGCATCGCGGATGTCTCGGCCCTTTCTTTTGTCGAGTTTGTGCGGGACGGGACAGCTGTCATGATCGCCGATCCAGCATTTCTGGAAACGTGGAGCCTCGATCATGTCCGTGTCTTCGACCTCGACGGTGCATCACTCGACGCCGAGCTCCGCGAGGTTGCGCCGATCACGGATAATCTGCGGACGCCAGACGGGGCAGTGATCACCTTTCCGAATGGCTTGCGCCGTGCGCTGCGCGATCCGCGGCCCGTTGGACTGGAGCTCTACGAGGAGGTCTGGCCGGAGATCCTTCCCGAATTGCAGGCGCAGATCGACGATGAGCGGGTGCGCAGACCGTAGTTCAGAGCGCGCCGAGCTTGGCCAGGCGATTGGCCCGCAGGCGTTCGAAATCGTCGCCTGCATGGTAGGACGAGCGGGTCAGCGGCGTTGCGGAGACCATCAGGAAGCCCTTGCCCCAGGCGGCTTTTTCATAGGTCTTGAATTCCTCGGGCGTCACGAACCGGTCCACCTTGTGGTGCTTGGGCGTGGGTTGCAGATACTGGCCGATGGTCAGGAAATCGATATCGGCGGCGCGCATGTCATCCATGACCTGCAACACGGCCTGCTTGTCTTCGCCGAGGCCCACCATGATGCCGGATTTGGTGAAGATCGTCGGATCCATCTCCTTCACACGTTGCAGGAGGCGGAGGGAATGGAAGTAGCGCGCGCCGGGGCGAACCTCGGGGTAAAGGCCGGGGACAGTTTCGAGATTGTGGTTGAAGACATCGGGCTTGGCATCGACCACGATCTGCAACGCGTCGGGCGTTGATTTGATGAAGTCTGGGGTAAGGATTTCGATCGTCGTCTCGGGCGCACGGTGTCGGATGGCGCGGATGGTCTGCGCGAAATGCTCGGCCCCGCCGTCGGCCACGTCATCGCGGTCCACGGAAGTGATGACGACGTGGTTGAGGCCCAGTTTCTGGACCGCATCGGCGACACGGCCTGGCTCGAACACATCAAGCGGATCGGGCGGCTTGCCGGTGGCGATGTTGCAGAAGGTGCAGGCGCGCGTGCAGACCTCGCCCATGATCATCATCGTGGCATGACCCTGCGACCAGCATTCGCCGACATTGGGGCAGCCTGCCTCTTCGCACACCGTGGTCAGCTTGTTCTCGCGCATGATCTTGGCAGTGGATTTATACCCCTCGCCAACGGGCGCCTTGACCCGGATCCAGCTTGGCTTCTTGGGCTGCGGGTTGTCCGGGCGGCGCGCCTTTTCGGGGTGGCGCTGTTCGGGGATTTTGAGATCGCGCATGGCTTCCTCGTTCGATGCTTTGGAGATCATTTAACTTTAAACGATCCCCACGTCACCCGGACGAGATGGCACAGCCGCTATGTGTCTGTTGCAAGGGCCAATTCAGCGACCTGTTCCGGAACTCGAGGCCGTCACCGCAGCGCCGGGGCGCAGCACGCCGAACGTACCCGGCGCGGCGGCGTTTTGCGCCAGCGCGCCGTAATAGGGCATGCATGCGGAAAAGGCGGCGGGGTCGGCCTGCTGCGGGCCAATCACCAGAAGCGCCTCGCATTGCGCGGGCGTCACGACGGTTTGTGCGACACTGACCTGAGGGACAACAGCGGCAAGCGACAGGGCGGCCATCATGGCCAAACGGGATTTGCGATACATCGGGGCGTCCTTTGTGGAATGGGTCAAGTGAGATACCAACCCATCCGCTCAGCCGCACTCCCTGGGGGTAAAGCGGATAGTCCCCGCGATGCGCTTCAAATGCGTAAAGCCCCGTATCAGGAAGACAATTTTCTTGGTTAACGAGGTGTTGGCGTCGCCAAAAGACGCCGCCCCGGGGCAGGTATCATGGTCTTGCCACAATCCCGCGCCGGGGAGAATCGTCGGCCAGCGCCCAAAAGGGCACGGAGCATCACACCTGGGTCGCGGGCACGAACCCGTGCCGGGCCTCGTAGTGCTGCAGCAGGCGTTGCAGGCCGATCTTCAGGACCACCTTGCCGGACCGTGCCGACCAGCCGAGCCGTTTTTCGGCCGATTCCATGCCTTCCAGGAAACAGCAGACCCGCATGACCACATCGGCCAGCCCCGGACCCAGGTCATCAAGCGCGTCCGAGACCCGCTTGCGCGCCGCGCGTGGCCCTTCGGCAATGCCCCCGTCGGAGAGAAACCCGCCCCGGTCGCCACCGGTCAGGAACCGATCCCAGTTCTGACCCACACGCGGCCCCATCTGGGCGCGCTCGAAATCTTCGCGCAGACGTTCGCCGGCCTGCACGAGATCGGGTCCGAGGAAAGGCTTGCCATCGGGCCCCTTGCGTCGGGCCAGCGAAGCCAGCGGCGATTCCGAGAGGTTGACGCGGAGCGGCATCGGCTTGCCGTTGTCGCCCGCAACCTTGCGCGCGCCCCAGGTCGCATGCTGCCCCTGAAACGGCGTGGGACCTTCGGCAAAGCCAGCGTTGCCCATGCGGCGGCGGCGATCTTCTTCGATCAGGCGCTTGAGCGCGGATTTGCCCGCGTTCGTGATGCCATAGCGCGCCAAACGCCCCCCTTGCATCACACATTCGATCCAATCCTTGACCGCAAAGGCCTGCGCGATCTTGCGATCGACCACGGCGGTCCGGGTCTGCTCACCATCTGTCCCCTGGCGCAGCACAACGGCCTTATCCATATCCTGGGCCACGGCAAGCACGGCCCCGGTTTCGCACATACGCCGCAAGATACGGCGTGCTTCGCGTGTAATCTGCGTGTCGTCTTCGTTCGGCGTCCGTATCGGAGCAGTCATGCGCCGCTTCTCCTGTTTTTGTGAGACGTCTACGGTCTGTTCGTGTGACGTCGATTGCGTGAGCCCGGCCAAGGCTTCGTCCATCAACGGGTCATCACGGCGGGCTTCGATGTTGTGGACGTGTCGACAAATGGTCGAGGCCGCCATGCCCGTTCGCTCCGCAATTTCGCGGTAGCTGCGACCGGACGCCGTGTGGGCCAGGTAGTGTTTTGCTTTTCCGGGCACCCATCCCGGCAACGCGGGATCAGCGGAAGGATCGGCAGAGTGAATGTCGGTCATATCCGGACGCCCCAAAGCTAAATGAACCTCTGCAAAAATCCGCCCTATTGATTACTGATTGGTTAAAATCTGTGGATATCTCAAAAATTGTTTCCAATTCGTAAACAATCACGGGGGCACCGCGCGCAGATTCCGCGATTCATGCAACACCCCTCAAACCGGGTGCATCCTGAGGGCAGACAAGATCTGCATTAGGGACATATGACATGAGCGATCTGACCACACATCTGAACCACCTGCGCCGCCCCGGTCTTCTGGTCCGCGCGGCCACAATGGCCTGTGAAACAGGCGATGCGCACCGGCGCGCCAAGCGGCGTCCGGTCACCAAACTCCTGGCCGAGGAAGAGCTTCTGAACGCGGCCCGGATGGGCGGCGGCATGGGCTATTCGCCCACCCGCCACGTGCAGGTGATGAGCGCCCTTCTGGCCGCGGCTCGCGCCGTCAACTGAAGCGCCGCGTTTACCTTTTGCTGTGGATAAGGGCCGCGCGCGTCAGATGAAGGCGTCGGGCATCGCGGCTTTCTTGTCTGCGATATAGGCCTGCAGCGCCTCATTGATGGCGGGGTCGAGGGCGGGTTGCTGGTATTCCGACAGCATCTTGTCGACCTTGAGTGCGGCCAGTTCGAAGCTCGACCTGCTGCCATCCTCGGCCCAGGTCTCGTACGGCTTGTAATCGAGCACGCCGGAGCGCCAGAACGCGCTTTGGTAATTGTCCTGGGTGTGTTCACAGCCCAGGAAATGCCCGCCCGGCCCCACTTCGCGCAGCGCGCCCATAGCTTGTGCGTTTTCGTCGACTGCTACGCCCTCGGCTATCTTGTGCAGTGCGCCCAATTGATCGGCATCGAGCACGAATTTTTCCGGGCTCGATGCCAAGCCACCTTCCAGCCAGCCGCAGGAATGCAGCATGAAGTTCACGCCCGACAGCAGCCCCATGTTGAGCGAATTGGCGGTCTCGTATCCGGCCTGAGCATCGGGGATCTTGGCACCGGTGAACGAGCCGGACGAGCGGTAGGGCAGCCCAAGCCGCCGGGTCAATTGGCCCATGCCATAGGTGATTTGCGAGGTCTCGGGCGTGCCGAAGGTGGGCGCGCCCGAGTTCATGTCGATCGACGTGACCATCGCGCCCATGATTGCGGGAGAGCCGGCCTTGACCAACTGGCTATAGGCGACACCGGCCAATCCTTCGGCGAGGCATTGGGTGAGCGTGCCCGCGACGGAGACGGGCGCCATCGCGCCGCCGACGATAAACGGGGAGATGATCGAGGCCTGCCCGGCCTCGGCGTAGACCTCCAGCGCGCCCATCATGGTGCTGTCGAAGGTCAGGGGCGAGTTGATGTTGATGAGCGAGGTCATCACCGTGTTCTCGGCCACGACATCCGCCCCGAAGAGGATCTTTGACATCTCGACCGAATCGACCGCCCGCGACGGGTCGGTGACCGAGCCCATGTAGGGTTTGTCGGAGAGCGTCATATGGGCATAGAGCATGTCCAGATGGCGCTTGTTGACCGGCACATCTGTAGGCTCGCAGACGGTGCCACCGGAATGGTGCAGCCATTTCGACATGTAGCCGAGCTTCACGAACATTTCGAAATCGGCCATCGTGGCATAGCGCCGCCCGCCTTTTAGGTCGGTGACGAAGGGCGGGCCATAGACTGGGGCCAGCACCAGGGAATTGCCGCCGATCTCGACGTCGCGGGCGCGGTTGCGGGCGATCTGGGTGAATTTCGACGGGGCAGTTTTGACCAGCTCGCGGGCCAGGCCACGCGGGATATGCACGCGCTCGCCCTTCACATCCGCGCCCGCGGCGCGCCACCGCTCCAAGGCGGCGGGGTTTTCGACGAACATGACGCCGATTTCTTCGAGGACCGTTTCGACGTTCGTCTCGATGATCTCAAGCGCCTCGTCGTGCAGGATGTCGAGGTTGGGAATGTTGCGCTCGATGAAGCGCGCGGTCTCGAAACTGACCGCGCTACGGCTGGCGCGTCGTGCCGCCCCGCCGCCGCCCCGTGCCCTGCGCCGTGGTTGTTCTGCCTGCTCTGCTTCGCCCATGACACCCTCCAAAGGCAAATGACCCGTTGCGCCGTGTCTAGCGCGCGCATCTCGGGCCAAGCAGGCGAATTGCGTCATCTGCGGCGCGGATGCGACATGGGCAGGGCTTGCGCGCCCCCGACCTGCGGCGTAATCCGCATCCATGAAAAACGCTGCCGTCCCCGACCCCGCCGACCATGAACGCCTGCTGATCATCGACTTCGGCAGCCAGGTCACGCAGCTGATCGCGCGCCGCCTGCGTGAGTTGAGCGTGTATTGCGAAATCCACCCGTATCAAAACGTCGATGACGCGTTTGTGGCAGCCTTTGCGCCCAAGGCCATCATCTTTTCGGGCGGACCGGATTCGGTGACGCGTGAGGGCTCACCGCGCCCGCCCGGGGCCGCGTATGACGCGGGCGTGCCGATCCTCGGCATCTGCTACGGGCAGCAGGTGATGATGCAAGATCTTGGCGGCGCGGTGCATGGCGGCAAGATTTCCGGCGGTGGTGGGACGGCCGAGTTCGGACGCGCGTTCGTGGAGCCGAAGGGGGAGTTGGACCTGCTGGCGGGCTGGTTCGGCACGCCAGAGCAGGACGGGCGGGAACAGGTCTGGATGAGCCACGGGGATCATGTGGCGAAGCTGGCGCCCGGGTTCGAGGTTTACGGTGTGTCGCCCAATGCGCCATTTGCCATCACGGCGGATGTGTCGCGGCATTTCTATGCGGTGCAGTTCCACCCGGAGGTCCATCACACGCCCAAAGGCGCGCAGCTTTACGAGAATTTCGTGCGGCTGGCGGGGTTTTCCGGCGATTGGACGATGGAGGCCTACCGCGAGCAGGCGGTGGAGGCGATCCGGGCGCAGGTTGGCGCGGCGAAGGTGATCTGTGCGCTGTCGGGCGGGGTCGATTCGTCGGTGACGGCGGCTTTGTTGCACGAAGCCATCGGCGATCAACTGACCTGCGTGTTCGTGGATCATGGGCTTTTGCGGCTCAATGAAGGGGCCGAAGTGGTCGAGATGTTCCGCGATCACATGAACCTGCATGTGATCCATGCCGAGGAGCAGGAGCTGTTCCTGGGCGAGCTGGACGGTGTTTCCGATCCGGAAACAAAGCGGAAGATCATCGGGCGGCTGTTCATCGACGTGTTCCAGAAATACGCCAATGAGATCGAAGGCGCGGAATACCTCGCGCAGGGCACGCTTTACCCCGATGTCATTGAAAGCGTGTCGTTTTCCGGTGGGCCGAGCGTGACGATCAAGAGCCACCACAATGTCGGAGGCCTGCCCGAGAAGATGGGTCTGAAACTGGTGGAGCCGCTGCGCGAATTGTTCAAGGATGAGGTCCGCGAGTTGGGCCATGAGCTTGGCCTGCCCGCGCATTTCATCGCGCGCCATCCCTTCCCTGGCCCCGGCCTTGCGATCCGCTGCCCCGGTGAGATCACCCGCGAAAAGCTTGAGATCCTGCGGCTCGCCGATGCCGTCTATATCGACCAGATCCGCAGGCATGGCCTTTACGACGAGATCTGGCAGGCGTTTGTGGCGATCCTGCCGGTGCGCACGGTTGGGGTGATGGGCGACGGGCGGACCTATGATTACGCCTGCGCACTACGCGCCGTGACCTCCGTCGATGGCATGACCGCCGATTATTACCCGTTCAGCCATGGGTTTCTGGGTGAGACGGCGACGCGGATCATCAACGAGGTGCCGGGGATCAACCGCGTGACCTATGACATCACGTCGAAACCGCCGGGCACCATCGAGTGGGAATGATTGGGGCCTGAGGGCCTTGGTCCGTGCGGCGGTTCATGTTTTGCTGAGATTTCCCTGTTAGGGATCGTGCGATGTGTGACCCGCCCCTGTTTGCCGGATGGCACCGCCGTCCCGCTGGCGAGGCCGATCCATGGCCCTGATCCGACATAAGAAAATGGCCCGCGTCCGGCGGGTTCTGCGGCTTACGGTGATGTTCTATGCGGCCACGCTGGCCTTGGTGCTGGGGTCGAATTGGTTCTGGCCCCGCGACACGGCCCCCGCCCCGGCAGCGCAGATCATATGCCTTGGCGGGGCCGTGTCACGCGGGGTTTTGGCCGAAGACAGCCTGATGCGCGCCGAACGGTGTGGCGGGCTATTGCTGGCCGGGCATGGGGAAAGGGTGATCCTGACGGGCGATGGGGCGGGCACATTGATGGCCGACCATCTGCGCGCGATGGGGATCGAGGAGGCGCGCATCACGGTGGAGCCGGAGTCGCGCTCGACCTTGCAAAACGCGCTGTTTACCGCGCGGATCACGCAGACCGACGCGCCGGTGATCGTGGTGACCGACGCCTATCACCTGCTGAGGTCGTGGGTGTCGTTTCGGTTGATGGGGTTCGATCATGTGCATCTTGCCTCAAGCGAGGCAATGGTGGACCGGACCGGGCCGATGTTCCGCGAGGTCTCCGCCATCTGGTTCAACGCGCTGCGGTTGCTGATCTACACCGGCACGTTTTGGGTCGAGCCTGCGGTGCGCGACGCTCTTCTGGCCTGAGCGCGCCTACCGAAACGCTTCGAGACGTCCGCCGTCGGTGACCACCAGCAACGTGTCATTGACCACAATCGGATGCGCCGCCGCGCCGTTGCGCATCTCCACCGCCCCGACCAAAGCACCGCTTTCGGGGCTGAACAGGCGAATGTTGCCATCGCCCGACGCCACCAAAAGCCGCCCACCGGCAAGGATCGGGCCATAATGCGTGAACACCGCGCGGCGACGACGCTCGCGATCATTGACATACAGCGGCAGTTCGGTGCCCCAGACCCGTGCGCCGGTGTCGGCGTCGAGGCGGATCAATTCGTTGCGGTCGGATACGAAGAACAGATCGCCTCCGGTGTTGAGAACCGGTGAATACGCGCCCTCCTCCGCCGTCCAGAGCCGCGTGCCGGTGCCAGCGCTGATCGATACGACGCGGCCCGATTGGTTGCCCGCGAAGACCCGGCCATTGGCAATCACCGGGTCGGAGGTGACGTCGTTGATGTTGGCATAGGCCACGCCGCTGCGCCCGCCGGCGACGGACGTGGCCCACAGCGGCGCACCGGAGCGGCGCAGGGTGCCCGACAATTCGCCCGAGCCGAAGGGAAAGACCACGATGCGGTCTGTCACAGCCGGCGCGGCGCCGCCGGACAGCAGCGGATCATTGGTCGTTGACGGCACCTGCCAGATCAGGCGCCCGTTTGCCGCTTCAAGCGCCCAGGCCTGATTGTTGCGGCTGACGATGTAGACGATGCCGCCCGAGATCGTCGGCGCGCCAATGCCCGCATCGAGCCGTTGGCGCCATTGCACGGCACCCGACGCCGTGTCGAGTGCCACAAGCTCCCCAAAGCCCGTCGTCGCGAAGAGCGTGCCGCCCGACACGGCCAGACCGCCGCCGGACACCGACCCGCCCCGGTCAAACCCGGGCTGCAAATCCGCCGACCAGACCGCGCCGCCCGACGTCAGGTCGGTCGCCACAACGCCCGCAGACGCATCCATCGTGAACACCCGCGCGCCGTCCGAGACCGGATCGGCGGTGATGCGGTTGCGGCGCGAATTGCCTTGGCCGATGTCTGCCGTCCAAATCGGCGTCAGGCTGCCGGACAGGCTCGCATGCGGGGTCCGGTTGGAGGAATTGAAGCCGCGCTGTTCCCAGGTGGCGGTGCGTGTGACGCCCGGCAGGCTGATCGCGCGGGGTGCATCGCTGGCCGCCGCGTCGCGCTGCGTGCCGGCGGCCTCACCGCTCAACACCTGCGACAGCGGGGTGTCGATGGAGAAGCGTTCGCCCGGCAGGACGGTTTCCCGCTCGCAGGCCGCCAGACCCAGAATCGCGGCGCAGGCAAAGGCGCTTGCTTTGACAAATGTGTTCATCTCGGGCCCACCATTCGCAGTCCGGGAGCCGACATGCGGCCCTTTGAAAATGTCTCTCGCCACCGGCCAAACGGCACCTGCGGCTTACTCGTCCGCCTCGGGGTCATTGGGCGTTTCGGCGTCATCGGGCGTTGCAGCCTCTTGCTCTGGCGCATCCTCTATAGCGGGCGCGTCTTCCTCCTGCGCGGGCGCGTCTTCGACCGGGCCATCCACAAGAACCGCACCGCTTTCAAGCGCCACAATCAACTGCGCGGCGCGTTGTTGCAAGCCCGCCGTCGCCGCCGCCGACCGCTCGATCCCCCGCAACCGGTCCAAACCGGCATCCAGATCGCCCGCGCGGATATCGACCAGAGCCAATTGTTCCTCGGCCAGAGCCGCGTAGGGCGCGCCGGGGGCCGCGATGGCTTCCAGCACAAGACGCGCTTCGTCGGCGGCGGCCGGATCCATCATTTGAGCTTTCAGCAGCGCCAGATCGACATAGCGGCGCGCAAGGCCCGGCGTGTCCGCCGCCGCCCGTAACCGCGCCGCCGCCGCTTCGGGATCATCGGCATTCGCCTCTTCCCCCGCCGCAAGAAGGGCAAGGATCATGGTGACTTCTGGCGAAGGCGTCTCGATCTCGGACAGTGCCGCGATCCGCGCTTCCGCGTCATCGGCATCCAGCCCCGATAGCAAGGCATCGCCAAATGCCTCGGCGCTGGCGCGTTGTTGCGCGGATTGCCACTCGAACCATGCGGCGAGACCGACGATGGCCACGACGATCAAGATCGCCAGCCACGCCCACCGGCGAAACAGCGAAAACAACCGGTCGCGGCGGACCTCTTCACTGACTTCGTTGATAAAACTGTCGCTGTTGGCCATGCCTGCCGCTCCACCCCGGATCGTCTGATTGCGCAGGGAGTACCCCGGCAAAGGGGCGCGGCGCAAGGGCCGGGTCACGTTGCAGCGCGCGTGCGGCACACCCGGGGCGCTCTCTACCTTGAGGCGAGTGTTCTGAACCGTTCAGTTCACTCTTGTGAAAGATTCTAAAAATGAGTAATCTGAACTGCATAGTTCACCGTATTCATCGGGAACACGGAACAACAGGCGGCCTGCTGCATCGGGTCAATGTTCCTGCCCTGTGGGGGGCAATGACGGGCAAATGAAGGTGATCACATGAAGCTGTTTCCGATCCTGACCGCAGTGATTGTCTGCGTCGCGCTCTATTTCGTGGTCCTTGACCGTGCGAGCCTGACCAATTTTGCCGCGCGTTTTGTGCCCGAACCGCAGTCGGCGCCGCAATCCGTGGCGGAAGATACTGCCGAAACCGGGGCCACCGACGACACGCCCTCCGCCGATGTCGATGCGGCGGAGGATGACCGCATTCATGTCGTTGTGCGCCGGTCCGAGGCGCAGGTCACCGAAAACGCCGTTTTGATGCGCGGTCGGACCGAGGCGATGCGCCTCGTCAATGTTGCGTCCGAGACCTCTGGGCGCATTATCTCGACGCCGATCCGGGCCGGGGCCTTTGTCGAAGAGGGTCAGGTGATGTGCGAGATTGATCCGGGCACGTCGCAAAGCGCGTTGGAAGAAGCGCAGGCTCGCCTTGCAGAAGCCCGCGCCCGCGTGCCGGAGGCCGAGGCGCGTCTGCCAGAGGCGCGCGCGATGTTGGCGCAGGCGCAGGCGCAGCTGACCTCAGCCGAGATTGATGGCAATGCCGCGTCGCGCCTGAACGAATCCGGGTTCGGGTCGGACACCCGCGCGGCCTCTGCGGCCGCCGTCCTTGCCGCTGCAGAAGCCGGGGTCGAGAGCGCGGCCGCGGGGCTGCAATCCGCCGAGGCAGGCCTGCAATCGGCCAGCGCCAGTGTACGCTCTGCCGAAGCGGCCGTGACCCGCGCCGAGGATGCCATCGCGGATTTCACCATTTACGCGCCATTTTCCGGCCTTCTGGAAACCGACACCGCCGAATTGGGTGCCCTCATGCAGCCCGGCGCGATTTGCGCCACGATCATTCAACTCGACCCGATCAAGCTTGTGGGCTTTGTGCCCGAAGCGCAGATTGACCGTGTTGCCATGGGTGCGCGGGCAGGTGCCGAGTTGTCTTCCGGGCAACGCGTCGAGGGGGAAGTGACCTTCGTGAGCCGCTCCGCCGATGACGACACCCGCACCTTCCGCGTGGAGATCACCGTCCCCAATGCCGAGCTTCTGATCCGCGATGGCCAGACCGCCGATATTCTGGTGCAGACCGAGGGGACACCCGCGCATCTGCTGCCCTCGTCCGCGCTGACACTCGACGACGACGGCAGGCTTGGCGTGCGCTCTGTCGTGGACGGCGTGGTCGAATTCGTCGAGGTGCAGATGATCCGCGACACGCCAAACGGGGTCTTGTTGACCGGCCTGCCGGATGTGGCTGATGTCATCACGGTTGGGCAGGAGTTCGTGACCGCCGGTGTCGAAGTGCGCACGACCTATGAGGAGTTGACGCAATGACCGGTGTCATTGACTGGGCCGCCAGCCGCGCGCGCATGGTAATTGCCTTTGTGCTGCTGTCCCTGACCGCTGGCACCGCCGCCTATATCGGCCTGCCCAAGGAAGGTGAGCCGGACATCGACATCCCCGGTCTGTTCGTCTCGGTCCCCTTCCCCGGCATCTCCGCCACCGACAGTGAACGGCTGCTGATCCGCCCGATGGAGGCGGAATTTCAGGACCTCGATGGCCTTTTGTCGATCAATTCCACCGCGGGCGAGAGTTACGCGGGCGTGTTTCTTGAGTTCGAGTTCGGCTGGGACAAGGGCGAAACCATCGCCGATGTCCGCGACGCGATGGGTCGCGCCGAGGTGCAATTCCCCTCCGGCGCGGAAAGCTATTCGATCAACGAGATCAACTTCTCCGAGTTTCCGATCATCATCGTGGCGCTTTCCGGTGACGCGCCGGAGCGCACGCTGATCCGCCTGGCCAACGAGATGCAGGCGGAGTTGGAGACGCTCTCGCCAGTGCTTGAAGCGGGCCTTGCGGGCACCCGCGACGAGATGCTGGAGGTGATCCTCGACCCCCTCGCGCTGGAGGCCTACAACGTCACCGCCGCCGACCTGATCAACGCGGTTGTCAACAACAACCAGCTGATCGCCGCCGGTGAGGTCGAAACCTCGGGCGGTGCGATTTCCATCACCATCCCATCCAGCTTCGACGGCGCGCAGGATGTCTATAACCTCGCCGTGACCGTGAATGGCGACCGCGTGGTGACGCTTGGCGAGTTGGCCGAGATCCGCCTGACCTACCAGGATGAGGTCGGCACGGCGCGCTTCAACGGCGAAACCACCGTGGCACTTCAGGTCGTCAAGCGGCAGGGGTTCAACATCATCGACACCGTCGCGCTGATCCGCGACGAAGTGGACCGCGTTCAGACCACCTGGCCCGAAGAGTTGCGCGCCTCGGTGCAGGTCGAGACGACGCTGGACCAATCGGTGCAGGTCGACAGCATGGTTCGGCAGCTTGAAGGCTCGGTCCTTACCGCGATTGCGCTGGTGATGATCGTGGTCCTCGCCGCCCTTGGCACGCGGTCCGCGCTTTTGGTGGGCTTCGCGATCCCGACCTCATTCCTTCTGTGCTTCATCCTTCTGGGCGTGATGGGCATCACCATCTCCAACATCGTGATGTTTGGCCTGATCCTTGCAGTGGGCATGCTGGTCGACGGCGCGATTGTGGTGGTCGAATACGCCGACCGCCGCCTGAAAGAGGGCGCACGACCGATGCAGGCCTATGCCGACGCGGCCAAGCGCATGTTCTGGCCCATCGTGTCGTCCACGGCGACCACGCTCTGCGCCTTCCTGCCGATGCTGTTCTGGCCGGGGGTGCCGGGGGAATTCATGGGAATGTTGCCCGTGACGCTGATCTTCGTTCTGTCGGCGTCGCTGATCGTGGCGCTGATCTACTTGCCGGTTCTGGGCGGTGTGGCCGCGCGGTTCAGCCGGACCATCGACATCGCCGCCGCCACCGTCAAAGGTCTGATCCCTTGGTACATCGTGCGCCTCGCGCTTACGTTCGTCGCGGGGTACCTGATGCTCATGGCGGCGCTCAACGTGGTGCAACCCGGCGTCCTGATCCCCCTGCCCGCCGATCTGTCGCCCGTGCTGCAGATGGCCGTGGGCGGGCTGATCTTCGTGGCGACCTGCGTGATCATGTCGGTCCTGATCGCTACCGTGCAGTTCCAGCGCCGCGAAAAGGCCGTGCAATCGGGATATAAACGCTCCCCCTTCGGCTGGTTCATGCACTTTCTGACCGGCAATCCCGTCATGCCCGTCGTTTCTGTCGTCGCGGTCCTGGGTTTTGTGGCCTTCACGTTCTCCTACTTCGGAGAGAACAACAACGGCGTCGAATTCTTCGTCGCAACCGAGCCCGAGAACGCTATCGTCTACGTTCGCGCGCGCGGCAATCTATCGGTGCAGGAACAGGATGCCCTTGTCAGTCAGGTCGAGGCCATCGTGCTCGAAACCGACGGTGTGCGCGACGTTTTTGCCTTCGCGGGTGAAGGTGGGCTGAACAACAACACCGGCGGTGCGGCGGCCCCGTCCGACACCATCGGGCAGGTGCAGATCGACCTTGAGCCTTGGGGCGAACGCGCCGACGGCGACATGATCCTTGACGCGCTGCAAGTCCGCCTTGATCAGATCCCCGGCATCCAGACCGAGATTTTCTCCGCTTCCACCGGCCCCGCGGAGGGCAAACCCGTCAGCCTGCGTCTGGCCGGGGACAATTGGGAGGAGCTGCAGGACGCCACCGACATCGTGCGGGATTATTACGAAAGCCTCGACGGGCTGACCCTGATCGAAGACACGCTGCCGCTGCCTGGTATCGACTGGCAAATCAACGTCGATGTGGAGGCTGCCGGGCGCTACGGCGCGGATGTCTCCACCGTTGGCGCAATGGTGCAGTTGGTGACACGCGGTATCCTGCTCGACACGATGCGGGTGCCGACCTCAGACGAGGAAATCGACATACGCGTACGCTTCCCCGAAGAGGCCCGCGTGCTCTCGACGCTCGAATCCCTGCGCGTGCGGACCAGCGATGGGCTTGTGCCATTGTCGAACTTCGTCTCGTGGGAGCCGACGCCGCAACTGGCCACCATCGAACGTTACAACCAGCAGCGCTTTTTCATGGTGAAGGCCGATGTCTATTCCGGGTTGGAACGCGTCGATGATGTCGACGGCACCATCATCGCCCTGATCCGCGACGTGTCCGATATCGCCACTGGCGACGCCACGCCCGATTTCGAACATCAGGAGGTCGGCTATCAGGTTTACGCCAATTATTCCGATCTCGACATCAACGAGATCGGCAATGCCGTGCAATCCGCAGAGCTGACGACCACTGCCGTGACCGCCAACGAGCGCATTGAACGCATCACCGAATGGCTTGAGGCCGAGACCCCCCTGCCCGCATCGGTCAGCTGGGAATGGGCCGGCGATCAGGAAGATCAGGAGGAAAGCCAGGCGTTCCTGTCGTCCGCCTTCGCGGCCGCTTTGGGCCTGATGTTCATCATCCTGCTGGCGCAGTTCAACTCGGTCTATAACGCGGTTCTGGTGCTGTTGGCGGTGGTTCTGTCGACCGCCGGGGTGCTGTGGGGAATGATCATCATGGATCAGACCTTCTCGATCATCATGACCGGTACGGGCATCGTTGCGCTGGCCGGGATCGTGGTGAACAACAACATTGTCCTGATCGACACGTATCAGGAATACAGCCGCTACATGCCCCGCCTTGAGGCGATCGTGCGCACGGTCGAGGTTCGCATCCGCCCGGTCCTGCTGACCACGATCACCACGATGGCGGGACTTGCTCCGATGATGTACGGCATCAGCCTCGATTTCGGGAACGGTGGTTATACCGTCGACAGCCCCACCGCGCTTTGGTGGAAGCAACTCGCGACCGCGGTTGTGTTCGGCCTCGGGATTGCGACCTTCCTGACGCTGTTGTTCACGCCGTCGCTTCTGGCGCTGCGAGTGTGGTTCTGGACGATCCTGTCCTGGGGCTTCCGCGGGTTAGCCCGTCTGGGTGCGCGCGACATGAGCCAGCGTGCGCAGGATTGGGCGTTGCAGCGCGAGGCCCGCCGGGCGCGCAATCCGGTTATCTTCTGGGATGAAGATCCCAGGGAAGATGAGGTCGAGGCCCTTGAAGTGCCGGAGGAGGAAACACCGCTTGGGGATCTCGCCGCGGAAGAGCCCATCCCCACTGCGCCGCTGGACCCGCTTGAGGACGACGCGCGCCATGAGGCATCCGAACGCGAAGATAGCGGGCCGCAGCCGCCTCCGTTGCGGGCGGCGGAATAGCGGTTTTCACCGCCGATCTCCGCCCCGTCAGACCGGGTTCGGGGATTTTTGATCATCAGAGGGCCTCGAGCCCAACCCGCCGCGCCGGAACACCTGCAGTTGCGAGTCCGGGAGAGGAGCAGCAGCGCGATGCAGATCGTCCGGCCGCGCATGGCAAGATCAACGTGCGCGGTGTCGGCGCGCCATTGTCTACAAGGCGTCGTCGTCCGCCGCCTGCCGGTGCCAAAGCTGCGCATAGCGCCCGTCGCGCGCCAGAAGCGCCTCGTGGCTGCCTTCTTCCACCACCTCGCCGCTCTCCAGCACCACGATCCGGTCCGCATCCACGATGGTCGACAAGCGGTGCGCGATGGTCAGAACCGTGCGGCCTTCGCCCATGGCCTTCAATTCGGCCTGGATCTCCATTTCGGTCTCGGTATCAAGCGCCGAGGTCGCCTCATCCAGCACAAGGATCGGCGGATCCTTCAGCAACGTGCGCGCAATGCCCACCCGCTGCTTTTCGCCTCCCGAAAGCTTCAACCCCCGCTCCCCCACGGCCGTGTCATAGCCGTCGGGCAAGGACATGATGAACTCATGCACCTGCGCCGCTTTCGCAGCCGCTTCCACCTCCGCCCGCGACGCACCATCGCGGCCATAAGCGATGTTGTAAAAGACCGTGTCGTTGAACAGAACCGTATCCTGCGGCACCACGCCGATCTGGGCGTGCAGGCTTTGTTGCGTGACGGCGCGCAGGTCCTGGCCGTCGATGGTGATCCGCCCGTCGCCGACATCATAGAAGCGGAACATCAGCCGCCCGATCGTCGATTTGCCCGACCCGCTGGAGCCCACAACCGCCACCGTCTGCCCGGCGGGGATGTCGATGTTCACCCCCTTGAGGATCGGGCGCGCGGCATCGTAGCCGAACTTCACATTCTCCAGCCGCACATTGCCGCCATCAACGCGCAACGCCTTGGCGTCCGGCGCATCCTGCACCTCCTGCGGCTGCTCCAGAAGGTCGAACATCTCGCCCATATCCACCAATGCCTGCCGGATTTCGCGGTAGACCGTGCCCAGAAAGTTCAACGGCATGGTGATCTGGATCATGTAGGCGTTGACCATGACGAAATCGCCCACCGTCAGATCGCCCGATTGCACCCCAAGTGCTGCCATCACCATCACGCCGATCAAGCCTCCGGTGATGATCAGGGATTGGCCGAAATTGAGGGCCGCCAGCGAATAGGAGGTCTTCAGCGCGGCCGTTTCATAGCCTTCCATCGCGGCGTCGTAGCGGGTGGCCTCTCGGGTTTCGGCGCCGAAATATTTGACCGTCTCGAAGTTCAGCAGGCTGTCGACGGCCTTTTGGTTTGCATCCGTGTCCTGATCGTTCATCTCCTTGCGGATCCGGACACGCCATTCGGTGACCTTGAAGGTGAACCAGACATAGGCCGTGATCGTCGCGGTCAGGACCAGCAGGTAATTGATGTCGAAGACCACGGCGAGGATGATCCCGGTCAGCGCCAGTTCAAGGATGAGCGGGCCAATCGAAAACAACAAGAACCGCAGCAGAAACTCGACCCCTTTCACGCCGCGTTCGATGATCCGGCTGAGCCCCCCGGTCTTGCGCGTGATGTGATAGCGCATCGACAGCGCGTGGATGTGTTGGAACGTCTCGAGCGCCAATTGCCGCAGGGCCCGCTGCGCCACGCGCGCAAAGACCGCATCGCGGAGCTGTTGGAAGGCGACGTTCAACACCCGTGTCAGGCCGTAGACGACCGTGATCGCCACCGCGCCAAGCCCCAACATCCACGCGGGAGAAGCCGTTTCGCCGGACAGAAGGTTGACCGCTTCGCGGTAGAAAAACGGCGTCGTGACCGCGATGACCTTGGCAAAAGCCAACAACGCCAGTGCCACCACAACGCGGCGCTTCACCCACGGCTTGTCTTCCGGCCAAAGGTAAGGCGAAACCTTGCGAATCGTGCGCCAGCCTGAGCGGCGTTCGGCCTGATCCATCAGCTCTTTTGGGTCTTGTGCGTTGGCGGGTGCGGGACCGGATTGGCCCTGCGCGGTGGTGTCGGCTGGCATCTCGGCTGGCCCCTTTGTCCGTCAGGGGTGCAACTTAGGACGTCGGGCCGGGGACGACCAGAGGCGTTGATCAGTTCTCGACCGTCTCCGCGTCAATAGTGGGCAGGCGGAAAACCTGTCCGGGGAAAATCCAGTTCGGATCGCGGATCTGATCGCGGTTTTCCTCGAAGATCTGCACATATTGGATGCCGTCGCCGAAATTGCGCTCGGCGATGCCCCAAAGGGTGAAGCCGGGCTGCACGGTGATCACATCGACCCCGACGGCGCCGCCCTGCGCCGCAGCCGCCTCCGCCGCGATCCGTTCGGGATCTTCGCGCAGGAACGGCGTCTCGATCCTGCTTTCGACGCTTCCATCCTCGGCCAGTTCGGCGACGGACAGAGTGTAGGTCCCCGGATCGACATCGGGCAATTGCAGCGACCAGGCACCGCTGGGGCTGACCTCGCCCAATTGTATGGGCTGGTTGTTGATCATCACCTGGATATTCGCAGTGGCCGGCCCACGCCCGGCCAGGATGACCGCGCCGCTGGCATCATAGGAGATCGCGTCGAGCAATACCTCGGTCGCCACCTCGGGACGTCCGGGGGGCTGCGAAATGCGCAACCCGTCTGGACCCGCGATCAGGACGGCGGGGGATTGGTCGGTGTCATCCCCGGCACTCGGCGCCTCGGGCGCCTCTAGCGGGTTTGGTGTAACGGCTGCAACCTCGACGTCTTCCGCGGGGATGTCCGGCGTGGCGTCGACTGTGGCGTCGGCTGTGGTCTCGGGCTCTGCCGATTCATTCGGTTGCGCGACCTCGGGTGGCGCGGGGGCATCCAACGCCTCCGCCACGGCGTCGGGCGCTGGGGTCGCGGGCTCTGCGCCGTCGTCTGCGGCGAGAGCGAACGGAGCAACCAGAACAGTTTCCAACCCGGCCAATGCGGGGCCGTCTTCCGGCCGGGTCTCCGCCGAAATCACCCGTGGTGTGTCGGAGGGCGGCAGGGTCAGGGAGGCCACGAAATCACCGTTCCGGTCGGCCTCGACCAGCGCGACCTCTGTTCCATCCAGAAGGATCGCGACGGACATTCCCGGCAAGGTGGCGCCTGCGATCAGGGTGCTGCCGTCTTGTTCGACCCGCACGATGTCTAGGTTCGGCGAGGCGTCGGGGACGGGATCAGGGGCGGGTTCCGCATCGGCCCCAGCCTGCGTGGCGTCCTCGGTCAGGGGGGCGGTTTGGCGCGCTTCAATCGCTGTCTCGTCGGGCAGGACCGGCTGCCCCGCATCGGGATCAGAGCGCCAGACGGAATACCCAATCGCCGCCGCCACCAGCAGAACTGCGCTGCCAGCCGCGGCCGCCACCGCCCCCGAGCTCGACCCGAACATCGACGAGACTTTCATCTGCATGCCTGCGGCATTGCTCTTTCCCCCCGGAAAGCGATCCACGACCCCGCCCAAGATGGGTTGAGGGCCCTGCGAATGGCTTTTATCAGGGGACAAACCAATCCGAAACACAAGGTATTGTCATGTCGAGCTTTTCATTGTGTGTCTATTGTGGCGCGCGCCCCGGAACACAGCCCGCCTATATGGCGACGGCGACGGAGTTGGGAACGGCCATCGCGGCGGCTGGCATGCGCCTCGTTTACGGGGCGGGCGATGTGGGCCTGATGGGCGCGGTTGCGCGCGCGGCCCAGGCCGGGGGCGGTGCGACCTTCGGTGTGATCCCGACCCATTTGATGCAGATAGAGGTGGGAAAGGCTGATCTGAGCACCTTCGTGGTCACGGAAACGATGCATGAGCGAAAGAAAGTGATGTTCATGAATGCCGACGCGGTTGTGGTCCTGCCTGGCGGCGCGGGATCGCTTGATGAGTTTTTCGAAGCGCTGACATGGCGGCAGCTTGGGTTGCACGAAAAGCCGATCTACCTGCTGAATGTCGATGGATACTGGGACCCGCTCCGCGCCTTGATCGACCACATCGTGGCGCAGGGGTTTGCCGATGCGACGCTGCTCGACTTCATGGAAAGCGTGCCGGATGTCGACACGTTGATGGCGCGGCTGGGGTAAGGTCCCTTGCACCGCGCGCGGCGCGCGGGGCAAGGCATGATGCGGCAATCAATCGCCGGTCGTCGCGTCGGCGATGCGTTCGGCAATCTCATCGATCGGGTGGTTCGTCAGGACAAGATCGACCTCGCCCACTACCTTGTCGGTCACGACCTGATGCAATTCCTGGCGCAGTTCGCCGAGGATCTTGGGCGCGGCGCAGATGATGATCCGCTCGAACTTGCCGTGATGGGCCTGCTTGTACAGGATATCGGCCATGTCGCTGGCGAAGCGTTCCTTCTCAAGCCAGTGCCAATCGGTATCGGCCACGGCGGAACGCTGAACCTGCGGGCCGTCGTTGAAGCGGCCGGGCTTGTGCGTGCCTTGCTCATGGGTCGGTGGGTTGTCCTGCTCTTCCTCGCGGAACACCGTCAGGTTGGGCGCGTCGGCGTCGCCGTCATTTCGCAAGAAAAGCGCCTTCTCGCCATCCGCCACAAGCACCCAGGTGCCGGTGGTCAGGGGCGAGGGATTGCGCCGGACGTAGTCGATCTCGGGCTGTCGGAGAGGGTCGGCCATATCACTTGTTCCTTTCGCCGAGATTGTCGGTGCCGGGCTTTTCCTCATCGGATTTCGTGACCCGGGTAACACCGGCAGAGCCGTTCTCGAATGTGCGCAGCTCGGCCTTGGTGCCGGTCTTGCGCGCAAGATCGCCACCGTCGCGTCCCGCGTGTCCGGGGGTGTCGGGCGTGTTGCCCAGTAGGTCCTTTGTCTCGCTGCGCCCGTCTTTTGATCTGTGTCGCTCGGCCATGATGTCCTCCGGTTGATGGGTTCCATTGGGAGGGCAACGCCCGGCGCAGGCGTCGGTTCCGGCAAAGGGATCCGGACGGGGGGTGGCAAGAGGGGTGCCGACACGAAAAAGGCCCGCCGTAGTCAGGCGGGCCTCAATGCGTTGGGTTGCCGACCGCGTTACATGCGCGAGGCGACGTTTTCCCAGTTTACCAGGTTGTCGAGGAAGTTCGACAGGTAGGCCGGGCGTTTGTTGCGGAAATCGATGTAGTAGGAATGTTCCCACACATCGCAGCCCAGAAGCGCGGTCTGACCGAAGCAGAGCGGATTCACGCCGTTCTCGGTCTTGGTGACCTTGAGGCCGCCGTCGCTATCCTGGACCAGCCAGCACCAGCCCGAGCCGAATTGCCCCGCACCGGCGGCGGAGAATTCTTCCTTGAACTTGTCGACGGAACCGAAGCTTTCATTCAACGCCGCTTCCAGCTCACCGGGCATGCCCGCGTCGCCGGGGCCCATCATTTCCCAGAACTGGTTATGGTTCCAAAGCTGGCTGATGTTGTTGAAGATCCCCGACTGCGCGACGGCGTTCGCGTCGTAGGTGCCGGTGATAATCTCTTCCATCGACTTGCCGTCCCACTCGGTGCCCGAGATCAGCTTGTTGCCGTTGTCGACATAGGCCTTGTGGTGCAGGTCGTGGTGATATTCCAGCGTCTCGGCGGACATGCCTTTGCCGGCCAGCGCGTCGTGAGCATAGGGAAGATCTGGAAGGTCGAATGCCATGGTGGCCCCCTGTTTTGATGTGGTGCGTTCTGCGGCACAGATGGAGGTCGCAAGGGGGGAAGGTCAAGGGGCACGCATCAGGATTACCCGATTGCGTGCGGCCCCGGCGGGTCGGCACGCGCCCGGTCTTTGGCGTGACAGAACGGGGCGCGGACCGCCCGCGCCCGGCCAGGTTGCGAGCCTACGTTTCACGCTCCGGCGTGACATCCATCGGCGTCAGGCGGTCGTGGGGAACGGCCAAACGTCGATTGGGCCTGTTCGCGGGGGTGCGGTTCAAAAGATACCACTCACGGCATTGTTGCTGGCTCACTCCGACGGAGCGTGGCGCGCCGTCCAGACCCGACGCTTGCAGGATGATCTGATCCACGGGCCCCCCAAAAAGCACGCCGAACCGTCGGCACATCCCCGGCCCCACAACCGCGCGGTCGACATCGTCGTCGGACACGGCGTGCTCTAGAGTGACGTGTACTGTAAAGGTTGTGGCCTCATAGGTGTAATCGGTCACACGAACAGAACGCTCAAGCCGAGGGATCGGCCGGTCTGCCAACGCCATCACGTCCTGACGCGTGAGTTCCGGCATGATGGCCTGGGCATTGAAAAGTACGGCGCTATTGTAAAGCCCCGTTGAAAACAGAAGCAAAAATACGATCAGGAAGGATCGGACAATCCGCAGTCGCCGTTCGCGCCACACGGCGCGCGCCATGACGCAGACAAGCAGCGCCGGAGGGATGATGAGCATCGTTGCGAAATGCATCATCATGTCCCGCTGCGCCTGGAGAAAATCGGCGGGCATGTAGAAGCCCCCATCAATCCCCCTGTTCGCGATCCACCAAAACAAAACGCACACCGGCAGGATGACACACACAAGCGTCAGAGTGCCAAAACCTACTTTGCGTTGCTGCGGCCCGCGGCTCAGGGGCAGGAAAGGTCCGTCCGGGTCGGTGCCGGACCGGGAAAAATGCTCGGTCATTGCGCGTGTGTTGACTGCGAAAACGGCGAGGTTTTGACCGCACTGGGAAGGTTTCGGGGCGGTTGATCCGGTCTAGTGAAACCCGACCTCTGCACCGGGCTTTGCGGCGGATCTCAGCAGGTCGAACATGTAGCCCGCGACCGAACGGAAGCAGATCACATCCGCGCGGCCCTCCTCAGGCAGACAGATGGCGCCCGCGACCTGCGCCAAGCGGGTGCGCCGCATCTCTGCCGTCGGGAGCGCCGCCATGTCGGCCGGGGTCAGCTTGGCCAATGTATCGCGGACGGCCCCCGCCGCGCCGGTGAGGGCGAACACCGCGCGGGCGTCCGACACGTTCACCGCCAGATGATGCGCCTTGCCCAACTCTTTGGTGAGCCGCCCAACCATCGCCTCGGCCTCGCCATGGGGGCACAGGATCAACAGCTCATCCGGGGCCATCCACGCGACGCTTTTGGCCAGATCACCGCCGGACATTTTTCGCGCATCCGGTAGGTCGAGGCCGGTCGCGGATTTCACCGCCTTCTTCGTCGCGGCCGCCGACAAATCGGCCTTGAGCGTGATCATGCCGACCAGTCCCATCTCGGTCACACGGACGTCACCATCGGCGATAACGCCGGGCAAAGCGCTGATAGCATTAGACATTCTGCTTCTCCCCATCCGGATCATAGAATACCGGGTTCACGATTTTCGCCTGGATCGTGCCGCCCTCGACCGTGTTGAATTCGACGACCTCGCCCATCCGATCCGGACCCTTATGGACCAGACCCATGGCAATGCCGCAGGCGAGCGTGGGCGAGTAATAGGTCGAGGTCACGCGCCCCTGCACATTGCGCTGGCCGTTGGCATTGTTTCCGTCCGCGACACAATAGCTACCGTCGGGCAGGACAGAGCCGTCGAGTGTTTCCAACCCGACCAGATGCCAGCGGTCCTCCGACGCAAGAAACGTGCGCTGCTGGCCGCGTTTGCCGAGGAAATCCTCTTTCTTCTTAGAGATCGCCCAATTCAGCCCGAGATCTTGCGGGATCACGGTGCCGTCGGTCTCATCGCCAATCATGATGAAGCCCTTTTCGGCGCGCATGACGTGCAACGCCTCGGTGCCGTAGGGCGTCGCGTCCCACTCCGCGCCCGCCGCGTGCAGGGCGTCCCAAAAGGCGCGGCCCTGACTGGCGGGGATGGCGATTTCATAGCTCAGCTCACCCGAAAAGCTGATCCGGAAGACCCGCGCGTCAAATCCGCCGAGCTTGCCTTCGGCCATTTGCATAAAGGGCAGCGCATCTTTCGACACATCCATACCGCCAAGCTTTTCCAACAGCTTGCGCGCATTGGGGCCAACGACGGCAATCTGCGCCCATTGCTCGGTCACATTGGCCGTGTAGACCTGCCAATCCCACCACTCGCATTGCAGCCAATCCTCCATATGCGCGTGGACATGATCCGCCCCGCCAGAGGTCGTGTGGCACAGGAACGTGTCCTCATCGAGCCTGACGACAACGCCGTCATCCATGAGGAACCCGTTTTCATTGCACATCAACCCATAGCGGCACTTACCCGGTTTCAGGCTGCTCATCATGTTGGTGTAGAGCATGTCCATGAATTTCGGCGCATCAGGGCCTTTGACGATGATTTTGCCAAGGGTCGAGGCATCCAAAAGGCCAAGCGAGCGCCGCGTGGCGTCAATCTCGCGATTGACCGCATCGGCATGGGTTTCGCCGTCGCGCGGAAAGCAATAGGGCCGCCGCCAATGACCGACGGGCTCCATGTACGCGCCATGATCGACGTGCCAATCGTGGATCGGCGTGCGGCGCAGCGGTTGGAAGATCTCGCCCCGTGCCTCGCCTGCGATCGCACCCAGGGAAATCGGCGTGTAGGGCGGGCGGAAGGTGGTGGTGCCGACTTGCGGGATGCCCTTGTCGAGCGCATCGGCAAGCACGGCAAGTCCATTGATATTGCTGAGCTTACCCTGATCCGTTGCCATGCCGAGCGTGGTGTAGCGCTTGGTGTGTTCGACGCTTTCATAGCCTTCCTGCGCGGCGAGCATCACGTCGGAAACCTTCACGTCATTCTGGAAATCCAGCCACATCTTGGCGCGCTTTTTGGCACCGGCATAGGCGGGCATGACCCAGACGGGGGCCAGCGGTGCCTCGGCCGGGGCCTGCACTTCGAGCGGGTCACAGGGAAGCCCCAGACCATTCATGACGTTGGCGGTGATTGAAACGCCTTCCGCCGCCTGAAGGCCCCCGCCCGCTGCGCCAATGCAGGTCACAAAGCCTTCGCCATTCTGATCGGTTGGCGGACGGCCGATGTCGGGAACGAAACAGGCCTGCGCCTCATCCCACGTCAACTTGCCCCCGCAATGGGACCACAGGTGGACCACCGGCGACCAGCCGCCCGACATGGCGACCGCGTCACACGGGATCTCATCGTAGCGACCGTCGTCCTCTGCGAAGGCCTGCACCCGGACCGAGACTACGCGCCGGAGGCCCTTCACCTTGCTGATGGCCGCACCCGTGCGGATCGGCACGCCAAGCGCGCGGACCTCGGCCGGAAGCGCGCCTTCTACCACCTCACGCGGATCGACGACGCAGGCGACCTCCACTCCGGCGGCGCGCGCGCTCAGGGCCGTTCGGTAGCCGTCGTCATTGTTGGTGACGACCACGATGCGCTCACCCGGTGTGACGCCATAATTGACGATGTAATCGCGCACCGCCGAGGCCAGCATGACGCCGGGTTTGTCGTTCCCGGGAAAGCTGAGCGGGCGTTCGATGCCACCGGTGGCCGCGATGATATGGCCCGCGCGGATGCGCCAGAGCCGGTGGCGCGGCGCGTCTTCGGTGGGGGCATGATCGCCGATCCGTTCATAGGCAAGCGCGTAGCCATGATCATACACACCCGACAATTGCACACGCAGGCGGAGCGTTACATTCGCCATCTTTTCAAGGGCTTCAACGGCGTCCTTCACCCAAGCCTCGGCGGGCATCCCGTCGATCACATCGCCATCAACCGGCGCGCGCCCGCCCCAATGGGCGCTTTGCTCCACCACAAGCACGCGCTTGCCCGCCTTGCCTGCCGCCAGGGCCGCCATCAGGCCCGCAATGCCGCCGCCCGCAATCACCAGATCGACATGGGCGTAGAAATGCTCGTAGGTGTCGGGGTCACGGGTTTCGGGATGCGGCGCCGCGCCGAGGCCTGCGGATTGGCGGATCACCGGCTCGAACACGTGCTTCCAGAAGGCGCGCGGGAACATGAACGTCTTGTAATAGAAGCCCGCAGGCAGGAACCGCGCGACCATCGCATTCACCGCGCCCACGTCGAATTCCAGCGACGGCCAGTGGTTCTGGCTGGTTGCCTCCAACCGCTCGAACAGCTCGGTGGTGGTGACCCGCTGGTTCGGCTCATGGCGATCCTTGCGGCCAAGGTTCACAAGCGCGTTTGGCTCCTCCCCGCCGGAGGCCACGATGCCGCGCGGGCGGTGGTATTTGAACGACCGGCCCACGAGCATCTGATCATTGGCCAAAAGCGCAGAGGCCAGCGTATCGCCGGCATGGCCGCGCATCCACTTGCCATTGAAGGTGAATTTCACCGACGTTGCGCGGTCGATCAGGCGACCGTGGGTCGAGATGCGATGGCTCATGTCAATTGGCTTCCATTAGTTCGACGCCCAGATTTCCCACTGCGCCAAGGTCTCGGCGACCTCAGGCGTGGACAGATCGAGGGTCACGTTTTCGATGAAGACTTGTGTGGCGGCCTGCAGGGTCAGGTGCAGCGCGCCCAGTTCGGAAAGCTGCGTATCGCTGAGGGTGATGAACCCATCGGCATCGCGCGACGCGACCGGCAATTCGAGGATCCGATGCATGTCCAGCTCGATGAACGACATGTCGCCGTAGACCCGTTTGGCGTCCACTGACGGTCCGGGCCAGGCCCCTGACATCAGGGTAGCTTCAGCCCAATCTTCATGGGTCCAGCGCCATTGCAGATTGCGTTGCAGTCGGATGTGGGCGGGCGTCACCATGACCTGCCCATCGGCATTCAGACCGGCCCGTTCCAGCGTCACGCCGCCATAGCCGCTGAGTAATGCGACGATCCGGTCGGGCGTCACGTTGCGTGGAACATAAAGGCCCGGCTCGATTTCTCCGAACAGGGCGGCGAGCTTCAGAAGCGGCAAAAGGTCGATCCAACCGTCAACCAAGGCCTGCGGCTCATCGGTGCCCAAGACTTCGGCCACAGCCTCCCACGGCTGGCCCGCATCAAGAGGCTGGATCATGTCGGTCATCGGCGCGCCCGCTTCGGCGCCGTCAAGCTCCAACCGCAGGCGTCCGATCAACGGCACCAGGCGCTGCGGATCGGGCGTCAGAACGCGCAATTCGCGGCGGTAGTCCGGATAGATCAGCGCCGCTTCCTGCTCTGATGTGAGGGTCGGGCGCGTCATGCAGGTGTCCAGTCCGGGTGTTTGGCCTTGATGGCGGCGATGATGTCGGTGGGCGGCTCAAGGGTCTGCGCGCTATAGGTGCCGAAAACCTCCAACGTGGCGGTGTCGCGCGCCGCATGGAACCACTTCCCGCACCCCATCGCATGACGCCAGCGCTCGAAATGCACGCCCTTCACGTTCGGGCGCATGAACAGGTAGTCTTCGAATTCCGCATCGCTTGAGCCGGGCCCATAGCGCTTGAGATGGGCTTCGCCGCCCGCAGAAAGTTCGGTCTCGCAGGCCGCAACGCCGCAAACAGGACAGGTCAGGGTCAGCATGGGATGGCCTCCGCGCGCATGAAAACGGCGGACGTCCGAAGACGCCCGCCGCTTGCGGTTGATCTGGTTGTGTAGGTCTTAGTCGACAGGCGCGGGTGCAACCGGAGCGCTGGGTGCAGTCTGCTCCACCGCAGGCGCCGCAGCGCCGTCTTCGGGGACCGGGCCCGTTCCGCCGCCCATGAAGATGATGGCGAGCACGAAGAGCACGAGAATTCCACCGATGAACATGAGCGCACCGGATCCGGAGCCGCCGCGCGTCGGCGGGGCGTAGTCGAAGGCTTGGTTTCTGTGGTCGTAGTCAGACATGAAGCATCCTCCATTTGGATGCCCACACCGTTGCGCCCTGCCCCGTTTGCCTCAACGCCGGACGCGTGCGTTGCCCCAGGTCGGCCAGAAAAGGCCGCTTCGGCCCCATCCCATGCGCCAAAAACAGCCGCGTCCCGCTCACATTTTGTGACCGGCGGGACGTTGCCACGCCGCAGCGCAGCGTTCGGATGCACGAGCCAGCCCATCAATGCGCCACCCCGGCCGCGACGCTTTCGTCGATGAAGCGGCCCTCGCGGAACCGTTCCATCCCGAAGGCATCGGTCAGCGGCGAATGCCCCTTGGCCATCAATTCCGCAAATCCCCAGCCCGAACCGGGGATCGCCTTGAACCCGCCCGTGCCCCAACCGCAGTTGATGAACACGCCATCGACCGGCGTTTTTGACAAGATCGGCGAGCGGTCGCCCGTCACATCCACGATCCCGCCCCATTGCCGCAGCATCTTGAGCCGCGAGAGCATCGGGAAGGTCTCGATCAGCGCGCGGACGGTTTCCTCGACATGGTGGAACGACCCGCGCTGCGTGTAATTGTTGTGGCTGTCGGTGCCGCCGCCGATCACCATCTCGCCCTTGTCGGATTGGCTGAGGTAGCCGTGAACAGTGTTGGCCATCACGACGACATCCATGCAGGGCTTGATCGGCTCGCTCACCAGCGCCTGAAGCGGCACGGATTCAAGCGGCAACCGGAAGCCCGCCATCTCGGCCAAGACGCCCGAATGGCCTGCGACCACGATGCCAAGCTTCTTGCACCCGATGAAGCCGCGCGTTGTCTCGACGCCTGCAACTGCGCCCCCTTCGCGGCGCACGCCCGTCACTTCGGTCTGCTGAATGATGTGCATCCCCATATCCGAACACGCCCGCGCATAGCCCCAGGCCACCGCATCATGGCGCGCGGTGCCACCGCGGGGCTGCCACAGCCCGCCGAGCACCGGATACCGCGGACCCTCGATGTTCATGATCGGCACCAGGCGCTTGACCTCATGCTTGTCGATGAAGCGGGTCTCGACGCCCTGCAGCGCGTTGGCATGAGCGGTACGGATGTAGCCGCGCACCTCGTGATGGGTCTGCGCCAGCATGATCACGCCGCGCGGGCTGAACATGATGTTGTAATTCAGGTCCTGCGACAGCGTTTCATAAAGCGAGCGCGCCTTCTCATATAGCGCGGCGGACGGATCTTGCAGGTAGTTCGAGCGGATGATCGTGGTGTTGCGGCCCGTGTTGCCGCCCCCGAGCCAGCCCTTTTCGATCACCGCCACATTGGTGATGCCGAAGTTCTTGCCGAGATAATAAGCCGTGGCCAGGCCATGCCCGCCGGCGCCCACGATCACGGCGTCATAAGCCGCCTTTGGTTCTGGCGAGGTCCACGCGCGCTCCCAGCCCTTGTGATGGCGGAACGCTTCGCGGGCGACGGCAAAAGCAGAATACTTGCGCATGGACGGGACTCCGAAACCTGATGCCTCGCTTTTCGCGCGGTGGCCGGAAAAGAGGATACTCGGCGCGACCAATGAAAGACAATTTGCGACCTCGGATCATCTTGTCGCGGGCTACGCGCGGGTCCTGTCGGCCATGTGACCGCATATGCGCTTTCGCTTGTGACGACCGGGCCTTATGAGAGGGGTCAAAGAGGCTACGCATGGGGTGCGAACATGGTGTTCTGGATCGCCGCTGGTTTGATCTGTCTGGTCGTGGTTGCCCTCGTCCTGCTGGCTGCGCGTCGCCCGGATACCGGCGAAGGGCCCAAGGCGGCCTATGACCTGCAGATTTACCGCGATCAGCTCAAGGAAGTGGAACGCGACGTCGCGCGTGGCACCCTGACCGAGGAAGACGCCGCGCGCGCCCGCACCGAGGTCAGCCGCCGCATTCTGGACGCCGACCGCGCGCTGCAAGGCGAACAGGCGCAGTCCAGCGCGGGCAAGGGCACCGCGCTTGTGGTGCTGGGGCTGGTCGCGACGATCGGCATCTCGGTCTGGACCTATTGGCAGATCGGCGCGCCGGGATATCCGGATTTGCCGCTGGATGGCCGGATCTCGATGATCGAGGAGGCGCGCGAAAACCGCCCCGATCAGGCCACCGCCGAAGAGCAGGCCCCCGATCGCCCGCAGCGCGAGGCCGACCCCGAACGTCTGGCCATGGTCGAGCAGTTGCGCACCGTCATCGAACAACGCCCCGACGATGCCCGCGGCCTGGAGCTGTTGGCCGCGAACGAGGCGATGCTTGGCAATTTCCGCGCCGCCCGCAACGCGCAGGGCCGTCTGCTGAACCTGTTGCAAGACGAGGCCACGGGCCGCCACTGGATCGACTATGCCGAAATGCTGATCTTTGCCGCGGGGGGCTATGTCTCGCCCGAGGCCGAAGATGCGCTGGTGCGCGGTCTGGCGCTAGAGCCGAGCGACGGCACCGGCCGCTATTTTGCCGGTCAGATGTACGCGCAACAGGGCCGCCCGGACCTGGCGCTGCCGATCTGGGTCAACCTGCTTCGCGAAAGCCGTCCCGAAGCCCCATGGGTCAACGCCATTCAAGCCCAATTGGGCGAGGTCGCCTTCGCCGCCGGGGTCGAACTCGACCCCGCCATGCTGCAAGGCGGGCCCGGCCCGTCCGATTTCGCAGCCATGGAAGGCCTCGATGCCGAGGGCCAGCAGGCGATGATCGAAACCATGGTCGAAGGGCTTGCCAACCGCTTGGCGACCGAAGGCGGCACGCCACAGGATTGGGCACAGCTTATCACTGCCTACGGCGTTCTGGGCCGCTCAAATGCCGCGCAGATCGTGCATGACGACGCGCAGGCCACATTCGCCGAGTTCCCCGAAGCGCTGGAAATGATCGACGAAGCCTTCCGGGCCGCCATGGCCCGCGCCGGGGGCGCATCGGAACCCCGCGCCGGGGGCGCATCGGAACCCCGCGCCGGGGGCGCATCGGAGTGATCCACGACAGTCTTGAGGCCTTCGCGGATGCCGCGCCGTCGATGCGCGGTCTGATCGGCCTTGATCTGGGCACAAAGACCATTGGCGTGGCGCTCTCGGACCGGCTGTTGAACTCCGCCACAGCACTGGAGACGATCAAACGCCGGAAATTCACCCTTGATGCCGATCGCCTGCAGGAGTTGATCGCGCGCCATGAGGTCGGGGGCCTGATCCTCGGCCTGCCGCGAAATATGGACGGGACCGAAGGCCCCCGCGCGCAGGCCACGCGCGCCTTCGCGCGCAACCTGACCCGGCGGCCGGACTTTGCCGAGACGCCCATCGCCTTCTGGGACGAGCGCCTGTCGACGGTTGCGGCAGAAAAAGCACTGCTTGAGGCGGATACGACCCGCAAACGTCGCGCAGAGGTGATCGACGCCGTCGCCGCAGGCTATATCCTGCAAGGGGCGCTCGACCGGTTGCGCCATATCAGGAGTGCGACGTGACCGACGACATCTGGAAACGCGACGAGATCGAAAGCCCCTGCGTGAAAATCTGCGTCGTCCATCCCGAGGCGCGCATTTGCACCGGGTGCCTGCGGTCCATCGACGAAATCACCCAATGGTCGCGCATGGCCCCCGAGGCCCGGCGTGAGGTGATGGCGGTTCTGCCCGAACGGCGCGCCCTGATCCAGAAGCGGCGCGGCGGGCGGGCGGCCCGGATGGCCTCAAAGGGCTAAGGTCGCTCTAACCAATCCGACGGATCTTCGAAACACGGCCTGAAATATGCGATCGCGCGACCCTCGGTCGCGGCCTTGGCGCCGTCTGTCCAGGGGGCCACGCCATGGATGACATGGCGATGCAGCAGCACTGCATCGCCCGGTGCCAGCGGGACTTCGACCCGGCGACAGCCCTCGAACACCTCGGCGCGGGCGGCTTTGTAGATCTCGGTGACGTCCACGTCTCCCCATTCCGGCGCGGGCACGCCCTCAAAGACCCGGGCGAAGGCGCGCCGGATCAATTCGTGGCTTCCCTCCCAAACCACCAACGGGCTCGCACCCACGTCCGCCTCGGTCAGGGCGACGCCAAGGATCCAGGCATGCGGCTCACGCAGATGCCGCCGTTTGTCCGGCCCTTCCGGCAACAAGCCATCCAGATGCGCCGCATCGCGCTGCGTCCGGAACCGATGCGCGGCGGCGCTTTCCTCCGCGTCCTGCAGCGGATAACCCGGATAGGTCACCGACAACTGCGCCCGGTGCAGCCGCGCAATTCCCGTTGCCGCCACCGCCGCATCAAACGCGGCGCCCGCAAACGCAGGGCCACGGCCCACAGCACCATGGACATCATTCGGCAAGGCATCCACGCCCACGAACCACGTTCCGCCATGGCGCAGCCAAACCGCGCGCTGCGCGTAATCCGCCGCCGCCGCAAGGGCCGGTGCCCGTACGCTTCGAACCCAGTCTTCGACCGCAGGTTCGGGCGGAAACACTTCAAAGCCTTGCGACAGCCAGCTCAAAACCCCATGGCCTTTCGCAGCATGTTCAAAGCCATGATCATGATGAAGACTGCAAACACCCGCTTCAACGGCTTCGGGTCAAGCGCGTGCGCCAGCCTGACCCCCAACGGCGTGGTCAGCAGGGTCATCGCCACGACCAGCGCAAAGCCCACCAGATTGACCTGGCCCAGTGTGAACGGCGGGCGGTTTGTTCCCTCACCACTGACCAAAAGGAACGCGATGACCGAGGGCACGGCGAGCAGCAGGCCAAAGCCCGCCGCCGTCGCCACCGCGCGGTGGATCGGTTGGCTGTAAAGCGTCATCAACGGCACGCCGAAGGACCCGCCCCCGATGCCCATCAACACCGACAAGAACCCGATCACGGGCGACGATACCATCGTCCCGACCCGGCCCGGCATCGCATCACCCAACCGCCAATCCGCCTGGCCGAACGACATGTAGAGGCCGACGCTCAAACCCAGAACGCCGAAAATCAACATCAGGACTTCGTTGCGCAGGCCGCTCGCCACCCCAACTCCAAAGAGCGCGCCAATCGCAATGCCCGGGCCCCAGCCTTTCAGGATCGCCCAATCGACGGCACCCTTTTTGTTGTGCGCATGCACCGATCGCATCGAGGTGACCATGATTGTCGCCAACGACGTCGCAAGGCAGATCTGCATCAACCCATCGGGCCCATATCCCAGACCCTCGAAGGCGAAGTAATACGCCGGCACCAACACGATCCCACCGCCCACGCCGAGCAGGCCCGCAATCACGCCGGCGAATGCCCCGATGACGAGGATCAGGGCCACCATTGGCAAGAGTTCCGACAATTCAGGCATGGCACGCGTCCTTCTTGCGGCCCGCCCTACCGCAGGGGACGCACGGGAGAAAGTCTTCCGCTGCGAGAGGTACCAAGGGACCGCGTCGCGACGGCCTATTCCGCCGCCTGCGCCGGTGCCGAGCCGCCCGCTTGCAACAGGGCCAGCAAATCGGCCCGTTGCCGCGCGGCCTTGGCGGCATTCGCCTCCTTGACCGGCCCAAACCCGCGGATCTGCAACGGTAATTCGGCCAGCGCCACCAGCGCGTCCATCCTCTCCGGCGTGGCATCGGGCAGCCAGAGCGTCATGTCGCGCTCGTAGTCGCGGATCAACGCGCGCTCCATCCTGCGCTCGTTGGTGTAGCCAAACGGATCGGCCCATGTCCCCCGAAGCCACCGCATCGCGGCCAGCAGCTTGAACGCCTTGCCCATCCACGGCCCGAAGGCGCGTTTCTTCGGGCGGCCATCCGGTGTCTTGCCCGGCAGCAGGGGTGGGGCGAGGTGGTAGGACATCTTGAAATCGCCCCCGAAGCTCTCGCGCGCCTTGGCCTCGGTCTCAAGATGCAGGCGCGCCACCTCGTATTCATCCTTGTAGGACAAGAGCTTGTGATACCCTTTCGCCACCGCCTCGCGCAGGCGCGGATCCTCCACCTTATCGAGCAGCGCGCGGTATTTCCGGGCCAGAGGCTTGCCGCCATAGGCCACCAGATGCCCCTCGCGGTAAGCGATTGTATCGTCAAGCGTCTTGGGAAGCGTCACCACATTGGGCGCGGTCAATCGCGTGACCGCCGCCGGGTTTTCCACGGCCCAACGGCCCATCTCGAACGCCTGTTCGTTGGCCTCGACCGCCGCGCCGTTCAATCCGATGGCCGCCACGATGGCCTCGTGGCTGAGCGGGACAAACCCCATCTGCCACGCGGCGCCGAACACCATCATGTTCGAATAGATCGAGTCCCCCAACAGAACGCGCGCCAATTCCGTCGCATCGAACAGATGCAGCCCATCGCGCAACCGTGCTTGAAGAGCGACCTCCAAATCCTTGCCTGGTATGGTAAATTCCGTATCGAGCGTGAAGTCACCGGTGGTGATCTCGTGGCTGTTCACCGCAGCGCCGGTGCGCCCCGTCGTCATCATGCCAAGCGTCTTTGCCCCGCCCGTGACCACCAGGTCGCCGCCGATCACAACATCCGCCTCGCCCGCACCGACGCGGATGGCGGCGATGTCCTCCGGGCGCTTGGCCAGCCGCAGGTGGATCGAAACCGCGCCGCCCTTTTGCGCAAGACCCGCCATCTCGATCATACCCGCACCCATGCCATCAAGCTGTGCGGCCTGCGCCATCACCGCGCCAATGGTCACAACGCCGGTGCCGCCGACGCCCGTGACCAGCACATTGTGCGTGCCATCGATCGCGGGCAGCGCCGGTTCGGGAAGCCCCGCAAGGTCCACGCTCGCGGAGGCCTCTTTCTTGATGACTGCACCCTCCAACGTCACGAAGGAGGGGCAGAAGCCGTTCACACAGCTGAAATCCTTGTTGCAGGTCGACTGATCAATCGCCCGCTTTCGGCCCAGTTCCGTCTCCACCGGCACGATGGACACGCAATTCGACTGCACCCCGCAATCGCCGCAGCCCTCGCAGACATCTGTGTTGATGAACACGCGCTTGTCGATATCGGGGAATGTCCCGCGTTTGCGGCGGCGGCGCTTTTCGGCGGCACAGGTCTGCACATAGATGATCGCCGAGACGCCCTGAACCTTGGCCATGCGCTCCTGCACATGCATCAAATCGGCCCGCTCGAACCTGTCCACATCCGCCGGAAACGATGCAAAATCCACGTCTTCCTTGGCGTCATAGACCAGCGCCACCTCGCCCACACCCATCGCACGCAGCTCATGGGCAATGCGCCCGGGCGACAGCTCGCCCTCATTGGTCTGCCCGCCGGTCATCGCGACGGCGTCGTTGAAAAGGATCTTGTAGGTGATGTTGGTGCCCGCGGCCAAAGCGGCGCGGATCGCGAGGATGCCGGAATGATTATATGTCCCCTCGCCGAGATTCTGGAACATGTGATCGCGGGTCGAGAACGGCGCCTCGCCGATCCAATTCGCGCCCTCGCCGCCCATATGGGTGTAAGCCTCGGTCTCGCGATCCATCCACTTCGCCATGAAGTGGCAGCCGATGCCCGCGCCCGCGCGGCTACCCTCGGGCACCTTGGTCGATGAATTGTGCGGGCAGCCTGAGCAAAACCACGGCGTCCGTGTTGCCAGATCGGGTGCGTTGGTGGCACGCTTGGCCTCTTCGACCCGCGTCATGCCCGCGCGCATCCGGTCCGTCATGCAGCCCTCTTCTTCGAGGATCCGGCCCAGTTTCAACGCGATATCCGCGGGATCGAGCGCAAAATGCTGCGGGAACAGCGTATTGCCCTGCCCGTCCTTGTAGCCATAAACGCGCCGCCCGCGCCGGTCGTCGAAGATCGCTTCCTTGACCTGCACCTCGATCAGCTTGCGCTTTTCCTCGACCACCACGATCAGATCGAGCCCTTCGGCCCAATCCTTGAAACCGTGCATATCAAGCGGCCAGACCTGCCCGATCTTGTAGGTCGTGATGCCCAGGCGCGTGGCCTCCGCCTCGTCTATCCCAAGCGCGGCAAGCGCCGATTGCAGGTCGAGCCAGTTTTTGCCCGCCGCCACAAACCCGACCTTCGCACCGCGCTGTCCATGCACGCGCTTGTCGATCCCATTGGCATTCGAAAACGCCTCCGCCGCCCAACGTTTGTGTTCCAGAAGGCGTTCTTCCTGCGCGATCCAATGGTCGCCAAGCCGGATGTTCAGCCCGCCCTCGGGCATATCGAAGTCCGGGATCGCAAAATTCATCCGATCCGGGCGCGCGTCGACCACCGCCGTCGCCTCCACCGTATCCTTGAGGCATTTCAGGCCCACCCAAACGCCCGCAAACCGGCTCAACGCGTAGCCGTAGACACCGTAGTCGAGGATTTCCTGCACCCCCGCGGGCGACAGCACCGGCATGTGCGCATCGACCATGGCCCAGTCGCTTTGATGGCACACGGTGCTGCTCTCGCCCGTATGATCGTCGCCCATCGCCATGATCACACCGCCATGGCGCGACGTGCCCGCCATGTTCACATGCCGCATCACGTCGCCGGTCCGGTCCACGCCCGGCCCCTTGCCGTACCAAAGGCCAAAGACGCCGTCATGGGTGCCTTCGCCACGCAACTCGGCCTGCTGGTGGCCCCAATGGGCGGTTGCGGCAAGATCTTCGTTCAATCCCGGACGAAACAGGATATCGTTTTCCGCCAGCCGCTTGTCTGCCCGCGCCATCTGTAGATCCACCGCGCCCAGGGGCGAGCCGCGATAACCCGACACAAAGCCCGCCGTGTTCAGCCCCGCCAAGCGGTCGCGTTCCTTTTGCATCAGCATCAGCCGCACCAGCGCCTGCGTTCCGTTCAGAAGAACCGGCGATTTCGTGAGATCGAATTTGTCGTTGAGCGAGACCTGCTGCACTCCCATATGGGCCTCCCGTGCTGCGTGGTGTTCATCCATTGCAATCAAACTAGGTCACAAAAGCTGACCTGTCTAGAAAAACAATCGTGAGGGATTGCGCCGCAATCCGTGACGTTCCAAGTTTTGCGCGCATCGCCACGGAGCCACGCGATATGACCCCCCTCGGCTTTTCGCTTGTCCTGGCCGCCGCCTTTGCCCACGCGACATGGAACTTTCTGGTCAAGCGCCTCAATGGTGGGCCCGAACTGCTTTGGCTCTTCGCGGCGCTGTCGCTGCCGGTTTACGGCCCTTTCGCGCTTTACCTCGCCCTGACCTTCGATGGGTGGAGCGCCCTAGTCGCCGTGGCCCTCGTCGGGACTGCGCTGCTGCACCTCGGCTATTTTCTCCTGTTGCAAGCGGGCTATCGGGCGGGCGATCTGTCCATCGTCTACCCAACCGCGCGGGCCACGGGGCCGGTCCTGTCGTCGCTCATGGCGCTTGTCCTTCTGGCTCAGGCCCTGCCCGCGCAGGCAGCACTCGGTGGCGCGATCATCGTTTTTGGCGTCGCGATGCTGACCGGTGGGCCAAGGGGCGGCGCGCGGCCTTTGAAATCACTGGCCTACGGGCTCGGCGTCGGTACGCTGATCGGAACCTACACCGTCTGGGACGCCTGGGGCGTCTCGGTCCTGCTGATCCCTCCGATCCTGATGGACTATGCGTCGGCCATCGGGCGCTCGGTCCTGCTCTATCCATACGCGCGCAGACGCTGGGACAAGGTGCAGGCGCTCTGGCGCGACCACAAACCTGCGGTGCTGATCATCGCCGTCTTGAATTCCGGCGCCTATATCCTCGTCCTCTATGCCCTCACCTTCACGCCGGTCATCTATGTGGCGCCCCTGCGTGAGGTCTCGGTCCTGATCGCGGTCTTGCTCGGCTCTGTCGTCCTGGGTGAAGGCCAGCTTGGCCGCCGCTTGGGATGGGCTGTGGTGATCGTGGCCGGGGTCTCGATCCTTGCCGCCAGCTGAGTTTTGATGCTGAAATGCCCCGCAATCCCGACCCCGCCAGAAACCCTTTGCATGGGCCGCGTGGGCTTCCTAGGTTGGCGCGCGAAGCGTGTGAACAGGTGACATGATGGATTGGGACAAGTTGCGGATTTTCCACGCAGTGGCCTCGGCTGGCTCATTGACCCATGCCGGTGACACGCTGCACCTGAGCCAATCCGCCGTCTCGCGGCAGATCCGCGCTTTGGAGGAGGGCCTCAACACGACGCTGTTTCACCGCCATGCCCGCGGCTTGATCCTCACCGAACAGGGCGAGCTTCTGTACGACGCAACACGCGCGATGACCAAGCGCCTCGATGCCGCCTCCGCCCGCATCCGCGACAGCGAAGAGGAAGTGTTCGGCGAGCTGCGCGTGACCACCACCATCGGCTTCGGCTCCCTCTGGCTGGCCCCGCGCCTGCCCGCGCTTTACGAGAAATATCCCGATCTCAAGATCGACCTCATGCTCGAAGAAAAGGTCCTCGACCTGCCGATGCGCGAGGCCGACGTCGCCATCCGCATGAAGGAACCCAGCCAGGCCGACCTGATCCGCCGCCGCCTGATGACGATCAACATGCGGCTTTTCGCGTCGCCCTCCTATCTGGCGAAACATGGCATGCCGGACAGCCTCGAAGACCTGTCCAACCACCGCCTGATTTCCCAAAACGCCTCCGCCGCGCAGGTGAGTTCCGGCGCGTTGCTGGTACGCGAATTGCTCAGCTACGATGTCGGCTCCACGCTTTCGGTGAACAATTACTTCGGCGTGCTGCAGGCCGTGATCCACGATCTGGGCATCGGCGTCTTGCCCGATTATCTGACGCAGGACTTCCCCGATATCGTCCGGGTTCTACCGGAGGTGGAATCCGCCGAAGTGCCCGTGTTCCTCGCCTATCCCGAGGAATTGCGCCAATCCCGCCGCATCGAAGTGTTTCGCGATTTCGTCATGGAAGAAGTCATCGCCTACCGCCGCAGGCAGCGCGAAGCCGAGGCGGTTCCGACCTGATCCGCGCCGACAAGGCTGTGTGCTATGCGCCACATACATACCGGCAATGCATCGTCAATCCCCATTTTGCCTTGATCGGAAGCGTTCCGCCTCTTACTTCATCAATCGTCGGAACGAGAGTTCTGACACCTCCCTGTTGGACTTCGGCCGAGATTCGTCTCGGCCTTTTTTTTTGCTCTGATCTGGCGTCCCGCGCCGTGATCTGCGACGCAAACCCATGGTTTCCAAAATAGAAACAAACCCCGCCTTCACCGATTGGCCCGCCCTCGATGCGCTTCTGCGCGCCGCATACGCGCCGATGGAAGGCCGGATCGACCCGCCGTCGTTCCTGACGACGATGACCCTTCAAGACATTGCGGAAAAGGCCATGGCCGAGGATCTGTTTTTGGCCCGCGAAGGAGTGAGTCCCGTGGCTTGCGGCTTTGGCAGACCCGAGGGGCGATATTACGAAATTGATAAGGTGGCCGTCGCCGCCACCCACCGCAAGCAGGGTCTTGCTCGCACGATGATGGAGGCCGCCGCCGTGCGGGCGCAGCACCTGGGCTGCGCTGGTTTGCAGCTTTATGCGCGCGTCGAACTGATCGAGAACCACGTCACCTATCGCGCACTTGGCTTCACCGAACACGCAACGTTCGCCCATCGCGGCTTTGACCGCCCCACTGCGATGATCTTTCGTCGCGCGGTCTGAGGCTTCCCCCCACGGCGCGGGCGGCTTATAGACCGGCCCAACTGGGGGACCGACATGACCGAACCGACACTTACGCCCGAGATCATCGCCGCCCATGGCTTTACCGACGCCGAATGGGCGGAGGTCAACGCGATCCTCGGGCGCGCGCCGAATTTCACCGAAATGGGCATCTTCTCGGCCATGTGGAACGAGCATTGTTCCTACAAATCCTCCAAGAAATGGCTGCGCACCCTGCCCACCGAAGGCCCGCAGGTGATTTGCGGCCCCGGCGAGAACGCCGGCATCGTCGATATCGGCGACGGTCAATGCGTGGTCTTCAAGATGGAAAGCCACAATCATCCCTCCTACATCGAACCCTATCAGGGCGCGGCCACGGGTGTGGGCGGCATCCTGCGCGATGTCTTCACCATGGGCGCGCGGCCCATCGCGGCGATGAATGCGCTCAGCTTCGGGGCGCCCGACCACCCCAAGACCCGGCAGCTGGTGCACGGCGTGGTCGAAGGTATCGGCGGCTATGGCAATTGTTTTGGCGTGCCCACCGTGGGTGGCGAGATTCGCTTTCACCCGGCCTACAACGGGAATTGTCTTGTAAATGCCTTTGCGGCTGGTTTGGCCGAAACCGACAAGATTTTCTATAGTGCGGCCTCTGGCGTCGGTATGCCGGTCGTCTATCTCGGGGCCAAGACGGGCCGCGACGGTGTCGGCGGCGCGACGATGGCGTCGGCCGAGTTCGACGACACGATCGAGGAAAAGCGCCCCACCGTTCAGGTCGGCGATCCCTTCACCGAAAAGCGCCTTTTGGAGGCCTGTCTTGAGCTGATGGAAACCGGCGCCGTGATCTCCATTCAGGATATGGGTGCCGCGGGCCTGACGTGCTCCGCGGTCGAGATGGGCGACAAGGGCGGGCTCGGCATCAAGCTGACCCTCGACCACGTCCCGCAACGCGAAAGCGCGATGACCGCCTACGAGATGATGCTCTCCGAAAGTCAGGAACGCATGCTCATGGTCCTCAACCCCGCGCTGGAAGATCAGGCGCGCGAGATTTTCGTCAAATGGGATCTGGACTTTGCCATCGTCGGGGAAACCATCGCCGAGGACCGCTTCCTGATTATCCACGGAAACGAAACAGTCGCCGATCTGCCGCTGTCGAAACTCGCCTCTACCGCGCCGGAATACGATCGCCCCTGGGTTGCAACGCCGCCCGCCGAGCCGCTCGCCGACGTGCCGCAGATCGACCCGATCGACGGCCTGCGCGCCCTCATCGCCTCGCCCAACTACTGCTCCCGGGCCTGGGCCTATCAGCAATACGACAGCCAGGTCATGGCCGACACGATCCGCGCGCCGGGCCTCGGCGCGGGCGTCGTCCGCGTGCACGGCACCGACAAGGCGCTCGCCTTCACCTCCGACGTGACCCCGCGCTACGTCAAGGCCAACCCCGTTGAGGGCGGCAAGCAGGCCGTCGCCGAGGCCTACCGTAACCTGTGCGCCGTCGGGGCCACGCCGCTCGCCACAACCGACAACATGAATTTCGGCAACCCCGAAAAGCCCGAGATCATGGGCCAGTTCGTGGGCGCGATCCAAGGCATCGGCGAAGCCTGCCGCGCGCTCGACACCCCCATCGTGTCCGGCAACGTCTCGCTGTACAACGAGACCGACGGCACCGGCATCCTGCCCACCCCCACCATCGGCGCGGTCGGTCTGCTCGATCATATCGAAGACCTGATTTCCGGCACCGCACGCGATGGCCACATGCTCCTGCTCGTTGGCGAAACAACCGGCCACCTTGGCCAATCGGCGCTACTGGCCGAGGTGTTCAACCGCGAAGACGGCGACGCGCCCATGGTCGATCTGGAGGCCGAGCGCCGCAACGGCACCTTCATCCGCGACAACCGCGAGTGGATCGGCGCCTGCACCGACCTGTCCGACGGCGGCCTTGCGCTGGCGGCGTTCGAGCTGGCCGAAGCTGCCGGAACCGGGGTCACGCTCGACGTGGCCGACACCCCCACCCTCTTCGGTGAAGATCAGGCCCGCTACCTGATCTCCACCAGCTTCGACAAGGCCGAGGCGCTGATGATCGCCGCCAGCCGCGCGGGCGTGCCCATCGTGACCGTTGGCAAGGTTGGTGGCGACACCGTCAAGATCGGCACCTCCGAGGCCCCGCTGGAAGAACTGGCCGAAAGCTGGTCCACATCCTTCGCCGGTCATTTCGCCTGACGCCGCCCCTCTTTGCTCTCCAAATACCTCCGGGAGCGCGAGGGGCTGGCCCCTCGCATCGCCACGCATCCGCCACGCGGCACGTGACGATCTTTCCCAAAGCTGACCGCTTGCGGCCTGCGCACGCGCGCCCTACATTCCTTATCGAAACGGTCAAGGACACGCCCATGCCAATGCAAGCCACCGAGATCGAAGCCCTCCTGCGGGAAAGCTTCCCCGACGCCCAGATCCAGGTCGCGGGCGACGACGGTGTGCATATGTCCGCAATGGTCATCGACGAAAGCTTCCGCGGCAAAAACCGCGTCCAACAACAACGCGCGGTCTATGCGGCCCTGAAGGGCAAGATGGACGGCCCCTCGGGCGAATTGCACGCGCTGGCCCTGACCACCAAGGTGCCGGAGTGATGTCATATACGGCATGGGTCGTTTGGGGCTTTGTCGCCTTGGTTGGCCTTGCCGGGGCCATCGGCATTTATCGCAATGTCACGCGCCAATCCCACGTCCCCAAGACCCGCGGTCTCACCGCTGGCCACGGAGATACGCTTGTATCAGCGGATCTCGGATCCGGCGTTGGCGGGCATAGCACCGTCTATCGTGTCCCAAAAGACCCCCAACACCACGCCAAGGGCATGATGCCCGGAAATCGAAAGTGAACGCCCCATGAAAGCCTTCCTCCACGGCGCGATCCTCGCGGCCATTGGCCCCCTCGCCCTTCTGTTCCGCCCCACGCGGGACCAACTCAACCCTATTCCCATCCGTTCCGACGATCAAAGGATCCGACCCCATGAGCGCTGAAGATCAGATCAAGCAAACCATCACCGACAATTCCGTGGTGCTGTTCATGAAGGGCACCAAGGAGATGCCGCAATGTGGCTTCTCCTCCCGCGTGGCGGGCGTGCTGAACTACATGGGCGTCGATTTCGCCGATGTGAACGTGCTGGCCGACGAAGACATTCGGCAGGGGATCAAGGATTTCTCCGATTGGCCTACAGTCCCTCAGCTTTACGTGAAGGGCGAATTTGTCGGCGGCTGCGATATCGTCACGGAGATGACCTTGTCGGGGGAGCTCGACACGATGCTCGCCGACAATGGCGTGACCTTCGACAAAGACGCCGCCGACAAGATCCGCGAAGCCAACGGGTAAGACCCCTCCGCGCGGCACGACATTGGGCGCTCCCATGCCAGGGGCGCCCTTTTTCGTCAACCGCGCGCGAGCGCTTCGTCCGCGATCACCGCACGCAGCACCGCGTCGGGTTGCACGCCCACCACGCGCGTACGCCCGATGATCAGCGACGGGGTTCCGGGCAATCCAAACAGTCCCGCCAAGGCCCGATCCTCGGCCAGCCGCGCGGCCACCTCTGCACCGTCGAGATCCGCACGGAATTGTCCGCCATCCAGACCCAGGCCCTCGGCCAGAGGCCCCAAAGCATCCGCCCCGGAAACTGCCCGCGTGCGGTGCAATCTTTCGCGCATCGCCTCTGCCGCGCCTTGTCGCCCTGCGGCCAGCACCGCGCGCGCGGCCAGCTCTGACGCAGCCCCGAACAGGGGATATTCCCGTGTGGTCAAGGTGATCCCCTCCAACGTGGCCAGACGCGGCTCCAACAGACGGCACAGCGGGCAGCGGATGTCGGTGAAATACGTCACCGGAACCGGCGCGCCGCCGGTCCAGCCGGACCACAGCAACGGCTCGACTTCGGCACGGACCCGTGCCTCCACGGCAGCATCGCGGGCGGGCGACGCATCAAGCCCCAAGAGAACAGCGCCCCCGGCCCCGCCCCCCGTCAACCCGCCCCCTGTCACCTGGCCCCCAAGACTCAGACGGCGAAACCCAGGGACCGGATCAAACGGCTCAAACTCAAGCTCAGGCGCGCGGCCCCAATTCCACGGACGCGCGACAATCGCCCAGGCCCCACCAAGGATCAGCGCCCCTTTGACAAGCCCGCGCCGCTCCATCAACTTTTTTTCGTCTCGCCCTTCCGGACGTGCTTGTTCAGCCGTGAGGGCGTGGATTTCTTGCGGTTCTTGTAGGGGTTATCTTCGGATTGGCTGCGCATCCAAAGCCGGATCGGCGTGCCGGGCATGTCGAAATCCTCGCGCAGCCCATTCACCAGATAGCGCGAATAGGCCTCTGGCAGCTTGTCGGGATGCGAACACATCACCACGAAGCCCGGCGGCCGCGTCTTGGCCTGCGTCATGTACCGCAGCCGGATGCGCCGTCCGCCCGGCGCGGGCGGTGGATGCGCCTCGGTCATCCCGATGAGCCATTGGTTCAGCCTCGCGGTCGCCACACGGGTGTTCCACGTCTTGTGAATTTGCAAAATGGCGGCGTGCAAGCGGTCCAGGCCTTTGCCCGTCTTGGCCGACACCGTGACCAAGGGCGCGCCCCTGAGCTGTGGCAGGAGTTTTTCGAACCCCGCACGCAAATCCTTGAGCTTTTGCTGCTTTTCGCCCTCGATGTCCCATTTGTTGACCGCGATCACCACCGCGCGCCCCTCGCGCTCGGCAAGGTCGGCGATGCGCAAATCCTGGCTCTCGAACGGGATTGCGGCATCCAGCAAAACCACCACCACTTCGGCGAATTTCACCGCGCGCAGGCCATCGGCCACGCTCAGCTTTTCCAGCTTTTCCTGCACCTTGGCGCGTTTGCGCATGCCGGCCGTGTCGAAGATCTTCATCGGCACGCCGTCCCATTCGAACGGCAGCGCAATGGCGTCGCGCGTGATCCCGGCCTCGGGCCCCGTGAGCAGGCGATCTTCACCGATGATCTGGTTGATCAGGGTGGATTTGCCCGCGTTGGGGCGGCCAACAACGGCAATCTGCAAGGGTTTCGAACGGGTTATAACGCGTTCTTCACCCTCGACGTCGACATCCGTTTCGGCCTCCTCCACCGGCTTTTCGTCGATCAACGGCCCCAAAGCGGCGGCAAGGTCACTCATCCCTTCGCCATGTTCCGCGCTTAGCCCGATCGGCTCTCCCAGGCCAAGACCATAGGCCTCGATCATTCCCGACTGGCCCGCGTTGCCCTCGGCCTTGTTGCAGCCCAACAGAACCGGCTTGCCCGATTTGCGCAGGATGTCGGCGAAATATTCATCCGCCGCCGTGACACCCGCGCGCGCGTCGATCACGAACAGGGCCGCATCGGCCATTTGCACCGCATGTTCGGTCAGCCGCCGCATCCGACCCTGAAGGCTGTCGTCGGTGGCATCTTCCAGACCGGCGGTGTCGACCACGGTAAACCGGAACGGCCCCAGCCGCGCGTCGCCTTCGCGCAGGTCGCGCGTCACGCCGGGCTGGTTGTCCACCAGCGCCAGTTTCCGGCCCACGAGCCGGTTGAACAGGGTCGATTTCCCGACATTGGGCCGACCGACGATGGCAAGGGTGAACGACATGGGACTACCTTTATAAGCAAGGCGCGGCTCTACGCCCCTTCGGGCCCTATTTCAAGCGTCTCAACGCGGTCTCCAGGGCATTGGAGAACGCGGAACGGTCTGCCTTGCTGAACGGTTTCGCCCCGCCGATGCCTTGTCCGTCCAGTCCGGCGCGCAGATCGGCCATGATCGCGCGCGTCGCGACCTGCGCCCCGATGGAGTTTTTGGTGAACGCGCGCCCCTTGGGATCCATCACCGCAGCGCCCTTTTCAAGGCACCGCTCGGCCAGCAGAATATCCGCCGTCACCACCAAGGCCGCAGGCCCCGCCACCTCGGCGATGAGGTCATCGGCGGCGTCGAACCCGTCGCCCGCCATTTGCATCGTGATCAACGGATGCGCGGGATGGCGCAGGTACGATCCCGCCACCAACCGCACCGCAATGCCGTGCCGCCACGCGGCCTTGTAGATCTCGTCCTTCACCGGACAGGCATCGGCATCGACCAGGATCAAGGGGCCCGCGGTATCAGTCAAAATGCCCCTCCGGGAACGGGACCGACAAGGTGCCGCCGCCCGCCTCACGCAGGTGCAGCTCCCCCTTGCTCAGGCGCAGCTCGGTGAGATCCGACCATCCCGGTGGCCGCGGCAGCGACACCATCGCATGCCGGATCGTGTGCATCTGCCCCAGCGGGATCGTCGTCGGCACATCCATCGCGCGCAGCGGATTATCACCGCGCGCCGCCTTCAATCCCTGCCCGCCAAGCGTGCAGCCGTCCTCGATGCCCAGAACGCCGGTATGACGGCTGTTCCACGGCGGGAAATCCCGTGCGCCGTTCGACAGCCAAAGCATCGTGACCGGCATCTCGGCCGGGTCCTTCAACACCAAAAGCATGTCATCCTCGGCATTGCGCATCACGCAGGTCCAACCAAGCGTGTTGCCCCGCGCCTCGACCAGCACGCAGAAATCCTCGGTCACGTGACCGGCGGGATAGGTCCGGCCATCCCACTGTCCGCCGCCGTCCAATTCCAGATGAAGATCGCCACGCAACTGATTGACAACCCAGTAATTACTTTCAGGGTGTTGCCAGGTCGGATCGGTCATCGCCGCACGTTTGGCACTGAACGACAGCCGCCCGCCCTCGCGCATGTGCACCATCGGATGATGCGCGAAGGTGATCTCGCCCGCGCCCTTGTCGACGATGTGACGTTGCAGCATCGCGTTGCCGATCAGCGTGATGTCCTTGACCACTACCGCGCCGCCGAACCGGTCCAGATTGGCCGTCGCAACCACGCGGTTGCCCTCTTCGCGCAGCACCTCCCACGGGTCATTCGCCGTCGACCCGTGCAGCGGAGACTCCGCCACATCATCTTTGCCGAACGGCATGCAAAAGAAATCGCCCGCCAAGCGCTTTTCCATCGGCAGGATGTCGGGATTGGTCTGCACCTCCGCCTCATCCCGCCACGGGGCGGCGTGCAACACCGCGCGCCCGCCAACCTGCCAGAGCGGGATATTGCCCACCTCTGTGTCAAACACCGCGCGCGTGTCGCCGTGTTTCAGCTCGACCTTCATGGCCGCGCCAACGCGGTAAGCGCGTTTTGCAACACCGCCGCATCCGCGCCGCAGCCCAGGAACGTCACCCCAAGATCAAGCATCCGCGCCTCCGCCTCGGCGCCCGCGACGATGATACCGGCCGATTTGCCGCCCGCGCGGATCGTTTTGATCGCCTGGCTCACCGCGTCCCAGACCGCCCGATTGCCCAGGTCATCGCGATATCCCATGTCCGCGCCCAGATCCGCGGGCCCGACAAAGACACCATCGATCCCATCGACGGCGGTGATCGCCTCCAGATCGTCCAACGCGGCGCGGCTTTCGGCCTGCACCAGAATGCAGATCTCCGCATTGGCGGTGGCCGGATAATTCTCCGTCGCGCCAAAGCGCCCGGCGCGCGCGACCATCGCGCCCATACCGCGCACGCCCTCGGGCGGATAGCGGCAGGCGCGCACGATCGCGCGGGCCTCGTCTGCGGAATTGACCATAGGCACCAGCAGGGTCTGCACCCCCAGATCGAGCGCCTGCTTGATCACCCAATCCTCGCCCACCGGAACCCGCACCACCGCAGGCGTCCCCGTGCCTTCCAGCGCGATCAACTGATCCCGGATCGCCGACGGATCCCACGGACCATGCTCGCCATCCACCAGGCACCAATCGAACCCGGCACGGCCCGCCATTTCGGCGCTCACCATGCCCGGAAGGTTCAACCACAGCCCCCGTTGCACGCGCCCTGCGGCAAGGTTTGCCTTCAATTCATTCTTCGGTGCCGCCATCCGCTATTCCCTTCCGATGTTGCGCGACCCGTCGCACCTTCGACCTTGGCCGCCTATGACGTTGGCCACCTTCGATCTTGGCACGGGTGGCCGAGACGCTGGCTTCTTTGCAGCAGGTTCATCGCCGCTTCGCAAGCCACAGCGCCCCGCGTGGCCCGCCCGCCTGCCCGATCATGGCCCGCCGCGCGCCCTCATGGTCCGAACCAGCGAACGTTGCGAAACCTCGCTTTTTGGCCTCTTTCCCTTTGTGCATCTCACCGTTACTGTCTCGCGCATCAAGGGCCATCAAGGCTCGGGTACAGGGAGAAAGTTTATGAAAAAGTTTCTGTTGGCATCCGCCGCAACCACCGCAATGTTTGGTGCGCTCACCGGAGCCGCAGCCGCGGACGGGCACCAGGGCGACGTGAGCCTTGGCGTGATCCTCGGGTTCACCGGACCGATTGAATCGATCACGCCCGCGATGGCCGACGGGGCCGAGCTGGCGATGGCCGAAGTGACTGAGTCAGGCGCGCTGTTTGACGGTGCCGCCGTGACCTCCGTGCGCGCAGACAGCACCTGCGTCGACAGCTCCGCCGCCCAGGCCGCCGCCGAGCGCCTGATCACGTCGGACGCCGTGCACGGCATCGTCGGCGCAGATTGCTCCGGTGTGACCGGCTCGATCCTCGCCAATGTCGCGGTTCCCAACGGCATGGTCATGATCTCGCCCTCGGCCACCTCGCCGGGCCTGTCGACCGCCGAAGACAACGGCCTGTTCTTCCGCACCGCACCATCGGATGCGCGTCAGGGCGTCGTGATGGCCGAGATCATCATGGAGCGCGGCATTGACACCGTCGCCGTGACCTACACCAACAACGATTATGGTCAGGGCCTCGCCGATGCCTTCACCGCCGCCTTTGAAGAGGCCGGTGGCACCGTGACCCTCTCCGCCGCCCACGAAGATGGCCGCGCGGATTACTCCGCTGAAGTCGGCGCATTGGCGTCTGCCGGGGGCGACGCCCTCGTGGTCGCAGGCTACGTTGATCAGGGTGGCTCCGGCGTGATCCAGGCCTCGCTCGACACCGGCGCGTTTGACACGTTCGTCTTCCCCGACGGCATGGTCTCCCAGGCCCTCGTGGACAACTTCGGCTCCGACATCGACGGCTCGTTCGGCCAGAACCCCGGCACCGACAGCGAAGGCGCATCGATCTACCAGGGCATGGCGGAAGAAGCGGGCTTCGACGGCACCTCGCCGTTCTCCGCCGAATCCTATGACGCCGCTGCCCTGATCATGCTCGCCATGGCCGCTTCCGGTTCGCGCAACGCGTCCGATTACATGGGCGAAGTGATGAACGTCGCCAACGCGCCTGGCACGCAGATCCTGCCCGGTCAGCTTGGCATGGCGCTTGAGATGATCGCCAACGGCGAAGAGATCGACTACGTCGGTGCCTCGGCAGTGGAACTCATCGGTGGCGGCGAGTCGGCTGGCAACTACCGTGAGATCGAGATCGTCGACGGTGAGCTCTCGGTCGCCGGTTTCCGCTAAACACGATCTGAGGGATATACCGAAGATATACCAAAGATATACCGATAATATCAGCGCAGTCCGGCCCGAAACGCCGGGCTGCGCCGTTTCATTCCGGAGCGCTTTGCAAAAATGATCGAGGTCCACGACCTGCACAAACATTTCGGGGGCTTTCACGCCGTCGACGGGGCGTCACTCAAGATCGAGACCGGCTCGATCACCGGGCTGATCGGCCCGAACGGCGCGGGAAAAACCACGCTTTTCAATGTGATCGCGGGCGTTCTTGAACCAACATCCGGCACCGTCACCATGGACGGCGAAGACATCACCGGGCTCAAGCCGCACAAACTCTTCGCCAAGGGCCTGCTGCGTACGTTCCAGATCGCGCACGAGTTCTCCTCCATGACCTGCCGCGAGAACCTGATGATGGTCCCCGAGGGTCAAACGGGCGAAAGCCTCTGGAACACCTGGTTCGGACGCAAGCGCATCGCGGATGAGGAACGTGCCCTCAAGGCCAAGGCCGACGAAGTGCTTGATTTTCTGACCATTTCCCACCTCGCCGACCATCCCGCAGGCGCCGTCTCGGGCGGGCAGAAAAAGCTGCTCGAACTGGGCCGCACCATGATGGTCGACGCCAAGATGGTGTTTCTGGACGAGGTCGGCGCGGGCGTGAATCGCACGCTGCTGAACACCATCGGCGACGCGATCCTCCGCTTGAACGCCGAACGCGGCTACACCTTCTGCGTGATCGAACACGACATGGATTTCATCGGCCGCCTGTGCGGTCCCGTCATCTGCATGGCCGAGGGTCGCGTGCTCGCCGAAGGCACGCTCGATGAGATCAAGGCCAACGAGCAGGTGATCGAAGCCTATCTGGGCACGGGCCTGAAAAACAAAGATCAACTGGCGGAGGCCGGCGCATGAGCGATTTGGCCGAGCAGACCCGCGCCGCTACGGCCGCTGACACCGACACCGCCTTCCTCATCGGCGACACGATGACCGGCGGCTATGGCTCTGGCGGGCCTGACATCCTTCACGATTGCACGATCGCCGTGAACCCCGGCGAAATCGCCGTCATCGTAGGCCCCAATGGCGCGGGCAAATCCACCGCGATGAAGGCCGTCTTCGGCATGCTCAACGTCCGACAGGGCGCCGTCCGCCTCGATGGTGAGGATATCACCTCCCTCACCCCGCAGGCCCGCGTGGCAAAGGGCATGGGCTTCGTGCCGCAAACCTCCAACATCTTCACCTCCATGACGGTCGAAGAAAACCTGGAAATGGGGGCCTTCATCCGCCGCGATGACATCCGCAACACGATGGAACAGGTCTATGATCTGTTCCCGATCCTGCGCGACAAGCGGCGGCAGGCGGCGGGCGAGCTTTCGGGCGGGCAGCGTCAGCAGGTCGCCGTGGGCCGCGCGCTCATGACCCAACCCAAGGTCCTGATGCTCGACGAGCCAACCGCAGGCGTCTCACCCATCGTTATGGATGAACTCTTCGACCGCATCATCGAGGTTTCCCGCACCGGGATCCCGATTTTGATGGTTGAACAAAACGCCCGTCAGGCCCTTGAAATCGCTGACAAAGGCTATGTTCTGGTTCAGGGGCGCAACGCCTATACCGGCACCGGCAAGGAACTCCTTGCCGACCCGGAGGTCCGCAAAAGTTTCCTCGGGGGCTAATGCCATGCCGCGCAGCCTTGCCTTTGCTGTGATCTGCGCAATAGGCGCTTTCGGCCCCGTCCATGCCCAAACGGCGGAGGATTTTGACTGCGCGCTCGCGATGCAATGCACCGGCGCCTGGGACGCATGCACACGTGCCACAGGCCCGGCGCAGGTACAGCTGCGCGAGGGCAGCATCATCGTCACCGCCATGGGCGACACGTTTCACTTCGACGAGGTCACGCCCGACCCCTTCGCAACCGGCGCGCGCAACCTGACCGCCTCCGGGCTCCGCTTTACGCCCGCGCCCGCGCGCTCCACAATCCTCCTTCTCTCCGACGACAGGCTCGGTGTGATCGTCAGCGAAGACCCGACCAACACCGGCCAATTCCACGCCTCGCTGAGCTTTGCGGCGGACTGCCCCGCCCCGTGACGACACCCGACCAAAGGCCACCCCCCTATTTTCGGCCGCCGCATTCCCGCCTATACTCCACCCCATCGCGTGATCTGTGATACGGACAGCCCATGGAACCCACCGCAATCCACCTCGTCTGCACCTTCATCACCTTCTGCACCGGCGGAACCTGCACCGAGTACACGCCCACAACCGTCAATCTGCGCTTCCAGCAGGACCGCGAGTTCGGCGAATTCTGGATCAGCCCCGAAAACGCGCTCTTCCCGATGCCCACCTTCGTCACCCACCCCGGCGAGACGGGGTTTGACCCGCGCACCCATATCTACGTCCCCGGCGGTTTGAGCATGCCCCATATGATCTCGCTCTCGCCCGATTTCGCCTCCGCCACCCTGACCACCCACCTGCCGCACCGCCCCGAAGGCACCGACGCCCACGCCGCCGCCTCCGAGGGCACCTGCCAACCGGCGGAAGACGGCGCATGAGGCCCGCGGCGGCCCTAGCGTGCACACTCGCCTGCGCCACGCCAGCTATGGCCAACCTCGCCGATGACCCCACAAACGCCCCCTATTTCGGGCGCTGCGAAACCACCGAGATCTGCCGTGACACCTCCGGCTGTATCTCCTTCCCCACCTTCGGCACGCTGGTCCTGCAAATCAACGGGGCAACCGGCACCCTGGGACACGAACCCGACGATCCCCGTCCGCTGGAAATCTACCACGCCCTCGACCCCACGCCGCCCGATCCCGACGACCTCGGCCTGCGTTTTCTGGTGGAACAGGAGCCGCGCGATGCCCTGAGCCGCCGCTTTGCCTATGTGGATCAGACCCGCGCAGGCCCGGCGGGGCAGTATTTCATTCTCGAATGCACGCAGAGCGCGCCATGATCCGCGCGCTCACCCTGGGTGCCAGCGTCTTGGCCTCACCCGTCGGCGCCACCGGGCTCGCCTGCACCTTCACGGACCTCTGCGCGCCGCTGACCGATTGTCAAAGCCACCCCGGCCTGCCGTTCACCTTCGAGCTGATCGACGGCGCCTTGGCACTCAGCACCGCCGAGGGCATCGCGTTCGGCACGCCCCTCTCCCATGTCGAGGCGCCCGCGCTGTCGCTGATCTTCGACACGCGGCCCGACCAAACGCTGCTGCTCAGCGTGTCCAACACCGGGCAGGCCGCTATGACGCAGCATGATTTCGAAGCCGCAGGCCGGCTCACCTCCGTGTCCTATTTCGGCACCTGTGAGCCCGCCTCGTGACCCGCCCGCTCCAAACCAAAAGGACACGCCCCTTGCGCCGCCTAAGCCTTGCCTGCCTGACCGCCATTCTCTGTACCCTGCCCGTCGCCGCCGCGGCACAGGACGACACCGCGCCCGTTGCCCTGACCTGCCTGCTCAACGTGCTGTGCCCCCACACCGGGGCCTGCCGCGATCTGGGCCAGACCATCGAGATCACCGAAGGCGACGCGGGCTGGCGCGTCGATTGGGTCGGCACCGATCTGCCATCCAACTACGAGTTGATCGCCGATATTCCGCCCGCCGCCGATGCCGTCGAACAGACCCGACTGCGCAGCCTGATCCACCGCGATACCAACACCCAAAGCACCCAGATGATCAGTTTCGACACCGCGGGCCATGTCGTTGTCACCACCCATCAACCCCAGGCGGGCATGCAGGTTGTCACCGGCCTGGGCACCTGCGAGGCGGCGGGGTGATGCGCGTCGCCCGGGCGCTGTGCCTGTTGGCCCCCGCCTTCGCCCCCAGCCCGGCCATTGCCGAGCCCTGGACCTGCGAGATGACGGTCATTTGCCAGAACCTCGATTGCCACGCGGTCGATGACACTTACCAGATCATCGCCGCCGATCACGCAGGCGATCTGTTCCTGACCTCGCCCGCAGGCGACCACCCCGTCACGCGGCTGACGGCGCGCGGTGCGCTGCCTGCTGCCTACGCCGGTGCAGGGGACGCGGCGTTGGGTGAATTGATCACCATCCTCGACGATGGCCGCGCCCTTTTGTCGATCCACGGCTATGATGGTCCGGCCCGCACAACCACCGTTTTCGGCACCTGTTTGTCCCAATAAAACAACGCCACCTCTGGCCAAGCCAGTGCCCCGCCGCTAGACCTGTGCCCAAGCGCCATCACAAGGCGCAATGTCGGATCAGGGAGAGGCCTTTTGGACGTCTTGAACGCCGTCGTCGCGCTGGCGAACTTCGTACTCATTCCCGCCACCGCCTATGGCGCGCAGCTGGCGCTTGGCGCGCTTGGCGTGACGCTGATCTACGGCATCCTGCGGTTCTCCAACTTCGCCCATGGCGACACGATGGCGTTCGGCACGATGATCACCATCTTCGGCACCTGGGCGCTGCAGGCCGTGGGCGTCACGTTCGGCCCGCTGCCCACCGCCCTGCTCGCCCTGCCCTTCGGCATCGCAATCACCGCTGCCCTGATGATCGGAACCGACCGCGTCGTCTACAGCTTCTATCGCGAGAAAAAGGCCAAACCGGTGATCTTCGTGATCGCCTCACTCGGCGTCATGTTCATCATGAACGGCATCGTGCGCTTCCTGATCGGCGTCGATGACCAACGCTTTGCCGACGGTGAACGCTTCATCATCCGAGCCCGCGATTTCCGCGAGATGACCGGCCTCGACGAAGGCCTCGCCTTCCGAACCACCCAAGGCATCACCATCGTCGTCGCGATGATCTGCGTCATCGCCTTGTTCTGGTTCCTCAACCGCACGCGCACCGGCAAATCCATGCGCGCGTTTTCCGACAACGAGGACCTCGCGCTGTTGTCGGGCATCAACCCCGACCGTGTGGTGCTGGTGACGTGGATAATCGTCGCCGCCCTCGCCACCACCGCAGGCGTCCTTTACGGCCTCGACAAAAGCTTCAAACCCTTCACGTATTTCCAACTCCTCCTGCCGATCTTCGCCGCCGCCATCGTGGGCGGCCTCGGCAATCCGCTCGGCGCGATCCTCGGCGGCTTCCTCATCGCGTTTTCCGAGGTCGGCGTGACCTACGCCTTCCGCAAGGTCGTGGGCTACCTCGGGCCCGAGGATTGGCAACCCGAAGGCCTCCTGCAACTGCTGAGCACCGATTACAAATTCGCCGTCTCCTTCGGCATCCTTCTGATCGTGCTGCTGTTCAAACCCACCGGCATCATGAAGGGGAAATCGGTATGAGCGACGCGACCACCACAACCGCCCCCACCACTACCCCGGCTCCCCGGAATTCCAAGGCGATCCTGCTCTTCGCTCTGGTGGCTGTTCTCTTCATCGGCACGGGCTTCGTGCAAAGCTGGAACACCGCCCTGACGATCTTCAACATGGGGCTGATCTCGGCCATCATGGCGCTTGGCGTGAACATGCAATGGGGCTACGCGGGACTGTTCAACGTGGGCGTCATGGGCTTCGTGGCCTTGGGCGGGCTGGCGGCCGTTCTGGTCTCCTCCGATCCGGTGCCCGAGGCCTGGGCCGCCGGTGGCTTCGGGGTGCTTCTCGGCCTTGTGCTGGGGGCGGCCACCATTGTCGCCGCGATCCTGACCTATACCAAAATGCCCGCCGGTCGCCTGCGCACTCTCGCCGTGCTTGCGGTGCTGCTTGGCGGTTTCGCGATATTCCGCACCGTTTTCGACCCCGCCGTTGCCGCGGTCGAGGCCGTGGACCCCGCCTCAACCGGCTTTCTCGGCGGTCTCGGCCTTCCCGTGATCCTGGCCTGGCCCATGGGCGGCGTGCTCGCCGCAGGCGCCGCCTGGATCATTGGCAAGACCGCCCTTGGCCTGCGCTCCGATTACCTCGCCATCGCCACCCTCGGCATCGCCGAGATCATCATCGCCATCTTGAAGAACGAGGATTGGCTGGCGCGCGGCGTCAAGAACGTCACCGGCATCCCCCGTCCTGTCCCCTACGAGGTCGATCTGCAGGCCAACGAGGCCTTCGTAAACGCGTTCTCCGACCCCGTTACCGCGTCGACCATTACCGTGAAACTGGCCTATGCCGCGCTTTTCATCGTGATCCTCGCGGCCCTGATCTGGCTCAGCGAAAAGGCCTGGAATTCGCCCTGGGGCCGGATGATGCGCGCGATCCGTGACAACGAAGTCTCCGCCTCCGCCATGGGCAAGGACGTCAAGGCGCGCCATTTGCAGATCTTCATCCTCGGCTCCGCCGTCTGCGGCCTCGCCGGCGCGATGATGACCACCCTCGACAGCCAGCTGGTGCCCGGCACCTACCAACCGCTGCGCTTCACCTTCTTGGTCTGGGTCATGGTGATCGTGGGCGGGTCCGGCAACAATTGGGGCGCGGTTCTGGGCGGGTTCCTGATCTGGTGGCTCTGGGTGCAGGTGGAGCCGATGGGCCTGATGCTGATGCAAGGCATCACCTATTTCATGGAGCCCGGCTCACCACTCTCCGACCACCTCCTCGACAGCGCCGCCCACATGCGCCTGCTGACGATGGGCCTGATCCTGCTGCTGGTCCTGCGGTTCAGCCCGCGGGGGCTTATTCCGGAGCGCTGAACGGGCGCAGCAGAACCGCAGCCAACCTTTATCGCGCGGCACCACGGGTCACGGCACCCAACTGGAGCCAACGCCCTTGGCTGATCCGGCGGCGCACCTTGCGCGCGTAATCCTGCGGCGCGAGAGGGCGCTTTGTGCGGTGCCGTGTATGATTGCAAAACCGGCAAGCCGCCGCGATGTTTTTCGCGGAGGTCTTTCCCCCGTTTGACACCGGTTCCAGATGCTCCGCCGTGCATTGAAACCACCGCACCTGACCCTTGCTCAGCCCGTATGCACGCTGAAACGCGTTGGCGCTCTTTGTCCACATCGGCTGCAAGCAATAGATGCACTTGCCGCCCTGCAGGTCATACTTTTCATTTCTGATCGTCTTGAGTTTGCTGCGCATAACGCACCTCTGCTGTCGATTTCCAAAATCGAGAACAGGGTGCGGATGCGTGGCGCTCTCCGCGCAGGTGGCCTGAGGTCACACCTGCTTGCTCTTCCCCACGGTCAGTGTCTTAGGACTACTCAACCGCATTGCCGAGATTGGGCATGGCCGGTCTCATATCAAGTTCCAAATTGGAAACGCTGGGTTTCCGCGCGATCGAACGACCACCGCAAAATATCGCGCACGCTTTTTCATCTTGCCAGAAAAACCTCGCGGTAAGTGCGTTTACGCACGCAGGGGCAGAGCCCCTTGCACGACAAAACCCTTACCAAAGCCTTAACGAAAAACAGAATATATCAGGATTACAGACACATAACCCCATTGTGCACGCGTGCACAAACCGCCTCACCGCCCCTCGTAGACCGGCGCACGCTTCTCCAGAAAGGCCATCACACCTTCCTTGAAATCCCGCGTTTTCCCGCATTGGCCCTGCAACTGACCCTCCAGCTTCAGCTGCTCTTCCAGCCCATTGCCAAAGCTCGCCCGCATCACCTGCTTCACGCGCTTGAACGCTTCCGTCGGCCCGCTTGCCAGATGCTGCGCCCGACCCATCCAGACCGCTTCAAAGGCATCATCCTCGGCCACTTCCCAGATCATCCCCCACTCGGCCGCCTGCTGCGCGCTGATCTTGTCGGCAAACAAAGCCGCCCCCATCGCGCGCTGCAATCCAATCGTGCGTGGCAAGGCCCAGGTCCCGCCCGCATCCGGGATCAACCCGATCCGCGTGAATGCCTGAATGAACGACGCAGACGCCGCCGCGATCACCACGTCGCAGACAAGTGCAAGGTTGGCCCCCGCCCCCGCCGCCGTCCCATTCACGGCCGCGATCACCGGCACGGGACATTCCACAATCGCCATCAACATCGGGATGTATTCGTCGCGCAGCGTCCGTTCGAGGTTCAGGTTCGCCGCATTCGCCCGGTCGCCCAGATCCTGCCCCGAGCAAAACGCCCGCCCCGTCCCGGTCAACACCACAACCCGCGCCTCATTGCCAGCCGCCGTTACCGCATGGGTGATCTCGGCCCGCATCTGCGTGTTGAGCGCGTTCATCACATCCGGTCGGTTCATCGTAATGATGGCCATGCCGTCGCGGTCGACGCGGGTGATTGTTTCGTAATTCATGGGGTGCCTCCCGTTGCCTTGCCCGGACCCTAGGCGAGCCCATCGGGTCAGAAAAGCACAAACGCTGCGTCAGTCGCGACGTTCCACGTCAAGTATGGCATCAAGGCGCGCCTGCTCATCAGCGCTCAATCCCGTTTCGCTCGGCGCTACCGCTGACGAACGCCCCCGGATATAGACCACCGACAGGCCAATACCGGCAGCCAGTAACACCAGCGGCAGCACCCACAACACGCGGTTCGCCCCGTCGAAATTCGGGCTCAGCAAGACATATTCGCCATAACGCGCCACGATGTAGTCGACGACCTCGACATCGTCGTCGCCCGCCACCAGCCTTTCGCGTACCAAGAGGCGCAGGTCGCGTGCGATCTCGGCGCTCGACTCGTCGATACTCTCGTTCTGACAAACCGGACATCTAAGTCCGGCAGAGATGTCGCGGGCCCGGTCTTCGAGCACCGGATCCGGCAAAACCTCATCGGGCTGCACCGCAAGACCCGGCCCCCCTGCGAGGAGGAGCGCAGATCCCAGCAGGAGCGCGCGCACCCCCCTCATTCTGCCGGAACTCCGCTGACCCGCGGCGGCGCTTTGGCCGCGCCCGCCGCCACCCGGTAGCGCCGGTCGCTCAGGCTCAGGAACCCGCCCAACGCCATCACAATCGTCCCGCCCCAGATCCAGTTCGCAAAGGGTTTGATCCAGGTGCGCAACGCCCATCCCCCACCGACCTGCGGGTCGCCAAGGGTCACGTAGACATCCCGCGTCACCCCATTGTTGATGCCCGCCTCGGTTGTCGGCATGCCCGCCACGGGATAGATCCGGCGCTCGGGGTTCAGAACGGAAATCAACGCCCCCGTCTCCGGGTCACGTACCGCCACACTTGCCATTGTGCTGAGGTAATTGGGCCCCTGCACATTCTCATCGACCCCCAGAAGCTCGATCTCATAGGCACCGACGCGGTACGGCTCGCCTTCGCGGGCCACACGGATGTCTTCGATCTGATACCCGGTCAGCGTCACGACACCAAACATCGTGATCCCGACCCCGGCATGGGCAATGGATTTGCCCCAATCGGCGCGCGGCAGGCGCGTCAGGCGTCCCAGCCGACCGCCGATGGCCCCGCGTCCGGTGCGCGACCACAGGTCCGTGACCGCACCCGCAACCAACCACACCGACAGCGCCACACCAATCGGGCCAATGGCCGATTTGCCTGTCCACATCGCCCAGGTCAGCAGGCCAACCGCGATGGCCAAAACCGCCGCCGGGATCAGCGCCCGTATCGGCTTGGCAAGCGTGGCCCGTTTCCATGGCATCATCGCCGCCACGGGAAGCGCTACGGCCAATGCGAAGACGAACGGGGTGAACGCCGCGTCGAAAAACGGCGGGCCGACCGACAGCGTGCGGTCAAAGAACAGATCCGCGATCAGGGGCCAGATCGTGCCGATGAACACCACGAAGGTCGACACGGCGAGGATCAGGTTGTTGAACACCAGCCCGCTTTCCCGGCTGACGATCCCGAAGACGCCTTTCGCTTCCATCGTCCCCGCCCGGAGCGCGAATAGCAGCAGCGCGCCACCCATGAACACACCCAGGATCATTAGGATGAAGACCCCACGCTCGGGATCATTGGCGAAAGCATGGACCGACGTCAGAACGCCCGAGCGCACGATGAATGTCCCGATCAGGGAGAAGCCGAACGCCAGGATCGCCAAAAGGATCGTCCAGCTTTTCAGGCTTTCGCGCTTTTCCACAACGATGGCCGAATGCAGCAAGGCCGCCGCCAGCAGCCAAGGCATGAAGGATGCGTTCTCCACAGGATCCCAGAACCAGAATCCACCCCAGCCCAATTCGTAATAGGCCCACCAGGAGCCCAGTCCGATGCCGATGGTCAGAAACACCCAGGCCGCCAAGGTCCATGGACGCACCCACCGGCCCCAAGCCGCATCCACCCGGCCCTCGATCAGGGCCGCGACTGCGAAGGAAAACGCCATGCTGAGCCCAACGTAGCCGAGGTAGAGAAACGGCGGGTGAAACGCCAAGCCGGGGTCCTGCAACAAGGGGTTGAGGTCTTGGCCGTCAAACGGCGGGCTGGCGAGGCGAAGGAACGGGTTCGACGTGAACAGGATAAAAGCGAAAAATGCCACCGCGACCGCGCTTTGAACGGCAAGGACGCGGGCCCGCAAGGTCGGGGGCAGGTTCTTTCCGAACCAGCTGGCGCAGGCTCCAAACAGCGTCAGGATCAACACCCACAAAAGCAGCGAGCCCTCGTGGTTTCCCCAGACGCCGGTGATTTTGTAGAGCATCGGCTTGTCGGTATGTGAATTTGCCACGACGAGGCTAAGCGAGAAGTCGGAGGTGACAAAAGCGTAGGTCAGCGCCGCAAAACTGAACGCCGTCAGGATAAACTGCGCCGAGGCTGCCGGATCGGCGGTCGCCATCCAGCCGCGATTGCCTACCCAAGCGCCCGCCAAGGGCACCACCATCTGGAAGATCGCCACCGCAAAGGCAAGGATCAGCGCGAAATGTCCGAGTTCAACAATCATGAGATGGAGTGTAGGCCGACAATCGCCCGGAGGCCATAGGATGTGACGCCCGCAGTGATCGGATTTTGCCGTTCTGACGCAGATGTCAGAACGGAATGGGTCCGGCGTACGGGCCAAGCCGCGGGAGCCGCACGCTCACCGCCCGCGGAAGAGCCCGCCAAGAACCCCGCGCACCACCGCGCGGCCCGTGCGGGTGCCAAGCTGTCGCGCGAAGCTTTTGGCGAAGGTCGTCCCGATGCTGTCGGACCGGGACGACGAACGCCGCTTGCGTGCCGGTTTTGATGAAGAGCGGCTGACCCCGCCGCCGGTGTATCGCCGCCCGGCGCGGAACTCGCGTTCGACTGTTTCGGCCTGTTCTTCGGCGTCTTCAGCAGCTTCGGCCTCCCTTGCCGCTTCGGCGGCGCGCTTTTGCAGGATTTCGAAGGCGCTTTCGCGGTCCTGCACTGCTTCGTATTTGCCCGCCAAGGGCGACTGGCCCATCAGCCCCGCGCGTATCGCAGGCGTGATCGGGCCCAGTTGCGACGACGGCGGCCGGATCAACGTGCGTTGCGCCATGCCGGGGATGCCCTTGCGTTCCAGAAGCGAAGTCACGGCTTCACCGACACCGACCTCACGGATCGCATCTTCGATCTCCAGGTCGGGGTTTTCGCGATAATTCTCGGCGGCCTGCCGCAGTGCCCGACGATCCTTGGCGGTGAAGGCGCGCAAGGCATGTTGGACGCGATTGCCGAGCTGTCCAAGGATATCCTCCGGCACGTCGTCGGGGTTCTGGGTTATGAAATAGACGCCGACCCCTTTGGACCGGATCAGGCGCGCGACCTGCTCGACCTTATCGACCAACGCTTTGGGCGCGTCTTCAAACAGAAGATGCGCCTCATCGAAAAAGAAGACGAGCTTCGGTTTATCGGGATCGCCAACCTCGGGCAGCGTTTCGAACAATTCCGACAGCAGCCAGAGCAGGAAGGTGGCGTAAAGGCGCGGGCTCTGCATCAGTTTGTCGGCGGCGAGGATGTTGATCCGGCCCGCCCCCGCCGCATCGGTCAGGAACAGATCTTCGAGATCCAGCGCAGGCTCGCCAAAGAATTGCGCGGCGCCCTGCCCCTCAAGCACCAAGAGCCGCCGTTGAATCGCGCCAATGGACGCGGTGGAGACATTGCCATAGCGCAGCGACAGGGTCTTGCGGTTCTGCCCGACCCAAACAAGCAACGCCTGCAGGTCCTTGAGGTCCAGCAGCGCCATCCCCTCTTCATCGGCGACGCGAAAGGCGATGTTCAAAACGCCTTCCTGTGCGTCGGACAATTCCAGAAGCCGCGCCAAAAGGAGCGGTCCCATTTCGGCAATCGTCGTGCGCACAGGATGACCTTGCTCCCCAAACAGATCCCAAAAGGTGACCGGGAACGCTCGATAAGCATAGTCGGTGAAGTTGATCCTCGCGGCCCGCTCGGTGAAGGCGTCGTGCAGTTTGAAATCCGCGCGGCCCGCCTGCGCGAGCCCCGACAGATCGCCCTTCACATCCGACAACACCACCGGCACTCCAAGCGCGGAGAAGCTTTCGGCGAGGATTTGCAGCGTCACGGTCTTGCCGGTGCCCGTCGCCCCCGCGATCAGGCCGTGACGGTTGGCGTAATCCGGGCGCAGCACTTGGGCCTCGCCGTATTCCCGGCCACCGCCCCCTACAAAAATCCCGTTTTCAACCTGATCGGCCATCGCATTTTTCCTGCAGTCGTTTTTTCTGCGGATACCAATACATTTTTAACCTTTGGATGCCAGTCTCGGCCTACGCCATGCATTTGCGTGGTGTTGACTTCCTCCCTGTCAACTGGCCGCGCCCCGCTTGGGCGCGGTTTTTTTGGCCAAATGGTCAAGAAAATAGGGCCTTGTTCACATCTGCTATTTTACCCAAAAGCCCTGTTGACGGCTGCCAAACCTTCGCATAGCGTCCGCATCATAAGTCGGCCAGTCCGACAGGGAGAGAAAACGCAAAGGGTCCGTCCGCGGACCCTTTCGCTATTTGCAGCGGCGTTCGCCTGCAAATTCGGGTTCCAGGCAGAGGTGGTTTCACCCGCCTTACCTCTGTATCGCAGTGGTTTTTTTATCCCTGACAGCCCCCCCTTCTCCATGCTAGCCACACGCAGGAATGGCAGGGCGCGCGCGCGTTCGAGCAGAGCCATCAGACAAAGCAAGAGGACACATGACGATGAATGTGCACAAGACACTCGCCACGTTTACCGCGTTGGGCGCGTTGACCCTTCCCGGCACCGCTACCGCGCAGGACGAACCGCTCGTGCTTCCCGATCGCAGCGAGGTCGCCGCAGGCGAGACGTTCGTGGCCGAGATTTTCCGCGATTGGCAGATCCGCTGTATCCGCTCGGAAGGCGACATCGCGCCAGACCGCTGCGAGATGTTCCAATTGTTGGAAGAGGAAAACGGCAACCCGGTCGCGGAATTCCGCATCTCCGCTCCGCTGATCAACGAAGACGGCGCGATTGCCAACGCCACAATCCTGACCCCACTCGACACGTTGTTGAGCCCCGGTTTGCAATTGCAGATCGACGAAGAGGAACCGGCGGTTTTGCCCTATGCGTTCTGCCGTCCAGTCGGCTGTTTTGTGCAGATATCGCTGACCGAGGACAATCTTGGCTTGTTTCAGAACGGGGCCGACGCGCAGGTCGTCATTTTCGCGCTGACCCGCGATGAGCTTGGGCAGATCGGCGGCGTACCTGTGCCCACATCTGCGTCGCTGCGTGGATTTACGGCAGCCTATGAAAACCTCGTCGAACGCCGTGACGAAATCATCGCCTTCATCGAAGAACAGGAAGGTGCAGCAGCCGAAGAAGACGGGGCCGCGAGCGAATAGACGCGACACAAAGCATCGCAAAACAGGCCCGCCGGACACAGATCCGCGCGGGCCTTTCTTTTGCTTAGGGGGCCGCGCGCAGGGCCAGCACGGCGTTCAGTCCGCCAAAGGCGAAGGCATTGGACAGGCACGCCTCGACCTTGGCCTCGCGGGCCACGTTGGGGACAACGTCGAGCGCGCATTCCGGATCGGCTTCTTCATAGCCAATGGTCGGCGCGACGATGCCGTCCTTCAGCGCCATGATACAGGCCAGAAGCTCCACCGCGCCGGTGCCTCCGATCAGGTGCCCATGCATGGATTTCGTCGACGAGATCATCAGATCGTCGGCATGGTGGCCGAATGCATGGGCCACGGCGGCGCATTCCACCTTGTCGTTGGCCGCCGTCCCGGTCCCGTGGGCGTTGATGTAGCAGACATCTTCGGGGTTGAGCTTACCATCGGTCAGCGCCCCGGTGATGGCGCGCGCGGCGCCCTGTTGCGAGGGCATGACAATATCAGCGGCGTCGGAGGTCATCGCAAAGCCGACCACCTCTGCCAGGATCTCCGCGCCGCGCGCTTTTGCGTGGTCGTATTCTTCAAACAGGAACACGGCCGCCCCCTCGCCTTGCACCATGCCGTTGCGATTGGCGCTGAACGGGCGGCAGGCGTCTTTCGACATCACACGGAGCCCTTCCCAGGCTTTCACGCCTCCGAAGCTCAACATCGCCTCGGCCCCGCCGGTCACCATCACATCGGCCATCCCACAGCGGATCAGGTTGAAAGCCTGCCCCATTGCGTGGTTGGAAGAGGCGCAGGCCGTCGCGACCGAAAACGACGGGCCCTTGAGGTTGTATTCCATGCTCACATGGCTTGCGGCGGCGTTGTTCATCAGCTTTGGCACGACGAAGGGGTGGACGCGGTTCTTTCCCTCTTCATAGACTGAACGGTAATTCTCATCCCAGGTGTTCACCCCACCGCCCGCCGTGCCGAAGACCACGCCCGAACGCGTCGCAAGCGCGCCGGAAAAGTCGAGGCCGCAGCCCTCAAGCGCCTGTTTCGTGGCGATCAGGGTGAATTGCGTGAACCGGTCGTAAAGCGCGATCTGCTGCCGGTTGAAAAGGGCTTCGGGATCGTAATCGCGCACCTGCCCGCCAATCCGGACGCTGAGCCGTTCGACATCACGCAGCGCCAATGGGCCGATCCCGCAGCGCCCCTGGCGAAAGGCGGCAAGCGTCTGGGCCACGTCATGGCCGAGGGCATTGATCGTCCCCTGCCCGGTGATGACAACGCGGCGCACCGCTCAGGCCTTCTGCTCGGCCACAAGACCTTCGACGGCTTTCACGATGGCCGCCACGGACGAAATATCAAACGCGCTGGATTGAGGTTCATTGGCGTTGAAGGGCACCTGAATATCGAAGGCTTCTTCGATGGCAAAGATCGACTCCACCAACCCAAGGCTGTCGATGCCAAGGTCTTCAAGGGTCTGGTCCATGGACACATCGGATGGCTCAAGCACCGCCTGTTCGGCGATGATGGCAATGACCCTGTCGTGAATGCTTTCGCCCATGGAAATGCCCTCTCCCTCTCGACTGGCCATTTAGGGTGTATCACCCGGCTTTGACAGGGCTTTTTGCAGTTCCGTCACGGCGCGCGTGGTGCGTGGCAGGCGGCGCAGGGCTTTGTACATCTCGACATGGGTGTCCATCTTCACGGCGGGATGGCCCATGATCATGCGGCCTGACGGCACATTGGTGAAAAGTTTGGAGGATCCGGCCGCCACCACGTCATTGCCGATCACAATATTGTCGTTCACGCCGCACTTGCCGCCCAGAACCACGCGGTCGCCCATCTGCACCGAGCCGGCAAATCCGGTCTGGCCGCAGATCAGGCAATCCTGACCGATCACGCAATTATGGCCGATATGCACGAGGTTATCGATCTTGGTGCCATTACCGATTTCCGTATTGGCGATGGTACCCCGGTCGAGGGTGGCGTTGCTGCCCACCTCGACGTCGTCGCCGATCACCAGGCTGCCGAGCGAATGAATCCGGGTCCAGCTTTGGTCGGTCGCGGCGTTTTCGGCCTTTCCAAGCGTCGCGCGGGCCTGTTCGACCATGGAGGTCTCGGGCGTCACGAAGCTGAACCCGTCTCCGCCCAAAACTGCACCGGGTTGCGCGATGAAGCGATCACCGATCTGAACGTGATGGCCGACCCGGACCCCTTCGTGCAACAGGGCATCGGCGCCGATGCGCGCATGGTTCCCGATGCTGGTATGCGGCGCAATACGGGCACGCGGGCCGATCCTTGCCTCGGCGCCGATCACAACAAACGGGCCAATGGCGGCGTCTTCACCGATTTCCGCGGAGGGCGCGATGACAGCGGAGGGATGGATACCCGGTTCAATCGCAGGCCCCCGGTCCATCGCAGCTGTAACCCCGGCCATCGCATAGCGCGGCCGGGGTGCGATGATGGCAGCCTCCAGGCCAAGCACTGTCCAATCCATACCCGGGCCAATCACCGCAACACGTGCGCGTCCCTGGCTCAGCCCTTCGGCAAATTCCGGCTTCATGGCGAGCGCCAGATCATCGGGCCCGGCGGCCGCGGGCTCGGCCACGCCGCTCACCACAAGATCAACGGCGCCCAAGGCTTCTGCCCCAAGCGCCGTTGCAATGTCTTTGATCGTGTAAGCAGCCATGCGGCCCCCGCTATGGTGTCGGGGGTGGACTTAGCTGTTCACCCCGCGAATCTCCACCCCGAGGTTGGCAATCGCCTGCCGCAGGATGGCGTTGCGCCCATAGATATCGTTGCGGAAATTCAACCGACCTTCGGTATCGACCCAAGAGGTCCAGTAAACGATATGAACCGGGACCGGTTCGACGAGGTTCACCTGGGTCTCGCGGCCAGAATTCAGGATCGTCTGAAAGAAATCGATCGGGCTGTCTTCTTGGGCGGCCAGAAGATGGTAAGCGAATTCGAACGGATCATCGAGACGCACGCAACCCGCCGAATAGGCCCTGACTTCATGAGTCATCAGATGCTGATCGGGGCTGTCGTGCAGATAGATGTTCCACTGGTTCGGGAACATGAACTTCACGAGGCCAAGTGCATTGCGCGGGCCCGGGGGCTGTCGCAGGTCGAACGGAAAGTTCGACGCAGACACGCGGCTCCAGTTCACGGCGCCACGGCTGACCGGACGGCCATTGGACATCAACTGCAAGTGGTTCGCGCCACCGGCAAGGATCGACGGGATATACCCGCGCGCAATCGAGCGCGGCACGTACCAAGACGGGTTGATGACCATATGCTCCATCGTGTCGGAGAACTCCGGTGTGCGCCGATCGCTGTCGCGGCTGCCGATGACGGACCGGGTGATGAACGTCACTTCGCCATCGTCGATCACACGGGTGTGGAAATCGGGCAGGTTCACGAAAACATGCCGGTCGCCTCGGTCAAAGTTCATCCAGCGCTGACGTTCCATCGCGAGGATCACTTCGGACAGATGTTCTGAAGCGGACCGGTTCACGGCGCGGATCGTATCGCCTCCGGCAACACCATCGGGGCTGATGCCGTTGGCCAATTGAAACGCAACGACGGCCTGCTGCATCCGCGCATCATACTCGGCTGTCATGGAGCGTTCGAGATAGCCCAAAGCGATCAAGCGGTTGCGAAGTTGCACAACGGAGGGTCCGGAATTGCCAGGCGCCAGGGATCCGGCCTGAACCGTGGGGCCGTAGCCGCCATTGTCGATCAGGTTTTCCAGATGCAGCTTGGCGCGCATCAGCCGCGTGTATTCGGGATGCTGCGGGGCCAGTGTGGCGATATATTCATAGGGGTTTGCGTCCACGAATTCCGTGAACAGCTCCAGAGGATCGCGGCGCGGCAGAGTGTGGACGATGTCGCCTACAATATCGCCCGGCTCCAGGAAGCCGGAGTGGATGTCTTGCGCATATTGCAGAAACAACAGCGACGCCTGCACATCAGCGCGCCCCATTTCATAGGGGTTGGTCGCGGTTTCGAACGCTGCGACCAGATCCGTCGTGTCATAACGCGCGGTCGGAAGGCCGTGATTGCGCGCTTCAGCCAGCGCACTGAACAAAGCGTTGCGCCGGTCTGCGGCGTCGGCGGTCGTCCAGATCGGCTGGAATTCGCGCTCCCGATAGAAGGCTGCGAGTTGTTCCTCGGTTGCCGATGCCTCTGCGATCGCTTGCCGCAAACTCGAAAATGCCTGAGCTTCGGCTTGCGATGGCGTCAGGACCAGCGTCACGGCTGGTGCGGCCGCAAGCGCGAGCGAAAGAAGCGAAAGCCTCGCGTATTTCAACATGTCATTTTATCCCCGGGTCAAATTTCAGTGCAGCCGTCAATATCTCACCCTTGCGTGAGCGCATCTGCGAGTCCATTCACGTTTCCGTAAGTTTTTCAGCGTAGTTTCCTCATTGCAACGGAGGTTATCCGGACTTGGAGCGTGGACGCCCGCCACCTCGTGACCGGCTCAATCCTTAACGCACATCGGCGGAATCCCGCTAAACCGGCAAAAAATCGCCGAAAAATGGAGAAGTATCCACAGGCAGAGCCGGTCGGGGCTTTCAGAAAAGTTTCGATTGTGTCATTCAGGTCGCACTGAGCCTGTGGGGATGGCACTCGCTTGATTAAGGCCGCTGGGACAGGCGGTCGAGGTGCTGAATGGAACGGGCAGAATGAAGGGGCAGTGAACCCATGGCTACTAATTTCTCGCGGCGCGCACTGATGCGCGCTTTCGCGGCCACCACTGTTGCGGCAGCGCCGGTCATGGCGAATGCAACGGGCCTTTTGCGTGGCGCAGGCGATATTCGCCGTCTCAACATGTACAATGGTCGTGCGGGCGAAAGCCTGAACATGATCTATTGGATTGAGGGCGAATACATCGCGCCAGCGTTGGAAGAAGTGAACTACTTCATGCGCGATTGGCGCAACGACCAGGTGACGGATATCAATATCCGCACGATCGACATCATGACGGCGGCGCATAATCTCTTGGAAACAAGCGAGCCATACACGCTGTTGTCGGGCTACCGCTCTGCTGAAACGAATGCCATGCTGCGCCGTCGGTCCTCTGGTGTCGCGCGCAATTCACGCCACATCCGTGGTGAAGCGGCCGATCTGCAGCTGCAGTCGCGGTCGGTCACACAGATGTTCAATGCGGCACGCTCATGCAACGCAGGTGGCGTAGGCCGGTACTCCCGCTCGAACTTCGTGCACATGGATTGCGGTCCGGTGCGCAGCTGGGGCGGTTAACTCTCCCACATCGGTAGCTATGCGTCATGCGCCCTGCCCTGCCCGCGGGGCGTTTTCACGTCGTGCAGTTGGACAAGTGACCAAAGCCTCCCCATATTCTGGCCTGAAACCAAAAGGGGAAGATCATGACCGACTACACCAAGAACCCCGACGTGATCGCGACGCTGACGCCTGAGCAGTACCGCGTCACCCAGCAAAGCGGCACAGAGCGCCCCGGCACGGGCGAATATCTCGATAACAAGGCGCCCGGCATCTACGTCGATATTGTCTCGGGTGAGCCGCTTTTTGCGTCCGGTGACAAGTTCGAGAGCGGCTGCGGCTGGCCGTCGTTTACCAAACCCATCGACAATGTGACCGAGCATCGCGACACCACCGCCGGCATGATCCGCACCGAGGTGCGTTCGAAACACGGCGATAGCCATCTGGGCCACGTGTTCCCGGATGGCCCGCGCGACCGGGGTGGCCTGAGATATTGCATCAATTCCGCCAGCCTGCGGTTCATCCATCGCGATGATATGGAAGCCGAGGGCTATGGCGCATACGTGGATCAAGTGGAGGATGTGGCATGAGCACACAACGTGCAGTTCTGGCCGGTGGCTGTTTTTGGGGTATGCAGGATCTGATCCGCAAACTTCCGGGCGTTCAATCGACACGGGTGGGCTATACCGGCGGTGACGTTCCCAACGCGACGTATCGCAATCACGGAACCCACGCGGAAGGCATTGAAATCGTTTATGATCCCGAGCTCATAAGCTACCGGACATTGTTGGAGTTCTTCTTTCAGATCCACGACCCGACCACACTCAACCGTCAAGGCAATGACCGTGGCATGAGCTATCGGTCCGCGATCTACTACCTAGACGAGGACCAGCGTCAGACGGCACTCGACACCATCGCCGATGTCAACCATAGCGGGATTTGGCCTGGCCCGGTTGTCACCGAGGTTGAGCCCGTAGGCGATTTCTGGGAAGCTGAACCAGAGCATCAGGATTATCTGGAGCGGATTCCGAATGGCTACACTTGTCATTTCCCGCGTCCCAATTGGGTGCTTCCGAAACGAACACAAGCAGCGGAGTAAGACCAATGGCCATTCGACATATCGCCGTATTCGTTGTTCTCGCGGCGGCCTATGCCGGATGGACCGTCCTGGCCAAACGCAAAGAGGCTGCCGCCCGTGACGCGGCGGCGGCCAACATGTCATCCGCGAAAACCGACGACGCCTAAGCGCGGGCCAGCGCCTGGGCCTGTGCCCAGAGAACATCGGGAACTTCGACCGGATCAATTTGCCTGCGTGGCACGCCGGGAATGCGTCCGTCGCCGCCATCCAACGCGATCACATCCGCGACCCGCGCAAGGCGTGCGCGCATGACATCGCCGCCTGAATGGGCCTCCGGGTCAATCAGCAGATACGTCTGCCCCAGGTCGTGCGGCGCGCCATCAGCGAGCTTCAGCCCCCGCACATCGAGTGAATTGACCGACCCGGTCAAGCCGGCCGCCATCACCTCGACCAAAAGACCGAACGCCCATCCTTTCGGCCCCGCAGCACTCACCAGCGCGCCTGCGAGCGCGGCCTCTGGATCTGTCGTTGGCTTCCCCGAGGCATCAACGGCCCATCCCAGCGGAATGGTCTCTCCCGCGGCCTTGGCCATTGTGATCTTGCCAAGTGCCACCGCCGAGGTCGAAAAATCTGCATGCATCGCGGGCGTACCGTCGCCGGGAATGGTCATCGCGATCGGGTTTGTACCAAGAACCGGCGCACGGCCACCCGGGGCTGCCACGATGGCCGAAGCGTTGGTGAAACCCATGCCGATCAACCCCTGCGCCGCGATCTGTTCGGTGAAAAAACCAAGCGACGTGCAGGTGTGGGCATGCGCGACGGAGAAGGTTGCGACACCGTTTTCCTTTGCGGCATCCAGCGCCTGCGGCAGGCCACGTGCGAATGCAGGTTGCGCAAAGCCGAAGCGTGCATTGGTCAACACGACGCCCGGTTTGGGCCGCGTCACCGCGGGCTCGACCGTGCCGTTCACCCGGCCTGAAGCCAGTTGGATGCAGTAGCTGTCGAGGTAATAGAGCCCGCAGATGATGTTTTCAGTCTCTTCCGCACGGGCCACGGCGCGGGCCACTTGATCCGCTTGAAATGCCCCTGCCCCATGAGCACGCAACGCGGCCTCGGACACGGCATGAATATCGGAAACTGAAACCTGCATCGACGGACCTTTCGTGGACGGCAATCTGGCGAACACAATCCAAACGGCGCGGGTCATGCAAGGGGAGAATGGCGCACCCAAAAGGATTCGAACCTTTGACCTCTGCCTTCGGAGGGCAGCGCTCTATCCAGCTGAGCTATGGGTGCGTGCAGGGCGGTATAGCCCTGACCCCCGTGCATCGCAATCGGAAATCGGGGGCTCAGGCGGCGTGCTGTGTGACGTGATCAAGCGCGCGCAGGATCACCTCCGGCCCCGCGCCGTCTTTGTGCGCCTCCTCCGACAGCGCTCTTTTCCAGCCACGCGCGCCGGGGCGTCCGGCGAAAAGGCCCAACATATGGCGCGTGATCTGGTTCAGCCGTCCGCCGGTTGCCAGATGCGCGTCGATGTACGGCAGCATGGCAAAGGCGATCTCCTCTGCGGTGCGGCTTGTCGCTTCCGCGCCGTATATCCGCGCGTCGGCGTCTAGAAGGATTTCGGCGGGCGTGTGGTAGGCCGCGCGCCCGACCATCACGCCGTCCATTCCCTGCGCCAGATGCGCCTCCGCCTCGTCAAGCGTGGCAATGCCGCCGTTGATGGACAGATGAATATCGGAAAACGCCTGTTTCATACGGTAAATCAGAGGATAATCAAGCGGTGGCACATCGCGGTTCTGCTTCGGGCTCAACCCCTCCAGCCAGGCCTTGCGCGCATGCACGGTCGCGCGCCGGACCCCGGCCCCGAGCATCGCATCAAGGAAGCGTGGCAGTGCCTCGTGCGGGTCTTGCTCGTCGACACCGATGCGACACTTCACGGTAATCTCGATCGCGGTCTGATCCTGCATCGCCTTGACACAATCCGCGACCAACGCCGGTTGCCGCATCAAAACGGCTCCGAAACAGCCAGATTGGACCCGGTCCGACGGGCAGCCAACGTTTAGGTTGATTTCGTCATAGCCATACTGCGCCGCAATCCGCGTCGCCTGCGCCAATTCCGTGGGATCAGAGCCGCCAATCTGCAAGGCCAAGGGATGCTCCGCAGGGTCATAGGCCAGAAACCGCTCCGCATCGCCCCGTGTAATTGCCGGCGCCGTGACCATTTCCGTATAAAGCAACGCCTGCCGCGACATCAGTCGATGCAGGTATCGGCAATGGCTGTCTGTCCAGTCCATCATGGGAGCAGTAGACAACCGCGCGGCCTGAGTGGCTGCGTTCAAGTGCATTCAGCGATCTCCTCGGGCGCGCCAGAACCTAAGACGTACTCGTAATGCACACCATACGCACATGAAGGAAAATCTGCCACCCTGCACCGCGCAAAGACAAGCCAATGGCGGTGATTGCGCATGGTCGGAACAGCGGCATAGGCAGCAGACGACCCAGCGAGTCTGTCCGATCTTCAATCGATCCGCGCAATAAGAAAAAAATGTTGTTCTAATATTTTGTAACAATAGCCAGCAAGCGCTCGCACTCGGTAGTCCGAGAGCGTCCTTAAGAGCACTTTGCTAGGTGACTTGGGTTCACACGGCGGCTTGAGGCACTGGAGCTCGGGTGAGTTCCTTCCAAGCGTCATACTGGGACAGAAATATCTTTCCGTTCAAATCCTCTATCAGGTGTGAGCGTTTCAGACGATCCATCACAGGTCCCTTAACTTCTGACAAGTGCAGGCCAATGCTCATATCCTTGAGACGGGCATTGATTGCTTCTAGACTTTCAAGCGCAGAATAGTCCACCGCGTTCACTGCGGAGAACATCAGTACCACGTTTTGCACCTCGCACCCGTCGGTGACGCGGGATTGGATCAGATCCTCGAGGAACCGGGCATTCACGAAATAAAGGCTTTCATCGACGCGCAAGGTCACAAGCGACGGGATCGTTTCAACTTCATGCCGATGGATATTGCGGAAGTGCTGAGAGCCGGGGACAAGACCCACTTCGGCCACGTGAGGCCGGGACGTTTTGTAAAGATGCAGAAGGACTGAAATAATCACCCCGCTTGCCACGCCGACTTCGACTCCCATGCCAAGTGTCAGAAGGATCGTGGCAGCCACGGCAATGAAGTCAGCACGGGAATATCCACAAGTCTTTTTTAGGATCGACAGGTCCACGAGTGAAAGGACTGCCACGATAATAGTTGCCGCCAAGGTCGCATTGGGCAGGAAGTACACCAGTGGCGTCAGCGCCACCGCGGCGAACGCCAGACCGATTGCGGTGTAAATCCCGGCGGCCGGGGTTTCTGAACCTGCGTCGAAATTCACAACAGACCGCGAGAAGCCACCCGTCACGGGGAAACCGCCGGTGAATGCGGCCCCAAGATTGGCCGCACCCAGCCCGATCAGTTCCTGATCAGGGTCGATACGTTGACGTTTCTTGGCCGCGAGCGTTTGGGCAACCGATACGCTTTCCACAAAGCCGATGATCGAAATCAAAACTGCGGGGATCAACAGCGCGCCGACGAGTTCGCCCGACAGGCCCGGCATGGTGAGTGGCGGTAGACTTTGGGGCACGTCGCCTACGATCTTCACGCCCAGTTCAGCGAGTCCCCCACCCCACACGGCCAGCGTTGTTCCCACGACTGCGAAGACAGGGCCACCTTTCGCCAGCAGATCGGTGAGCAATGGCCCGGTGCCAAGCCGCTTCAAGAGCGGTTTGAGATTGCCCCGGACCCAAAACAGGAACCCGGCCGCACTGACACCAAGGAGCACCGTGATCCAGTTGACTTCATTCAGGTGCGCAAAGATCGAAGCCAACATCTCGGGCAACGTGTGACCGTGGGCGCTGACACCGAGGATGTGTTTCAACTGACTTGTCGCGATCAGAATACCCGAAGCGGTGATGAACCCGGCGATCACCGGGTGGCTCAGGAAATTCGCCAGAAAGCCAAGGCGCAACACGCCCAAGAGCACCAGAAACCCGCCTGACAAGAAGGCCAGCGTGAGGGCTGCGACCGCGTACCCGGCGGTCCCCTGCTCGGCTACCTGCCCGATAGCTGACGCGGTCAGAAGGGAGACAACGGCCACCGGCCCAACGGCCAAGGCGCGGCTGGTCCCGAAAACCGCATATAAGATGATGGGCGCGATAGAGGCATAGATCCCCGCTTCCGGGGGCAAACCAGCAAGCAATGCGTAGGCCAGCGACTGTGGGATCAACATGATCGTGACGATCACCGCCGCGATCATGTCGTTCGACAATGCCTTGCGGTCGTACTGGCGACCCCAGTCAAGGATTGGAACGAACCGGCGCAAGGAATGGGACATCATCTTTTCCGTCAAATAGGAGCGGACGAACTCTTCTGTTCGCACAGGAGTTCGTCCGCCAGTCATCGCGCAAGAAGGGAGGTTTTGCGAGTTAGGGGCGCAGCCTTACTCGGCTGCGACCTTGATCTTTTCAGGTTTGGCCATCCACTCTTTGCCTTTCAGCATGGCCTTCCAGTAGATCGGTGGCAGCATCGTTTCTTTGAGGAACCACGCCGCGCGGCTCGGCTTCGTGCCATCCAGCAGGAAGGAGGGGAAGCTGGGCTTGAGAACGCCGCCATAGCCGAACTCTGCCAGCACGATCTTGCCGCGCTCCACCGTGAGCGGGCAGGAGCCATAGCCGTCATAGGCGGATGTGGGCGAACGACCCGCGATATCGGCCACAATGTTGTCACCCACCGTAGGCGCCTGTTTGCGCGCAGCGGCAGCCGTTTTGGCGTTGGGCGCGTTCATGACATCACCAAGCGACCAGATATTGTCGAAGCTCTTGTGGCGTAGCGTCGATTGATCCACGTCGACCCAGCCTGCCGCATCGGCCAGTGGGGAGACGCGGATGAAGTCCGGTGCCACCTGAGGCGGGCAAACGTGCATCATGTCAAACTCGACCGTCACCTCGGTCGGATCTGTGTCAGGCTTGGCGACCTTGAAGGTGGCGGTCTTTGCCGGGCCATCAACCGAGGTCAGGTTGTGGAAGAAGTTCAGCGTCGCGTCATACTTCTCAATGTATTGTTCGAGCGCCGGGACATAGTCCTTCACGCCGAACAGGACGCCGCCCGCATTCATGAACTGGATGTCAATGTTCTTCAAACGGCCATCACGGTGCCAGGCATCACCGGACAGATACATGGCCTTTTGTGGCGCGCCCGCGCACTTGATAGGCATGGGAGGCTGGGTGAAGAGCGCACGGCCTTCCTTCAACTCCTGCACAAGTTGCCAGGTATAAGGCGCAAGATCATAGCGATAATTGGACGTCACACCGTTGCGGCCTAGCGTCTCCTCAAGGCCTTCAACGGCGTCCCAATCCAGCTTGAGACCCGGGCAAACGACCAGACGATCGTATTTCACAACGCGGCAGCCATCGAGGATGACGGCATTGTTCTGCGGCTCAAAGGCGGCCACCGCCGATTTGATCCAATGAACGCCTTGGGGAATGAGGGAGCCCATGGTTTTGGCAGTGGTTTGCGGATCGAACACGCCACCACCAACCATTGTCCAGCCAGGTTGATAGTAGTGAATATCCGCCGGATCGATCACAGCGATATTGAGACCCGGTTTGCGAGACTTCAGGCTCGCGGCAACCGAAATGCCCCCTGCCCCTGCGCCCACGATCACCACTTCGTAATGCGCGTCGCCCGTGTCGGTGGGTGTCTTGCCACCATTGGCGATACGCCGCGCGACACCGTTCATGTCATAGCCAGCAGCCTTCGTTGCGGCGAGGATCTCCGGCATCGGGCGCTTCTTGCTTTCGTGGAAGGACCACAAGGTCGCAGATCGCGTTCCGGTCCGGCAATAGGCCAGCACCGGACGCTGTGTCTCCTTCAAAGCCGTGCCAAAGGCAGCAACGTCTTCATCGCGGACCATGCCGGACTGTACGGGCACGTAGCGTGCCTCGATGCCCGCAGCCTTGGCCGCGGCTTCGATTTCTTCGAATGAAGGTTGGTCCGCCCCTTCTCCATCGGGCCGGTTGCAGATGATGGCCCGAAAGCCCTGACCGGCCAGCTCCTCAATATCGTCCGGAGTGATTTGTGGACTGACTGAGACCTTGTCAGTTATTCTCTTCAATTCCATGGGTTTCCTCCCTATTGCCGACCGAAATCGGCGGTCGTGACGCCGCCGTCACCATTTCGATCGAGCATGGCCAACCAATCTGCCGAGTGCGCAAGGAATTCCTCGCGGGATACTTCGCCGTTGCCATCAGTATCGTTGAAGGCAAGTGTCATGCCTTCGGAGGCGCGACGCATCCCATTCCCTTGACCATGGCCACCGTTGTTTTCCATGTCGTTGGCGCGGGCTTCGTCGAAATACACGTATTCTTCAGCATCGAGCGCGCCGTTTTCGTCGGCGTCGAAGGTCAGGAAAACATCGCCGCGGCGGGTGGTGATGTCTTCAAGGCTGACAGCACCGTCCTGATCCAAATCCCAGTTTTCGATGAAATGGGCACCGGGCATTTGACCTTCTGCAAGCGCCGCGGTTGCTGAGAGAGCGACAACGGTCGCCAGCATGATCGATTTCATTTTGTTTTCTTTCTTTAGAGGCCGTTGACCGGCACTTTGAGCATTGGGTTGCCATCTTGATCCGTCGGCACTTCGCCTGCGCGCATGTTCACTTGCAGGGATGGAATGATGAGTTTCGGCATAGAGAGCTGTGCATCACGCTCGGTACGGAACTTGACGAAATCCTCTTTCGTCTTGCCCTCGCCCACGTGGATATTGGACGCTTTCTGCTCTGCCACGGTGGTTTCCCACGCAATCGCTCGGCCATTGGGACCATAGTCATGGCACATGAACAGCCGCGTCTCGTCAGGCAGCGCCAGCACCTTCTGGATGCTGTCGTAAAGCTCTTCGGCTGAACCGCCGGGGAAGTCACAGCGCGCCGATCCGCCGTCCGGCATGAACAGCGTATCGCCCACGAACGCGGCATCGCCCATCACATGAACCATGCATGCGGGTGTGTGGCCCGGCGTGTACGTGGCGAAGCACTGCATCTCACCGACCATGTAGGTGTCGCCGTCCTCGAACAGCGCATCGAACTGCGAGCCATCGCGTTCGAACTCGGTGCCTTCGTTGAAGACCTTGCCGAAGGTTTCCTGCACGACGGTGATTTTAGAGCCGACACCGATCTTGCCGCCCAGTTTCTGCTGGATGTAGGGCGCAGCACTCAGGTGGTCTGCGTGCACATGCGTTTCGATGATCCATTCCAGTTTGAGACCTTGAGTCTCAATCTGGCGGATCAGCTCATCAGCATGATCAAACGTGATGCGGCCGGCGGAGTAGTCGATATCCATCACGCTATCGACGATGGCGCAGCTGTTCGAAGCCGGATCCTTGACGATATAGGTGATGGTGTTAGTAGCTTCGTCAAAGAAAGCCTGAACGTCGGGTTTCACGGTGATATCGACTGGGTGGTCGGTCATTTTTTCCTCCTCAAGACGCGGGTTACGTCTTCGTTGTTCCGATGGATTGAGTGAATTTGGCGAGGAAGATCCCCGCGATAAGGGCCGCGGTGAAGGCGATCACTTCCCAGCGACCAGTGCCAAGCGCGGGAAGCGCGCCACCGGGGCAGAATCCCGCGATACCCCAGCCAATGCCAAAGACAGCCGACCCTGCGATCAAACGCGCATCAATCGTGCGGTTGGTTGGAACGCTGAATCCGCTTTCGAACACGGGCGCCGACCGACCGATAACGATCTTGTAGCCGATGAAGGTGGTCACCAGTGCCCCGCCCATGACGAAGATCAGCGAAGGATCCCACGTGCCCGCAATGTCGAAGAAGTTCAGAACCTTGGCGGGGTTCGCCATGCCTGAGATCGAAATCCCGACACCAAAGATCAGCCCGATCAGATAAGTTGAAAGAAGACGCATATGTTTCAGCCTCCGAACACATGACGAACGAGGTAAACAGTCACCCCCGTGAAGATCATGAACGTCACGGTGGCTGCGATAGAGCGCGGTGACAGTCGCGCCATCCCGCAAACTCCATGCCCGGACGTACAGCCGGCGCCATAGGTCACGCCTACACCCACGATCAGGCCTCCAACGATCAGCGCGACCGTTGAAATCGGCACCTCGACCGCAGGCATTTCACCCGACATCAGCCAGACAAGCGCAGGACCACTCACCATGCCGGCAAGGAGTGCGGCGCGCCATGCAAAGTCCTGGGACGAGGCCGGTTGAAACAGACCGGCAAGGACGCCCGTTGCGCCCATGACCCGTCCCAAAGTCAGCATCAAAAGTGTCGAGGCGATGCCAATCAGAACGCCCCCTGCGAGGGACGCGATCGGAGTGAAAGCAGTCTCGATCATCAGCAGTCCTTGCACGTCTTGAGGCCAATGACGCTGTAAAGCGGGCAGTTGCCGACAAACGCCGTCAGCGTGAAGACGCCAGCGACGATCAGTGCCAGCCAGGACAGGATGCCTGCGCCCAAGGCACTGGTGCCAAAGGCAAGAAACAGCAGAACCGCAGCAATCGCGAGGCGTCCGCCACGATCAAATTTTCCCATGTTGGTGGTCATGTTTCACTCCATTGAGAATCTCTGGTGACGCTATCGCACAGCATGGCTCACAGCTTTGGTGACCAAGTCACCAAACTCAAAAAAGACGTGCATGTTAGGCGAATTATCGTCCGCCTCACCGTCAGCGGAAGCGATCTACGCCGTTGTATTATTGAGCTTTTTTGCGACGATAACGTGCCTCACAGACCCTTCCGGGTGGCGTGCGGTCTCAATGATTTCGAAGCCTGCAGTCTTGATCTCTGTTTCCAGCCGCTTCGATGACAGAAACTTGAAACAGGGAGCCTTTGCGAAAGCATGAAGGATCAAAACAACGGGTCGTAGCAGCGTGAATAATCCGCTGACGCAAGGTGTCTTCGAGACAAACAAGCCCCCGGGTTCAAGGGACATGTGGATTTTCGCGAGTATCGTTTTTCTGTCGTCTAGGAGATGTAGGAAATTGAAACAAAGGACCATGTTGAAGGGCCCGGTTGGGTGGTTCTCGTCGCCGATCTGCCCGACATGAAAGTCTAGGTTCTCGCGTGTCTCGGGTGGCTGTCTCTCCATGGCAATGTCGATCATCTCAGATGAGTAGTCACTTGCCACATAACGACGAACGTTCTGAGCCAATCTGAACGCTGTCGTCCCTGTTCCGCACCCCAGTTCCAGCACACAATCCTTCTCAGACAAGTTCGCACGAATGCTGTCCAGCGTCTGTTCATAGGCGTCTGGATTGCGAATATCCATTTGAGCGTAGCGCCGCGCCACCCTATTCCAGAATGCACGTGTGTCCTGTGTCATCATGAACTCTTTTAAGGTTGGACCTATCGCCTTTTGATGCTGTGTTGACTACGCGCCAGCAGACTTGACCAACCGCTCGAGTCCGTCACGATCCGTCAAGTACACTTCGCCACGGGATTGTTCGATCCACCCACGACGATGAAACTCGGAAAGTGTTCGCGAAATGACTTCGCGCGCCGTACCCAGTTCTGTTCCCAAAACAGCATGGGTCGCGTGGACAACACCCTGCTCGTCAGCCAGTTTCAGTAGACGGGAGGCCAAGCGTACGTCCATGCGTTGGAAGACGATATCGTCGATCAAGGTGAACAGATCGGTGATCCGCCGCGAATAGGCAGTGAAGACAAACTCACGAAACACCGGCGATTTCGCAACGAGATCGTCGAATGTCTTCCTTGGGATCGCAACCGCTTCGACGTCGGTCTCAGAAGTCCCCTCAGCAGCATAGTCCTCAAACGCGAGCATGCAGGCCGTCGTCAGAACGCAGCTTTCACCTGCGTGAACGCGGTAAAGAAACACCTCTCGTCCCGTGTCGGATTTTTGCTGGACCTTGACGGTGCCGTCCAGAAGCAACCAAAGGTTATCCGCAGTCTGCCCCGGAGCAAAGATCTGCGTTCCGGGTGGGACCCCGACGATCTCGCTTCCCGACACCAGTTCATCTCTGATCTCTGCAGGGAGGCGGCTAAGGCCTTTGAATTTGTCGATCCATGTTGTTTCCATTTTGCCGTTCCAGATGAAGCATTTGGTATCAGGCGCGACGTCGCTGCTTCTGACGTCGCCGGGCCTTCCGAAGGATAGTCAGAGGGACTTGGTCGAGAAATACCAGTCCTTGGTTTCAAACCCTTCCGCCATGCGGGCTTCAGCGGCCGAGGCAGTCGCGGGGGGCGGTACGATCACATCGTCGCCGGGTTGCCAGTTCTCTGGTGTTGCAACCTTGTTTTCGTCCGATGTTTGCAGGGCCGTCACCAAACGAACGAATTCGTCGACCGAGCGCCCGTTGGTCATCGGATAGTACACCATCGCCCGTAAGATGCCTTCAGGGTCGATGATGAACGTTGCGCGCACGGCCTGCGTATCGGATGCGCCGGGCTGGATCATGCCAAAAGCCTGCGCCACCTTCATGTCGAGGTCCGCGATGATCGGGAACGGAATCTCAACGCCGAACGTGTCCTTGATGGAACGCATCCATGCGATGTGCGCATAGTGGCTGTCGATCGACAGACCCAGCAGCTCGGTATCCAGTGCTGCGAAATCATCGGCGCGATTGGCAAACGCCATGAATTCCGTGGTGCAGACAGGTGTGAAATCTGCGGGATGGGAGAACAGGATCAGCCACTTTCCTTTGTAGTCTTCGTTGGTTTTGCGGCCGTCCGTTGTCAGCGCGTCAAAGGCGGGCGCTGGCTCGTTCAGACGGGGCAAACCCACGGGGGCTTCGTTCGGTACCGGTGTATGTGCGTTCATGGTCATCTTCCTTCTGTTAGCGCCTTGCGCGTTACATAGGAGATGTAGATTTATTTGAGAAATTGATTGTATCGCACACCGTCATTCAATAAAGCGATTACCGATGACAACCCTTCGCCAACTCCGCTTTCTCGTCGCTTTGGACGAGACGCAGAATTTTTCGCGCGCCTCTGAGCTTTGCAACGTCACGCAGTCGACCTTGTCGACCGGCTTGAAGGAGATGGAGGAACGTCTTGGCGTTCAAGTCGCGGAGCGGACGAAACACAATGTCATGATGACACCTGTCGGCAGGGAGTTGGCGGAGCGCGCGCGGGGTATTCTTTCCGAGGTCCAGGACTTCGAAGACCGTGCAGAGCGAGAGAACTCCGCCGGGACCTCAAGCATTCGGCTTGGAACAATCCCCACGGTTGGTCCGTACCTCATGCCAAGGGCCATGCCACTCCTGCGCCAGCGCCTGCCTGACACGAAATTCTATCTGCGCGAGGAGCTCACGGACCAACTGGTCGAAGGGTTGATCGACGGTCGTCTGGACCTTCTGTTGCTCGCCCTCCCCCATCCGCTCCCGCCGCAGATCGAGACAGAAGCCCTTTTCTCGGACGGATACTATCTCGCAACGCCCGCGGATCATCCATTGGGCAACCGAGACAAGGTCGGCGCCGATGATTTGGTGGATCGCCACCTTCTGCTGCTGGAAAAAGGTCACTGTTTGCAAAGACACGCACTTTCCAGTTTCTCCGGCATCAACCTTGACGAGGATGAGAGTTTTTCGGCGACAAGCCTGTCGACGCTTGTCGCTATGGTCGAAGAAGACCTTGGGATCACTCTCCTGCCAAAGCTCGCTGTGGATGCTGGCATCTCGAAGACCCATCACCTGCATCTTGGGAATGTAGAAGGGGCGATCCCCCGCGACGTGGCACTTGCATGGCGCAAGAGCTCTCCAAACGCCGATACGTATCGCGATGTCGCAAGCTGCCTAAAGACAGCGCGAGAGCAGCTCGCAGCGTCCTGACTGAATTTCGGTTATCTTATTGATCTATATCAATGAAATATCGATGAGGACCCCTATCGTCGGGCTACTGTCTGCAAAAGGAATCACGGCATGTTTGGATTGGCTGGCATACTCTACTCTCTCATCAGTACGACCCTCGCGGGATCTGCGATCGTCGTGTCGCTGGTACTGGGGTACGATACATTGGTGCCGCTGTTGATCGCAGCTGGCATTGGTTTCGCCGCTGCACTACCGGCCTCGCTCATCGTTGCAAAGCAGATGCGCGGTAAAGTTTCCGACGAATAGAAAGTCAGCTGAAAGGAGTCAAAGGGGCCGCAGCACTCAAGGTACCGCAGCCCCGGCGGCCTCTTAGAAGCTCAAGACACGGGCATCGGGATCCATGAGTCTGGCTGCCATTTCGCCCGGGTTCGCGACGCCAATGCCATCAAGCAGCACCTCGGGTCCCTCTCCACGCCCCGGCAGATAGATCGCGCAGACCTCGACCGTCGCGCCAGCATTGGTCTGGATCATCTGCATAAGGCCTTGCGGGCTCATGTCGCGCGGAGGCTGTCCGGTCGTCGCGCTTTCCGGCGCGTCCTTGAGGGCCAGATCCCCAGCGGGACCACAAAGCAAGATGTGAGCTGAGGCCCCTTGCTGTGCCGCCTGCATGGTCAGCACCATCGACATCAGCTGCGTTTGGGGATCGGGCGAGGTCACAACTGTGACAACGTTGCTCGGGCCTTCCGCGAAAGCGGAAACGGCTGATGACATGACAAGAACCGCGGAGAGGAGGAGTTTCTTCATGGTTTTTCCTATCGTTTTCGGAGTTATTCCGGTTTGCAGATATCCCCGGCAAAGGCGGCACGGATTGTGCGCACGCCGATCACGAGGATGGTGAGAGCGAGCAGGCCAAGCAAAGCAAAGCCTGACACGCGAAACGGGTCAGATCCGGTGAGCGCCGCGTATCTGAAAACGGCGGTCGTCAGCGCAGCAAGCGGGAACGACAACGCCCAGAAAGACAGAGCGAAAGGGAGCCGCAGCAGCGCCGGCACCTGCAGCGCGACCAGCCCCGCGAAGAACAAGCCGGTGTTCATTAAGATGCGCGCGAATGCGTCGATCTGACCGCCGTTCAGTTCGATCCAGGCCAGGAAGCCAACCGCAGGCGGTGCTATCAAAATGACGAGTGTCGGCTGCAGCTTTCCGGGCAAAGGATCGTGGAAAATGATCCGGTTAAAGACAAGCGTGAGCAGGATCAGCCAGAAAATGATACCGACCGAGAAAAAGTACCAGCTTGGCTCTTGAAGCCCCAAATGCACGCCACCCAAGGGCACGATCACATTGGCGACTGCTGGAATGAACCATGCCGGCGACAGGGTCTGATGCGGAAAAGCCCTGTGAGACATCCAGGCCGAGACGATCACAAGCGTGAGGACCGCCTGCATGCTTGCTGCAAAAACCCATAACGCGGTGGACAGCGTCGGAGCGATATCCTGCAGCAACAGCGCCAGCAGCAAGATCGAGATGTTGGCCGCTGGAAAAAACATCAGGCGGACCGGGTGGTTCCATTCCTCAGCCACGTGTCCGGGAAACCGAATGGCTTTCGCTATGTAGAGCGCCAACAAACCCAAAAGCACCAAGGCCCCTGCCCCGGCGACGCCGTCAGAAACGGCCGTAAGACCTGCTGCCCGTGCAGCTAACGCAAGGCCAAACAGCCCCATGGTTGACCCGAAGAGGGTGATCGGGAAATGCGCGAGCCAAGGCTCTTGCCGTGTTGGAGCTGTGTCGAGATCGGGAATTTGCATGACAGTGTCTACCAATTAGATGTTGCGGTCAAAGATCCGCCTCACCTTTGGTTCGTTTCGTGCCCAATAGCGCTTCGAGCGTGTAGACGAGGATCGCCATACCAACCGCCCCTGCCGCACCAATGCCAAGGAACACGATCAGGTCGACGGGCCCGCCTAGATCGGACAGTTTGGATTTGGTCATTACCATCACGAACCAGACCGCGAGGACAGCACCAACAGGCATGGACAGCTGGGCAATCAGGAATTTCTTCCAGCTCACAGCACGATCGCGAATGAGAACGAAAAGGTAGGCCAGTGTCACCAAAGCAGCTGCAACCACCATTGCCCAGAACAAGCCACGCCCAAAAATCTCTTCGAAGACGGCAATAAGGGTTCCGAATGTCAGGTCTTTCATCTCTCGCCCTCCTCAGGCCCTGCCACGCAGCATGGCATTGTAGGTGGCTTTCAGCGCCACTTCCTTCATCAACCAGCTGATCCACAGCTCTTCCAATGGCGCAATCATGCCCGGGAAGGACGGGGTCAGGTTGTTGTTGTAATCAAACTCCACCAGCATCGCGCTGCCGATGCGGGTGATCAGTGGGCAGGATGTGTAGCCATTGTAGGTTTCCGTCCCCTCACGACCTTCGATGGCCGCAATCAGGTGATCCTCGACAACCGGAACCTGCCACTTGACCGAGGCTGCCGTTTTGCCCTTGGGCACTCCGGCCACGTCGCCAAGCGCGAAAATTTCGGGGAAGCGCAGATGCTGCAGGGTCTGCATGTCACATTCGACCCAGCCCTGATCCGTCCAGCGGTCAGCCCAGGCCAGACCCGACTGGACCACGAACTCCGGCGCGCGTTGCGGCGGGATGACGTGGATGTAGTCGTAATCGACCTCTTCCGTCCCGGTCTCGGTCGCGAAGGTCGCGCGCTTCGTGCCCGAGTCGATTGCCGTCAACGTGCGGTTCATCATGGTGTCGACACCGCGGTCCTCGAACAGCATGCGGACTTTCTCGGCCACGATCGGCACCCCGAAGAGCGACCCTTGCGGCGCGGCATAGACCATGTTGACCCGGCCGGAATTGCCTGCCCGGCGCGCGATATCGTCGATCAGGAAGGTGTGCTTAAGCGGCGCACCGGCACATTTCATTTCCGTGGCAGGCCGGGTAAAAAGTCCCGTGCCGCCCTCTTCGGTGAAGCGGCTGGCTGCGGTCCATGTCTTTGCCGCGTATTCGGGCCCTGCGTAAAGCGCGCCAATCCCGTTCTCGCCGACCATGTCGAGGCTGAAGCCGTCGATAGCATCGTGATCCAAGACCAGACCAGGTGCGACGACCAGCCAGTCATAGTCCACCGTCTGGCCACCTTCGGTCGAAACAGTCTTGCTGATCGCATCCACGGCGGACACCTTGTCGGCGACAAACGACACGCCGCCGGGCAACCAATCCGAATTCTCAGAGACCACGTAGCTGGCGGGTTTGAGCCCCGCCGCAACAAGGGTCAGGCCAGGCTGATACAAGTGATTGGGGCGCGGGTCGATCATCGTGATCTGCGCGCCATCGAGGCGCCGCACCAACCTGTTTGCCAGAGCCATACCGGCCGCGCCGGCGCCTATGATGACGATCTTCGCAGATGTCTGGATTGTCTGGGCGCTGGCTTGCTCGCCACGCGTGACCAATCCAGCGGCTACACCGCCAGCAAGGGCAGCAGTCAAAAATGATCTTCTATCCATCGTTCCTCCTCGGGTCGGGACGCGTCACACACAGTCGACGCGCACCTCGTCCCTTATTCCCCGACAACGACCGGCGCCGGTTCGTCGTCTTCTTCCGCAAGCTTCCGGTCACGCTGCAGCTCGAGCCACATGGCGTTCATGACGGCGAAGATTGCAGCGAGTGGAAGGCCAAGCAGCCAAGCGAAATACCACATCAGCTTGTTCCTTTCTCAGTAGACAGTGTCGGAGTTGCTGGTGACGTCGGCCTCGGTGACCTTGCCCCAGAGCACTTTGTAGACCCACGCGGTGTACATCAGGATCAAAGGCATAAAGATCACGGTGCAGACCAGCATGATGAAGAGCGTCATATGCGAGGATGAACTATCCCACACAGTCAGCGAGCTGTTTGGATCAACGGTCGACGGAAGGATGAACGGAAACATCGTCAGCCCAACCGAAGAGATCACGCCTGTGATCCCAAGCTTCGACCACAGCAGCGTGGACACCTCGCGGCCAGCGATCAGGCCCCGCAGTGCCAGCGCCATTCCGACAAAGCCCATGATGGGGGCAACCGCGATCCATGGACGCTCCGCATAAGCTGAGAGCCAGGATCCACCCCGCGCCACTTCGGAGTAGAGCGGATTGGACGGCCCATCGGTGACCACCTCGCCGACAAACGCAAAGCCGTCGATCCCAACAGCCAGCCAGAGCCCGGCAAGCGCGTAGCCTGCCATCGCTACGATCCCGGCATAGGTCCCGATCCGGCGGGCGCGATTGGCGATCAAACCTTCGGATTTGAGGCTGAGCCAAGCCGCTCCATGCATGAGCAGCATCGAAAAGGATACGACACCGGCCAGTAGCGCGAAGGGACGAAGGAGGCCCAGGAACTTGATCAGGAAGTTGCCATCATAGCGCGGCATCAGCATGTCGTTCAGATGAAACGGCACACCCAGCAGCACATTGCCAACCGCAACCCCGAAGAGCAGCGCGGGGACGGCACCGCCAGCAAACAGTGCCCAGTCCCAGCTATTCCGCCAGGTGGCACTATCCCGCTTTGAGCGATACTTGAAGGCCACGGGGCGCACGATAAAGGCCGCAAGCACGACAAACATTGCAAGGTAAAAACCCGAAAAGCTAACCGCATAAAGCGGGGGCCAGGCTGCAAAGATCGCGCCACCGCCGAGGATGAACCAGACCTGGTTCCCTTCCCAGACTGGACCGACTGTGTTGATGACAACGCGGCGTTCCACGTCCGTCTTGGCGACAAAGGGGAGGAGCGCGCCCACCCCCATATCGAAGCCGTCGGTGAGTGCGAAGCCGATCAGAAGCACGCCCAGAAGCGCCCACCAGATCACCCGCAAGGTTTCGTAGTCGATGAGTTCATAGAGGATCATGTGTCTTACTCCGCGGGGGTTGCGCTTGCGCCGGAAAGGCCGTCATCAACTGCAGAAGCCGCGCGTGCACCGGCAGGTGCAAATGGCCCTTTGCCGTCATGGGTGCGCAGGCGGTGTTCGTGCCGTGCTTCCCATGCGTCGGTCTCTGCCACATCCTGGAACGGGCCCTTGCGGATGTATTTCAGCATCAGGCCGATCTCGACAACGAAGAGGATCGAGTAAAACAGCATGAAGCCCGCAAGCGTGATCAGCAGATCAGCGACGCTCAGGTGGCTGGCCGACAGTGCGGTTGGCAGTACGCCATCCACGGTCCAGGGCTGGCGCCCGAATTCGGCCACGAACCACCCCATTTCGGCGGCGATCCACGGCGTCGGGATCGCGACCACAGCGGCCCAAAGCGCCCAACGCGGATAGGTCTGCCCCTTGAAGGACGAGCGATAGAAGAAATACGCCATAACGCCGATGAAGGCGAAACCCAGCCCCACCATGATCCGGAAGGCCCAGAAAAGTGGCCAGACGGTTGGAACGGTGTCTTCCGCCGCTTGCGCGATTTGCTCAGGTGTCGCTTCACGCGGATCATCCACGTAGCGTAGCAGCAGATAGGCAAATCCGAGATCGCCCGAATGCTCTTCGAAGGTCGCGCGTATATCCGCCGGAGTGGCATCACGCTGTTCACGGATGGTCTGCAGCGCATCATAGGCGACAATACCGCGCTCGACCCGTTCATGTGCTTCTTCGACGAGTTCTTCGATGCCCGGGATTTCCTGGGTCAGCGACCGCGTTCCGATGATGCCCATGGCCCACGGAATGTGCACGGCGTAGTGGGTTTCACGGGCTTCCTGATCTGGGAAACCAATGGCCGTGAACGACGCAGGTGCGGGTTCTGTTTCCCACATCGCCTCAATTGCGGCGAGCTTCATGCGTTGTGTGTGGCTGGCCGAGTAGCCGGACTCGTCGCCCAGGACAACAACGGACAGCGCCGCCGCAAGACCGAAAGACGCTGCAACCGTGATGGAACGGCGAGCCAGTTCGACATGGCGGTTTTTCAGGAGATACCACGCCGAGACACCAAGGACAAAAACCGCCGCTGTGACGTAACCGGCTGAGACGGTGTGGACGAACTTCGCCTGGGCCACCTCATTGAAAAGGACATCGAAGAATGACGTCATCTCCATGCGCATCGTGTCCGGATTGAACTCCGCGCCGACCGGGTTCTGCATCCACCCGTTGGCGATCAGGATCCAGAGCGCCGAGAAGTTGGAGCCGAGTGCCACAAGCCATGCAACAACAAGGTGCTGGACCTTGCTCAGCTTGTCCCATCCAAAGAAGAACAGCCCGACGAACGTCGCTTCAAGGAAGAAGGCCATCAGGCCCTCGATCGCAAGAGGTGCGCCGAAAATGTCGCCCACGTAGTGGCTGTAATAGCTCCAGTTCATTCCGAACTGGAATTCCATGGTGATACCGGTTGCGACGCCGAGGACAAAATTGATCCCAAACAGCGTGCCCCAGAATTTTGTCATTTGCCGCCAGATCGGCCGGCCAGTCATGACATAGACGGTCTCCATGATCGCGACGATGATCGACAGACCGAGCGTCAGCGGCACGAAGAGAAAGTGATACATGGCTGTCATCGCAAATTGCAGGCGCGACAGCTCTACGACATCTAGCTCCATTGAAAGCCCTCCTAAGTAGCGTGCGGCGTCCGGCCTGGTCAGCAAGGGCCTAGTCGGGCTCCACAAATCTTCAGGAGGCAGTGTACGTCAGCACACCGAAAAACCTTGGTGACAACATCACCAAGTCAGGCAGAAAGCTTGATCGACTTCTTGAAGACAGGGTGATCAGCCCCATCGTGCATGGCCGCGACGATGAGCACATTAGGCAAAGCGGCGCGAACCCCTTGAATGACAGCATCTGCAGTCTCAGCATCAAGGCCCTCAGTGGGTTCATCAAGAAGAAGTATATCGCTCTTTTTCAGTAGGTTACGGGCCAAGGCCAAGCGTCTCGACTGCCCGCCCGACAAGCCTGCGCCCCCTTCTACAAGCTTCGTGTCAAGACCTTCGCGCGCTACAAGCGCATCTGCCAGAACGACAGTCTGAAGCGCATTCCACATCTCGGCATCCGTGAAATCGCCACTGATTGACAAGTTGTCACGCACTGTCCCAGCGATCAGGGAACTGCGTTGCGGGAGCATCGACACGACCTTGCGCAACGCGTCGTCGGCGTATGCGTCTGGCTTGTGGCCTTTCACGAGAACCCTCGAACTTGGTGATAGCCCGGCGATCTGCATCAACAGCATGGATTTGCCCACACCGGATGGCCCCGTTAAAGCCACGGTCTCTCCGGCTCGGAATTCTTGCTCGCCACCTGGCAACCGAAGTAAAAGCAGCGGCGCATCGACCTGGCCTGACCGGTTGTCTGTTTGATCTATTCTCGGAAGAAGGTTGCTGATGCGCGCTGCAGCCCCGGACATGCGTCCAAGTTCAGAGACACCACGTCTGAGCGGCATAAGCGCTTCCGCGAGCGCCAGTGCAACGAATAATCCGATAACAGCTTTGGCTGGCCCAACAGACCCTGCGTCGAGAAGGACCGCTCCCATTAGAAAAGCGCTCATCGCAACGCCGGCGACAAGCAGCGACATCCAGAAACCCGACATGCGTTCTGCGCGATCGAGTTGTCTCGCGGCCTCTCGGGCCGTTTCGTCTATCTGGCGCAGACGATCTTCTTTACGTTTTAGGGCTGCATCGACAATCAGGGCTTCTCGATCCCTGATCATGTCAATCATGCCGCGGCGCAAGAACTGGCTTTGCGCCTCAGCTGTACTGGCGGGTGCCAATGTGCCGCGCCCAAGGCGCACAAGGACGACTAACCCTAATGAGAGGTAGAGACCGCCGACAACCGCGGCCACCGGCCAGCCAACGATGAGACCAAGCGCCGCGAAAACGAGTGCATATGTCACGATCGCAGCGCCAAGCGGCAGGATGAGCCGCAGGACAACGCCGTCGAGGGCATCCACGTCGGAGACGATCTGCGTCAACGCGCCTTCACCACGTAACTTTGCTAGCTCTCGGGCATCGCTTCGTGCAAAGCCGCGCAAAAGGACTACGCGAAGAGCTGCCAGCGCTCGAAGGGTCGTATCATGGGTCAGCAATCGTTCGCCATATCGCGCGGCCGCGCGACCCAAGGCCAGAAACCTCACGCCAGCCGAGGGTCGAAAGACGTCGAAGGCGATACCGATACCTGCAAGCCCGGCCAATCCCGTTGCGGTAATGAACCACCCCGACAGACCGAGCAAGGCGGCCCCCATGAGCAAAACAGTGATCGCCAGCAGCGCACCGCGCGCCATCGCCCATCGGTCTGCGCTCACAAGCAGAATTGCAATGCTCAAGAGGTTTCTCATCCAGCCACCTCTATGCGGTCATCCATGGCGGCGGCCAACCTCGGGTCATGTGTTGCCACAATTACCGTCCCTCCGGCATCTTGGAAACTGCGGAGCGACCCGATGATAATATCCGCCGTATCGGAATCCAGATCAGCGGTCGGCTCATCTGCAAGGAGAAGGCTTGCGCCGGTTATGATGGCACGTGCCATAAGTAGTCGCCGCGCTTCCCCGCCCGAAACCCCACCCCCACTTTCACCAAGGCGGGTCTCCAGTCCTTCGGGCAAGCGTGCAACGATGTTCAACGCACCCGCCATCTGAAGCGCGTGTGTCGGACTGGCTCCCGTTCCTCTTGGGTCCAGCCAGTCCTGTAACGTCTCATCGGGAAAATGCGGTCTCTGGGGCACTAACGCGAGGCGCGCGCGCCAGGCGTCGGCGGTTTTCTCATTCAAGGAGCCGCCGTTCACCTCAATGTCGCCCGATGCCAGCGGCACCAAGCCGGCAATCACAGCCAAAGCCGTTGTTTTTCCCGCGCCACTTGGCCCAACGAGCGCGACGCTTTGGCCTTCACACAAGGAAAAATCCGGCACCATGACTTCGCTGTCCGCGACGCGTGCGACCGCGCCCCCGCTCTTGACGCTTATGGGCCCGGCCAACGGCGTGCATGGCTCGGCCTTGCCCACAAACCCGATCCGGTCCGCCGCATCCAACTCATCAAGATCTGCAACCACGGCAAATCCGGCAGCACGATCGTGCCACGCCGTCGCGAGATCCCGTAGAGGCTGGAAGTAATCCGGCGCAATCAAAAGTAAGAACAGCCCCTGCCCCAAGGTCAGTCCGTCCCCCCAGAAGCCAAATCCGATTTCCCCAATCAGCGTGAATCCCACAAAAACCGCAACCATCGCGACACCAAGCGCTGAAAACAATTCGAGCACCGTCGAGGACAGGAAGGCGACCCGCAGAACGGCCATGGTCCGTTCGCGCAACGTGTTCGCGCGCAAGTCAAAATCGGCTGCAGAGCGATCAACGGCACCGAGTAGCCGAATGTCCAGCATTGCTGAAAGCCGGTCCATGACCATATCGTTCATCGATGCGATCTCAGTCATCTGGCGCTTTGAGGCGTCCTCGGCCGCCATGCCGACCAAGGCCATGAACAGGGGTATGAGGGGGCCTGCAACAAGGAGCGTCAGGCCCACGACCCAGGATTGTGAAAACGCCAAGAGCAGAAGCAGGATGGGCAGGACCTGCGCGCGCAACATGGCGACGTGATAGCGCGTGATCCAGGGCTGCAAGAGCGGGAGCTTCTGCACCACGAGGGCTGCGATCTGAGCTGATCCGGCCTCCGTTCGCGCCCGCGCCTCTCGCGAGATGAGGGTCTCACGCTCGCGTGCAATTGTCTTGTCTGCCGCATCAAACAAAAGCGCACCCGACCGGTGCTCCAACGCAGCCCGAACAATCGCGCACCCCATGAAAACCAAGGCGGCTGTGACCGCCGAGCCAAAAGCCGGCTGTCCAGATGCCCAACGTGACACCGCCCAGGCAATGGCCGCCGCTTGAACAGGCCACAGGGCCCCGGCAACCACCGAAAGCCATCCTGAGATGTTCAGCTGTCGCGCGACCGGCGCGATGATGCGTTCTTTCGCGCGCCTCCTGTCATTGCGAGCCGCGCCAGGGTTTTCATGTGTCATGACCAAAATGACCTGCGCAGATGCGGCGTGTGTTGAAGATATTTCAGTGTGTTAAAGCTTTAGCTGGCCAGTGAGAAGCATCCCTTGGACAGGCGTGTCAGCGCGGCTGGTGCATCAATGTGGATCCGGCCACGTTGTTGAACGATCCAGCCCTTAGAGGCAAAGTCACGCAACCTGCGTGAAACCACTTCCCTTGCCGTCAATAATTCTTTGGCAATGTCCCCATGCGTGGCGACAACCTCGCGGCCCTTCGCGTGGCACAAGAGCCAGTCGGCAAGCCGGTTATCCAGGCTTAGCCCTTCTTTCGTGGAAATCTTGGCGAAGAAGGTTGGCAAGCGTTTGGCATGGGTTGCGAACAGTGCCTTTCTGAAGGCCATGTCACTATGGACGAGCAACACAAGGCTGTTCGGAGATAATTCAATCCAGGTTGAAGGGCCCATACATTTCGCGCGGACCGTGATTTCCCGTTCCGACAGAATTGCAGCAGTGACCGGCATACAATCCTGCCCCACTGATGCCCGACATTCTGCCCAAGGCACGTTTCGGCCTTTGGTTCGAAAGTGAACGGTCAGTTTGCCCCGCGTGATAAGCACAAAGGCGCGGGGGTGGCCCTGCCAGCGAAACGCCGTCTGCCCCTCATCCGCACTCCTCACCACACCGCCTGAATCGAGAACAGCGCGCGCAAGAGATGCGTCCTGGCTCATATTGGAATGGATGTTCATCTATGCCTCCATCGCCCGGCTCATCTGAGCCGGGCGTCTGACAAGGGCGCGTTCACTCTACCGGAACAGCGTGGCCATGGGCAGGACGCCCAAAGTGCCGTTTGTTCAGCAGAAGAACCAGCACGATCATTGAAACCTGCGCAGCGATCGCAAGCGAGGTCAGCGACCAATAGGCGATGTCGAACTTGGCGATAAGACCGGCCCCAACGAGACCCTTGTTGATCCAGAAATGCAGCATCACACTGAGAGCAACTCCGGGACACACAAGCGCGTAGGACCCCGCCGAGTTGCCGTCTCCGCGCAGATAGGCATCTGCGTATTTCTGGCGCTTGAGGACCAACAGGCCGAGCGCTAGAAACACGCCTTGGATCGCCAGGATCGTCGTCGTCAGAAGCAGATTGTCGGCCATACCGCCATGCGCCTCGAAGGTCGTATGAAGGCCATGCTCCTGCCGCATGGTCATGATGCCGAGGATCGTCAGGATCGGCACGACAACCATCAATGTAGGCGCGCTTTCCTTGGCGGTCCCATGATGCAGCATCGAGTTGAAAGCGACGATCGCAGCAACCAGCGCATAAAGCGCGGCGATGGCACCGAGGACAATCGACAAGACGAGCGAGATACTAACGGTGTTCGGAACCGTGCTCATGGCCGCAGGCGCGGACATACCAACAGCGGTCATGGACAGCGCAAAAGCTGGCAGAAGTTGTGCAAAAGAGTTGTTTGCGGTGACGTCAAATACCCCACCTTCACTCAAAACGCGGCTCAGGAAAGCACCAATCCGGTGGAAGGCGAGATAGGCGATCAAAGCAAAGGCAATCATCGCCATCGGAAACAGGTATTCAACGACACTCCAGAGGCCCGGAACAAAAACAAGGCCGAGAATGAAGCCAGCATTGACTGTCATCGCCAGTGCCAAAGGCATGGCCAAGAACTGTGTCTCGCCATTGGAGCCCATGAGCTTGGCATAGGCGTCGGTGTTTTTGAACTCCGCCAAGCGCGCGAGGTTCCAGATCAACATCTTGATGTTGAGGAAAGCAAATCCGGCGGTTCCTGTCACCGCGACGATGATTGCGGCTTGCAAGGCGATGCTGCCCTGTGTGAACGCCGCTAGGATGTCCTCGAACACAGGAACAGGTTGTCCGGGATGTGGCACCCAGAACATTAAAAACATGAAGAAAGTCACAGCAAGACCACCTGCCCCGAGCGAGGCGAGGAAGTAGAGCGGCGACCAAGTGTCGGCGGGTCGGTGTTGAAAGGGTTTCATGGCAGTACTCCAATAGTCTGGAAAGGTCATGCCATGAACGACAACGGATCGACGGTGACATGATCACTGAAACCAAAACGCACAGTTCACCGACGTTTCGAATAGAACCACTGAGATGCCGAACGCCGCAAACCGAAAAGAACACGAAATTGCCCGCGACTAAGCGAATACAACATGAACACAAACTGCACACGCCAACCCACAACTCATTGCAATACTGTCAAAATCGCCACCTTCCATCATAGGGGCACAAGATAGACGCGCCGCCGCGGTGGCTGCGTTGTTGGGCATTCATAGGTCTCCTATGGTCCGCGATCGGGTTCTCGCGGCCATGTTGCACACATACTGCACACGGATTGGAGCGGTCCACCCCTCCGAGAGCGAAGACAGGCGAACGGCGGTAACAGGGCGGGGTTTTGCTTGAAGCCGACGTTGTTGCACAAATCACAGCGTAGGCGTGCTTCGCCTTTTGCCCGGACGGACCCATTCAATGGTCTCTGTCAAGGGTATGCCACGGGCGGTGTAACGGTTGAGGACGGCCCCTCTCTGTAGCATCCTGCGGTGCGCCTGCCGGGCCGTGGATGCGGACTTGGATTTCCGCGAGCTGCATGTCGAAATACCGCTCCATCCTCGCCAGATGATGCGGACCAGTAACGTGATAGGCCCACCGCTTCGTTTCGGGCGACCATTGCCCGGCAGGCCAATTGCATAGCAATTCTGTCGAGAACGGGCTTCCAAGGCTTGGCAGTCTTGCGTGGCACAATTACATCATGGGCATTCCGGGCAGCTATCACGCTGGAGTCGCACAGTGATGTCCCGACCCGTTTTATGCAGCAAAGCCGGAACACTTCATTAAGGGGGAAGACCCTACTGAGCCGTTATGCTCGAAACAGGCATCAAATCCTGCGACGCTCACCATGGCATTGCGTGATACATCGGACCGCGACATGACGGTTGAGACGAGGAAACTCCCTAGCCCAAAGGGATGGATCCCGGCGTCCAACCAAAGGCAAAATCAGAAGGTACGGCGCCGCCGACGGCAAACAGGGGAATGCGATTTGGCAGCACAGCCGTCAATGCTTTCACTCCAGAAGGTCCAAAAACGATGGCAGGGAAGATCTTGAGGCCCATTGCCCCGGCATCAATCGCAGTGAAGCACTCTGTGGGTGTCAGAACACTGGGATAGGCCTGCAGCCCAAGGTACCGCGTGGAAGAGATGACCTTGGGGTCGCAATTCGCCGAAACCACGATGAGGCCACCTGCATTGGCCAATCTGGCGACGTCTTGCGTTGACAAAAGCGTTCCGGCTCCGACCTGAGAATGCGTGCCGTGTGCGCGTACGATCCTTTAGATGCCGTCGAACGGGTTCGGTGAATTGGAGGGCACCCCAACCGTGTCGATACCGGCTTCGATCAACACGGCGGCGATGTCCGCGGCGTCTTCGGGGCTTATGCCACGCAATATCGCAATCGGATTTCGTTTCATGAAACAGCTTCCCGTAAGCTGGCTCTGACGGCTGCAAGGCCCGCAAGGGTCACGGTGTCTGCCTCAAGGCGAATGACCTCGCATTGCAGAAGCTCAAGCACTCTGGAATACAAATCCGCCAATGTACCGTCACCAAGAACGTGGACCACGCCCTGCCCGAGCAACGGCTTCGCCTGCCGGACGTCGGCGCCGAGAAGAAGCCCGGAAAGACGTGCCGTTGAGGCGGCGCTGCCAACGTCATGCAAGAGCGAGCCCGCCCGAATTGAGAACAGTTCGGCAAGGATGGTGGTGTCCTCTGCCAACGCCCGTTTTGCCGCCTCGTCAAAGCAAGACATCTCCCATGGACCATTGGAAACCGAATGGCGCAGCGTTGACTGGCTTTTGAGCAAGGCAAACACTTCACCCGTCATGGTTGTGCGAAACGACGAAATCCGCCCGTGGGAGCAGGCGACCCACTTACAGTGGGTTCCGGGCATGCAGACAAGACCATCCAGATCAGGGTCTGCCGCGAGGATCCCTGCAATCTGGGTTTCTTCACCGCGCATGACGTCGGGTGGGTTATCTTGCGACATTCCCGGCAGGACAAAGACCCGCAATCCCGCGTTAGGCAAGTCGATGCGTATCGCCTTGGCGCCGGTTGGCGGTCGACCCGGGACGGGCACGTAAGGCGCCTCACGCCACCCTTGGCGTGCTCCGACCATACCACAGGCGACAACGTCGAGGACGTCGTCGGACCGGGGTATGCCGGCAGTCAATTCAACAAGGACTTCGGCGAACTCATGGGGTTTCAAAACTGACATGCCCCGGGGGTCTTCGATCTTCTTAAGGACGGTATCGCCATCCCCCATGACCCATAGCCTCAGGTTAGACGTGCCCCAATCGACGGCAATCCATGTCGCAACGCCAGTCATATCCTGCCTCTTGCAAGTTGTGGGTGCACCCCGCCGAAAAGGTCATGCGTGGGATCGACAATGGCCATAGCGCTTACCTTCTTGACCGCCGAACTGTGCATGAGAAGGAGAAAACGGGAGGTGGGCGAAGCGCCCACCTCGTGATATTCTCAGGCCTTGTTCAGTCGGTATTCCGCCAGGAACACGGCCAGGATAAGCAACGTGCCCTTTGCCAGCATTTGATAGAACGTCGGTACTGCGGTCAGGATCATGCCGTTGTTGAGCACCCCGATGATGGCTACGCCAAGCAACGCACCGACGACTGTGCCACGGCCGCCTTGCATCGCGCACCCGCCGAGAAACGCCGCCGTGATCGCCTCAAGCTCCAGCCCGTCTGACCCCGAGATCGGCTGGCCCGATCCGGTACGTGCGGCCAGAAGCACACCGGCAACTCCGGCCATGACACCCGAAATGACGTAGATACCAACACGGTAACGCGGAATATTCAGGCCGGACAAGCGTGCTACGATGGGGTTGCCCCCGATCGCATAGTAGTTCCGACCGACGATGCTTTTGTGCATGAAGATGTAGAAGCCGACCGCAACAGCGATCAACACCCAAATCGGGATCGGCAGGCCAAGCAGGCGGTTGGTGCCGATGTACCGAAAGCTGTCCTCAAAGATCGAGATCGACTGGCCATTCGACAGAATAAAGGCCACGCCCCGGAAGATCGCCATTGTCCCAAGTGTCACAATAACGGCATTGATCCGCCCGTATGTAATGAGAACACCGTTGACCAAACCCGCAACCGCACCGACCGCAAGTGCCGCCACAATTCCGGCCCCCGTCAACCCGGTCGACTGCACAGCCATTGCCGTAACGACAGTCGTCAGGCCGACAATCGAGCCCACGGAAATGTCGAGACCGCCCGAAACAATGACCCCGGTCTGCGAAATTGCGAGGACCCCCAAGATGGCGACGCCCATTCCGATGTTCAGAAGGTTGCGGGTTGAAAAGAAGACGTCCCCGCGAAGCGTGCCGAAAATCACCAACAGGGCACATAGTGCAACCAGCAGGCTGATGTTGTGAATTCCCACGCGTTCGATCAATCGGTGCAGGAATGATGCGCCTGGGGCGTCGTTGTCTTTTGTGATGGTGGTCATTGGTTTGTTCCCGAATATTGTTTCATGCCGCCGCAGATCCGTGCGGAATAGCGGCTTGCATAATTGCTTCTTCATTCGCGTCTTCACGCGAGAACGCAGCCCTGATGCGGCCATCCGCCATCACCACGATCCTGTCTGAAAGACCGAGAAGTTCCGGCATCTCTGAAGAGATGACGATGACGCCGAGGCCCTCTTGATCGGTCAGCTTGCGAATGAGGTCATAGATTTCGGACCGTGCTCCCACGTCGATGCCGCGGGTGGGTTCGTCGAGGATCAGGATCTTGAGGTCACAGGCAAGCCACCGGGTCAGGACGACCTTCTGCTGGTTGCCGCCAGACAGGGATGTCACCGGGGCGTCCAGCGAAGAAGCCTTGAGCCGCATCTTGGTGGAAATCTGTGAAATCAAGGCGAGGGCCTTGCGACGGTCATAGAACCCGCGGCTGGACACCTTCTCAGGCACGCAGAGGACAGAGTTTTCAAGGATTGTCTGCATCAACAGCAAAGCCTCTTCCTTGCGATCCTCCGGCGCAAACCCGATCCCTGCGGCGATCGCTGCGGCAGTGTCACCGGAAGGTAATTCGGTGCCGTTTACCATGACGGTCCCGGCAGTGCGGCGATGGAACCCGAAGATGCCTTTCGCAAGCTCGGATCGGCCAGCGCCGATCAATCCGCCGATGCCGAGGACTTCGCCCGCGCGAAGCTCAAGAGAGATGTCGTGGACGTGCTCCGTGTTCATCGCGTCGACCTTCAGAACAACTGAACCGTCGCTCGATTTTCGGTCCGGAAACATCTCGGATAATTCACGGCCGACCATGAGCCGGGTGATCTGGGATTCTGTCACGCCTTCTGCGGGCAGATCATCGACAAGCAACCCGTCGCGCAGGACGACCACCCGGTCTGCCAATGCGGTAATTTCGGGCAATCGGTGCGAGATGTAGATGATTGCAACGCCCTGCCCGCGAAGGTCGCGGATGATCGTAAAGAGGCGTTGTGTCTCTTCATCCGTCAACGACGACGTCGGCTCGTCGAATGCCACGAGCCTACCACCGGCTTGAACCGCGCGCATGATCTCGATCATTTGCCGCTGAGCAGGCCCCAGGCCACCGCACATCTGCCGCGGATGCAGTTCGCGTTCGATGCCGAATTTCTTGAGCAGCGCAGCCGTTTCGCGCATCAGGCGCTTCCAATCGAGAAAATGGCCTGCCTTGCGCGGCAAATCCCCTGCGAAAATGTTTTCCGCCACAGTCAGATCCGGCACGATCTCCGGCTCCTGGTGGATCACGCGAATGCCCGCTTGATGGGCATCTCGGGGCTGACTGAATTCGACTGTCCGCCCCTCAACCTGGATCTCGCCACGCGTCGGAGCAAACACCCCTTCAAGCAAACGCATAAGAGTCGACTTCCCGGCGCCGTTTTCGCCAACCAAAGCCAGCACTTCGCCGAGTTTGACGTCAAACGAGATGTCGGTCAGTGCCTGCACGGGCCCGAAGTGCTTTGTGAGGCCTCGGGTGCTTACAAATGCGTCCGGCATTGGAGTTCCTCATACATCTTGTGAAAGAAGTTGGAGCGGGCATGGGAGGATTGCCCGCTCCGTCGCGTCATCCGTTACAAAGGCGGTCGCGATAGTCACCGAAATTTGCAAACGTCACAAATTCCGGATCGGAATAGGTTGCCTCTGGCAATGGAGCCCCATCGCGGATCGATGCAAGCAGTAGGTTGACCGCGTCGCGACCGTGGTTCTCGGAGTTGAGCCACATGGTGCCGCGATAGGCCGACTCCCGGCCGTTGCCGAACGCATCGCAGGCACGACTTCCGTCGATGCCGATCCCCATTCCGGTTTCCGCGGGATAACCGGAGTTCTCCATGGCACGCGCCGCGCCAAGTACTCCGTCATCGTTGCAGGCGTAGAAGATCCAGTTGTCGTATTGCGGATTGGCGGTCAGAGTTGTCGTCATGACGTCGATCGCGTTGACCATGCTGTTGTCATAGGCGGCGCGCACGATCTGATCCTCGGTGAGATCACTGTTGGCCAGAAGAGCTGCTTCGGCCCCGCCGTTGCGCTGCATGCAGGTGTCCGCCCGACGATCTTCAATCGAGACGATACCGACTGAGCCGGGTTCCCAGCCTGATTCCTCGTAGAACGCCGCCAACGCCTCGCCGACACGCTCACCGATCGCAAATGCGTTCAGGCCGACATAAGGGACCGGGTTACCATCTTGGTCGACAATGTCATCGTCGACCGCAATGAGCGGGATGCCGGCTTCGGCAGCCCGAGCGGCCACAATCGGACCAAGCGCCCGGTCGGGAACGACGATCGCAATTCCATCGACGCCATCGCCAATCATGGTGTCGAGGGTTGTGATCGTCAGGTCCGCGTTGAACTGGACGTCCTGGCTGATGAACTCGGCACCACCGGCTTCCGCGGCAGCCGCCGCGCCTGCCACTTCCGCGACGAACCACGGATGGTCGCCCATCTTGTTGATGTACCCGATCCTGATGTCTTCGTCCGCATGTGCTGCTACTGGGGCCAGCAGGACGGCACCCATTGCCGTCATCATCTTGATATTCATGAGATTTCCTCCCTTAGAGTGCTCTAACGATTATTAGTCGTGAAACAGTGCCGAACGTCCTCCATCGATGATGATCGTTTCGGCATTGATGAAGGGTGCTTCGTCTGAAGCGAGAAACACCGCAGTCATGGCGACTTCCTCTGGCCGTCCAATCCGACCGGGAGGATGCAACTTCTCAGCCTTGAGGCGTTCGGCTGCGGGATCTGGGAAACCCGCCCAATAGGCTTGGGCGATTTCGGTATCGATATATGCGGGGGCGATGGCATTCACGCGAATGCCATCGGCGGCATATTCAATCCCAAGGGCTCGTGTCATCCCGATGAGCCCGTGTTTGGCCACCGGGTAAGGAAACGTATGCGGAATGATCTTGAAGCTGTGGCTGCTGGCGATGTTTACAATCGCACCCGTCGCCTTTTGACGCATGGTCGGGAGAACTGCTTCGGCCATCGCCCAACAGGCTTCAAGATCAAGCGCCATACAGCGCGCCCATTCAGACCTCGGCATCTCGTGTGGGCGGTGGAAGACATTGGCCCCTGCGTTGTTCACAAGAACATCGATGCGCCCGAACCGCTCAAGGGTATGCGCGACACAGCGCTCAACATCCGCTTGCTTGGTGACGTCCGTTTGGATGAACGAACCACCTATTTCGGCAGCGACCCCATTGCCGGTCTCCGCACGCAACTCTGCCACGACAACCTTTGCGCCCGCGTCGGCATAAGCCCGGGCGATCGCCGCGCCTATGCCTTGCCCGGCTCCGGTGACGATGGCCACTTTGTTCTGAAGTCTTCCATTCATCGTGATCACCAATCCACCACAGTGCCGTCCGCCAGAACGGCGTTGCGGGCGTGCAGGACTTCCTGTTCAAACGGATGGCAGGCGATTTCGTCTTCGTTGACCTCAAGCCCGAGGCCTGGTTTTTCGGGCAGGTCCCAACGGCCCGGAACACGGTCGATGGGCCAAGTGACGACATCATCGTACCAGGGAACCGCGCCGACCATCTCTTCCTGAATGATGTGGTTGTGCGTCGAGATCCCGAAATGCAGTGCTGCGATCCCGGCTATGGGACCCAGCGGATTGTGCGGGGCCACACCGACGCCAGCTGTGTCACATAGCGAGGCGATCTTCTTCGCCTCCCAAAGCCCACCGACATGGCAGATGTCGGGTTGCGCGATCTGGAAGGCCTGTTTCTTCAACGCGGCGTCGAAACCGACCCGTCCCGTCAATCGTTCGCCAGCGGCAATCGTCACCGGGGACGTGCGGGTCAATTCGGCAAGGGCGTCGATGTTCTCAGGGGGAACCGGTTCCTCGGCGAAGAGGGGGCGCGACGGGGCAATCACTTTCAGGAACTCGCGGGCCAACGCGGCGGATGCAGGACGCCCATGGAAGTCGACCATGATGTCAACGTCGTCACCCAGGGCCGAGCGCAGCGCGTCCATCGATTCTCCGACCTGATCGATGGCCCGAATTGGCGCAGTATAGGCGGCATAAGGGATCGAGACGACTTTGACCGCGTCGTATCCCGCCTGCACAACGGCACGCCCGCGTGCGACCAATTCGTCCGTGCTTTCGGTCTCATAGACCGATTGCATCTGGCCCATGCCGAGGTGCGTGTAGGTGCGCAGGTAGTCCCGACATTTCCCCCCCAGCAAGCGCCAGACGGGGGTATCCAATGATTTGCCAAGGATGTCCCACAACGCGATCTCGACGCCGCTGATCGCGGACATGCCGATCACGCCCATGCGCCAGAACCCGTGGCGCATCATGATCTGGTAGCATTGTTCGATGTCGCGGGGATCCTGGCCCAGAAGAAGCGGTTCCAGATCCTCGACCGCTCCCGTCACGGCGCGCGTCTTCCATTCCAAGGTAGCCTCGCCCCAGCCGACCAAACCGGGTACATCCGTTTCGACCCGAACAAAGATCCAGTTCCGCATTTCAGCGTTGCAGACGATGCTCTTGATGCCCGTGATCTTCACGTGTGTCCCTTTCCGGCAGGATCTATCGCGACTTTCGACGCGCTTTCTTCAAGGGCGGTGTCCATGTCGCTTTTCGCCAGAGAGATGAGCGCACGCATCCCAGCCTCAGCTTCGTCGGGGCGGCGCATGCGGATTGCTTCCATGACGACGCGGTGCATCTCGATGGCTTGTTCAAAGGATTGGCTTGCGCGATTGGTTTTCCGGAAACTCGTCAGAAGCGCCGCTCGAATGGCGATGCCGAACTGGGCGAACACCCAGTTGCCGCTGGCCTCGAGAATTGCGGTATGGAAATCGAGATCGGACTTGCTGAAATCGTTGTTCTCGCGGCCTCCGGCATCGGCCATAGCGTCGAAGGCTTCGGCGATCCTGAGCAGCTCACGGGTGTCGCCACGTTCTGCGGCCAGTCGTGCGGCGGCTGGTTCCAGCAACTCCCGAGCCTCCAGCAGCGCCCGGTGAAACGAGGCGTCCTGGACCCCGCTCATGGCCGCTTCAAGGACGATCGGATCAAGCATTTGCCAAGCCGTTTTCGCCTGCACCACAGTGCCGGCACGGGGACGGGACCGGATCAGACCTTGGGCGCTCATGTATTGCATGGTTTCGCGCAGCGTTGTGCGGCTTACGTCAAAACGATCCAGCAGCTCGGCTTCAGCGGGGAGCGTCGCCCCCTCGGCGAATTCACCCGACACAACCGCTTGGACGAATTCTTGCAGGCACCCGGACATCTTGCGTCCGGTCTTGCCACCTGAATTCGGGGCAAGCCTGCCGCCAGACCTCTGGTTGTCTTTCGCGTCAGCCATGTGTTCCTCCCTGATTTGGTATCAAATATTATTTATTCATTTTTAGATAGTACTTTTTAGATCATTCGTACTATAAAACCGCAGCGCTCTGGAATGAAACAACAAAATATCAGTGCGAGCCCGCACACGGTGGTGGGTAGGAGGAAAAAATGAGCGAATCAAACCGTGTGAACCTGGCGTTGGGGGGGCTCAAAGCCTCGCTTTCGCTCCATGGTGGCGCGATCCTGAGTTGCACTTGGAGAGGGATACCGATCCTTCGCACAGCTCCAGAAGGGTGCGGACCTGGCGATCGGGCCTGCTTTCCTCTGCTGCCATTCGGCAATCGCATCACTGGCAACGGGTTCAGGTTCGAAGGTCGGTCATTCAGTTTGACGCCGAATACACCCCACGATCCGCACTACCTGCACGGCGAGGGTTGGCAAAGTGACTGGCAGATGACCAAGAATACGCCAGACACGGTTGAGATGCGTCACGCCTGCGTCGGATCGACAATCCCCTACGCGTATCAAGCGACCCAGTCCATTTCTGTGGCCGAAGAGGATCTATCGCTGACGCTTTCGGTCACGAACGTTGGACCGCTCAGGATGCCCTTCGGGATCGGTTTCCACCCCTACTTCCCCTTGACCCGCAACACCGTGCTTCAGTTCCTCGCGGGGCCCATGATGGACGAACTACCAGGACATCTGTCCGGCCCGCCTGTTCCGACGCCCGCAGATATGGACTTTCGCACCGGTGCCCCGCTCCCCGGGCGATGGATCAACAATGCGTTCGAAAATTGGGACGGCGACGCATGGATCAAATGGCTGGACAGAGGCATCGCCGTACATGTGCAGGCGGATGCAGTCTTTCGCGTCGCGCAGCTCTACGCGCCGGGATCTACAGAGGGTCCGTCTACTGACGCGGACTATTTTGCATTTGAGCCCATGAGCCACCTTCCCAATGGCCACAACTTGGAAGACTTGGGCGGGCTGGTCCCGCTCGCAAAAGGCGAAACCCTCACCGCGAGCTTGGTCTTGAGGCCACAGGTCTTGTGAAACGCGGCGTCGCCGGTCCCGGCTCGATCAAGTAGGCTGGGTTGCGCAAATCCACCGTTCTTCGTCAAATGCTCCAAGGTTGGCTAAGGGCCGAGGACACCCCCCTTCCCCTCAACAGATGCGCCGCCTCCGACCACGGTGTTCAGGTTTCTCGGATTTCGCTGTCCGGCCTCAGCCTTTCCTCGCACATTTCCTTTAGAACCTTGACGAACGACGCCCGCGCCGGGTGTGGAACGTTGGTATCGGATACAAAGTATCCAAAGTCGATGTTCACGCGAGGCCGCCATTGACGAACCGCCAAGCCGTGCTGCTCTGCCGGGCTGAGTGTAATTGAATCGGTAAATGTGAAACCGATCCCCTCTCGGACCAACCGACAGGCCGCCAGACTTGTCGACATTTCGTGTATGACGTCCAGATGCTCATCAGCTTTGGTCAGTTGGCGGTCTAACAGAGCGCGCATATTCGTACTCTCTTCTAACGCAACATAAGACAGATCCCTCACGTCGTCCGGCGTCAGGACCTGCTTTCGGGTTGCTGGATGAGCGTCGGGTAGCGCCACCCGCATTTCGGCCTGTGCCAGCAATTGCGCTGAGGGGTTCTGATCGGGCAACGGCAATGTGGCGACCCCGACGTCGTAGAGGCCGTGCGTAATGCGGCGACCCAGATACCGGCGCGGATGCACCTCCAGCTTCAGTTTGACGCTCGGGTCGAGCTTGACGAGGCATGCCATGGCCGGCACGATCAGGCCCTCAACCATCCTGGGGTGGCAGATCACCCGCAGGGGCGGAGCGGAGTTGGTTGCGATCTGCTGAAACAAGTCCGGAAGGTCGTCTACAGACGCCAGAATACGCACGGCTTGGGGGTAGAACGCATCGGCCTGATGGGTCGGAACCATGCGTTTGCGATCACGGTGAAACAATTGAATGTCGAACTCCGCCTCAAGGATCTGAATGAGCCTGCTTGCGGCCGGTTGGCTGAGGTTCATCTTGTGACAAGCCCGTGCCAGCGTTCCCTCATCCATGACGTTTACGAAAACGCGCAGGCTCTTGAGGTTCATGACAAGTGCCTTTCCTTCTTCGAAATCCACGGTCATCAGCTTTTTCGAAGATGTAATCCGATTATAAGATTTTTTCGATCAATTTTTTTCGTCTACGATATCGAAAACCAGTGTTCGGCCAACGATGCCGGATCCCCAACAAGGAGTATTTCGATGGATCGTAGATCATTTCTGCACCTCAGCCTCGCAGCGCCTGCTTTGGCGATGACGTCCACTGCAGCGTTCGCCGAGTGGAATCCGCGCCGTCCGGTCAACGTGATCGTTCCTTATTCCGCAGGTGGCGGCACGGACAGCTTTGGCCGCGCGCTGGCGGAGTCGGCGGAAGCCGCCCTTCCCGTGCCCATGGTGATCGTTAACCGCCCGGGTTCGTCCGGCATCACCGGGGCGACCGAGGCCGCAGGGGCGCGTCCCGATGGCAGCACCTTCATGATGACGTCGTCGGGGTCCTTAACCTTGACGTATCTGTTGCGTCACACCGATGTGGACCCCTTCGACAGCTTCATTCCTGTCGCCCAGATCGGTCGTTTGACGACATCGCTTATGGTTCCCATGGACAGCCCGTACGAGACCTTGGATGATTTGGTGGCCGCCATACAGGAGGCACCGGGCACCTTGCGGTGGGCTCATACCGGACGCGGCGGCTTCCACCACGTGGCGGGCCAGGGCTTCCTGAACGCTGCCGGGTTGGAAGCGCAGGATGTGCCCTTCAGTGGCGGCGGCAATACGCGCGCTGCCGTCATTGGCGGACAGGTCGATTTTGGCATGATCGGAATTCAACAGGCGGCTGGTTTTGCCAACGAATTGCGCACCCTTGCCTTGGTGTCTGACACCCGCGATGCCTTTGCAACCGAGGTTCCGACGTTCGCCGAACAAGGCTACGAGGTGCCGTTGATCTCTTCACCCATCGTGGTGTTTGCACCGCTTGGCACGCCTGACGATGTTGTCACCGGCATGCAGGACGCGATTGAGGAGATAACGCAGGAGCAAGGCTTCATCGACAGCATGGCCGAGCGTGGAAATGCACCGGCGTTCTTGCCGGGTGCCGATGTCGCGACTGTTCTGGCGGCGTTGCGCGATGATGCAGCACCCATTGTCGCCGGTATCTCCGAGGAATGAACACAGTTACGCCCTCTCGCCGCTTGGGCCAGGGCGTCGTCATCGGCGCGGTGCTGATTGTTATCAGCATCGCCGCCCTTGTCGCCAGTTTCCAGATCGACAAGGATCCTGGCGGCGGCTGGGGCGCGCGGATCTTTCCGCTTGCGGGATCGGGCGCACTGTCGATCGTGGGCTTGTTGGAGCTTCGATCCGGTCAAATCGCCAGCGTCAATGCACCCACCAAAGTCAATCCTTCCATCTGGGCGTTGCTGATATTGGCGCTTGGCTATGTCTGGCTGATCAGCAAAATCGGCTACCTTCTAAGTACCGGATTGGTTGCACCCCTGGCGTTATGGGTGTTCGGCATTCGGCGGCCGATAGCCCTTCTTCTTGCCGCTCTTCTGTGTCCGGCGATCTACCATTTGGTCTTCTTCGAATTGCTCGGCGTTTTCCCGCCCTACGGCAAATGGTTTGACCTGCTCGACATCTTGCAAGGCTATTGACGGATGGAGATCTTCGTAGCCTTGGGCGCCGTCGCGACAGACCCCATACTGATGCTCTGGGTCTTCGCGGCGGCGATCATCGGAATGGTCGTGGGCGCGATCCCCGGGCTGACCGCATCCGCCGCCATCGCGATGCTGCTGCCGCTGACATTCTACATGGAGCCCTTGGTGGCCCTCGCCTTCCTCTACGTGATCGGCAAATCGGGTCGCTACGGCGGCTCCATCGCAGCGATCCTGTTCAATACGCCAGGCACGGCGGCATCGGCTGCCACGCAGCTCGATGGCTACCCTCTGGCGCAACAGGGCAAGGCATCCAAGGCGATGAAAGTGGCCACGTTATCTTCTGTGATCGGCGACTATACCGGTGAAATCCTGTTGATTGTGGGTGTCGGCTTCATTGCGGCCATCGCCCTCAGGCTTGGCCCACCGGAGCTTTTTGCCATCTACTTCGCCGCTTTCGTGGTGATCGGGTCGGTCATCGGGAAATCGATCACACGCGGGCTGGCCTCGGCGGCGTTGGGGGTTTTGATCAACATGATTGGCATTGATCCGATCTCATCAGAGGAACGCTTCACCTTCGGCAGCTTTGACCTGACGAACGGGATTTCGCTCGTGCCGCTGATGATCGGTATTTTCGTGTTGGGGGAAGTCTTCTCGCAGCTGGAAGCGCGCGGGAACAAGGTCGAGATCGTGGACGAAAGCGATGCCGACGCGAAGGCGCGCAATCGCCTGACCTGGCCCGAATTCAGACCCTGCGTGCCCCATGTCATTCGATCGTCTTTCATCGGATCGTTCATCGGCGTGCTTCCAGGCATGGGGTCCTCCATCGCGGCGTTTGTCGCCTACGGGGAAGGCAAGCGACGCGCGAAGGACGCAGACCAATGGGGCACCGGTGCCTTGGAGGGCGTCGCGGCACAAGAAGCCGCCAACAACGCCGTCTCCGGCCCATCGATGGCGCCCCTTCTGACCCTGGGTATTCCAGGCTCGACGATCGGCGCGATCCTGGTGGGCGTGTTCCTTATCCACGGCATCCAGATCGGCCCGACGCTGTTCATCACGTCACGCGAACTGGTCTTCAACCTCTTCGCCTGCGGTCTTATCGGGATCGCGATGTACGGCCTTGTCGGCTACTTCGGCGCGTCCTTTGTCGGGCGGTTCATCACCAAGATCCCTACGGACATCCTCTATCCTATCGTCTTTCTCACCTCTTTCGTGGCGGCCTATGCGTCGCGGGGGAACCTCTTTGACGTCTACGTCATGGTCGCCGCCGGGTTCGCCGGGTGGCTGATGAAGAAGTATGACTTCAACGCGGCCGCGTTCGTGATCAGTTTCGTGCTGGCGGGCGGCGCGGAAGAGACGTTTCGCCAATCCCTGCTCCTGTCCGACGCCGGCCTGCTGATCTTTGTCACCCGCCCCGTCGCGCTGGCTTTCCTCGTCATCGGGATCGCCGCGCTTTTTTTCCGCGCCCGCAGCCTCAGCGCGGCTGCCAAGGAGGCTTCGCTCAAAGATGCCTGATCATTCCTACCGCCCCGACCTGATGGGTCACACAAAGCTGATCGACACAACCCCCGTGGTCGCAGGCAGCATGGCCAGTTTCACGCTGGTCTACACGGCGGGCAAGTTCGGGATCGATGATCTGGGGGGCGTGCGCGTGGCAATGCGCACCCATTCTGACATGACGCCTTTGCAGACCACGGACCCAAGCGCGCCGGGGTATCTGACGGTAGAGGCATCCAACGGCGCGCCGATAGAGTACGCGTTCGAGTACAAGCGCAATATCCGCCCCTGGGGCAATTGCATCACCGTGCTGTGCAAGGGTTTCTTGCGGCCCGATGATACACTGACCTTCCGCATCGGCGACACAAGGCAGGGCTCACCGGGTGTGCGCATGCAGACCCATTGCGAAAGCGCGTTCCAGTTTCGGGTGACGGTCGATGCCTTTGCCTCGGTCGATTACACGCCCGTGCTGGAGGAACACCACCCTACGGTCGCCATCGTGCCCGGCCCCCCCGTGATCTGGAAAGCCATCCTGCCGACGCTGCGCCGCCCCGGCGAACCCTTCCGGTTCATCGCCAAAGGCGAAGATCGTTGGGGCAACCCCAGCGACCAGTTCGAACGCCGATTACGCCTGAGCGCAACGCCATCGATTGATGGTTTGCCTGAACAGGTGGCGCTTGCGAAAGGCCAGTTCTCCGTCGTGATGGACGATCTCAAGATCACCGCGCCCGGCGATTACAGGATTGAGGTCACCGATGGCGACAGTCTTTTGGCAACCTCCAACCCCATGCGCATCGCCGACAGCCCCTTCGCGCATTATTGGTCCGACATGCACGGCCAATCGGGTGAAAGCATCGGGACCGGTACGGCGCGTGAATACTTCACCTTTGCCCGCGATCGCAGCTTCGTTGATATCACCGGACATCAGGCCAACGATTTCCAAGTGTCAGACACGTTCTGGGATGAAATCAATGCCCTCGCTGCCGAGTTCAACGTCGAAGGACAGTTCCTGTGCCTGCCGGGCTACGAATGGTCGGGCAACACAGGGTTGGGGGGCGATCACAACATCTGGTATCGGACCGAGGGGCGGCCCATCTACCGCTCGAGCCGCGCGCTGATTTCCGACACGACGCGGCCTGAAACGGACTGCCACGACGTCAAAGATCTGTTCGGCGCCTTGCAGGGGGAAGACGTCATCGTCGTACCCCATGTCGGCGGACGGTTCGCCGATGTGTCCTACGCACACGATGCGCGATTGGAGCCATCGGTCGAGGTGCATTCGTCCTGGGGCACGTTTGACTGGATCGTGGAGCAGAGCCTTCAGAACGGCCATCGCATCGGTATCGTGGCGGGCAGCGACGGCCACAAGGGACGGCCAGGGGCCAGCTATCCGGGCGACGCGAAGTTCGGCAGCTACGGCGGGCTGACCTGCCATCTGTTACCCTCCCTGACCCGCGACGACCTCTTTGAAGAGTTCCGCCGCAGGCACCACTACGCAACGACCGGGACGCGTCTTTTCTTGTCAGCCGACATGGCGTTCGACGCCCCAGCGCAGGTCTACACGCGCAACCCCGATTTCGAGCCCAACGCCTTTGTCTGGCAGTCCACCGCGATCATGGGCGATATCGTCCGCACCGACACGTCAACGGCGCAAATCTCCGTCGAGGTTTCTGCCACATCGCCGGTAGAGCGGGTGCAATTGTTCGATGGGACGCGCCTGCTTGAAACAGTTCAACCGTTTGACGAAGCGGAGATCGGCGCGCGTGTGCGCATCATTTGCAAGGGGCAGGAAACCCGTGGTCGCGGGCGCCTTGTGAAGTGGACCGGGCAAGCGCGACTGACTGGGGCATGCGCCACCCGCATCGCAGCGGTGAATTACTACAATCCGGACAAGCAACCCCAACTGACCGCACCGGATCAGATCGATTGGGTCACGGTGACCACGGGGGGCTTTTCGGCGATCGACGTATGGTTGGCGCAGGTGGAAGCCGGTGCAGAGATAAAGGTGGAAACCAACCTCGGCACCTTGCGGCTTGCGCTGTCTGACATCGGCGTGGATCCGGTGGTTCTGGACTGCGGGGGCATCGACAAGACCTTGTCGGTTCAGCGCCTGCCCGACGTGCTGGACCAGACCACCCTCTCTCTCACCCGGTCCGTCGATCTTCCCACCGTGGGCGAACGCGCCATTTTTGCGCGCGTGTCGCTGGAGGATGGCCACGTCGCATGGTCCAGCCCGATCTACATTTGCAGAGGAACCCCATGACAAGCCCGCTTGCCGGCATCACGGTGATTGACTTCACGCATGTTCTCGCCGGACCCGCCTGCGCCTACTATCTTGGCCTGCTAGGGGCGGATGTGATCAAGGTGGAACACCCCGACCGCGGCGACGCGATGCGCCATCGCGGCGGAACCGACAAGGACCGTGCAGCGCGGGGGATGAGCACCGCCTATTTGACCCAAGCGGCCGGCAAGCGCTCTGTCGCGCTGGATCTGGAGACGGCGGACGGGCGCCTGGCGATGCAAGAGCTGCTGCGGTCTGCGGACGTCCTGGTGGAAAACCATCGGCCAAGCACCCTGAAACGCCTGGGGTTTGACGAAGCCAACACGCTGGCCCTCAACCCGCGCCTGATCCACTGCGCGATGACGGGCTATGGGCGCGGCGGAGAGAAGGCGGATGCGCCTGCATATGACGTCAACATCCAGGCGGCTTCGGGTATCATGACCCTGACGGGAACGACTGAAACGGGGCCTTTGCGCACCGGTGCGCCAATCATGGATTACTCGGTCGCGCTGGCTGCCGGCTTTGCCGTCTCTGCGGCCCTTTTTGAACGCGAACGCACGGGGCAAGGCACCTTCATAGACGTCTCCATGCTGGAGACCGCCTATACTCTCATGAGTTCCACCATCACCGACTACAAGGCGACGGGCCACGCGCCCGGACCCCGCGGAAACGCCGCCAACAGCCGCAGCCCCGGCGCCGGGAGTTTTCCGTGCAAGGAAGGGGTGCTGAGCCTTGGGGTGAATGAAGAAAGCCAGTTTCGCGCCCTCGCGATTGGCTTGGGACGAAAGAGTTGGCTCAAGGATCACAGGTTCGCCCAACGCGCGGCCCGCAATGCACATGCGGCACAGTTGGAAACGGAGATCATCGCCGCCCTGTCGCACGGAACCGCTGATTACTGGGAAGACCATCTTGCCGGGTCGGGTGTGCCCGTCGCCAAGATCCGGACGTTGCCGGAAAGTTTGTCTCAGCGCCATTCGATCGAACGCGGCTACTTGCACGAAGATCCTGCCACCGGCGTAAACGTCCCGGGGCTTCCGTTCCGAATTGGGCAAGTCACGGCGCATACCCCGCGCGGGACAATGCAGGTGTTGGGCCAAGATACAGATGATGTTTTGGGTAAGCTGGAAAGACGTCCCAGGGGAAACGACGGCGATTAGGGGCACGTCATCACCACCCTCATCAAGCATCCGCGAATATTGACCAGGGTGATCAATAGATCGCTGACTTGGGATCGCGGATCAAAGATGACAGAGCGTCGCAAATTCACCATGGCGACCAAGATCAACATAGCCGATCGCGCCGCTCATTCCCCGACACCATTGGGTCGCAATGAAAGAACCAATCGACTTTTTCGCCAATGACTTCCCCAAAGGCATTGATTGATCGGGGCTTAGCCAAAGAAAACCGGCTGTTTTGGGCCCCTGCCCCAAGCCCGTCCTGAATCACCGGTGTTCTTGATCAGCGCGACACAGGACGACTGGGTAAGTCCCGCTACAAGGTTGGTGTGGTTCTTGGGTTATTTTGGTCCCAACGCGCTTCATTTTATCCAAACCCGCGCGCCCGTAAAACGCCCGACGCAGCGCGCCAAAGGGCGATCTCATGTTGCACACGTAGTGCACACGACGACACTTAACCTTCTGAAATTATGAAAGTACCCGTCCCATCCATCATGGGTGCGCAAGATAATCTCGCTGCCGCAGTGGCTGAGTTTTTGGCCATTCCTGTGTCTCCCATGGTGCGCGATCCGCCTTTCGCGTCCTAGCTGCACGCATACTTCACACCAATTGGGGCAGTCTAGCCCCCCGAGCGCAAGGGCTGGTGAACGGCGGTTTTGGGTGGGACAATGATCTCGAGGCCCTGCTCCACTGCCCTAGCCTGACCCTCATGGGCGTACAAAAATCCCGAAGAAAGTGATCTTTCGACAACTCGACATCTTCACACCAACCCCTGACATTTCAACACGAGGTTCGCTCCCCTATGCTCCTCTGTCCAACGATCAACGCGCAGTGCGACGCAATTGCCAGAACCGGACCTTCTTTTGCTCGGCGGCGAATGCCAGAGGCGCGCCCATTCCGGACATTTCAAAATCTTGTTGCGCGCGCGCCGCGCGAAATGGCCTTGTGAGCCAGTCAATACAGCGTTGCGTTGCTGCAGAAAACCTGGAAACCTATGCCTAGCGCATGGTTGAGGACACAACAGGCTGCGCAATAACCCGTATTGAGGATCACTTTCTCGGGGTGCCCATTGCAGAGTAGGTGGCTGTCGTTCGAGTACTGCCAATACTTTGCTGAATCAAATCGAGTCTCAGTCACGCGTTCGGAGAGGCCCAAGAGGTCGCACAGACGTCACCATCGTGACCCGAGCCGCCCCTTTTCGCCGTACCATCACACGGGCGGGCTCTGGGCCAGGGTTATCCAGAGGATACCACATAGCAGCAGTGCAGCTGAAACGACGCAAGCGATTGTCCGAACTGAGTTCCAGAACGTCCAGCGCGGCACGTAGATCTGGAGCCGGTAGTCGCGAGTGATGTCAGACGACATCTCCATGCCCGCCAGAGCCTCGTTCATCGGGACGTTGCAGAAGACGGTGACACCGAAACAGCCGATCAGGTAGGTCAAACCTGCCAGCATGATGAGCGTCCCTGCAGGTCCGGAAACGCGGAAGGCACCGTAGCCTGCGATGGCGAGTGAGTTGGCCGCCGTGCCCAGAAACAGCGCCATGAAATCCCAGCGAAAGACTTCCCGGTTGATGACTTGCATCCCTTCAACGCCACCATGGCCGCCGATGAGCGCCAATTCCACCGCATTGGCTCAATTCAAGGCTGGATCGGATTTCGCACAGTCACTGCCCGTCCAAAAGCGCTGCGGTGACAGACCTGTCACAATTGGGATCCAGGGCGTGAAATTGGCACACGACGGCTCCACTCTCTCCCAATTGGTATGCTAGAATATCAGATCAACCCATCCACAGGTTTCCGGAGCGCCGAGCCCATGACCATGCTACCCCCCGACCGCTTGTTTCCCGCCGAGGCCGGTCAACGTTCCATCGCGCGCGCGCTCTATGAAAGCGTGAAGAATCTGCCGATCATCAGCCCCCATGGCCATTGCGATCCTCAGTGGTTTGCCGAAAATGAGCGGTTCCCCAACCCTGCGGAGCTTTTCATCGTGCCTGACCATTATGTCTTCCGCATGCTGGTCAGTCAGGGCCTGTCGCTTGCCGATCTGGGCGTGCCGCGCGCCGATGGCGGCGTTGTGGAAAGTGACCCGCGCAAGATCTGGCACCGCTTTGCCGCGAATACGCATCTGTTCCGGGGCACCCCCTCAGCGATGTGGCTGAACCACGCGTTCGAGACCGTGTTTGGCATCACCGTTCCGCTCACTGCGGAAACGGCGGACCTGTACTACGACCAGATCGAGGCTCAGCTGGCGCAGGATGAGTTCCGACCTCGCGCGTTGTTCGACCGGTTCAACATCGAGGCCCTCGCCACGACCGACGGCGCGCTGGACGATCTGAAGTGGCACAAGATGATCCGCGACAGCGGCTGGTCCGGGCGGATTGTGACGACCTATCGGCCCGACGCCATCATTGACCCCGATTTTCGCGGCTTCGTGCAAAACATCATTGCGCTGGGAGAGATCACCGGCGAGGACACGGCCACATGGGTCGGCTACCTTGCCGCGCATCGTAAGCGGCGCGCGTATTTCATAGCCAACGGTGCAACGGCCACGGACCACGGCCACCCCAGTGCCCGGACCGAGGACCTGCCGCGCACCGAGGTGGAGGCGCTGTTCCACAAGGCGCGCAACGGCATCTGCAATGCGCAGGAGGCCGACGCGTTCCGGGGGCAGATGTTGACCGAAATGGCCCGGATGAGCCTTGAGGACGGATTGACGATGCAGATCCACCCCGGCTCACGCCGCAACCACTCGGCAACCGTGTTGGCGCAGCATGGGACCGACAAGGGCTTCGATATTCCCGGGCGCACGGATTACGTGGCTGATTTGAAGCCGTTGCTGGATGCTGTTGGCATGGAACCGAACCTGAACATCATTCTCTTTACCCTCGACGAGACTTCCTACGGGCGTGAATTGGCCCCTTTGGCGGGCGCCTACCCTGCCCTAAAGCTCGGCCCGCCGTGGTGGTTTTTCGACAGTTTCGAGGGCATCAAGCGCTTCCGCGAGGCCACGACCGAGACCTGTGGCTTCTATAACACCGCCGGTTTCAACGACGATACGCGGGCGTTCTGCTCTATCCCGGCGCGCCACGATGTCGCCCGACGCACAGATTGCGCTTATCTGGCGGAGCTGGTCAGCACCGGGCGATTGCGCGAAGTCGAGGCATTCGAGGTGGCCCATGACCTGACCTATCGCCTCGCGAAAGAGGCCTACCGCCTATGAGTGCCCCGCGTCTGACCCGCACGGCCCCGGCCCCTCTCGTTGGGCAAGTGCACCTTGGTCCCGGCGCGTTTTTCCGCGCCTTCAATGCGGTTTACACCGAAGACGCCATGGCGGCGGAGGGCGGCGATTGGGGTATCGTCGCGGTCAGTCTGCGCAGCGACACCGCCCGTGATCAGATGACGCCGCAAGCCGGCGCCTACACATCGGTCACACTTGGCACGGCGCGCGCCACACGGGTCATTGGCGCGGTCACACAGGTGTTGGTCGCGCCCGAGGATCCGGAGGCGGTGTTGTGCGCAATGACCGATCCGGGCGTACGGGTGGTGTCGCTGACAATCACCGAAAAGGGCTATTGCATCGATGCGACAACCGGCGGCCTGAATGCAGCGCATCCAGATATCGTCCATGATCTGGCCAATCCCGATACCCCGCACTCGGCCATCGGGTTTCTGGTTGCCGCTCTTGGGCGACGGCGGGCCAGCAGGACCGCGCCGTTCACCGTTCTGTCGTGTGACAATCTCCCCTCGAACGGGGGCCTGACGCGGGCGGTCGTGCTTGATTTCGCGCGCGCGCTCGACCCCGAGCTCGCCACTTGGATCGACGCGCAGGTTCCCTTCCCCGCCACAATGGTCGACCGGATTACACCGGCCACAACCGACGACGATGTGGCGGACCTGGCCGAGACGGCGGGCTATTTCGATCCGGCCTGCGTCGTGCATGAAGCCTTCCGTCAATGGGTGATCGAGGATGATTTCGTCGATGGCCGACCCGCATGGGAGGCCGCCGGCGCGCAATTGGTCAACAGCGTCGAAGCCCATGAATTGATGAAGCTCCGCTGCCTGAACGGCACCCACTCGACACTGGCCTACCTTGGATATCTGGCGGGGTATGAAACCATATCGGACACGGTGGCGTGCCCTGATTTCGCGCGGTTGTGCGAGATCATGTGGCGAGATGAGATCATCCCCACCGTGCCCCCACCCGAGGGAGAAGACTTGACCGTCTATTGCACAAGACTGATGCAGCGATACCGCGACCCGGCGATCCGGCACCGCACCTGGCAGATTGCGATGGATGGCAGTCAGAAACTGCCGCAGCGCCTCTTGGGGACCATCGCCGATACGCTTGCGACGGGGCGCGTTTCCCATGGGCTTTGCCTCGCTGTGGCGGGGTGGATGCGCTATGTCGGCGGCGTGGATGAGGCCGGACAGCCCATTGATGTGCGCGACCCCATGGCGGAGCAGTTGAAAGCCGCTGCGACCGTCGGTGATTTGCTGGCCCTGAAGGAGATCTTTCCTCCGGATCTTGCCCGACACGGTGGGTTTCGCGAGGCAGTCGCCGAGGCCTACGCCGCCCTTGAACGTGACGGTACGCGCGCGACTGTGCGGGCCTTTGTACAGGCACGGGGCTGATGGCGAAGACATTGGTATTGAACGCTGCGGACAATGTCGCAATCCTGACGGAAAAGGCGCCGATGGGCGAACGCCCGTTGGGGCTTGGCCGCGTCCTGTCGCAAGCCGTGCCAGCAGGACACAAGATCGCACGGCAAGCCATCGCAAAGGGCGCGCATGTCACCAAATTCGGCCATATGATCGGCGTCGCCTCCAAGGCGATTGAAGCGGGTGCACATGTTCATAGTCACAACCTGTCTTTCAGCACCCACGGCGATGGCGGGCAAATCGGCGACCACCTGCAGAAGGCGCAAACGGCGGTGCCCAAGGTGTCACCCCGCATGTTCGACGGCTATTTGCGCGCCGATGGCCGCGTTGGCACGCGCAATCAGATCGCGCTTCTCGCGACAGTGAACTGTTCGGCCAGTGTGATCCGACAGGCCGCCGATCAGATCACGCGTTCCGGCATCCTCGACGCCTATCCAAACGTAGACGGCGTGGTCGCCTTCGCCCATGGCACCGGCTGCGGCATGAACGCAAGCGGGCCGGGCTGGGACAACCTTCAGCGCGTGCTGTGGGGCCATGCCACCCATCCGAATATCGCGGCGGCGGTCTTTGTTGGGCTTGGGTGCGAGGTGATGCAGATCGCGCGGATGCGGCAGATGTTCGGCTCGGACGGGGTGGAACGATTTCACGGCCTGACCATTCAGGACAGCGGCGGAACCACCGCCACGATTGCGCAGATCATCGCCAAGGTCGAGGCGCTCTTGCCGATTGTGAACGCCGCAAGGCGCAGTCCGCAGCCGCTTTCCGCGCTCAGTGTGGCTCTGCAATGCGGCGGCTCAGACGGATTGTCGGGGGTCACCGCGAACCCAGCCCTTGGTGCGGCAAGCGACCTTTTGGTGGGCCATGGCGGGCGTGTGATCCTGGCGGAGACGCCGGAGATTTATGGGGCAGAGCGCCTGCTTCTACGCCGCGCTGCACGGAAGGAGGTGGGGCAGAAGTTGAACGCGCGCCTTCGATGGTGGGAGGCTTATGTCGCGATGAATGGCGGCTCGATGGACAACAACCCCAGCCCCGGGAACAAGGCGGGAGGATTGACCACGATCCTCGAAAAATCGCTCGGCGCAGTGGCCAAGGGCGGGGCCACACCGCTGAACGAAGTTGTGGAATATGGCGGGGTTCCAAGCGCTCAAGGCCTGATCTTCATGGATACACCGGGCTATGATCCGGTCTCGGTCACCGGGCAGATCGCGGGTGGAGCACAGATCGTGGTGTTTACAACCGGGCGCGGCTCGGCCTTCGGATCAAAACCTGCGCCAACAATCAAGCTGGCGACAAACGACGCGCTGTTTGCCGCGATGCCCGATGACATGGACCTGAATTGCGGTGACGTGGTGAGCGAAGGCGTTCCACTGGCCGACAAGGGCGCCGAACTCCTCGACCTCATCGTGGCGACCGCCTCGGGTCAGGTGACGAAAAGCGAGGCGCTGGGGCTTGGGGACAATGAATTCGTACCTTGGCAGATCGGCGCGGTGATGTAGCGGCGCAAACGCGCCAGACTCGCGCCTTAGCGCATCACTGACGGCAACCAGAGCGATACGGCGGGCACATATGTCACCAGGATCAGCGCTCCGAGAATGGCCAGGTAGAACGGCCATATTGACCGCAGAGCGTCCTCGATCTTGATCTTGCCAACCGCGCAACCCACGAACAGACAGGTCCCGACCGGTGGCGTGCACAGACCTAACCCAAGGTTCATCAACATCATGATCCCGAATTGCGTCGGGTCCATGCCAAGGCCTTGGGCGATGGGCAGGAAGATTGGCGTACAGATCAGGATGAGCGCCGCCATGTCCATGATCATCCCGAGGATCAACAAGATAACATTGATCATCAGCAGGATGATGATCGGATTTTCGGAGATTGTGACCAGACCGTTGGAGAGCGTTTCAGGCACGCGGTAAAGCGCCAAAAGGTAGGCAAAAGAACTGGCGAAGGCGATCAGGATCATCACCATCGACGTGGTCCGCACCGTTCCGGTGATCGATTGCAGGAAGTCCTTCCAGCTCAGGCTGCGGTAGAAAACCGACGTCAGGATCAGCGCGTAGATCGCGCCGAACGCCCCGGATTCCGTCACCGTGAACACACCCGACAAGGTTCCGCCAACAATGATGACCGCCGTGAAAAAGCCCGGAATGGCAGAGCCCGCCGTGCGCCCCACCTCGCCCCAGCCGGGGAACGGCTCGGACGGGTAATTGTGCTTGACCGAAAGGACGTAGGCCGCAATCGCAAGGCTGATGCACATCAGGATGCCGGGAATGACACCGGCCAGAAACAGCCCCGAGACCGAAATGCCGCCGCCCGCCGCGACCGCATAGATGATCATGTTGTGGCTTGGCGGAATGACGATGCCCGCGATGGAGGATGTGACCGTGACGTTGACGGCGAAATCGGGGCGGTAGCCGCGTTCCTTCATCACCGGCACCAAGAGCGAGCCAAGCGCCGAGATATCCGCCACGGCCGAGCCGGAAATGCCGCCAAACAGCATCGAGGAGAAGATGTTGACCATCGCCAGCCCCCCCTTGAGGTGACCGACAAGGGCGGAGGCCAGCTTGACCAGCCGCACCGCAATGCCGCCGCGTAACATCACCTCTCCGGCGAGGATGAAGAACGGGATCGCCAGAAGCGAAAACACCGACACGCCCGCCGTCGCGCGTTGGAAGGTGATCAGCATCGGGAAACCTTCGTACCAGAAGGCCGATGCGGCCGCGATACCCATGGCAAAGGCCACCGGCATGCCCATGATCACGAGCAGGAAAAAGACGCACATCAGGATGATCAGGCCCATCTCAGCTCTCCGTGGCGTCAGAAGGCGCGCTGTCGGGCAGAGGCTGCCAGCGTGAGAAGGAAATCGTGCGCAGGATCGCACGAATGGCGCAAATTCCGAACGTCAAGGCGCCGCAGGTTGTGATGGCAAGCGTGCGGTAGCTTTCGGGAATATCGAGCATCGGCAGAAGACTGTCCCAGCCAAATTGCACCAGCTTGATCCCCGCCAAAAGCATCACGAACCCGAACACGGCCAGCATCACGTCAATTGCGATGATGATGATCTTTTGCAAACCTGTCGGCAGCATGTCGCGGAACAGGGTCACGCCAAGATGTGTCTCGTCCTTCATCCCCGATACGGCGCCCAGGAACACGATGTAGCAAATCAGGAGGAGCGCGAGTTGTTCAACCCATGTCGGCGTCTCATTCAGGACATAGCGTCCGAAAACGAGCCATCCGAATGTGACCACAAGAACGACAACGGCGAGCGATGCAATCAATGCGCAGATCTTGCCGACCCAGTCGAGCATCACCTCGACCCAACCGCTTGGGGGTAACTGATCGCACATATTTGTTCCGCGATTGGTTTTTTTTGGACGGGTGTGAGAGGAGGCCCATGTCACAGCGCAACACGGGCCTCCCGATCCTTGGTCGAGCGTGGATTATTCCGCGCCGCGGATCAGATCGATGATACCCGCCATGTCCGGGTTGTCTGCCAGGAAGGCTTCATAGACCGGCGCCATGGCATCCTGGAACGGACCCTTGTCCTCGATCGTGTTGACGATCGTGCCGCCGGCTTCCACGACCTCCATCGAGGCCGCTTCACGGGCCTGCCACAGCTCACGCTGCATCTCGGCGCTGGCGCGACCTGCGGCCATGACGATTTCCTGATGCTCGGGCGACAGGGAGTCCCAGGCACTCAGGCTCATGCAAAGGCATTCGGGGATGATCAGGTGCTCGGTCAGCGAATAATACTGCGCAACCTCGAAGTGGCTGGTGGATTCGTAGGACGGCGGGTTGTTCTCGGCCCCATCGACAACGCCGGTCTGGATCGATTGGTACACCTCGGCAAACGCCATCGGTGTTGCGTTGCCGTCCATCGCCTCGACCATCATGACGAACAAATTGTTGTTCATCACGCGGATCTTCAGGCCTTCGACGTCCGCAGGCGTGTTGATCGGGCGAATCGAGTTGTAGAACGACCGTGCACCGGCATCGTACCAACCCAGCGGCACGATACCGCGCTCGCGCATGCCTTCACCGATGGCTTCGCCCACAGCGCCGTCCATCAGCTCGTACATCTGTGGGATGGAGCTGAAAATGAAGGGAAGCGAGACGATGTTGGTTTCAGGCACGGAGGTGCCCATTTGCCCCAGCGAGAAAACACCGAAGTCGAGGGCGCCGAGGCGGACTTGTTCAATCGCATCGGGCTGGCTGCCCAGAACACCGTTGTGGAACACAGTGCCGGTCACTTCACCGCCGGTGGCTTCGGTCACTTCGGCAATGAAGGACTCCATGGCGATGGATACGGGGTAGTCCTCGACGTGGATGTTCCAGCCGCGCAGGTCCTGCGCCGAGGCCGAGGAGGCCGCAACCGCGAGGCACCCTGCAATGACGGCGCTGCTGAGTGTGAAAGTTCGTGACATGTGATCCTCCCAGATCTTTTGTGATCGCGCCGCTTCCCTGGGCCTCAGACCCCCCTCTCGCGGACTGGAATACTAGTATCTTCACAGCTAGGGCGAGTCAATCATCTCGCGTGCCCCGCCCAACAAACGTCCTCGACTGGCCCCGCGCGCGACACGCCCCCAAGCGAGGTTTAGACCGTGCCGCGTGGCGGGCGGTCATTGTTTTTCGTGAAGATCATCCCGTCGAGCAATTCGCCCAGATCGGGGCGCGCCGAGGGGCCGTTTGAAATGGCGATCAAGAGCACGCTGCCATCGGGCCGGATAACAAATGTCCCGGGCTCGGCAAAGCGGCGGTCGGTCTCGGACGAAGACAGTGGCTCGGTCACATATAGGCCAAGCGTGCCCATCTGCGCCTCAGACAAGCCATATCCCAGATCAAAACCCCACCCGAATTCATTTTGGTCGGCCTTGGCTTTTTCTTCCGGATCGGCAGAGACGACCGCGACATCGAAGCCGGCCTTAGCCCATTGTGCCCGCATCCCATCAAGGATGTTGAGGTATTTCTTACACCGCGGGCAATGCTTGCCGCGATACACCACCAGAAGCGTCCAATTCTCCCTTGTGCCACCGAGGTTCAAGGCTCCGCCTCCCAGTTTGGGAAATGACATGGCTTCCAGAACGGTTCCGGACACGAGTTTTGGCGTTGGCATATCGACGGCTTTCTGTTGTTGCGATTTTAGTTACGGAAGCCCGGTCAGGTGTTTCGGTTCAGGGCGGCGACCACGCCGCGCAGTTCCGCTAACCCACGCATCCGACCGATCAGCGGGTAGCCCGGATGGCTCTGCCGCTCGACGTCGGCAAGCAGGTCATGCCCGTGATCGGGTCGAAACGGGATCGGGGTCTTGCGCCGCGCCTCGACCTGCAGCAGTGCATCAATGACGGCGACCATATCGGTGTCACCGCCCAGATGCGTCGCCTCTTCGAACGAGCCGTCGGGATCGCGGCGTACGTTGCGCAAATGCGCGAAGTGGATGCGGTCGCCAAACTGGCGCGCCATGTCGGGAAGGTCGTTTACCGGATTCGCACCAAGCGAACCGGTACAAAGCGTCAGGCCATTCTCGGGCGCATCGACGGCATCGAAGACCGATTGAATGTCCTGCGCGTTCGAGACGATCCGCGGCAGGCCCAAGATGTCTTGTGGTGGGTCATCGGGATGGATGCAGAACACCATGCCAAGCTCCTGCGCGGTCGGGATGACCTCCTCGAGAAACCGCTTGAGGTTGGCGCGCAGATCCGCACGGGTCAGGCCATTGTAGGCGCGCAAGGCGGTGCGCAACTCAGCGATATCGAACCGGTCATATGCGCCCGGCAGGCCCGACATGATTGCGTTGAGCAATTGCGCCTGCGCCTCCGGCCCTGCCGCCTCGTACCAAGCCTTGGCCTTTTCCAGAACCTCCGGCGCGTAGTCGTCTTCGGCTCCGTCGCGGTTGACCATGAAGACTTCGAACGCGGCCATTTTCGACGCTTCGAACCGCAGACAGGTGCCTCCACGCGCAACCGGCGCGGCAAGGTCGGTCCGGGTCCAATCGAGAAGCGGCATGAAGTTGTAGCATACCGTGCGTATTCCGTTGGCGGCAAGGTTCGCCATGGATTGCCGATAATTCGCAAAAAGTGGGCCTAGACCCTCTTCGCCGCGCTTGATCGCCTCGTGCACGGGCAGGCTTTCGACGACGTCCCAAGTGAAGCCCGCGGCCTTGATCATGTCGTTGCGCGCGGCGATGGCATCTGCCTTCCAGACCTCACCGTATGGCACCTCGTGGAGCGCCGTTACGATCCCAACCGCGCCCGTCTGCGCCACTTCCGCCAAGCTTATCGTGTCGAGCGGACCAAACCAACGCCAGGTTTCCCTCATACCCGGCCGGCCACATTGCAGAAAAACCGGGGATCGCAGAGTTGAGCCATGTCCATATGCGCACTTTCGATTGCGGGCTTCTGTTTCGGTTGTTCGACCACGCTAACACCGACATCCTTCCAATGCCCATGCCGCTTGGAGATCATGCGTCCGAAGGGGCCAGCGCGACCAACGCGCCTTTCTGGCCGATGACCTGTCGTGCGACATCGCATCCAAGCGCTATCGCATCATTTATGGACGCGTGCCGCGACAGGCCTGCGAGAAGGCCCGCGTTGAAGCTGTCGCCCGCGCTGGTTGTATCCACGACCACCTCTGCCGGACGTGGTGTCGCCTGACCTGTGTGTCCGTTATGGACGAAATGCAAGGTGTCAGAGGCGTTCTTGACCACGACGCTCCCTGCCCCGGCTGCGAGATACCTTTCGGTCGTGGCAACGATGTTTGCGTCGCCAAAATGCAGCGCTTCTTCATCGGAGGAGGGCAGGATCATATCGCTGACCCCGGCACCTGCCATAACCGCGTCCCGCATCTGCGCTACGTCTTGCCACAGCTTGGGCCGCAGGTTGGGATCGAACACCACGGTTTTGCCCGCATGGCGGGCGGTGTCGATGCTCTGCAGAAAGGCGGGCCGCGAATGGGCCTCAAGAATAGCCAGCGTTATGCCCGAAAAGAACACCACATCCGCATCGGCAATGGCGTCCGCCACCTGCGCAGGGGGCTCTGAGAGCCGCTTCGCCGCGGATTGCCCGCGCCAATAGGCAAAGCTACGCTCCCCCTCGGACAGGGATATCATGTAGAGGCCAACAGTGCGCTCCGGATCACGCTGGATATGCCCGGTCTCAATCCCCGCGCCTGCCATCATGGCAAGCATATCGTCGGAGACCTTATCCCGCCCAACGCGGCTTACATAACGACATGTCCAGTCCGGGCAGAGGTGTCGCAGATACCAAAGCGTGTTCAACGTATCTCCTGCAAAAGATTGCTGAAATTGGCCCGCCGTTTGCAGCGGCGCCATTTCGACCATGCATTCCCCAATGGAGGCAATGCACAGCGGCGCGCCGGTCGGGCCCGAGAGAAGCGGCTTTGAAAGGCGGGTGGGCATCGCAGAATCAACTTTCATTCAGCCAACTGGTATACTATCATACCAGATAGCGAAAGTGGTCACCCAAAAAGAAGGCGCGCATGTCACAGTTTCCGATCATTGAAGCAAGTGAGCACGTAACACGGCAAGTGCTGTCTGATCACTCCGATCTGATGGTGGTGGCCTTTGCATTCGGCGCAGAAGGGGCGGAGGGCGCGTTGCACAGCCACCCCCATGTCCAGTCCACCTATGTTGAAAGCGGCCGATTCCGGTTCACTATGAATGGCGACGCATTCGAAGTCGGGCCCGGTGACAGTTTCGTCATCCCGTCCGATGTCGTACACGGGTGCGTTTGCCTTGAACCCGGGCGCCTTGTGGATTGCTTCACCCCACGCCGGGACGACTTCCTCTGACACGTCCGGCCCCTGCTTACTCCTTCTAAAGAGAGATAAAATGACCCTGAAGACCGAAACCCGTTATGCCATAGATCCCACGACCGCGAAGTCGATGGACACCGATGGGCTCCGCTCTCATTTCCACAAGGATGGGCTATTCGCAGAGGGTGAGATCAACCTTGTCTACACGCATTACGACCGGTTCATCCTTGGATCTGCGGTGCCCGGTTCGGGGACGCTGACGCTTGATCATGTGGCCGAGACCGGGACGCCAAGCTTCCTCGACCGCCGTGAGATGGGCGTTTTGAACATCGGCGAAACCGGGCAGGTTCAGGTCGGCGGGGAGACCCACGAGCTCGCCAATGGAGAGCTGCTTTACATCGGCATGGGCGCGGGGCCTGTCACGTTTTCAGGTGCGGGCCGGTTCTACCTGACGTCGTCGCCCGCCCACCGCGCCTGCCCCACCAAGTTGATCACATTGTCGGACGCGCGGCGCGTTGAATTGGGCTCGCGCGACACGGCAAACGAGCGTGTCATCATCCAGTTCCTGCACCCCGAGGTCTGCGACACCTGCCAATTGCTGATGGGTTACACGCAGTTTCAGCCTGGCTCCTTGTGGAACACGATGCCTGCGCATTTGCACGACCGGCGGATGGAAGCCTACCTCTATTTCGACGTGCCCGAGGACGCGCGCGTCTTCCACTTCATGGGCAAGCCCGAGGAAACCCGTCACCTCGTCATGGCCAACGAGGAAGCCGTCATTTCGCCGCCATGGTCAATCCATTGCGGCGCTGGCACGGCGGCCTACACGTTCTGTTGGGCGATGGCCGGGGACAATGTCGATTTCGCCGATATGGACATGGTTGGCATGGACGAACTGAGATGAGCCCGTTCTCCCTTGCGGGTCAGACGGCCCTTATAACCGGTGCCAATACCGGGATCGGGCAAGCGATTGCTCGGGCCATGGGCCGCGCAGGTGCCCATGTGATCTGCGCCGGGCGCTCGTCGTGTGACGAAACCGTCGGTCAGATCGCCAGCGCCGAGGCCCTGCACCTCGATTTCGCCAACCCGATGGCGGCGCAGGGCGTTTTTGCGGACCGGCAGGTGGATATCCTCGTCAACAACGCGGGCATCATCCGGCGCGACGATAGCGTGGATTTCACCGAATCCGATTGGGATGATGTCATGGACGTCAACCTGAAGGCTGCGTTCTTCACCTGTCAGGCGTTCGCCAAGGCCGCCCTGCCCCGTGGTGCCGGCAAGATCGTCAACATCGCCTCGCTGCTGTCGTTTCAGGGCGGCATCCGGGTGCCAAGCTACACCGCGTCGAAACATGGTCTGGCGGGGCTCACGAAGATCCTGTGCAACGAATGGGCTGCGAAGGGCATCAACGTCAACGCCATCGCGCCGGGCTATATCGAGACCAACAACACCCAAGCTCTGCGCGCGGATCCGGAACGGAACAAGGCCATCCTTGATCGCATCCCGGCGGGGCGTTGGGGCAAGGCAGATGATATCGCGGAAACCGCAGTGTTCCTTGCGTCTCCGGCGGCCAATTACATCCACGGTGCGGTGCTTAACGTCGACGGCGGATGGCTGGCCCGCTAGGGTCGCGTGCATGATCCGGCCCGCAACCATCGACGATGTCCCGGCCATCGCTGTCATCAATCGGCTGGCGAGGGACAAGGCAATGCCGTGGTTGCCGGTGCTGCATTCGCTTGAAGGGGACACAAGGTTCTTCACCCGTGTCGTGGCCGAGCAAAGCTTCGCCGTGGCAGAGGTTGATGGCGACCCGGTCGGGTTTTGCGCCGTCCAGGACGGGTGGATCGAACAGCTCTACATTCATCCCGATCATCAGCGGCAAGGGTTGGGATCGTCCCTCATCGCTTGGGCGCAGGACGGCGCGCAGGCGTTGCAATTGTGGGCCTTCGAACAAAACCACGCCGCCCAAGCCTTTTACGCCAAGCACGGGTTTGTTGAGGCCGAGCGCACCGACGGGCGCAACAATGCCGAAAAGACTCCGGATGTGCGCATGACCTGGACGCGCTGGACCAGCGATGGCTGACGTGCAACTCACGATCCGCCATGAGGCGCCCGAAGATCACACCGCCGTTCATGCGCTCACCCTTGCGGCGTTCGACGGCGACGCGGGCTTGCCCGAGCTCGTCGAAAACCTTCGCCGTGCCGAGGCCCCTTTTCCCACGCTGTCGCTTGTCGCGACCTATGCGGACAACGTGCCCGTCGGGCATGCAATGCTGTCGCACGCCTGGCTGGACGGGCCTGAGCGGTTGATCGACGCCCTGATCCTGTCTCCCCTGGCCGTGGAACCGGACCACCAAAGGCGTGGCATCGGCACGGCGTTGATCAAGGCCGCTCTGACCGCCGCCGACGCCCGGGGGTCGCCATTTGTGATCCTTGAAGGCAGCCCGACCTACTATGGCGCGCGTGGGTTCGAGCCTGCCGGGGCGCTCGGGATACGGCGCCCGTCTTTGCGCATTCCCGAGCGTGCCTTCCAGGTGGCCCGCCTGTCGGCCTATAACCCGTCGATGACAGGCACGTTCGTCTACAAAGACGTGCATTGGCAGGGCGGCGTGGGGCTTTATCGCTAGCGTCATTCGACGCGAATGATTTGCTCAATACGCCAAGGTCACCTGCCCCGTTGCACGGATCAGCTGAACAACATCCCGCCGTTGATGTCGATGTTGGTGCCGGTCATGAACGCGCTGTCATCGCAGGCCAGGAACAGCACAAGATTGGCAACATCCATCGGCACGCCCTGGCGCTTCACGGGGGCTGCCGCCTCGAACGCGCGGCGTCCGGCGTCCGGGGTATGGATGTTGTGGAAATCCGTATCGATCATGCCCGGGCACAGGCCGTTGACGCGCACATCCGGCCCAAGCTCTTTCGCGAGGCCGCGCGTCATGGTCATCACCGCCCCTTTCGACGAGGCATAGGCGATTGATCCCGGGCCACCACCATCGCGCGCCGCCTGACTGGCGATGTTAACGATCGCGCCAGCGTTCATATGGGGTCCGACGGCCTTGATCATCAAAAACGTGCTGGTAAGGTTCAACGTCATCACGTCATTCCAATGCTCCAACGACATGTCCGCAATGGTTTTGCGCGCGATGAGGCCGCCGGAATTGTTTACCAAAACGTCGATGCCGCCGAATTCCGCCAAGGTTGCATCCACAAGCGCGTCCACGCCCGCCTGCGTGGTCAGATCGCCCTGCACTGCGATGGCGTTGCCGCCGGCGGCCTTGATCTCGGCCACGGTCTCATCGGCGCCGGTTGAACTGGCGAAATAGTTGATCGCGACATTGGCCCCTTCGGAGGCGAGATGAATCGCGCAGGCCCGCCCGATATCGCGCCCACCGCCGGTGATGATTGCCGATTTGCCCGCAAGTTTCATGAGGGAATTCCTTTTCGTGGATTGCAGAGTTGGCTAATTTCCAACGTCGAATGTCTTAGGCACGATCACCTTGAAGCTTTGGTCGTCGGCATCGGTGAAGTAGAGATCGCAGTCATAGCCTTGATCGTCCAGGAAACTGAACACCCGGCGTGGCGCGTTTACGGGATACGGTACCAAGAGCGTGGCGATGCGGTGGCGCGTGGCCTTGGGAAACCGCGCCGTGAGACAGGTGCTGACCGGCAGGCCTTCGAATTCGGCCGGGTCCACGCCGGGAAAGCCGGTATGCTGGCTCAGCGTGGGTTGGCCCGCCTCGGACCACAGGAACTTACCGTAGAACCCTGCGCGTTCCCCAGCATAGCGGAAGGTGCTTTCGCCCAATGCCATCGGCGCATTGGCATGCAGCAGCCAATCGATTTCCACCGGGTCGGAGGCGTCGATATTGTCGACGATCACGAAATACTGGTTGCGGACGAAATAAACATCGCGGGTCACGGATGTGACCTCGGGCGACAGGGAGGCGTAGGCGGCGGTCGCGTCGCCTTGGATAAAGACGTGATCCTCGCGCGCCTCGGCCACGTTGATTTGCCCAGAGGACGCCATGGCCATGACCTTGTCACCGCCCGCATATTGGCCTTTCCCATTGATCAGAATACCATTTTTCGACACAGTTTGCCGTCGGAATGCCTGATGCATGGTGGAATTGAAGGCGACGTAATGGCCCGCCTGGATCGCCAGATCCTCGCCAAATCCCGCGAGGCAAAACGCATTCTGGTCGCCGTGGCTGTGGCTGACAGAGCCGAACGGAGAGGATTTCATCACGAACTGGATGTGGTTTTCGGGGTCCTGCATCCGGTGCTGGATCGCGACCCATCCGATGCCACGGAACCAACGCAGTTGATCGTCATCGGCGGGAGGCACGGCCTCGATCACCGGGAAGTCGGTGCGATAGACCAGCTCGTCGAAATTGAAATCCCACCAGCCCCAATTGTAGAACGCTTTCTCGGTGCCCGGGTTCGCGCGCTTGATCTCGTCGTAATACCATTGGTAGGCGCCGTTGCCCGTGACGCCCGCATATTGGCGCAGGTTGTAGCCGACCTTGACCGAGGGCAGATCACCCATCGTCGCATCGTCGCCAAAGGTCGCGCGGCAGGTGTTGGGCGCCTTGGTATAAAGCGGAAAATCGCCCGTGCGCTGAAAGAACGGGCGCTGATAGAGGTCGATGCCGGAGTACCCTTTCAAAAGGTTCGCCGCATCAATCAGATAGGCCATCCCCGTCATCCAGTAGTGCGGGCCTTCCGCCCATCCGCCATCCGCGTCCCCCCACGGCGAATAGACGGTTGACAGGAATTCGACCGAATAATGCAGCCAATCCTCGGCCTCGGGCGCGTCGTCAAGAAGGGATATGCACGACGGGATCAACACGGCGGAGACGGCACGAACGGCGTGGCTGTCGAACGGAAATAGCTGAATGTTGGCGTTCTTGATGATGTGATCGGCGGTCTCGCGGGTGCGGGTGAGCAGAGCCGCGCGCACAGTTTCCTGCTCTGCCTCCGTCAGCTCGTCGAACAACCAATCATAGCCCCAGGCCAGCGCAAGGTTCACGCGAAACGCCCATTCGTCGGTATAGGCGCGGGACGTGGTACCGGCGGGGTTCCATGAGGCCGCCTCCAGCAGCCACGCCTTGGCATGGTCAAGCATGGCCTGATCGCGTGTCACCTGCCCGCCCACCGCGAGGTGGCGGATGGCGTAGAGCAATTCTTGGCAATCGATATAGGTCTGACGCCAGATCGGCGCGGTGCGCTTGTGGCCGGGGTAGCCGGCGGGCTCCTGCATCGGCGCGCGCTCCATCCAAGGGCGCGCGGACTTCTCGTAGAAGATGTTCCAGGTGTGCGTCGTCGGTTCTTTCGCAACCTCCTTGCGGAAGGAATCGAGGCGATCGGGCGTCAGCCACAGGCGCGGATGCGCGCGGGTGGTCTTGGCGAACCTATCGGCGCGCGAGGGCAACGGGGTCTTGTGCAAATCTTCGGTGATGGTGAAGCTGCGTGAGGAACTCCAAGCGGTGACGGGCGCCCCCTTTTGGTCGCAGACGGCATAGGACCAATGGTGCTCCCCCTCGGGCAGCACGACATCAGGCGTGTAGAAATTCAACGGAATGTTTGGGAAGGTCAGCGTCGATTTGGCCGGATACGTCGGGTCGGACGAAATCCGCAGCACGAAACGGGCCTCGTCTTCGATCACCGGCAACCATGTAAACCGTGGTGGGTTTTCCACAACCGGGCTGTGCGCGTCAGGCGCGTATTGGATCGTAAGACGGCCCGTCTTCGGCTCGTCCAGCATGGGGGCGGTCTTGGCCGTCATCCGAACTCTTTCAGGTGGAAAAGGGCAACGTGTGCGGCCCGCGCCGGGGCCGCACACCGGATCATTCAAGCGTGATTAGCCGTACTGACGGGCATAGGCCGCGTTCATCACTTCGATGACGTCCTGATAGCCCATGCTGTTGAGCGTCTCGATATAGGCGTCCCAATCCTCGTTCACGTCGCCCGAGCCCAGGATCCAGGCCTGGTTGCGCTCAAGCATGTACGTGCGGATGGAGGGCCAATACCGGTCGAACACCGCCTGCTCTTCCTGGTTGAAGGCAACGCCGAGGAACTGATCGACCAACAGGTCGTTCGCCCCATAAAGCTCGATCCCTTCACGGGCGGCCTCGGACGTCCACTGCCACTCATAGGCGTAATCCTGCGGGTACCCGCGGAAGATCTGCGCACCTTCCAGATACATCTGGCTGTTCACGGCCTGATCCGAATTCAACACTGCATCGGTGAAGACGGGCTCACCATCAACCATGTTCCATGTGCGGCCCTCGACGCCGAAATTGGCCAGATTGCGGCCTTCCTCGGTGAACCAGAAATCGAAATACTGGATCGTCTCGACAACGTTTTCGTTGGTGAAGCTGATGGCCCAACCATCGGGTTTGATGGGAATGCGACGATGCTCGGCCATGCGCACACCACCGGCGGAGGCGGGCGGCAGGAACGGGATGAAGTTGAAGCCGGGAACCGTTTCGGCCAGCGCATTGTTGTAGCCGGAGGTCGAGGCGAACCAATCGTGGGTCACGCCGCCGAGGTTCTCGGACAACAGGAAGTCACGCGCTGAAGATCCACGCGTGAAGATCTCAGGGTCGATCAGACCCTCTTCGTACCACTGCGCGATGTTCGAGATGCCCACACGATACGCGTCCTGTGCATAAGGGTGCGCGATCTGGCCTTCATCGGTGATGTAGAAATCGTGGTACGTGTCCGAGCCCGATGAACGCGCATCCCACAAGGTGAGCAGCCGGTTCACTTCTTCCCACTGGCGGGCAAAGAACGGAACCTCGTCGGCCACACCATTGCCATTGGGATCGTTGTCACGGAATGCGACCAACACTTCGTAAAGCTCGTCAACGTTCTGCGGCTGCTCCAGCTCCAGCGCATCAAGCCAATCTTGGCGGATGAACCACGCACGGCCAAACTCGCCATCGGGCAGATAGGGGATATAGTAATAATTCCCGTCATAGGCCGAGATCGCCGCCTGCAGGTCCGGGTTCTCGTCCCAGAATGCCTGAATGTTGGGGGCATGCTCACGGACGAGGTCGTTGAGCGGCAGGAACGCGCCCTCGGGGCCGAACTGGTTGACGGGCTGCTTGATCAGGTGCCCACCGACGATGTCGGGCATGTCGCCCATCGCCAGAAGCAGGTTCATCGCTTCGGTCGCTTCGGTCGAGTTGCTGCCCGCGGTCGCGTCAACCAGGGAGATCCCGGTCAACCGGCGCGCTTCCAGTTCGACGGGGTAAATCTCGCTTACCTCACCGCCGACACCATAGCCCTGGGCGCGCGGCCAGTGCATGTGGATCGTCAGTTCGAGCGGCTCCTCCACGATCATCAAATGGCCATCAGCCAGGACCGGGCTGCTGAGCGCCGTTGTTGCAAGGATGGCCGAAGCCAATGTCACTTTACGCATATTATTCCTCCCTTATGCGGTCGTTTGGGTTACTCTTTGACGCCGCCCAACATGATGCCCTTGCTGAAATATTTCTGCAGGAACGGGTAGATGAGCAGGATGGGGATGATCGAACAGACAATGATCGCGGCACTGACGGTCTCGAACGAATAACTGGCCTGAAGCAACGAAGTTGAGAATTCCTCATCATCGCTGAGTTCAAGGATGACGTGGCGCAGGTAGACCTGCAGGGGAATTTTGTCCTCGTCCTGCAACAGCACCATGGCCCAGAAAAAGCCATTCCAACGCGACACGATGCAAAACAGTGCAACGGTTGCGATCGCGGGCTTGGACAGAGGCATGTAGACCTTCCACAGCACCTGAAATTCATTGGCCCCGTCCATACGCGCGGCTTCCTCGAAGCTTTCTGGAATGCCTTCGAAAAAATTGCGCAGCAGGATGATGTTGAAGCCATTGACCGCGAAACCGATCATGATGCCGAAATAGCTGTCGAGCAGGCCCAGATCACGCATATTCAAGAAGAACGGGATCATGCCCGCGTGGAACCACATCGTGAACGCGACCATCAGGTTCCAGAAACGCCGTCCGTAAAGCTGTTTGCGCGACAGGGCATAGGCACCGGGGATGATGAACGCGAGGCTCATCAGCGTGCCGCCGATCGTGTAGATGAACGTGTTGCCGTAGCTGACCCAGAACATCCGCTCCGACAGGACCTGTCCATAGGCCTCGAGCGTGAAGCCCACAGGCGTCAACACGACGCTGCCGGCGCGGGCGGCGAAGCCCGAGCTCATGGACAGGGACGCGATGTAAATGAACGGATAAAGCGCCGAGATCGTGAAAATCGCGATCAGGAACATGTTGAGAAACACGAAGGCTCGATCACCGCGCGAATAGAGGTTCATGTTGGCCATGGCGCGCGCTCCTCTACCACAGGGATGTGCGCGAGTAGCGCTTGGAAATCGCGTTGGCGCTCATCACCAGCACGAAGGCCACGACAGCGTTGAACAGGCCAGCGGCGGCGGCGAGGTCGTATTGGCCGCCCTGCAAACCCTGCCGATAGATGAACGTGTTCACCACATCCGCCGTCTCGTAGGTGGCGGGCTGATAGAGCAGGATGATCATCTCGAAAGAGACCTCAAGCATGTTGCCGATCCGGATGATCAGCATGATGATGATCGTCGGAAGGATCGACGGGATCGTGATTTTCCACATCATCTGCCAGCGGCTCGCACCATCGACCACGGCGCTTTCATAGAGTGTGGGTGACACGCCCGCGATGGCCGCAAGGTAGACGATGGATTGAAAGCCCGCCTCTTGCCAGATCGTCGTACCCACGAAGATCGGTCGGAACCATTCCGGTCGTGTCAGGAAATAGATGGCCTCGCCGCCGAACCATTCGATCACCGTGTTCACGATCCCCGCCGACGGAGAAAAGCCGGTTATCACGATGCCAGCAATAATCACGGATGAAATGAAATGTGGAAGGTAAACAATAGTTTGCGCAGTTTTCTTAAACCATTCCCGCAGGATTTCGTTGAACATCAGCGCCAGAAAGATCGGCATCGGGAAACCAAACAGAAGGCTGAGGAAGCTGATATAGACCGTGTTGCGCAGGGCGCGCAGGAACTGGTCGTTGTTGAACAGCGTCTCGAAATGCTCGAACCCGACCCAGGGACTGGCGGCGATGCCGCGGAACACCGAGTAGTCCTTGAACGCGATCTGAAGGCCGTACATGGGCTTGTAAAGGAACAGCAGCAACCAGACGATCGTCGGGATCAACATCACGTAAAGCTGCCATTCGCGCTTCAGGTGATCGCCCACGCGCACGATGCGGCTCGGGCGAGTCCGGTGCAGCGCCTGTTTGGCAAGAAGCACCGTCTCTTCGGTCTTGGCGGGTCCGCCGACGTTGGTACCCGGCGTGCTCATTCCACACGCGTTTGGCCGGAGAGCGCCAATCCTGTCTGAGCGTCGAAGACTTTGATCAATTCCTGTGGCGCGGTGAACCCCCTCACGGTATCGAGTTTGTCGATATTGCCGAGGGTTTCGGTGCGGATCACGAAGGGGTCGCCAGCGACGCGAAGGTGCAACAACGCCTCGGAGCCAAGCGTTTCCACCAGATCCAAATCGCCCATGATTGCGCCGTCTTGCGGGTCGGTCACAATCTGACTGTATTCCGGACGAATGCCCACGATAACCTCGCGCCCGACCGCATTTTGCAGGCCCGGCAACGGCGCGAGGGCGATTTTCTGCCCCGCGAATTCCGCCATCGGTCCGGTCGTGCCATCGGCAATCGTGGCCTTGATCTGGTTCATCGGCGGCGCACCAAGAAAGCCCGCCACAAACGCGTTTGCGGGGTTGAGAAACAATTCCATCGGGGTGCCGATCTGCTCGATCCGCCCGTCGTGCATCACGACGATCCGGTCGGCCAGCGTCATCGCCTCGACCTGATCGTGGGTCACGTAGATGCTGGTCACGCCCAGGCGCTTGTGCAGGCGCTTGATTTCGGCGCGCATCTGAGTGCGCAGCTTGGCGTCGAGGTTCGACAGTGGCTCATCAAACAAAAACACTTTCGGACGGCGCACGATGGCCCGGCCCATGGCAACGCGTTGTCGCTGGCCGCCGGAGAGGTCGGCGGGGCGCCGCTCAAGGTAATCGGTCAGCCCAAGGATCCCGGCGACTTCTTCAATCGAGTCGTCGACAACCTGCTTGCTTTCCTTCCGGATCCGCAGGCCGAAGGCGATATTTTCGGCCACGTTCAGGTGCGGGTAAAGCGCGTAATTCTGGAACACCATCGCGACGTCGCGATCCTTGGGCGCGACACGGTTGACCAACCGGCCATCAATCGTCAGATCGCCATCGGAAATCTCTTCGAGACCCGCAATCATGCGCAGCGTCGTGGACTTTCCGCATCCCGACGGGCCCACCAGCACCACGAATTCCTGCTCCTGCACTTCAAGGTCGATGCCGTGCACGACCTGCACCGCGCCGTAGGCTTTCACGATGTTATCTAGGACTACGCCGGCCATTGCCCCTCCCGAAGCTCACGGGGACTTTCGTCGCTTGCGCGGACGATTCGTCCCTGGGTAGCCATATCTTAGTTTTTCCAATCTAGAATACTAGTATTGATTTGTCCAATCTGACGGGCCTAGGATGCATGACCCCTGGAGGTCCCGCATGAGAATTACCGACGTCGTCGTCACCCCGATCGCGATCCCGGATGTGCCCTTGGCCAACACCAAAGGCGTGCATCCGTCGGTCTTCCTGCGCGCGGTGATCGAGGTAAAGACCGACACTGGTCTCGTGGGTCTGGGGGAAGCCTATGGCGCGAAACGGACGTTGACGGGACTGCAGGCCGTGGCCCCGATGCTCGAAGGGCTGGATCCGTATGACCTACGGGATTTGCGACAGCGCGTCGAAGCCGTCCTTCCCAACAGCGGAGGCGTCAACGCGCCCACGGCTCTGGCCGATCACAAGGTCACAGATGTGGTCTATTCCGCTTTCGAAATCCCGATGCTGGACATTCGCGGCAAGGAGGTCGGACGCCCGCTTTACGACCTTCTGGGCGGCGCGGCGCGCAGGACAATCCCGTTCGGTGGGTATCTCTTCTACAAGTTTGCCAAGCAGGATCTGACCTTCGGTCCCGACATCATGGGCGAGGTCATGACTCCCGACACTCTTGTGGCGCAGGCCAGGGAATTTGCCGCGGAATACGGATTTAAATCCTGGAAGCTCAAGGGCGGCGTCCTGCATCCCGATCTCGAAGTTGAAACGCTTCTCAAACTGCGCGAAGTCTTCCCGCACGATAGCTTGCGCATTGATCCAATGGGCGGGTGGACCCTTGAGACCACCCTGAAAGTGATTGATCAACTCGGCGGCACCGAGGGCGGGGTTCTGGAATATCTAGAAGATCCGGTGCGGGGCCTTGATGCGATGTCCGTGCTGTCGGCGCGAACCGATATGCCGCTGGCGACCAACCTTGTGGTGGTGGAATTCGAGCACCTGATCGAGGCGATCAAGAAAGACGCCGTTCAGATTGTGCTGTCAGATCACCATTATTGGCGCGGCGCTACCGGCGCTGTGCATCTTGGCGAGATGTGCCGCGCGTCCGGGCTTGGTGTGTCGATGCATTCCAACTCACATCTCGGCATCTCGCTGGCAGCGATGTGCCATGTTGCGGCGGCCACACCGAACCTGACCTACGATTGCGACACGCATTATCCGTGGTCGACCAAGGAGATCATCAAGGGTGGGCGGCCAACGTTCAAAGGCGGCGCCCTTCAGGTGCCGGACGGGCCCGGCCTGGGCGTGGAACTGGACCACACAGCGGTGGCCGAGCTGCATGACCTTTATAACCGCGCAATGGTGCAGGATCGCGACGACACCGACGAAATGCTTAAGTATATCCCTGATTATGTGCGCATGGTGCCCAGATGGTAGGCACATCGCCCTTTTCGCACGTGCCCGCCGGGACTGGAGGCTGGCCAAGACCTCGTCCGCCCATTATGTGCAACCTCACAGGAGGAGATTGAGATGCCCAATGCCGTTCGCACGAGAGATCGCCGCACCAGCGTCGATGTTGTGTTCGATCATCTCCACAACTCCATTGTCACGCTGAAGCTTTTGCCGGGTGACAAGATCTCCGAAGCGGAAATTGCCGCGCAGTTCGGTGTGTCGCGGCAACCGGTACGCGATGCGTTCAGCCGACTTGAGAACCTCGACTTGCTGCTGATCCAGCCGCAGAAAGCCACCGAGGTGAAGCGCTTTTCGCTGCACGAAGTCACCAAATCGCGGTTCGTGCGCGCGAGCGTCGAGGCGGAGGTTCTGCGCCGTGCTGCCAAGCAGGCCAGTGCGGATGACGCCAATCTTCTCGATCGAAGCCTGGCGCAACAGGCCCCCGTTGCCGCCGATGGAAATTACGAGGAATTCAGCAAGCTCGATTATGAGTTTCACAAGATCCTGTGCAAGATCGCCAAGGTCGAGTTTGCTTTCGAAGTCATCGCGTTCGAGAAAGCCAATGTGGATCGTCTTTGCATGCTGAGCCTGTCGAAAGAGGATCGGATGACGGTTCTGCTTGACGATCATCAGGCCATTGCCGATGGGATCAAGGCCGGGGAAGCGGAGGCCGCCGTTGCGGCCGGGATGCTGCATCTGTCCCGGCTTGATGCAACGATCGAGACGATCTTTCGCGAGAACCCGGACTATTTCGAGATCTAATCCTCGACCACGCGGGCGTGCTTCCATGTGCCTTTCCACAGGCGCATATGGAACATTGGAAACTTCACCAACTCGTCCGCCACGAACAAGGCAAAGACCCATGCGACGGGCAGGTCCAGCACCAGCACGAACAACGCGGTCATTGGCACTTTGAACAGCCACTGGCTCGCCATGAAGATGTTCATCACCGCCAGCGTATCGCCCGCAGCGCGCAGCGTCTGACCGCAGATCGCGTTGGACCCTTTCGGGAATGGCAGCAAAAGCAGCGTCGGCCAGAACCACCAGAACGCCAACAGCGTTTCCGCCTCCAACCCGGCGTAGATCCATGGAGATGCCAAACAGATCGCCAGGTAGACTGCCGCCACAAGGCCCGCCGCCACAAAGGCCGCACGCCAGGCAAGACTCAGGAACGCATCTAGTGTGTCTTCGCCCGACCTTGCCCCCAATTGTTGTGCCACAATGATCCCGGTGGCCTGTGCCCACGACATCCCGAATGTGCCTGCGACCTGCACCCATGGCAGGATCAGCGTGATGGCTGCAAACTCGTTAACGCTCATCCGGGCGTAGATCAGGATGCAGGCCTGCGTGCCGATCGTCATGGACAGGAAGGTCGCCGCAATCGGCCATGAGAAAACCCAATGCCGGTGCAAGGCCGCGGCCAAACTGTCCCGCGTCCATCCCGCCACGTCGCGGAACATCCGGTGCTGGCGGTGGAACTGCAGCCCCAGATACGCCATCCGCGTCAGAGCGGCCACGGCACTGCCCCAGGCGGCACCTGCCACGCCAAGCTCCGGCGCGCCATAAAGGCCATGGATCAGGACGACGCTGGCCACGACATTGATCGGCAGCGCGATCAGATAGCTCAGGAACGTCACCTTGGTCTTGCCGCAGCCGTTGAAGTGGCTTCCGAGACATTGCCCCACGGCCTCCGCGAAGATGACCAACACGAAGACCTCAAGATAGGCCATCGCCTGATCCGCGATCTGTTCGGTCGGCGCGACACCTTCGATGATCCGACCGCCAAACGCCACGACAAGCGCGACCCCGATCAGCACCGAGGCAAGGTTCACGATCAACCCGCAATAAAAGGCGGTCTTCAGGCCGACCTCGCCTGCGGCACCGAAATTCTGCGCGATGCGGATCTGCGTTGCATTAGAGAATGCGAACAGGATGCCAAGGAGCAGACCCGCAATCGCCGACGCAAGGCCCATGGCCGCCAGCGCTGCCTCGCCCAAGGCCGAGATCAGATAGGCGTCGATGACAATAATACCGTGCAACATCACCGCTTTGAGCGTGAGCGGCCAGGCAATCCCGAGAACTGTGCGGAAGGTCGGGGCGTCGGTCAATGCGAACCCATCAAGATTGGTGTCCGGGTGGATCGAACCGATACCACCACTCACTTCGACTAGTATACAAGATGTCGACTGAGGTAAACGGGCGGCACCGCCCTGCCCTGCTGACGCGCGGTGGTCCGACGCGCTTGTAAAGGTAAGGCGGGCAAGGTCTCCCTCACCCGCCTGACCATGATTTGGTTCGCGCGGTGGCTAACCTAGAAGCGTGCGATCAGGTTCACGAATACACCCTGCGCATCATAATCGATGACGGTGGCGTCATCTGACACACTGCCCCATTCGTAGCCACCGCCGAGCGACACGGTGTCGTTGATATGGCGGTAGATCCCAAGCAGAGCGCCGCTTTCGGTCAGGTCGGTCTCCTGTGTGTAGAGAAGCCGCCCTTCGGCCAGCACGTCCCACTGATGCAGAACCTCGTAATCCAGCCGGACCACGCCGAGCGTGGCCGTGTCGGAGAAAAAATCATCGGTTCCGCGGTCGGCGATTTCCGAAGACCGGTGCCCGAGATACCCAGTTACGGTGAACCGCTCGTTTAGGTCGTAATTCGCCCCGATCGAAAAGACGGTCGAGCGTTGTTGGGGGCCATCGGTGCTTCCGGTGTCATCGCGCTGATCCTGAGCGGACGTGTCCTCAAGATGGATCAGGCGCGCCAGAAGGTTCAGCCGCTCGTTCGCAATCGGGCGATAGGCCACGCCGGCACTAGCAAAGAGGTATTCGGCATCGGCGAGCGCGCCTTCCTCGGCATCGGAGAAAATCGTGTCGATCTGCGTCAGCAGCCGCCATTCATCGGTAAGCTGCTGACGATACGACCCGGTCACAGCCCAAGTCTCTCGGTCACGCGTCACGCCATCGCCGTCCTCGGTGCGATATTCGAGGCGGACCTGCCCGGTGCGGTCTTCATCCGGCGTCCAGGCCGCGCCAAGCGAGAAGCCGAGGCGGTCAAAATCGCCGCTCGCCTCGTCCTGAATATCGGCCGCCTCAAGACCCGCCGAGAACGCCCAGGTGGTCGATGGCGTGAAGGTCAGGCCATAGACTTGCGTCAGGGTCGGGCCGGTGCCGGGCCGGTCGTAGACATATTCCGTGAACACGCGCAGGTGGTCGGAGTAATTATACGCCGCCCCCGTCACAAGACGCCCGCGATCATCGAACGGATCGCCGCTGCCCCCGCGCGTCGGATCGAGCGTGTAGCCGACATAAAGCTCGTTGTCGGGCGTCGGGTTCCAACTGGCCCGGGCTTCGCCGGCCACGCCGCCATCGCCACCGGACACTTCGCCAGCCAGCGTCAGGCGGTCGCCCACGCGGGCAGACGCACCCACACCGGCGCGATTGTTATCGGGCAAGCCACCGGTCACATCGACCGTTGCCTGCACGAAGCCGTAAACGCTCAGGGCGTCGCTTGGGGAATAAGTCACGCGGGCGGCCAGGTCGGTTCGACTGCCGGTCTCGTCGGGATCTCCCGGCGTGGTGATATCCTCATAGGCAATCGCCGTCGTCAGCTCCCAACGGTCGTTGAACGCATGGGTCAGGCTGATCTCGCCCTCGATGCGTTCCTCGCCATTGTCGCGGCTGAAGTATTCCGCAAATCCGCCAAGGCTCAACGCGTCGCTCAGCGCCACGTCCAACGCCACGCCATAAAGCTCCTGGTCGAAGGCCGTGTCTTGCGTCAGCGTCTCGAAACCCGCCTCGCGAACCTGCGCATAGGCCGTCAGGCCGCCGTCAACATTGAGCCCGAGATCCGAGAACCGCAGGCCGGCGCGTAGTTCATAAGCCAGCGATTGATCAGCCAGCGTTGCCGTTTCTTCGACGATGCTCAAGCCGCCGTCTGTCGAACTTGCGCGACCGAAACCGGGGCCGTCAGACCCTGCAACTTCGAACTCCACGAAGCCCGAAGTGCCGAATTCGACGCGCGCATCAACGGCACCCACGGTTTGCCGGCCATTGCCTGTTTCATCAGACATCATCGTCGCGCCGAGGCGCACGGTGTCGGAGACCCAGGCTTCGGCCCGCCCCCCGACGGAGGCGCCGTCGAAATCGCTCGTTGGAACAAATTCATACTGCACAACAAGGTTGAAGATCGTCTCGTCCGCGGCCCCGCTTATGATGGAGCCGTCGTCCCCACCGCTGGCAAGCGGGCGGGTCAGGATGATCACACCCTGCAGATGATCAACGACGTAATCCTGCCCTTCGATCAGGGTGCGCGTGCCGGTCACGAAGCCGGTCACGGCATCGGTTTCCTCGACCCGGACGTTGGTGCTTCCGCCAACCAGATCGCGCCGCGACAGGAAGTAGAGCGACCCGCCAGTCCCCCGCAGAATATCTCGCTGCGGCAGGGTGTCAGCGACGGCTGCATAGCCGTAGGCACTGACGCGTGCCTCGCCGTCCTCGGTGATCGCGAGGCTCTGATAGGCGACAGACGCGCCATAAAGGTCGCGCGACGACCGGATCAGGCCGGGCCCATCAATCGTGGAGGTGAAATCGCCCCATCCAAAGGTGGTCGTATCGTTCTCGACCCTCAGAAAGACATTGCCGGAGGTCGGCGTGCTGTCGAACCACGTGCTGTCATCGCCATAGGTCGGATAAAGGTCCCACCCTTCGGAGCGCAATGTATCGAGAACCCGCAACGGATCGCGATCATCAAGCCGTGTGAACAGATCCTCAAGCGGTCCGTAAGTCGTGTCGGCGGAGGCCGTTACGTTCCAGCCCCGTGCATTATAGCCGTTGACGTAGAACGCGGCGCGGCCATCGAGGTAGCTTTCATCTTCGTCCAGTGCCCCGCCGATGCGGTGTCCGGCGGTGATGTCGATGATCCCGTTACGGAACCAATCGCTCTGCGGCACATAGACATCGCGCAGGATACGCCGCCCATAGGCGTCGATCTCGATCACGTTGTCGCCCACCGGCAGGATGCGGTCGATCTCGACCTCGCCACGGGCATCGACGGTGACCTCATCGCCCATCACGCGGATCGTGTCGCCCGGCACCGCGTTCACCGCGCGCAGGGTCACGGTGCCTCCGCGCACAACGATGTTGCGGCGTGCGGTGCGGTCTTGGGAAAGGTCGGGCCGCAGGGCAGCATCGGCCCGGCCGCCGGCACCGTCCACACGAGAGAGGGCCGCCGGAATAGTCTCGTCGAAGCGCCCGTTGGCATCATAGACGCGCAAAACGTAGCCGAGCTCGTCCGCCCCATCAGCAGGCATGACCCAATCGGCGGTGCCGTTGGGCTGGATCGGAACAGTCGCAACGACCGGACGGTTGGGCCGGCTGCGATCAAAGATCTGCACCTCGGCGCGCGCGACATAGGCCGGGTAGTTGGTGGCCGCCTGGAAGGTGACCTGCTCACCGGCGCGGTAGCCCACACGCTGATCCTCGGTCAGGACGTTCAGCACGCGATTGCGTTCAAGCGTGTCGAATTGAACCGTGAAGTCCAGCAGCCGCAGGTCACGGTCCACCGGTGCCTGCCCCGGGCGATAGGGCGGCACCGCCCCCGCAATCACATCTTCGCCAAGCGAGATCGAGAAGCCGGTTTCACCGAACCCCTGCGGGATCGCCGGTACCGTCGCCAGCAACGTGAGGGCAGAGGCCATGGCCGTGGAGAGTTTCAACTTGTTGGTCGTCATAACTCAATTCTCCCCTCGGGCGATGGTTTGTTCGATCCTGAGCCGTCCAAACCCTGCACCTGACCATTGTCTGTCGATCTCGGCGGCCACGAGAGCCATGGCGTCGCGCCCCCGGGCCACGGCCTCCGGTCCCGCATTGGAAGAGACGTGGAAGACCAGTTCGACCGTGCTGGGGCTTTCGATCAACCGCGCAACCATGGCGGCGATCCCCTGCTGCATCTCGGGCGAGACGGCCAGACCGTTTGCAAACGCCTGCGCGCTCAGATCCACGCGCATCCGCTGCGCCAAGCGGGCCCCGAAGTTCAGTTCGGTCATCACACCCGGCGTCAGACGGACGACGCGCGGGTTCTGCGTCGTCATCTCGTAGCCCAACGGCAACGAGCGTTCATCCAGGCTCAACAGAAAGTTCGAGCCGATGTCCGCAGGCAAAGCCGCGCACGGGACCGAGAACAGGCCATTGGCGTCGGTGGTGATCACCAGACCATCCAGCGTCACCAGGCGCACACCCGACAGGCCAATCTCATCGGTGAGTTCCGAGGCGACCTCTTCGATCTTGGCTTCGGGATCAATCACAGCCGCCGAGATGGCGTTCGGATCATAGGCGTCCTGGAAACCATCTGCGTCGAGGTCGTCGAACACGCGTCCGATCACGTCGGAGCAATCGAAGACGGCTTCCGGCAGGATGCGCACCGATGCGGTGGCCGGGCCTGCGATCACACCAAAGGGCGGGTCAAACGCCAGCACGGAGTTCACATAGATCCCGGGATTGGCCGAGTTCAGGACCCGCGCATTCAGCGTCGCGACACGTTCCGTACCCGGCGGAACATCGAGACCCGCGAAGGTGATCGTCTGTCCGGACACCGTCACCGGGAAGGGCACGCCATCCAACTCCGCCGAGCCCGGCACAAAGATGAGGCCCTCGGGCAGGGTGTCGATAAGATCGATACCGGTGACGGCAAACGTATTATCGTTACGCAGACGGATCGTGTAGGGCGCGATGACGCCGCGCCGGATCACCTCATCCGGTGTGACCTTGGTCAGCGTCAGCCCATCGGACGGATCCGGCGGCGAGGCCACGACCGTATCGTCATCATCCACCGTAAGCGGCGCACCAAGCGGCCCGAAGGTACCAGTGACAGTCGCGGTATTCTCGATCCGTCCGCCATTGTCCACATCGGTCTGAGTCAAGGTGTAGACAGCCGTATAAGTGGTCGTGTCGACATCGGTGCCATCGGCTGCAGCCGCCGGGTTCATCAGCGGGATCGGCGCACCGCTCAACACGATGCCGGGAAGCGGGTCGGTCACAGTCACATCGCGCAGCGGCACGTTACCGGTATTGGTCACCGTGAAGGCGTAGAAGATCTGATCACCAACCTGCGCGCCGTCATCAAGATCGCTCTGGTCGGTTATGATCTTGTCCAAAGTAATCCCCGGCTCCGCAGCAAGCGGCACCGTTTCGGTATCATCGTCGGTTTCCGGTGGCCCGGCGGGCGGATCGCCGGTCACGCTGGCGGTGTTCTCGACTTCACCGGCGGTCAGGTCATCCTCGGTCAGCGCATATGTGCCGACAAAGGTGGTGCTGTCCTCCGCGCCTGCGGCCAGCGACGGGATCGGTGCTCCGGTCAGCGTCAGACCCGGCAAGGGGTCGGTCACGGTGACGTCGGTCAACGCCACGTTGCCAGTGTTGCGGACCGTAAAGCGGAAGGTCACGATATCCCCGACCTGCGGCGGATCCTGAAGCGCCGAGGTGTCGGCGGTTTTGATCAGGTCGATCGCAGGCGCCGTTCCAAGCGGAATGCTGGTCGGATCATCATTGTCGAACGCTGTCCCGGAATCGTCGGTGACATCGGGGCCGGATGGCGGCGTGCCGGTGACAAGCGCCTGGTTGTCCACGTTGCCCGCGGCGATGTCGCCCGGCGTCAGGGAGTAAGCCCCGGTGTAGGCCGCCGTTACGGTCTCGCCCGGTGCAAGGCTCGGGATCGGTGCCCCGCTCAGTACAAGACCCGGAAGCGGATCGGTGACGGTGACATTGGTCAAGGTGACGTTGCCCGTGTTGCGCACCGAGAAGGTGTAAGTCACGGGGTCGCCTGCCTCTGCGGGCGACGACAATCCGCTGATGTCGACCTCTTTCAGCAGCGCGACAGACGGCTGCGGGTCCAAGGTGATCGGCGTCGGATCGTTTTCGCCCGCCTCATCGGCCAGAAGGTTGCCGTCGCCGTCGATCACCGTGCCATCATCACTGAGGTCGCTGACCGGAAGCCCGGTAAATTCGCCTTCACCGGTGACCGCGGCCTGGTTCTCATATTGCGCGCCGGAAGGCTGCGCTAGCGGCACGGGGTCCGTGGGCTGCACGCGGATCGTGAAGCTGATCGTACAGGTCCCGCCGACCGGCAGAGTGACGCCAGAGGCAAGGGTCTGATCCCCGGCGCCGTTGAAGCCGGCGTTGAACCCGCCGCAGGAGCCGGAGCCCGTGCTGACGATGGCATATGTACCGTCAGCCAAGGGATCCGTTGCAGGGGTCGCGAGCGTGACGAGCGTGCCAAAGAGCGGCGCGCCACCGCTCAGCGCGTCGGTGACCGCGATATCCAGCAAAGGCTCACTGCTGAGGTTTTCGACCACAAGATCGAAGGTCGCGGTATAGGAGCCATCCGCCGCCAGCGCGAAGGCCGCCAGGTCCTTCGACAAGCCGATAGTCGGCGACGGCGTGATGGCAAAGTCGTAATCGACCGCGTCCACACCGTCGGGTACCGTGATGGCGGTGATCGCATCGGGCGCGGCAAGCGTGCCGCCTTCCGAGCCGACGGTGTCGATGCCATCCGTGAACAGCGGATCGGTCGGGTCGCCGCGGGTGATCACATAGGTCCACCCCGTGCCCGGCAACGCATCAAAAAGGTAATCGCCCGAGGCATCAGTTTCGACAGTCCGGGTGATCGTTCGCCCGCCGGGACCCGTGCCCGTAAGCGTCATGGTGACGCCCTCGATCCCGGTGTCGGCGGCGAGGTTCTGCGTGCCTTCATTGTCGAAGTCGCGGAAGAAGGTGCCCGCGATGGACGAGCTGACCACATCCACCGACGCGGATGAGCTATCGTTGCCGGTCGACGAGTCGAACGACGAGGTCGTGACGACGGCCGTGTTTTCGAATGTCTCGGGATTGGTCGAGACCGCGATCACGCGGACCGGTACGTCGATCTGGATGGTGGTTCCAGCCGCGACGTCCCCGAAGTCACATTCAAACTCGGTGTCTCCGGCGGCCCCGGTGCAGGCGGCGGGCAGGAACGCATTGGACGGCGTCCCGGTCAGCACCATGCCAGTCGGAAGCGTATCCTCGACCAACAGGTCGGTCGCGGTGTCAGACCCCACCGTCACATCAAGCGTGAAGCTGAAATCCTGCTCGACGGACACCTGTGTCTCGGCGGTGGTCTTGGTGATGCCGACGTCAGTCAACGTGCGGATCGTGGTGTTTTCCGTGTTGCTGTTGTTCAGAGCATCCGCGTCAAAGCCGTTCAGGATCTCGAACGACGAAACTTCAACGCTGTTCGGGAAGTCGCCCGCCTCGACGGCTTCCATTTCGACGAGGATCTCGAAGGTATCGTCTTCCAGCAGGACAGGCCAGGTACACACCACTTCGCCACCGATGCCGTCGGCGTCGACACCTGTGCTGTCACAGACACCGGGTGCTGGGATGGTCGCTGACACAAAGCGCAGGCCGGCCTGGGGCAAGGTGTCGGTGACCACAATGTCTTCCGACGTGGATGGGCCACCGTTTGTCACCTCGATCTGGTAGACCGTGTTACTGCCGATGGGTAGCGGATCAACGGAATCGTCCTTGTTGATCTGGATATCAGTGAGCGGGTTTTCGACCACGGTCTCTGCGCTGGCGGTGTTGGGCAAGGTGCCCTCTTCCGGCGTGGAGGTCGACACCTCGGCGGTGTTGGTCAGCGTATCGCCGATCTGGTCGTTTGTCGGCTGCAAGGTAACGGTCAGCGTGCGCTGCTGCGCATTGGAGACCGAACCATAGGTACAGACAAGCTCATCATTGACGCCGGCCACGATGATATCGCCTTCGTTCGGCACGCTCGCGCAAGCACCCTGCGGGGAAATCGCCGAGATAAAGCGCATGCCGGCGGGCAAGGTGTCGGTGATTGTAAAGTCGTCAGCGTTCGATTGACCGGTGTTTTCAACCTGGCCGGTGACAATGAAAATGACGTTCTGGCCCGCTTCGATGGTCGGCGCACTAACGGTCTTGTCCACCGTGATCTCGGCCAGGGGGTTCTGGGAGAACGACGTGGCGCTCCGGTTGTTGTCAAGATCGGGGTCAGGGGTGCTTTCCGAGATGATATCAGCCGTGTTGCCAATCGTGGTCGCGCTGGTGCCGTGACGCACTTCCACCGTGATCACCGGACAATCGCTGCCCGCCGTACAAGGGGCCAGTTCATCCGCTTCGCAAGTCAGCACGCGTGCCCGGCCACCCGACGCAGCGGTGGAGCAGGTCAGGTTCGTCGCGATCCCGGATGGGTCGGAGATCACGAAACCCTCAAAGCCCGGCGTCGGCGCCGTCACTGAGTTGTTGATCAGGTTGGTGAAGCGATCTGTCAGCGTCACATCGAAAGAAGTCTGCGTGGCATCATCGTTGATCAGTTCCAGCGTGTAGGTTTGAACTTCGCCCGCATCTAGCGGATCAAGTGCCACGCCTTTGACCACGCGGATGTCGGCGGAATTCCCGCCCACGGCAGTCGTGATCTCGAAATCGTCGATATTGTTGGCGGGGTTGGCATCCGGAAGGTTCGGGTTGACCGTCGTGATCTCCATCCGGTTGTTGCGCACGCCTTCAGCGGTCGCCGTCAGCGTCACAGTGATCGGCGGTGCGGTCTCTCCGGCTGCGAGCGGTGCGCCGGGCGTATAGTCGCGCGTACACTCAACGACGCCAGAGGCACCCGCAGGCGGCGCACCCGGAAGAAGCACGCAGACCCAACCAGGCCCGCTGGCCCCGGAGAACGCAAAAGTGTCGGGAATGACATCGCGCACCACGAGCGTGCCGTCAAAAGCGGTGTTGCCCTCGTTCGAGGCGCTCAGGGTGAAATCATAGTCGAGCCCAACCACGGCCAGCGCAGGGTCCGGACCGGTCTTGTCGGCCACCAGATCCACTTCCGGCTGAAGTATGGATGTCTCGATGGTGTCGGTGTTGTTACCGGGGTTCTGTTCCACCGGTCCGGTAGAGGTGACACTGACCGAACTTACAATATCTTCCCCAGGCGTAACGGCCGTTGTCGGAATGACAATATCACCGAGGCTGATGTCCGTGCCCGAAGCCGCACCTGGGTCAAGCGTGCGGGTAAAGGTAAGGTCATTGCCACTTACGCCAACGGTCCAACCCGGTGCCACGATGTCGCCGGGCACAAAGGTGAATTGTGGCGGCACGGTATGGGTGATCGTCACGGTATCGGGCGCATCGCCACTGTATTGCGGGGACAGTGTGAATTCGACCGGCGTATTCGACAGGATCTCGGGACCCGTATCTCGGGATATGGTGACCGAGACGTCGGTGCCGTCGGTGATCAGCATCTGGTCGCTGGTGCTGTTGTTCGAGCCCACCGGATCGTCCGGCGTTGTCCCATTCACCGTCGCCGACAGCGACACGTCCGAGCCGCCGCCCGCAACGACAAGAGCGTCAAAGTTGAACGTGGTGCTGGCAGACACCGCGAGCACGGACCCGACCGTACAGGTCACGGTCGAACCGGCCTGTGTACACCCGGCGGGCAATGTCAGATCGGCGAAACCGGGCGGCACGGCGAAGGTGAAGCTGTAGCCGTTAGAATCGTTGGGTCCGAAATTCTCGACGTCGACCGTGAACGGGACCCTCGAGCCGGATGCAGCCGTGGGAGGAAGGTCCACCAAGATACCCAGATCCGAACCCGCGCGCACGGTTGTGGTTTCGGTCAAGGCATTGTTTGTGAAGCTTCGGTCGACACCGCCCTCATCCAGAACGGTCATCGTCAACTGATAGCTCTCCGGCGGAGTGGCGGGCGCAGAGGTCAGGAATTGCGGCGTGAAGCCAGCTGTTTCAAGAAAACCAAGCGCGGGCACGTCACAAATGACGCGCTCACCGGTGGTGGCGGGCAAGGGCGTGCCGCCTGCAAATGGCGCTGTGGCACCGACGGCGACAACGCGACAATTGTCGATCGCGGGGCCCGCGCCCGGTGTCAGGAACCCGGTCATTGTGGTCAGGTTCGGCACAGTCAGGTCGATGAACGTGGCCGGGGCCGCGGTGCCGTTGTTGGTCACGGTGGCGGGGTAGTCGACTGTTGCGCCCGCAGCAACCGGGTCAGTTGCGTCCTCGTAGTTCAGAAGCCAGTCAACCGTTTGCGCCTGAGCCGCACCGTAGCCGCTTGGCAGGACCGAAAGGAAAAGCGCAACCAGCAGGAGGCGAAACGAAATAGCAAGCGCAGCACCAAAAGAGTTGCGGCGCGAAAGCCGAGTTCCAAACACCATCAATGACCCCCACGCGCACCAGGATGGGCGCAGTCTTTGTTTATTTCGGATCACGGCAGCCCACATTCTGGGCGCCGCTTTATTGACTGGTGTTCAATAACTTGTGCGATCTATCAACCTCCAGCACAAGACCTACCCAAAGCGAACAGAGAAGTGTTGCTAATATGAACCATCCAATAATAGCCGCCGTCGCGCGGCTTGCGTGAGTGCGCCGTCGCCAAAGCGATCAAACGCGCCGAACCGCCTCTGCGAGGACTTGCAACCCGGTCACCAGGTCCGCCTCCGCTGTATCTTCCCCGAAGGCATGGGATATGCCGTTAATGGACGGCACGAAGAGCATACCCACCGGCATCAACGCAGCCACATTGGACGCATCGTGAAGTGCGCCGGACGGCATCGCGCGCCACCGACCCGGCGCGACAGCTTCGGCGGCCTGCGAGAGCACCGATTGCATCGTTTCGTCCATCGGCATCGGTGACAGATCCTGCCGGAGCCGCTCCGCCGATATCTCACACCCGCTGCTGAGCCGGACATCGTCCAGCGTGTCGAGGATCACGCGCTCCATCCGCGACAACCGCTCCGCATCCGCGTCGCGCCATTGCAAGGTAAAGACCGCGCGCCCGGGCACAATCGACGACGCGTTGGGCTCCAACCGAAGATGTCCGATGGTCCAGACCGATTGCGGCGTGACGACGTTGGCGAAGCGATCTTCGAGCAACGTGGAAATGCAGGTGACCGCCGTGAACGCGTCTCGCCGCAGGGCCATCGGCGTGGTTCCGGCGTGATTTTGCTGCCCGTTGACGGTGATCTGCAACTGACGAAGGCCGACGATCCCGGTGACGACGCCAATCGCCTCTTTCGCCTGATCCAGAACCGGGCCTTGTTCGATATGCATTTCCAGAAATCCGGCAAAGCGTGCCGGATCCACGAAGTCGCCAACGTCCGAGCCGAGCTTGGCGCGCGCCTCGGCGAAGGTCATCCCATCAGTCGCGCGCAAGCCATCTGCCTCCTGCAGCGCAAGCTTGCCGGACCAGACCGAACTGCCGGTGAGCGCCCCAAACCGCCCCTCTTCATCCTGAAAGCTCACGATTGAGACCGCAGGTCCTCCCGCAGCCGCGCTCGCCCGCGCAATTTCGAGTGCAGCGATCACACCCAAGGCACCGTCCAGCCAGCCGCCTTCGGGTTGTGTGTCGCTGTGGGAGCCAATCAGGAGCGAGCGTCCCGGTGCCAGGCCGAAGAGATTTCCGAGCGGATCGAACTGCGGTAGCAATCCGGCCTCCCCGATGCGCTCCGCCAGCCAATCTCGCGCCGCGATGTCGGCCTCGGAAAACGCCCGGCGCCGCACACCGACGCCGTCCTTTCCGAACCGACGCAGCATATGCAGATCTTCCAAAAACCGGTGCGGGTCGACGTCGAACATCTTCCGTTCCTTCCCTTGTCTGTACCGATGATTGTAACGATGCGCGGCTCAGCCTTTCGCGAGGGCGCGCGCCGTTTCCATCGCGTCGCGGGCCGGATCCGAGAGCAATGCCTGAATAGTGGCGACGCGGTCCGGCGTGAAGTGGTGTGCAACATCCAGCAGATTGACGGTTCCGATGACCCGACCCGCGGCGACGATCGGCAGGTTCATCACCGACCCGCACCCAAGCGCCCCGATCAGTACGTGATCTGAAAATACGTGAGCTATGTCCGATAGAGTATTGGCCACAAAACACTTTTGCTCACCAAGCACCTCCGCAGACCAGGCATTTTCTTCAATCGGTTTGATGCCGGATGTGGGATAGGCCTCGGGCATGTTGGTGAAGGCACGTTGCGCCACGCGGCCCGTGGGGTCGACCGCCATGATCGTCCACAAACGCACCGGCATTATCGCGTCGCTCAGGCGATACAACGCCGCGTAAGCATCGTGCGGCGTTTGGGCCGTGGCAAGCTTATCGGCGAAGCGGGTCTTGTCCGTTGTCGTCATCTGTCCCTCGTCTCGCCGACACTGCCGCTGGCGGCGTAAAGCGCTTTCGCGTAGGGGTCCGTGAAGGCCCCGTTATGCAAGGTGCTGGCCGCCGCGATCTCCACGATGCGGCCGTTGTTCATCACAGCCATGCGCTCGCACAGAAAACTGACCACGGGCAAATTGTGCGTCACCATCAGATACGTCAGCCCGCGATCGCGGCGCAACCGCTTGAGCAGGTTGAGGATTTCGGCCTGTACCGAAACATCAAGTGCAGAGGTCGGCTCATCGAGCAGCATAACCTCCGGGCCAAGGATCAGCGCCCGTGCAATGGCCACGCGTTGCCGCTGCCCACCGGACATCTGATGCGGGTAGCGGAACCGGAACCGCCGGTCGAGGCCGACATCGCTCAGGACTTTTTCAACACGCGCATCCTGATCCCCGAGCCCGTGGATCGCCAAAGGTTCGGACAAGACCGCATCGACGGTTTTGCGCGGATGCAAGGAGCCGTAAGGGTCCTGAAACACCATCTGACAGCGTCGCGCGAGCGAAAGGTTCGGCGTGTGGCTGCCCGGTTGACCCAAAAGCTCAATCGAACCGCTCCATTCCGGCGCAAGGCCGCAGATCGCCTTCAGCACAGTCGACTTGCCGGAGCCGGATTCCCCAACCAAAGCAAAGCTTTCACCCTTGGAGACGTTGAAAGTCACCCCCTCTACAACGCGCGTGCCGTCATAGCCTATGTTCACGTTCTTGAGGCGGACCGCACTCATGTTCCGGCCCATTTCGTACGATCCATCACGGGCAATTCCGCGCGGGTTTCATGCATCTGCGGCACGGCCGCCAAAAGGCCCCGCGTATAGGGATGTTTGGCGTGTTCCAGGTCATCGGCGGCGCAGCTTTCCACCACGCGCCCGGCATTCATCACAAGGATCCGGTCGCAATACCGCGCCACCAGCGCCAAATCATGGCTGATCAGGATCAAACCCATCCCGTTGTCGCGCACCAAATCGTCGATCAGGCGCAGCACATCGCCCTGAACACTGACATCCAGCGCGCTCGTGGGTTCATCGGCGATCAAAAGGCGTGGCCGGGGGATCAGCATCATCGCGATCATCACGCGCTGGCCCATGCCGCCGGACAATTCATGGGCATACATGCGCGCGACGCGGTCGGGATCGTTGATGCGCACGGCCTCCAACATCTCGCGGACGCGGTGTTTCATGGCGCGGCGCGGCAAACGTTCATGAGTGCTGAGCGCCTCTTCGATCTGCGTGCCGACATTCATCACCGGGTTCAGCGAATACCGCGGGTCTTGCATGATCATGGAGATTTTCGCTCCGCGAATGGCTCGCATCTGCCGTTGCGACAGACCGGTCAGCTCCGTTCCATCAAAGGCCACATTGCCCGACACACGCCCCGGCGCACGGATCAGGCGCAGGATCGCGCGCCCGGTCATGCTTTTGCCCGAACCGGACTCGCCCACGATCCCCAAGCGCTCCTGCCCCAGCTCGAAGGACAGATCATCCACGACATTCACCCGCCCGCCGGGTGTCGGAAAGCTGACCGAAAGGTTCTGTACCTTGAGCAGGCTCATCCCTTGCGCTCCGATTTCGGGTCCAGCACGTCGCGCAGACCATCACCGAGAAAGCAAAAGCCGAGGGACACCAGGATGATGGCGAAACCGGGAAACGTAGAAACCCACCATTGATCGTAAATGAAGCTGCGCCCGCCGGAAATCATGGCACCCCATTCCGGGGCTGGCGGCTGCGCGCCGAGGCCAAGAAAGCCAAGCCCCGCCGCCGTCAGGATGATCCCCGCCATATCCAGCGTGACACGGATGATCATCGACGATGTGCACAATGGCAGCACATGGCGCGTGATGATGCGCGTGTGCGACGCACCGAGGCACCGCGCGGCGGCGATGAATTCGGTGTTGCGGATGGTCAGCGTTTCGGCCCGTGCGATGCGGGCGTAGGCGGGCCATGTGGTGATCGCGATGGCGATGATCGCGTTTTCGATGCCGGGGCCGAGCGCGGCCGCGAAGGCCAGGGCCAGCACCAGCTTGGGCATCGACAGGAATACATCCGTCACCCCCATCAGCATACGGTCGATCCAGCCGCCGAAATATCCCGAGACCGCCCCGACCAGCAGGCCCAGAGGCGCGGAGATAATCGCCACGAGCGCCACGATTTGAAGCGTGATCTCTGCCCCGTGCACGATCCGCGCAAAGATATCGCGACCCAATTGATCCGTGCCGAACCAGAACTCGGACGACGGCGGTTGCAGGCGGCGGTCAAGGTATTGTCCCCCGGCTCCGCCTGGCGCAATCAAATCGGCAAACAACGCCGTCAGGATCAGGGCGAGGATGATCGCCGCCCCCACCACCGCCAGCGGATTGCGCATCAAGGCCGACCCCCCCCGATAGGTACGCCCGGCCGCCGCTTGCCGACGCGAGGTTGGGCTATCATCCAGAAGCCAGGATCGCAGGCTGATGGCCATGCTAACGGCTCCTCGGATCGAGGATACGATAGAGCACATCCGAGATTTTATTGATCAGGATGAACACCGCCCCGATGACCAGCGTCGCACCAAGCACCGCGTTCATGTCCGCATTGAACAGCGCCGTTGTCAGGTAATTGCCGATCCCGGGCCAGGAAAACACCGTCTCGATCATCACGGAACCCTCCAGCAGGCCCGCATAGGATAGCCCGATCACGGTGATCAAAGGCACACGGATCGCGCCGAAGGCATGGACCCAGATCACCCGCCACTCGGCCACACCCTTGACCCGCGCGGTGGTGATGTATTCCTGGCTCAGCTGGTCGAGCATGAAGGACCGCGTCATCCGAGCGATGTAAGCCAGCGAGAAGACGCCGAGGATCGTGGCCGGAAGAATGATATGGGCCAGCGCGCTTTGGAATGCGCTGATGTCCCGGTCAAGCAGCGTATCGACCAACAGGAGACCGGTCACGACCGGCGTGATGCCATCGTAAAAGATGCTGATCCGGCCAGGTCCTTCGACCCACCCCAAGGTCGCGTAGAACAGAAGCAGGCCAACCAGCCCGAGCCAGAAGGCCGGTACGGAATAGCCCAGAAGCGCCACGACGCGGATCACCTGATCGATCACACTGCCCTGATGCGCCGCGGCCAAAACGCCCGCCGGGACGCCAAGGCCGACGCCGATGATTATCCCGAGCGTGGCCATTTCCAACGTGGCGGGGAAGACCCGCGCGAGGTCTTCGGCGACGGGTCGATTGGTCGAGACGGAGACACCCAAATCGAACCGCAACACATCAATCACATATGAGAAGAACTGCACGATCAACGGTCGATCGAGGCCCATTGCGACTTGCGCGGCTTCATATTGCTCGGGTGTTGCGCGGTCACCGACCACCGCAAGGACCGGATCAATCGGCACCACGCGCCCGATGAAGAACGTCAACGCCAGAAGGCCCAAAAAGGTCAACGCCACAACGCAGATGAAACGGATCACGGAAAGCGCGCCCCCTCCGATCGCGGTCTGGGTGATGGCCTGCGCCTTCATCTTGCAAATAGCTCCTTCGGATTTGAAATGCCGCGCCCGACAGATCAGTGTGCGCAATATTTTCCTTGGTATTGGCACATATTTTTGTTTAAATCAAAAAAATTATGATGAAGCGGGGGAGGACATGGCACGACCGAAGGCACAAAACGATCCCAATCTTGGGGCCTTGATCCGCAAACGGCGCAAACAGGCGAACCTGACGTTGCAGGCGCTTTGCGATGAAGCCGGGCTCTCCGTTGGATACCTCAGCCAGGTCGAGCGTGGCCAGGCGACTCCATCCCTTGGGACCTTGGCACAGATTGCGCGAGGGCTCGACGTGGGCCTGGAATACTTCATCGTGACCCAGAAACCGGGCGATAGCCTGACGCGGGCCGGCGCGCGCCCGCAATTTTCGATCGACGGCTCTTCGATGCGCTATGAGGCCATCAGCACCGATCTGCCTGGTGCCGAATTGTCCAGCTACCTGCTCCACGTGCCACCCGGCTACGTGTCCGAGATGGTCAGCCATGAGGGCGAAGAGATCATCTATCTGCTGGAGGGCTCGATCACGCAGACCCTTGGCGGGCAGCGCTTCATCCTGCAACAGGGGGACAGCCTGCATTACGCTGGCACAACCCCCCATGCCTGGTCCAACGAGACCGACACCACCACCCGTATCCTGTGGACCGGCACGCTTTCGGTCTTGCAGCAAAAAGGTGCGGTCAAACTGCCGGAGATGTCTCCGGCCAATAGCAATTCCTGACATGACCAATTGGAGGTTCCCTGATATGAGACTGATTAAACCCGCACTGCTTGCAGCTGTGATGGCGTTGCCGCTGTCTGGCCCCGCAGCCTACGCCGACACGCCACCCGAAATTCTTGTGGTGGCGCAGAACATCGACGACATCGTCGCGATCGACCCCGCGCAGGCTTATGAATTCACCTCCGGCGAGTTGGTGACCAACACCTACGACCGGCTGGTGCAATACGGCGCCGACGACCCCACCGTGCTTGCGCCCGGCCTTGCCACATCGTGGGAGATCGACGCCGACGCCAAGACCATCACCTTCACCCTGCGCGAGGGCGTGACGTTCAACTCCGGCAACCCGATGCGGCCCGAGGATGTCACCGGCTCTTTGCACCGTGTCGTGCAGTTGAACCTGACGCCTGCGTTCATCCTGACGCAACTTGGCTGGACGCCGGAAAACGTCGCAGAGATGGTCACGTCCGAGGGCAACACCGTCACGATCCGCTATGAGGGGGATTTTTCTCCGGCGTTTGTGATGAACGTCATCGCGTCCCGGCCTGCGTCGATCGTGGACATGGAAACCGTCATGGCCAACGAGGTCGACGGTGACATGGGCAACGCCTGGCTCAATGCCAACACCGCCGGCACCGGCCCGTTCCAGTTGACCGCCTTCCGTGCGGCTGAGCTGATCCGGATGGAGGCCAACCCGAACTATTTCAACGGCGCTCCGGGCGTCGAGGGGATCATCATCCGCCATGTCGCCGAAAGCGCTACGCAGCAATTGCTGCTGGAGTCGGGCGACGTGGACATTGCGCGCAATCTAACGCCGGATCAGGTGGCCTCGCTTGGTGGCGAAAACCTGCGTGTTGAGTCCTTCCCGCAGGCCGCCGTGCATTTCCTGTCGTTCAATCAGGCCGTCGATAGCCTGACCGATCCCGCCGTCTGGGAGGCTGCGCGTTACCTGGTCGATTACGAGGGCATGACTGACACAATTCTTGCAGGGCAAATGGAGATCCATCAGGCGTTCTGGCCCGAAGGGTTCCCCGGCGCCCTGACCGATACGCCCTATAGCTACGATCCCGAGCGCGCCGCGCAGATCCTGGCCGACGCGGATGTAGAGCTGCCGATCACCGTCACGCTCGACGTGATCAATGCCGCACCGTTCACGGACATGGCGCAGTCGCTTCAGGCCTCGTTTGCCGAAGCTGGGATCGAGTTCGAAATCCTGCCCGGTACCGGATCTCAGGTGATCACGCGCTATCGCGACCGGAGCCACGAGGCGATGCTGTTGTTCTGGGGTCCGGACTTCATGGACCCTCATTCCAACGCCAAGGCTTTCGCGTATAACTCCGACAATCGCCAGGAAACCTACACCGCCACCACGACATGGCGGAACTCCTGGGCCGTGCCGGAAGAGATGAACGCGATGACCACGGCGGCGCTTACGGAATCCGATCCGGCGGCGCGCGAAGAGATATACCTGGAATTGCAGCGTCAGGTACAGGCGGAATCGCCCATCGTGATCATGTTCCAAGCCTCCTATCAGGTGGCCTTTGCCGAGGGTGTAACCGGCGAAGTTTTCGGCGCCACATCGGACTTCGTTTTCTACCGTCTGATCGACAAGGAATGACCTGACACGATATCCACCGCCGGCCCCGCGGACTTGGGGCCGGCGCTTTCCATTCCGCTTTCCGATTTGTGACGGGGACCTGATCCATGGACGTTTTCAAAGACCGCCTCACCCGCCTTCGCGCCCGCATGGCCGACGTCGGCACGGATCTGGTCGCTCTTGGTCCCACGAGCCACATGGTGTGGCTTGCCGGAGCCGATCCACACGGCGATGAACGCCCCGTTATGCTGCTGATCAGCCAGACACACGCTGGTTTTCTGATGCCCGCGCTCAACGCCAATTCCGTGCGCCAGATGACGGACCTGCCGTTCGAGACATGGACCGATGACGCCGGGCCGGGTGAAGCCCTGGCGGCCTTGCTCAAGGCCTGTGGTCCTGCAAGCACTGTCGCGGTGGACGAGGCGATGCGCGCGGATTTCGCGTTGCTGTTGCTGGATGCGATGGACGCGCCCGCCCGCGATTTCTCACACACCACCTTGGGCCACCTGCGCGCCATGAAGGACGCGGCAGAACTCGACACACTGCGCGCCTGCGCCCGCCTGAACGACGCTGCCGCCACCGCCGGATTTGACGCGCTGGAGGTCGGCATGACCGAACGCGACGTGGCCCGCGTGATCCACGATCACTACAAAACCAACGGCGCGAAACCGGAATTCACCATTGTGGGCTTCGGCCAAAACGGTGCGTTCCCGCACCACCACACCGGCGACACCGCGCTGGCCGAGGACACGGCCGTGCTCATCGACACGGGGTGTCGGTTCAACGGCTATCCGTCCGACATGACGCGCTGCGGCTGGTTTGGGGGCACGCCCGATGCCACGTTTCTCGAGGTGTCCGGCGTGGTCGAGCAGGCCGTGCAGGCCGCGTTCGACGCCGTTCGGCCCGGTGCGGTCGCAAAGGACATCGACGCAGCCGCGCGGGGTGTGATCGCGGCGGCTGGCTACGGCGACTATTTCGTCCATCGCACCGGCCATGGCCTCGGCATTGACATCCATGAGCCACCCTACATCACCGCCACCTCCGACGTGATGCTCCACGAGGGCAACGTTTTCTCGATTGAGCCGGGGATTTACCTGCCCGGCCGCTTCGGAGTGCGCTTGGAGGATATCGTCACGGTCACCGCCGACGGCGCGGAGATCCTGTCGGGTCTGCCGCGCACGATCTGGACGTCCCGGCGTTAGGTTGTCGCAACCGCCGTCGCCCTAACCTTCCGCGCGCAACTGTGCCTTCTGCACCTTGCCCATCGTGTTACGCGGCAGTTCGGGCAAAACCCGCACCCTGCGCGGGATCTTGAACCGCGCCAACTTGTCCGACAACGCAGCGCCAAGGCTGGCCACATCCATCGCGCCGTCCGCCTTCAACACAATGGCCGCCGCCACGACTTCACCAAGATCAGGGTCCGGAAGACCGTAAACCGCGCTTTCGACGACCCCGGGAAGCGCGTCAATCTCAACCTCGACCTCCTTGGGGTAGACGTTAAAGCCGCCCGATATCACCAGATCCTTCTGCCGCCCGACAATTGACAGGTAGCCATCGGCGTCCAACTGCCCCAGGTCACCGGTGATGAACCAGCCATCTTCGGTGAAGCTTTCCGCGGTCTTTTCGGTATTGCGCCAATAGCCCGGCGTCACATTGGGCCCCTTCACCTCGACCACGCCGATCCCCTGCGCATCCGGCGCGGTGATCCGCATCTCGACCCCCGGCAAAGGATGGCCCACCGTGCCGGCGCGCCGATCGCCATCATAAGGGTTAGACGTAATCATGTTGGTCTCGGTCATTCCGTAGCGCTCAAGGATCGCGTGCCCGGTGCGCGCCTTGAACCCGGCGTGGCTTTCGGCCAGCAACGGGGCAGAGCCGGACACAAACACCCTCATATGCGCCAGCGCCTTGCGCGTGAACCGGGGGTCGCCAAGCATGCGCGTGTAGAATGTCGGCACCCCCATCATCGCGGTGCATTCCGGCAAGTGGCCCGCAACCGCGTCAATGTCGAAGCTCGGAAGGAACACCATCCGCCCCCCCGCCAGCAGCATGATGTTCGTTGCCACAAACAGCCCGTGTGTGTGAAAAATCGGCAAGGCGTGCAGAAGGCTATCGTCTTGCGTGAATTGCCATAGATCGCGAAGCACCTGCGCATTGGACAGCAGGTTGTCATGGGTCAGCATGGCGCCCTTTGACCGCCCCGTAGTGCCAGAGGTGTAAAGGATCGCCGCCAGATCTGCCCCCCCGCGCGCGACCGGAAAGGCCTCCGGCCCAGAGGCGGTCAGCTCGATCGGGGTGGCGACGTGGACCCCGCGCCGTTCGGCCACACAGCGCGCAGCTTCCGTGGTTTCGTCGAGCACGAGAAGCGTTGGATCGGCGTCGCCGAGAAAGTAATCTATTTCCGCCCCGGTATATCCGGTGTTGAGCGGTACAAAGACCGCACCCGCGGCCACCGTCGCCAGATAGAGCAAGAGACCCTCAGGCGATTTTGCGATCTGGCACAGAACCCTGTCGCCAGGTTTGACGCCAACGGCCTGCAGATGCGCGGCCGTCTGCGCCACGCGCTTTCGCAAGGGGCCGTATTCCAGAGCAAAGCCATCCGGTGTATTCAGAAACAGTGCATTGTCCGGCTGATGCGTCAGCAGCGCGGACATCAGGGTGTTGACGCTCATCTTCAGGGCCTCATTCTCGATCTTGAGTGCATATCACCACAGACATCGTGGCATTGGCCATGCCTGACCCGCATGTTAAGCCCCTGCCACATCGCACAGGAAAACGCCCATGCCCACATTTGTCATCCCGGCTGCGGATCAACCGGCTGTTCCGACATCGAGCGGCGAGCGATTTCCCGTGCGCCGGGTTTATTGCATCGGGCGCAATTTCGCGGATCACGCGGTTGAAATGGGCCATGATCCCACGCGCGAGGCGCCGTTTTTCTTTCAGAAGAACCCAGACAACCTCGATCCCTCGGGCCAATTTCCCTACCCGCCCCATACCGACAATGTCCATCATGAGGTGGAGCTTCTGATCGCGCTGAAATCCGGCGGCACGGACATCCCTTTGGACACGGCGCTGGATCACGTCTGGGGCTACGGCGTGGCGCTCGACATGACGCGTCGCGATCTGCAGGGCGCGGCCAAAAAGGCCGGGCGCCCATGGGAGATCGGCAAGGCCGCCGAACGCTCCGGCCCGGTGGGGCCCGTATATCCGGTCAGCGATGTCGGCCATCTCGAAGCGGGCCGGATCTCTGTTTCCGTCAATGGAGAGATGCGGCAGGACGGAGACCTGAACCAAATGATCTGGAAGGTGCCGGAAATGATCGCCTACCTCTCGGCCTATTTCGAACTGGCGGCGGGCGACGTCATTCTGGGCGGCACGCCAGCCGGCGTTGGCCCAGTGGTGCGGGGCGATACGATGGTGGCACGGATCGAGGGACTGGGCGAGATCACGGTGGACGTGACCTGAAGCGCGTCATTCCCGCCCGTCCCGCTTGCGGGTCCAGCGGTGCAGCCAGACCGGGCTGACGGCCAAGCCCGCCGCATCGCGCAGCACCAGTCGCAATTCAAGCGCGCGGGTCTCTTCGCCCGGCGTCACAAGGAATGTCGCGCGTTGGCCCCGCCCATCGGGCAGATCGAACAAGGCCAAGCCGCGCAGCATCTCGGGCGTGGACCCATCGCCCGACACCGACAGGTCGGGCATCAGCCCCTCTGCCGATCCGTCGAAATCAATCACGAACCGGCGTGTGCCGGGGAACTCATGCTCTCGCCCGCTGCGCGAGGCCAAGATGCGGGCGGGGCTTTGGGTGTCCGGCGCGGACAACGTCCAATCAATGCGGTAATCGTAACGGTATTCTCCGCCCGCCTCCAACGCCGCCTCCGGTCGCCAGAATGCAACGATATTGTCGAGGAATTCCGTGCCCGTCGGGATCTCCACCAAAAGGACCGCGCCCGGCCCCCACGCACTCTGCGGGCGCACAACGGCGGAGGGACGCGCCTCATAGCGCGCTTCGGTGTCTTCAAAATCCTCAAAGGTCCGCGCCGTTTGAAACAGGCCGAAACTGGTCGGATCGACATCCCCGAAGGCCGAGGTCTCTACTGAGACCGGGTTGCCAATGGGCCGCCAAAGCCGCTCGCCCGCGCCATTTTCCACGAACAGCACATCGCTGTCATGAACACGTGGGCGGAAATCGTCCGACGCGGCGTCGCGCATCGGCCCCTTGAGGTACATCGATGTCAACGGAGCGATCCCGATCGTTTCGAGGCGCGCGCGGGGGAACAGTGTCACGTTCACATCCATCACCGTGTCCACGCCCGGGCGCAGCACCAGATCGAAATGCCCGGTCAGGGACGGGCTGTCGATCAAGGCCTCCATCCGGATATGATCCCCCTGCCCTTCATGCACCCGCATATGGGTGAAGCGTGGGAATTCCTCGGGCACCGACCCGCCCGTGCCAAGGGCGACGGCGCGCGCCGACAGGCCATAGACCATCGCCCGCCCGATGGCGCGGAAATAGCTCGCGCCCTGGAATACCGCGACCTCGTCCATCCGGTCCGGCGCATTGACCGGATGGCGCAACCGCATGCCGGAAAACCCCGCACCGGGCGAGGTTTCGGGGATCTCGTCGAAATAACGCGGCTCAAAATCGAACAAGGCGGGCGTCAGCGGAAAATCCGACCACACACCGTCGACCTGCCGCTCCACCGTGACCGGGTCGGGAAAATAGAGGCCCGGCGGCATCAGATCGAGGGTGAACCCATCCCCCTGCGGCAGAAGCGCGGCCTGGCCCACGATCGGACGAATGCCGCGATAGGCGTCGTAGTCCAACCCTTCGAACGGGGCGGGCAAGACCCCAGATGGTGCGACATAGGCTTCACGTGCAAGCGCCCTGGCGGCCTCCAGTAATGAGGGAAGGCCAGATTGCGCGGCCAGTGGCAAGCCGTAGCTTGCCATGCCCGCAAGCGCCGTGCCCATGAACAACCGCCGATCCATCTTCATCCTGCATCCTCCCAAGGGCGCCCGTTCGCCCCGCCACAGATACGGTGATCTGCTCAATTCCTACGCACCAAACCGCAGGACCGCCCACGGATCATGCCGATTTCGTCATTTTCCCTACAAGGCCCTTTCTTGTACGCCTTGCCACATTACCATTCAGCCAAATCATGATCTGCCAACCCCGCCCTGAGCAAGGGCCCATTGCCCGGACCGCCTCAACCCTTGAGCGAGAGACCAACAAATATTGACGATCACGGGCCGCACATGCCGGGGCCTCTCTCGATTGTGAAGTCGGGCGGGCCGGTGGTGCCGTTCGGCCTCGCGGCCCTTGCAGGGCTTTGCGCCGTGATCCTTGCCGGGGGACTTCTCCCGAGCGTGGACCCATTGCGCGTCCAGCTCTGGGGCGGTGGTGCGTTTGCCGTTGCGGCGTCCGTAGCGCTTTTTGGGATGGCCCGCAGCTACCCGCATGGCGTGCCGGGCCTGTGCAACATTGTAACTTTGGCGCGCCTTGGTCTCGCCTGCTTGCTGGTCGGCGCGCTTGTGTCAGGGGCATCGGCGCAGTGGCTCGTGTTCGCCATCGCGGGGCTCGCTTTCGCGTTGGACGGCGTCGACGGCTATCTGGCGCGGCGCTCGGGCTTGTCCTCGGACTTCGGCGCGCGCTTCGATATGGAGGTCGACTCGGCACTAGCTCTGACGCTTGCGGCGCTCGCCTATTCGTCCGAGGCTGCGGGCGTCTACGTACTATTGCTGGGTTTGCCGCGCTATGCCTTCGGTTTGGCACAGGTTTTCCTGCCATGGCTCAACCGCCCCCTGCCGCCGCGCTTCACGCGCAAGGTTGTGTGCGTGATCCAGATCGCGGCGCTGTTGGTGATGGTCTTCCCGCTGGCCGGGTCGCCGTTTACCGATACACTTGCCGCTCTCGCGGCTTTGGCGCTGGTCTGGTCATTCTGGCGCGACATCGCTTGGCTGCGGGCCGAGGCCACGGCGTGAAATCGGTGCCGCTGATTGCTGCAGCCTTGATGCTGCATCTGGTGCTGATCCAGCCGAACCATCCCGGCGCCATGACCTGGGGCGCGCTATTGGCGTTTCCGCTCGAACTTCCCGCGATTTTGCTGGCCCTTTTGACCCTCGGGCGCAGTTGGGCCGGACAGGCTCTGCGCGTTGGTGTAACCTTGGCGTTAACCAGTCTCGCGGTGCTCAAGACCGCCGATTTCGTTAGCTTCACAGCCCTGTCGCGCGGCTTCAATCCGGTCACCGATCTCTCTCTGATCGATGCTTTTGCCCGGCTTCTGACCGGCGCGCTCGGCGTTGGCATGGCGATCGTCGTCGGCATCGCAGCGGTGCTTGCCATGGGTCTTGTCGCACTTTTGTTGTGGTGGGCCACTGGCGTATGGTCCGGCCTCCGCCGGTCCCGGCCCGCACGGCTGGCGACGGCCCCGCTTGCCTTGATGGCGAGCGGCGTCGCAGGCGCTGAAGTCGGGCACACGATGAACCGCTGGACGTTGCCCTATGACCCGGCGGGCGCTGCATTCACCGCGCGGGTCGGGGTCGAGCGCCTGGAGCTGATCCGCGACACCCGCGCCCGGCTGGCCGCGTTCGATGCCGCTGCCGCGCAGGATCCGTTTACCAACACCACCGGCCTGTTCGCGGCCATCGACCGCGATGTCCTCGTGATCTTCATCGAAAGCTATGGCCGCACCAGCTTCGACACCCCGCTCTACGCCGAGACCCACCGCGCGACCCTGTCCGCCGCCGAGGCGCGCCTTTCCGATCTCGGACTTGCGATGCAATCGGGGTTCATGACCTCACCCACGCAGGGCGGCCAAAGCTGGCTGGCGCACACGACCTTTGCAAACGGCCTCTGGGTCGACAATCAGATCAGCCATGCCGCGGCACTGGCCAGCGGGCGGGAAACGCTCTACCACCACGCCGCCGCCAACGGGTTCCGCACCGCGACGTTGATGCCGCAGATCACGCTGGATTGGCCGGAATCTGCAGTCATGGGCTTCGAGGATATCTTGGTGGCCGCCGATACGGGATATGCCGGATTGCCGTTCAACTGGGTCACGATGCCGGACCAGTACACGCTGGCAACGCTCGACCGGTTGCTGCGCGACGGCTCCGATCCGCGACGGCTTTTCGTGCAGGTCGCGCTGGTCTCGTCCCACGCGCCCTGGACGCCGGTGCCGGATCTGTTGCCGTGGGAGGCGATCACCGATGGCACCGAATTCAACAGCATGGCACAGGCCGGAGACCCGCCCGAAGTCGTCTGGCGCGACCATGACCGGGTGCGCGATCAATACCGCTTGGCCATCGATTATTCGCTACAGGTGGTCTTCGAATACGCCGCGCTGCATGCCGAAACGCCGCCATTGATCATCGCGGTCGGCGACCATCAGGCGGCGGGCTTCATTGCGTTGGACGAACGGGCCGAGGTTCCGATCCACGTGATCGGCCCCGAGGCGCTTGTGTCGCGTTTGGGCGCGCTCGCACCCTCACCCGGCCTTTTGCCCCCGGACGAGGCCGAGGCCATCGGGATGGAGACGGCGCGCGATATCCTTTTGACCGCGTTCCGAGCGGACGCAGCGGCGGAGTTGGGACAATGACGCGCCGCACCTTCGATCTCCTCCCCCGCTGGCTGACACGAACGGGGCAGCTGGGGCTGCTGGCGGGGTTGGCGTATCTTTTGTGGCACAGTGTCGATCTTCCACAGGCACTCGCCTACCTGGGCGGCGCGGATCTTCAGCTGCTCCTTGGCGCGGCTCTGTTGCTGAGCGTGCAGACCCTTTTGTCGGCATTGCGGTGGCGCCTGACCGCCTCGCGGCTTGGCATCATCCTGCCGCTTGGCCAGGCGATCCGCGAATACTACTTGAGCCAGGTCGTGAACCAGTCACTGCCCGGCGGCGTGCTCGGCGATGCGGGCCGCGCCGTCCGTGCGCGGGGACAGGCCGGGTTGCTGGCCTCCGGGCAGGCCGTGGTGTTCGAGCGGATTGCAGGCCAGATCGGGCTATTGGCGGTTCTGTTGGTGGCGCTCGCCCTGAACGCGGCACGCGCCGATGGCATCACATGGCCCGCCGGCGTCACAACGGCACTTTGGGTCGCCCTTGCCGCGGCTATGGTCGGCGCCGCCCTCGCGCTTTTCTTCCGGCAAAACGCCATCGGACGGGGCCTTTCACTTTTCCAAGACGCGGTGCTGGCCCGCCCGGTTTTCCCGCAACACGCAGCACTCAGCCTTGCCACCGCGCTCTGCAACATTGCCGGTTTCGCGCTTTGCGCCGCTGCGATCGGGGCGCCTCTTTCAATTCTCGCCGCGGCAACGCTGATCCCGATGATCCTCTTTGCAATGGTCCTGCCCCTGTCGATCAGCGGTTGGGGCCTGCGCGAGGGCGCGGCCGCAGTTCTGTTTCCCGTCGCGGGCCTGTCGGCAAGCGCGGGGCTGGCCGCAAGCGTTGCGTTCGGCCTGACCTTTCTGGCCGTGACCTTGCCGGGTCTTCTGATGCTGCGGCGCGGGCCGGATTTTGCCACCTGATCACAACTGGCGGTTGCCGGTTGAGTTCTCGAACACAAACCGCGAAACTATCAATAATACCAGACACCTGCAACGAAATGGACTTTCAGATGAAACGATCTTTTCCCCTCTCCCGCCGCTCTGTCCTGGCTACCGGAGCGAGTGCCCTCGGCGCGGCGTCCCTGGGTCTGTCCCCGCGTCTGGCGCAGGCGCAAACTGCTGTGAATTTTCAATTGTCCTGGCTGCATTCGACACAATTCGCCGGCAGCTACATCGCGCAGGATCGCGGTCTTTGGACCGAGCGCGGCCTGTCCGTCTCGCTGCAGCCAGGCGGCCCCAACGCACCAGTTGAACCGCCTGTCGTCTCCGGTTCGGCACTGATGGGCATCTCTGCCGCGGATTACACCGCCGCAGCGGTCTCTGAAGGGGCGCCGTTCAAGATCATCGGCGTCGCGATGCAGAACAATCCCTTCGCCATCGCCTCGCTGTCGGCCAACCCGGTCAACCAACCGTCGGACATGGAAGGAATGCGCATCGGCATGGCGCTGGCCAATACGCCGGTCCTGCAGGCGCTGTGCACCATCAACGATGTCGATTTCGACGCGATCGAGATCGTGCCGACGCAGTATTCGCCCCAGCCGCTTGTTGCGGGCGAGGTGGATTGCCTGCTGTGTTGGGCGACAGACCTGCCCGTCGCGATGACCGTACAGGGTGTGGACAACACCACGATGTTGATGGCCGATCACGGCTACGCAGTGCACTCGCAAACCTACATCGTAACCGAAGACAGCCTCGCCAACCGCCGCGAAGAGATCGTCGCCCTGATGGCCGGCGAAGTTGCCGGGTGGGCCGCCTACCGAGAGGACACCGCCGCCGCGACCGACCTGACGCTGGCCATGTACCCCGATGCGGGCCTTGACCGGGAGACGCAGCTTCTGCAGGCCGAACGTCAGGTGCCGCTGATGTTCTCGGATCTTACGGATGCCAATGGCTTCGGTTGGTGGACGGATCAAACCGTGGCGGCCAACATCGAGACGCTGGGGTTGCTTGGGCGGGACGTCAGCGCGGACCTCTGGGATCGCTCGATCCTTGAAGAAGTCCACAGCGTCTGACGCAGCGCGATGTCGGTTGAGATCCACTGCAACGGTCTGGCCAAGACCTACCCCGGCGGGGTCGAGGCGGTACGCCCGCTTGATCTGCGCCTGGAGGCGGGCCAGACCACGGCACTTGTCGGGCCATCGGGCTGCGGCAAGTCCACGTTGCTGCGGATGATGGCGGGGCTGGAGGATCCGTCCTTTGGCAGCCTTACCATCGGCGGTGCGCCAGCCGCCGAGACGCTGGCACGGGCGGGGCTTGCCGTGGTCTTTCAGGACCCTTCTCTGCTGCCCTGGCGGACCGTGCGGCAAAACATCGAACTGGCCCTCGATCTTGCCCGTAAACCGCGCAAAGGCTCCGATATCGCGCAATTGATCCACCTGGTGGGCCTCGACGGGTTTGCCGACACACGCCCCGCTGCGCTGTCCGGCGGCATGCGCCAACGCGCGGCCATGGCGCGGGCGCTGTCGACCAATCCCGATCTCTTGCTGATGGATGAGCCTTTCGGCGCGGTTGATGAGCTGACCCGCGCGCAACTGGCCGCCGATCTTCCTGGTATCTGGGAGGCGCGCGGGACCACGACGGTGCTGGTCACGCATTCCGTGACGGAGGCCGTGACCCTGTCTGACCGGATTGTTGTGCTGTCGCCGCGCCCGGCGACGGTGGTGGCCGATCTCGCCATCGACCTGCCGCGCCCGCGCCCCTCGAACCTCAAGGCGCTGGACGCATTCCAGTTCCATGTCGACGCCACCTTTGCAGCGCTGTCTCAAGGCGTGGCCAAGACACTGCCCAAAGCCGCGCAATGAGCCGCGCCCGCGCCTGGTTGGGGCCACTGGCGGCGCTGGTGCTTTGGGAAGGCTTGGCGCATCTCTTCGCAGGCGCGTTCGTGCTCGCGGCGCCCTCTGCAATCGTCCTTTACCTGACCGACAATGCGGCCCTCATGTCCCGTGCGCTTGGCGTCACCCTGACCAACGCCGCTGCGGGCTTTGTCCTTGGCAATGCCGCCGCGATCCTGCTTGCGGGTCTTGCCATCGCCCTGCCCCGCACCGAGGCGATGATCCGCGCGCTGGCCCTTGTCGTTTTCTGTCTGCCGCTGGTGGCCACCGGCCCGATCCTTCGCATCCTCTTCGGCCCCGGCACCGGCCCGCAGATCACGCTCGCGGCGCTTGCCGTCTACTACACAACTCTCATCCCCTTGCTGGTGGGCCTGCGCGCAGTGCCCTCCGATTGGCTCGACCTGGTGCGCAGCTACGGGCGCGGGCGCGTGACTGCGTTGGTGCGAGTGCGGGCCATGGCCTCCCTGCCCTATCTTGTGGCGGGCCTGCAGATCGCCGCGCCCGCGGCTTTTCTCGGCGCGATGGTGGGGGAGTTCACCGGGGCCGAACGGGGCATGGGCGTTCTCACGATCCGCGCAATGCGGGACATGAATGTCGAGATGACCTGGGCGCTCGCAACCCTGGCCACCATCGTGGCCGTCGCCACTTACCTCGCCATCGGTCATGCCGCGCGTGTGATCCTGACGGAGGAGCCGCCGGTGATCCTCGCCGCACCGGCCCGCGCCCGGCGCAATCCGCTGACCGCGCTTGTTATGGTCACGCTTACAACGGCCGCGATCGTGGCGATCTGGTGGGGTGGCCTTGAAGCGCTGAACCTGTCGCGGTTCTTCGCCAAGCGCCCCGATGACCTGATCGACGCTCTGTTTTTCGCCCCCGACGCGGCGCAAACGCGCGGCGCCCTGACCAATGCCCTGTCGGAAACGTTCGTGTTCCTGGTGCCCGGCTACCTTGCCGGTCTTGTTGCGGGGGCGGCGCTGGCCATGGCCCTGGTGCTGGCCCCAACGCTGGCCAATACCGCGATGCCGCTGGCCATTGCACTGCGTTCGGTGCCGATCATCACAACCGCGCCGCTGGTTGTCTTGCTGCTGGGGCGCGGTGCTGTGGGCACCGTTACGCTGATTGCCATTATGGTGTTCTTTCCGACCCTCATCGCGTGTGTGCACGGCCTGCGCCAGGCCCCGGGCCGGGCGACGGATGTGATGCGCTCCTATGCGGCCACACCCACCGCGATCCTGCGTTACGTGCGCATCCCGGCAATGCTGCCCGCCCTGTTTGCCGCCGCGCGCATCAACGTGCCGGCCTCGATCCTGGCCGTTACGGTTGTGGAATGGCTCGCCACCGGCAGCGGTCTGGGTGCGTTGATGGCGCTCTCGGCCTCGCTTTCGGATTACGACATGCTGTGGAGCGCCGTTGTCCTGACCACAGTGATCGCCGTCGTCGGCTACGGGATCGTCGGCCTGATCGAGCGTCGTGTCCTGACCAGTTACGCACCGGAGCAACTCGCATGATGCGCCAAGCTGCCTTCGCCATTCCCGGCGACATCGCCACGCTGACGGGCGGGTACATATACGAGCGTTGTCTGCTTCACGGTCTGCGTGATCTGGGCCATGATTTGACCCATATCGAACTGGGCGACAGCTTTCCGATGCCGAGCGCCGCCCATATGGAGCACGCAATTGAAACCCTCGCGGCCCTGCCGCCCGACCGCGCGCTGATCCTTGACGGGTTGGTCTATGGCTCCATCGACACCGCCGGGCTGGCCCGGGTCCGCGCGCCCATCGTCGCGATGATCCATCATCCGTTGGCCGCCGAAACCGGGCTTGATCCGGCCACCCAGGCGCACCTGTTCAAGACCGAACGCGACAACCTTGCGCTGGCCACCCGCGTTCTGGTCCCCAGCCCGCATACTTCCCATATCCTGAGCACCGATTACGGCGTGTCGCCCGAGAAGATCACAATCGCCCGCCCCGGCACCAAGCGCCCGAGCCTGCCGCACACGCCCTCCGATCCACCGCGTATCCTGTCGGTCGGCATCCTGCACCCGCGCAAGGGACACGACACCTTGCTGCAGGCGTTGGCGCGGATGACCGACCTCGACTGGCGCGCCACGATTGTGGGCGGCCCCCATGATCCTGCCCATGCCAAAGCCCTGGCCACGCTCGTCGAAACGCTCGACCTTGGTGACCGCGTGACCCTTGCAGGCCGGGTCGCGCAGGAGGATCTCGACCCGCTTTATGCACAGGCGACGCTTTTCACACTTGCCACGCGCTACGAGGGCTACGGGATCGTTTTTGATGAAGCGCTCGCCCGGGGTCTACCGATCGTGTCCTGCGCCACCGGGGCCGTGCCGCAGACCGTGCCCGAAGGGGCGGGCCTTTTGGTGCCAGTCGGCGATGTCCCAGCGCTCAGCGCCGCATTGCGCCGCGTGTTATCAGATCCCGAAACGCGCGCAGCCATGACCGTCGCCGCACAAACGGCCGGAGCCGCACTTCCGACATGGGCCGACACCGCCCGCACGGCCAGCAGCGTGTTGAACGCCCTATGATCAACCTGCGTCGGTCCTTCGATGTCTACTACCGTGACGCCGCGCGCACCGCGCGAATGGACGCGCTCAACGGGCAATTCATCCGCCCCGGCGCCTGCGCCTTCGACATCGGCGCTCATGTCGGGGACCGCACCGGCAGCTTCCTGCGGCTTGGCGCGCGCGTGGTCGCTTTGGAGCCTCAGCCGAAAGTGTTCCGCGCGCTGCGCCTGATCCACGGGCGCCATCCGAATGCCGTCTTGATCCGGTCTGCCATCGGTGCAGGGCCGGGCGACCTGCAACTCTACGTCAATTCGGCCAATCCCACGGTATCCACTGCCCATCGCCCGTTGATCGAGGCCGCGCCAATGACGCCCTCCTGGCAAGATCAGCTGTGGGATACCGAGATCACCGTCCCTGTCACCACGCTTGACGCATTGATCGCGACCCATGGCACGCCGGATTTCGTGAAACTGGATGTCGAGGGCTTCGAACACGAAGCGCTCAGGGGCCTGTCGCGGCCGATCCCGGCGCTGTCTTTCGAAGTGACCACCTTGCAACGTGCGGTCGGCTTGGCCTGTCTCGACCGGCTCGCCGCACTCGGGCACTATCGGTTCAACATCAGCCTGGGGGAAGACCACCGACTCCGTCATGCCGAATGGATGACCCATGACGCCACGCGCGCCGCTTTGTCCGCCCTACCAGATGCCGCGAACTCGGGAGACGTCTTTGCCCGATTGCAGACCTGACTGCGGGACATGGACCCGCGCGCGCCGCTGCGCCATCCTGCGCCCATGACCCAGCCCGTTTTCCCATCGCCGCAGCACCAGTCGTTTGGCTGCCTGATCCTGGTCAACCCCGACAGCGGCGAGATCACCCACGCCAGCGCCAATTGCGCCGACGCTTTGGGCCACGACCTAGGCACGCTTCTCGGCGCAAACTTGCGCGCCGTCCTGGGACAGAAGCTGTGGCATGCGCTGCGCAATGCTGCGGGCCATCCGGATTTTGCGGAGGCCTCTGTGGTGATGTCCGATGTCGGCCCGCTGGATGAAACGCACGACCTGCGCGCGTTTCGATCCGGCGCGCTGCACGGGATCGAGTTCGCCCCGCGCCTGCCATCCGGGCTGGGGACCACACCGGTTCTTGATGTCGCACGGGCGGCCATGGCGCAATTTCTGCCACTACAAAGTGAGGCTGAGCTGTCCACTGCGCTGAGCCGGTTCTTGCACCGTGTAACCGGCTACGACCATGCCGTGCTCTGGCAGGCCCCCGCGCCCGGTCTGGCCGACGCCCGCATCGTGGCCGAAGCAAAACGCCTCACCCGCGAGAGCGCCATCGGTCAAACGGAGCCCTGGTCCAATCTGTGGCAACCCGGAGACCCGGATTTGCGTGTGATCGCGGATTGCGGCGCAGCGCGTGTTCCGGTGTTGGCTGCCCCGCTGGCCCTCAGCGCCCCCGATCTGAACCGCGCCATGTGCAATGCGATACCAGACCACCGTATGACGCATCTGCACGCGCACGGCGTCGCGGCGGCGTTTCAGCTTCGTCTGAGCTGTCGGGGTGACGTTTGGGGAATGCTCGAATGCCAAAGCTTGCGTCCCCGCCGCCCGTCGGCACAGGCCGTCGCGCTCAGCCTTGCATTGTTGCCCTATCTCGACGTCAAACTGCAGAGCCTGACGCCGCGCTGACCCTATTCTTCAGCTGGACGCACCAGCAGTATGTCGATCTTTGACAGAAGCTCCCCGGCGCGCACGGGTTTTTGCATCTGGGCCGTCGCCCCGACCTGAACTGCCGTGGTCAGGATCGTCTCCATTCCGGGGTTTTTGAACGTGCCCGACACCGCAAGGATCGGCACACTGCGCTTCGTCGCACTGGTCATCGGCATCCGGCGCAAATATCCGATCAGGCTGATACCCCCATCCGGTGTCGCGCGGCCGTCCAGCTTGACGATAATATCCGTAACAATCAGGTCGAACGGCTCTTGCGTTGCCCGCATAAGCGCCTCGCTGGCGGTGTAGCAGGCAACAACATCATGCCCACCCTCTTCCAGCATTTCCACCATCTGCGCCCTCTGCAGCGCATCGTCCTCCATCACGAGCAAGCGTGCCATTGTCCCTCGTTGCGCCATGCAGGACGCAGATAACCCAAATTGCCGCGGCAGCTTTACTGCGTCATCGATCCATTTGCAAAACCTGTGTGTTCGGATGACAAATCACGCAAGGACACCCATGGCAGGAAGAAGGCCCACCCGATGAACACTCCGCTGCTTTTGCTGCCCGGGATGATGTGTGATGCGCGCCTGTTTCAGCCACAGATCACCGCCTTTTCCGCAAGCCGCCCGGTGATGTGCGCGCCGCTGTCGGGCCGCCGAACCATTGCCGAACTGGCCGCCGACATTCTTGCAGCGGCTCCGCCCCGCTTTGCGCTTCTGGGTCTGTCGATGGGCGGGATCGTTGCGATGGAGATGGCTCGTCAGGCGCCCGAACGGCTGGACCGGATCGCCCTGCTCGACACAAATCCTTTGGCCGAAACACCCGAACGCGCTGCCGCGCGGGAGCCTCAGATCGACGACGTGCGCACCGGCGGCCTGCGCCGGGTGATGCGCGATGAGATGAAGCCCAATTACCTCGCCGACGGACCGAACCAGGGCGCGACCCTCGATCTTTGCATGGCGATGGCGGAGACGCTGGGGCCGGAGGTGTTTGAAGACCAGTCGCGGGCGCTGCAGACCCGCCCGGATCAGACCGAGACGCTGCGCACCCTCGGCATGCCGGCGCTGGTGCTCTGCGGCGAGGCAGACAGCCTATGCCCACTGCATCGACATGAATTGATGCGCGACCTGATCCCCGGTGCGATACTTGAGGTGATCACAGGCGCAGGCCATTTGCCGACGCTGGAACACCCCACAGCGACCAACGCCGCACTGGCCAGGTGGCTGGCGCGCTAGCCTGTCCGCAATAAGGGCGAAGCCCGCGGATGTCGGCCTTGGGCCGTGGAAATTCGGAAACCGGCTAGCCGCGCAGCCACCTGCTGTATACGAAATGTATACAAAGGGAGCCCACGATGTCCGACACGCCCACCCGCACCCGCGCCGGAGGCCGCGCATTGCGCCGCGCGGCGCGGCAGGCCATCGACGTGACGATGCTTCCGGGCTTGGACAACACGCTGCCTTTCACCGAGGTCATGGACGGTGCGCAGGTTGAGCGGATCCACAACGCGTCCATGCATATCCTTGAAAACGTTGGCGTTCAGTTCCGCGACGAGATTGCGCTCGCCGATTGGAAAGCGGCGGGTGCAGATGTGCGGGGCGAGATGGTCCACCTTGACCGGGACTTGGTGTGCGAGCTGATCTCGACGATCCCGTCGACCTTCACGATGCATGCCCGCAACCCTTTGAACAACGTGCCCCTCGGTGGGCGGCGGTCGATGTTCGTGCCGATGACGGGCGCGCCGTTCCTGCGCGATCTGGAGGACAAGCGCCGCAATCCGATGCTCGACGATCTGGCCATGTTCCACAAGCTCAGCCACATGCTGCCCGCGCTGCAATCTTCCGCGCATCACATTGTGGAGCCCTATGACCACCCGATCAGCCAGCGCCACCTGCGCATCACCTATTCGTCGATGAAGCATTCCGACAAGACGTTCATGGGAATGACGACCTCGCCCAAAAACGCCGAGGATGTGATCGACATGTGCCGCATCCTTTTCGGCGCCGAGTTCATGGAAACGCACCCCGTCGTGACCGGCAATTGCAACGGCAATTCGCCCTTGGTTTGGGATGAGACCATGCTTGGCGCGTTGCGGGCGTTTTCACGCGCGAACCAGCCGATCCTGTGCTCTCCGTTCGTTTTGGGGGGTGCGAACACGCCTGCATCGGTGCCGGTCACCGTCGCACAGCTCAACGCCGAGGCGCTCTCTGCACTGGCCTACACGCAGGTCGTGCGCAAAGGCGCGCCTGCGATCTACGGCCATTACCTGTCCACCGTTTCGATGAAGTCCGGCGCGCCGATGGCGGGCACGCCCGAGATCAGCCTGATGAACTTCATGATCGGACAGATGGCGCGGTTCTACGATGTGCCATGGCGCACCTCCAACACGCTTGGCGGGGCCAAGACCTTCGACGCGCAGGCCGGATATGAAAGCGCCCACACCCTGTCGGCAGTGATGCATGCGGGCGCGCATTACATCTGGCATTCGGCGGGTTGGAACGAGGCGGGCATGCATTGCTCGGTCGCGAAATTCGTCGTGGATGCCGAACAATGCGCCATGGCCTACCGGATGGCGGAGGGACCGAAATGGGATGATTTCGACGCCGCGCTTGACGCTGTCGCCGATATCGGGCCAAGCGGGCATTACCTTGGCCATCCGCACACGCAGGAACGGTTTCAGGAGGCGTTTTTCATGCCGGACCTGTTCGACAACAACTCTATCGAGCAATGGGCCGCGGAAGGCTCGGTCGAGATCACCGAACGCGCGCTGAGCTACGCCAAGAAGCTGTTGGCCGCGTATGAGGAGCCGAAGTTGGATGCAGGCGTGAACGAGGCGTTGTTGGATTACATCGCACGGCGGGAGCGCGAAATTCCCGCCGCCGATGCGCTGAACCAGACTCACTGATCAAAAGTCCCCCGTCACGCCGCTCAGCGCGCCTGCTACTCCAACGCCGCGCGGCGTTCTTTCCACCGGATCACGGCATTGCCCACCGCATCGCGAAACGGTTGCGGCGGCAAGCGCGGCGGCGTGCGTTCCGTCGCGAAATGCCGGGTCAGCGCCGTGTCCACACCACAAGCCATTTCCGCGGCGGCGATACCGGTCAACGTGCCGCGCACCGTGCCAAGGCCGTTCTGCACGCAAGCCGAGTACAGGCCCTCGTCAACCTGCCCCGTGACCGACGCGCCGTTGCGCGACAGGCACAAATGCCCGGCCCAGGTGTACTCGGGCGCAAGGCCTGCGAAATCCGGGAACCGCGCGTCAAACTTGGATTGCTGCACCGCCGTGGCGCGCCTCAGATCCCGTTCCGACACCTGCAACCCGGAGCGCAAGCTGGCCACCGTCCGCGTCAGGATGCGGTCACCGCCCTGCGGCCCGTCAATCCGGCGCAGGGACGTGCCCATCGGATCGGACGGCGTGATCCCCCAACGCGGCGCGCCGGACAACGCGCCTTTGGGCAAAACCGGGCTCAGCGCGGCGTAAAGAAACACATGCATCAACCGCCCCCGGGCAAGACCGAAGCTTTCCAGATGCCCGTTCGTCGCAAGGATCACCTCAGGCGCGGCAACGCAGCCCTTGGGCACCTGCACGCGCCAGACATGGCCCATGCGCTTGATGGTGAGCACGGGCGAATGCTCATGCAGCACCGCCTTGCCCGACAGCCCCGCCGCAAAGCCCCGCACATAGCCCGCCGGTTGCAACATCACCGTGCCCGGCGTGTACAGGCCCGAGCGGTAGTAGCGGCTTCCGGTCATCTCCTCCATCGCAGGAGCGTCGAGGGTCTCAAAGGGCTCGCCCAACGCATCAAGGTGGCGGGCGTAGCTTTGGTTTTGCGCATCCGCCGCCGCGCTCACCGCGCCGTTGACCTTGCCGGCCGGGTCGAAAAAATCCGCCGCAATGGCATATTCCGCGACCGCGTCGCGGGCAAACGCGATGGCATGGCGGTTCATCGCAATCTGCGCCTGATCATCGCCCGCGCCCGCATAATCATGGCTCGTCAGCTCATGGGGCAAATCGATCATGAAACCCGAATTGCGCCCCGCCGCGGCCTCGGCGATGGCCCCCGCCTCCAACACGACCACGCGGGCCCCAGGGCGCAGTTGCACAACCCGCCGCGCCGCCGACAGCCCCGCAAACCCGGCCCCGACGATCACGACATCTGCGGTGATGTCCTCTTCCAGCCGGGGATAACTTGGCCCTGGCCCGAGGATGCTGGCCCAGGCCGCTTCCCCGCGGTGATGTGGCAAGCGGCGGGCGTGATATCGCGTCAATCCACAACCTCGTCCACATCGTCGCTCAGGTCGATCCAGATCGTCTTGAGCTGGGTGTATTGGTCATGGGCCTGCCAGCCGTTGTCGCGCCCGCCGAAGCCCGATTGCTTCCAGCCGCCGAATGGGGTGGTGATGTCGCCTTCGCCAAAGCTGTTGACCGTCACGGTGCCTGCTTTGATCGCGCGCGCGCCCCGGATCGCGCGTTTGGCGTTTGCGGTGAACAGGCTCGCGCACAGGCCATAGGGCGTGGCGTTGGCCAATGTGATTGCTTGATCAAAGCTGCCAACCGTCAAGACCGACAGAACGGGTCCGAAAATCTCTTCGGTGGCCTGCACGCTGTCGGCGTCGGTCTCGATACAGGTGGGCGTCACAAAACCGTCCTCGGCCTCGCCCCCGAAAACAACATGAAGATCGCCCGACAAATAGCTGGCAACCTTATCAAAATGCGCCGTCGATACGAGCGCCCCGATACGCGTCTCGGGGTCTAACGGATCGCCGACCGGCCATTCCCGCGCATGGGCCGTGATCCGATCCAGAAGCGGCGCCTTCACGGCCTCATGCACGATCAGCCGCGACGTGGCGGAGCAGTTCTCCCCCATGTTCCAAAACGCCCCGTTGACGATATGCGCCGCGACCCGGTCGAGGTTTTCGGCATCGTCCATTACGATGGCGGGGTTCTTACCGCCCATCTCCAGGACCACTTCTTTTGCATTGCTTTCAGCGGCATAGGAGAGGAACTTCATTCCCGTTTCAGTCGATCCGGTGAACGAGACCATGTCGATATCCATATGCCGCCCAATCGGTTCGCCGACCTCCGGCCCAACGCCCGGCACCACGTTCAACACCCCACGCGGCACGCCCGCCTCCATCGCCAGTTCCGCAAGCCGCAGCGCGGTCAACGGCGTCTCCTCGGCGGGCTTCAAAACCACCGAACAGCCCGACGCCAAGGCCGGGCCAATCTTCCACGCCATCATCAAAAGCGGGAAGTTCCACGGCAGGACCAAACCCACCACGCCGACCGGTTCGCGCACCACCATCGCGATGTGATCATCCGAGGGCGGAGAGATGGAATCGTAAATCTTGTCAATGGCTTCAGCATGCCACTTGATGCAGTTGATCGCCTCGGGCAGGTCCACTGTTTCGCAATCGTAGATCGTCTTGCCGCTGTCGACGCTCTCCATCACGGCCAGCTCGCGCGCGTTGCGCGTCATCAGTTTGACCAGCCGGATCAGCACGTCCTTGCGCTCGGCTGGGTGCAGGCGTGACCAGCGGCCATCCTCGAATGCCTCTCGCGCCTTTTCGACGGCAACATCCACATCCTCCGGCCCGCAGGCGGCGACCTCGGCCACCACTGCACCCGTCGCGGGGTTCACGCTGGCAAACGTCTTGGCGGACGCCGCCGACCGGAACCCGCCGTCGATAAACGCCCCCGTGGGGGGGCTGAGATCCGCGGCCAATGCCCGGTATTCCTGTGCGGTCAAAAGATCCATCGCCTAGCCCTCCGCCTCGATCGCGGCCACGGTGCGTCTGACCACGCTCACGACCTGCTCCAATGCCCGCTTGTCGTCTTTGTTGAGCGACTTGAGCGGTGCGCGCACATCGGTGCAATCGATGCCCTGCATCGTGACGCCATATTTGATCGTCGCCACGAATTTCCCGCCCTGCTCCAACACCCGCATCAACGGCAAAAGCGCCGACATGATGCGGCGGCCCTTGGTGAAATCGCCCTCCACCACGCAAGCCTTGTACAGCGCTACATGTTCGCGCGGCAGGAAATTCGACCCGCCGCACACCCAAAACGGAGCCCCCCACGCGAAGAATTCCAACGCCTGATCGTCCATCCCGCAGCCCAGTTGCATATGGGGATAGTCGCGCGCCAAAAGGTGCACCCGGTTGATATCGCCCGAACTTTCCTTGATCCCGCAGAAATTGCGCGACCGCCCGACCCGGTCGAGGAACTCTTCGCCCATATGCGTGCCGGTGCGCCCGGGGTAATTGTACAGCATCACCGGCAGGTTTGCGGCCCGGTCGATTGCAAGCGCATTAAGCGCATTTTCGCGGTCCGTTGGTACGGCATAAGGCGGCGAGGCCAGAAGAATCGCGTCTGCCCCCATCTCCCGGGCGGCTTCCGCAAGGGCAAGGCTGTCGCTGGTCAGCATCGCGCCAGTGCCCACCACCAGCGGCAAGCGCCCCGCCAAACGGTCCCGGGTAAATCTCGCGATTTCGATGCGCTCCGCGACAGTCTGCGCATAATTCTCGCCGGTCGAGCCGCCCGAGATCAGGCCATTCACCCCAGTCTCGACCAGCCATTCCACCACATCGGCCAGTCGGTCCCAATGGACGCTGCCATTGGCGGCATAGGGCGTGACAACCGGCGTGTAGATGCCGTCAAAACGGATCAGTGGGGTCATGACGCCCCTCCACCGACCTGATCCTCGCCAAGCTCCAGATCCAGCGGGACGGGCAGGACGAAGCGTTCAATCTCGTTGCGGCTCAGTGCCCAATGCGCCTCGGCCAAGGCTGCGGCGGCTTCCTCGTCGCCTACCTCAATCGCCGCGATGATCGCATCATGTTGAGCGGAGGCTTCGGCGAGATTGTCGGCCATTTGACGGTTTCGCGGTTGGTAAAACGTCATCCCGATGCGGGCATGATCGATCAGCAAGCGGTGAAAGGACGGCACCAGATAAACGTTGTGCGCCATCTCTCCGGTGATCTCGTGAAACGCGTTGTTGCTCAGCGCGCGCTCCGCGCCGGAACCTTGACGCAGCGCAGCGGTAAAGGCCTCTTGTGCCTGTTTCAGCTTGCCGATCTGAACGGAAGTGGCGTTGCGCGCAGCCATCCGCAGAATGGCGGAATAGATCATCGGCGCGACAAGAAAGAAATCGCGCAGCGTCGTGTGCGACAAGGCCGCGACCCGCGCGCCCTTGTTCTCGCGAAGCTCCAGATACCCCATCCCGTCGAGATCGCGGAACACCTCACGCACAGGCGTCCGGCTCAATCCGAAACGGTCACACAGGGCCACCTCATCAAGGTCACTGCCGGGATGGTATTCCAATGTGAGAATGCCCGCGCGCAGGTGGTCGGTCAGCGCGGCCTTGCGGGTCTTGGGCGTAAGGGGATCGTGTGTCATGCGGCCGACGCTAGGCCCGAATGCATTCTAAATACAATATGTATTTTCTTACGTGACGCGCTGTCGAGCAAGGTATTCGGGCCGATCCCACAGCCGGTCGCGCAGAATTTCGGCCAGGATCGCAACCGCCGCACGCACATCCGCCTCGTCCAGGTACAGCGGCGTGAAACCGAAGCGCATGATATCCGGCGCGCGGAAATCGCCGATCACGCCGCGCGCGATCAACGCCTGCATCGCCGCATAGCCATGCTCGAAACGGAACGACACCTGCGAGCCGCGCTGTGCTCCGTCGCGCGGACTGGCCAGCGTCAGGTCGGGGCATGCGGCCTCGACTTCCGCGATGAACAGCTCGGACAAGTGCAAGGACGCGGCGCGCAACTCCGCCATATCGACCGCGTCCCAGATCGCCATCGCCTCTTCCAAGGCGGCCATCTGCAAGACCGGCGGCGTGCCCACGCGCATCCGCTCGATCCCCGGCGCAGGTCGGTACTCGAGGTCAAAGGCAAATGGTGCTTCATGGCCCAACCATCCCGCCAGCGCCGGGTCGATCTCATCGGCCAGATCGGGGCGCACGTAGATGAACGCCGGTGCGCCGGGCCCACCGTTGAGGTACTTGTAGGTGCATCCCACCGCAAATTCCGCGTTTGACCCGCTCAGATCCACCGGCACCGCGCCCGCGGAATGTGCCAGATCCCAGATCATCACCGCGCCTGCCGCCTGGGCTTTTTCGGTAATCGCACGCATGTCATGCATCCGACCCGTGCGGTAATCGACCTGCGTGAGCATCACGGCGGCGATATCGTCGGACATCGCCGCCGTGACATCTTCGGGGGCCACGACGCGCAATTCATGGCCCTGATCCAGATGCCGCACCAACCCGTCGGCCATATACAGATCGGTCGGAAAATTGCCGCTGTCAGACAGGATCACCTTACGCTCAGGCCGCATCTGCAACGCCGCCGACAGCGCCTGATACACCTTCAATGACAGGGTATCACCCATCACGACGCTGCCCTTTGGCGCGCCGATGATCCGGCCCACCTGATCGCCGACGCGGCCCGGCTGCGCCATCCAACCGCAAGCGTTCCAGCCCTTGATCAACTGGCCGCCCCATTCATCCGCCATCATCTCCGCGACCCGCGCGGTCACGCCCTTGGGCAGCGGTCCCAGAGAGTTTCCATCAAGGTAAATCACCCCCTCCGGAAGTTCGAAGCGGTCCTTCATAGGCAGCGCGACCTGCGAGACGTGTTTCGGCCAACTCATAGCTGCCCCCTTACATTCCAGAGTTCCGGGAACAGCTCGACCTCAAGCATCCGGCGCAGATATTGCACACCGGACGTGCCGCCCGTGCCCCGTTTGAAACCGATGATCCGCTCAACGGTGGTGACGTGGTTAAAGCGCCAGCGGCGGAAATAATCTTCCAGATCGACCAGCTTTTCAGCCAGCTCATACAGCGCCCATTGCGCCTTGGGGTCGCGGTAGACCCGGGCCCATGCGTCTTCGATCTCCTTGACGGCCCGGTGCGGCGCGTCCAGCGCGGGCTGCGGCAGGGCCGGGTCCAGCTTGGCGATCGCAACCGCATAAAGCGACGGCCGCGTCAGTTCAGCGGCCAACATCGCATGCAGGGCCGGGCGATGTTCATGGACCCGCATCATGGCCGTGTTGCGGTTACCCAGTATGTATTCGATCAACCGATATTGATGCGATTGAAACCCGCTGCTTTCGCCCAGATCTTCGCGAAACGCGGTGTATTCCGACGGCGTCATCGTGCGCAGAACATCCCACGCGCCGTTCAATTGCTCGAAGATGCGCGCCACGCGGGTCAGCATCTTGAACACGGGCGCAAAATCGTCGGACATGAGCGCATCGCGCGCCGCGTTCAACTCATGCAGCGCCAGCCGCATCCAAAGCTCCGAGGTCTGATGCTGGATGATGAACAGCATCTCGTCATGGGCCGCGCTCTTGGGCTGCGCCGCGCCGAGGATCGGGTCAAGCGCGAGGTAGTCGCCGTAGCTCATCGCGCCGTCAAACGACATGCGCGCACCATCATCTTCCGGGTTGTGGGGATCACGGCTCATGGGCGGCAGCCTAGCCTGACGCGGCTCTGTGGCAAGCGGGAAAAACCTGCCCGCTCGTCCGGTGCGGCCTAGCCGCCCACGGCGACGCCCACACGCTGCCGCGCCGGGCCGAACACGCAGGCCAGCGCGAGGATCACGCCCGAGATCGCCGCAACCATCCCGGCCGCCGAGACCGAGCTGTCCGCGCCGATCCAAAGCGGCCCGTAGCCCGCCAGCACGTAGCCGATGATGGCCGAGAGCGTCGCAAACACAACGCTCCACCCGACCTGCGCGCCCAGGCGGTTTGTCATCAAACGCGCGGCAGCCGGCGGGCAGATGAACATCGCGATCACGATGATCGAGCCCACCGCATCAAACGCCGCCACCGCCGCAAGCGCCGCTGCCGTCACCAGTCCCAGGCTGATCAGGTTCACCCGCACACCCATGGCGCGCGCAAAGCCTTCGTCGAAGCTCGCCAGTTTCAGCGGTCGCCAGAACACCAGCGTCAGGATCGCGATGATCAGCGCCGCGACGGCCATACGCGGCAATTCCGGCGGCAGGTGCGACAGCGCGACAGGATCCAGAAGCGAGCCCCAGCCGTCCGCCCGCAGCCAGATCAATTGCTCCAGATTGCCCATCAATGCGTGCTCGACATCGAGGTGAACGCTGGACGTGTCGGATTGCTCCAACAACAAGACCCCGCCCGCGAAGAGCGAGGTGAAGACCACGCCCATCGCGGCACCCGGCTCTATCTTGCCCAAACGGCGCACCGCCTCGATCAGCAGAACCGCCAGCAATGCGGCCCCGCCCGCCCCCAGCATCATCGGCCCCGTCGCCACCGTACCGGTCAAGAGGAAGGCCACCACGATGCCCGGCAAAACCACATGGCTGATTGCGTCGCCGATCAGCGCCTGCCGCCGCAGGATCAGGAAATTGCCCGGCAGCGCGCAGGCGACGGAGGCAAAAATCCCGATCAGGATCGGCGTCAGCGAGAATTGTACGAATTCACTGCCCATGCGACACACCTCCGCCCATCAAGCGGCCCCCTCGGTCACCACATGGCGGTCGATCCACGCGATCTCATCGCCGGTGAACACCTCTTCGATCGGCGTCAGCCCGTCATAGCGCCCGGTCAGTGCGGTGTCCTTGTGCAGCCGCCGCGCGGCGGACCAGCGGCGCTCATCCCGCGCCACCCTTTGACAGGCCGCATGGCCCGCCTGTGTCGCGACGCCGTCGGGGCGCAGAAGTCCCTCGGCGGTCAGGATCCGGATCGTCAGGGGGTCATGGATCGGCTCGTTGCGGGCCAGCGCCAGCAGGCCTTGCCGCCGGTGCACCCGCGCCTGAAACGCGCGCCGCGCCATTACCGCCGCCGCCACGCCGCGGGCGGGCGAAAACAGAAGCGACGCCGCAAATGCCACTGTCGCGACCAGCACGATGATCGGCCCGGTCGGCAACGCAGGCGCAGAGGCCGACACGGCCGCGCCGATCCAACCCGACAGACCGCCGATGCAGCCCGCCACCCAAACCACCGTCTCGGCCCGCTCGGACCAGAACCGCGCGGTCACCGGCGGAATGATCAGCAACGCCACGATCAGGATCAGACCCACGAGCTTGAGCCCGATCACCGTCACGGCCAGAACAACGCCCATCATCGCCAGATCGATACGGCGCACGTCGACACCGCGCGCCGCCGCAAATGCCGGATCGAACGCCACCAGTGTCATCGGCCGCCGCAGCAGCCAGATCGCGCAGACAACCGCGACCCCACCCCCGGCAATCAGCAGCGCATCCTGCATCAACATCCCGGCGGTTGATCCCAAAAGGAAATCCTCCAGCCCCGCCTGACGCCCGCGCGACATGCCCTGGATCACCGTCAAAAGCACCACGCCCGCGCCGAAAAACACCGACAGGACCGCACCGATGGCCGCGTCCTCCGACAGCCGTGTCCGGCGCACTATCCATTCCACGGCCAACAATCCCAGAAAGGCCGAGATGGCCGACCCGGCAAGCAATCCCACAAGCGAGCGGCCATCGCCGCCCAAAGCCACCATGACGATGAAAGCCAGGCCCACACCCGGCAGCGTCGCGTGGGCCACCGCGTCCGAGACCAGCGCGCGTTTGCGGAGAAACAGGAAGCTTCCCCCCGCCCCGGCCGCAAAGCCCAACAGCGTCGCGCCAAGCGTCACCAGCGCCGCGTTATAGCCCGATTGCAGGAACAGCGCGTCGAAAAATCCACCCATCACGCACCTTGCAGGGCAAGCGCGTCGATCTGCATCGCGCCAAGACGCCCGCCATAGGCCTCCGCCAGGGTTTCGGCGGTGAAGGTCGTTGCAACCGGCCCTTCGGCGATGCGGCGCAGGTTCACCAACATGACATGGTCGAAATATTCGCTGACCGTGCTCAGGTCATGGTGCACTGCAATCACGCTGCGCCCCTCCGCCTTCAGCGCCTTGAGCACCCCGATGATCGCCGCCTCCGTCGCCGCGTCGACACCGGCAAACGGCTCGTCCAGCAAGAACAGATCCGCCTCCTGCGCCAGCGCACGCGCAAGAAACACGCGCTGTTGCTGACCACCGGACAATTGCCCGATCTGCCGGTCGGCGAAATCCGCCATCCCGACCCGCTCCAGACAGGCCCGGGCCTGCGCCTTGTGCGCGCCGGTGATGCGCCGCCACAGCCCCACGCTTCCGTAAAGGCCCATCAGGACCACGTCGAGCGCAGTGGTCGGGAAATCCCAATCCACACTGGCGCGCTGCGGCACATAGGCGATCCGGTCGCGCACGCGATCCACATCGCGGCCAAAGACCGCGACATCGCCCGACACTTTCGGGATCAGGCCGAGTGCCGCCTTGAGGAAGGTGGATTTGCCCGCTCCATTCGGCCCGACGATGGCCGACATAGCGCCCGCCGGGAATGTTGCATCCAGCGAGAACAGGGCCGGTTTTTGCCCGTAGCTGACCGTCAGCCCGCGCACCGCCAGCGGGCTGGCGGGATCAAGCGGGTCGGCGGATTGCAAGACGGTCAGCTCGGTCATTGTCATATCAATTCAACGCCAGCGCGCCCTGCATGCCCGCTTCGGGCACCTCGCCGCCCAAAGCGCGGGCAATGGTGGTGACGTTATGGTCGATCATGCCGATCCACGTGCCCTCATAGCTGCCGTCCGGCCCCATCGCGTCCGAGAACAATTCGCCCCCGATGATCACCTCATGGCCTTGAGCGGCAGCCCCCTCGATCAGCGCGCGAATGTTGCGATCCGAGACCGAGCTTTCGACAAAGACCGCGCCGATGTCACGCTCCACCAGCAGATCGACAAGCGCGCCGATGCGTTGCAAACCCGCCTCGGATTCCGTCGAGATGCCCTGAATGCCGACCACGTCGAACCCGTAGGCCGCGCCGAAATAATTGAACGCGTCATGGGCCGTGACCAGCACCCGCGCCTCTTCCGGCACCGTCATTAACACCTGTTCGGAATAGCTGGCCAGCGCAGCGATCTGATCGGCATAGGCGCTCGCGTTGGCGGCGAATTGATCCGCAGCATCGGGATGCACTTCGCTCAGCGTCACACTTACCTGCTGAACGACGCCCGCCCAAAGATCCGGGTCCATCCAGACATGGGGATCGAATTGATCCGCGTAATCCTCCGACCCAATGAGCGTGTCGGGATCAAGCGCTTCGGCTACGGCCACGACCGTATTCGTCTCGGACAGCTCCTGCAGGAAGTCTTCCATTTGCGCTTCAAGGTACAGACCGTGCCATAACACAACGTCGGCGCGCGCCGTCGCCACGATGTCCGAGCGGGTCTGACGATAGGCATGTGGGTCAACACCCGGCCCCATCAGGGCCTGAACATCGACCAGATCCCCGCCCACGACGCGCGCGGCATCGGCGATCATGCCAGTGGTTGCGACCACGGAAAGCTGCTCCTGCGCCAGCGCGGCGGCAGGTAGGATCGCAGTGGACAGGCTCAGGGCTGCAAGTGTGCGTTTCATAGGCAATGCTCCAGGGAAATGCGCCGTCACAGCTGAATATGCGAGGCATTCGCAAGAAGTCAAGAAGTTGCGAATGATTTTCAACTGCGCGTTTTTCGGATCAGGTGATGTAATGCAGGCTCTGGAACCGGGCCCGCATGTCCGCGACCTCCTGGGCCAAACCCTCCGGCGCGTCGCTGCGCAGGGCGCGCGCGATCAGGGACGCCAAATGGGCGGCATCATCCGGCCCCTGCCCGACGCCCCAGCGGACCAGTTCCGGCGTGCCGAAGCGGATCGCGTTCATGTCGCCGGGCACCTCGGCTGCGGGCACGCCAATACCGCAGGCGATCAGGCCCGCTTTATAGAGGTGTTTGGACGCCGCCTGCCCGCCTCCGAAATCGTGGGCCAGCACGGCGAATTGATGGCTTTGGGTGGGGCCATGGGCCGTCTCGAAGACAGGCACGCCTTCGGATTTCAGCGCGTCGGCGAGGGATTGGGCGACCTCGATCATCTTGGCGGCATAGGCTTGGCCGTGCTCGCGCCAGTCCAGCAGCGTGCGCGCCAGGGCTGCGGATTTGGAGGCGTCGAAATTCGCGGTCATGCCGGGGAAGGCGATGGAATCCAGCCGTTCCGCGATCTCGGGCTCGTTGGTCACGATAAGGCCGCCCGCGGGGCCGCCGAGGCTCTTGTAGGTGCTCATCGTCATCAGATGGGCGCCTTGAGACAGTGGATCGGGCCAGGCTTTGCCCGCAAACAGGCCGCATTGATGGGCGGCGTCCATGAGGACCTTGGCGCCGACCTCATCGGCGATCTCGCGGACCTCCGCCACGGGATGAGGCGTCAGGTTGAGGGAGCCGCCAAGCGTGATCAGGGCGGGCTGTGCACGCGTGCACATTTCCTTAAGCCCTTGAATATCCACAGAATACCGATTCTTGTTTACCGGATATTCATGAATTTTGAGGCCGAAAAGACCCGCGCAGCCCGCCATGTGATGGGTCACGTGGCCGCCGATTGCGGCGGGCGGCACAAGGATCGTGTCGCCGGGTTTGCACGTCGCCATGAAGGCATAGAGATTGGCCATCGCGCCGGAAGCCACGCGGATCTCGGCGAAGCAGGCGTTAAAGACCTCCGCGGCCAATTCGGCGGCGATCACCTCGACCTCTTCAATGGCCTCAAGACCCATTTCGTATTTGTCGCCGGGGTAGCCGAGCGAGGGGCGCGAGCCCATGCCGTTGGCGAGAAGCGCCTCGGCGGCCGGGTTCATGACGTTGGTGGCGGGGTTGAGGTTGAAACACCGCGCCTCATGGACGCGCTTGTTTTCGGTGCCGAGCGCTTCGATCCGCGCGGCAATGTCGGCGCTGGCGGCTTTGGTGGTGCGGGCGGCGATGGTTTGGACAAGCGTTTCCGAGGGGGTCGGGACCCAGGGGCGGTGAGCGAGCGTCATGGGGGGGCCTTTGTGCGGTGGTTTGGGGGAGTATGGCGTGCCATAGTGCAGGGAATTATGGCGCCATTTCCAACGCTTCTCTATCGAGTTTCTACTTAATGCTCAAATTTGTATGCCGACTTTGCCGCATATCTCCAATCATCCTTCTGTTGGGATGTAACTCGAGTGATCCGCAAATCGTATTCGGCCTAAACATTGAAGGAACAAGTATCGAGCAGTTCATCTCGACGTTTGATCACGAACTAGAAACTCACATTGTTCTCGAGTGGCTTCCAGGGAACACATCAAGCCTCGACAGGCTTGAGGAGCAATTGGCTCAGTCAATCGTCGATCCCTGTCTTCTCGCTTCGGAAGCTAGTTTAGTGTTGCGGTGGCAAGATGTGCCTGGTGAATATTCTTTTGCCGAGTTTCGCCAGCTTGAAAGCCAAGATGGCATTGCGCGTTGCCAAAGTGGTGACATGTCAGAATTCATATCGGCTAGATCAGCGGATTGGTATCGAGAGCGCATAGAGCCCAACAGAGTGGTATCGCCGATTATCGAACAATATGTCGGCCCCGGTTCCTCAACTGCAGGCGACTACCGAATGTCTGCTAACTTTTCGAGGCCGGGAGTACTGCACTCGATTGAAGTTTTTCGAAGTGTGCCGGTGACTTCGTACGTTGGCCAACAAATACAGAGGCTCTTTCAGAACCCCAACCCAGATCGCCGGACGGAGCCGGTACTGACTTTGTACGTGTCTGGGAATGTTGGATTGCTTTACGATTGAAGCGCGGCACCTAATAGGCTCGTGCGTAATTTGTTTTCGACTGGCCATATGCTGTCATGTTACAACACGCGCAGACAGATATGCCTTCCCCAAAACGGGTTAACAGCGGCGGAACCATTCTCTCGGCGGGCCGGGGTCTGTCGATCTGACGGAAATTCGGATCACTTTATGCCAGCCAAAACCGTCCTCTGCTCATTCGAAGCACCAAGATCAGACAAATCGACAGGCCGCCGGACGGCCCGTCGATAGCGGGGCGGGCCTGCAGCCCGCTGTTAACCCGCTTTGGGGAATGCGCGAATGGCGGGTCTGGTGCGGCTCGCGGGCACCCTACCCTCTCGGCAGACTTTGGCGTGCAAAGTCGCCTGCCGGGCCTCGGTGGGCGCCCGCGCCCCCCTTCACCCCAAACGCCGCCCCTGATCCGCGTCGAACAGGTGCACCGCGCCGGGCTTGAGCGCGAGGCGCATCTCGCCGGTTACGGCCTCCTGATCCTTCGGCACGGCGACGGAGAACGCCTGTCCGGCCATTTGGCCGTGGAGCAAACGCTGCGCGCCCAGTTCTTCTATAATATCAACATTGAGGGTCAGCTCGCCCTGCGGAGACGGGATGATGTCTTCGGGGCGGATGCCGACCTGCACCGGACCGGTGTGGCCGTTGACGCCCGCTTGCGGGACGACATCGCCACCCGGCAGCGTCACGCGCCCCTGCCCCGCTTCGGCTGTCAGAAGGTTCATCGGCGGCGCGCCCATGAACGACGCCACGAAGGTGGAGGCGGGGTGTTCATAGATCTCGTTGGGCGTCCCGATCTGTTCGATATGGCCGTTGCTGAGCACGATGATGCGGTCGGCCATGGTCATGGCTTCGACCTGATCGTGGGTCACGTACATGGCGGTTGTGCCGAGGCGGCGTTGGAGGGCGCGGATCTCAATCCGCATTTGGTTGCGCAGCTTCGCGTCAAGGTTCGAGAGCGGCTCGTCGAACAGGAACAGGTCCGGCTCGCGCACGATGGCGCGGCCCATGGCGACGCGCTGGCGCTGGCCGCCCGACAGTTGGCTTGGCCTGCGGTCGAGGAATTCGGTGAGGTTGAGCATCTCGGCCGCTTCACGCACCTTGGCGGCGATCTGGCCCCTGTCCATGCCGCGGTTCTTCAGGCCGTAGCCCATGTTGCGCGCCACACTCATGTGGGGGTAAAGCGCGTAATTCTGGAACACCATGGCGATGTTGCGGTCGGCGGGGTCGATGTCGTTGACGACGCGGTCGCCGATGGAGACCTCGCCTTCGGTGATGTCCTCAAGCCCCGCGACCATGCGCAACATCGTGGATTTGCCGCAGCCCGAGGGGCCGACAAGCACGCAAAGCTCGCCGTCGGGGATGGTGAAGGTCGAGGCCTCCAGCGCTTCGGCGCCGTTGGGATAGACCTTGCGGACCTGGTTAAGGGTGACTTGTGCCATTTGAATGGTTCTCTCTACTTATCGGATTCCGTGAGGCCCTTCACGAACCAGCTCTGGAAGAAGACGACGATGAGGACCGGTGGGGTCATCGCGATGATGGCGAGGGCGGCGGCCTGCCCGTAGTCCGGTGTCTCGGAGCCGTCGGCGTAGGATTGCACGATTTGCCGGATGCCGCGCACGAGGGTGAAGAGGGACTCGTCGGTGGTGATGAGGGTGGGCCAGAGGTATTGATTCCAGCCGAAGACGAACATGATGATGAACATCGCCGCGATCATGGTCTTGGACAGCGGCACGAGGATGTCGATGAAGAATTTCACCGGCCCCGCGCCGTCGATGCGGGCGGCTTCGATCAGTTCTTCGGGGATCGAGCGGAAGAACTGCCGGAAGAAGAAGGTGGCGGTGGCCGAGGCGATGAGCGGCACGATGAGGCCGGTGTAGGTGTTGCCGAGGTTCATCCAGGAGATCACCTCGTAGGATGGCAGGATGCGCACTTCGAGCGGCAGCAGGAGCGTGGTGAAGATCATCCAGAACGCCAGTGTGGCAAAGCGCAGGCGGAAGTAGACGATGGCATAGGCGGCCATCATCCCGACGATGATCTTGCCGATGGCAAAGCCCAGGCCGAGGATCATGGAATTGGCCAGCATGGTCATGCCGTTCACGCTATCGGTGAAGCCGCCATATTCGAACAGCGCCGCGTTGTAATTGGTGCCCATCTGGTCGCCGAAGCCGAATTGCATGCCGTTGCGGTGGATGGTGATTTCGTCCCAGGAGGAGGTCGCGAAGACCATCCAGACGGGCACGAGCATCAAAAGCGCGCCGGCGATCAGGATCGCGTGGTCGCCCACATGGTCCCAGCGGATGCGCTTGCGGCGGGTGGCCAGCGGGGCGGCGGCGACGCGGGTATCGGTGATATCAGCCATGGTTCAACGCCCCCTCACGTATAGTGGATCCGGCGTTCCAGGAACCGGAACTGCACGATGGTCAGGATCAGGACAAGCACCATGAGCACGACCGATTGCGCCGAGGATCCGCCAAGGTCCTGCCCGCGGAAGCCGTCGACGAACACGCGGTAGACAAGGGTCATCGGGTTGTTGCCGGGCTCGCCCTTCACGATCGTGTCGATGATGCCGAACGTGTCGAACAGCGAATAGGTGATGTTGATGATCAGAAGGAAGAAGCCGGTGGGCGCCAGCAGCGGAAACGTGATGTCCCAAAACCGCGACGTGCCCGACCGGTTGTCGATCATCGCGGCCTCGCGCACGGATTGCGGGATCGCCTGAAGGCCGGACAGAAAGAAGATGAAATTGACCGGGATCTGCTTCCAGATCGACACGGAAATCATCGCAAACGCGGTGTCCCAGTAATTCACGCCGAGGCGGTATTCGATGCCCATCATGCCCAGAAACTGGGTGATGTTGCCGCGCGATTGGTCAAACAGCATCACCCCGATCAGCCCCGCGACGGGCGGCGCGATGGCGTAGACCCACATCAAAAGCGTGCGGTAGGTCTTGGCCCCACGGATCACCTTGTCCGCCTTGACCGCCAGCAAAAGCGCGATCGCAAGGGCGAAAAACGTGACAAGGCCTGTGAAGATCAGCGTAAACCAAGCCGCGTCCATATAATTCGAGGAGGTGGCGAGGCGGGTGTAATTCTCTGCGCCCACAAAGGTCGAGCCGAAGCCGAACGGATCTTCAAGGTAGAACGACGATTGCAGCGCATAGCCCGCAGGCCAGTAGAAGAAGATGGCGATGATCACCAGCTGCGGCAGTAGCAGCAACAGCGGAAAGCCGATGTGCCCGAATGCGGCGCGTTTCACGGATGCAGCCCCCTGAGGTCTGGTCAGTCTAGTCAGTCGATTGGTCGTGTCGTCTTTTTGGGTGGCAACTGGCCGGGGGTCAGAGGCCCCGGCCAGTGCGGTGTTTGCTCAAGTGCGGTGGCGTTAGCCCTGCGTCTGCGCGAAGCGGGCCAGAAGCTCGTTGGCTTCCGCCTCGATGGTCTCGAAGGCTTCGTCGACACCCACTTCACCGGTCAGGATGCGACCGTATTCGCGGTTCATCACGTCACGGATCTGGACGTAGAAGCCCATGCGGTAGCCACGGGTGAATTCACCGGCGGGCAGCTGCAGCTGCTGAACACCCACCTCGGCGGCGGGGAACGTGTCGTAGTGACCGGTCTCTGCCGTGGCCTCATAGGCGGCGGTGGTGATCGGAACATAGCCGGTTTCGACGTGCCAGAAGACCTGGTTGTCGGTGGAGGCGAGGTAATCGAAGAAGGCCGCGGTGGCCTCGTTTTCCTCACCCTCGAAGCCGGACATCGCGAAAAGCGCCGCGCCACCGATGAAGGTTTGCGTGGGCTCGGTCGTCACGGCCTCCCAATAGGGCAACATCGCGGCGGAGAAGTTGAAATCCACACGATCCGCGATCCCGCCGAAGGAGCCCGAGGAGCCGAGCCACATGGCGACTTCGCCGGCTTCAAACGGATCCTGGTTGTCGCCCCAACCGGTGCCGTACCATTCGAAATAGCCCGCGTCCTGCCATTCCACAAGCGCTTCGAAATGCGCGCGGATGGCGGGGTGATTGACCATGATCTCGGTGTCGACGCCGGTATAACCGTTGTCGTTGGAGGCGAATTGCAGGTTGTGGCGCGAGAAGAAGTTCTCGGTGAAGATCCACGGCAGGTGCGATTGCGCCAGCGGGATATAGCCCGCCTCGAGCAGCGCGGGCGCGGTGGTTTCGGCAAATTCTTCCCATGTGGCGGGCGCTTCCACACCGGCCGCTTCCAGCGCATCCGCGTTGTAATACATGATCGGCGTGGAGGAGTTGAACGGCATGCCGATCATCTGCCCGTCGGCATCGGCGTAGAAGTTGCGCACGCCCGAGATGTAATCCTCGCGGTCGAACTCCACGCCGTTGTCGGCCAGAAGCTGCTCCACCGGGATGGTCGCCCCCTGCGCGCCGATCACGGTGGCGGCACCGGCGTCGAAGACCTGCACGATGTTGGGCTGCTCGCCCGCGCGGAACGCGGCGATGGCGGAGGTCAGCGTTTCCTCATAGGTGCCCTTGAAGACGGGCGTCAGGACGTAGTCATCCTGGCTTGCGTTGAAGTTTTCGGCCATCTGGTTGACCGTTTCGCCAAGCTGGCCGCCCATGGCGTGCCAGAACTCGATCTCGGTCTGCGCTTGCGCGGCGGCTCCGGTCAGAAGACCGGCCGCAAGGCCAAGCGAAAGGGTGGTCTTGAGGGTCATTCGTCTCTCCCATTTTCCTGCGCAGCCACAACTGGCTGCTGTTCCGCGACCGCCTGCCGTTGGTCCGGGCAGGTCATGTCGTTGTGTTACGGGGAATGCGGTCCGCGCCCCCCTCGGCGTGTCGCGTGACGCAGACACTACACGGCGCTTGCGCGAACGCAAACGAAATGAAGCGAACCTACCCCAGGCGTGCGGGGCTGGCTATGGGATGAGTCGGTGACACCCATATGACGGATCTTCGCAAAACCGTTACAAAACCGTCACTTGCGCGGCGTCAATCCGCCAGGCAACGGACAATCCCGGTGGCCGTCGCCTCGTTCACGGCCATCAAGGTATCGTAGAGAATGGCCAACCGGATCAAGGATTTGACGTCCACGTCATGGGGCATCGCCGACAACGGATCGACGAAGAAGATCAGCGCATCGAGATCCTCTTCCGCGATCATCGCACCGAGCTGCGCATCGCCGCCCAGGGGCCCGGATTTCAGCGGCGTGATGGCGAGCCCGGTCTCGGCCTTGAGCCGCCCGCCCGTGGTGCCCGTCGCGAACAGGCGGTGCGGAGCCAGCTGCGCCTCGTGGGTCCGGGCCCAGGCGATCAGCGCGTCCTTTTTCTGGTCATGGGCGACAAGGGCGATGGTCTTCATCTGTGATCTCCAATGGGGCCGCACCCGCCGGTGCGCCGTCGCGGGCCTTATCGCCGAAACCCGCGCGACATACGAGAGCGCGCGTGGCCGCGCGACATTCGAGGGCGCGCGACATACGAGAGCGCGCGTGGCGTTGTGCATGCGCGACCCGAACACCGGTTTTCAAACCGCGCGCCGCGTGGCAGGCACAGGGCACAACCTGCGCGCCCCCGAAGGGATTTCTGACGATGACAGCCGATGTTTCACCCGCCCGCCCGCTGCCGCCCAGGCACGGCGCCAGCCTGTTTCTCGACTTCGACGGCACGCTGGTCGATATCGCCCCGCGCCCCGATCTGGTCGAGGTCAGCGCCCGCGTGACCCGGTTTCTGGAGGACGCTCTGGTGGCGCTCGATGGGCGTGTGGCGATGGTGTCGGGCCGTTCAGTCGACGATCTGCGGCACTTCCTGCCGGTCGCGGGCCTGTTGCATGTCGGCGGTCACGGGGCGGAGCATGTCGATGCCGATGGCCAGCGTCATACGCGTGACGATTGGCGCCGGACCGCTCAGGCGCTGGCCGCGCGCGCCCGGGCCGGAGCGAGCGCGCGTCTGATGATCGAGGAAAAGCCAACCGGCATCGCGCTGCATTTCCGCACCCACCCCGAGGCCGAGGAGGAGGCCAACACGCTGGCCCGGACGCTGGCCGCCGATGCACCGGATTTCACCCTTCAGCACGGGCATTGCGTGGTGGAATTGCGCCCGCAGAGCGCGTCGAAGCGCGGCGCGGTCGAGCGGATGATGGACGCCGCCCCGTTTCAGGGCACCACGCCGCTGTTCGCGGGTGATGACCTGACCGATCAGCCGGCGATGGAATATTGTCGCTCCGTGGGCGGCGATGGGCTATGGATCGGGGCCAACCCGCCGCCCTACGCCGGTCTGCATGTCGCGCGGCCCGCCGATCTTCTGTCCCATCTGGAGCTCTGGATCGGACAGCCGGGCGTCACAGGAGCCGCCCCATGAGCCGACTGATCGTCATCTCCAACCGCATCCCGACCGACGAGGCCCCGGCCGGGGGGCTGGTCTTTGCGATCCACGAGATGCTGAACCGTGCGGGCGGGCTTTGGGTCGGCACGGCAGATCCCGGCGATGGCCCGACCGACCGGCTGACCCCGATGGCGGATGGGCGCTACAAACGGGCGACCTTTGCGCTGAGCGAGGCGGAATATGAGGGCTATTACCTGGGCTATGCGAACGCGGTCCTGTGGCCGATCTTCCACTCGCGCCGTGATCTGTTCACCAGTTCGGCGGGCTGGTTCGATGCCTACCGCGAGGTCAATGCGCGGCTGGCCGGTCTACTGGCCGCAGAGCTTGCGCCCGATGATCTGATCTGGGTCCAGGATTATCATTTTCTGCCGCTGGCCGCGGAATTGCGCGCGCGCGGGGTGCAGAACCGGATCGGCTTCTTCCTGCACATCCCGTTTCCCTCCACCGGCGATCTCGACGTGATCCCGCAGGTCGAGAAATTGCCCGGCTGGCTCGCGGCCTTCGATCTGGTCGGCCTGCAGGCGCAGCGCGACGTGGCCAATTGCCTCGATTTCCTGCGCCGCAGCGGCGAGGTCGAGATGCTGCCGCAGGGCGGGGAGCTGGCATGGCACGACCGGCGCTTTGCGGTGGCGAATTTCCCCATCGGGATCGACACCGCCGCCATGCAAGAGGCCGCGTCCGAAGGATACGCGGAGGCGCTGCGCACGCTGGGGTCGGGGCAGAAAATCATCCTTGGCGTGGACCGGCTGGACTATTCCAAGGGTCTCGTGCAGCGGGTGGAGGCCTTCGGACGGCTGCTGGATCACCCCGCGCATCGGGCGCGGCGGCCGACCTATCTTCAGATTGCCCCGGCGAGCCGCGAAAACATCTCTGCCTATGGCGAGATCCGGGCCCATCTGGATCAGATGGCCGGTTCGGTGAATGGCACCCATGCGGAGCTGGACTGGACCCCGATCCGCTACGTGCGGAAAAACTTTCCGCGTGATGTGATTGCCGGGCTGTACCGGCGCGCCGATATCGCGCTGGTGACGCCTCTGGCCGATGGGATGAACCTGGTGGCCAAGGAATATGTGGCGGCACAGGATCCCGAAAATCCCGGCGTTCTGATCCTGTCGCGGTTTGCCGGCGCCGCCGAACAGCTCGACGGCGCGCTGATCGTCAACCCGTATGATCCTCAGGACATCGCCGATGCGCTGGCCCGCGCGATCACCATGTCCGCCGAGGAACGGCTGAGCCGCTTTACCGATATGCTGCCCGGTGTGATGGAACGCGACATCGCGTGGTGGGGGCGGAGCTTTCTGGAGCGGTTGCAGGCCCTCTAGAGGCGGGCGCGTGCCCCCTACCCCGCCTGCAACGCGGGCGGCGGCGTCATCGCCGCCGCAGCCGCCACCTCTGTGGGCCAGCGGAACAGCAGGATGGCCGAACCCGTGACCTCCGCCGCCGCCAGCTGCCCCGGCAACCCGTCGAGCGTCGTGGCAAAGCGCCGCTCCGTGGGTTTCGACGCATCCACGCAGACCGTGACCTCCGCCGTTCCCGGCAGGCCACGCGCGCGAAACGCGGCACTGATCCGCCCGGCCTGCCGCACGCCCATGTAGATCGCCGTCGTGGTCCCCGGCCCCGCGAACCGCGCGCAGTCCGGCAAGGGGGCCTGCGCGCAGCCGGTTCCGGTGGCCAGGATCAGCGTGTCGGAGTGCCCCCGCATCGTCAGGCTTTCGCCCATCGCGGCCCCGGCGGCAGAGGCCGCCGTGACGCCCGGCACGATCTCGACCGCCACGCCCGCCGCGCGCGCCGCGTCGATCTCTTCGCCCGCGCGCCCGAAAATGCCCGGATCGCCGGATTTCAACCGCACGACGCGGCGGCCCTTGCGTGCCTCGGCCACGATCACCGCGTTGATCTGCGCCTGCGGCCAGGCATGCGCGCCCACGTGTTTGCCCACGAACACCCGTTCCGCATCGCGCCGCGCCAGCTCCAACACGTCCGGATCGACCAACCGGTCGTAGTAAATCACATCGGCCTCCTGCAGCCGCTCAACCGCGCGCATCGTCAGAAGATCGCGTGCCCCCGGCCCCGCACCGACCAGCGCGATGGACCCCTCCGTCGCGGTATCCGGCGCGCCGCCCGCCGCAATCGCCGCCTTGATCTGCCGCGCCGCGTCGCGTTCTGCACCGCGCGTCCATCCGTCCCTTGGTGCGCCCTTGAACACCCACGCCCAGAACGCCCGCCGCCCCGCGCGCGGCACCCGCTCGGCCACCACGGGCCGCAACCGCCCCGCCAATGCGGCCAACCCGCCGATATTGGCGGGCAACATCCGTTCGATCCGGGTCTTGATCTCGCGGCCCAGAACCGGGGCCGTGCCTTCGGTGCCGATCGCCACAACCACCGGATCGCGGTCCACGATCGACGGCGTGATGATGTCGCACAGGTCGGGTCTGTCCACCACATTCACCGGCACCCGCGCCGCCTGCGCCAACCCGTGCAGCGCCGCGTCCCATCCCGGACAGCCCGTCGCGATGAACGCCATCGCAGCCCCCTTGAACAGGCCCGCATCGAGCGGGCCCGCGTGATGCGCCGCGCGCCCCTCGGCCACCAAGGCGGCCAGTTCCGCGTCCAGCTCCGGCGCGGCCAGCACGATCTCGGCGTCGGTCTTGAGGATCAGGCGCGCCTTTTGCGCCGCCTGCTCGCCCCCGCCCGCAAGGACAACCCGCCGCCCCGTGGTGCGGAAAAACATCGGAAAGCTTTTCATGCTGCATGCTCCTTGAGGGGGCCACGGTCGCGCCACAGCGCCTTGGCCTGTTCCAGCGCGTCGCGTGCGCCAAGTGTGTCCAGCGCCAGAGCCGCCGTGCCGATCACGATGGCCTGCGCGAAGTCATCGCGCACAACCCCCGACCAGAGGCCCGCGAGATCAACGCCGGCCTCCGTCTCGGCCAGGCGCCGCGTGTCGGTGCAAAGCGCGTCATGTGTGGCCTCCCATGGGGCGCCCGCGCGCAGGCCGAAGCCCGCGATGCGCTTGGCCGGGTGCCGCTCGAACTCGCCGCCGCCGCCCTTGATCACGCTCAGCGCGCGCCAGCACAAAAGCCCCGCCGCGTCGGCCTGCACCAGACGGTAGGAGGGGTGGAACACGCCTTGCACGCTCGCGCCCGCCCGCGACGGGTTCAGCATCCGCGCGACCGTGTTGATGCACGACCGCAAACCCAACACCGGCCGCAACGCCAGCAGATCGAAGAGGCGTGGGTGCAGGTCTTCCAACGGCAGATACACCAGACCGCTGGCCTCCAACGCGCGCTCTGCCCCCGCCCCGTCGCGCGCCACAGCAATCCCCGCAGCGCTCAGGTGCGCGCGCACCGACGCGTCCGAGCCGTTCCAGCCATGCAGCACCACCCGGTGCCCGGCCTGCGCCACCAGACGCGCCGCCAATAGAAACCACGGCAAGCCCCGCGTGCGCCCCGCCGCATAGCTTGGCCAATCCAGATCGGCCCGTGGCAGGTCCGGGACCGCGGCCTGCGCGGCCTGCGCGAACCCGGCGATTTCATCCGCCGTCTCGCCCTTCATCCGCAACAACATCAACACCGCGCCGATGGCTTCCGGCGCGGCATCGCCCGACAGCATCCCCGCCATCGCGTCTGCCGCTTCGTCCCGGCTCAGCGACCGCGACCGCCCCGGCCCGCGCCCAAGCGTGGCCACATGGGGCGCAAGGCTCATTGGGCCGCCTCCGGCTGCGCGACCCGCGCCAGAAGTGCCGCCAATTCCGGCTTGCACGACCCGCAATTGGTTCCCGCCTGAAGGGCGGCACCGATGGCCTCGACACTTGTCACCTCGCCGCGTTCGATGGCCGTCAGGATCGTGTTGATCCCGACGCCAAAGCACGCGCAGATCACCGCGCCCGCATCCGGCACATCCGCCGGAACCCGCCCGGTCAGGACCGTGGCGCTTTGCGTGCCGGGCAGCGTCGCGAGGTAGTCGCGCATCACCGCCACCGGCTCGGGCGAGATGAACAAAGCGGCGCGCAGGCGTCCGTCCTGCGCAAGCGCGATGCGCGCGGTGCCCCTGGATGTATCGCTGATCTCGGTCACATCGGCGGCGGGCAGGTCGAACATCGCGCGCGCGGACGCCTCCCAATCCTGCGGGCTTTCATATCCGGCAAGTTCCGCGCGCTGCCCCGTCGCCGTGCGCGCCACCGCCCAATACGCGCAATCGGGCCTCAGCGCGCGGTCCGAGACCGCAAATCCGTACCATGCCGCCGCCATTCGCTTGACCGAGACCACCGCCGCCTTGCTTTCGGGCTGGCCCGAGACCGGATCGACCACCCCCGCCACCAGCGCATCAATGCGCCCCGTGGGTGCGGTCTCGCCGGTCCAGTGCATCGGCGCGAACAGCTGCCCGCGCGTGACGTCTTGGGACAGCCGCACGCGCAGGATCGCGCGGCCATGGGCGCTTGTCACCTCGGCCAGATCGGCGCGCGCAAGGCCAAGCTCTGCGGCGTCGTCGGGGTGGATATCCAGATACGGCTCGGCCAGATGGCCCGACAATCGCGGGCTCAGGCCCGTGCGCGTCATCGTGTGCCACTGATCGCGCACCCGCCCGGTGTTGAGCCGGAACGGATAGCGCGCGCTGAGCCGTGCCACCGGCCCCTTGCCCGTCACCGGCAGCAGCCGCGCCTTGCCGTCAGCATGGTAAAACTGCCCATCCGCAAAGAACCGCCCCCCGGTTCGGCCCCCCGGCTGCGTCGCGGAAACCGGCCAGCGTGTGGGCGCCATCGCGTCGTAATCCGCCTGGCTCAGCCCCGCGAGCCCCGAGATATCGAAATCGCGCCCGAACTCCGCCGCGACGCCAGAAAGGGTCGCGTATTCGTTGAAAATCTCCGCCGCGCCGGTGTAATCGAACGCCGCGCGCCAGCCCATGCGCCGTCCGACCTCGGCCAGGATCGCCCAATCGGGCCGCGCGGTGCCGGGCGCAGCAAGAACCGCGCGTTGGCGGCTGATGGTGCGGTCGGAATTGGTGACGGTGCCCTCCTTCTCGGCCCAGGCCGTCGCGGGCAAGAGCACATCGGCCAGCCGCGCGGTGTCCGTGGCCCCCGTCACATCGCTCACCACGACGAACTCGCAGCCCGCGATGGCGGCGCGCACCGCATCCGCTTCGGGCATGGACACGGCGGGGTTGGTGTGGATGATCCACAACGCCTTGATCTCGCCCCGGCCCACGGCGCGGAACATGTCGACGGCCTTCAGGCCCGGGGCCTCGGGCATCGCGGGCGATTGCCAGAACGCCTGCACCGCGCCGCGATGGCTCGCGTTTTCCAGATCGAGGTGACAGCCCAGCATATTGGCCAGCCCACCGACCTCGCGCCCGCCCATCGCGTTGGGTTGGCCGGTGACGCTGAACGGCCCCATGCCGGGCTTGCCGATGCGGCCGGTGGCGAGGTGACAGTTGAGGATCGCGTTGACCTTGTCCGACCCGCTGGTCGATTGGTTCACCCCCTGGCTGTAGATGGTGACGACCTTCTCGGTCCCGATCCACAGCTTGCAAAACGCGTCGATCTCCGCGTCGCTCAGGCCGGTATCGCCCATGTCCCCCATCGCCGCGTGCAGCGCCGCGTCAAAGCCCTCGGTGCGTGCAAGATATCCCGCGTCCAGCGCGCGGGCCTGCGCAATCGCCACCAGCAGCCGGTTGAACAGCGCCACATCCGCCCCCGGCGCCAGCGCCAGATGCATCTCGGCCCCCTCACATGAGGCCGTGCGCCGCGGGTCGATCACAACGATCTTCGCCCCCGACGCACGCACCCGCTGGTAAAGCACCGGATGACACCACGCGAGGTTCGAGCCCACCAGCACCACCAAATCCGCCGCGTCGAGATCATCATACGTCCCCGGCACCGTATCGGTGCCAAACGCGCGCCTGTGGCCCGCAACACTCGACGCCATGCAAAGCCGTGAATTGGTGTCGATATTGGCCGAACCGATGAACCCTTTCATCAACTTGTTGGCGACGTAGTAATCCTCGCTCAACAATTGCCCCGACACGTAGAACGCCGTCGCATCCGGCCCGTCCGTCTCGATCACCTCGCGGAACCGATCCGCCACCAATTGCAACGCCGCGTCCCAACCGGCCTCCTGCCCCGCCACCATCGGCGCGCGCAGCCGGTGGCCGAATCCCACCGTCTCGCCCAACGCGGTGCCCTTGGAGCAGAGCCGTCCGTGGTTCGCGGGATGCGCCGGATCGCCGCGCACAGCCAATCCGCCCGCGCCATCGGGGCGCAGCAACACCCCGCAGCCGACCCCGCAATACGGACAGGTCGAGCGCACTTCAGGCGCGGGCGCGGTCCCGTCCATCACGCCGCACTCCGCGCAACCAACGCCGCCCCGTCGATCAGGATCCGCCCCGCCTCCACGCGCACCGGATAGGTCGCGATGCGTCCCTCTTCGCCGCGCGCCTGCCCGGTGTTCAGATCAAACACCCAATTGTGCAGCGGACAGGTCACCGATTGCCCATGCACGATCCCCTCCGACAACGGCCCGCCCTTGTGCGGACAGGCATTCGAGGCCGCAAAGACCTCCTGCGCGCCGGTCCGAAACACCGCCACACAGCCCAACGCCGTCCTGATCTTCCGCGCGCCGCGCTCCGGCACATCGTCCAGCGCCCCGATATCAACCCATGCCATCGGTCCGCTCCTTCTTTGCTTTCAAAATACCTCCGGGGTTTGGGGGCTGGCCCCCAATTGCGACCGCGCCGCTCATTCCGCCGCCTCCAGCGTCAGATCCGCCAACGGCTGATAGCGCTCGGCCTGCTCCGCCACATGCTCGGCCCAGGGGTCCTTGCGATAGATGCTCTGGCTCAACTCGAACGCCGCCACCAGGCGCGCACGCTCGGCCTTGTCCTTGATCCGCGCGCGGATCCACTCAAGCCCCACCTTGCCCATCCACTTGTAGATCCGGTCAAGGTACTTCGCCCCCTCGCGGTAAAGCTGCGTGACCGCCATGACGACCTCGATCGCCTCCGCCTCGCTGGCGACCTGCACCAGCAATTCGGTCTCTTTCACATCCATCCCGGCCGCGCCGCCGATGCTGATCTGATAGCCGCTGTCGACACAGACCACGCCGATGTCCTTGCACGTCGCCTCGGCGCAATTGCGCGGACACCCCGACACCGCCAGCTTCAGCTTGTGCGGCGTCCATGACCCCCACAACACTTTCTCCAGCTTGATCCCAAGCCCCGTGCTGTCCTGCGTCCCGAACCGGCAATGGTCGGTGCCAACGCAGGTCTTTACCGTGCGCAGCCCCTTGGAATAGGCATGCCCCGAGACCAGCCCCGCCCGGTTCAGATCGGCCCAGATGGCGGGCAAATCCTCGCCCTTCACCCCCAGCAGGTCGATCCTCTGTCCACCCGTGACCTTGACCGTCGGCACATCGTACTTGTCCGCCGCATCGGCAATCGCGCGCAGCTCGGATGGGTTGGTGATCCCGCCCCACATGCGCGGCACCACGGAAAACGTGCCGTCCTTTTGAATGTTGGCGTGTTTGCGCTCGTTGATGAACCGGCTTTGCGGGTCGTCTTGATACTCCAACGGCCAATCGGCCAGCAGGTAGAAATTCACCGCCGGGCGGCACACATGGCAGCCGTTCCGGGTGGACCATCCCAGCTCCTGCCAGACGGCCTCCTGCGATTTCAAAGGCATCGTCTTGATCAACCGCCGCACGTCTTCGTGGGTATGCTCCGTACAGCCGCACACAGGCTGCGCCGCAGGCATCTCGAACGCATCGCCAAGCGTGACCTGCAACACCTGCTCGACCAGCCCGGTACAGGTGCCGCAGGACGCGCTCGCCTTGGTGGTGGCGCGCACCGCACCCAGATCGCCCGCCCCGGCCTCGATCGCCTCGACAATCGCGCCCTTGCAAATGCCGTTACAGCCACAGATTTCCGCCTCAGGCGGCAAGGCTGCAACGGCTGACAAAGGGTCCGCTGTGTCCCCCCCCTGATAGGCGGGCCCGAAGATCAGCGTCTCGCGCATCTCTTCGATGTCGGTGCCGTCGCGGATCAGGCCGAAGAACCACGAACCATCGGCCGTGTCGCCATACATCACCGCGCCGACCAGACGATTGCCCTCGATCACCAGCCGCTTGTAGACGCCGCGCGCGGGGTCGCGGAACACGATATCCTCGCGCCCCTCCCCATCGCCGAAATCCCCGGCCGAAAACAGGTCACATCCCGTCACCTTCAACTTGGTCGACAGGCTCTTTTGCACGAAAGCCGCCTCTTCGCCCAACAACGTGCGGGCCAGCACCTTCGCCTGATCGTAAAGCGGCGCGACGAGACCGAAGATCGCCCCGTCATGCTCCACGCATTCGCCCACCGCGAAGACATCCGCATCGGACGTGCACATCTGGTCATCCACATGCACGCCCTTGCCCACGGCCAATCCGGCCTCCTGCGCCAGCGCCACGTTGGGCCGAATGCCCACCGCCATCACCAAAAGGTCACACGGCAGGTCGGTGCCATCGTCCAGACGCAGGGCCGTGACCTTGCCGTCTTCGCCCAGGATTTCGCTGGAATTCGCCTGCAAGCGGATGGTGATGCCCTTGTCTTCAAGCGACTTTTTCAACAGGTAGCCTGCGGCTTCGTCCAATTGTCGCTCCATCAGGTGGCCCATGATATGGACCACCGTGACCTCGACCCCGCGCGCGGCCATGCCTGCGGCGGCTTCAAGGCCCAAGAGCCCGCCCCCGATCACGACGCATTTCTGCCCCGCGCCAAGCGTCATCATCGCTTGCGTGTCTTCCAGATCCCGATAGGCAATCACCCCCTCAAGATCATGGCCCGGAAGCGGGATCATGAACGGGTTGGACCCGGTGCCGAGGATGAGCTTGTCATAGGGCACGTCACCGTGTTCGCCGTGGATGACCTTGGCCGCCCGGTCGATGCGGGTCACATGCTCGCCAAACCGCGTGGCGATGCCGCGCTCGGCGTACCAGGCGGCGTCATGGGTGACGATCTCCTCGTAGGTCTGATCGCCCGCCAGAACCGGCGACAGCATGATCCGGTTGTAATTGCCGCGCGGCTCGGCGTTGAACAAGGTGATGTCAAAGGCGTCCGGCGCCGCGTCGGTCAGGTGCTCCAACACCCGCCCCGAGGCCATGCCCGCGCCGATGATGACAAGGTTTTGTTTGGTCATATCCCTCACTCCGCCGCGATCGCCGGCTTGGCCGATTTGTCAGTGCCGTTTCCCGATGTGGGTTTGGCCGCCTTGGGAGTCCCACCGGAGGTGGGCGTTTTCGGAGTCGCGCCGTGTTCGTATTCCTCAAGGAAATCGAGCACATCCTGCCGGTAGGCGTAGTAATCGGGGTGTTCCAGAAGCGCCTTGCGCGTGCGCGGGCGCGGCAGGTCCACCTCGGTGATCTTGCCGATTGTGGCTTGCGGCCCGTTGGTCATCATCACCACCCGGTCGGCAAGCAGGATCGCTTCGTCCACATCGTGGGTGACACAGATCGCCGTGACCTTGGTGCGGCTCCACACTTCCATGAGGACCTCCTGCAACTCCCACCGCGTCAGGCTGTCGAGCATCCCGAACGGCTCATCGAGCAGCAGCAGCTTGGGCGACAGCGCGAAGGCCCGCGCGATGCCCACGCGCTGTTTCATCCCGTTCGACAGATCGGCCGCGGATTTGTCCATCGCATCGGCCAGGCCCACCCGTTCAAGGTAGTATTCCACCACGTCCTGACGCTCCGCGCGCGAGGCGTTGGGATAGACCTTGTCGACCCCGATGGCGCAGTTTTCCCGCGCCGACAGCCACGGAAACAGCGATGGCGACTGGAACACCACCGCGCGCTCCGGGTCCGCGCCTTCCACGCCCACCCCGTCCAGCTTGATCGCGCCCTTGGAGATCTCGTTCAGCCCCGCCACCATCGTCAGCGCCGTGGATTTCCCGCAGCCCGAATGCCCGATGAGGCTGATGAACTCCCCCTTGCGCAGCTTCAGGTCGAAATCCTCCACCACTGTCAACGGACCCTTGGGCGTCGGATAGACCTTGTGCACCTTGGAGAACTCCAGATACCGGTCCTCGATCGCCGATTGCGCCGCGTTCTTCACCGCCACCGGCACCGCGTGGATCGGCGTCACGTCGGGCAACACACGCGCGCCCTCGACCTTCGCCTCGATGCCCACATCCATCAGATAGGTGGTCACCTGCGCGCGCAGCCGCTTGAACTCTGCATCATTGTTCATCGCCGTGCGGTCGCGGGGCCGCTCGATCCCCACCTCAAACGCCTCTGCCAACGTCCCGTCGGGGTTCAGCGGAATGATCCGATCCGCCAGCAAGATCGCTTCGTCCACGTCATTGGTGATCAGCACGCAGGTCTTCTTGTCCGCCTCCCAGATCTTCTCGATCTCTTCGGCCAGATTGCCCCGCGTCAACGCATCCAGCGCGCTCAGCGGCTCATCGAGCAGCAACATCTCCGGGTCCATCGCCAGGGCCCGCGCCACATTCACCCGCTGCCGCATGCCCCCCGACAATTCCGCAGGCCGCCGCCCCGCCGCCGGGCCAAGGCCCACCATCTCGACATATCTGGCCACCTTCGCGGCGCGCTCGGCCTTGGGCAGGCCGGGGAACATCGTGTCCACGGCCAGCCCCACATTCCCGCTCACCGTCAGCCACGGCATCAGCGAATAGTTCTGGAAGATCACGCCACGCTCGGGGCCGGGCTCGCGCACCGGCGCGCCCTTGAACCACACCTCGCCGCTGGTGGGGCGCTCCAGCCCCGCCATCAGGTTGATCAACGTGGTCTTGCCGGTCCCCGAGAAGCCCAGAAGGACAAGGAATTCCCCCTCCGCCACCTCAAGGTTAATGTCGTTAAGAACCTGGCTGTCGCCAAAGCGCATGGAGACATTTTTCAGCTCGAGAAAGGACATGTGCCAAACCTCAACGGTTGTTGGTGAAGGTGAAAAGCGACTGGATCGTGAACATCAGCCGGTCCAGCAGGAAGCCGATGATGCCGATGGTCAGAACCGCGACCATGATCTTGGCCAGCGATTGCGAAGACCCGTTCTGGAACTCGTCCCAGACGAATTTCCCAAGGCCCGGGTTCTGCGCCAGCATCTCGGCCGCAATCAGAACCATCCAGCCGACCCCAAGGCTCAACCGCAGCCCCGTAAAGATCAGGGGCAGGGCCGAAGGCAACACCAGCTTCTGGATCTTGGTCCAGGTGCCCATTTTCAACACCTTAGAAACGTTCACCAAATCCTTGTCGATGCTCGCCACACCCAGTGCCGTGTTGATCAGTGTCGGCCAAAGCGAACACAGTGTCACGGTGATGGCCGAGACCAGGAAGGAGCGTTCGAACCAGCCGTCCTCGGTCGTGTAGACCGCGGAGACCACGATGGTCACAATCGGCAACCACGCCAGCGGGCTGACCGGTTTGAAGATCTGGATGATCGGGTTCAGCGCCGCGTTCGCCGTCGCCGACAGGCCCGCCGCAATGCCCAACGGCACGGCGACAATGGTGGCGATCAGGAACCCGAAGAACACCGTTTTGATCGAGGTCCAGATTTGTTGGTAATAGGTCGGCGCGCCGGTGAATTGCCGGATCGGGCGTGCCTCTTCACCATTGGCGAGGCGCTCGGCGTTGCGCGTTTCCTGCCGGTCGTAGAAATCGGCGGCGCGCTCGCGCGTCCTTTGCGCGTCTTCGTTCAGATTGCCAACCTGCTCCCAGACCTGCGCGGGGCCCGGAATGGCCCCAAGCGAGGTCTGCACCGTCGGTGCCAGTGTCGCCCATAGCGTCAGGAACGCCGCAATCGCCAGAAGCGGCACCCCCAGAAGCCGCCAGACCTCGCCGCCCTGGGCGCGGGGGTTGTCGCCCGCCGCAATCCGCAGCACCGGCGTGATCCAGGCCAGGCCCAACACCTTGAGCCAGGCGTCGGCCTTGTTGATCCGGGTGAAGCGGCGCTCGCGGCGCGCCTCGCGGTCTGCGTCGAAATTCGGGTCTACCGTCGTCATCTCTCGCGTCCTTTCTGCGGTGCAGCATGGGCGTCTGGGATGGGCGGAGCTATCGCGCGTCTATACCGGAGATATACGATGTCTATACCCGGTCTATACCGCACCTGCGCCGCCCAATTTTTGGGCAATGTCGCGGGCGCAAATTTTCGCACCCGCAGCATTTCGCGGCTCAACCGCCGGTCACGGCGCCGTCGACCACCATCTCATCGCCGGTCAGGCCGATCGGGAAGGCGTCGATATAGGCGTTGGGGAAGCGGCCATCATAGGTGATGCCGTCGATCATCTCGCTGACCGGCTCGCGGAACCCGTCCGTGTCCCAGGGGAAGTCTGCCTCCGCCGCCAAACCGTCATCGACAAGGCTGCGCGCGGCCTCAAGATAGATGTCCGGGCGATACACTTGCGCGGCGACCTCGTGATACCACTCATCGCTCATCGGTTCGGCAATCTGACCCCAGCGGCGCATCTGCGTCAGGTACCAGACCGCATCGGAATAATAGGGATAGGTCGCGTAGTAGCGGAAGAACACGTTGAAGTCGGGGATCTCGCGCACATCGCCCGGCTCGAACTCGAACGTGCCGGTCATCGAGGCCGCGATCACCTCCGCATCCGCGCCGACATATTCCGGCCAGGACAGGATTTCGACCGCCTCTTCGCGGTTGGCATTGTCATTCTCGTCAAGCCACATGCCCGCCCGGATCAGGGCGCGGACGATGGCTTGCGTGGTGTTGGGGTTTTCCGCGGCGAACGCCTCTGTGATGCCAAAGACCTTCTCGGGATTGTTGGGCCAAAGCTGGTAATCGGTGATGACCGGCACGCCGATCCCGCGCTGCACGGCCTGCTGGTTCCACGGCTCGCCGACCGCGTAGCCAAAGATCGTTCCCGCCTCCAGCGTGGCGGGCATCTGCGGCGGTGGGGTGACGGACAGGAAGACGTCGGCATCGATGGTTCCTGTAATGTCTTCAGGGCTGTAGAAGCCGGGGTTCAACCCGCCCGCCGCCAGCCAGAAGCGGATCTCGTAATTGTGCGTGGAGACCGGGAACACCATGCCCATGTCGAACCGCGTGCCTTCATCGCGGTATTGCTCGACCACCGGAACCAGCGCTTCGGCGCTGATCGGGTGTTGCGGGCGGCCATCGTCCATCGAGGGGATGTGCGGGCGCATCAGCTCCCACACCTCGTTGGACACGGTGATGCCGTTGCCGTTGAGGTCCATCGAAAACGGCGTGATGATGTTGGCCTGCGTGCCGTAGCCGATGGTCGCCGCAATGGGCTGGCCTGCCAGCATATGCGCCCCGTCAAGCGTGCCGTCGATCACCCCGTCCAGAAGCACGCGCCAATTGGCCTGCGCCTCCAGCGTGACGAACAGGCCCTCGTCCTCGAAATAGCCCCGCTCATAGGCGATGGCGAGCGGTGCCATGTCGGTCAGTTTGATGAAGCCAAAGGTCAGCTCGTCTATTTCAAGGTCTTGCGCGGCCAGTGGCCCGGCAAGGGCTGTCGTGGTCACGAGGGCTGCGATTGCGCGATTCATGAGGATCGTCTCCTGGCTAGGGGTTGGCGCGTCAGGGCGCCGGACAAATGACAAAAAGCCGCCGAACACGTCGCGGAAGGGGCGACACATTCGAGCGGCTTTGCTCAGCAATCCCGGGCTTTGGGAAATTCGGGACGGAGACGCCATTGCCTCCGTGCCTGTGTACCGGAGCACTCTGCCCCGCTGAGCGCAAGCGTCTCGTCGGGGCCATGGGCGAAAAAATGCTGCGTCGCCGCATGCTCCGGGTGGACTCGCCCAAAAAATGGGCACTACGGATCGTAAGGATCAAAAATCCGCCCATCAAAGAACGCATCCCGCTCCAAAACCACCCCCCCCACCGACCCCACCGCCGTGCGGTGTGTGAGGGAGCCTTCGAGTTTTTCGGATGCGCCGGGCAACTCCGCGCTGGTGCCGTCGAGCGCCGCACGGTAGAGGTCGCTGCGAAAGACATGCCCGGCGCTGGCAACGGCGTCGGCGGTCTTCAAGCCGGTGCGTGTGGCGATCTGATGACCGATCCACTTGCCCTGAGACCGCCACGGAAACCCCGCGGCGCCGCGATGGAATTCGAGGAAGCCGGGCAGGTCGCGCAGCTCTCCGTCCGACGAGATCGTCAAATGCCCCGCCAACGAGCGGTCCACGACTTCGGCAGGCATGTCGAGCCAGGCGCTCTTGGCCAGCAATTCGGCGGCGGCGGTGCGGCTTGCGGGCTCCGAAAGCCAGCGGCCCGCGCGCCAGACCGCCCGGATCAGGCGCCCCAAAAGCTGCATCTCCGTCTCGGCCCAGGTTTCGCGGGTCGCCAACACCTTTTCGGGCGCGAAACTCCAGATCGCCTTGCCCGGCAACAAAAGCGCGCCGACATTGCTTTCGACACTGACGGATCCCCAAGGCTCGCCGACGCAGAATGCGTCGATCTCACCGGCGGCGAGGGCGTCGGCCATCATCGGCGGCGGCACGGTGCGGATTTCAAGTGGAACGCACGCCAAAGGCGTGGCCGCGCGCCAGACATGCAGCAACTCGACATGCATGGAAAACGGGAACGGAACACCGATGGTCAGCCCCTCGGGCGCAGCTATGGCCAAGGCAGCGCCTGCCGCGCGCGCATCCGCGAAGTCGAACGGGTACCCCGCGCCCCGCAGCTTGGCCTCAAGCGGGCGGCTGATGCCGATAACGTTGCCGTTGACGGACAGAACCGAGACCGCCGACAGCGCGGTCGCCACCCCGCCCAGACCCAGCGACATGGCAACGGGGACGACCGACAGCAAATGCGCCACATCCACCCGCCCGAACGCCAGCATATCGCGCACCGACGACCACGACGGCGCCGGGATCAGGTCGAGCGTGATCCCCTCGCCCTCCGCAAAGCCCAATTCCTGCGCCACGATCAAAGGGGCCGCATCGACCAGCGGCATGTAGGCCACGGACAGCGGCACCGTTTTCATCGCAGCAACCCCGCCGCCGTCACCAGCGATTGCGCCACTTCGGCGACGCGCTGCCCCTGATCCATGGCGGCCTTGCGAAGGATGGCATAGGCCGCGTCTTCATCGATCTGGCGGGCTTTCATCAACAGACCCTTGGCGCGGTCGATGACCTTGCGTTCTTCCAGGGCGCGGCGGGTTTCATCGAGCTCCACCCGCATCTGGCGCATGATCTGGAACCGCGCGATGGCGGTGTCCATGACGGGCTTGAGGCGGTCGGGATGCAGCCCATCGACGACATAGGCCGACACGCCCGCCTCAACGGCGGCCTTGGCAAGATTGCCCGCAGCGCCCGAGACGAACATCGCCACGGGCCGTTCCAGCGGGCCGGACGCCAACGTCAGTTCTTCGAGGATGTCGCGGGTCGGATGATCGATGTCGATCAGCACGATATCGGGGTTCAACGTTGCAACACGCCGAGACAGGCCAGAATTATCACCGATCACGTGAATGTCGTGATCGCCCGCATCTTTCAACGCATTGACGATGTCGATGGCGCGCGTGCGGTCTTCTTCGACAACCACGATGGTCAGGGCAGAGCTCATGCGCGGGGTGTCGGGCAAGATCGCCAGGCCATCAATGCCAATCGCAGGGCGAGCACACCCGCAGACGCGATGTGGTCAATCCTTGGGCAGTTTGCACCGATTTGGCATGCGGAACGATCAAATCCGCAAACCGGCGGCCGCCGCTTGCGGCCTGCGTCCTGGGGTCATCAACCCGGAAAAGGGAGGTGGCGGACAGGAAGTCCGCAAAATTTTTCAGGCAGCCAATTGTTTTCTATATGCTTTCATAAACAACACGCGACGCCATACCACGTTTCATACCACATAGGAGCCATCAATGAGTGGAAGTTCATGCGATGGAGAAAAAGAAGAACGCATTTAGCATCAAGTCTCTGCTACCTCGGATATAAGGTCGCGTCGCAGTCAAAACTGGATACTTCTTTCCAATGAGTTGTAAAACGACTCAGCGGGTTCGTCCTATGCTGGTGACGATGCGAAGTTCGTAGGGCGCGGCCCGGCGCCAACGCCGTTCAATCAGATCTTCCAGCATGCTCAAGTTACGCCGTGCGACTTCAAGACTTTCATCACCACGGAAGTAATCAAGCTCCAGAACCGACGGCCGCTCATCCATTACCTGCATCAGCCGGTCCACGCCGTCGAGGAGCGCCACGGTCGGGCGCCCCTCGGCATCGAAGGCCTCGGCCGTCAGGTCAATCTCGATCAACTGCCCAAAGGTAGCGCCGAAATTGAAAACGGTCATCGTGCCCGGTGTCACCCGCAGGATACGAGGGTTTTCAGTTGTAACGAAGAAGCCCGTGGGCAGGGTGCGGTCATCCAGTTCAAGCTGGAAGTTCGAGCCGATATCCTGTCGGGGCAGCGCGGCACAGGGCACAGAGAAGCGGCCGAATTCGTCCGTGGTTATGAGGGTGCCATCAACCATTACCAGCCGCACGCGCGGCAACCCTTCTTCGGTGCCTTCGTCAAAGACCCCGTCGAGATCGCGGTCGTCGAACACCCGCCCGATGATCTCGGCGCAATCAAACAATGCCTCTGCGCGGCGGGTCACGGTGGCGGAAGCCACGTTCGACAGGATCGAGCCATCGGCTGCCACGATGAAGGCGCGGTTGGTCAATTCGCCGCTTTCGCCGCCGGTGATACGGGCCTGCAATTCGATGGCGATCGTTTCACTGGGTCCGATGGTGACATTGGGCCACTGGAGCTGCCGCCCCGCGACGATCGGTGCCGGCGTGGCCGATCCGTTGAAGGTGGCGGTGCCGGGGGTGTATTCGAGCCCGGGCGGCAATTCATCGATCAGGGTCAACGCGCCTTCCGCCGTGGTCAGCCGGTTCTCGAAGGTCATCGTATAGGTAATCGTATCGCCCAGGATCGCGGTTTGCGGCGAGGCGACCTTGTTGGCGAACAGATCCGGTTCGGCGGTGATACCAGCAACAAAGGCGGTGGCGGTCACCGGCACCGTGATACGATCGGTCGTGACGGAAACGGTGTTCGGAGAGGCCGGGTTTCCGGTGGCGACGTCATAGCGGACCGTCAGAAGGATGGTGCCCCCCTCGCCCGGCGCCAGATCGACCGCACCGTCGAGCACTTCGGTATCGGTTGCCCCGTCATAAAGCCCGTTGCCCGATGCCCCGTTGAAATCGGTGACCGCCGGGGTATCGACATCCACCAGCGTGGCGGGCGCGACGAAGCCGGTCAGATCGTCGATCACCTGCAGCCCGGTCTGCGTGACGTTGCCGGTGTTCTCGATCTCGATCTCGAATTCGACTTGGGTGAGCGTGCCCCCGATGCGGATCGGCACACTGGCGGTCTTGCCGACGGCGAGTGCGTCGATCTGGGTTATCGGGGCCGGGGTTGGCGTGCTGCCATCGCCCAATCCGGTGTCAGAGACATCTACAACTGGCGCGCCGGTGGGCGAAGTGGCCTGGAACGTGGCGGAGTTCAGGACGCCGCCTGCGTCGATATCGGATTGCTGGATCGTGTAGATCACACGATAGACCGAGGTTGCACCGACGTTGAGGATGCCGGTGGTATCGCCGCTGATTTGCGTGATGCTGTCGGGCGTCAGCGCGGAGCCATCGAAATTCGTCAGATCCTCGGTGGTCAGTACCAGGTCACCGAGCGTGACATTGCCGCCGTTGGCGACGGCGATGTCATAGACGATGGTTTCGCCCACCGCATCGCCCGCCGAAACGAGGGACTTGATGACGTCGATGCCGGGATTGCGCGCGATCACAAGTTCGGTGGGATCGTCAGCGACATTGCCGTCGGCCAGATCGCCGTCACGCGAGACATCTTCGACCACGGGCCCTGTCGGCGGGGCACCTGAGACGGTGGCCGTGTTCGACAGGCCGCCAGCGTCGATATCGGCCTGCGTCAGCGTATAGCTTAGCGTCCAGGTCCAGGCCTCGCCGGGAGCGATGCCGGCGGCGTTGCCGGAGGTCAGGACCGGCGCGGGCACCGTGCCGCCCACGGGGGTGCCGTCGATCTGGGTCAGCGTATCGGCGACGGTGGGCGTGGTCAGCGTCACGTTGCCAGTGTTGCGCGCGGTGATCGTGAAAACAACCGTGTCGGTGGCCACAGCACCCGGTGTGGTGATGACCTTTTCGACCTCAAGCGACGGTTCACTGGTGATCTCGATCCGGGTCGGGTCGTCGGTGGTGTTGCCGTCCCCGTCGTCGCCATCGTCGGAAACGTCCGAGGCCAGATTGCCGAGCGCGTCGGCGGCGATTGCCGTCGCGGTGTTCTCGAACCCGCCGGCATTCACGTCGTCGAGCGTGATGGTGTAGGTGGCTGTATAGGTCCAGGTCTCACCCACATCGAGCAGGCCGTTGGCGGTGCCGCTTTCGACGGGCGCTGAGAGTGCGCCGATGGGGCCACCCGGCGATCCGTCCAGACGGGTCATCGTGTCGTTGATAGTGGGGGGCTGCAGGGTGACGGTGCCGGTGTTCACGACCGTGAAAGTGTAGGTAACCGTTCCACCGTCGCCGAGGAAATCCACCGCGCTGGTCTTGCTCAGTTCCAGAGCCGGGGCGGGCGTGGGACCGGGCGTGGTGATCGTTGCGTTGGCCGGGGCCGCCGCGCCGCGCGTGGCGGTCGCGTTGACCGTGGCGGTGTTGGTGATCTGCGCAGCGTCGACATCGGGCTGCGTCACGGTATAGCTGAGCGTGCAGCTTGAATTGGTCTGGCCCGGAGCGAGGTCCGGCACGGGGCAGCTGTAGCCGGGATCTATTGGGTCAGTCACCACAATATTGGTCAGCGTGACATTGCCCGTATTGGTGACGGTGAAGGTGTAAAGCACGTCGCCACCTAACGGACCAAAGGGATCGGGCGACGCTGACTTTGCCAAGTTTATCAACGGGTTGGCGGCTGGCATTGCAACTGTTTCGCCATCGGTTCCGCTGATCGAGCCGCCCGCCGGTATGGTGGCGTTGGCCGTGGCGGTATTAACCACGGAGCCCGCGTCGATATCGGCCTGCGTGACGGTGTAATTCTCGGAACAGATGAGGTTTGCACCGGGGGCTAGGCTTGCCACGGTGCAGGTGAGCCCCGGCAAGAGCGGGTCGGTGACCGTAACGTTGGTCAGGGTCTGGTTCCCAGTATTCTGAACCTCGAACTCGTAGGTGATCGACTGCCCCACGGCGGTGATCGGTGCGCTGATGACGCGCTTGTCGAAGGTCAGTTGCGGGTCGGTCGCGGCGTTCGCGGTCTCGGTATCAGCGGGCGAGTTGTAAACGGTCGGGATCAAGCCGAATTCGGTCGATGCGACGGCGGAATTGTCGACCAAGCCCGCATCGAGATCGGCCTGGGTGATAACATATTCGCCGCTACACGTCGCACTTTCGCCGCTTTGGAAATCCTCATCCGTGCCGGGGATGCGTGTCCAACAGGTGATCGGACTTGCGGGCAGGAGCGCATCGACCACGGTGATATCCCCAACAAAGGCCCGAGTGCCCGTGTTGGTCACCGTGAAGTCGTAGATCAGCGTGTCACCCACCTCGGCGAACTCGAGTGTGGCCCGCGGCGTGCCGGAAGGGTCTTCGACCGTGCCAAGGGTCTTGTCGATGGTCAGGGCGGGCACCGCGCCGTTCGGCACCGCCTCGCTCGCGGGGGGCGAGGTTGTCGCGCCGGAGGTGGCGGTCGCGTTGTTGACGACCGATCCGACATCCACATCATCGCCCGTCACCTCGTAGCTGCTGGTGCAAACATATTGCGCCGTGGGCGCGATGCCTGCCGCCGGAAAGACGGGACAGGTTATCCCCGATGCGGGGATGCGGTCATCGGTGATGGCGATCGGATCGGTCAGCGTGACATTGCCGGTGTTGGTGACCGTGTAGGTATAGGTGACGATGGCGCCGACAATGAAATCGACCGGATCAATCGGGTCCGCCACTTTCAGAAGACTCATGGCGGGCTGCGCATCGGCGGGCACCGTGACGCCGTCGGCGGCGCTACTGACGGGTGTGCCGTTGAACAACGAACTTGCCGTGGCCGAATTGGTGACCGCGCCCGCATCAAGGTCGGGCTGCGTCACCACATAGCTGCCAGAACAGGTGATCGTTGCCCCCGGCGCCACCGGCCCGGCGGGGCAGATCACGCTGCCCCCTGCCCCGATGATCAGCGGGTCGTCGATGACAATCGGCTCGGTCAGGGTGGTGTTGCCGGTGTTCGTCACATCGAATTCGAACCCCAGCACATCCCCCACCGCATCAAACGTCGGCCCGCCCGAGGCCAGGCGCTTGTCGAGGGTCAGGCCAAGGGATGGCGTGATTTCCTGCACCGTCGGATCGCTGGCCCCGATGCCGTCATTGTCAGACACATCGTTGATTGGAGCGCCATTGGGCGGCGTGCCGGTTGCGGTGGCGGTGTTCTGGATGCCGCCCGCGTCGACGTCCTCCTGCGTCAGGGTGTAGGTGACCGAATAGGTGGCCGTCTCGCCCGGCACCAGCGTTCCGGAGGGAGAGCCGCCACCGGACCCGGTGAAGATCGGCCCGTTGAGCGCGCCGGTCGCGGCGCTGCCATCCAGGCGGGTGACGGTGTCCGAGGCGATCCCGACGCCGGTCAGGGTGACGTTGCCGGTGTTCTGGACGGCAATTTCAAAGACCACTTGCCCGTTCACGATCGTTGCGGGAGTTGCGACGGTCTTGATCACCTCAATCGCGGGTGCGGCCGGGATCTGCACAAGCGTCGGCGCGTCGCCAGTGGGCGAACTGTCGTCAGAAACGTCAGACGTCGGTGTGCCCGAGGGGTCGAGCGCCTCGGCCAGGACCGAGTTCGAGATGCCGCCAGCATTCACATCGTCCTGCGTCAGCGTATAGATCAGGCTGTATTCCCAGACCTCGCCCACGTCGAGTTCGCCCAAGGTGCCGGTGTCGGCAATCGGGCCCGTGGGCGTCGGCGTTGCAATCAGCGTGCCATCAAGGCGGCGCAGCGTGTCGGTCAGCGTAACGGTATCGAGCGTGACGTTCCCGGTGTTCTGCACCCGGATGCGGAAGGTGACGTCGGTGCCTGCCACAAGCGTTGCAGGCAGATTGGGCACATCCTTCAGGACCACAAGCGCGGGCGCCGCCCCCGACACATCAACCGTGGCAGACGCCGTATCGCTTGGCGCGGTTACGCCGGCGGGGGGCGTCGCGGTGGCAGAGACAAGGTTGGTCAATGCCGCCCCCGCATCGACATCGGCCTGCGTCACCTCGTATTGCGCGGTCAGGGTCGCGCTGTCGAGCGGATCAAGCGACAGGACGACGCCGCCGTCCGAAATCGCCAGCGGTCCAGTGCCCGAGGCGGACGTATGCTGATCGTCGAGCACGATATTGTCGAGGGTCACGTTGCCGGTGTTTGTCACGACATAGGTGTAAGTGATGATGTCACCGACTGCGGCGCTCGTGGTGATCGAGGGGGTCTTGGTGATCTCGATCGAGGCGTTTTGCACCGCGGGGACGGTGGCGCCTGCGCTGGCCCGCAAGGGGGTGCCGGGATTGGTGGGATCGTCGATCTCGACGGCGGCCAGATTGGTGACCGCGCCCGCATCTACGTCGCCCTGCGTGGTCTGGTATGTGCCGGTGCAGTCCAACGTATCGGTGGGCTCCAGCCCGCCCGCGGGCACCGGATCACAGGTCAGGCCGGTGGGAATGCGGTCATCGGTCAGCACGGGTGCGGCCGTCAGGGTGACGTTGCCCGTGTTGGTGATGGTGTAGGTGTAGGTGATCGTCTGGTTCGCCCCGGTGAAATTTGCGACACCGGGTATCTTGGTCAGCGCGATGGACGGCGTCTGTTCCGCCGGGATCGTCACCGATGCGGTCGAGGTCAGCTGCGTGCCCGCGTCCAACGGATTGGGCAGTGAGGCCGTGGCGGTATTGGTGATGGACCCGGCGTCTATATCTTCCTGCTGCGCCTCGTAGGTGGCCGAGCAGGTGACCGTGTCGCCCGGCAGAAGCCCGCCCGGCGGCAGGGCATTACAGCTGAGCCCGGTGACCTGCGGGTCATTGATGCTGGGTGTGCCGGTCAGGGTGATGTTGCCAGTATTCTCGATCTCGAACGTATAGGTGAGCGTTTGCAGCGCGGCGTTGTAGCTGCTGAGATCAACGGTTTTCGTCAGCGTGATCTCCGGCGTCCGGGTCGGCCCCGTTGTCGTGAGTGCGCCGGTTTGGGTCACCTGCCCCGCGCCGGAAGACGGCACCGGAGTTGCAACGCCGGTCGCGACATTGTCGATCTGGCCCGCATCCACATCGCCCTGCTCGACGGTATATTCGAACCGGCAAGTGTCGTCGCTTTGCCCCGGCTCCAGCGTGCCGACCGTGCAGGTGCCGGGCACCAGGCTGTCGGTGACATCGACGCCACTGAGCGTCACGTTGCCGGCGTTGCGCACTTCGATCGTGAAGCTGACGACGTCGCCCTCGGCGGTATAAGCGGGTGTAGCACTTCCGGAGGTGAGGGTCTTGATAACCTCGATATTCGGCGTGGGGGTCGCCAGCGGATGCGTGTCGGTCCCGGTGCCCGAGACCGGGCTGCCATCAGGACTAAGCCCGGTGGCGGTGGCCGTGTTGGTCAGACTCTGCTGATCGAAATCATCCTGCGTGACCGTGTAATCGCCGGTACAAATCAGCGCTTCGCCCGGTTGAAGCGTCACACTGGCCGCGGCAGGCGCGGAGTTGACGGTGCAACTCAGGCTGGGGATCAGCGGATCGTTGAGGCTGACATCGGTCAACGTCTGGTTGCCGGTGTTCGTCGCAGACAGCGTATAGGTCAACGTATCGCCCGCCGAGGCCGGGTCCGGTCCGGCGGTCACATCCTTGGCAACGGTCAATTCAGGCGCGGTTACCGCTGTCACGGTTTCGCTGTCGGCCGGGGAATTATAGGTGCTGACCCCCTCGCCCGGGGCGTTGTATTCGACCGAGGCAAAGGCCGTGTTGACAACTTCGCCCGCATCCAGATCGGCTTGCGTGACGACATATTCCCCGGTGCAGGTCGCCACTTCACCCGGCTGGAAATCCGGATCGGCGCCCGTTGGCGTGAAACAGGTGATTGGGTTCGGCGTCAGCATCGGGTCGGTCACAGTGACCGGACGGACAAAGGCGCGGGTGCCGTTGTTGGTTACCGTGAAGGTAAAGGTCAGCACATCGCCGACATCATTAAACTGCAGTCCGCTTGCCGTGCCACCCAGCGGGTCGGCAATCGACGTGATCGCCTTGGCCACATCAAGGGCGGGCGCGCCGCCCGAGGGCACGGTTTCAGTGACGGGCGGCGAGGTGGTGCCACCCGACGTGGCGGTGGCATTGTTCACGACCGTGCCAATGAAGACGTCATTCGCAGTGACGGTATAGTCGCCGGTGCAAGTCAGCGTATCGGTCGGCTGCAGCCCGCCGGGCGGCAGGGTGGGGCAATTCACCGTCGGAATGCGGTCATCGGTAATGGTCACCGGATCGGTCAGCGTCACATTGCCCGCATTGGTCACCACATAGGTATAGGTGATCGTGCTGCCGACGGTCAGGACCGTGCCACCCGGCGCGGTCTTGGTCATTGCGAGCGCCGGGTTCTGCTGTGCAAAAGCCGTCTCGGTGCCGGGCGTCGCCGTATTGACGGGCGTGCCGTCGAAGGTTGTCGCGGCGCTGGCGGAATTGGCAAACCTGCCGGCATCGAGGTCGGGCTGCGTCACGGCATAGGTCACAGTACAACTCACGCTGTCGCCGGGTGCCAAGCTGACCGGGCCACCGGCGGGGCACGCGACCGTGGCGCCAATATCGGTATCGGTGACCGTGATCGCATCGGTCAGCGTCACGTTACCGGTGTTCGTGACCGTGAAGGTAAAGGTCAGGACATCGCCGACGTCATCGAAGGTCAGGGTCGGCTGGATACCACCGCCCACATCGGTGACCGAGGTGAGGTCCTTGGCAATCGCAATGGCAGGGGCCGCAGCGGCATTGGCAGTCGCGGTGTCCTGTGGCGAGGTCTCGGTGACGGTGGAGCCGTTGGCCAGCGTTTGCGTGACGCTGGCCGAAGCCAGGTTGGTGACGCTGCCCGCATCCAGATCGCCTTGCGTGACGGCATATTGGGCGGTGCAGGTCAGGGTCGCCGACGGCGCCAAGCCGCCCGCAGGGAGAACCGGGCAAGACACGCTGGTCAGATTGTCGGCCACAGTGATCGGCTGTGTAATCGTGATGTTGCCCGCGTTGGTGACCACAAAGCTGTAGCTAATGATATCGCCGACGGCCGTATAATTGTCGCCTGCGGTTATGCTCTTGGCCACGGTGAGTTCCAGCGCTTGCGCCGGTCCGTCGATGGTCAGGGTGTCGTCATCGCTGATCGCTGCGCCTTGCGTGGTTTCGCCCGTGACACTGACCGTGTTCTCGTAGGTTGCGGCGTCGACGAGAGCTTGGGTGATGGTTAGATCGGCATTCAACGGGTCGCCATTGGCGCAGGTCGTCGTGCTGCCGTTAGGGGCGAGATCGGCGAGAGCACAGGAAAACCCGAGGTCTGGATCGCTGAGCGTCAGGTTTGTCAGCGTCACGTCACCGTCGTTGAACACCTCGAAGGTGAAGGTTTCGATTTCATTGACCGGTCCGAAAACGCCATCCGCGCCCTCGTCGGTCTTTTCCACGCGCAAGGCCGCCACTTCAGCGGGCCCTGTCACCGTTGCGGTGGCGCTTTGTTCGGGCAAGGCGGCACCCCCAGCCCCATCGGCATTGGTGGTGGCGGTGTTCACGATTTCGCCGCGGTCGATATCGGCCTGCGTGACGTTGTAGGTGAAGCTGCAGGTTGTGTCGTCTGTCACACCGGGCGCAAGCGACGCGATGGTGCAATTCACTGCCGGATCAAAGAATGGATCGGCAACAACGATATCGGTGATAGTGACATTGCCCGTGTTCTCCACCGAAAGGGTGAAAACAATCGGATCGGCGACAGCGGCAAAGGTGCTGACATCGGTGGTCTTGGTGAAGGCGAAACTGTCGTCCTGATCGACGGGAATACTGGCCGTGTCGCTTTCGACGGTGGCACCCGTCTCGGCGGTGCTGACCGCGACGGTATTCACCAGGGGGCCACCGCCGTCGATATCGCCCTGCTCGACCGTGTAGGACACTGTGTAGCTCCAGGTCTCGCCCACATCGATGCGGCCCGGTTGATCGCGGCCGTCCGTGCCACCGCCCTCGACCGGTCCGGTCAGGGTTGCGGTGCTGCCGTTGGGCAGCGTGTCGACGATGTTGATCCCGGTCAGGGGGATATCGCCGGCATTTTCGACCTCGATCACGTAATCGACGACTTCGCCTTCTTCGGCGGCGACGGCCGCGCCCGAGACGCGCCGTTTATCGACCGTGAACCCGACGTCGCCGGTCACGTCGATGGTAACGGTCGCGGTCGCGGTCAGGCCCGCGGGGTCGGTCACGGTATAGGTGAACGTGTCGGTGCCAATGAAATAGACGTCGGGCGTATAGCTGAACGTGCCATCGGGGTTGAGCATCAGGGTGCCGTCGGATGGCCCTGTGTCGGGGCCTGCCACGTTCAGGTCGCCACCGTCGGGGTCGTTATCGATGCCGTTGCCGTTGTCGGCAGTCACATCCCCGGTTATGGCGACATTAACCGGCGTGGTGAAGTCATCGTCCTGCGCCAGGGGCGGCAGGTTCGGGAAATTCGCCAGCGAACACGAAAAGCCGTCGTTGTTGCCCGAGGGGACGCCAACGCCCACCTGCACGGCGCGTGGGGCATTTGTGTCGTAATCGAAGATTTCGAACAGAAGGCCCGTGTTGTTGTTAAAGGTAAAGAGCCGCCCCGACAGGTCGGTCCAGGTCGCACCGTAACCGCCACCGGGCAGGCCACCGGACACGTTCAGCCGCGTTTTCTGCAAGGTGGTCAGGTTGTAGACATACATCTGGCTGCCGCTGAACCCGATCAGGCGGTCGCCACCCCCGGGGATGAACGCGACATCGGCAGGGCCGCCGCCGGAGCCGGTAAAGTTGAGCGTCGTTATGACGCCCGTGGCCAGATCGAGCCGGTCGTAGCGATTGTTGTTGCGGCGCAGATAGAAGTTGTTCGATCGGTCCAGATCGCCGGAGAAGGTCGAGAAGCCGACATTGAACACGATTTCGGTTTCGCCATCCGAGCCGATGCGGATGATGTTGCCGCCCTGCGAAGCATAAGCGTAATTGTCGACGACATTGAAGCCGGTGGCGTTGTAGCTGCCCTGGTTGGTGCCGATGTTGGTATAGGTCGAGGTGATCGGGTCAAAGATCCGCAATTGCCCGGACTGCACCTGATAGATGTCACCGGAGCAGCCGAAGGTCGGCAAAGTGGATTGCGCCTGCGCCGCATCGCCAAGCCCAAAGACCCCTGCACAGGCAACCGCCATCCCAAACAGCGATGCCTTGATCCGTGCAATCCTGACCATCCGGTTCAAACTCCCCTGCGCGGCGCCTGTTTGCCGGTGCGCGCGTCTTTCGTCGCATTTGGCCTGCCCTAGAAGCTGGCCGTCAGATTGATGAACAGCCCCTGATCATCCCGCACCAGGTCGGTCAGATCGTCCGAGAAGCTGCCAAAGTTGTAGCCAACGCCAAGGCTGATCCCGTTGCCCATCTGCCGGGACACAGCGCCCAGTACACCCATATCCGTGCCGCCCGCCTGCACCGTATGCAGCGCGCGCCATTCCACCAGCGCGTCCCAGTTGTGCAGCAGGTGATAGCGGGCGTTCAGGACCGAAAGGATCGCGTCATTCTGGGTGAAGGGATCGGTTTCGGTGGCCGCCGCCTCGGTCAGGCGGAACCCAACCCGCGCGCCAAGCCGCCAATGATCGTCCAGCAGGTAATTGGCATCTGCGGAAAAGACATGGCTGCGCTGGCGCGGACCAAGTTCATCAGTGTCGTTGAGGCGTTGACCAACATCATCAAACAGATACCGATAGCGCACCAAAACGTTCAGGCGGTCATTGTCGGTGGGCCGGAACGCATAACCCACGGTGGCATCCACAAAACTGCCGTCGAGGATCGAGCTTTCGTCTGTGTCGGTGTCGATCCCCTCAAAGGAATAAACTAGCCGTTCGTGTTCGTTGATGAGGTAGCGGCCATCGAGGGTGAAGGCGATGGTCTCGCTGTCGAGCGCCGCGCCCGACCGCAGGCCGGTTTCCATGCGGTGTTCCAGGCGTGCCGCCGTGGTCAGGGTCTCGTCCTCGTAGCGGACGCCAAGGCTGATCGCTGTTCGGTCAAAGTCGTTGTCGAACCGGTCATCGACCGACCCGAATTCAAGGGCGCCGGTATAGCTGAGGAATTCAGTTGTCTGATACGTCAGCCCGTAGGCCGTGGTAAGCGCATTGTAGCGCCCGAACATGTCATATGTGTTTTCGCCGAAATAGGTGAGTTGGTCGTTCACCTGCCGCCGCATCCCGGCCACAAAGCGCCCGTTGTCGCGGCCATCAAGCGTCACACCCGGCAGCGTCTGCCCGGGATCAAGCTCGTATCCGAAATACGAGGTCGATCCGTCGCCATTGTCGTAGGAAAACCGCAACAAGCCGCCCGGCCCCATGGCGCCTGCGGAAATCTCGCCCGCGACTTGCCATCCGTTATCGAAATCATAGGTGGCCCCGACACCCAGCCGGTCGTTGTCTTCCAGTCCTTCGGTTTCGATGGAGGCCTGTCCGAACAGGTAGACTTCGGAGTCGGCGGTATAGGCATAGGTCAAGCGCGCGCCGATATCTGTGCGCCGCCCCTGTTCCCCCACCGATGCCGCGCGGTCCCGGTCCAGGTGTTCAAGCCCCAGACCCAGCGTGTAGCGATCGTTCAGGGCAAAGGACACCTCGCCCTCGGCCCGCCGGTCATGTTCGCCAACGGCATTGGCGTAATCGTCGTAGCTGATGGAATAGCTCAGGCCCTCGCGCGGCGTCCCCTCGATAGACGCGCCCAAAAGCCGTTCGTCCCCGGTGGCCGAAGTGACCGAGTAGTCGAGGCTTGAAAAGCCTTCTTGCCGATCTTCGAAGTAAAGGCCGATCACCCCCTCGCCCGGCAGGCCCATATCGGCAAAATCCAGTCGGGCAACGGCCCTTACCGCCGCGCCTGACCCGGCATTCGGGCCGACAGCGTCGAAGATCAGGCCGCCATCGGCTGAAAAGGTCGATCCGAACCCCGGCCCATCACTTTCAGCATATTCGAGTGTCACATGGCTGTTCTCGCCAATGCGCCATTCGACATCGGCGCCAAGCGCCGTTTGATCGGCGGCCCCGGTGCGTTCGACCATGCCCGACGCGCCCATCCGGACGTCATCGGTGATCCAGCCTTCGATCCTGCCCCCAACCGAATAGCCGTCGGCATCGACCAGGGTGGGCGTGTATTCATATTGCGCCACCAGCCGCAATTCCGGCGCATCACCAGGCGTCGCAATCACGCCCGCGTCGGCGACGCGGCTGGCAAGCGGTTCGGACAGGGTGACGATGCCCTGCAAGTAATTGATCGAATAATCGACACCGGGTGCCAGGCGCACGATGTCGATGACGCGGCCAGTCACCGGATCACGCACCTCGATGCTGAGCACTTCGGTCGCAACGCCGATATCCTGTCGTTGCAGCACATAAACCGACCCGCCGGTGCCCAGGAACACATCCCGCTGCGGAAGCATGTCGGGGCTTGCTGCATAGGCCGTGACGCTGACGCGCGCCTCCCCGCGTGCGGTGGTATCACTAGTGGCCCAATAGGCCTGCGCGCCGTAAAGGGAACGGTCGTTGCGCACTAGGGTGCTGCCGTCGATATCCGCTTCAAAATCACCCCATACAAAGTGGTTGCCGTCCCGCTCGATCCGCAGGTAAAGGCGGCCCGAGGTGGGGGTATTGTCGATCACGGTCGAGTCGTCGCCATAGGTCGGATAAAGGTCATCGGGGTCGATCCGCTGCACGGTCGCACGCGGATCACGCTCTTCCAGCCTGCGGAAAATATCCTCGATCTCGCCTTCACCGGTATCTGCCTGCGCCGTGATCTCGTATCCGGTCGCGGTGCGTCCATCGATGTAGAAGGCCAGCCGCGCGGAATTCCACGTCTCGGACCCTTCCCCTTCGACCTCGCGCCACCCGACTGTCAGATCGGCAAGCCCCGTCGTGAACCATTCGGCGCGGGGAATTTCGATGTCGCGAACTAGGTCGACCGCCTGACCCGGGCCAACGACGTTGACGTCGATGCCGTATTCCCCGGGCGGCAGGATGCGCTGCAAGACAAACCCACCCGATCCGTCGGGCTGCACGACCTCTCCAAGCGCTGCAACCCGCGCGCCGGGCACGATGGACGACCCACGTACGGTCACCGCCCCGCCATGGACCGGAATACGGGACCGCGCCGTCAGGTCAGAGCCGTCTTCGACGCCATCGGCCAACGGTCGGCGATCCGCCTCACTCAGAAGCACAGGATAGGTTTCGTTGAACCGTCCCTCGACGTCATAGACCCGATGCACCACGGCAATGCTGTCGCCTTCGGGCACCGTGATGGTCACCGTCCCATTGGCCTCAGTGGGAATGACCTCAAGTGTGCGGGGGCCGCCCGTCGCCGCCAGATCAAGCAGACGCACCTCGCTGCGCGCAATGAAGGCGGGATAGTTGGTGGCCGATTGTAGAACGCCCCGATCGCCGGTGACGCGGGCCCGCGGTTCGCCCACAACCTCGAGGTCCAGCCTCGGGCGCGCGCCCAATCCGTCAAACACCACCTCGATATCGGCATCGGCCAGCCGCACGTCGGTGCGACGCACAATGTCGCGCACCTCATCATCGCCTTCGAGCACGTTCCCGTCGACGGAAATGACAAACCCGGTCGGCGCGTCGGCCACACTTGGTCCCGGACGGGAAATGGCAGGTACGCAGACACCGTCCACGATCCGCGCGTCACCCATACAGGATTGTGCAATGGCACCCGACACCGGCACCACAGAGGCCGCCAACGCCGCAAGAAGGGCCTTGCCACCGACGGACTGCGCCATCGGCGTTTCGGGCTGCGTGAGCGGACCCGGATTTGCCACGCTGTTTGAAGCGTTCACCTGCTTCACACTGACCTCCCGTCAGCCGAATGATCGCCACTCGGGCGCCACCCAATTTTTTTCATGTCGTGGTGTTGGCCGCACCTTATACAAGGCTGAGTATTCAACTAGTGCCACGCAGCACTTACCGGTAGTGCGCTTGGCAACTGTGCTTGACCCGCAACACCCATGACCAGTGTACACCGATCGACAGCCGCCAAGACGCCAAACCGTATCAAGATAATTGGTTGAGTGGTTCTTAAGGAGCTGTACTGAACCATAGCCGCCACTCACTGTATTACATATTCACCGTTAGCGTCCGCAGCTCATGCCCGAGATCACCTCTCCTTGGCGCTCTCTACTTACAGGCAGATAGCTATTGGTCGTGGTGGCGAGATGAGCGTGCCCCAAGTTCATCGACCACGCCTTGTGCTGTTCCATCGACCTACAAATTCCATCCCCATACCGCACCAGCGTCTTGCGGAACGCATGCGGCGTAAAAGGGGGCATCTGAACCCGTCGAAACGCCGCCTTGATGATTGCGTTGAGCGGTGCGCCAGATGAATAGCCTTCTCGCGCAAATCCGACCTTGGCGAACCGCTTGTCCACCATGCCCATCTTCGCCTTCGGAAACACCGCGTCCACATCCCCTAACAACTCGACCTCGCGCAGATTGGTGACCCACCGCTCGAAATACTCACGATAGAGCGGATCGACGGGGAAAAACCATGTGTCGATAAGCTTGCCGTTCTTTGCCGCAACATCGCGCGGATCCTGGAATACGTGACCGTCAAACAGATTCACGTGCTTCAGAAGCAGGCTCGCCACCGCCCCGTCCCGCGCCCCTGTCAGCATAAAGAAGGCAAACACGCTTTATCCCGCCGCTGATACTTATCACCCTCCGGCATAGCCTGAAACGCTTGAAGCGCCTGCTCCATCGATGGATAGGGCACGGGCCGCCGTGCATGTGCCACCCGCCCGCCCTTACGTGAGTTATTGAAATAGGCAGCGTCCGAATAAGTGATCCGCGACTTATACCCCGGCTGGTCAGCCAGCCATTTCACGAAGCCTTTCACATAAGCCAGCGTCGTATCCACCGTAGAGGGCGACAGGGGCTTCTTGGTCCGCTTGTTCCGCGATTTAGCGAGGTGCGCTTTGAACCTCTCTCCCCAGCCGCGATGAAACTGCTTGAAATCCTTCCCGCCAACCGCTTTCTCGAATTCCGTCAGCGCCGCAGCGACTTTATCCAGCGTCTTTTCATCCTTACCGTCTGCCTGCTTAAGCCAATCCAGATACTTATGCTTCATCCGCACGTTCGATGCGTGTTTTCCGGGCATGTTCTGCGCCTCCTTTGAAGTGATCATTTGAGTTGAACGGAAAAGGTTCGCTTAGGCGTCTTCCTGCATGTTGGGCGCGAAGCCGTATTTCACGCCCCATTTGCGAAGATCAGATCGCTTGATGATCCGTCGGGTTACCCGTTCACAGGTCGGGCAGATCGCCATGATCCGGTCGCGCTTGGCATCCATAGGCTCTGCATCGACGAGGCCCGGTTGCGGCGTCCGCGCGGTCTGGCACCCTAGGCAATAGACCTCGAATGGCTGCAGCCGGGTTTTCTTCCGGGCCAGCTTCTCGGCATGGAATTCGAGAAAGTCGTGGCCAACGATCAGGAAGGGCCGCATGTCCGTCAGGCAGGGCAAGCCCAGCTTGCACCACCGCCGAACCGTGCCCACCGTCACCTCCAGAAGATCGGCAAGTTGCTGGATCGTGTAGATGCGATGGATTTTCACGCGTCGCGCCTGCACCCGCGCCATCAGCCACCCCCCCGCTCAGGATCGACCCGCTGGGCATCAGCCCATGTGTTCAGGTCTTCTCCCCGATAGACGATCTTGCGCCCAAGCCTGTAGAATGCCGGGCCGGTGCCCTTGTGCCGCCACTGCGCCAGTTTCTCTCGCGGGCCGATGACGTCCAGTTCAGGATCGCCCAGGACGTAGTTGCGGTTTTGCTCGAATAGATATGCCATGATGTGCCTCATGTAGTGAATGTGAGGCCATCAATTCCTATTGGAGGTGGTCTGTTAAGAACGAAGGGAACGCCAAAAATAGCGGTGCATAAGTCCTATCCATCCGGGTCTTTTTCTGGCGATTGGGTCCCCTCGTCTGGCAGTATGCCCAATATGCCGCCCATCTGCCTTGGAGGGCCACCAACCCCAAATCCGTATACCAAGTCATTCAGTGCATTTCTCGGCTCTTGGAAATCGGCATCGGTTAGTTGCGACAGCGCCCACTCGGCAGGCCGTCGCACGTCTCCCTTGATTTCGAGCAATTCGAAAATGTCTTCCAATGCGCGTCCAAAATCCGTGGATGGATGATTTCCATCGCGGGCTGTGCCAAAGGTCGGGCGCTTACCGGTGTTTCTGGCAATTGCCTGCGAAAAGCGAAGCGCAATGATCCTCGCGAAATGGTTTGGCGGGCGGTGTGACTGGCTCCAATACTCAAGCCGCTGCGCCTCAAGGTGTTGAAGACGTTGATCTATCGCCCGCTCAAAGTCGAAAGCCAAGAACACGGTGCAAAGAGATTGACCTTGCCGCGCCGCCATGGATCGAAGCAATTCATAGGGGTCTTGGAACGGGCCAGCATTACTCCCTTTCCTCGCCTCCTGGTCGAGAGCTTCAACGATAGCATGCACCCGCTCCTGGGCCGCTTCACCTTCTTTACCCGCCAACCGTCGCATTACGGCAATCATCGCGCCACAGGCATCTTTCAACGCGTGAAGTTCGCTGACCTCGGCATCGAAGTCCCGCTTGTTCTCGTGCAAGACCGGGCAATCAATCTCGAAGGGACGTACCTCATACGCAAGAAGGTAACGTCACTCAGGTCGCGGATAAAATTGCTCTGCGATTTTCCAGAGACGGTCGGTCAGTTCATCATGTTCCACAAAAGGTCATGTGGAAGAACCCTTTTGACGTTTCAAGGCATTGCGCTCGGTTTCGTTCAACTCCGCATATAACGTCAAAAGCCCAGCGGCTCGCCGACTTATGGAGTTTCATTGGGCTGACCTCGATGGATGTAGCCGCACAATATCCCCGCTCTCTCCCGTCACGTAATCCGACCACCGCTCCATCAGCACCCGCCGCCGATCCAACAAATCACTTCGCGCATAGGCCCGTTCCACCTCTGATCCGATTTTGTGCGACAGACTCACTTCGGCGACCTCGCGCGGCGCGCCCGCCACTTCCCCCGCCCAATCCCGGAAAGTCGAGCGGAAGCCATGAACCGTCACCCCCTCCACGCCCATCCGCCGCAAGAGCATCAGCATCGCCATGTTCGACAAAGGCCGGTGGCGCTTCTGCCCCTCAAACACCATCTCCGACTCCAATGCTTTCAACGGCTCCAGCACCTCGATCATCGCATCCGTCAAAGGCACCCGGTGGTCTTCGCCGCCCTTCATCCGCTCCGCCGGGCAAGTCCACAGGCGCGCATCGAAATCCACTTCCTCCCACCGCATCTTCAACACTTCGCTGGTGCGTGATCCGGATAGGCAGGTGAACATGAGCGCCTTTGCCGCCATCGCCTCCCTCCCCTGCAAATCCGCATAGAATGCAGGCAAGTCTTGCCAGCGCATCGCCTTGTGATGCGTCACCTTTTTCCTCACCTTCGGCAAAACCTGCCCGTCCCGGATCGCCACAACTGGATTTTCACCCTCCCGGAACCCTTTCGAGCGCGCCACGTCTAGAACCGTCTTGATCCGCTGTGACAAACGCCGCGCGGTTTCGTGTTTTTCAGTCCAGATGGGTGAGAGGCACATCAGCACCTCCGGCTGGCCAATCGCATCCACCGGTATTCGCCCAATCTTGGGGAAGGCAAAATCGCGCAGCGTGTTGATCCATTGCTGCCCGTGCTTGGTGTTCCGCCATGTCGGCATCCGATCTATGTGAACCTGTTGCGCCACTTCTTCGAAGGTCGGTATCTCGCGGGCTGCGTTGAAACGCGGGTTGAGGCCCTGTTTCGCCATCCGCCGGTATTCCAGCGCCCGGTCGCGCGCTTGGTTCAGAGTGACCACATCCGCGCCACCCAAGCCGAAATCCGTCCGCATCGGCGCGCCCTTGGCGTTCTTCTGGCCCTTGACCGTAACCCGCACTATCCACCGCCGCGCGCCGGAAGGGTCCACCACAAGGTAAAGCCCGTTGCCGTCCCCGTGTCGTCCCGGCCCCAGGTTCTCAACCAGCTTCTTCGTTAGCTTTCCAGTCAGAGCCATATCCATACCACACTTCGTACCACGCAAAGCACAATATTAGTTAGGATCGAAATAAACCGAACGCAACTGCACGGAGCCCCTCACGCCAGAAAAAAAAGGAAAAGGGCAGACCAAGGTAACCCAGTCAATTCGACAAAAAGGGTAAGGTGGCGGACAGGAAGGGATTCGAACCCTCGAGACGGTCTCCCGCCTACGCACTTTCCAGGCGCGCGCCTTCGACCACTCGGCCACCTGTCCGAGGCCGGGTCTACCCGCACTCTTGGGCGGTTTGCAAGAGGGTGTGAGGCCTACGAGACGCGGAAACTTGCGGTGAACGGCAGGTGATCGGAGACCTCGTTGCGAAACTTGGCCCGACCCATCTTCATGGCCCAATGCATCGGGAAAAGCCGAAGCGAGCCCTGCACATACCGCGCCGAGGGCGGGCCGGAGACCGCGAAGCCATCCAGTAGGTTCGCCCGCCCGCTTTTGAGGATATGCGACCAGCGGTCCTGCAAATCCCACGACGAGACGAAATTCATCTCGTCATCCCCGCCGAGGTAGTGGAAATTCGATACGTCCTGGCCCGGGATCATGTTGAAATCCCCCATCAGCACAATCGGGCGTCGCTTGTATCCCGGCACCTGCCGCAGCGCGGTGATCCACGCGCCGATCACCTTGCATTGGCCGTCGCGCTTGTCCTGATCCAGGCGGCCGCGGCCCGATTTCAGATGCACGCCGATCATGACCGCCTTCAGGCGCGACCCGGCGATCACGTCCACGGCCAGCGCCTGCCGCCCGCCACGATAAGTGCCCTCCGAGCCGGGAATGAAACGCGGGTTTTCGACGGTGAACCACGGCTTGTGCAGGAAACCGATGTTGAGATGGCTGTCGGGCTGCGGCAGGATCGTGACGTCGTAGCTCAGGTTCTTTTCGGCCAGAAGGTCGCGCAGCCGGTCGATATGGGTGATCGGGAAGACCTCGACCAAAGCGACCAGATCGGCATCGAGATGCGCCAGGCCAAGCGCCTGACGTGCGGCCTGCGGGTCTTCGGCGAGGATCCCGTCACCGGCCCCGCCGTCATGCAGGTCATTGGCCGCCAGGTTCCAGACGGCTGTTCGCAGAAGGTAATTGTTCATCGGGCGCGCTCCGGGTGGGGTCGCGGCCAGCCTAGCACAATTTTGCGAAACGCGCGTGCCCGCTCAGATCAGCTCGATGGTGACGCGGCGGTTCTGTTTGCCCTTGTTCTCGATCTTCACGATGCTCAGTTTCCCGATCTCGCCGGTGCGCGCGACGTGGGTGCCGCCGCAGGGCTGCAGATCGACCTGCGCGGCGCCCTCCCCGATCCGCACCAGACGCACGCGCCCCGCACCGCGCGGGGGCTGCACCGACAGGGTCTTCACAAGGCCCGGATTGGCGTCGAGTTGATCCTCGGTGATCCAATCGACACTCACCGGCAAATTGCGCGTCACAAGGGCATTCAACTGCCCCTCGACAACCGCCGGATCTTCGGGCGGGTTCGGCATATTGAAATCCAGCCGACCCTTTTCGGCCCCCACTGCGCCGCCGGTCACCGGGAGTGGGATCACCACCGACAGAAGATGCAGCGCGGTGTGAATGCGCATGTGGCCCATCCGGCGGTCCCAATCGAGGCGCTGCTCGACGCGCGCGCCGACCGATGGCAAAGGATTCGCCTCGGCGGGAACCAGAACGATGGCGCCCGCCTCGCCCTTCACGGTGGTGGCGATGGGAATGCGCCCGCCGTCCCAATCCAGCGTGCCGCTATCGCCCGGCTGCCCCCCGCCCCGCGCGTAGAAGATCGACTGATCCAGCACGATGCCGCCCTCGTCGGTCAGGGCCGTGACGGTGGCGGAGGCCGATTTGCGATAGGGATCGTCAAGGAAAAGCGGCTTGGTCATCGTTACTCCGGCTTGGGCTCTGGACGCGGTTGCGGCGGGGATTGCGGCTGAACCAGCGTTTCGGGATTGCGCAACCAGATATCGCGCTGCGCGAAGGGAATCTCGAGCTCTTCCTGCGCAAAGCGTTCGGCGATGCGGTGGTTCAATTCGGTTTGCACCTTCACGAACAGATTGATGTCGCGCAGGATGACCCGCATCCGGAAATCAAGGCTGTCGGCCCCGAAGCCCATGAAATCAACGCCGGGCTCGGGGAATTTGGCAACGTCATCATGGCTGCGCGCGATCTCCATCAGGATATCGGCCACGCGGCGCGTGTCGCTGCCGTAGGCCACGCCCACGTTGATCATCACCCGGCCCACCGTGTTGCCCCGGGTCCAGTTCGTCACCGTGCCGGAGATGAAATCGGCGTTGGGCACGATCACGTCGGTCTTGTCGAAGGTTTCAATCGTGGTGGAGCGTACGGAGATGTCCTTGACGATCCCCATGTTGCCGTTGACCTCGATCCAGTCGCCTTCCGAGATGGGCCGTTCGATCAGCAGGATGATGCCTGAGACAAAGTTCGAGACCACATTTTGAAGGCCGAAGCCGATGCCGACCGACAGCGCACCGACCACGAAGCCAAGCGCCGTCAGGTCGATACCTGCGCTCGTCACCGCGATGAGGGCGGCCAGCGCGATCCCGACGTAGCCCACGCCCGCGCTGACGGCATTGCGCGCGCCGACGTCGAGCTTGGTGCGCGGCAGAACCGTCGATTTCAGCGCGCCCTGCAACAGCCGCGTGATCAACAGCCCCAGCGCAAAGACCAGGATGACGGCCAGAATGATGCCCGGCGTGATCCGCGTCTCGCCCAGGGTGAAGCCTTCGAGCAGGCGCACGTAAAGCTCCCACAGGCGCTGGGGGCGCACGCCCCACGTGATCGCCAGAAGCGGCGCGGCCAAGAGGAACAGAACAAAGTTGATGAGCACCGGCACCAGCGCCTCGCGCGCCGCCTCGTTTGACGTCCGCGAGGCCAGCGCGTAGCCGTCATGCACCACCGCCTGCAGCGCCACCAACAGCCCGACCAGGAACAGCGTCATCGCCACCGGCACCATCAGCGCCTCGCCCGCGTTGATGTAGCCGATCAGGCCCAGAAGCGGGCCGACGAACGCCACAACCCGCAGTGCCGTCGCCGCCAGACCCAGCACGCCGATCGCAAAGCCCGAGCTTTCGGCCTCGACCAAAGGCGCGCGGATACGGTTGAGCAACCCCGCCAAGCGCCAATACATCAAGGCCAGGCCGATATGGACCGGCACCACCAGAACGCCACGCGCGGCCGGCGGCACGATATCCAGCTCGGCCACCACCTGGGCCAGATTGCCAAGGCCTGTCAGCAGGCCGATGAACAGGATCGTGCGCCGCATCGGTTTGCGCAGCGCAGGCGCGGTGTCGAAGGCGGCGGCGCGTTCTTCGTGGTTCGAGAACAGCCGCCCGGCCAACCACAGGGCCGCATAAATCGCCACGATCAGCGTCAGGACCGCCCCGATCAGGGTCTCGCCTTCCTCGCTCAAAAGGCCCGAGAAGGCGAGTGCGGCGGCCAGAAGGCTGAAGCCCACAACCGGCAGGATCAACTGACCGAGCGACACGATGAACCCAAGCAAGGTGCGCCCCCGACGGCGGTCGCCGTCCAGGAACCGCTCGCCCATCCGCGCCACGAACGGGCGCCCGCGCAGCACCATCACCAACCCGATCAGAAGCATGCCAAGGATGGCGGGCGCATTGTCGGCAATCGTGGCGCGCACCTGCGGATCGCCAAGCCGCGCAAACGTCTGGCTGCGCAGGGTCGCGGCAAGATCGGCCAGCGCGGTCAGCGCGGTGGCCCAGTTGACCGGATTGACCGGGGTCGGCTCAAGCTCCAGCAATTCCTGCGTCTGGCGTTCGATCAAGATCGCGTCGATCTCGGCGATCAGGCCATTGGCCCGGTTGAACGCCTCGTTTGCGGCCAATCGCGGAAGCTGCGCCTGTTCCAGCCGGTTGTCCAGCGTGGTGCGGCGGGTGCTAATGGTGTCGGGCTCGCGTTCGCCCTCGGCGGGGGCCGGTCCCAGCGCGTCGATCTGCGCCTGAATTGTGTCGATCCGCTCGGCATTGGCGGTTTCAGCGGCCAGAAACTGCGCCCGCCAGCGCACCAGTTCGGCGCGACGGCTTTCGAAAAACGCGGTGGAGGCGACCCCGCCGGAGATCAGGTTTTCCGCCGCCGTGGCCGTGGTTTCCCAAGCGTCATAGTCGATAGTGGCGGCGGTCTCGGGCGCCGTCGGCGGGGCGCTGGCCTCTGGAGTTTGGGACTGCGCGAGCACCGGCAGACCCGCAAGCGGCCCCATCAGCGCAAGCACCATCACCAGCGCCGCAGAGATGCGATGCAATAGGGGCATCAAGCCTCGAACACTTCGGGCACATCTCGGCCCGGGCCATCCATCCATGGCGGCACCGGAAGGCCCTTTTCGCGCAGGAAATCGGGATTGAAGAGTTTGGATTGATACCGCGTGCCGTAGTCGCACAGGATCGTCACGATGGTGTGGCCCGGTCCCATGTCGCGCGCCATCCGCATGGCACCGGCCACGTTGATCCCCGACGAGCCACCAAGGCACAGACCCTCGTTGGCGAGGATGTCATAGACGATCGGCAAGGCCTCGGCATCGGGGATCTTGTAGCAAACATCGGGCGTGAAGCCTTCGAGATTGGCGGTGATGCGCCCCTGTCCGATCCCTTCGGTGATGGAATTTCCGCCCGCCTCCTGCCCGGTATAGAGCTTGTAGAGCCCTGAGCCCTCGGGATCCGCCAGCCCGATCTGCACGCCCTTGGGCTGCAACGCCATGCCGACACCGGCCAGCGTTCCGCCCGAGCCGACCGCGCAGACAAAGCCGTTCACCTTGTGATCGGTCTGTTCCCAGATTTCGGGGCCGGTCATGTCGATATGGGCCTGCCGGTTGGCGACATTGTCGAATTGGTTGGCCCAGATCGCGCCGTTCGGGTCGGATTGCGCCAAGCGCTCGGCCAGACGGCCGGAATATTTCACGTAATTGTTCGGGTTCGCGTACGGCACCGCCGGAACTTCGATCAATTCCGCGCCCGCGATGCGGATCATGTCCTTCTTTTCCTGGCTTTGGGTGTCGGGGATCACGATCACCGTCTTGAACCCCAGCGACGCACCCACCAGCGCCAGGCCGATGCCGGTGTTGCCCGCCGTGCCCTCCACGATGGTGCCGCCGGGGCGCAATTGCCCGCTGGCCACCGCCGCACGGATGATGAACAACGCCGCGCGGTCCTTGACCGACTGGCCGGGGTTGAGGAATTCCCCCTTGCCCAGGATCTCGCAGCCCGTTGCCTCGGACGCGGCCTTCAGGCGGATCAGTGGCGTGTTGCCAATGGCAGAGGCCAGGTCATTGTGGATGGTCATGCGCTACGCCTTTTCCGGGGCTGACAGATGCCGTCAGGATTAGGCAGTTCGGCCCCCGACCTCAAGCCGTTGCAACACCCGCGCGCAAGCGGTCGCGATGCAACATGAGGTATTGCATCGAAATGATCTGTGCTGCATCCGCCATATCGCCCTCGGCCAGCATCCGCAGCGCCAGGTCATAGGGCACCAGATGGCTCAGGATATCCTCGTTCTCGTCGGCATGACCGCCAAGACCCGCCATCCCGTCGGGCAGATCCGCAAGCGCGAGATAGGAGAACAGAACCTGCGCCACCCCACCGGGCGACGGGTAATAGCGCGCCACGAACTCCAGCTCCCGCAGCGCCAGGTTGGCCTCCTCCTGCGCCTCGCGCCGCGCCGCGATCTCGGGCGTCTCACCGGCGTCGATCAGCCCCGCAACAGGCTCCAGCAGCCAGGGATCTGCGTCCCCATGGGCATAGGCCCCAAAGCGGAACTGCTGCACCAAAAGGATGCGGTCGCGCACCGGATCATAGGGCAGCACCGTCACGGCATCTGCCACGCGGAACACCGACCGCGCGAGCGGGCCGTTGGTGGCCCCGTCAAACCTCGGGTGGCTGGCATGGATTTCCTCGGCATTGAAAAAACCTGTGTAGGTGTGGCGCGTCTCGTGATGGTCGATCCGCTCGGCGGGCATGTGACGGCCTGCATGGCCGGGCCTGCGCCATTGCCCGGCACGCAGGTAGGCGTCGGCGCGCGCACGGATGATCGGAAACCGCGCGCTCAGAACTTCGGGCGCGATCTGGCCTCTCTGGCGCATGACTTCGCCGGCGGCGATCGTTTGCAACGCGCCCCATTGCGCGGCCCAATCCGACAGCGACCATTCCCCACCGGGGCTTTGCGCAGCATCTGCGGGCGGGAACCAGGCCTCTGCCGCGATCGGCGCGCCGTCGCGGATCACCTCGACCTTGCGTCGGGTGTAGCCAAAGCAGGCCTCGTAGAAATCCAGCCGCTCCAACGCCTCCGGACCCGGCTCGATCAGAAGGCCCTCGGCCCCTGCGCCGTCCCGGCGCTCCAACATCGGCCAGCTCTGGCCCGCCACCCAGGCCGCGCGAAACCCCCGCAGAGCTGCACGAACTCCCGGCACCTCACATCCCGCCACCGCGCGCAGCAGTGGCAGGTGACACAGCGTGCCAAACAGAAAGATCAATGGCATGTCAGCGCCAGGTCTTGGCGGCCCATTCCGTCAGCAAACCGCCGACGATGCCGCCCACAAACAGCACGCCCCAGATCTCGATGGTCAGCGATTGGATGAAGAATTCCATGAAGAACGTCAGCGCATCCGAAATCGCGTGCCCAAGGCCAGAATTCGTATACGCCAGATCCGCTGCACGAATGAACATTCGCCGCAGGGAAAACAGCAACAGGCCAAAAAACACGATCTGCAACGAAGTCCGCAGCCCGTTCGCAATCGCGGCGTTCAAACCCGCACCCGCGCGCGTGCCGATCACCATCCAGCCATTGGCCAAACCGATCAAGGCGATGACCAAAGGGAAGTACGTCATGGACGTGCCTTCAGGGAACGTCGGGATCACCTGTAACGCCGCGTAGTAGCCGATTGCGCAAAACAATACGGCACCGACGAGTTTTGAGCCTGTGGGCATGACCGCCCGTCCTCTTTGTTATGCCGGTCTTTGGACCGTTATCTGCGTTACGTCGCAATTTCCGAAATGGAACGTCGCCGCGCAAGAGGTCAGGTAAAAATTCCACATCCGCCGGAACCGATCGTCAAAGCCCATGGCGGCGATCTGATCCCATTTTTCGTTGAAGGTTTCGTGCCAGCGGCGGCAGGTCTGGCTGTAACTTTCGCCAAATTCGACGGAGTTTGCGACGCTCAAACCGGCCCGTTCGACCTGCTCTCGCAGCACGCTGGGGGCCGGAAGCATGCCGCCCGGAAAGATGTATTTCTGAATGAAATCAACGCCCCTGCGGTAGACGTCCCAGCGCTTGTCCTGCACGGTGATGATCTGAAGCGTGGCGTTGCGTCCGGGCTTGAGGCGCTCGCGGAGCACGTCGAAATAGGTGGGCCAGTATTTCTCTCCGACCGCCTCGAACATTTCGATCGACGCGATCCCGTCATATGTGCCCTTCTCGTCACGGTAATCTTGCAGCTTGATCTCCACGCGGTCGCTCAAACCGGCCTCCGCAATGCGTTTGACAGCGTAATCGTGCTGTTCCTTGGAGATTGTCAGGCCCGTCACTCTCAGCCCGCGTTCCTTGGCGGCGTATTCCGCAAACCCGCCCCAGCCGCAGCCGATCTCCAACACGTGCTCGCCGGGCTGTGCGCCCATTTCATCGACCATCTGCTTGTATTTGGCGATCTGCGCAGCCTCCAGGCTTTCCTGCCCGGTCTCGAACAGCGCGCTGGAATACGTCATCGTATCGTCCAGCCAAAGCGCATAGAAATCATTGCCCAGATCGTAATGCGCCGAAATGTTCTTCTTTGCCTGCCGCTTGGTGTTCGACTGCAACCAGAAGCGGAATTTCTCGTAGGCCCGGATCAATCCCATGCCCAGAAAGCCGTCGTAGACCTCGTCGTTGTCGGCATGGACCACGTCCAGAAACGCCTGCAAATCCGGCGTCGACCACCATTCATCAAGATAGGCGTCGCAAAAGCCCAGATCGCCCTCGCGGATCAGGCGCGCGAAAATGTCTACGTTGTGGATGTTCAGCTCGCCCACCGGGCCCGGCGCGTCGCCCTCGACACGGAACACGCGGCCATCGGGCAAGCGAAAATCGATGCGGCCATGTTCCAACCGCTGCGCCTGATCGAAGACGGCCTTGAAATAGCGCGGCAGATCACGCTGCCCCTCAAGTGATGTCAGTGCGGTCATTTTTTTCCCTTTTTCCCGCGTTACTTTTGCGAGGCGCGGTGCCGCGGGGCAAGCCCCGAATGATTGTCAGTGTAAACGATACACGACACAATGTTGTCAGAAGTTTCGGTTCTCATAGGCCTGCAGCGCACGTTTTCTTCCCTCGGCGGCGTCCACGATCGGCTCCGACGGGTAGCCATCTTCTGGCGTCATCTGCCAGTTTCGCGGGATCGCTTCGAAATAGCTCGACGCCGTCTCGGGCGGCTGGCGGGTGATTTCGGCCAGCCACCGCATCCGGTAGCGCCCCGCCTTGTCGAACTTCTCGGCCTGTGTCTCTGGGTTGAAGACCCGGAAATAGGGTGTCGCGTCGGGCCCCGAGCCCGCCGACCATTGCCAGCCCATCGCGTTCGACGCCGGGTCCCAATCCACCAAGCACGCCTCGAACCAATTCATCCCGATTTTCCAGTGACACATCAGATGCTTGGTCAGGTAGCTCGCCACCAGCATCCGGGCGCGGTTGTGCATCCGTCCCGTCACATACATCTCGCGCATCGCCGCATCGACAATCGCCATGCCCGTGCGCCCCTGCTTCCACGCCTTCACCTCGGCCTTGCGTTCGTCGGTGTTCCACGGAAACGCGTCCCATTCCTCGCGCCAGTTGCCGGTGGTAATCCGCGGCGTGTGGTAGACGAGGTGATAGGCGAAGTCGCGCCAGACGACCTCCTTGAGAAACGTCTCGGCCCCCGCCTTGCCCTCCTGCATCGCGCGTTGGCCCGCCCACCAGCACGCGCGCGCAGAAATCTCACCATAAGCGAGGTTTTCCGACAGAAGCGAGGTGCCGTTCTTTGCCAGGTTGTCCCGCGCATCGGCATAATCGTCGATGCCTTGGCCGATGAAATTGGCAAGCCGACCCCGTGCCGCCGCCTCGCCCACATTCAGATGCGGCGCCACGACCTTCGCGCCGCGATCCATCGCCGCGCCAAGCTGCCAATCGGCGACGGCGTCGCTTGCGGGATAGCTCTCGGGCGCGGGGATTTTCGGCGTACTGAGCGCTTCGCCCGGGTCGCGGTCGCGCACGCTTTTCCAGAATGGCGTGTAGACCTTGTAGAACGACCCACCGCCGGTCTCGACCGTCCAGGGCTCGAACAGAACATGGCCATTGTGGCTTACGGCGTCGATGCCGTCTTCCTTCAGCGCGGCCTTCACGGCCTCATCGCGTTGCCTGCTGTCGGGGTCGTAGAGCCGGTTCCAATGGACCGCTTTCGCGCCGGTCTCTTCGATCAACTGACGCAGACACTTCAGCGCCTCACCACGTCGCAAGATCAGGGTCGATCCGGCCTCGGCCAGCGCCTCGGCAAATGCCTCGACCCCAAGACCCAGCCGCCATTTCGGCGCCGCGCCATGGCTCTCCACCACCTCGTCGCACAGGAAGACAGGGATCACCGGGGCACCGGCCGCGCAGGCCGCGACCAGCGCGGGATTGTCGGACAGGCGCAGGTCACGGCGCGCCCAATATAGGATCGGGGAGGACATGAAACGTGGTTAACACCCTGTTAATGCAGCAGAAAGTTTCGCACGCGAAACCCTTGATGTTAACCTAGCGCCACCTCCGATTGCGTCGAGTGTTTCGTGTCGCGTGGCGCGTCATTCGACCGCTTCGACCAGCACCAGATCCCGTTCCGAGGCCCCTTTGGCATGGCTCAGCGCCTCTTGATAGGTCGCGCTCTCATAGCAGGCATTGGCCGCGTCAAGCGACGGAAAAAGGGCCACGACATTGCGCGGATGGGCGCGGCCTTCCTTCTGGATCGCGGTGCCGCCACGCGCCATGAACTTGCCGCCATGGGCGGTGATCGCCTCGGTCGCGAGCGCTGCATATTTCGCATAAGCCGCGTCGTCGCTGACCGTGACATGGGCAATCCAATAGGCTCCGGGCATCGCTCACACTCCTTCAATGACGGCTCTCGCCGCGACAATCGCATCCTCGGCCTTGGACGCATCGGCCCCGCCGCCTTGCGCGAAATCAGGCCGGCCACCGCCGCCCTTGCCCCCCAGCGCCGGCGTGGCGGCGCGCACCAGATCGACGGCGCTGATGCGGTCGGTCAGGTCATCGGTCACGCCTGCCGCCACCGCCGCCTTGCCGCCCGCATCCGCGATCAAAAGCACCGCGCCCGAGCCAAGGCGCGCTTTATGTTCATCCACGATCCCGGCCAGATCCTTGCCCGTCACGCCCGACAGGGCCTGCGCGTGGAAGGCAATGCCGTTCACCTCTGCCGCCTCGGGCGCGCTGGCGCCACCGGCCATGGCCAGCTCACGGCGCAATTGCGCGACCTCGTTTTCCAGCTTTTTGCGCTCGTCCATCAACGCCTTCACCCGATCCGGCACATCCGACGCCTGCGTCTTGAGCGCCGCTGCCGTCTCGGCAAGAAGGTGATCCTGCCCGCGCAAATACTCCTGCGCCGCCTGTCCGGTCAGCGCCTCGATCCGCCGCACGCCCGCGCTCGACGCGCTGTCGCCAAGCGTCACGAAGGCACCGATTTCGCCGGTCCGGCCCACATGGGTGCCGCCGCACAATTCCAGCGACCAGGTCTCGCCATTGATCCCCTTGCCGGTTGCCGCACGCCCCATGGACACGACGCGCACCTCGTCGCCGTATTTCTCGCCGAACAGCGCCTGCGCACCGATGGCGCGGGCGTCGTCGGGCGTCATGATGCGCGTCTCGACGGCCTCGTTCTGGCGGATGTAGAAATTCACCTCACGCTCGATTTCGGCCAGATCTTCCCGGCTCAGCGCATGATTATGCGAGAAATCGAACCGCAGCCGCTCGGGCGCATTGAGCGAGCCGCGCTGCGCCACGTGATCCCCCAGCCGCTCACGCAGCGCCTCGTGCAGGAGATGCGTTGCCGAATGGTTGGCCCGGATCGCGCCGCGGCGGTCATGGTCCACGACGAGTTCGGCGCCCTGCCCCTGCGTCACCTCGCCCTCCTCAACCGTGCCGATATGCAGGACCACATCGGCCACCTTGCGCGTGTCGCGCACCGCGATGCGCCCGGTTTCGGTGCGGATCGTGCCGGTGTCGCCCACCTGCCCGCCCGATTCCGCGTAAAACGGCGTCTGGTTCAGGACGACCGTGACCTCGCCCTTGGCCGCTTCAATCCGTGCGCCGTCGCTGACAAGCGCGAGGATCTGACCCTCCGCGATTTCCGTGTCGTAGCCGAGGAATTCGGTGGTGCCATGGTCTTCCGCGATGTCGAACCAGATCGTCGCATCGGCTGCGTCGCCCGAGCCGGACCAGGCCGCGCGCGCCTTGGCTTTCTGCGCCTCCATGGCTGCGTCGAACCCGTCGGTGTCCACGCCACGGCCCTTTTCGCGCAACGCATCCTGCGTCAGATCAAGCGGGAAGCCGTAAGTGTCGTAGAGCTTGAACGCTGCCTCGCCGGGCAAATCGTTGCCCTCCGGCAGATTGCCCAATTCATCGTCCAGCAGCTTCAGACCGCGATCCAGCGTCTGACGGAACCGCTCTTCCTCAAGCTTCAGTGTTTCGGTGATCAGCGCCTGCGCCTGGCCCAATTCGGGATAGGCCTGACCCATCTGGCTGACCAAGGCGGGCACGAGGCGGTACATCAGCGGGTCTTTCGCCCCGAGCAGATGCGCATGCCGCATCGCGCGCCGCATGATGCGACGCAGGACATAACCGCGCCCGTCATTGGACGGCATCACCCCATCGGCAATCAGGAACGAGGTCGAGCGCAGGTGGTCGGCGATCACGCGGTGGTGCACGTTCTGCGAGCCATCGATATCGGTCGAGGACGCGTTGGCCGACGCCTCCATCAGGCTGCGCATCGTGTCGGTGTCGTAGTTGTCATGGCTGCCCTGTAGCAATGCCCCGATCCGCTCCAGCCCCATGCCGGTGTCGATCGACTGCATCTCAAGCGGCACCATGGAGCCGTCGGCGAATTGCTCGTTCTGCATGAAAACGATGTTCCAGATCTCGATGAACCGGTCGCCATCTTCCTCCGGGCTGCCCGGCGGCCCGCCCCAGATGTGATCGCCGTGGTCATAGAAGATCTCGGTGCACGGCCCACATGGCCCCGTTGGGCCCATCTGCCAAAAATTGTCCGACGTCGCGATGCGGATGATCCGGTCTTCGGGCACGCCGACCTTTTTCCAGATCTCGAACGCCTCGTCGTCGGTATGGTAAACGGTGGTCAAAAGCTTCGACTTGTCGATCCCGAAATCGCGGGTGATCAACTCCCAGGCGAAGGCGATGGCGTCGTCCTTGAAATAGTCCCCAAAGCTGAAATTTCCCAGCATTTCAAAGAAGGTATGGTGGCGCGCGGTGTAGCCCACGTTGTCGAGATCGTTGTGCTTGCCGCCCGCGCGGACGCATTTCTGCGACGTGGTCGCGCGCTGGTAACCGCGGGTCTCGACCCCGGTAAACAGGTTCTTGAACTGCACCATGCCGGAATTGACGAACATCAACGTCGGGTCATTGCGCGGAACAAGCGGGCTCGACGCGACGACCTCGTGGCCTTGCCGGGCGAAGTAATCGAGGAAGGTCGAGCGGATATCGTTGAGGCTGGTCATTGGCGCGTCCGTAGCTGAGCTGCAAAGGCCGATGTATCCCTGCCGCCGCAGTCTGTCCACAGGACGCCCACGAAAAAGGGCGACCCAAAAAGGCCGCCCCCATTCCCTCTCGATCCGGTCGCCCGGAAACTGTGTGCCTCAGGCGTCGTCGTCGAGGATATCCTCATCGCCTTCGCGCTCCATCTCGAAATCGAGGCCATGGGCGGCGCGGATCTTGTCTTCGATCTGCAACGCGATATCGGTGTTGTCCTTCAGGAAGGTCTTGGCGTTTTCACGCCCCTGCCCGATGCGTTCATCGCCGTAGCTGAACCAGGAGCCGGATTTCTCGACCACGCCCGCCTTCACGCCAAGATCGAGCAATTCGCCCATCTTCGAGATGCCTTCGCCATACATGATGTCGAATTCCACCTGCTTGAACGGCGGCGCGACCTTGTTTTTCACGACCTTCACGCGGGTGGCGTTGCCGACCACTTCGTCGCGGTCCTTGAGCGCGCCGATGCGGCGGATGTCGAGGCGGACGGAGGAGTAGAATTTCAGGGCATTGCCGCCGGTGGTCGTCTCGGGCGAGCCGAACATGACACCGATTTTCATGCGGATCTGGTTAATGAAGATCACCGTACAGCCGGAGCGGTTAATCGATCCGGTCAGTTTGCGCATCGCCTGAGACATCAGACGCGCGTGCACGCCGACCGAGCTGTCGCCCATGTCGCCTTCCAGCTCGGACTTCGGCGTCAGCGCCGCGACCGAGTCGACGACGACCATGCTCACCGCGCCGGAGCGGACCAGCGTATCGACGATTTCAAGCGCCTGTTCGCCGGTGTCGGGCTGCGAGATCAGCAATTCGTCGAGGTCGACGCCAAGCTTTTTGGCGTATTGCGGGTCAAGCGCGTGCTCGGCATCGACGAAGGCGCAAACGCCGCCCTTTTTCTGTTCCTCGGCCACGCAATGCAGCGTCAGCGTGGTTTTTCCCGAACTTTCAGGGCCATAGATCTCGACGATGCGCCCCTTGGGGATGCCGCCGATGCCCAACGCGATGTCGAGGCCAAGCGATCCGGTGGAGGTCGAATCGATATCGGGCAGCGCGTTCTCGCCGCCCAGTTTCATGATGGAGCCTTTGCCGAACTGACGTTCGATCTGGGCCAATGCGCTGTCGAGGGCCTTTTGCTTGTCGGCCGAGATACGGTCATTCATGTCGAGAAGGTTCGCCGTTGCCATGGGGTTTCGTCCTTATGTCATGCCGCGGGGCGTGGCGGCAATGGGGCCGGTCGGGGTTTCGTGTCCCAAAACCCGGCATGCTCTTTGTTCACCTCTTGTTCGCATACATGGTTAACAAACAAAACGAGAACAGATCAATATAAATCTTCTATGGTGATCTTTTGGCATGAGCGGTTAACAATCGGTTACAAGCGGGCAAAAAGACAAGGAACCGGCATGTTGGTCTTCTGGAAAGCGCGGCTGGTGCTGTTGGCGGTGCCGAAAACCGGCACGACCGCGCTGGAGCAGGCGCTGTTGCCCCATGCCGATGCAGCGATCCTCAATCCTCCGCGGCAAAAGCATTGCACGCTGCGACGCTACGAGGCCCAATTACAGGGGTTTTTCGAGCAACGCGGCCAGCATCCGATGGAGGTGATGGCGGTGATCCGCGAACCGGTCGGCTGGCTGTCGAGTTGGTATCGCTATCGCAGCCGCGACGCGATTGCGGGGCGCCCGAACTCCACCCGGGGTATCGGTTTCGATGCTTTCGTCGAGGCATGGCTGCAAGACGACCCGCCGCCCTTCGCCAAGGTCGGACGCCAATCGCGTTTTGTGTCCGGCGACGACGGGCGCGTTGGCGTGGACCACCTGTTCAGCCACGCGAAGTTGGATGAGGCGGTCGGATTTCTCGAAGAACGGGTTGGCGTGCGGCTCGAACCGGGGCGCAGCAATGTCTCGCCCGCCATGACAACAGAGTTGAGCCCACCGATTGTCGCGCGTCTGCACGCGGAGGCGCCCGAGGAATTCGCACTCTGGCGAAGGGTTCAGGCGTCGGGGCGTTAATGCAATTGCCGCCGCACCGTGTCGGTCAGATCCGTGAGCGAAAACGGCTTCGGCAGGAAGACCGAGCCGGGGATGTCTTCCGATTTTCCGTCGAGCGCGTCCTCGGCATAGCCCGACACGAAAACCACCTTGGTCTCTGGCCGGTCCTTGAGCGCCTGGCGCACCCATGTCGGCCCGTCGAGGCCGGGCATGATCACGTCGGTGACGAACAGATCCACGGCCAGATCCGCGTCTTCCAGCGTCTCAAGCGCCTCTTCCGCGCTGCCCGCCTCGATCACGGTGTAGCCCCGCAAACGCAGTGCACGCGAGGCAAACGCACGCACCGGCGCTTCGTCTTCGACCAACAAAACAACGCCCGGACGGCGATCATCGGACAATGCGGCGCTGGCTTTCGGGGTCACGTCAATCATGTCTGATGCGTCGTCGTCTTCGGCCGTGGCCTCGTGGGCGGGGATGTAAATGGTGAAGGTTGTCCCGGCACCCACGGCGCTGTCCACGAAGATGTAGCCGCCCGTTTGCTTGATGATTCCATAGGCCATCGACAGGCCGAGGCCGGTGCCCTCACCGGCGCGTTTCGTGGTAAAGAAGGGCTCGAAAATGCGGTTCAGTTTATCGGCCGGGATGCCCTGCCCCTGATCGCGGACACGGATCGTGACGTAAGACCCTGCGGGCACCACGGCCTGATCGCGGCGCATCACTTCGCTGAGGTGGACCATGCGCGTCTCGACCCGCACTTCGCCGCCCTCGGGCATCGCGTCGCGGGCGTTTACCACGAGGTTCATGATCACCTGATCAAGCTGCCGCCGGTCGGCCCGGATCGGGGTAAGCGCCGGATCGTTCGACAAAGACAGCGTGATCCGCTCGCCCACAAGCCGGTTCAAAAGATGCGTCAACTCGCCCACGGAATCGCGCAGGTCGATCACCTCCGGCTCCAGCGTCTGCTTGCGCGAAAACGCCAGAAGCTGTCCCACAAGTGAGGCCGCGCGGTTGGCGTTTTGGTTAATCTGCACCAGATCCGCGTAGTCCTGATCGCCTTGATCATGGCGCAGCAGTAGCAGGTCGCAATGCCCGGTAATCGCGGTCAAAAGGTTGTTGAAATCATGCGCCACACCACCCGCAAGTTCGCCGATTGCCTGCATTTTCTGACTTTGGACGAACTGCTGTTCCAGCGTTTTCAACTCGGTCGCGTCATGCAGCACCGCCAGAAGCGACGGGCCGGTGCCATCCACGATCCGGCTCAGCGAGATCTGCAGGAACGTCTCATCCTTGCGTAATTTCGCGCGCGCAACCTCGGCGCGGTTCGGGATGCGTTCGGCCAGCGTATCGGCCACCCAGTCGTTAACGGGTCGGCCCAGGTTTTCGACGAATTGCGACAATGGCCCGCTCGCTTCGGCGGATATGCCAAGCAGCGTCTGCGCATTCTGGTTGGAGGCCAGAAGCTCCCCCTCCGCGCCGATATGCAACAGCGCGACAGGCAGCGACTCGAAGGCCCGCGCCGCGACTGAAGCGGCGGGCGGCTCTGACAGGCCCGGCACCGCGTAGACCTCTCGGCGGCCGTCCTTGGCACGCACGACAATCGGGATCACCTCGATCTTACCATCCGCGCCCTGCAGGCTCGACCGACGCCCCGCGACAAGCGGTTGTTCGGGAAACACATCTTCAAGATCCGTGGCCCGGCGCCCCAGCACATCGCGCATCGCGGCATTCATCGACAGGACCGTGTCATGGCTGCTGACCACCATCATCGGCAGCCCGATCGACTCGCCATGGCGCGCATGCGCATCGGCCAGGTCGTCCAGTCGCCAGATCACGCCGCCGCGCATCCGATGCGCCGCCAGCCGGACCGTGCCGCGTGGCGTGACCACAACTTCGTGGGACGACGGCCGTCGCCCGATGGCCGTTTCCTGCCGGAACACGACAGCAGCCGCATTGGGCAAGACGCTGCCGATGGCGCGGGCCACCGACGCGCCGCGCCGATCGCCGAAACGCCGCTCCGCCGCATCGTTCTGCAACAGGATCGCGCCGGTGTCGTCAGTGCAAAGGCAAGGCGAGGGATCGTGTTCGATCAGCTCCATCGCCGATCGAAACGTGCTCCGCGCGCGCCACATCCGCCAGCCGTCGCGCAGGGCCACCAGAACGGCCGCGGACAGGCAACCGCCGGTCACCGCCATCAGGCCAAAGCGCACCTCCGGGCCCGGTGCGAAAAGCGTGGAAACGCCGGTCACAAGGCCGAACACCAGCAGCATGATCGGCTGTGTGAACGGGCGAATGCCGCGCATATGGGTAAAGCCGGTGTTTGCGGCCTCGTCTGTCAAAACCAACCCTCGCCTTTGGTCGGGGCAAGCCACGCGCTGCATGCGGACCCGCGTTGTCCCCAAGAGGTGTCTCAAAAAGGTTAACAATGGTTTAAGAATGCCTGATCGTCAGGCCTGTGGCGAGTCTTCTTGCCGCCGGAGGATCGCGGAGAAGAACCCGTCCGAGGCGGTGATCGGCGTATCGAGGCGGCGCGCGCTGCACTGCCAGCCCGGGCGCCGGGTCAAAAACGCCTCGATCTGAGCGTCGTTTTCGGCCCGAAACAGCGAACAGGTCATGTAAACAAGCTGCCCACCGGGGGCCACGAGATCGGCGGCCTGGTCCAGGATTTCCGCCTGCACCCGCAAGAGATCGGCGAGCGCGTCGCGGGTCAGGCGCCATTTCGCCTCCGGGTCGCGCCGCCAGGTCCCGCTGCCGGAACAGGGCACATCCGTCAGCACCAGATCGAACGGGCCGGACGTCGCCAGAGCCTCCGGGGCGAGCGTGTCGATCCGCACCCCGGCGCGGGCGGCACGGGCGGGCAAATCCGCCATCCGTCGCGGCAGCGCATCATGGGCAAGGATCCGGGCGTCGCTTCGGTCGGCAAGCGCCAGCGCCTTGCCGCCGCCCCCCGCACAGAAATCCAACACCGTGCCCGTCTGCGACAGATCGAGCCGCGCAACCGCCCAATGCGGCGAGAGGTCCTGGATCTCGACCAAACCGTCTTGATACGCGCGCCCGTTGCGCAGCCGCCGTTCCCCGTCATCGACCCGAAGGGCGGTCGGCAGGTCGGGATGGGGCGTGGCGGTGACACCATCGGCGGCCAGTGCCTCCGCCGCCTCCCGGGGCGTGGTTTTGCGGCGATTGACGCGCAGCCACAGCGGCGCGCGGTCCTGCAGATGATCCAGCGTTCCATCGGAAACGAGCGTGGGCTCCAGTTCCGCCAACATCCATTGGGGGACGTCGGGATGCGGGAGCGACGGCTGCGCGCCCGTGGTCCGCTCGTCCGCCGTCAACGGCGGCGGGGCGTGGCCCTCTCCGGTGAAAACCGCGTCCGTGTCGCGTGCTGCGCTGCGCAGCCAGCCAAGGATCAGCGCCCGGCCCGTTTCGCCGCCGCCGAGCGCCGCGCAGGAGGTTTTGCGCCGCAGCACGCCGTAGACGATGTCGCGCACCGCCGCGCGGTCTTTCGATCCGGCATACCGCGCGCCTCGCGCCCACCGCGTCAGCGCCTGCTCGACCGGAGCCCCGTCAAGCCAAGCATCCACGATCCCGATGGCAGCGGCATATCGCGCAGCGTCGCGCATCCTAATGCATCACATGAAGAACGTCACGCAACCTTTTCATCCTGCGCGGTAATTCGGGCTTTCACGCGTGATCTGCACATCGTGTACATGGCTTTCCTTCAAGCCAGACCCGGTGATCCGCACGAATTGGCAATTCTGCCGCATCTCATCGACCGTGCCGCAGCCGGTGTAGCCCATCGCCGCGCGCAGACCACCGATCAACTGGTGCACCACGGTCCCGGCGGAGCCTTTGTAGGGCACCTGCCCTTCGATGCCCTCGGGCACCAGCTTGTCGGAGGCGGCGTCCTTTTGGAAATAACGATCAGCCGAGCCACGCGCCATCGCACCGAGCGAGCCCATGCCGCGATAGGATTTGTAGCTGCGGCCCTGGAACAGGATCACTTCGCCGGGGCTTTCGTCGGTGCCTGCGATCATCGAGCCAACCATGGCGCAATGCGCCCCCGCCGCGATGGCCTTGGCGAAATCGCCGGAGAATTTGATTCCGCCATCGGCGATGACCGGGGTGCCGGTTTTCAGGGCCTCTTCCGCGCAATCGGAGATCGCGGTGAGCTGCGGCACGCCAACGCCTGCCACAATCCGCGTGGTACAGATCGACCCCGGCCCGATGCCGACCTTGATCGCATCCGCGCCCGCGTCGATCAGGGCGCGGGTCGCCTCGGCGGTGGCGACGTTGCCAGCGACGACTTGCACCTCGTTCGACAGACCCTTCACCCGCGAGACCGCGTGGGCGACACCCTCAGAATGGCCGTGGGCGGTGTCGATCACGATCAGGTCGCAGCCCGCATCAATCAGCGCCTCGGAGCGCTCGAACCCGGCGTCGCCAACCGTGGTGGCCGCCGCCACGCGCAGACGGCCCAGAGGATCCTTGCAGGCCTGCGGGTTCAGGACCGCCTGTTCGGTGTCTTTCAGGGTCAGAAGGCCGGTCAGTTTGCCCTCTGCATTCGTCACCAGCAGCTTTTCGATGCGCCGCGCCTTCATCAGGCTGATCGCTTCGTCGCGGTCGGCCGGTTCGCGCAGGATGGCGAGGTCGTCGGAGGTCATCATCACGCGCACCGGCGTGTCGTCGTGATTGGCAAAGCGCATGTCGCGGTTGGTGACGATGCCGAGCACACGGCGGGCCGCGTCGATGACCGGAAAGCCGGAGAACCCATAGCGCTCCATCAAGTCCTTCGCATCGGCGAGCGTCTGATCGGGGGTCAGGGTGACGGGGTTGTAGACGATGCCGCTCTCGAACCGTTTGACGCGGCGCACCTCGCGCGCCTGCGCCTCGGTATCGAGGTTGCGGTGGATCACGCCCATGCCGCCGGCCTGAGCCATGGCGATGGCCATGCGCGCCTCGGTCACGGTGTCCATGGCCGAGCTGAGCAACGGGATGTTGAGCGCGATGGTTTTCGTCACCTGGGTGCGGGTGTCGGCATCCGATGGCAGGACCGAGCTTTTGCCCGGCACAAGGAGAACATCGTCAAATGTGAGGGCCTCGCGAATCTCCATCAGGGCGTCTCCTTGGAGGGTGTCGGTTGGCACGTCCCTATCCCATGGGGTGCGGCGCGGGGCAAGGACGAAATGTGGTGTGCCCTGCGGGGCGGAGGGATTGCGCCGCCTTCGGCGTCGCCGGTGGCAAGGTTCCGAGGGAACCTTGCCAAGGGGGCGCTGCCCCCCGTCCTACGGACTCCCCCCGAGGTATTTTTGACCAATGGAAGACAGGGCGCGGCTGCAAGGACGCCCAAAAGGGCCAAGCCGGCGCGCGTTCAGCCCTTGAAGCCGGTGGCCACGACGAATTTCTCGGAACTGTCGGAGCGCGACGCGCCCGGTTTGACGTTGGAGACCTTCTTGAACCGTTGTTTGAGGGTCTGTTGCAGCGTGCCTTCCGCGCCGCCCGCCAGCACCTTGGCCACGAAGGTGCCGCCCGGCTCCAGCACGTCGAAGGCCAACTCAGCCGCCGCTTCGCACAGCGCGATGATGCGCATGTGGTCCGTCTGTTTGTGGCCCGACGCGGAGGCGGCCATGTCGGACATCACCACATCGGCGGGGCCGCCGAGCCATGCCTTGACCTTGTCATCGGCGCCGTCTTCCATGAAGTCGAGCTGGTGCAATTCGCAGCCTGCGATCGGCTCCATCTCTTGCAGGTCGAGTCCGATGATGCGGCCCACGGCCTTGCCGGATTTCTCGCCCAGGGCATTCACGCGGCGCGCGGCCACCTGGCACCAGCCGCCGGGCGCACAGCCCAGGTCAACGACCCGCGCACCGGGCACAAGAAAGCGGTATTTGTCGTCGAGTTCCAGGATCTTGTAGGCCGCCCGCCCGCGGTAGCCGTCGCGTTTGGCGCGCGCCACATAGGGGTCGTTGAGTTGCCGTTCGAGCCAGCGGGTCGAGCTGAGCTTGCGGCCGCGCGCGGTCTTGACTTTGACCTTCAGGTCCCGCTGCCCGCGTCCGCTTGTGTTCTTTACCATAACAGGCTCCCGGGGCTTATTCGTCGTAAAGCCGGTTCTCGTCATTGTGTTTCAGGCGCTTCTCCACGGCCTCAAGCGGTACGTCAAGCGCCTGCAACCGGCCCTGATCGTGGATCGCCTCGGCATAGCTCGGCAGCGCATCGACCGGTCCCGCCGCCTCGCGCCGCCACAGCCCTGATCTAAGCACCGCCTTGCCGCAATGGAAGAACGCCTCTTCCACATGGGCTACAATCGCGAAGTCCGGCACGCGGCCCTTGATCGCCATCGCCTCACGCAGGCCCGCGTCGCGCACCACCTGCGCGGATCCGTTCACGCGCAGGACCTCGTTGCGCTTGGGCACGAAAAACACCAGCCCGATGCGCCCGGTCTCAAGGATATTGCGGAACCCCATGAACAGGTGATTTCCGGGCCGGTCGGGAATGGCCAGCGTTTGCGCATCTACCACCGTCACGAAGCCTGGCGGATCGCCCTTGGGCGAGGCATCGAGGCGGCCAGCCGCATCGACGGTCGACATCACCAGAAATGGGGAATGGGCGATCCAGACGCGACAATGGTGGTCGATGTGGTCGATCACCTTGTGCTGCTGCGCGATATGTACACCGTCGATCACGGCGCGGACTTCGGCCTCGGACGTGACGGGGTCGGTCGGTGTGTAGGCCACGCTTAATACGGGCCGTCTTCCAGCACGCCATCGCGGCTCATCTGCGCATAAAGCAACCCCTCGCGCAGGCCGCGGTCGGCGACGCTCAACCGATCCGTGGGCCAGGCGCGCAGCAGCGCCTGCAGGATCGCGGCTCCCGACATGATCAGGGTCTGCCGGTCGCGCCCGATGCGCGGGTCGCGGCGGCGGCCTTCGGGGCCAAGGGCGAGGTAGCCATTGATCACCGTGTCAATCTGATCGGAGGTCATGCGCAGCCCGTCGACCTTGTTGCGGTCGTAGCGGCGCAGGCCCAGATGCGAGGCCGCAACCGTCGTCACCGTGCCGGAGGTGCCGATGATCTGGAAGCCTTCGCGGGCCTGTTCGGCGGCATCGTCATAGGGCGAGAATTCGGCCAGTTGCTCCTCGAAATACCAACTCATCAAGGCAAAACGCGCGCCGTCATCGGCGACATCGTCATAAAGGTCCTTCAACGTGGCGACGCCAAGCGGGATGGAGATCCAGTCGACCACCTTGGCGCGCGGAAACACGTCGTCGGCATTGTCGAACCCGTGGTGCAGCCGCATGATCGCCTTGGGGCGTTCGAGTTTCGGCACACGGGAGAGGTCGATCCAGACCAGCTCGGTGGAGCCGCCGCCGATATCGACCACCAGAAGCTGCTCGGTGCGGGTCGAGACCAGCGGCGCACAGGATACAACGGCCAGCCGCGCCTCTTCCTCGGGCTCGATGATGTCGAGTTGCAGGCTGGTCTCGCGCCGCACCAGATTGATGAACTCGGACGCATTGGTGGCCCGTCGGCAGGCCTCCGTCGCGACCAGTCGCGCGCGTTCCACCCGATGTTTGCTCAGCTTTTTCTGGCAGATCTTGAGTGCGCCCACGGCGCGGGCCATGGACGCACGGCCCAACCGACCCGACGCCTCCAACCCCTGCCCCAGCTGCACGGATTTCGAAAACGAATCCACCACGTGCAACTGGCTGCCCTTGGGCTGCGCAATCAACATGCGGCAGGAATTCGTGCCCAGATCGAGCGCGGCATAAAGATCATCGGGGTCGGGACCCGACTTCCGGGCCGACGCGGGGCGCCGCTCAACAGAGGGTATGGCACCCGGCTCGGACTTCGGCGTCACGGGCGCCACGGGTCTGGGGAACGGTCCATCCCCGCCAGAGCGCTCACGCGACATGGGGCACCGCCATTTCGATTGCAAAGTTATAAACAGCGTAGCGTGTTCACGGATTTGAAACAATGGGCGATCCATGGTGGCTTCATGTTCTTCTTGAAAATTTCGGGCGGACCGGCCCCTCGCCCCTGCCGCGCTGACGCTTTACGATGGGCTGCACTGGCAATGGCGTCGTTTTGCGGGCCGCGCATGTCGAAAACAGGACCGGCGCGCGCGCGACGCGCGCCTATGGTGCGCAAAACCACCTGCGCGCCGAGTCGGATGTGCCGCAACGGGAAGGAACCGGAACATGGCTGCGATCACCCACGTCTTCTGGCGCGATATCCCCGCGCAAGTCATTGTCGGCAAGGGCCGGACGGGCGCGAAGATGCCGCTGCCCGAGCGGTTCGAGCAGGCGATTGACCGCGCCGCGATGAAGGTGGGCGCGAAGGATGACGATGCCTATCTTGCGGGCTTTCACCGCGTTGTGGTGGGCGAGGCGCAGGGTGATCTGAAGGACGCCGCCGCCGCCGAGGCCGCAGCCCTTGATGCCGCGTATGACAATGCCCGCCTGAAGTCCCTGATCGAGGCCGAGGGATACGCCCCCTCGACCGCGCCCTGATCGCCCTGTCCCACAAATGAGCCTCCGGGAGACACTCATGTCGCTTCTCAACTTCCGCAAGGCCGCGCCTGCGCCCGACACGACCGCCCCAACGCCCGAGATGGAGGCGCTTTTGCAGGGCTATTCCATCGAGGTGATGCCGCGCACCGCGCAGAAGGTCGATGATTTCCGCGCGCTTCTGCCCCAAGGCACCCGCGTCTACATCGCCCATATCGAGGGCACACCGATCGACGACATGGTCGCCACCGCCGCGCGCCTGCGCGCCGAGGGCTTTGATCCGATGCCGCATTTCCCCGCACGCATCATCCGCGACGTCGCCACGCTTGAGGACTGGATCGCGCGCTACCGCGGCGAGGCCGACATCACCCAGGCGCTTTTGCTGGCCGGTGGCGTGGACAAGCCCCATGGTGATTTCCATTCCTCCATGCAGCTCATGGAAACCGGGCTTTTCGACAAGGCCGGTGTGACCCGCCTCCATGTCGCGGGCCATCCCGAAGGCAACCGCGATATCGATCCCGATGGCGGCGATGCGATGGTGTCCGAGGCGTTGCGCTGGAAACAGGATTTCGCCAACCGCAGCGATGCGCAGATGGCGCTGGCCACGCAGTTCCTGTTCGAGGCCGAGACCGCGATCACATGGGCCGACCGCCTGAAGGCCGAGGGCATCACCTTGCCGATCCACCTTGGCATTGCGGGCCCCGCGAAGCTGCAGACGCTGATCAAATTCGCCATCGCCTGCGGGGTGGGTAAATCGCTTTCGGTGCTGCAGAAACGCGCCAAGGACGTCACCAAGCTCCTGCTGCCGTTCGAGCCGGGCGAGATCATGGGTGATCTGGCCGCCCACAAGGCCGCCAATCCCGATAGCCTGATCGAGGCGATCCACTTCTTCCCGCTTGGCGGCATCAAGACCAATGCCAAATGGGCCATCGCCAATGGCGGGGCCTCGACGGTGCCTGCCAATCCCGACGCTGACATCTAGGACATCCCGCACATGACGCGCACGATCATCGAGTCGAAGACCAAGACCACCGTAATCGGCTTTGACGAGCCGTTTTGCGTCATTGGCGAACGGATCAACCCCACCGGCCGCAAGATCCTCAACGAGGAATTGGAGCGCGGCGATTTCTCCCGCGTGCAGGCCGACGCCATCGCGCAGGTGGAAGCGGGGGCCACCGTGCTCGACATCAACTCGGGCGCGGTCTTTTCCAACAAGATGGCCGAAGATCCCCGTTACGCGGACAACAATTTCGTTGAACCCACCCTGATGCAGCAGCTGGTGGAAACCGTGCAATCCGTCACCGATTGCCCGCTGTGCATCGACAGCTCGGTGCCCGGCGCTCTGGAAAATGGGCTGGCCGCCGCCGAAGGTCGCCCGCTTCTGAATTCCGTCACCGGCGAGGAAGACCGCCTTGAACTGGTCCTGCCGCTGGTCGCGAAATACAACGTGCCGGTGGTGGCGATTTCCAACGACGACACCGGCATTTCCGAAGATCCCGATGTGCGCTTCGCGGTCGCCAAGAAGATCGTCGAACGCGCCGCCGATTTCGGCATTCCAGCCCATGACATCGTGGTCGATCCGCTTGTCATGCCCATCGGTGCCATGGCGACGGCGGGCCATCAGGTGTTCACGCTGGTCCGCCGCCTGCGCGAGGAATTGGGGGTGAACACCACCTGCGGGGCGTCCAACATCTCCTTCGGGCTGCCAAACCGGCACGGGATCAACAACGCCTTCCTGCCGATGGCGTTTTCGGCCGGCATGACCAGCGCGATCATGAACCCCGTCGCGCTGCCGATCGGCCCCAAGAAAATCGCCGAAAAGAAGGCGTTGGTCGAGGCCGCTGGCGTGATCCTGCCCGAGGGCATGGATGACGAGGCCTTCGTGAAACTCTTCGGCATGGGCTCCACCAAACCCCGCGCGGGCAAGGAGATGGAGGCCATTCGCGCCGCAAATTTCCTGCTCAACCACGATGACGGCGGCGGGGCCTGGATCGCGTTCAACAAAGACCCCGATGCCGCCCCTCGGCGCGGCCGGGACGGCGGGCGTCGCCGGCGCGCATCATAGGACGTGCGATCGCGCGTCCATCGAGACGCGAATTGATGCAGATCAGGGCAGGCCAGCGCGGCCTGCCCTTTTGTGTTGCGCAACCCTCACCAGCGGACCCGCAGCATGACCCGATCCGATGCCCCCCTGTCCGACATCCTTGTCATCGACCGCACCCATGTGCTTGCCGGTCCGTATTGTACGCAAACCCTCTGCGCACTTGGCGCACGGATCATCAAGGTCGAACGCCCCGGCACGGGCGACGATACCCGCGCCTTTCCTCCCTTCGTCAACGGTGAAAGCGCCTATTTTCGCGGCCTCAACCACGGCAAGCAATCCATCGCCCTCAATCTGAAATCAGACGACGATCGCGCCATCTTCGACCGGCTTCTGGCACGCGCCGATGTGATCCTCGAAAACGACCGCCCCGGCGTGATGGAGCGTCTGGGCTATGGTTGGGGCACGCTTCACGCCAGATACCCACGCCTGATCTACGGCGCTGTCTCCGGCTTCGGACAGACCGGGCCGGAAGCGCTCAAACCCGCCTATGATATGGTCGTGCAGGCGCGGGGCGGCGTGATGTCGATGACCGGCGAAGCGGGCCGCGACCCGGTGCGCGTGGGGGCCTCCATCGGCGATATCGTGGCCGGTATGGCCTTGGGTCAGGGCCTGCTCGCCGCGCTTTATGATCGGACGAAAACCGGCCTGGGCCAGTTGGTTGACGTTGCCATGCTCGATTGCCAGCTCGCCATCCTTGAACATGCCGTCGCCATGGTGTCCGCCGGTCAGGCCCCGCCCGGCCCATCCGGTGCCCGGCACCCGTCGATCACACCGTTCGAGACGTTCCACGCCGCAGACGGGCTTTTCGTGATCGCCGCGGGCAACGATATGCTTTTCGCCAGGCTGGCCGAGACGTTGGGGCACAGGGACTGGGCCGACGACCCCCGCTTTTCCACCAACCCTGCACGCTGCGACAATGCCCGCCTGCTCAAGCGCATGATCGAGTTGGAGACCCTGCACCACCCAATCGCCCACTGGATCGCAACTCTCGAGGCGGCAGGCGTCCCCACCGGCCCGATCCAGAACGTGGCCGAGGCGATGCACGATCCCCAGATCCGCGCCCGCAACATGGTAATCGACGTCCTTGGCCAAGTCGATGAACCGCCCCTGAAGGCCGCTGGCAACCCGATCAAGATGTCCCGCCTGCCCGATCCTGTGACGCGCCCGCCTGCCCCGGCTCTCGACGGCGATCGCAGCGCCATCCTCGCGTGGCTTGAGGAAACCGGGGGAATGTGACGCGCCTCATGTAAATCTTGACGCATTTGCGACTGTTTTGTCCCCTGCACCGGGATACACACGCCCAAGCCAAGACAACCGGGCAACCCCATGAGCGATCACAACCCCCTCGTCATTTTCACCCCTTCCGGCAAGCGCGGCCATTTTGCCGTTGGCACCCCGATCCTGACCGCTGCGCGGCAATTGGGCGTTGATCTCGACAGCGTTTGCGGCGGGCGGGGCATCTGCTCGAAATGCCAGATCGCGCCAAGCTATGGCGATTTCCCCAAACATGGCGTCACGGTCTCCGACACTGCCCTGTCAGAATGGAACGAGGTCGAGGCGCGGTACGACCGCGTGCGTGGCCTGAAGGCCGGCCGCCGCTTGGGCTGTCAGGCCACGGTTCAGGGCGATATCGTCGTCGACGTGCCGCCCGAATCCCAGGTCCACAAACAGGTGGTGCGCAAGGCCGCGTCCTCCAAGCCGATCACCATGGATCCCGCCACGCGGCTGATGATGATCGATGTGGTGGAGCCTGATATGCACGAGCCCTCGGGTGATCTTGAACGGGTCGCCGACGCGCTCAAGACCCAATGGGGCATCGCGCCCGTCACAGCCCCCCTGACCGTGCTCAAGGCGCTGCAACCGGCCCTGCGCAAGGGCAAATGGCAGGTCTCCGTCGCCGTGCACCACCCCGCGAACAGCGACACCGCGCAGATCCTCGGCGTCTGGCCCGGCCTGCACGAGGGCGGGCTTTATGGCCTCGCCGTCGATCTCGGTTCGACCACAATCGCGGCGCATCTGTGCGACCTGACCGATGGCAGCGTGCTGGCGTCGTCGGGCCTGATGAACCCGCAGATCCGCTTTGGCGAAGACCTGATGAGCCGGGTCAGCTACGTGATGATGAACCCCGGCGGCGATGCCGAAATGACCGGCGCGGTGCAGAAGGCGCTGAACACGCTGGCCGGTGACATCGCGGCCGAGGCGGGCGTTGACCCTGCGCTCATTTTCGAGGCCGTGATCGTGTGCAACCCGGTGATGCACCACCTTCTGCTCGGCATTGACCCGGTGGAATTGGGTCAGGCCCCCTTCGCGCTTGCCACCTCCGGCAGCCTCACGATGGACGCCCGCGACATTGGCCTGTCGGACGTGGCGCCCACCGCGCGGACCTACCTTCTGCCGTGTATCGCGGGCCATGTGGGGGCGGATGCCGCCGCCGTGGCGCTGGCCGAAGAACCCAATACATCCCGTGACTTGGCGCTCATTGTTGATGTGGGAACCAATGCCGAAATCCTGCTTGGCGATGCCAGTGGCGTGCTTGCCTGTTCCTCGCCCACGGGCCCCGCGTTCGAGGGGGCGCAGATTTCGTCCGGGCAACGCGCCGCCCCCGGTGCGATCGAGCGGATCGAGATTGACCCAACGACCAAAGAGCCCCGGTTTCGCATCATCGGGTGTGAGCTTTGGTCCGATGACCCCGCCTTCCCCTCCGAGACCCGGATCACCGGGATTTGCGGCTCGGGCATCATCGAAGCGGTCGCCGAGATGCGCATGGCCGGCCTGCTTGATGCCTCGGGCCTGATCGGCTCGGCCGAGGCCACCGGCACGCCGCGATCCGAGCCCACGGGCCGCACCCACGCCTATCTGATCCATGACGCCACCGAACAGGGCGGGCCGCGCATCACCGTCACGCAGGGCGATATCCGCGCCATTCAGCTGGCGAAATCCGCGCTTTACGCGGGCGCGCGCCTGTTGATGGACCAGCGCGGCGTGGACCGCGTGGACCGCGTCGTTCTGGCCGGGGCGTTCGGGGCCCATATCTCGCCCAAACACGCCATGGTTCTGGGCATGATCCCCGATGTGCCGCTCGACAAGGTCCAGTCCGCGGGCAATGCGGCGGGTCACGGGGCGCGGATCGCGCTCTGCAACCGGGCCGCCCGCACCCGCATCGAAGAGATCGTGCACCAGATCCACAAGGTCGAGACCGCCATCGAGCCGAAATTTCAGGAGCATTTCGTCAACGCCAACGCCATCCCGCACGCCACCGACCCATTCCCGGAACTGGCCAAGATCGCGCCGCTGCCCAATGTCGCCTTCGGGGCCAGCGGCACGGCCCCGGGCGAGGGCGGCGGGCGGCGCAGGCGGCGGCGCGGCTGAACCTGCCCCGCAGATGTCGCTTGAGAGGCCGCGCGCCATGACCCCCGATACTCAGCCGCAGCTTTCGACCGTTTCCAACGCCTTCATCGCGGATTGGCTCGACGCGTTGCGCCCGCTGTGCACCGACGCGCAGTTCCGCACGCTGCTTCACCGCGCGGACCTGCACCCCGGCCCCGCCACGCCGCAGGGCCGCGTCACGCTCGATCAGATCGTAAGCCTTTACCAACACGCCGCGGTGGAGACCGGCGACGAGATGATGGGTCTTTGGTCGCGCCCGATCCGGCCGCGCGCCTTGCAACATCTGCTGACCTCGGTGCGCGAGGCGACGTCGCTGTCCTCCGCGCTCTACCGGTTTTCGACCTTCTGGAACCTGCTGCTCGATGATCACCAATTCGCGCTTGTCGAAACCGACACCACCCTGACCCTGCGCCTGTCGCCGCTGACCGAGCACCCCGCGCAGCGCTTCGGCCATATGCTGATCCTGAAGCTGGCCCACGGCCTGATGTCGTGGCTCGCCCGGCGCGAGGTGCCGGTCCACGAGATCCGCTTCGCCTTCGCGCGCCCCCCTTTCGACGAGGATGACGCCGTCATCTTCCCCGCGCCGGTGCGCTTTGATCAACCGGCCACCGCGCTCGCCTTCAGCCTTTCCGATCTGGGGCCGGTGCAGGTGCGGTCGACCGCCGATCTGGACCTGTTCCTGGAAAACGCCCCGCGCGACTGGATCTTCACCCGCTCTTCGCAGCACACCCAATCGTTGCGCGTGCGCACCTACCTCAGCCAGACGCCATGGGACGATGCCAACCTGACCGGCGCGGCGCAGGCGCTGCACATGACGCCGCGCACGCTGATCCGCAAATTGCACGCCGACGGCACCTCGTTTCAGGCGATCAAGGACGCGCTGCGCCGCGACATCGCGATCCGCCTTTTGCAAACCGACGCCTATAGCGTCGAAGCCATCGCCCGAGATGTCGGGTTCTCTTCTGCAGCCAACTTCCACAAGGCGTTCCAACGCTGGACCGGCAACACCCCCAGCAGCTATCGTCGGACGCCCGCGACATCTGCCTGATTTTGTCACTTTTCGACAAGTTGCTGTCACCTCCCGAGATAGAGGCATTGCCTAATAACTCCTAAGTAGGGCTTACAAACAGGCACTTCATCCGCCTGTCCCGCACCCGCCGCAATGCACGCGCGCCGCCCCCGAAACGGCACAATGCGACAGCGCCCAACGCACGGAACCAAACCCATGTCGGAAAAACTCGATCGCCTCCTCGCCGCCGCCAGGACCCATGCCACGGACGTCATCGCCCCCAATGTCGATGACTGGAACGCCGCCAAGGCCTGGCCCCGCGCGGCGTCCGATCTGGCCGGGGCCGCCGGTCTGGCCGGGCTTTACGCCCCCGAAGAGCTTGGCGGTCAGGGGCTACCACTGTCCGAGGGCATCCAGATCTACGAACAGCTTGGGCTTGGCGACGGGGCCTACGCCTTTGCGCTGTCCATGCACAACATCTGCACCTTCGCGGGCTGCGGGTACGGCACCGACGCGTTCAAGGCCGTGTGGGCGCGGGATCTGACCTCGGGCCGCAAGCTGGCCAATTTCGCACTCACGGAACCGCAATCCGGCTCCGACCCGATGAAGATGTACACCCGCGCAACGATCAACGACGACGGCACCTGGACGATCAGCGGCGCGAAGGCGTGGGTCAGCCTCGCAACCGAGGCCGACATCTATTTCACCGTCGTGAAAACCAGCGACGCGCCCGGCCACAAGGACATGGCCATGATCGCCATTCCCGCCGACGCGCCGGGGATCAGTTTTGGCCCACTTTACGAGACGCCGTCCTACAATTTCCTGCCCATGTCCGAGATGTATCTCGACCGCGTGGTGGTCAGCGAAGACAACATCATCCTGCCCATCGGCCAGGGCCTGCAAGGCTCGCTCATGGCCATTGACATCGCGCGCGTGTCCATCGCGTCGGGGTGTTGCGGGTTGATGCAATCGGCGCTCGACACGGCGCTGTCCTATGCCAAGAACCGCAAGATGTTCGCGGGCAAGACCCTCGATCTGGATGGCATCCAATGGATGTTGGGCGAGGTGGCCACCGATCTCGAAGCCTCCAAATTGCTCTACCGCCGCGCCGCCGAGGCGCTCGGCACGCCCGAGGGCCCGTTGATGGCCGCGCATGCCAAACGCTTCGTGCCCGACGCAGCCGTGAAGGCCGCCAACACCTGTACGCAGGTCTTGGGGGGCATGGGTCTGTTGCAGCCCTACGGCCTGGATCGCCTGTCGCGGTTGGCGCAGATGCTGCGGATTGTCGACGGCACCACCGAGATCAGCCGCGTGGTCATCGGGCGCGCGTTGCAAAAGCGCGCCGCCGGCCTGCCCGATCTGCCGGTGCCCAAGGGCTTCGGCGAGGCCCCCGACACCTCCGCCACGCTCGCGGCAGAATAAAAACCTCACCCGCCGACAAATTTGCGCATCGCCCTGTCGGCGGGGTCTTTTCGGCGGTTCGTCATCCACGCGGCGTCCAGCCAGCGCTGCAATTCCGCGGGGTCGTTGCGAGACAGGCTCAACAGGGTCGCTTGGTAAAACATCGGCCCGCAGACGGAATAGCAATCGCTTGCGGTCCCGGCGCCGCTCCGGATCAACTTGCGCTCCCGCATCGCGTGCGCCAGCGCCGGAATATCGTCGGGCGTGTCCGTGCAAAAGAACATCAGACTTGACCCATAAGCCCGCGAAAACCGCTCCCACCCCGCGTAGAACCAGTTCACGCTTGGCACAAAACCGCTGTAGAGGTGCAGCGCATAGCGCTCCATCGCCATGGCAATCGCCCTGCGCCAACGCGGATGCGCCGCGCCGTAATCGGCCAGTTGCGCCGCCGTTTTCCCCCGCGCTCGTCCCTTCAACGCAAGCGCCACCATCTTCGGCAGATCGGGCAGATCGAAATGCCGCGCGGCCCGCCCGGCCACGGCGCCGTCGTCATAGCAGGCCGCCAGCGCAAAGAAGCAATCCGCATCCGGCAACGCCTGCGCCGCATCCGCAACGGCGTCGGACTGCCCGGCGCGGACCAGTTTCCAAAACAGCGTGCCCGCCACGCCATGGCCTTCGCTTGCATGGTAATGCGGCACGCTGCGGTCATAGGTGCGGCCTTCGCCTTCGAGGTAATAGTCGATCGGTTTGCGGTTCGGGCGGGTGATGAGCGCCGCCGCGCGGTCAGGGTCGAACGCGGCGCCGTCCGCCATCTGCTGATAATAGATCGCAATCTCCGGCGCGCGCACCCAATCCCGCATATGGCGCAGGGCTGGAAACATCGCCTCAAGCGGCACCGCGTTGGCCTCGAACGCGGCGCGCGCGGTGTGCAGCGGGCTTGCATCAAACGCCGCACGCGACGCCATGCGCATTTCGTTCACCTCTCCCTCAAAGGCGAACCGGTAGCGCACGATCTCGGTGCCGGGGGCAAGCTTTTCGCCGCTCAACCCGCATTTCTTCCTCGCCTTGCCGCCAAGCACGGCGTCCTCCGCCATCCGCAGCGGTCCCTGCTCGCTCATGGCCACCGCCTGTGACCAGTGCGTCAGGTACCGCGTCAGGATCGCCTGATACGGCTCTGTGCGCTCAATCCGGTCCAACCATTGATCGCGCCCACACCGCGCAAACGGCGCACCCTCGCGCTCTGTGCGGATGTTGAACCGCCAGAATTGACTGTCGCCCTGCTGACCCAAATTCTCCATCATCGCCAGGGCCGCGTCATCCTCGCCGCACATTGCCAACACACAGGCCGCCATGGATTGCACGCGATGGGCCGTTTCCAACATCTCGCCGCGCGCCACATGGTCGGCCGGGCAACGCGCCTCCACCAAGGCACGCGCCTCTTGGAGCGCGCCGCAAAACAGCGCGTTGATCAAGAACAGCTCTTCGAATCGCGCCACGACCTCCAACGCCGGATCACCAAGGCCGCGCGCCATAACCTTGCGCGCGCGTGCGAACACCGCCCGGCGGTCCTCAGGGCGGACGTAGGTGCGCCCTGCCAGCCACGGCGGCACCGCCGCGCCATCCGCAGGCGGCGGCGGCGACGCACCATAGATCCATGACCGCTCGTCCGCGACGATATCCGCCATATCCTGATAAGATGCGTCCTGCATCGCGTGCCCACTTCTTGACCCCGACCGCTGCATTACCTAACACGTGCGTCAGCGGCGGGTATGGTGAAAAGGTATCACGAAAGCTTCCCAAGCTTCAGTTACGGGTTCGATTCCCGTTACCCGCTCCAACACATCCCAACACCGCCTCCGCCAGACCCGGCATCTCGTACCAATGGTCGAACGCGCCCGCGTGGGGCAGCGCGTCCAACGGTGCCTTGCGGTAGCCGGGCGTGAAGATCAACGTGGGCACCCCGGCACGATCCCCGGTTTGCGCATCGACCTCGCTGTCGCCCACGAACAACGCGGGCCCTTCGCCCAACGCCTGCACCGCCGCGTGCAAGGGCGCGGGGTCGGGCTTGCGCACGGGCAGGCTGTCGCCGCCGTACATCGCCGCGAAAAATCCCGTCAGCTCGAAATGCGCCAGAACCGCGCGCGTCGGGGCGATCGGCTTGTTGGTGCAAATCCCCAGCGCATGGCCCGCATCGCGCAACGCGCCCAAGGCCGCGACAACGCCGGGATAGACCTCCGTGCGGTGCACCGCCCCCTCATAGGCGTCCAGAAATCGCGCCAGAAGCCCCGCATGCGTCCGCTCGGGCAGGCCCCGCGCGATCCGCATCCGCTCCACGAACACCCCCGCGCCCGAGCCCACATATTCGCGCGCCTCCGCCACCTCCATGGGGGCCGCGCCGGTGCCCTCAAGCGCCAGATTGCCCGCAAGGCAAATGTCCGGCGCACTGTCGAGAAGCGTGCCATCCAGATCGAATACGATACGTGCCATCTTGCCCCTTCCGCAGGCTCCCGCCACACTCACACCATGGCCAATCTGCCCTATCACACGCCCCTCGGGCCCGACAATCTGCGCGGCTTGGGCATTCCTGCGCCCTGGACCTTCGGCCTCGCCGACCGGGTCCGGTTTGGTGAACTCGACGCCATCGGCCACGTCAATCACACCGCCTACCTGCGCTGGTTCGAAAGCTTCCGCCTGCCGTTCCTGAAGGCGCGGCAGGTCACGGATTACGGCCCCAATAGCCCGCGATTGGTCCTCAAACAGGTCGAATGCACCTATCTCGCCGAGATGGGGCTGGGGCACGATTACGTCGTCACGGGCCGGGTCAGCCGGTTTCGCAATACGTCCTTCACGATGGAATTCGCCGTCTGGCTGCCGCAAGGCCCGGCCCGGGACGTCGCGCAGGAAATGGCGCGCGGATCATGCATCGTGGTCCTGCTCAACCGCGACGCGCCGGGCCGATACCCCATCCCCGAGGCCGGGCGCACCGCCTTTATGCGCGATGACACCGCCACGCCCGACGGCTAGCCGCGCGCCCGAAGACTTCCGGAATCCCGTAGTGTTGCCAGCCGACCCGTGGCGTTAACCTGATCGCATCCGCAACAATGGCGCGTTTTTTTGGCGCAGATCAGACCATGTTGCGGCATTTGCGACCGTCCTTTTTGTCACGACGGTCATCACAAGACCATTTGAACCCATTCAATTTCGAAGGTGACCCCCATGACCAGATCCTCTGCAAAACCCACCCTGTCGCGCGCCGCGCTCTGCATCGCGACCGCGCTTTTCGCGGCGCCCGCTTCGGCCAATTTCGTCGGCGTCAGCCTGTGCAATGATGCGAATTCGTCGACCTTCGGCACCGTGCTGCACATCGTCGATGGCGGCGCGCGTTACACGATCGCGCCGGGCCAGGCGGGATTGACCCCTAACATCATCATGAACGAACGGGCCGCGATCCAATGGGTCAGCGCCTCGGGCCTGTTTCCCCAAGGCACCGTCTTCGGCAATTATTCCGGCTACGTCTGCGGCATGCAGCGCGGCACCGACACACCCACGAGGGACGAGCCCACGCGCGTCTCGTCGCCGCGCGACCGCCTTGCCTCCGACCCGTCGCTGAGAAGCTCCGAGGTGACGGAGCGGGGGGCGGAACCTCCGGCAAGCGGCACCGGCGAATGCGTCAGCTGTGACGGTCTCGGAAGCCTGTTCGACTGAGGCAAGAGCCGATCGCGCGGGCGTGGACTACCCCGCCTGCGCGGTCCGGACCGCCGCCACCAGCGCCAGGGTCGAGCCATCCTTGCCCGCCCCGTCCGACGCCCCGGTCAAAACCGGCTCCAGCGCTATGGCCAGCTCCTTGCCCAGTTCCACACCCCATTGGTCGAAGGAATTCAGCCCAAGGATCACCCCTTCTACGAACACACGATGCTCGTAGAGGGCGATGATCTGTCCAAGGGTAAACGGCGTTAACTGATCATAGAGCAGCGTTGTGGAAGGCCGGTTTCCCGCAAAGACGCGATGCGCGGCCTGTCGCTCCAACTCTGCCCCGCTCAGGCCCTTCTCGGCCATCATTGCGCGGGCCTCGTCCATCGACCGGCCCCGCATCAGCGCTTCTGATTGCGCCAGGCAATTGGCCACCAGAAGCCGGTGGTGATGCGTCAGATCGGGCTCATGGCCCCGCGCGGCCACGAGGAATTCGCAAGGGATAACGCGCGTGCCCTGATGGATCAGTTGATAGAACGCATGCTGCCCGTTGGTGCCCGGCTCACCCCACACAACCGGCCCCGAGTGGCGCGGCAGGGGGCTTCCGTCCATGGCGACGGATTTGCCGTTGCTCTCCATTTCCAGCTGCTGAAGGTAGGCCGGCAGTCGGCTGAGCCGATTGTCATACGGCAGCACGGCGCGGGTGGCAAAGCCCTGCACCTGATTGTGCCAAATCCCCACCAGCGCCAGCAGGATCGGCAGGTTGTCGGCCAGATCGGCCTCCCGGAAATGGCGGTCCATCGCGTAGCCACCGGCCAGGAATTGCGCGAACGCGTCGTGCCCCACGGCGATCATGATCCCGAGGCCGATCGGCCCCCAAAGCGAATAGCGCCCGCCAACCCAATCCTCGAACCCGAAGACGCGATCCGCGGGGATGCCGAAGGCGCCCGCCTTGGCCTCAGCCGAGCTGAGGGCAGCAAACTGCGTGGCCGGGTCGGCGACCGCCTTGGCCATCCAATCGCGTGCGGTCTGCGCGTTGGTCATGGTCTCGATCGTGGTGAAGGTCTTGGAGGCCACAACAACCAAAGTTGTTTTTGGATCAAGCCCTTGCAAGGCGTCGTTGATGTCAGCGCCATCAACATTCGACACATAATGCAGCCGCGGCCCGTCGTGATACGGTGCCAGCGCCAGCGTCGCCATCGCGGGCCCAAGATCGGATCCACCGATGCCAATGTTGACAACATCCGTGAACCGCCCGCCCGCGCCCGCAAACGCCCCGCTGCGCACGGCTTCGGCGAAGGCAAGACACCGCGCGCGGGTTTCAAGCACCTCGGGCATGACATCCGTACCGTCGACCTTGATCGGTCCGGTTTCGGCGCGCAGGGCGGTGTGCAAAACGGCGCGCCCTTCGGTCTCGTTTATGGCGGCCCCGGCAAACATTTCCTCGCGGCGGGTCTCGACCCGGCGCGTGCGCGCCAGCTCCAGCAACAGTGACCGCGCGCCGTCGTCGATCTGGGTCTTGGAATAATCCAGCAGCAGCCCATCGGCCGAGGCTTGAAACGCCGCCGCCCGGTTCGGTCTGTCGAACAGATCGAGGATCCTGCGCCCCGCGTGGTCCGCGTGATGTGCCGACAATTCCGCCCAGATATCGCTCATGTTCGCTACTCCGCCCAATGCACGTTGGCGCCCTGCAACACGGCCGCGATGGGCGCGTCCTGCGGGTCAAGATGGCGCGCGCGTTCAATCGCCTCGCGCTTTTCGGTCCCGGTGATCACGATATGTTTGCTGAGCGCGCCATTCAGAACCGGCGCACTCAGCGTGATGCGCGGCTCGCCCGCGCCCTCGGCCCGCATCGGCATCAGGCGCGGCGCATCCGCCGCCAGCGCCGCCGTCAGGTTATCGGCGCCGGGAAACAGCGACGCGGTATGCATGTCCGCGCCCATTCCCAACAGCAGAACCGAGATCGGCAAATGCCCGTCGAGGCCTTGGCCAAGTTCTTCCATCGCGTCTTCGGCGGCCACACCTGTCTTGAAGAGCGGGATCAACGTCGCCTCGGACGCCTTTGAAACCAATAACCTTTTGCGCAGCATCGCGGTGTTTGACCGGGGGCTGTCTTCCTCCACCCAGCGCTCGTCGTTGAGCACCACCGACACCCTGTCCCAATCCAGCGCCTGCTCGCTCATCACGTCGAAAATCGGCCCCGGGGTTGAGCCGCCGGGCACGCAGAACGTCGCCGTGTCGTGGCGTCGCAAGGCATCGGCCAACTCGCCCGTCAGCGTATCGGCCAAGTCGAGCATCATCATCTCGCGGTCGGGATATTCAATGAAGGTCACGTCAGATCCCTCCACCGCCGCCCATCGCGGTGCATCAGCATCAGCGCCTCTTCCGGCCCGCTGGACCCCGCATCATAGCCTGCCGGTTTGTCGCGCCGCTCGGTCCAGCCCTCGATAATCGGATCGGTCCAGGCCCAGGCCGCCTCGACCTCATCGCCGCGCATGAACAATGTCTGATTGCCACGGATCACGTCCATGATCAGCCGCTCGTAGGCATCGGGCACGTTTTCTGCATCGGGCCCCAGCGCCTCGGCAAAGGTCATGTCGAGCGGCACGTCGACAAGCCGCATGCCGCCCGGCCCCGGCTCCTTGATCGTCACGCTCAGATCAATCCCTTCATCGGGTTGCAGCCGGATCGACAAAATGTTTGCGCGCTGTCCGGCATCCTCGTCGAAGATCGAATGCGGCGTGTCCTTGAACGTCACCACGATCTCGGATTTGCGCGCCTTCATCCGCTTGCCCGTGCGCAGGTAGAACGGCGTCCCGTTCCAACGCCAATTGGCGATCTCAAGCTTCATCGCGATGTAGCTTTCGGTGCGGCTGTCCGGCGTTTCGGCATCCTCGACATAAGACGGGCCGTCGTTGCCGTTGTACTGCCCGCGCACGATGTCGGCGGGGGCCACGGGTTGCAGGGCGCGGATCACCTTCAGCTTCTCGTCGCGCACGGCGTCGGGCTCGAACTTGTTGGGCGGCTCCATCGCGGTCAGGCACAGAAGCTGCATCAAATGGTTCTGCACCATGTCCCGCATCGCGCCGGATTTGTCGTAATAGGCCCCGCGTCCACCGACGCCGACGCCCTCGGCCACGGTGATTTGCACGTGGTCGACATATTGCGCGTTCCACAACGGCTCGAACAACACATTGCCGAACCGGATCGCCATCAGGTTCTGCACCGTTTCCTTGCCCAGATAATGGTCGATCCGGTAAATCTGCGTCTCGTCGAAATGCTGCGCCAGTGTCGCGTTCAGCGCCTTGGCCGAGCCCAGGTCGCGCCCGAACGGCTTTTCCACGACGATCCGCGCGTCGCTGCGCGCAATGCCATTTGTGTGCAACCGTTCGGCCAGCGCGCCAAAAAGGCTCGGGCCAACCGAAAAGTAGAACGCCTGCGTGACGCCATCGCGCATCTTTGTCTTCAACTCGGGCCAACCGCCCTCACCCATCGCGTCAATCGGCAGGTAATCAAGGCGCTCCAGAAAGGCGTCCACCTGATCGTCGCATTCCTCGGCGCGCAGGAATTCCTTGAACGCCGCGCGGATCTCGGCGCGGTAGCCATCAGCGTCCAGTTCGGAGCGGGCAGCCCCGATGATGCGCGCCTCTTCGGGCATCTGCCCATCGCGGTAACGGCGGTAGAGCGCCGGCAAAATCTTGCGGCGGGCCAGATCACCCGTGCCGCCAAAAATCACCAGATCAAACGGATCGACCGGAATGACGCGCGAGACCATGCTGTGTCCTCTCGAAACTTGGGCAACGCGGGCCGTTCAGTCACGTCTCGGGCCGTTCAACCGCTCGCGTTAGCGCTAACATCGCCTCTCTATCCGAAGCCTGTGGGCAAAGTCTATCAATTCAATGCAAGGAACAAGCACTTGCGCGCAGAGGTCGCGCTTTAGCCGCCGATCCGCGCCCACCATGCCTTCGGGCGCAGTCGCGGTCGCGCACGCCGTGCCGCCCACCGCCGCGCCAGGTATCGCCCCCATGCGCCCGCGCGCCCGGCGGCCAGCGCGTACCAGACCCGCCCCGCGATTCCGCCCGGCGGCGCGGTGAACGGACACACCCGCATGCAAATCGCGCAATCGCTTTTCAGCTTCGCCCAATAGCCAAAACACGCCTCCGCATTCGACGACCATTTCTTCACCCCGCGCAGGGTCGAGGGCGATCCGCGCGCGACCTCCTCCCCGAAATCAGGCGCCCCAAACGGCAGCGCCTTGACCGGGCAGGCCGCCGCGCAGACGTCGCAGCCCTCGCAATAGCCCTTCAGGCCCAGATCGCGCGGGGCGTCGACGGCCAGCGGCAGATCGGTGAAGATCTTGGAAAACCGCACCCGTGGCCCAAACTCCGGCGTCAGCACCATCTGATTGCGCCCATATTCGCCAAGCCCCGCCTTGATCGCATAGGGAATGACCAGCGCAGTGTCATTCATGCTGGCCACTGCGTTGAAGCCGAGGTTGCGGATATAGGCCGCGACCTGCATCGCAATCGCGGCCTCATGGGAATATTCGCGCCCCGTCGCCGCCCCCGCCAGCGCGCTTGGATAGGTCTCGACCAGATCCGCATCCATCGCGTGCCCCATCACGATCACATGGCTCAGCCCCTCGGGCACATCGTCGCGCACTGGCGCCATCGTGCGCGTGTCGGGCCGCTCGGAATAATGCCAGCGCGCGTCGCGGTGGGTGATGCCGATCAGGTCCGCCCCGAACAGCTTGGCGATGGCCTTGATCTCGCGGGCCTCCGTGTCGGGCGGCCCGATCTCGGCGCGGTCGGGGGCCACAGGTGTGTCATCACGGATCGCGCCCTGGAACCCTTCGCGGAGCCCCTCGGCCGCGCTGCGTTCGCTTATGACATCGCTGATCAGCCAGGCCGCATTCCTGAGGGCGAAATCTTTCTGCGTGAACCCGTCGCCCCGGCGCGGCGCGGCCTCCATCCGGTAGGAGGCGAAAAAGGCCTCGGTGTCGGGCGATTTGACGGACGGGTCCCAGAACGCGCGCGTGAAGACGTCGTTCATCTGGCTGAAACGTGCGAAGTCGTCGGTGATCTCGAAGCCTGCCGCGCGGTCGGTCTCGGCCAGATGCCCGGGCAAGCGGTGACTGGGATCGCTCATGGAAGAGATCGAAAGGATATACCAAGGATATACCGGATATATACCGGATCTATATGGCCTGTTTCAGCCATCGGGCTGCATCGCGCAGAGCATCTCGAACATCACCGATGCCCCCAGCCACGCGGTGATCCCGCCCGTGTCAAACGGCGGCGCGACCTCCACCAGATCGGCCCCGATCAGGTTCAGCCCGCGCAGCGCCCGCACGCATTGGATGGCTTGATACGACGTCGGTCCCCCCACCTCCGGCGTGCCGGTGCCCGGCGCGAAGGCGGGGTCGATGAAATCGATGTCGAAGCTGGCATATGTTGGCCCGTCGCCCACCACTTCGCGCGCGACCTGAAGGGTCGATTGCCAGCCCCGCTCCATGCATTCCTCGATCGGAATGATCCGCACACCCCGGTCGTGGCCGTATTGAAAATCCTCGTTATTATAAGAGGTTCCGCGCATTCCGATCATCACGGTACGGGTCGGATCAAGGCAGCCTTCCTCGATCCCCTGCCGGAACGGATTGCCGTGGGTCAGGGTCTTTCCGCCGAAATAGGCCGGGTAGAGATCGGTGTGGCTGTCGAGCAGGATCAACCCGAAAGGTGCCCCCCGCGCGGCACGCAATTCACGCAAGACCGCCAGCGTACACAGGTGATCGCCCCCCACCATGAAGGGCCGGATGTCCTGGCCCAGAAGCTCGGCCACGAAGCTCTGCGCCGCGTCCAGCGCCTGATCCTGATCGACCGGGCTCATCGCGATATCGCCCAGATCGGCGACGCGCGCGGCCTTGAACGGTTCCTGCCCGGTATGGCGGTTCATCTCGCGGATCATCGTCGACGCATCCCTGAGCCCCCGCGGCCCATGCCGCGCGCCGGGCCGGTTCGACGTGGCCCCGTCCCAAGGCATGCCGAAAAGGCCGATGTCGACCTCGGCGCGGCGGGGGTGGTCGGGGGGCAGATAGGGCAGCCGCATGAAGCTTGGGACGCCCGCATAGCGCGGCAGGTCGGTGCCGGCGGGCGGCTGGAAGAACGGATCGGACATGGGGGCACCTCGCTCGGATGGACGGGGGCAGGCTAGCGGCGGGGCCAATTGGGGGCCAGCCCCCAAACCCCCGAGGTATTTGGAAAGCAAAGAAAGCGCGCGCGCTCAGGCTTCGAGTTCGGAATCCCAATAGAGGAAATCCATCCAGCTTTCGTGCAGGTAATTGGGGGGAAACTTGCGGCCCCGGTTGCGCAATTCCTCGGCGCCGGGCTGCCGTGGCGGTTGGCGCAAGGACAGGCCCGAATGCTTCAGGCTGCGCGAGCCCTTGCGCAGGTTGCACCGCGAGCAGGCGGCCACGACATTTTCCCAGCTCGTCACACCGCCCTTGGCGCGGGGCACAACGTGATCGAAGGTCAGATCGCCCTTTCCGCCGCAATACTGGCAGCTGAATTCATCGCGCAGGAACAGGTTGAAGCGGGTGAAGGCCACGCGTTTTTGCGGCTTCACGTAATCCTTGAGCACCACGACCGACGGGATCTTGATCGCGGTCGAGGGGGAATGGACGTAATCCTCATATTCCGCGACGATCTGCACCCGCTCGAGCCAGACCGCCTTGACCGCTTCCTGCCAGGGCCAGAGCGACAGGGGGTAATAGCTGAGCGGGCGGTAATCGGCGTTCAGGACCAGCGCGGGGTTATGGCGCAGCGCGCCCGGTGCGCGCACAAAATTGGTTCGGAAATCCGCGTCTATGTTGTCCGGGGTCGTCGCCTGCATGGATTGAGTCCCTCACCACCCTGTCTGCCCAACCTGGCACCAGAGCGGGAGCCCCCGCCCCTGCCTTTCAGCCACTATATCTAGGTGAAGCCATCCGGCAAGAAAAATAGATACAGTGCCTGTGTCGCAGGGGTACACTTCGAGCGCGACAGTTTCGTGACGCGCTCAACCCGGCAGCTTTTCGCGCAGAAACGCCAATGCCACGCTCAATCCGTCGGGCGCGATGCCGTGCCCGGTGCCCTTCATAATATGGGCGTAGACCTCTTCCCACCCGGCGGTTTGGAGGCCGTCGGCGGCCTCCGGCAGGCTTTGCGGCGGCACGACCTCATCGGCATCGCCGTGGATCAGAAGGACCGGCGGGCGCACGAGCACTTCGTCCACGAGCGTCTCCGGCTCGAGTAAACGGCCCGAAAAGCCCACGACGGCGGCGAACGCGTCGGCCCGGCGCGGGGCGACATGCAGGCTGATCATGGTGCCCTGACTGAAACCAACGAGCGCCGTTTCGGCGGCTGTGACTCCATTCTCGGCCATCACCTGATCGAGGAAGCCGTTGAGATCATGCACCGCGCGCTCCATGCCTTCGGCGGCGACCTCTTCCGAGGATCCGTCGATCCAAGGGATTGGAAACCATTGAAATCCCATCGGATTCATCACCGAGCGTTCCGGCGCATCGGGGGCGACGAACACCGTGTCGGGCAGGTGTTCGGCCAGCGGATCGGCCAGCCCCAGAAGGTCCGACCCATCCGCACCATAGCCGTGCAGGAAGATCACCAGGCTTTTCGTGTCGCCCGAATGCGAGCCCTTTGTCTTGTAGTCCAGCGTTCGCATCTCAGATCGCCCCTTCGCGTTTGGTCTGCGTGCGGTAGTAGGCCCAGAGCGCACGCGCGGCAATGGCCCGGACGGGCTGCCAGGCTTCGGCCATGGCGCGCATGTCGCGTTCGGTGGGACGCTCAGCGAGGTCGAAGAGAAGCTTCGCGCCTTCCTGAAGGGCGAGATCACCGGCGGCGAAGACGTCCCGGTGCCCGAGAGCGAATTTGGCGTAGATCTCCGCCGTCCAGCGCCCGATGCCGGGCACCGCGGTCAGGGTCGTGATGACGTCATCGGTTTGGGCCGTGCGCAGGGCGGCGTAGTCGATCCGGGCGCTGGCGAGCGCGCGGGCATAGCGGACCTTGGGTCGCGACAATCCGCAGGCGCGCAATGCCTCCTCGGAGGCCGCCCGCACGGCCTCCTCCTCGCAGAGGCGGGCCTGTTCCAGACGCGCCCAGATCGCAGCGGCGGAGGCGGTGGAGACCTGTTGACCGACGATGGCCTGCAGAAGCGCGCCGAAGCCGTCCGGACGAAGACGCAAGGGTAATGGCGCCGGAATAATAGAGAATTTCGGCTCTAGCTGCAGCAGGATGGCCCGACCAGCGGCGACATCAGCGTCAGTGTCGATGCGGCTGGGGCAGAATGCGCGTGTCTCGCGTGTCGATTGCAAAACGGATCCTCCGGCCCGCGCCACGAAGCTGTGACAAGCGGTCTATGGACCGCACTGACCAAACCCTATACCGCTTCGGCCATGGCCGACACTACAGATACCGCCCCGCTTCATGACGACACCCGCGCACGTCGCAATGTGGTGGTGTTGGTGCTGGCGCAAGCCTTTCTCGGCGCGCAGATGCCGATGATTTTCGTAGTCGGTGGCCTTGCGGGGTTGATGATCGCGCCGTCGCCTGCGCTGGCGACGATCCCGATCTCTTTGATCGTGTTCGGGTCGATGACAACGGCGCCATGGCTGTCGGCCCTGATGCAGCACTACGGACGGACGACGGGGTTCTACATCGGGGCGGCGGGCGGTGGACTTGGGGCTGCCGTTTCGGCTTATGGGCTTTGGATCGACAGTTTTCCAATCTTCCTGCTTGGCTCGTACTTTACCGGTATCTATATGAGCGCGCAGGGTTTTTACCGATTTGCCGCGACCGATGCGGCCTCGGATGACTACAAGCCCAAGGCGATTTCCTACGTCATGGCGGGCGGTCTTTTGTCTGCTTTGGTGGGGCCGCAATTGGTTAAGGCGACGTCTGAGGCGACGGTGATCCCGTTTCTGGGGACCTATGCGGCGGTGATTGTGCTGAATGCCGCGGGCGCGCTTTTGTTCGCGTTTCTCGACCTGCCCAAGGCGGCGCCGCTGGCGGCGGATGCGCCGCGGGGGCGGAGCCGGGCGGAATTGCTGCGCGACCCGAAAATCGTGGTGGCGATGATCTGCGGCGCGGTGACCTATTCGTTGATGAACCTGATGATGACCTCGACGCCGCTGGCGGTCGTGGGCTGCGGCTTTACGACGGGAAATGCGGCCGATGTGGTCTCGGCCCATGTGATCGCGATGTTCGCACCGTCGTTTTTCACAGGCCACCTGATCGCCCGGTTCGGCGCCACGAAAATCGTCGCGATTGGCCTTGTTTTACTGGGCGCCGCGGGAGTTGTGGCGATGACCGGTGTGGAGCTGTTTCAGTTCTTCTCCGCGCTGATCCTGTTGGGCGTGGGTTGGAATTTCGGCTTCATCGGGGCGACCGCGATGCTGACCCAATCGCACAGCCCAGAAGAGCGCGGAACAGTGCAGGGGATGAACGATTTCGTGGTGTTTGGCTGCGTGACGATTGCGTCGCTGAGCTCGGGCGTGTTGATGCATTCGGGTGGCACGGACGTGGTCGCGGGCTGGACCAGCGTGCAGATGGCGATGGCGCCGTTCCTGGTTCTTGCGGGCGCCGCGTTGATCTATCTGGCCATGAAACCCGCGCCCCGCATGGTCTGAGACCGCGTTCGGCGGACCGGGATTGCGTCCGGCGGACCAGGTTGTGCGGCTAGAGACGGCGGAGCGTCGCGGCACGGATCAGGGCCCATCGCTCGGCCAATGGGCTGCCTTCGAGACGGCCCTCGGCGACGGCCATCGGGTCGCGCGCGGCGCGGATCAGGATGGAGCGCGCACCGGCGGCCTCGAACAGGACAGGCGCGGCGGGACCCGACGGCAGGCGGCGCGGCAGATCGGCCAATGCATTGCGCGCGAGCGTCGCGATGGCGGCGGGGCGGCCATCGACGAGCGGCATACGGCCCCGCACCTCCAGCTCGGGCACGGCGCACAGATAGCGGGCGAGCGCATTGGCGCGCCCGATGGCCTTGGTAGTTGCGTCCGGCCTGCCGCCAAGGGCGCGGCAGCCAGCCTCGATCAGGGCCGATCCGGTGCGGTCGAGATATTCATCAAAATGCGCCGCATCCTCGAACGCGTCCTTATAGATGTCCCAGCGCCGCGCGGCGACGAGTTGGTCGAGCCGCGCCGCGCCGTCGGCATCAAGAAACCCGAGCGCATCGACGACCTCATGCCGCCTGCCCTTGCCAAGCGCCACTTCTTCGAGCGCGTCGCGCCACCATTGCAGGCGCATCTCGGCGATCATCGGCTCTTCGGTGAGCCAGGGGGCGCGGCTGACCTCGATGTTGAAGGCGTAGAGCGGCAGCAGGATCTCACGCGCGGCCAAGGGGGCGGCCATCGCGGCGCGGAACCGGCGCGGATCGCCGCGCGCGACCAGATCGGCGCAGGCCTGAACACTCATGTCCGGGGCTTGACCACCGACAGCAGATAGCCGGTTTCGTCTTTGTGTTTGCGCCAGGCCTCGATCTCGGCGGCGGCTTCGTCGAGGGCGGCGATCATCGGCGCGTCGGCACCGCGGCGCAGCTTGGCGATGCGGTCCTCCATCGGGCGGTAATAGCTTTCCCAGGCGATGTCGGAGATCACGCGGGTGGCGATTTGGTCATATCCAGCCTTGTCGATCTGCGCCGCGATGCCCTCGGCATTGGTCAGGCGCGCGTAGCCCTCCCACATGGCGATGGCACCCTTGGAGGGCGTGTCGGTGAACAGGCAGGGCTCGGAAAAGGCGATCGCGCCACCGTCGGCCAGCGCGTCGCGCCAACCGGTCAGGGCGGCCTCGATGCCGACGAAATAGACCGCGCCTGCGCACCAGATGAAGTCGAACGGACCCTCGGGCGAGAGGTAATCGCCGGTCAGGAGCGTGACGCGCGCGTCCTTGCCCCAGCGCGCCTCAGCCGCCTCGATGAAGCCCGCATGCAGGTCGATGGCGGTGACGTGGCCGCGCGAGGCGACCCGCAACAACGCGCCGATATCGCCGCCGGGCCCGCAGGCCGCGTCAAGTACCTGCGCGCGGGACGTGACCTCGGCCACCTGCGCGGCCCAGGCGACATCGGCGGTTTCGCCGGGGCCTTCGCGGGGCAGATCGGCGTGGATCGTGAAGAAGCTTTCGGGGTCGAAATCGCTCATGGCAGGGTCCTACAAATGTCATGCATGACTGGCAACGGCGGGCTTGTCCATGCACGGGGGGCGTCGCCGGGGGGATCGCCGGTGGCGTCGATCAACGCATCCTTGAGCGCCGCGACCTCCTGCGTCAGGTAGGGCGCGTCATAGCGTTGCGTGGCCTGCCCCGGCGTGGCCAGCGCAAGGCTCACCGGGCCAAGGATGTCGCCGGCGCAGGCGTCGGGCGCGGGCGGCGGGGGCAGATCGGCCAGCCCCGTGCGCAGGGTCGCGGCCATGGCGGGAAACGCGGTGGGCGGCAGGGTGACGAGGCGCGATTGCAAGGCATCTGCGGCGGCCGGAGGCGGCACCGTGACGACAAGCGCGGTGGCATCGGCGCCAAAAATCGCCACCTCGGTCGATTGATCGGGCGCGGCCACCGACAGGCAGATCAGCGCGCGCGCGTCGGGGGTTTGCGCGATGGCGATCGCGGGTGAGAGGGCGAGAGTGGCCACCGCCAGCGCGCGGATCATGGCGCGGCGCCTTCGTGGATCAGCTTCCAGGTCACCGCATCGAGCAACGCCTCAAAGCTGGCGTCCACAATGTTGGCCGAGACACCGACGGTGGACCAGCGGCGTCCGGTGCTGTCTTCGCTGTCGATGATGACGCGGGTGACGGCTTCGGTGCCGCCCTGGGTGATGCGGACCTTGAAGTCGACGAGACGGATGTCGTCGATGTACTTCTGGTACGGTCCGAGGTCCTTGGCGAGCGCCTTCGACAATGCGTTGACGGGGCCGCGGTCGGAGCCGGTTTCGTCCATCGACTCGGAGACGGAGAGTTTCTTGTCGTTGCCGATTTTGACGACGACGACGGCCTCGGAGAGGCTTACCATCTGATCGCGTTTGTTTTTGCGGCGCTCGACGGTCACCTTGTAGCGTTTGACCTCGAAGAAGTTGGGCAGGAGGCCAAGGGCGCGTCGGGCGAGCAATTCGAAAGAGGCCTGCGCGGTGTCGAAGCTGTAGCCCTGATCCTCGCGCGCCTTGATCTCATCGAGAATGGCGGGCAGCGCGGGGTTGTCGCGGGCGACATCGAGCCCGGCCTCGGTCAGCCGTTTGCGCAGGTTCGATTGCCCGGCCTGATTGGACATCGGGATGATGCGCTCGTTGCCGACAAGGCCCGGGTCGATATGCTCGTAGGTGGCGGGGTTCTTGACGATGGCGCTGGCGTGCAGGCCCGCCTTGTGCGCGAAGGCCGACGCGCCGACATAGGGGGCCTGCCGGAAGGGCACGCGGTTGAGAATGTCGTCGAGCATGCGCGAGGTGCGGGTCAGGTTTTCGAGCTCTTCTCCTGGAATGCCGGTGGCGAAGGTGCTGGCGTAGGGTTCTTTTACGAGAAGCGTCGGGATCAGCGTGGTCAGGTTGGCATTGCCGCAGCGCTCGCCAAGCCCGTTGAGCGTGCCCTGGATCTGCCGCGCGCCCGCATCGACGGCGGCCAGCGATCCGGCGACGGCGGTTTCCGTGTCGTTATGGGTGTGGATGCCGAGATGCGTGCCTGGGATTCCGGACGCGATGACGGCGGTGGTGATGGCGTGGATTTCGTGCGGGAGGGTGCCGCCATTGGTGTCGCAGAGCACGACCCAGCGCGCGCCCGCGTCATGGGCGGCGTGCACGCAGCGGATCGCGTAGTCGGGGTTGGCCTTGTAGCCGTCGAAGAAATGCTCGGCATCGAAGAGCGCCTCGCGGCCCTGCGCCACGAGATGGGCGATGGAGGCGGCGATGTTGTCGACGTTTTCATCGAGGGTGATACCGAGGGCGTCGGTGACGTGGAAATCGTGGGATTTGCCGACGAGGCAGACGGTGCCGGTGCCCGCGTTCAGGACGGCGGCGAGGACGTCGTCGTTTTCCGCCGAGCGGCCCACGCGTTTGGTCATGCCGAAGGCGGTCATCTTGGCGCGGGTCGCCGGGGCGGCGTCGAAAAACGCGCTGTCGGTGGGGTTCGCGCCGGGCCAACCGCCTTCGATATAGTCGAGCCCGAGGGCATCGAGGGCCTGGGCGATGCGGATCTTTTCGGGGGTCGAGAATTGCACGCCCTGCGTCTGCTGGCCGTCGCGGAGCGTGGTGTCGTAGAGGTAGAGGCGGTCGGTCATGGGCGGGCGCCTTTGCAGGGTTGCAAGGTTGCAACCGAAAGCAAGCCATTGGAAAAGATAGACATTTCCGTTTTTGTTAACGTGATTTTAACCGGGAGAGCGGGGTTTCGGCCCGCCGTTCGGCTCCGACCATCGCTTGGCCGACCGGGTCGCTTGCGGCCCGGTTTGCGCCCGACCCGCCCCCCGTCGCCGTCGTCGCTCGGACCAATGGCGCAACGAAGGCGACCGGGCGCAAGCGCCCACCCTGCGTGCCGGGCGCGAACCTCTGTTTCGCTATGCATCAGAGGTCCTCCAGCTTGGTGCGGTCGAAGTTGGGGCCGGGCAGCAGCTCAACACCCGCTTTCGACATGCGGACTTCGACACCGGCCTCGAGCAGAGTTTGTTTTAGGGCATCGACTTTGGAGAAATCCTTGTCATGCATTGCGCGGTTCCGCAGATTGGACAGCCGACGTGTAAACTCTGACATGTCTGTTCCATCTGGTTCGGCCCATGATGGTATCCCGTTATCCAGAAACCCAAAAATCCGCAGCGATGCGCGAAGCTTTGGGACATCATGGGCATGCGAAAGCTGGTGGATTTCGGCAATCGCCTGAGGTGTATTCAAATCGTCGGCCAAAGCGTTTTCGACACCGACATACGCTGTATCGTTGTCCAACGCACGCGAGGCTTGCGCATACCACTTCCGGAGCGTCTTCTCTGCCTCCGCCACCTTCTTCTCCGTCCAATCCATCGGCTTGGAATAATGCGTGGACAGCATCACGAAGCGGATCACCTCGCCCGGGACACCCTGATCGAGCAGATCCCGCACCGTGAAGAAATTGCCCAGGCTCTTGGACATCTTCTTGCCCTCGACCTGCAGCATCTCGTTGTGCATCCAGATGCGCGCGAAGGCGTGGCCGGCGGCGCAGGATTGGGCAACCTCGTTTTCGTGGTGCGGAAAGAGCAAATCCGCGCCGCCGCCGTGAATGTCGAATTCTTCGCCCAAGATCGCGTGGCTCATGGCGGAGCATTCGATGTGCCAGCCGGGACGGCCCCTGCCCCACGGTGACGGCCAACCGGGGATGTCGTCCGCGGAGGGTTTCCACAACACGAAATCCATCGGGTCCTCTTTGTAGGGCGCGACCTCGACGCGGGCGCCTGCGATCATGTCGTCGACGGAGCGGCCCGAAAGCTTGCCATACGCCTCGTAGGCGCGGACGCGAAACAGGACGTGGCCGTCGCGGGCATAGGCCATGTCGCGGGCGATCAGGTCTTCGATGAGCGTGACCATCTCGCCGATATAGGCGGTGGCGCGGGGCATGTGATTGGGCTCCAGCACACCCAAAGCGGCCATGTCATCAAGATACCATTGCGCGGTCTCGGCGGTAATGTCGGCGATGGGGCGACCGGTCTCGACGGCGCGCGCGTTGATCTTGTCATCCACGTCGGTGAAATTGCGCACGAAAGTGACGTTGTCGGCCCCGTATTCGTTGCACAGAAGGCGGTAGAGTTGGTCAAACACCACCGCCGAGCGCGCATTGCCGATATGGGCGCGGTCGTACACGGTCGGCCCGCACAGATACATCGACACCTTGCCGGGCGTGACGGTCGGCTCCAACGGCTCGACGCGGCGGGTTTTGGAGTTCTTGAGGCGGATATCGGCCATGGCTGAGGCTTTCGGAGGGTGGGCTTTCGACAAGCAAGTTTCGAGGCACGGGATCGGCCTAGCAGCTTGGGAATGTGTTGAAAACCACGACTGACCGGCCCGCTGGACTTAGCGGATAATGCAGGACCCGGTACATGGTGCATGGGCGATCATGTGGCCGGGATACCACGGCACACGGTGTGCAAACAAGTCGCAGATCATTTCAGATGCAAAATTTACTGTCAGATGTATTTTACACCCATGCGGGAACTCTTCGTAGATCGATACTGCGGTGCCCTGCTCGACACGGAACGCACGACGCCATTTGGCGAAGACACGGTGGTTTGGACGGTACGGGGGCATATGTTTGCGGCCTACGCGGTGGGCGGCGACGGTGTGTCCGTGCGACTTGCCGGTAAGATCGCCGCGCAGCAAATGGTCGGACAGGGACGCGCGAAATCTCCTCCGTATTTGCGCGGAGAGGGTTGGGTGTCATTTCCGTGGGACACGCCGCTCGATGAACTGCGCGGTCGGATCAACAAGAGCTATCGGTTGGTTCTAAAGGATGGCAACGCGGTGCATTGACCGGCGGGCTCTGGCACCGCCATTTTACGGAAACCGGAAGGGTACCTGTTGCGGTGTACTGGCCTTTGCGTGGGCTGTCGGCATGGGCCGCCTGACGCGTGAATTTTGCATTTTCAGGGAACAAAGATGGGGGGTTGCGCCGGAATTCCGAGCGTGTCCTTTTGCGACAGAGGTCAGCGTTTGAGCGCAGGAGAGCGGGTCGCCATGCCAGATTTATCGCAGCGGATCACCGGCCTGACGCCGGGTGGAGATGACGGGTGGGGCCTGTTTTACGAGGCGCGGGCGCGCAAGGCTGCGGGTGAGCCGATCCTGGAGCTGACCATCGGGGAGCATGATGTCGGAACGGATCCTGCGATCCTGGACGAGATGGCGCGCGCGGCCCGGGCCGGGCACACGGGCTATGCGTCGGTGCCGGGGATCGCGCCGTTGCGCGCGGCGGTGGCGGAGCGGCTGAGCGCGGCCAGCGGTGTGGCGCATGGGGCGGAGAATGTATTGATCACGCCGGGCGGCCAGTCGGGTCTTTTTGCGGCGCATCATGCGGCCTGCGGTGAGGGTGACGCGGCGCTTTTGATCGACCCCTATTATGCCACCTACCCCGGCACGATCCGGGGTGTCGGTGCGGTGCCTGTTCCGGTGGCCGCGCGGCCCGAGGACGGGTTTCAGCCGCGCGCCGAGGATTTGGCGGCGGCGGCGGCGCGGAGTGGTGCACGTAGCCTGTTGATCAATTCGCCGAACAATCCGACGGGTGCGGTTTATGGGGAGGCCACGTTGGAGGGCATCGCGCAGGTCGCAAAGGCCCATGACCTGTGGGTGATTTCGGACGAGGTTTACGACAGTCAGGTGTGGGACGGGTGGCATCGGCCCTTTGCGGGGGTCGAGGGCATGTTCGCGCGCACATTGACGGTTGGGTCGTTGTCGAAGAGCCATGCGATGACGGGCTCGCGTTTGGGTTGGATCGCGGGGCCGGAGGCGGTGATTGCGCATCTGGTGAATCTTGCGACGCACACGACCTATGGCGTGCCGGGCTATATTCAGGAGGCGGGGTTGTTTGCGCTTCGGCGGGGCGCGGCGGCAGAGCGGGCGGTGGCAGAGCCGTTCCGGCGGCGGCGCGACATGGTGCTGGCGCGGTTGGAGCGGCAGCAGGCGCTGCGGGTGATCCCACCGGCGGGGGCGATGTATGTGATGCTGGACGTGCGGGCCACGGGGATGAGCGGACAGGCCTTTGGCGCGGGGTTGCTGGCCGAAGAGCGCGTGGCGATCATGCCGGGCGAAAGCTTTGGCGCGGCGGCGGCGGGGCATATCCGGGTGGCGCTGACGCTGCCGGATGACCAGTTCGGCGAGGCGTTGGATCGGCTGTTCGGCTATGCGGTGCGGCAAATGGAAAAGGCCCGCGCGTGATGCACGGGCCTGTCCAGTCAATGTGTCGTCGGATCAGAAGCGGAAGGCCGCGTTGATGCCGAAGGTGGTGGCGGAGACGTCAACGTCGGTGCCATCGAAATCGTCAAACTCGTGCTGCAGCACTTCCGCACCGATGGTGACGGTGTCGGTGACGAGGTAGTCGATGCCTGCGCCGAAGAAATAGCCGTCGCCTTCCAGCTCACCAGCGGAGGTGTCGGCCTCCGCATAGGCGTAGCCAGCGGTGCCGTAGATCAACGCGGGGCCAGCATCGAAGCCGCCTTCCACACCGATGCGGTAGACCGCGTCGAGAGAGCCGTCGAGCGTGTCGTCGAGATCGATGTCAGCGGCGTTGAGGTCGATCTCGGCGCCGATGACGAAATCGCCCAGGTCGTAGCGGTAGCCGCCGAACACGCCGTAGAGCGCGCCGGTGCCTTCGCCGGCGAGCGGGCCTTCGCCTTCGACATCGCCATATTCAATCTGTGCACCGCCGTAGAAGCCGGACCAGTCATAGCCGATCGGGGCTGCGGGGGCGATGGGGGCCGGAGCGGGGGCCGCCGGCTCGGTGAAGCCGCCTGCGGTGGCCGCGAAGGGGGCGAGTGCGAGCGTGCCTGCGAGAACTGCATATTTCATTTCTTCGGATCCTTTGTTCCGTATCGTTTCCGTGTCGTATGCGATGGACCCGTTCGTGCGGGTCCAATCGTATCTCCGGACGACCAACGCAGCCGCGCTGCGCTGGTTCCAAGACGACACATAAGAACTCGGGTTTCGAATGCACCTCACGAAGGCGTGCGCGGAGTGCGGGCGGCCAAAAGCTGCCGAAACGCGACGGAAGCTATCAGCGGAGCTTTGCCGCGTCCGATGCCAATCGGGTGATTTCCGCCCAATCGCCCTTGTCGACCGCCGCCTTGGGCGCGACCCACGAGCCGCCCGCGCAGAGCACGTTGGGCAGGGCGAGGTAATCTTTCGCATTGGCGGGCGAGACGCCGCCGGTGGGGCAGAAGGCGACCTGCGGGATGGGCGCGCCGATGGCCTTGAGTGCGGCCGCGCCACCATTGGCATCGGCGGGGAAAAACTTCAGCATATCATAGCCTTGCTCGTAGAGCGCCATGACCTCGGTGGCGGTGGCGGCCCCTGGCAGAAGCGGCAATTCGTTGGAAATGCAGGCCTCGATCAGCTTCGGGGTGGCACCCGGCGAGACGCCGAATGTGGCGCCTGCGGCCTTGGCTTGTTCGACACACCACGGGGTCAACAGCGTGCCCGCGCCGACCATGCCGCCGTCCACGGAGGCCATTTCGCGGATCACGTCGAGTGCCGCCTCGGTGCGCAGGGTGACTTCGAGCGCGGGCAAGCCCCCCTTGATCAGGGCCTCTGCCAGCGGGGCCGCCTTGGCCGCATCCTCCACGACGAGAACGGGGATGATCGGGGCGAGGCCTGCGATACGGCGGGCTTCGTTGGATTGGGCTTGGGGCATCATGGCGGTTGGGTCTTTCTTTTTTGGGTTTGCGCCCGCTTGCGCGGTCGCCGGGCTCAGATTTTTGAGAAAAATCTGGGTGCGGGCGGCGCGGTTTGCGCCCTTTGGGCCGAGGGGCGCGCGGGATGGAAGGGTTGGAGCCTCCGGCGGGAGTATTTTTGAAACAAGGAAGACGGGGGCGCAAGTCGAAGGGCGCGGCGCGCCGGGGATGGCTCCGCGCAGGGGGATGGATCAGACCACGACGCCTGCCCCGGCGGTGGCGGGCCCTGCGGTCTGGCGGAAGATCTCGAACATTTCGCGCCCTACCCCATGGGCATTGGCCGACAGGTCGGGTTGCGCCGCGGGGCGGTCGGCGACGCCATCGGTGAGCACGTTGAGCGTGCCTGCCCTGGCATCGACACGGACCAGATCGCCGTCGGCGAGTTTGCCGATGAGGCCGCCGTCGAGTGCTTCGGGGGCCACGTGGATCGCGGCGGGGACCTTGCCCGACGCGCCGGACATGCGGCCATCGGTGACGAGCGCGACCTTGTGGCCCCTGCCCTGCAGCACCGACAGGATCGGAGTGAGGTTGTGCAGCTCGGGCATGCCGTTGGCCTTGGGCCCCTGGAACCGGACGACGACGATGACGTCACGGTTCAAATCGCCTTTCTGGAAGGCGGTCTTGACGTCGGCCTGGGAGTGGAAGATCGCGGCGGGCGCTTCGATGACGTGGCGCTCGGGATCGACGGCGGAGACCTTCATGACGCCGAGGCCGAGATTGCCGGAGAGCTCCTTGAGCCCGCCGCTGGCCTGAAACGGATCGGCGGGCGCGCGCAGGATCTTTTCGTTGAGGCTCTCGGTCGGGCCATCGCGCCAGGCGACGGCGCCATCCTTGAGCACCGGTTCCTGCCGGTAGAGGTCGAGGCCATCGCCGGCGGCGGTTTTCACGTCCCCATGCATCAGGCCCGCGTCGAGCAATTGGCCGATCATGTATTGCAGACCGCCCGCGGCGTGGAAGTGGTTCACATCGGCCAGGCCGTTGGGGTAGACCCGCGCCATCAGGGGCGTGGCATCGGATATGTCGTTGAAATCGCGGCATTCGAGGATCACGCCCGCCGCGCGGGCCATGGCGATGAGGTGGATGACGAGGTTGGTGGACCCGCCCGTTGCCATCAGGCCCACAAGGCCGTTCACGAAGGCCTTTTCGTCGAGGATGTCGGCGACGGGGGTGAATTCGTTGCCCAGACCGGTGATCTGCGCGGCGCGTTCGGTGGCGGCCACTGTCAACGCCTCGCGCAAGGGCGTGCCGGGGTTCACGAAGGAGGCGCCGGGCATGTGCAGGCCCATGAACTCCATCAACATCTGGTTGGAATTGGCGGTGCCGTAGAAGGTGCAGGTGCCGGGGCCGTGGTAGGAGGCCATTTCGGCCTTCATCAGCTCGTCCCGGCCCACTTCACCGGCGGCGAATTGTTGGCGCACGCGGGCTTTTTCGTCGTTGGGCAGGCCGGAGACCATAGGCCCGGCGGGCACAAAGAGGCCGGGCAGGTATCCGAAGGTGGCGGCCGCGATAACGAGGCCCGGCACGATCTTGTCGCACACACCGAGATAGAGCGCGGCGTCGAAGGTGTTGTGCGAGAGGGCGACACCGGCGGCGAGCGCGATGACGTCGCGGGAGAAGAGCGACAGTTCCATGCCGACCTGCCCTTGGGTGACGCCGTCGCACATGGCCGGCACGCCGCCTGCGACCTGCGCGGTGGCGCCGGATTTGCGGGCGGCGTCCTTGATGAGGTCGGGGTAATCCTTGAACGGTTGATGTGCGGAGAGCATGTCGTTGTAGGCGGTGACGATGCCGATGTTGGGCGCGCGGGCATCGACCAGCGCGTCCTTGTCGGCGCCCATGGCGGCGTAGGCGTGGGCCTGGTTGCCGCAGGTGAGATGCGCGCGGCGCGGACCATCCTCGGCCAGTTGGCGCATGCGGTCGAGATAGGGCTCGCGCGTCGGACGGGAACGTTCGATGATGCGGTCGGTGACAGCGGCGATGCGGGCGTCGAGGGGCATATGCAGGCTCTTGTGGCTGACGGGGTTGTGTTTGGGTCAGCATAGCATGTTAGCGCTAACGGTACCAGTGGCAATCTGGCACAGGGCGCCCTGCCCCAGCGGCGCGGCGGCCTAACTTGTGCGCTGTGCGATGGCCTTGAAGACGGCGCGGAAATGGTCGGGCCCGGCCTGTTCGAGCGCGCCGGAGGTGACTTGATCCTCGGTCCAGGCGACGGAGAGAGCGGGGTCGTGCAACATCGCCCAATCGCCGAACATGCGGCTGGGTGCCGGGGCATCGAGGCGCAACATCACATCGACGTGGCGGTCGTCCTTTTTGATCCGGTCGAGCGTGTTGCGCACGGCACCGTCTTCGCCTTCGAGATATTGCAGATAGACATCGCGCCGACAGACCAGCGCACCGGTCACCCCATCGCGCCGATTGCAGCGGCGGGCATCCAGCAGCAGGCCCGAAAGCAGGTTTTCGTCGTAGCCGAACGGGGTGGAGGAATAGACGATCTGGGTGACGGACACGGGGGGTGTTTCCTATGGTTCAGGCGAGAGCATAGCGAATTGCGGCGGCACTGTCGTGCGGAATGTCACATGCGATCAAGCGCGCGCTGCGGCGGGCTGGCAAAAGGGAGGCGATGCAACGGAGAGATCCATGGCCCTGACGAACCGATTGATCTGGCAAATCGAAGCGCATTTGGACGAAACGCTGTCGCTTGAGACTTTGGCGGATCGGTGCGGTGTGAACGTGCACCACATGTGCCGGGCGTTTCGGCAGGCGACCGGATTGTCGATCAAATCCTACGTCCGGGCCCGACGGTTGAGTGCTGCGGCGCGTGTGATCGCGGGCGGCGAGGCCGACCTGCTCGGCGTTGCGCTGAATGCGGGCTATGGATCTCACGCGGCATTCACCCGCGCCTTCGTGGCGTATCTGAGGGTGCGACCCTCGGATGTCAAAAAGGCCGGGAATTTGGATGGATTAACCCTTATGGAGCCTTTGGAAATGGACAAATCAATGATCGTAGACGTGGCCGCGCCCGAGATCCGGGAGCACGGGGCGTTTCGCGTGGTGGGGCTTGGCACGCAGGTGCGCGGCTTTGACATCAGCGCGGTGCCGGGCCTGTGGCAGAGCTTTGCGCAGCGCTACCTTGAGATCGGGCCGCCCGGGGTGACCTATGGGGTAAGCTACGATACTGGCGAGACCGGCGATTTCCATTACATGGCCGGGATGGAGGGTCCGAACGTGCCCGACGGCATGCAGACGCTCGACATTCCGGGCGGGCGTTACGCGGTGTTCACCCATCGCGGGACGGTTGGGGACCTGCCGAAGACGATTTATTCGATATGGAACAAGGCGCTGCCGGATGCGGGGCTGACACCGGCGCCGGCCCCGGAGTTCGAGCGCTACGACGACAGGTTTGATGCCGTGACGGGGCGCGGAGAGGTGGAGATCTGGATCCCGCTGGCGTGAGACGCGGGCAGCGCAGGGGGGATTGGGCGATTGAGGCGCGATCCGTCCCCTTGTGGCGGTCAGGTCCGGGCGGTACGGTCCGCGCGTCGGGACGGCCTCGGGCGCTATGCGTTCTGGAGCGATGGACCGGATATCGCAGGCGTTTCGGTGACAAAGATGCAAAAGATCCATACCGCGCACCGCGCCCTGAAAGTGGCAAATGCCAAATCCGCGCTCAAGGGGCGCGATGTCCGGTTCGGATACGAGGACGCGGTTGATCTGTTCTTCGCCGAAGACGGGGATCGGCGGCAGTACTTCCATAATTTCAGACGTGGGGCCAGTATTTACAAATACGGCCTGACCCATCGCGCGAAACAATTGTGGAATTCCTATTGCCTCGAGCATGTCGAAATGCGCCCCGATGATGTCGTGGTGGATTGCGGTGCGAATTATGCCGATCTCTGGCTGACATTGCGGGGCCGCATTGCGCCGGAGAACTACATTCCATTCGAGCCGGGAGACGGTGAGTTCAAGTCGATTGCGCAGAATGCGCCGGATTGCACCAATATGAACTATGGGCTTGGAAACAAGGCGGAAACGCTGACGTTCTATGTGAACGAAAAGGATGCGGATTCCAGTTTTATCGAGCCGTCCCGATATGATGCGAAAGTGACGCTTTCAACGCTCAGGCTGGATGATTTCGTCGAAGAGCAGGAGTTGCGCGCCATTCGGTTGTTCAAGCTGGAAGCGGAAGGATTTGAGCCCGAGATCCTGCAAGGCGCGGAACGTGCCTTGAAGATCATAGATTACGTCGCAATTGACGGCGGCAATGAGCGCGGCGCGGCGAAAGAGCAGACTTTCACGGACCAGGCCAATTTCCTGTTCGAGCACGGATTTGAGATGCTCGACGTCAAATTGAGCTGGGGCCGCGCCCTGTTCCGAAACAAGGCGCTTCAGGACGCGGCATAGGCCCGCCGCGATCGGCGACGGCGTGGTCTTTGTCGACATCCGACGCGTGAGTCAGCCGCGCCTCAGTGCGGTTGGACGCCCGGAAGGAACACGGCCTCGTCGCGGTAGTTCAGACTGATCCCGTCCTTGAACACATGCACCTTTTCCGGTGCTGCGGTGAGTTTGACGTCGTTGCCGCGCAGGTTCTTGTGGATGCCCGCAAGCTTGCCGATGACCGGATCATCGTTCGGGTCGGCGCGCTTGAAGTAGAGCAATGTGACCTCGCCGAGGGCTTCGGTGATCTCGACCGTGCCGTGATAGGCGAAGTCCGAGCCGTCGGCCTCGACCATATCCTCGGGGCGGATGCCGACCTCGACCACGGCCCCCATGTCGGCCTCGTTGGAGGGATAATGGGAGGTGATCGTACCGCCGCCCTGCTCCATTTCGAGCGTCGTGACGGCGCCGGTACCGACGATCTTGCCTTTCATCAGGTTCATCGCGGGTGAGCCGATGAACTTGGCCACGAAGGTGGAATTGGGCTTTTCATAGAGCGTCAGCGGTGAGCCGACCTGCGCCACGCCGCCGCCTGCCAGAACGACGATGCGCGAGGCCAGCGTCATGGCCTCGACCTGGTCGTGGGTGACGTAGATCATGGTGCTGTCGGGCATCTCTTCCTTGAGCTGCGCGATCTGAATGCGGGTGGCGACACGCAGGGACGCGTCGAGGTTGGAGAGCGGTTCGTCAAAGAGGTAGACCTTCGGGTCACGCACGATCGAGCGGCCAATCGCGACGCGCTGCCGCTGCCCGCCGGAGAGCGCTTTGGGCAGACGGTCGAGGAAGTTTTCCAGCTGCAGCTTTTCGGCGGCGGCGTTGACCTTGCGATTGATCTCATCGGCGCTGTCGCCCGCGATTTTCAGCGCAAACGCCATGTTATCGCGCACCGTCATGTGCGGATAGAGCGCGTAGGATTGGAACACCATGGCAATGCCACGCTCGGACGGGGGAACATCATTGACCACGTCGCCGTCGATCTCGAGCGCGCCGCCGGTGATCTTTTCGAGCCCCGCGATCATCCGCAGAAGCGTGGACTTGCCACAGCCCGAAGGCCCGACGAAGACGATCAATTCGCCCTGTTCGATGTCCAGGTTGATGTCGCGCAGCACCTGAACGGTGCCGCCATAGGTCTTTTCGACATCCGTCAATTTCAAATTGGCCATGCCCCGTCTCCCTCCGGTTTAGTGGCTGTCCGCGGCGCGCGCCGCGAAATAGGCTTGGAACGGCGGCAGCGTGACGCCGTTGTCGGTTTCCAGCGGCTCGAACGGCGCGCCGCGGTCTTGGGTCCAGACGCCGTCGGGCAACGTGATCGGCAGCGCGCCGCCGGTCATGTTGAATGCGCAAAACAGCGTCTGATCCCCGTGCATGCGCAAAAAGGACAGGATGCCGTCGGATGTATTCAACAGCTCCAGGCTGCCCTTTGTGAGGGCGTCGTAGCTTTGCCGGAACGCGATCATCCTGCGGTAGAAATGCAGCGTCGAGTCGGGGTTCTGGCTTTGATTGGCCACCGATTGCGACAGGTGTTCAACGGCCACCGGCAGCCACGGTTTGGCATCGGAAAAGCCGCCGTTCTGGTTGTCGGCGATCCAGGGCATCGGCGTGCGGCACCCGTCGCGGCCCTTGAACTTGGGCCAGAAGCGGATGCCGTAGGGATCCTGCAAATCCTCATAGGCGACATAGGCCTCGGTCAGACCCAGTTCCTCGCCCTGATATAGGCAGACGGAGCCGCGCAGGCTGAGCAGAACGCCGGTGATCAGGCGGCGGCCCTGCTCGCCAAGGTTCCAGCGCGAGGCATGGCGCACCACGTCGTGGTTGGAAAACGCCCAACAGGCCCATCCGTCGCCGATCTCGTTCTCGTAATCGAGAAGCACCGCGCCGAAGCGCTCGGCGGTGGGCGGCTGGCCAGAGAGAAATTCGAACGAATAGCACATGTGCATCTTGTCGCCGCCGGACGTGTATTCGGCCTGAAGCTGGAGGCCGTACTGGCCATCTCCGACCTCGCCCACGGCGGTCACGGCGGGGTATTCATCCATCACCGCACGCAGACGACGCAGGAATTCGAGGTTCTCGGGCTGGTTCTTGTCATAGAGGTGGTCCTGCCAATTGTAGGGGTTCACCTCGGGCGCGATGGTGGCATTGCGCGCGGCGGGATCGAGCGCGGGATTGTCGCGCAACTGCTTGTCGTGGATATAGAAATTGATCGTGTCGAGGCGGAAGCCATCGACGCCACGATCCAGCCAGAAGCGCGCGACGGACAGAAGCTCTTCCTGCACATCCGGGTTGTGGAAATTCAGATCGGGCTGTTCCTTGAGGAAATTGTGCAGGTAATACTGCATCCGCTCGCCCGACCATTCCCAGGACGAGCCGCCGAAGATCGACAACCAATTGTTGGGCGGCGTGCCATCGGGTTTGGCATCGGCCCAGACATACCAATCGGCCTTGGCGTTGGTGGTGTTGGATTGGCTTTCCTGAAACCACGGATGCTGGTTCGAGGTATGGCTGAGCACCAGATCGATGAGCACCTTCAGACCCAGATCATGGGCACGCGCGATCAGGGCGTCGAAATCGCCAAGGCTGCCGAACATGGGATCGACATCGCGGTAATCGCTGACGTCATAGCCGAAATCGAGCATCGGAGAGCGGAAGAACGGCGAGATCCAGACCGCGTCGACGCCAAGCTCGGCGATGTGCTCCATCCGGTGGATGATGCCCGCAAGATCGCCGATCCCGTCCCCGTTGCTGTCCTGAAAACTGCGCGGGTAGACCTGATAAATAACGGCGCCGCGCCACCAATCGGTGTCGGGAGCGATGATTTTGCCCTTGGGCATGTCTTGCATCAGGTTCATGTATTCAAGTTTCCTATTGAAGTCCGATTTGCTGCATGCTCAGCAAAACGTCGTCGCCAAAGATCAAGATCATATTGCTTCCGGGCACGCCATTGCCATCCCACGCCACCGACCGGATCGTGACGCCGTCGCACCCGATGCGGTCGACCACCTCGGCCACTGACAAGCCGGGGGCCAGCGTGTCATGCGCGGCGAGTGTGGCGCGGCATGTCGGGCTCGCCTGCGCGCTTGCACCGGTGGCGCAAACCACACCGGCCGCGCAAATCGCAAGGGCCGGGCCACGGGCCATGGCAGGGACAACGCAGCTCACTTCACGGACCCCGCCAGAAGGCCGCGCACGAGGTAGCGTTGCATGGTGAAAAACACCAGAAGCGGGATCGCGATCGACACGAAGGCCGCTGTCGCAAGGATGCCCCAATCGCCGCCCCGCGAGCCCAGAAGGTCGTCGGCGATCTTGACCGTCATGACCTGGCTGTCACCCGAGGCCGGCAGGAAGACCTTTGCCACCAGCAAATCGTTCCAGGTCCACAGGAATTGGAAGATCGCAAAGCTCGCCAGGGCCGGGAAGCTGAGCGGCAGGATGATCTTGGTGAAGATCTGGAAATCCGTCGCCCCGTCGACCTTGGCGGATTCGATGATGTCACGCGGCAGGCCGACCATGTAGTTGCGTAACAAATAAATCGCGAGCGGCAGGCCAAAGCCGGTATGGGCCAGCCATATCCCCAAAAAGCTCTGCCCGATGCCGATCTGCACATGCAGATTCAAAAGCGGCACCAGCGCCAGTTGCAGGGGCACGACCAGCAGGCCCACAACGGTCGCGATCAACAGACCCCGGCCCGGGAAATCCATCCACGCCAGCGCATAGGCCGCGAAAGCCGCGATCAGGATCGGGATGATCGTTGCCGGGATCGTGACCGTCAATGTATTGATGAAGTTGCGGAATATGCCTTCTTCCTCGAACAGAAGCTCACCGAAGCTGGCGCCCGAGGCGATCTCTTCGCCGCGTTCGTCCTCGTCGAGGCCGGTCAGGACCTGCGCATAATTGTCCAAGGTGAAATCCGGCGGTGTTTCAGCCAGGAAGTAGAGCCGCGGCGCGCCGTCTATGGGCTCGGGCGACGTGTAGACATAGGAGCCATCGGGGTCGATCCGGACAATGCCGCCGTCGCGGTTTTCGGCCTCCGTCCCGGCGGCGAACGCGCCCGGCTCACGCCCGCGCAGGCCAAAGGCCGAAACCGAGCTTTCACCGCTGGCGAAGCTGTCGCGGACCTCTTCGGTGGTGAAGATATTCCCCTCGATCGCAAACATCCCGTCCTGTTCCACGGGGGTCGCGTCGCCGCGGGTGCGATAGCTCAGCTCGACCGCGAAGGGCGCCACCCACCAGCCCGAAGCGCTGATCTGATCGCGGTCCCGGAACGAGCTGACGAAGAGACCCACGGTCGGGATCAGCCACGCCAACACGATCAGGAACACCGCGATGTTGGTGACGACTGAAAGGCTGCTTTTCTGTCCGGCGATGTTATCCATTGGTCTTGCTCCTTGCGTCGCGGGCCATCGGGGCCAGGCTCAGCGCATTTCCTTGCGGGCTTGCACGATGTTCCAGATCATCACCGGCAAAACCACCAGCATGATCACGAAGGCCACGGCGGTGGCTTGCCCGTCATCGCGGAACATGAAGTCCATCATGAACGACGGCAGGATGTCGGTGCCGAAATTGCCGCCGGTCATCGTGTAAACGATGTCGAAGACCTTCAGCACGAGGATCGTGATCGTGGTCCAGACGACCACGATCGTGCCCATGATCTGCGGCACCTTGATCTTGAAGAACACCTGCATCGGGCTGGCCCCGTCAATGATCGCGGCCTCGATGGTTTCCTCGGGAATACCGCGCAGGGCGGCGGACAGGATCACCATGGCAAAGCCCGTCTGGATCCAGACGAGGATGACCATCAGCAGGAAGTTGTTCCAGAAGCCGATCTGCAGCGGGTCGATGCCCTCTTCCGCACCGAAGAAGACGCGAATGGCGTTGATGATGCCGATGTCGGGGTCCTGGGCGTAGACGAATTTCCAGATCAGCGAGGCGCCGACAAAGCTGATGGCCATGGGCATGAAAATGATAGATTTGGCGATATTGCCCCATCTCAGCTTGTCGGTGAGCTGCGCGATCACGAGGCCCAGGAAGGTCGAGAGCGCGGGCACGACCAGCGCCCAGAGGATGTTGTTGAAAAACGCTTGCCGGAAATCGGGGTTGTTGAACAGGCGCGCGTAATTGCCCAGGCCCACGAATTCATCGCCCGAGCGGTCGTAGAGCGAGCGAAAGAACGAGCCCACCACCGGGTACATCAGGTACAGCCCAAGCGCGAACATCGCGGGAAACAGGAACACCCATGGCCGAAGCTGGTTGGCGCGGTTGATGTTGCGCCCGGCGTTGGCGCCACGGGCGGGGAACAGAACCTTATCGATGAACAGGTTGGCGAAGTAGAAATATCCGACGCATCCGCCGACGCCGACCACGATGGTGATGATGCCTTGAATGAATGGCGACATGGGCCGCGCCCTCCCCGGTCGAGTGTGTGTGGGCCGATGCGCTCGATCCGGGCGGGCCGCTTTGGGCCGCTTTTGTCGGGCCGGTTGTGCGGCCTTCGGAGTGGGCCCCGGCCCGCGCGTGGCGGGCCGGGGCCGTTTGTCAGGCTCCGTGAGAGGGCCTTACTGGATCTCGTCCCAACGCGCCTGGATCTCTCCGGCGACCGTGGCCGCATCCGCACCGCCGACATAATCGACCATGCCGGACCAGAAGATGCCTGCACCGATCTCGGACGGCATAAGGTCGGACGCGTCGAACCGGAAGGTCGTGGCGCCGAGAAGGATGTCGTTCATCTGACGCAGGGTGCCGGAGGCAAACAGATCAGAGTTCACGCCGGTATGCGGGGTCAGGAAGCCAGACTGCGCCATCCACACTTCGTGGGCGATCGGCGTCTGGAGGAACGCGATCAGGGCCTGCGCCGCTTCGCTGTCCTGGGTGATGCCGAAGGCCGTGCCTGCGCCGAGAACCGGCGAGCCGAGGTCTTCACCGGCGAATGCGGGGAAGTAGAAGAAATCCGCATCCGCATCTTCGGGGAAGAAGGTCGGGATGAACGATGCCTGGCGGTGCATGTAGCATTCCGCCGGGAAGGTGAACAGGCCACCGGGGCTGTCGCGGAAGTCGGTGGATGCGACTGCTTCGGCACCACCGTTTACCCAATCGTCGTTGCGCGCGAAAGAGCCGAAGACTTCGATCGCGTTGACCACTTCGGGCGCGTCGAACGGCATCTCGTTGGCGACCCAGGCGTCATAGACGTCGGGCGATTGGGTGCGCAGCATGATGTCCTCGACCCAGTCGGTCGCGGGCCAGCCTGTCGCGGCCCCCGATCCCAGACCGATGCACCACGGCGTCTCGCCATCGGCGACGATCTGGTCGGACAGCGCGATCAGGTCTTCCATCGTCTCGGGCACGTCGTAGCCCGCTTCGTCAAAGGCCTCGGGCGAGTACCAGACAAGCGATTTCACGTCGACCTTGTAGAAGAACCCGTAGAGCGCCTCGGCGCCATCGGGACCTGCGGCGGTGGCCAGCGACACCCACGATTCGCCCGCGGCGTAGTTTTCGCGCAGCCAATCGGCGGTCTCGTCGCTGAGCGGGGTCAGTTCACCGCGCGACGCGAGGTCGGAGATCAGGCCCGGCTGCGGAAACACGGCGATGTTGGGGGGGCTGTCGGCCTGCGTGGCGATCACGATGTCCTGCTCGAAGCTGTCGGAGCCGGAGTATTCGACGACCGCGCCGGTGGCGCTTTCGAAGTAATCGAGGACGGAGTTCACAAGTTCCGCATCCGCGCCGGTCCATGGCCCGGTGATCGTCACGGTCTGCCCGGCCAGATCGAAGCCGTCGGCGAACGTCGTGTAGCTATCCCAGTTGAAATCGCCTTCACCAATGGCAAAAACGTGGTTGATGTGACCATCAGCCAGCGCGCCGCCCGCGGAAAGCGCCAGTGCAGCCGCACTGGCCAGATACATCTTCTTCATGTGTGACCTCCCAGTCAGTTTCGCGTCATCGGCTTGGCCTGACGCGTGCGTAGCCCCGCTGCGCCTCTCTCCAAAGCGCTTTGGGTTGATGCAACCCTTGCCGATGCAACGGCCCGTGTCAATCGAACTCTGCAGCTGCTCGCATTTCCGCAAGCAAATGGCCAGTGTGTGCTTGGTTTTCGCAATTGCCCCTTTGACAGGCGCGGCAGGCGGACGCTACGGTCACCGACACTTTCGAAGCGCTTTGGAAGCCGATTTCGCATGAACCTCAAGCAATTGTCCGAGTCGCTCGGGCTGAGCCAAACCACCGTAAGCCGGGCTTTGAACGGCTACCCCGAGGTGCGGGAAGAAACCCGCCTGCGGGTGCAGGCGGCGGCGGAAGCGGCGCAATATACGCCCAACGTCAAGGCGCGCCGCCTTGCGACCGGGCGCGCGATGGCGATCGGCCACGTGATGCCGATGGTGCACCGCTCGGAGATGGTGAACCCGATTTTCGCCGATTTCATCGCCGGTGCGGGCGAGGTCTATGCGCGCGAGGGCTATGATTTGCTGCTGTCGATCGTGCCGGTCGACGAGACCGAGGCCGCCTACCGTCAGATGTCGGCCAATGCGTCGGTCGATGGCGTCATCGTGCAGGCACCGACGATGGAGGACCCTCGCGTGCCGCTCCTGCAGGAGCTTGGCCTGCCGTTTCTGGTGCATGGCCGGACCGCTTCGCCGCAGGGGTATTCGTGGCTCGACGTGGCCAATATCCGCGCGTTCCAGCGGGCGACCGAGTTTCTTCTCGACCTCGGGCACCGCAAGATTGCGCTGGTCAACGGGCAGGAAACGCTCGATTTTGCGCGCCGACGCCGGGTCGGGTTCGAGCAGGCCATGGCCGCGCGCGACCTAGCGCCGAACCCGGCGTGGATGCAATCGGATGTGATGACCGAGGAATACGGATACCGTGCCGCGAGTGAGATGCTCGACGCGCCAAACCCGCCCACTGCGTTTCTTGCCGCCTCGATCATTCCCGCCATCGGGATCCGCCGCGCGGCCGGCGAGCGCGGGCTGCGGATTGCGAAGGACGTGTCGATCATCTGCCATGACGACGGGCTCAGCTACCTTGGAAACGAGGGCAACGAGATGCCCGGCGGGCCCGCCTTTACCGCCACAAGGTCCTCGATCCGGGCAGCGGGGACGCGCTGCGCCGAGATCCTGCTGAGCCTGATCGACACGCCGAACCAACCGCCCGTTCAGGAGCTGTGGGACACCGACCTGACCGTCGGGCGGTCCACCGGCCCTGCCCCGGTCTGATCCCGATTACCCTACTTGTTTCAAGGACATGACATGAATTTCACCCGCGCCGACTTTCCGGACGGCTTCCGCTTCGGCGTCGCCACCTCCGCCTATCAGATCGAGGGCCACCAATTCGGCGGCGCAGGCCCGACCCATTGGGACAGTTTCGCCGCGACGCCCGGCAATGTGGTGCGGTTCGAAGATGGCGCGCGGGCCTGCGACCATTACCACCGGCTCGACGAGGACCTTGATCTGATCCAGGGGCTCGGCGCGGATGTCTACCGCTTCAGCACGTCCTGGGCGCGGGTCATGCCCGAAGGCACCGGGGCGGTGAATGGCGAAGGGCTGGATTTCTACGACCGGCTGGTCGACGGACTGCTGGAGCGTGGCGTGTCGCCCGCGCTGACTCTCTATCACTGGGAATTGCCGCAGGCGCTGGCCGACCGCGGTGGCTGGCGCAACGCCGACATGCCGCATTGGTTTGCCGAGTATACGGAGGTTGTGGCGCGCCGTCTGGGCGACCGTCTGTGGTCACTTGCACCGATCAACGAGCCGTGGTGCGTCGGCTGGCTCAGCCATTTCGACGGCCACCATGCGCCGGGCCTGCGCGACATCCGCGCCACGGCGCGCGCGATGCACCACGTGCTGCTGAGCCATGGGCGCGCCATTCAGGTGTGCAAGGGCTTGGGCATGCAAAACCTGGGCGCGGTTTGCAATTTCGAATGGGCCACGGCGGCCAGCGATGCGCCGGAAGACATGGCCGCGACGGCACGCTACGACGCGATCTACAACCGGTTCTTCCTGGGCGGGTTGTTCAAGGGGGAATATCCGGCGGAGGTTCTGGAGGGGCTGGCGCCGTATCTGCCCGCCGGATGGCAGGACGATTTCGCCACGATCCAGTCGCCGCTGGATTGGCTTGGCGTGAATTTCTACACCCGCAAGCGCATCGCACACCGGGCCGACGCACCCTGGCCCGCCTACCAGGAGCGGCCCCCGCAAGGCCCGCTGACCGATATGGGATGGGAGATTTATCCCGACGCCCTGCATCAATTCCTGACCCGGGCGGCGCGGGAATATACCGGTGATCTGCCGATTTATGTGACCGAGAACGGCATGGCCTCGGCCACCACACCCGACCCCGATCGTATCGCGTATCTCGATGAACACCTGCGCGCAGTGCAGGCCGCCGTGGCCGATGGCGCGCCCGTTGCGGGCTATTTCGTGTGGTCTTTGATGGACAATTACGAATGGGCGCTTGGCTACGAGAAGCGCTTCGGCCTGGTGCATGTGGATTTCGAGACCTTGGCAAGAACGCCCAAAGCGTCCTATCACGCGCTCGCAGATTGGTGGCGCAGCTGACGCGCCGCCCGGAATAGGATTGCCCATCATGGCCCTTTCGCTTGTCGCAGATATCGGCGGCACCAACACGCGCGTGGCCCTTGCCGATGACGCGGCGGTCCGTATGAATAGCGTGTCGCGCTATCGCAACGCCGACCACGGCGGGATCGCGGCGGTGATCGCGCGCTATCTGGCTGACACCGGGCAGGACCGCGCGGCCGTGACGGGCTGTTGCGTGGCGATGGCGGGGCCGGTGCATGACGGCGTGGGGACGTTGACCAACCTGGATTGGCGGATCGACAAGACGGTGCTGGCCGAGGCGCTGAGCGCCGAACGGGTCGCCGTGCTCAACGATTTGCAGGCGCAGGGCCACGCCATCGGACAGGTTGCGGCAGACGATCTACAGGAGGTTCTGCCGCAGCCCTCGACCAACCCCAAGGCCGCCAAGCTGGTGATCGGGATCGGCACTGGCTTCAACGCCTGCCCCGTCTTCGATACCGCCGCCGGGCGGTTCGTGCCGCCCTCGGAGGCAGGCCACGTGAGCCTTCCGGCCTCCATCGAAGCGCTGCATCCGCTGTTGGGCGATCTGTGCGACGCCAAGGGCTTTCCCTCGGTGGAAGAGGTCCTGTCGGGCCGGGGCGTGCGCCACCTGCACCGGGCGCTGCACGGCGAAGACATCGACCCGGCCGATGTTCTGGCGCGCATCGCCGAGGGTGAGGTCGCGGCCTGCGCCACGGGCGCGTTGTTCGTGCGCGTGATGGGCGAGAGCGCCGGTAGCCTGGCACTTTCGCACTTGCCGTTCGGTGGCATTTACATGGTCGGCGGCGTCACCCGCGCCTTCGCCCCGCATCTGGCGCAGTTCGGCTTCACCGATGCGTTCCGCGGCAAGGGGCGGTTTTCGGGCTTCATGGAGCAGTTCGGCGTCAGCGTCGTGACGGATGATTATGCCGCGCTGACGGGCTGCGCGAACCACCTGTCGCACCTGTGAGCCTGCGCAACACTGCTTGAGCCTGCGGCTGTCCTCGCAGCGTCACGCCACCTCGTGACCGAGCGCTGCGGTGTAGATCTCGAACCAATCAACGCGGGTGAGGTTCACTTTAAGCGTGTCCGACAAGCCCTTGATCCGGCTCAGGTTGTTGGTCCCCATGACAGGAAGGATCCGCGCCGGATGGTGCAACAACCAGGCGATGGCCACGGCATCCGCACCGACGCCGTGATCTGCGCCAACCCGGTCCAGAACCGCGCGGACCGCCGCGCCGTCTTTGCCAAAGAGCGTCCCACCGGCCAGCGGCGACCATGCCATCAGGGGCTGCCCCTGACGCTGGTGAAAGGCCACGTCGCCATTGGTGAAGGGCGCGTGGTGCAGGACCGACATTTCGATCTGGTTGGTGGCCAGGGGCGTGTCCATCGCCGATTGCAGAAGCTCCCAATCCCACGGGCGGAAGTTCGACACACCCACGGCGCGCACCTTGCCGGAGGCGACCAGTCCGTCCAGGCACGCGCCGGTTTCCGCATGGTCCATCAGTGGGTCGGGACGGTGGATCAAAAGCAGGTCGATGACATCAATCGCCATCTCTTTCAGGGAGGTATCGACGCAGGCCGTCACATAGTCCGCGCTGGTGTCGTAATATTTGACCCGTTTTTCGGAATGCTTGCCGATGGGCGCCACGATATCACATTTGGTGACGATCTCGACCTTGTCGCGCAGACCGGGCGCGGCTTTGAACGCGGCGCCCAGAAGCCCTTCGGCGATGTAGCCGCCATAGATATCGGCCTGATCCATCGTAGTGATGCCCTGCGCCAGGCAGGCTTCGACCTTGGCCTGCACATGGGCGGGCGAAGTGTCGTCATCATCCCCAAGCCGCCACATGCCGTAGACGATGCGGGACATTTCGATGCCCCCAACGGTGACACGATCCATTTCACGGGCCATTAGCGGCGCTCCCCTGTGCCCAGAGGTGTGGCGGGTGTGCCGGACGGCACGCGCCCGTAAACCTCTGGCATTGAACATGTTTTCAGATCGGGCATGACCAGTCGCCCGAAGTGCTTGCATTCATCCATATGCGGATAGCCCGAGAAGATGAAGGCGCGGATGCCCATCTTTTTGTACGCTTCGATCTGCGTCAGGACCTGATCGGCGGAGCCCACCAAAGCCGCGCCGCAACCCGACCGCGCCCGGCCAATACCAGTCCACAGATGCGGCTCCACGTAGCCGAATTTGTCGGCCAATTCGCGCGCCTTGGCCTGATGCGACACCCCGAGAGAGCCCGAATCCAACGCCCGTTCGCGGATCAGCTGGCCGTACTCATCATCCAGCTTGGAGGTCAGATGCTCGGCATAGTCGCGCGCCTCCGCCTCGGTGTCGCGCACGATCATATGCACGCGCAGCCCGTAATCGAGCGTCCGGCCATAGCGTTCGGCGACCGCGTTCACGTCGCGCATCCGCTGCGCCAGCGCCTCTTTCGGCTCGGGCCACATCAGATAGACATCGCAATGCTGCCCGCACAGCTCCAGCGCGGCCGGGGAATAACCGCCGAAATAGAGAAGCGGTCCGCCGGTCTGATAGGGGCGCACGGGGTCGGTGGTTAATCCTTCGAAATCGTAGACCTCGCCCTTGTAGGTGATCTCGTCTCGGGTCCAGGCCTGCTTGAGGATCTCGACCACCTCGCGCGAGCGTTGGTAGCGAAAGCCCGACTCCGCCGTCTCGCCCGGAAAGTCCGACGAGATGATGTTCACCGTCAGCCGCCCTTCGAGCATGTGGTCGAGCGTGGCGATGGTCCGCGCCAGCATGATCGGCTGCATCTCGCCGCAGCGCACGGCGGCCAGCAGGTTGATCTTTTCGGTGATCGGCGCGCAGCCCGCCACGAACGACAGCGTGTCCTGGCCCACCTGATACGACGACGGGCACAGGATGTTGCGAAACCCCTGACGCTCGGCCTCCTGCACGATGCCCGAACAATGCGCCCAGGACGAGCGCAGGCGACCATCGGGCACGCCCAGGAATTCGTAATCGTCCGAGCAGAGCGCCGCGAACCAGCTGACCTCGGCGGCGTCAAGATCCGCCGATGTGACGGGAACCACTGTCATCCCTCGCGTCCTCCCTTGCGCGGTCGTCTCACCTCGGGTAGCACCGCAACAGCACTATATCAATGGTATATCAATTCTGGCCAGCGGGGGAGGACGCGCGATGCCAAAACCGCTGCGCGCCGCCGCTGCGCCGCCACCGACGGACACCACGTCCGGCGCCCTTCCGACCTATTTGCGCATCGCCGAAGACTTGACCCGCGACATCGGATCGGGCCGCATGGCGGCGGGTCACAAACTGCCCCCCGAACGCGCGATGGCCGCCGACAAGGGCGTGGCCGTCGCCACCTTGCGCAAAGCGCTGCAGTTGTTGGTGGATCGTGGGCTGATCGAGCGTCGGCAGGGCTCGGGCAATTACGTCTTGGGCGGCAATCGCTCGGTGGGCACCTACGCGTTGTTGCGCCTGGAATTGGCGGGTCAGGGGGGCGGCCTGCCGACAGCGCGCATCCTCGACATGACGCGCGCGGCCAAGCCCGCCGCGCTGCCTGCGATCGGGGCCTCCGACATCGGGCTGCGGATCCGGCGCTTGCGGTTTCTGTCCGACACCCCTGTCGCGGTCGAGGAAATCTGGCTCGACGCGCGGTGGCTCGACAAGGGGGCGCTAACGCCGAAAACCGTCTCGGAATCGCTTTATCGCAGTTATGAGGACCGGCTTGGCCTCAAGATCGACGCGGCCGAGGATGTGATCCGCATGGGGCCCCTGCCCGACTGGGCGCCCGCCGAATTTGGCGCGGCGCCGGGCCAGAACCTCCCGTTGATTGAACGCCGCGCCTTCGATCAGGGGGCGCAGCCCGCCGAGGCAAGCTGGACCTGGTACGATCCGACCCGTGCCCAATATTTCGCGAGGGTCCCCTGAGACCCCGCCCATAACAGGGAAATAGAACATGACGCGCTACGGCATCGTCGGCTCCGGGATGATGGGGCAAGAGCATATCCGCAACATAGCACTCCTGTCCGGGGCCGAAGTCACCGCCTTTTTCGAGCCGGACGAGGGCATGGCCGCGGCGACATCGGCACTGGTGCCCCACGCCGTGCGCTGTGCGGATCTGGAGGCCGTCGTGGCACGCGATGATGTCGACGCGCTGGTGGTGGCCTCGCCCAACCACACCCATGTGGAGGTGCTGGGGCGCATCGCAGCCACACGCGCCCTGCCCGTCCTGATGGAAAAGCCGCTTTATACCGACCCCGCCGATGCGCCGGTTCTCGCCAGGCTGGTCAAGGAATATCCCGCCCCGATCTGGGTCGCGATGGAATACCGCTACATGCCCCCCGTCGCGAAATTCCGCGAGCTGTGCGATGCGGCGACCGGCGAGATCAAGATGCTGGCGATCCGTGAACATCGCTTTCCGTTTCTGGAAAAGGTCGGCGACTGGAACCGGTTCAACCGCAATTCGGGCGGCACGCTGGTCGAGAAATGCTGCCACTTCTTCGATCTCATGCGCCTGATCCTCGACGATGAGGCGGTGCGCGTGATGGCAAGTGCGGGCCAGGCCGTGAACCACCTTGACGAGCGCTACAACGGCGAGGTGCCCGATATCTGGGACCACGGTTTCGTCATCGTCGATTTCGCCCGTGGCGCGCGCGCGATGCTGGATCTGTGCATGTTCGCCGAGGGCAGCGAATATCAGGAGGAGATCAGCGCCGTCGGCCCCTCCGGCAAGATCGAGGCCAAGGTGCCCGGCCCCACGCGGTTCTGGAACTTCGACATCGGGCCTGCGCCCACGCCCAAGGTCATCGTCAGCCCGCGCCTGCCCACGACCGGCAAGATCGTGCACGAGACGCCGGTGGACAAGGATCTGCTGACGGCGGGCGATCACCACGGCTCGACCTATTACCAACACCTGCGCTTCCTCGATGTGGTGCGCAAGGGCGCGCGGCCCGAGGTCACGCTGGCCGATGGCGCAGCGGCGGTGCGCATCGGCATGGCCGCGCAGGAGAGTGCCGCGACGGGCCAGGCGGTTTCGCTGATCTGAGTGGCGCGGTATGCTTTGGCCATGACGGACCGGATCGACATCGGCATTGACGGCGGCGGCTCGGGTTGCCGGGTTGTGGTCTCGACGCAGGGTCGCGCGGCGCGCGCGACAGGCGGCCCGGCCAATGTCGTAACCGACCCCGCCGCAGCCGAGGCCGCAATCCGCGCCGCCCTTCTGGGCGCGCTGGGGCAGATGTCGCTGAGCCTCGATAATATGCAAAGCGCCCGCGTCGTGGCAGGGCTAGCCGGGTGCCGCCTGCCTGGCACAGCCGATGCCTTCGCGATGCGCCTGCCGTTTCTTGCCAATGTGGTGGACGACAGTGTGACGGCGCTGGAAGGCGCGTTTGATGGCGATCAGGGCACTTTGGTCAACCTTGGAACGGGGTCGTTCTTCATCCGCCGCGACGCGCGCGGGATCACCCATCATGGTGGCTGGGGCGTTCAGATCGGCGATGAAGGCTCCGCCGCGTGGCTCGGGCGCGAAGCATTGCGGCAGTTGATGTGGATCGAGGACGGGCGCGCGCCGCATTGGTCACACGACCCCTTGCGCCAACAGATATGGCGGGCCCTTGACGCGCATCCGGTGGAGTTTGCGGCCAATGCGACACCCGAGGCGTTTGGTCAGTTGGCCCCGCTGGTCGTGGCGAGCGACGGGGACTGGGCCCACAGTTTGCGCTCAAAGGTGCTGCGTGAAGTTGTGATCGCCTTTGAAGACATCGGCCATCCCGACGGCGCACCTTGGGTCATGACCGGAGGCTTGGGCGCGGCCTTGGTGGAGCGCACCCCCGACGCGCTGCCGCCTGGGTCAAGACCTGCTGCAGGCACCGCCCTTGACGGCGCGCTCGCCATGGCGCGGGCCCTGCCCTGAGCGGCTAGAGCACTTCGCCCACCAACGCGCCGATGGCACTGGTCGCCGCCATCGCCAGCGCGCCCCACAGGATCACGCGCAAAGCCGCCCGCCCGCGCGGCGCGCCACCAGCCTGCGCCCCCAGCGCGCCCAACAATCCCAACGCCACCAAAGTGCCTGCCGCCACCCACCAGATCAGCCCCGACACCGGCACAAACGCCGCCACGCCAAGTGGCACCGCCGCCCCTGCCGCAAACGTCGCCGCCGAGACCAGAGCCGCCTGCACCGGGCGCGGCGGCGAGAGGTCCGTGAGGCCGATCTCGTCGCGCAGATGCGTTGTCAACGCATCGTGTTGCGTCAGTTCTTCGGCCACTTCCGCAGCAAGATCCGAACGCAACCCGCGCTCTTCGTAGATTGCCTGCAACTCGGCCAATTCGCCTTCGGGATTGGTCTCCAATTCGCGCCGTTCGCGCGCCACATCGGCCTTTTCGACATCGGCCTGGCTCGACACCGAGACATATTCCCCCGCCGCCATGCTCAGCGCACCGGCCACCATGCCCGCAAGCCCTGCCAGCAGGATCACCGCCTTGTCGCCCGATCCCGCAGCCACCCCCGCGATCAGCGACGCGGTGGACAGGATCCCGTCATTGGCCCCCATCACCGCCGCACGCAGCCAGCCCGAACGCCCCGACAAATGCGGTTCGGCATGGGCGGAGGGCACGGTTGAAGCGGTCGGGCGCACCATCAGTTCGGCAGGCGCATTTTGCCGGGGTTGAAGATGTTGTCGGGGTCAATCCCGCGCTTGATCGCCGCCATCATCGCAATCGCCTCCGAGCCAAGCTCGCGTTCGAGGTATTTCGCCTTGCCCTGCCCGATTCCATGCTCGCCTGTGCAGGTGCCGTCCATCGAAATCGCCAGATCATTGAGCCAACCCACGAAGCCTTCGGCCCGCGTGATCTCATCGGCGTTCTCCATATCAATCAGCAGGAGCGTGTGGAAATTCCCGTCCCCCACATGGCCCACAACCGGTGCGGTGAACCCAAGCTCCGCCAGCTTGGCTTGCGTCGCGGTCACGCAATCGGCCAGCCGCGACAGGGGCACGCAGACATCGGTGGAAATGCCCTGCGCACCGGGGCGCAGTTGCAACGCCGCCCAATAGGCATCATGGCGCGCCTGCCACAGCGCGGTGCGTTCTTCCTCGCGGGTGGTGAAGGTAAAGCCGGTGCCGCCGTGTTCGGCCGCGATCTCGCCAAAGACCTCGGCCTGTTCGGTGACGCCCGCCTCGGTGCCGTGAAATTCCAGCAGCAGAAGCGGCGCCTCGGGCAGTGAGAGTTTGGAATAGGCATTGCACGCCCGCACCTGCAGCGCGTCGAGCAGTTCGATCCGCGCCACCGGCAGCCCGTATTGGAAGCTGGTGATGACCGCGTTGCACGCCGCCTCGACGCTGGGGAAGGAACACGTCGCGGCGGAGGTCGCCTCGGGAATGCCCTGCAGCTTGAGGGTCAGTTCGGTGATCAGCCCAAGCGTGCCTTCGCTGCCGACGATCAACCGCGTGAGGTCGAACCCGGCGGAGGTCTTGCGCGCGCGCTTGGCGCTTGTGACGACCTCGCCCGTCGGCAGCACCGCCTTCAACGCCAGCACATTGTCCTTCATCGTCCCATAGCGCACCGCGCAGGTGCCGCTGGCATTCGTGGCCGCCATCCCCCCAAGCGAGGCGTCAGCACCGGGATCAATCGGAAAGAACAGCCCCGTATCGCGCAGATGCATATTGAGCGCCTTGCGCGTCACGCCGGGCTGGATCGTGACATCCATATCCGCTGCATGGACGGCCAGAACCTGATCCATCTGGCTGAAATCAACGCTGATCCCGCCCGCAGGCGCGTTCACATGGCCCTCCAGTGAGGTGCCGGTGCCGAACGGAATGACCGGCACGCGGTGGGTGGCGCAGATGCGCACGATCTCCTGCACCTCTTCGGTCGATTGCGGAAAGATCACCGCATCGGGGGGCTGGTTCTTGAGCCATGTGGTGGTGTGGCCATGCTGCTCGCGCAGGCTTCGCCCGGTTTCGACACGCGGCCCGAAGCGTTGCGTCAGAACGCCAAGGGCCGTGGCGATGCCGTCTTCGTTGCGCGGCAGATCCGCAATCAATGCCATGTTGGTTTCCCCTCGGTGACGCGCGAAAGCTACCAGCCGGCGGGGCCCGCCTCAAGCGGATGCCGGAAGTCTTGAGGGGGCGCTGCCCCCGTCGCCAAAGGCGCGCCCCCCCGGAGTATTTCTGAAACGAGCAAGCGCGCATTTACGCAGAGTTAACCGTCCTGTGCGACATCGAAGATGCGGTACAGGCTGGAGAGCCGATGGCCGTAAACGAGGAAGGCCCCCGGCTGTGTTCCGGGGGCTGACCGCGCCCTTTACCGCGCCGCGCCAGGGGCGAGCGCCCCTCTTCCTTGTTTCAAAAATACTCAAATCCCCGACCCGCCACCAGACACAGGCCTCCAATCCGCTGGCGCGCTGCCCCGCCACGACGCGCGGGCTTGCCCGCGCCCGGGGCGCGCCTCCCAACCGCGGGCGAAAGCTCTGCTTTCGGCCCGTGGGCGGGAGCGCGGCCGCGCGCGCGACCGGCGATCAGCTCTCTGTCGGGCCGCCCGCCTCTTTCCAGGCCGCGAAACCGCCGATGTTGGTGACATTGGTGAACCCCATGTCCTGAAGCGTCTTGCCGGCCAGCGCCGCCTGCCCTCCGGCGCCGCAGATCAGGTAAAGCGCGGCGTCTTTCTGCAAAACCGGATCATACAAGGCCTCAACCGCCGGATCAGCGCGGAACTCGATCATGCCGCGCGGAATGCGATGCGCGCCCGCGATGGTGCCCGATGCGGCAATGTCGGAACTGTCGCGCACATCGACAAAGACCGCGCCATCGGTGCTGTGTTTCGCCACCGCCTCCTCGGCGGACAGCTTCGGGACGGTGGCGTTCGCCGCCTCCATGTAATCCTTGGCACTTTTCATAATCTGTCGCTCCCTATTCCGCAGCCTGTTCGGCGGCGGCTTGCGCGGCCTCGATTTCTTCGGCCTTCTTTTCAACCTGTTCGACGATGTGTTCGACCATCTGATCGTTGCTCATCTTGTGGCTCTGTTTCCCGGCGAGATAGACCATGCCGCTGCCCGCCCCACCGCCGGTGAAGCCCACGTCGGTCATCAACGCCTCCCCCGGCCCGTTCACCACGCAGCCTATGATCGAAAGGCTCATCGGCGTCTTGATATGCTCCAGCCGCCGCTCCAGCGTTTCGACCGTCTTGATCACGTCAAAGCCCTGCCGCGCGCAGGACGGGCACGAGATGATGTTCACGCCGCGGTGCCGCAGCCCCAGCGATTTCAGGATCTCGAACCCGATCTTCACCTCTTCCACCGGATCGGCACTCAGGCTCACGCGCATCGTGTCACCGATCCCGGCCCACAGCAGATTGCCCAATCCGATGGCCGATTTCACCGTGCCGCCGACGAACCCGCCCGCCTCGGTGATGCCCATGTGAAACGGCGCATCCGTGTGGTCGGCCAGTTGCTGATAGGCGGCGGCGGTCATGAAGATATCGGACGCCTTCATCGAAATCTTGAAGTTCAGGAAATCGTTGTCCTCGAGGATCTTGATATGATCCAGCCCGCTTTCGACCATCGCGTCGGGGCACGGCTCGCCGTATTTCTCCAACAGATGCCGCTCAAGCGAGCCCGCGTTCACCCCGATCCGGATCGAACAATTATGATCGCGCGCGGCCCGGATCACTTCCTTCACGCGGTCCGGGCTGCCGATGTTGCCGGGGTTGATCCGCAGGCAGGCCGCGCCAGCCTCCGCCGCCTCGATCCCGCGTTTATAGTGGAAATGGATGTCGGCCACGATCGGCACCGGGCTTTCGCGGACAATCTCGTGAAGCGCTTTGGCGCTGTCCTGATCGGGGACCGACACGCGCACGATATCGGCGCCTGCCTCGGCTGCGGCCTGCACTTGCGCGATGGTGGCCTTGGCGTCGGTGGTCAGCGTGTTGGTCATCGTCTGCACCGAGATCGGCGCATCGCCGCCCACGGCGACGGACCCAACCATGATCTGACGGGTCTTGCGACGCTCGATATTGCGCCAGGGACGGATCGGATTGTGTGACATCTGGGGCGGCCCTCTTGCGGTCTTGAAGCCAAGATAGACCTGTCAGGCGGGCTGGACAATGCGGTGCATGCGACCGGATGTGCCATGCGAGGCGTCTTGTCGCCCTTTGGCGGTCAGATGATGGAGTTTTCGGACGTGTCGGGCCGTCCGGCAGGCACGCAATGCCCGATGGCGCGGGGCCGATGGCTCAGGGTCGATGGCGCAATGCCCAATGGCTCAGGGACGCGGCACCGGCCGTTCGGTCCCGTCTTCCGGCGTCTGCACCACCACCGGCAACGCGTTGCTGGCCAGGATCGAGGCGGCCACATCGGCGGGGATCTCCGGAAACAGCGTCAGGCCGGTCTCAAGCTGGCCCGCATTGGCCGCGCCCGTGGGGTCATAAACGACTGTCTGCTGCTGCTCCGGCACCTCCACCGGCGCCGCCGGGATCGCAGCCGCGTCCAGTACGAGCGAGGCGATTTCCGTCAGCTCCGGGTCGGCCGCCGTATCGGCGATGGAATAGGCCTGCGTCAGCGCATCGGCGGTCAATTCCACATCGCGCACGATCGACGCGCCGACGCCTGCGGGGCCCAAAGCCACGCCGTTGACCGCAAAATACAAAGAGCCCGCATTGCCCGAGCGCAGGATCGGGACGCTGTCACCCTCGGGGATCACGTAGCTGTCGCCCGCATTCAGCGTCGCCTCGTAGAGAGTGTCGCCCGCAGGCGAGGTCACCCGCACCCAGGTCGGGCGCGTCGCGAATATCATCACCTGATCGCTGGCTTGCGTGACCTGCACGGCAGGTGCCGTCGCGGGGGCTGCTGGCGCGTCGGGGCCCGCGCCTGGCGTTGTGACCTCCGCCAGGGTGCCGACCTCGTTCGGGTCAACCGTGCCGATGGCGCTGTCGCGCGGGGTCAAAACCGGCGCTTCAAGCGCTTGCGGACGGTAAAGCCGGTCCACCGCCTCGGGTCCCGGCACTTCGATGTCAAAGCCCTGCGCCACGTCAAAGGCCCCGTCCGACGCTCCGGCCAGCGGGTCCAGTTGCGCCAGCGGTGCGGAGGGCGCTTCGTCGATGGGCGCGATGTTGAGGCGTTGGATGTCGTGCAGGATCGCCCAGGCACCGTAGCCGATGCCGCATGTCAAAAGGACAAGAACCGCGATGGAGCCAAGCGCGCCGGGCTCGATCCGCGACAGAAAGCTGTCGTTGGCGGGCGCGTAGGATATCCGGGTCGAGGACATGACCTCGTTGGGGTCCAACCGGCGCGGGGCCTCGCCGACCTTGCGCTTGACCTCACCGGCCTGCCCGGCCGCGCCGCCATGGATGCCGCGAAATCCGGTGCCTTCGCAAAACCGTCGGAAGGTCCATTCCGGGTCAATGGACAGGTAGCGCGCGTAGGACCGCACGTAGCCCGCGATGAACCCGGGCGATTGAAACGCGCCGACATCGCCGTTTTCAATGGCGGCAATATAGGTCGCACGGATGCGCAATTCCCGCTCCACATCCAGCAGTGATTTGCCAAGCGTCGCGCGCTCGCCGCGCAGCAGATCACCCAGTGGCACGTCGTTGAGATCATAGCCGTCGAAGGCCGGGGGGGATGCGGGTTCTGCCGGAGAAACCGCCTGCGACGACACATCGGCACCGTGGGACAACCCGGTCGCGTCCTGCGCGTCCCGACGATCATCGCCCCGATACTGATCGTTGTCATGGCCCATGCGGCCTGCCCCGATTCTGTGGGTTCAGCCACCACCTGTCGTGGTGCGCTGCCCGCTTGTCCCAAGATGTTACCCCAAAGCGGGTGATTCCCAAAGGGCCCCCGCCGACTTTTGAATTCGATACCATGGCGCGCGCCTGCGATGCACCCCGCAAGCGTCAGCAACAGATCGTTTCGGCGCGTTTTGGCGCATTATTTTGCAACGAATACGCGGGGATGTCGTGCCCTGCGCCAGATTGGCACGGCCCTGCAGGTTTCTGTGCGACCGCGTGCGGGGACTTATCCGGCAAGCTCCTGACGGTTGAGCGCGCAATGCGACCATAGCCCATCCATCGCGCGGACCAGACCGTCGAGCATCCCGGGCCCGTGCACCGGCGACGGCGTGAAGCGCAGACGCTCCGTGCCGCGCGGCACCGTGGGGTAGTTGATCGGCTGCACATAGATGCCGAAATCCGTCAGCAGCATATCGGAGATCGACTTGGTGTGGACCGGATCGCCGACCATGACCGGCACGATATGGCTGCCGTGGTCGATGATCGGCAGGCCAAGCGCCTTGAGCCGCATCTTCAGGACGCGGGCACGCTCCTGGTGCAGATCGCGCAGGGCCTGATCGGTTTTCAGGTGCCGGACCGAGGCCGCGGCGCCCGCCGCAACCACGGGCGGCAGCGAGGTGGTGAAGATGAACCCCGGCGCATAAGACCTTACGGCATCACACATTTTCTCGGAGGCGGCGATGTAGCCGCCATGCACGCCGAACGCCTTGCCGAGCGTGCCGTTGATGATGTCGACCCGGTCCATCAGGCCGTCACGCTCTGCCACGCCACCGCCGCGCGGGCCATACATGCCCACCGCGTGGACCTCGTCGAGGTAGGTGAGCGCGCCGAACTCGTCGGCCAGATCACACAACGCCTCGATCGGGCCGAAATCGCCGTCCATCGAATAGATCGATTCGAAGGCGATCAGCTTCGGCGCTTCGGGATCGTCGGCCGCCAGCAGCTCGCGCAGATGCGCCACGTCGTTGTGACGGAAAATGCGCTTGGCCCCGCCGTTGCGGCGCACACCTTCGATCATGCTCGCGTGGTTAAGCGCGTCGGAATAAATAATGAGGCCAGGGAAGAGCTTGGGCAGCGTACTTAAAGTCGCGTCATTGGCGATATAGGCCGAGGTAAAGACCAGTGCGGCCTCCTTGCCATGCAGATCCGACAGCTCGGCCTCGAGCGCCTTGTGATAGACCGTCGTTCCCGAGATGTTGCGCGTCCCGCCAGATCCCGCGCCGGTGGCCTCCAGCGCCTCGTGCATCGCGTCGAGCACAACCGGATGCTGCCCCATTCCGAGGTAATCATTGCCGCACCAGACCGTGATCTCCTGCTCGGAGCCATCGGGCTTTTTCCACACCGCATGGGGAAAGTTGCCCTTGTGCCGTTCGATATCGATGAACGTGCGGTAGCGGCCTTCCTCGTGCAGCTTGCCAAGCGCAGCGTCGAGTGCGGTGTCGTAGTTCACTGGCGGTCTCCTTGAACGCGGCACCGGTGTACCGCGTCAGTTCGATGGCTGTGGGGTGCTCCGTCCCCTCACCGCTGACATATGGCCCAATGGCCCCTGAGGCCAAGTTACAAAATGCCGCTGCTTCGGCATTGATCTGCATCAAGACGCGACGTCAAACGGAAAAGGCCCCCGACACTTCCGCCGAGGGCCGGAAAAGGGGCCTTACTCGGCGCCCAGGCGCACCTCGAAGGCAGGATAGCCGAGGCTGTCGGAGAACGTGTAGCCGCCGTGGCAATCGTGGCAGAACGCCTGACTGATGTTCATCGGGTTTCCGTTGGGCTGCACCGCGGAATAGAACCAGCCGTCGGCGTCGGGATATTCCTCGACCGTGCCGCGCGTCATGATGAACAGCGGGCCGCGGCGCGGGGCATTGTCGCGCAGCGTGTAGCTTTCCTTGGCGATGACGGTGCCCACGGGCATCTCGAAGCTTTCGTCATCCTCTTCGTACTGGATGTACGCCTCATAGCCGACTTCGTTGACATAGGTGTTCAGGAACCGGCCCCCGTGGAACCCCGGCGCGGCGGGCCCGGTCTGCGCATGGCCCCAATCGCGGTAGACGGCGGCGACCTCGTTGTCACCGGCTTGGTAGTTCTCCAACAGCTCATCGGCGACACAATCGTAAAGCGCGTCGATCTGCTCTTGGGTGAAATCGGGGATTTCGGCCTCGAAGGTACAGCTGTGTTCGTCGGCGGCGGCGGAAGTGGCAAAAAGCGCTCCGGCGATGGCGACGGAGGCGAGAAGGCGTTGGGTCATGTAAGGATCGTCCCTGGTTATGCGTTGTCCCGCTGCCCGGCGAGGACAGCTGCGCGCGACGCTACTGCATCGTGCGACAAAGCCCTCGTCACGCTTGTTCACAAAGACGGGAGGCGCCTTTCCATCGCGCCTCGGCCCGCCCGGGGCCGCCTCGCGGCTGCCCGCTTGCACCTGCCCCGCGCCCGCGCGACACTGCGCGAAAGCCGATACCCCCTACCCCCTTCCGAACGGAGTTTTCATGTCCCTCGACGCCGTCCTGTCCCGCATCGATGCCGATCTCGACGCCGCCACCGCGCGGCTGTTCGAACTGTTGCGCATACCGTCGATTTCCACCGATCCAGCCTATGACGGCGACGTCGCGAAAGCCGCCGATTGGCTGGCGGCGGAGTTGACCGGGCTGGGGTTCGAGGCCAGCGTGCGGCCCACCACCGGCCATCCGATGGTGGTGGCGCATGGGGCGGAATTGGCGGTCGGCGCGGGCCCGCATGTGTTGTTCTACGGCCATTACGATGTGCAGCCGGTCGATCCGCTGGAGCTGTGGCGGCGCGACCCGTTCGATCCGGTCATCGAAGAGCAAAACGGCAAGCGGGTGATCCGCGCGCGCGGCGCCGCCGACGACAAAGGCCAGCTGATGACCTTCATCGAGGCGTGCCGTGCCTGGAAGGCGGAAACCGGGGCCCTGCCCGCGCAGGTCACCATCTTCCTGGAGGGGGAGGAGGAAAGCGGCTCGCCCTCGCTGGTGCCGTTCCTGGAGGCGCAGGCCGACGAGTTGCGCGCAGAGGTCGCCTTGATCTGCGACACCGGGCTTTATGCCGACGGGGTGCCCGGCATCGTGACGCAATTGCGCGGCATGTTGCAGGAAGAGATCACCGTGACCGGCCCGCGCATCGACCTGCATTCGGGGATGTTCGGCGGCGTGGCGATGAACCCGATCCGCGTGTTGAACCGGGTGTTGGCCAATCTGCATGATGACCACGGCGTGATCCAGGTGCCGGGGTTTTACGACGGCATTCCCGAGCTGGACCCGGAGTTGAAGGCGCAATGGGACGGGCTTGGTTTCCAGGCGGAGACGTTTTTGGGCCCCGTGGGCCTGAGCCATCCGGCGGGGGAAGCGGGGCGCAGTGGCCTCGAGATGATCTGGTCGCGGCCCACCGCAGAGGTCAACGGCATCTGGGGCGGCTATACCGGTGCGGGCTTCAAGACCGTGTTGCCGAGCGAGGCCCATGCCAAGATCAGTTTCCGGCTGGTGGCGGGGCAGGATCCGGAGCGGTTGCGCGAGGCGTTCCGCGATTGGGTCACGGCGCAGATGCCGCCCGATTGTTCGGTGGCGTTCACCGGCCACGGCGCGTCCCCGGCCGGGATGATGGACACGAGCCATCCGATTTTCGAGAAGACGCGTGCGGCGTTGTCGGAGGAATGGCCCACCGAGGCGGCCTATATCGGCTGCGGTGGCTCGATCCCGGTGGCGGGATATTTCAAGACCATCCTGGGCATGGATTCGGTTCTGGCCGGGTTCGGGCAGGATGACGACGCGATCCATTCGCCCAATGAGAAATACGATGTGGAGAGCTTTCACCGCGGCATCCGGTCCTGGGCGCGGGTGTTGGGGAAACTGTCCAACACGTAGGGCGCGCAATGACAGGGCGGCAGGGGGCTGTCTGCCCCCTACGCGACTTTTCCTTCGGGAAAAGCCGCTGACCCCCGAGAGTATTTTGAAAACAAGGAAGACGGGCGCGCGCGCGATCAGGCCGCGTCGGATGAGGGCGTTGATGTTGACTCGGTTTCCGCTGAGAGCGCGCGCGCGAGCCGTTGGAAGCGCAGGATCAGCACCAGCCCCGCGATGGCCAGTCCGATCGCCAGCCCCGCCCAGATGCCTTCCCCCGCAAAGTCCAGCGGGAAGCCCAGGTAATAGGCCAGCGGCACGCCGAGGATCCAATAGGCCACGAAGGCATAGATCATCGGGATCGTCGTATCCTGCAGGCCGCGCAGCAGGCCAAGGGCCATGACCTGCGCGGCATCGGCCAGTTGAAAGAAGCACGCCACGATCAGCAGGCTGACGCCGATGGCGATGATCTGCGGGCGCAGCGGGTCGGTCGGGTCCACGAAGAGGCCCACCAGCGGGGCTGCGGCGGCGATCAGCAGCACAATCGTGGCCGCCACCATCAGCGCCGACAGCAGCAGCGCGGCCCAGGCGGCGCGGCGCAATGCGGTCTGATCGCCCAGGCTCCAGGCACGCCCGACGCGGATCGTGGCCGCCGAGCTGAGCCCGATGTGGATCATGAAGGTCACCGAAATGATCTGCAGGGCGATGCCGTGGGCGGCCAGTTCCAGCGTGCCGATCCACCCCATCAGAAGCATCGTCGCCATGAACAGCCCCGCCTCCAGCAGGAGCGTCACCGCGATCGGCGCGCCGAGCCGGAAGACCTGGGCCATGGCTTGCGGATCAGGCCGCCAGAACCGCGCGAACAAGGCGTAGTCGCGCATGCCGCGCGCGCGGGCGGCATAGAGCGCGAGGATGGCGAAGATCAGGATATGGGTGCCGAGCGAGGCGATGGCCGCGCCTTCCAGGCCCAGCTCCGGCGCGCCCAGATTGCCAAAGATCAGCACCCAGTTGACGAAGGCGTTGAGCACCAGCCCACCCAGCCACGCCCACATCACGATGCCGGGCCGATCCAGCGCACTCAGGTGCGAGCGCAGCGCAATCAGCAGCACACCGGGCCAGATGGCAAGACCCGCAATCCGCAGATAGGCCTGCGCATCGGCGGCAACCTGCGGCGCCTGCCCCGCGGCCAGCAGGATCGCCTCGGAAAACCACATGACCGGCAGCGACACGGCCCCGAAGATCAACCCGATCCACAACCCCATCCGCGTGACCCGTCGCACCTGCACCGCGTCGTCACGTGCCGCCGCCGCCGCAACCATCGGCATCACCGCCAGCGAAAACCCCATCCCCATGATCAGAATCAGGTGGAAGTAGCTCGACCCAAGCGCCACCGCGGCCAGTTCCTCGACCCCGTACCAGCCCATCATCACCGTGTCGGTCACGCCGATGAAGGTTTGCGCCAATTGCCCCCCGATCAACGGCAGGCCAAGGCTTAGCGTGGCGCGGATATGTTGGGCGAAGGTCATGGGTCGCCATACGCCGATGCCCGCCCTCCGGCAAGCCGGACGCAATACCGGGCAAGCCGGACGCAATACCGGGCAGGCCGGACGCAATACCGGGCAGGCCGGGCCTGCTCAGAGGGCTGCCAGCGCCAACTCGACCGCCAGCAGCGCCACGATGAGGCCCACGACCAACTCGATCACCGGCTGCACCCGCGCCAGCGTCGTGCTTTCCGCCAAGCCCGCCAGAACCGAGCGCCGCAGGCCAACCGCCGCCACCGCAACCGCGACCGTCACCGAGGCCGTGCCGATGGCCATCGCAAACGTGCCCGCGACACCGGCCCAGAACACGCCCAATTGCGCCGTCAGGATCAACAGGAACAACGCCCCGGTGCAGGGCCGGATCGCCACCGCCGCAATCAGGGCCAGGACCTCGCGCGGGCTTCCGGCGCGCGCCAACGCCGCGGGATCGGGCCCGTGGGCATGGCCGCAGGTGGAACACACCGCCGCCTCGCCGGTGTGATCATGGTCATGCGAATGCCCATCCCGATGCGAATGCCCGTGCCCCGTCCCACCCGAAGGACGCAATCGCCACACCCCGCGCGCCCCGCGAAACGCCAGCCACAAGCCCACCAGCGCAATCGCCGCAAAGCTCAGCGGCGCAAAAAGCCGGTCCGCCATGTCGGTCATCTGTTCCCGGCCCCAGCCCAGCAGCCAAAGCCCGAGCCCCACCATCACGATCGCCGTCATCGCCTGCGCCAGTGACGAGGCCAGCGCCACGGCCGACAACCGCCACGCGCCCACCGCGCGGGCCGCCCCGTAGCCACCGATCAACAGCTTACCGTGCCCCGGCCCCGCCGCATGGAAAAAGCCGTAACCAAAGCAGATCGCCATCAACCCGAAGACCGCCGCCGGCTCTCCGGCACGCAACCGCCGCAACGCGCCTGCCATCGCGTCCTGCGCGTCGCGTTGTCCGTCCAATGCCCATGCCGTGACAACCCGGTCCCCGCCCGATACCCAGAACCACAGCCCCGCCGCCAGCACCACAACCGCAATCGCGGCCATCATCCATCGCATGTGAAGACCACCTGATCGGCGAAATGTGCCCCGACGGGCGGGAAATTGTCCTCCGCCGCGACCGCGCCGCCGATCTCTTCCAGCGCCGCCTCCAGCACCGCATAGGCCGCGTCGAGATCCGCGCGCACCAGGTCCGTGTCGCAGTCCGGGCCATCCGGCCCCTCGACCACCATCTCGCCGATCATCTCGAAGGCGATGTAGAATTCCGGGTCATAGGCCTGCGCGATCAAGGCGCCCGCGCCGCCGGGGTCGACCACCGGTCGGCGGTGCGTCGTGCGTATCTGCCCCTCGCCCACCAATTCCATCGACACCGGCTCGGGCGCGCCGATCTCCAACACCTGCGCCCCCCGGCGCAACTCAAGCCCGCCCTCGAACCCGCTGTTCCAGTTCAGATCGAACCCCAGCGTCTCGGCCACTTCCGCCTCGGTCAGCGTCAGGTCGAAATCGGGGTCGAGCCCGTAATCCTCAAGCAGGATCAGGGAATACAACCCATCGTAAAGCCACGTGACTTCCACCGCCGCGACCCGCCCGTCCTCCATGATCAGGCGCAGGCCGGCGTCGATGAAGATATGCGGATGCGCGGGCGCGCATGCCGGCCAAAGTGCTGCGGCGCAGGCCAAGGCCCCAAGCCGCGACCCGAAACGGGGTGCAAGGCGGGCCAGACGCGGGGCCAGGCGCGGCAAATGGGGCAAGTAACGGCGCATGGGCCTTTGTATCCGTCAGCCCCGCCGCAGGAGCAAGGCGATCTGCGACGCATCGGCGGGCCTTTGCCCCCGGACCCGGCTGCCCCAGGCGTTCGGCCCCCGACAATTGTTTACATTTTGGTGGGTCATTGTCCCCAAAGCCGGTGCAATCCGCCACAATATTGCCGGGTTCATGGCGGATAACCGCCAATGGATTGTATAGAAAAGAGTAGCTCAGTGACCCGTTCTGCCCTCATTTCAAGGTTCTCACGCACCGAAAGCGGCGCCATCACGGTCGATTGGACCGTACTGGCCGCGGCCATGACCGCCATGTGCCTGGCCACCGCCGCGCTGATGAATGACAATTTCAACATGTTGGGCGGCATGATGGACGCCGAACTGCGCGATCGGCAGATGCAGGATGACTGGGTCGAATTCTACGCCAGCCATTTCGAAGCCGCCCTTGAGACCGGCTACATCACCGAGGATCAGGCCCAGGCCATGCATGACCTGGCCGCCAGCATGTCGACCAACAACCTGCGCGATCAACTCGAAGCAGGCATCACAGCGCTGGAGAATGGCACCATCACAACCGATGAACTGGTCGAGCTTGTGGCCATCGCCTCCGTTGCCCAACAGCTCAACCTGGTCGATGAGGCCACGATGGACACTTATTTCGGGTTCAGCGGTGGAGAGCCGCAATACATGAACTCCGCCGCCGCACCCAGCAGCACCGGCACCTACCAAGGCGTCGCCGCCGGTGGCACCGAAACCGCGGGCGATGAAGGCGGCAGCAATGGCGGGGGGTCAAGCGGCACCTGACCGGGTCTCGTTTGGACAGATCACATGCACCTCATGCCCTCCCCCCTGCACCGCGCGCGTCCGAGCCGCACCGCACCGGCCCGAAAGGACCGCAGTTTCATGACCGACCTTGCTTCGCAGACCAATGCGCCCGCCACGCAACTCGCCCGTTTCGCAACGGATGAATGTGGCGCGATCAGCGTCGACTGGACGATGATCTCCGCCGCCGCCGTCGGCTTCGCGCTTGCGACGGCTGCGTATTTCACCGACATCAACGCCTTTCTCGCCACCAACATGAACACCGAGCTTGAGGGCGGCGACCTCTCGGACAGCGTGCCGATCTACATTGCCGAGCATTTTGCGCCGTTGATAAATGAAGGCGCCGTGACGCCCGAGGCCGCGATAGAGCTCTACGATGCCGCCCACGAAATGATGAACTACGAGATCATCACCACGCTGGAGCAGGGGATCCAACAACTCGAGGCGGGCGAATTGACCACCCAGGAGTTGAACGAGCTGGTCGCCGTCGCCTCCGTCGCGCAGGAACGCGATCTCGAACGCGAAGAGACCCTCGACCATTACTTCGGCTTCGACGGCTCCACCCCGTTTTACGCCAGCGCCGGGACCACCGAGGTCGCCAGCCAGTAATCCGCGCACCGCACAGGCGCTCCGCCCCCCACATTCCGGCGCGCTTTCAACGCCCTAGGCCCCCGCCCGGCCCGCCCCCGGTCCATGGGTGCCCATGCCTGTGCCAAATCGCGCCCGCGCACCTTCCCCCCCTTCCCCAAACCTGCCATTATTGCTCAAAGCGCACACAACATAGAGCAGAGCCATGGCAGACGACCTCCTTTCGGGCCAGCCCGACGCATCCGCCTATGACGCCTCCTCCATCGAGGTGCTCGAAGGTCTGGAACCCGTCCGCAAACGTCCCGGCATGTATATCGGCGGCACCGATGAACGCGCGTTGCACCACCTTGTGGCCGAGGTGCTCGACAATTCCATGGACGAGGCCGTCGCAGGCCACGCCAACCGCATCGAAGTCACCCTGCACAGCGATTTCTCCGTCACCATCACCGACAACGGGCGCGGCATCCCCGTCGACCCGCACCCCAAGTTCCCCGACAAATCCGCCCTCGAAGTGATCCTGTGCACGCTGCACGCAGGCGGCAAATTCTCGGGCAAGGCCTACCAGACCTCCGGCGGCCTGCACGGCGTCGGCGTCTCGGTCGTCAACGCGCTGTCGGACCACGTCCGCGTCGAGGTCGCCCGCAACCGCGAGCTTTTTGCACAAACCTTCTCGCGCGGCATCCCGCAAGGCCCGGTCCAATCGCTCGGAACCACCCCCAACCGACGCGGCACCGCCGTCACCTTCCACGCCGACGAAGACATCTTCGGCTCCCACCGCTTCAAACCCGCGCGCCTGCACAAGATGGTCCGCTCCAAGGCCTACCTCTTCTCCGGCGTCGAGATCCGCTGGAAATCGGAAATCGACGACGGCGAAACGCCTACCGAGGCCACCTTCCACTTCCCCGGTGGCCTCGCCGATTACCTCGGCGAAACCCTTGGCACCGCGCCCACCTATTCCGACAAACCCTTCGCCGGTAAGGTCGAATTCCAACCCCGCTTCGGCGTCCCCGGCTCCGTCGAATGGGCCATCAACTGGACGCCCACGCGCGACGGCTTCATGCAATCCTATTGTAACACCGTCCCCACCCCCGAGGGCGGCACCCATGTCGGCGGCTTCTTCGCGGCCGTGCTCAAGGGCATCAAGGCCTACGGCGAGTTGGCCAACAACAAAAAGGCCGCCAATATCACTCGCGATGACCTCGCCAACGGGGCCTGCGCGCTGGTGTCGTGCTTCATCTCGGAACCCGAATTCGTGGGCCAGACCAAGGACCGCCTCGCCACCACCGAAGCCGCCCGCCTTGTCGAAGGCGCGGTGCGCGACCACCTCGACAATTGGCTGGGTCAGAACACCAAGGAAGCCGGCGCGATCCTCGATTTCCTCGTCCTGCGCGCCGAAGAACGCCTGCGCCGCAAGCAGGAAAAGGAAACCGCCCGCAAATCCGCCACCAAGAAACTGCGCCTGCCCGGCAAGTTGGTCGATTGCTCGCAATCCGCGCGCGACGGCACCGAATTGTTCATCGTCGAAGGCGACAGCGCGGGCGGCTCCGCCAAGATGGCCCGCGACCGCAAGACGCAAGCCCTCCTGCCCCTGCGCGGCAAGATCCTCAACGTCCTCGGCGCGGCGTCGAACAAACTGACCTCTAACGCCGAAATCTCCGACCTGACGCAGGCGCTTGGCGTGGGCCTTGGCACCAAGTTCAACATCGACGATCTGCGTTACGACAAGATCATCATCATGACCGATGCAGACGTCGACGGAGCGCATATCGCCTCGCTCCTGATGACCTTCTTCTTCACCCAGATGCGCCCGATGATCGACCAGGGCCACCTGTATCTGGCCTGCCCGCCGCTCTTCCGCCTCACCCAAGGGGCAAAACGCATCTACTGCATCGACGAGGAAGAGCGCGACGAATGGCTGGCCAAGGGATTGGGCGGCAAGGGAAAAATCGACGTCAGCCGCTTCAAGGGTCTCGGCGAAATGGACGCCAAGGATTTGAAAGAGACCACCATGGACGTGAGCACCCGCAAGCTGATCCGGGTTTCGGTTGACGACGACGTGCCGGGCGAGACGGGTGATCTGGTGGAGCGGTTGATGGGGAAAAAGCCGGAATTGCGGTTCCAGTATATTCAGGAAAATGCGAGGTTCGTGGAGGAGTTGGATGTTTGAGGGATGATCAGACAGCCTTGGAAATCCGAATCCTAATTGACCGACTTTTTAGAGAACCTGCGGACGAAGATTATCTAGTAGCGAGATGGGCCCTTCGAAATGATCTACTACATCAATTCTGCTGGAGCTCCTTGCAAGCGATCGAAAAGTATTGCAAATCCATTCTGCTAAAGAACCAAAAAAGTGTGAAGCGTTTTTCTCACAAAATTTCGAACATCCTGTTAAACGTATACGAGATATATGACGATAAACTACCTTCGATTTATTGCCCGCCAAGAGAGTTTGGCCTCCATCCCTACCATTATCACAAACGCTTCGAGCCGTTCGTCGATTTTGCGAAGAGAGTCGAAGAAAATGGTGATCCAGCAAATCGCTACAGGCAGTATGGAGTATCTGTCGAAAAGTTCGATCTCCATAAACTTGATGAGATAGTGTTTCTTCTAAGAAAGATAGCCGTTGCACGCGATCCAATTCTTAAGCACCCACTCAACAAAAAATTGACCGACCCAGCTGGCAACACGTTTGATTATGGAGTGGATTTCTATGACTGGAACAGGCATATACTGAGAAATCCTCAGCACTTAGAAACGCTTCGTTGGCGAAACCACTCCTTCTTTGGAAGTTCTGCGCTTTCTGAGAAAAGCATTTTAGTTGGTATTTCCTGCACCAACAGCCCCTATGTCGAAGCGAATTGGACCGGAAAACCAGGCATAGACGCAATAAATTGGATAAAGGAAAATACGAAGATTACCAAGCTGGATGCGATTGCACTCCAGAAATTGACATCTGGAAATCGTACGCTTTTGGGCTTTTGAGGCCATGATCTGTACAAAATACGGTTCTTGCGGTTAATCCAACTGGTCGACACGGACCAAGACCATGGGGATGCCACAACTGCCCCCCCCTCTAGGCCCCGCACTTTATCCCTCCCCGGGGCTCCGCCCGTTCGCGGCTGAAACGCTCCCTGGAGCGCTTCCGAGACGCCGCTCACCCCCCCTCTTAACAAAACCTTAACAAAAAATCCTTTATCAAATCAAAACAATAACTTAACCCCCGGTTGCAACCTTGCAACCACCCCCCTTGCCTCCCCCCACCGCCTCCGCCACACTTCCCCCATGCGCACGCTCCTGCTGATCCTGCTGATCGTCCTGCTCGCCACCTGCGGCCGTCCCCTGACCGAGGCCGAGCGCGCCTATATGGCCGAGATACAGGGCGACACGTTCGACCCCGCCCCCGTCCGCATCGCCCGCAACCCGTTCGTCGGGATCTTCACCCAAACCTACCCCACGCGCCCGCCCACGACCTGCCGCGAGCGCATTTTTCCGCCCCCCGACACCCCCACGATCAGCGGTCAGACCGCCGGCATCGTCTTCTTCAACACGCTGCATTTGCGCGAGGATGTCGTGCTGCCCGATTACACGCGCTTTGAGGATGGCACCCGCGGCCTCGTCGCCGCGATGTTCTTCGCCCATGAGATGACCCACATCTGGCAATGGCAGAACCGCGATGTGACCCAGTACCACCCGTTCCGCGCCTTCTGGGAACACGCGGTGGTCGAAGACCCCTACCTGTTCGACAACGACGACCCGCGCCCATTCCTCGACTACGGCTATGAACAACAGGCGAGCCTCGTGGAAGAATACGTCTGCTGCCGCGCGCTCGATCCCGATGGCGCGCGCACCGGCCGGCTTGAGGCGCTGATCGGCGCGGTCATGCCCGTCACACCGCTACAATCGCGCGCCGATGACACCGATATCCGCATCCCCTGGGCCGACGCGCCCATCGGCGGGATCTGTTCGTGATGCCCACCCAAGCGCTCATCATGTTCGCCGCCGGGATCGGCATCCCGATCCTTGCCGCCCTGAACGCGCGGCTCGGCGCCAACATCGGATCGCCCGCAGCGGCGGCCACGATCCTCTTCGTCGTGGCCCTGGCCAGCGCAGCTGTGACCGCCGCGGTCACCGGGTTGGAGCCCCTGCGCGCCCTGCCCGGACAACCCACACACCTGTTTCTCGCAGGCGCTCTGATCGCGTTCTACGTGCTCACGATCACTTATATCGCGCCCACCTTCGGGGTCGGAAATGCGGTGTTCTTCGTCCTGCTCGGGCAATTGGTCAGCGCCGCCGCGATTGACCATTTCGGCCTGTTCGGCGCGCAGGTCAGCCCGATCTCCGGCGTGCGCCTTCTGGGGATTGCTGTGATGGCGGCGGGCGTCGCCCTGACCCAGCTCGCGGCGCGTTAACCAGCCTTTTCCTCAAGCTCCAGCCATTCCATCTCGGCGGCCTCCAGCTTGGCCTGCCGCTCGGCCAGCGCATCCGTTGCCTTCTGCGCCTTCACCGGTTGGGCGGTGTAGATCCCGGGATCTGATAGAAGATCGGACAGTTTCGCGATCTCCGCCTCCAGCCGCTCGATCTCGGCGGGCAAGGCTTCCAACCGATGCTTCTGCGTGAACGACAAACCTGATGCTTTTGCCTTTTCAACGGGTTGGTCGGAAGCCGCCACCTGCTTGACCTTTGACTTTTCCGGCGCAGCGGCGCGGCGCTCACCGCGCTGCGCGACCATATCGGACCAGCCACCGGCATAAACCACCGCTTGCCCCGCGCCTTCCAGAGCCACCGTCGCCGTCGCAACACGGTCTAGAAAATCGCGGTCGTGACTCACGAGCAGGACCGTTCCCGGATACTCCCCCAGAAGATCCTGTAGAAGATCGAGCGTTTCGACATCCAGATCATTCGTCGGCTCATCGAGCACCAGAAGATTGCTTTCCCGCGCCATGATGCGCGCCAGAAGCAGCCGCGCCTTTTCACCCCCCGACAGCGAGCGGACCGGTGCGCGAGCCTGCGCCTCATCAAAGAGGAAATCCTTGAGATACCCGACCACATGACGCGGCACGCCGCGCACCAAAACCTGATCCGCGCGGCCAGATACGCCCACCTCCGGGTCGTTGACCAAGCTGTCCCAAAGCGTCGCCTCCGGGTCCAGCGCCGAGCGCGTCTGATCGAACACCGCCATCTCGATCCCGGTGCCGTGGGTCACGCTGCCGGTGTCAGGCTCCAACGCCCCGGTCAGTATCTTCAGAAGCGTCGTCTTGCCCGCGCCGTTGGGTCCGACAAAGGCCACCCGGTCGCCGCGCAACACGCGCAAATCGAACGGCTTCAGGATGTCTTTCCCATCGTAAGCCTTTGATATTTCACGCGCCTCTATAACCTTCTTACCCGATTGCGATCCTGCCTCGAACGCCATCGCAGCCGTCCCCTGCCGCCGGATCATCGCCGAGCGTTCCGCACGCAAATCCCCCAACGCGCGCACCCGGCCCATGTTGCGCTTGCGCCGCGCGCTGATGCCTTCGACGGCCCACCGGGCCTCGGCCTTGATCTTCCGGTCCAGCTTGTGACGCGCCAGATCTTCCTCCGCCCAGACCGTGTCGCGCCATTCCTCGAACCGGTCGAACCCGCGATCCATCCGCCGCACAACGCCGCGATCCAACCACAAAACGCCGCGCGCCAGCGCCTGCAAAAACGCCCTGTCGTGCGAGATCAGGATAAAGCCCGCACGCGTTTGGCGTAGCTCCCCCTCCAGCCATTGGATCGCGTCGATATCAAGGTGGTTGGTCGGCTCGTCGAGCAACATCAACTCCGGCGCCTCCGCCAGAAGCCGCGCCAGGGCCGCGCGCCGCCGCTCACCGCCCGAGGCCGCCTCAACCGATGCCTCAAGGCGCAGCTTCAACCCCTCCGCCGCCGCCTCGACCCGCCACGCCTCGGATGGGCTCAACGTGGCCAGCGCGAAGTCCCCAAGCGTGGCAAACCCGTCGAAATCCGGGTCCTGCTCAAGATATCCGACCGAGGTTCCATCGGGCAAAACCCGCATGCCTGCGTCGGCCTCCACCAGACCCGCCATCACTTTCATCAGCGTCGATTTGCCCGATCCGTTGCGCCCGACAAGCGCCATCCGGTCGCCGGTCTGCACCACAAGGTCGAGCCCCGCGAACACAGGGTCGCCGCCAAAGGTCAGTGCGATATCAGAAAGTTGCAAAAGAGGAGGTCTGGCCATCCGCGCGAGCTACGCGACGTCGCGCGCCGGTTCAAGAGGGTCGCGCCCGGTCGGGGGCGATTACTGCGTCCGGCGGCGTTTGGATGTCCCGGATCAAAACGGGCGCGCCCGATCCCGAACGCGCCCGTTTGATTTCGACGGCGGAGTTTCCCGGGTTCCGGGAGGCATGCGGCGCTACTCCAGCTCCGCCTCTTCTTCCTCTTCGGGCGGCGGCGGCGGCACCGGATCATCCTCGCGCACGCGCAATGCCGTCATCCGGTCCGGCTCGCCCACGACCGCGCCATTGCGCCCGCGACCACGCCGGATCACGTCGACGATCTCCATCCCTTCGACGACCTGCCCCACGATGGTATATTGCCCATCGAGGTGCGGGGCGGGCTCGAACATGATAAAGAACTGGCTGTTGGCCGAGTTCGGGTCATTGGACCGCGCCATACCGATCATGCCGCGCTCAAACGAGATCTCGTCCGAGAATTCCGCAGGCAGATCAGGGTATTGCGACCCGCCTCGCCCGGCATAGCGCATGTCCTGGCCCATCCGGCCAAACTCGACATCGCCGGTTTGCGCCATGAAGCCGTCGATCACGCGGTGAAAGACCACCTCGTCATAGGCGCCTTCGCCCGCCAATGTGGTGATCCGCTCCACATGCAGTGGCGCGCTCTGCTCGAACAGGTCGATCACAATGGTGCCCTGCGCATCCCCGGCCACGTCGATCTCAAGCCCTGTCGCGCCGACCGGCCCGGCCAGCATTGCCGCGAGGGCGGCCATAGGCCGGAGGAGCGCCAGCGGCTCACGCATCGGCGGCCACCTTCACGCTGATCATCGTGTCCGGCTCGGCAGGCGGCTCGCCCCGGGTGATCGCATCGACATGCTCCATCCCGTCGATCACCTGACCGTAGACCGTGTATTGGCCATTCAGGAAATCGTTGTCCTTGAAGTTGATGAAAAACTGGCTGTTGGCCGAATTCGGGTTCGACGAGCGCGCCGCCCCAAGGCTGCCGCGCGCATGCGGGATACGCGAGAATTCCGCCGGAAGGTCGGGCTTGTCGGACCCGCCCGTGCCCGCCATGCGCAACGACGCCGCATCCTTGCCATGCTGCACATCGCCGGTCTGCGCCATGAAACCGTCGATCACGCGGTGAAAGACCACCCCGTCATACGCGCCTTCGCGGGCCAGTTCCTTCATCCGCTCCACATGTGCGGGGGCCACGTCGGGCAGCAATTCGATGGTGACGGTGCCGCCCTTGAGTTCCATCAGAATGGTGTTTTCGGGATCTTTGATATCGGCCAATGTGGCTCTCCTTGTTCCGTGTCTGCCCCGCTCAGCGCGGGAATTTCTCAAGCAATGCGCGGTTCACGGGCGGCGTCACGAAATGCGACACATCCCCGCCCAACCGCGCGATTTCCTTCACCAGCTTCGAGGCGATCGCCTGATGCTCGGCCTCCGCCATCAAAAAGACCGTGGTGATCGAGGCGTCCAGTTTGCGGTTCATCCCCACCATCTGGAACTCGTATTCGAAATCCGCAACCGCGCGCAGGCCGCGAATGATCATCTCGGCGCCGACGTCGCGGGCGCAGTCGATCAACAGGTTCTCAAATGGATGCGCAACGATTTCGGTCCCGAACGCGTCAGTCATCTTGGCGCATTCCGCCTCAACCATCGCCACGCGCTCTTCAAGGGCGAACAACGGCCCCTTGTCGCGGTTGATCGCCACGCCGATGACCAGTTTGTCCACCAGCTTGCAGGCGCGTTTGATGATGTCGACGTGACCCAGGGTAATCGGGTCGAACGTGCCGGGATATAGCCCTGTGCGCATGAGATGCTCCGCCGTCTGTCCGGGCGGCACGGGAACACGATTTCAGCCCGGTTTGCAACCGGATCGCGGCAGAGGTCCCGAGACCGGCGTCAGAAGCCCTTGATCATGCCTTCCAACGCTTCCTTTTCCATCGACAATTCAGCCAGTTGCGCCTTGACCACATCCCCGATGGAGATCAAGCCGACCATCTCGCTACCCTCCATCACCGGCATGTGGCGGAACCGGCCATCGGTCATCTTGCCCAACACGCTGTCGACCGTCTCGGTCCGCGTGGCCGAAACGATCTTCGACGTCATCAGGCTTTCGACCGGGTCCGCAAGGCAGCCCGGCCCGTTCGCGCCGATCGCGCGCACGATGTCGCGTTCCGACAGGATCCCCGCCATCTGCCTGCCGTCCGACGACACGACCACCGCCCCGATCCGGCGCAACGACAACATCTTGGCCGCCTCGCCCACGCTCGATCCCGGCGCCACGCTGACCACGCTCTCGTCGGCACCGTCACCGGATTTGTCCTTGAGGATTTGTTGAACAAGCATTGTGGGCTCTCCCTTCGTTACCCGCGCATCCCGTGCGCCAAGCGTGGGTCCGAAACGCGCGAGCTGTCAAGTTTTCGTGAGCTCAGCCGACGCTCAGCCGCTCCAGCCGCGCAATCTCCGCGCGCAGCCCCGCGCTGACCAGGCCCGCGATCCGGTCCAGCCGGGCATCGCGCTGCCCCTCGTGCCGCACCAGCCAAAACGTCCGCGTCAACGCCACCTGCCCCGGCAGAACACGCTGCAATTCCGGCGCGGTGGGCAAGGCGAAATCATGCACAACCGCCAATCCGCCGCCCGCCCGCGCCATCTGCAACTGCACCGATATCGAGGTCGAGGCGAGCGGCACCCGGCTCACCCCCAACGCGCTCAGGTAATCCAGTTCCGCGTCGAAAATCATGTCGGGGATGTAGCCGATCATCCGCGCATCTTTTAGCGCGCCCACATCCCGCGGTGCCCCGTTGAGGGCCAGCCAATCGCGCGACGCCGCCAGCGACAGGCGATAATCGCTTAGCTTTTCGGCCTGCAACCTGGCCGTGTCGGGCCGTGACACCGTGATTGCGAAATCCGCCTCGCGCCGCGACAGGTTCACCACCCGTGGCAGGGCCACGATCTGCACATCCAGATCCGGGTGCGTTGCGGAAATGCCCGCGCAAACCTGCGGCAGAAGATACGTGGCACAGCCGTCGGGCGCGCCGATGCGGATCGGGCCCGATAGCGTTTCGCCCGCGCCCGACAACGCGCCCATCCCCCGCCCCAGCGCCGCCTCGGCCTCTTCCGCATGGGCCAAAAGGCGCTGCCCCGCCTCGGTTAAGCGGTAGCCTTGCGGCGACTTCACGAACAAGGCCGCGCCGGCCGCGTCCTCCAAACGCGCAATCCGGCGCGCAATGGTCGCGGGGTCCATCCGCACCGCCGCTTTTGCCGCCGTCAAGCTTTCGGCCCGGGCCGTGGCAAGAAAGATACGCAGATCATCCCAATTCATTCTTGCATTCCCGCAAAATGATACTGCGAAGCTTTCTCTTTTCCCGGCAAAAACGCAAGACTATGCTGCGCCAAACGCGTTTCTTGGGAGAGAGCACATGCAGCAGATTGGTCACTGGATTAACGGCAAACACGTCGCGGGCACCTCGGGGCGCACCGCCGATATCTGGAACCCCGCAACAGGCGAGGTTCAGGCACAGGTCGCGCTTGCCTCCAAGGCAGAGCTTGACGCCGCCGTCGAGGCCGCCGCCGCCGCCCAACCCGCTTGGGCCGCCACCAACCCGCAGCGCCGCGCGCGCGTGATGATGAAATTCGTCAGTCTCCTGCACCGCGATATGGACAAGCTCGCCGAAGCGCTTTCCCGCGAACACGGCAAGACCATCCCCGACGCCAAGGGCGACGTGCAGCGCGGCCTCGAAGTCGTGGAATTCTGCATCGGTGCGCCGCATATGCTGAAGGGCGAATTTACCGACAGCGCCGGGCCCGGCATCGACATGTATTCCTTGCGTCAGCCCATCGGCGTGGCCGCCGGCATTACGCCGTTCAACTTCCCCGCGATGATCCCGATGTGGAAAATGGCGCCCGCGCTGGTGTGTGGTAACGCCTTCATCCTCAAACCTTCCGAACGCGATCCCTCGGTTCCGATGATGCTGGCCGAATTGATGCAGGAAGCGGGCCTGCCCGATGGCCTGTTGCAGGTCGTCAACGGCGACAAGGACAGCGTCGATGCGATCCTCGACAACGAGACGATCTCGGGTATCGGTTTTGTCGGCTCCACGCCCATCGCGGCCTATATCTACGAGCGGGGCTGCGCCAACGGCAAGCGCGTGCAATGTTTTGGGGGTGCCAAGAACCACATGATCATCATGCCCGACGCCGATCTCGATCAGGCGGCGGATGCGCTGGTGGGCGCGGGATATGGCGCGGCGGGCGAGCGCTGCATGGCCATTTCCGTGGCCGTCCCGGTTGGCGAGGAAACCGCCGATCGCCTGATCGAAAAGCTGGTGCCGAAGATCGAGGCCCTGAAAGTTGGCCCCTATACCTCCGGTGATGATGTCGATTACGGCCCCGTCGTGACCCCGATGGCCAAGCAGAACATCGAACGTCTCGTGCAATCGGGCGTCGATGCGGGGGCAGAATTGGTCGTCGATGGCCGCAATTTCAGCCTTCAGGGCTATGAAGAGGGCTTTTTCGTCGGCCCGCACCTGTTTGACCGCGTGACCCCGGATATGGAGATCTACCGGAAAGAGATTTTCGGACCCGTCCTCGCAACCGTGCGCGCGGGCTCCTACGAAGAGGCGCTCAAGCTTGCCATGGACCACGAATATGGCAATGGGACAGCTATCTTCACCCGCGATGGCGACGCCGCGCGCGATTTCGCCAACCGCGTGAATGTCGGCATGGTGGGCGTCAACGTGCCGATCCCCGTGCCGTTGGCCTATCACACCTTTGGCGGCTGGAAGAAATCGGTCTTCGGCGATCTGAACCAGCATGGGCCGGATGCGTTCCGCTTCTACACGCGCACCAAGACTGTCACCTCGCGCTGGCCCTCGGGCATCAAGGAAGGCGGCGAGTTCACCATTCCCGTAATGGAGTGATCCGCGTGGTTTTGGTGGGCCAGATGGCGCTGTGAAACCCTTAAGATCGGGTTAGTGTGAAACGCTTTTTCTATTCGCATCAGGCCATTAGGCGATTTATCACGCGTGATACGTCGCGCAGATGTGGGCATTTGCGTAAAAAAAAGGCCCCTGACAAAAGTCAGGGGCCAGGCCAACAGGGAGGACGAGGGATGCGCCCGTCGGGCCACATCTCTCACCTGTCAAGATAGGCCCGCCTTGCGACCTGCGCCATGGAGGGAATCCTGACCTCCGCGCCGCCCATCCCCTTGCCAAACCGTTCGCTCCGCCCCACCCTCCCCTCACGGGAGGCAGGCCATGGCACAGCAGTTCGACGACGATCACTTCACCCTCGGCATCGAGGAAGAATACCTGCTCGTCGACCGCGACACCTACGATCTTTCCGAAGCCCCCTCGGGCCTGATGGAAGCCTGCGCCGCCGAGCTTGAGGGGCAGGTCAGTCCCGAATTCCTCAAGTGCCAGATCGAGGTTGGCACCGGCATCTGCCCCACCATCGCGCACGCCCGCGCCGACCTGCGCCGCCTGCGCCGCCATGTGGCCGCCTGCGCCGACCGCTTCGGCCTCGCGCCCATTGCCGTGTCCTGCCATCCGTTTGCCGACTGGAAGGATCAGCCCCATACCGACCGCGACCGCTACAACCAGTTGGCCCGCGACCTGGGCGGCGTGGTGCAGCGCATGCTGATCTGTGGCGCGCATTGCCATGTCGGCCTGCCCGATGACGCCGTGCGCATCGACGTGATGCGACAGCTGAGCTATTTCCTGCCGCATCTTCTCGCGCTCTCGGCCTCGTCGCCGTTCTGGCAGGGCCGCGATACCGGCCTGGCATCCTACCGGCTGACCGTATTCGACAACCTGCCCCGCACCGGCCTTCCGCCGACGTTCGGCTCCTTCGGCGAATACCGGCGCAGCGTCGATGTGCTGATCGACCTCGGCCTGATCGAGGATACGTCGAAAATCTGGTGGGATCTGCGCCCCTCCGCGCGTTTTCCAACGCTGGAGACGCGGATCTGCGATGTCTCCCCCCGGATGGAAGATCAACTGGCACTTTCGGCGATGATCCAATGCCTCGTACGCATGCTCTGCCGGCTGCGCAACGAGAACCAGCGCTGGCGCGTCTATGACAGGTTCCTGATCAACGAAAACCGCTGGCGCGCGCAACGCTATGGGGTGTCGGAGGGTTTGATCGATTTCGGCCGCAGTGCGGTGGTGCCGATGCCACAGCTGATCGAGGAACTGATCGCGTTAACGGCGGAGGATGCAGATGCGCTTGGCTGCGCGGCAGAGGTCGAGCGCCTGCATGACATGGCGCGGCAGACCAGCGCTGACCGACAACGTGCGGTTTATAGCGGGACCCGCGACGCGGGCGGCGACCATGGGGCTGGCATGCGATCGGTCGTTGAGCATTTGGTGGATGAGTTTCACGTCGATCTGTGACGGCTTTTGTGCACGCGTTTGGTGGGCGCGCAAACGAAAACGGGCGCCCAAAGGCGCCCGCTTTGCATAGAACTTAGAACAGGCTTAGCCGCGCTTGCGGCGGCGCATAGCGGCAACGCCACCCAAGCCTGCCAGAAGCAGCAGACCGCTTGCCGGCAGCGGCACGGGCGCCACTTCAACCGACACGCCGTGCAGCTTCCATTCGGAGCGGCCACCGGTGGTGCCAATCAGGAACTGCGTTGCGGAGACGGCACCGTCGATGGCTGCCGTGTACACGGAGCTGCCGTAACCCGAACCAGCCAACATGCCGGTATCGACCGCGGAATAGCCGTAGAAGTTGCCGGCAAGGACATGCCAGTCGTCGCCACCATCGCCATAAGCAAAGGCCGCGGCGGTCAGATCGACCGCTTCGCTGAACGACAGCAGCAGGTATTCGTCGTAGTAGCCGTCAACCCAATGCGAGTCTCGGCCACCGGCGTGGAGGCCCACGCCGTTATCCCATGCGGTGGCGTCGCCCCACCAGCCATTGCCGGTCAATCCGCCGGAGAACGCCGCACCGGTGACGGTAAGCGAAAGTCCGCCGCTCTCGGCAACAACCGAAGCACCGTGGTTCTGTGTGACATCGCCATTGGAGGTCAGGTCGAAGTCAACGATAGACGCGCTCGCCATCAAAGGTGCCGCGATTGCGACAGCCGCCGCTGCGAGAGTTTTTACAAAAAGGTTCATACACATTTTCCGTTATTTGCGCCCTGTGGTGCACGTCGGACGCTTGATTTACCCCGGTTCATCTGCGCTCAAGGCCCAACAAAATCAATACAAATTCGTTAGCAATGGTTAATTCCCGCAGTTTTGCTGGGGGGAAAATGCGAGGGCCTGCATCAATCCAGCCGGGGCACGGTGATTGTCGCCAGAAACTCGACACTCGCGGGATTCCGCGCGTGGGCGGCGAATCACAACAAGGTCTTGAACTGGTCTTGCAAGCAAAGATAATTAAACATGCGTTCAATTATGACGGATGAAGATGCCGGGAGGGGCCGATGGATTTCGCACTCAGTGAAGAGGCTCAAGCCATCTACGACATGGCGCGTGCTTTCGGGGAGGCCGAGATCGCCCCCGATGCGCTGGCTTGGGAGCGCGAAGGCACGATACCGAAAGACCTTTGGCCGAAACTGGCCGAGCTTGGCTTCGCGGGATTGTATGTGTCCGAAGAGAACGGCGGATCGGGCTTGTCACGGCTGGAGGCGACGCTCGTCTTTGAGGCGCTGAGCCGATCATGCGCGTCGGTCGCGGCGTTCGTGTCGATCCACAATATGTGCGCCAAGATGATCGAAAGCTTCGGCTCGGAGGCGGTGAAGGCCCGCTTCCTTCCTGCGGCGCTCAGCATGGAGACGGTTTTTTCCTATTGCTTGACCGAACCGGCCAGTGGCTCAGACGCTGCGGCTTTGAAAACCCGGGCCGAGCGCACCAATGAGGGCTATCGGCTGACCGGGACCAAGGCCTTCATCTCGGGCGGCGGCTATTCCGACGCCTACATCGTGATGTGTCGCACCGGCGATGACGGGCCACGCGGCATCTCGGCGATGATTGTCGAAGACGGGACCGAGGGTCTGTCGTTTGGCGGGCTTGAAGACAAGATGGGCTGGCGGTCGCAACCCACACGGCAGGTGCAACTGGACGCCTGCGCCGTGCCTGCGGGCAATTTGCTTGGGGACGAGGGCAAGGGCTTTCGTTATGCGATGGCGGGCCTTGATGGCGGGCGGCTCAACATCGCCGCCTGCTCGCTCGGGGCGGCGGCTGCGGGGCTGCGCGCGACGCTGGAATACATGGGCGAGCGCAAGGCGTTCGGACAGAGCATCGACCAGTTTCAGGCGCTTCAGTTCCGGCTGGCGGATATGGAAATCGAGCTGGAGGCGGCGCGCGTCTTCCTGCGGCAGGCGGCCTGGAAACTGGATACCGGCGCCCCGGATGCGACCAAGGCCTGCGCCATGGCCAAGAAATTCTGCACCGAGGCCGGATCGCGCATTGCCGATCAATGCCTGCAATTGCATGGCGGCTATGGCTATCTGGCCGATTACGGGATCGAAAAGATCGTTCGCGATCTGCGCGTGCACCAGATCCTCGAAGGAACGAACGAGATCATGCGGATGATCGTGGCGCGGCAGATGCTGGCCGACCGGGGCTAAGCCGCGTATTCACAAGGGGCAGGTCTCGGGCAAGGGGCTGGCAAGAGGAAGGGACGCGCGCAAATATGAGCGACGACATCGACATCCGCGTCGAGGGCGCGGCCGGGCGGATCACTCTCAACCGGCCCGCGGCGCTGAATGCGCTCACCTATCGGATGTGCCTGGAGATCGAGGCCGCGCTGGACGCTTGGTCGGATGACGATGCGGTCAAGCTGCTGCTGATCGACGCCGTCGGAGAGCGTGCATTCTGCGCCGGGGGCGACATTCAGGAGATGTACGACACCGGCACAGCGGGCGATTTCGATTACGGGCGCCGGTTCTGGGCCGATGAATACCGGATGAACGCCAAGCTGTTCGGCTTTCCGAAACCCGTCGTGACCTTTCTGCAGGGCTTTACCATGGGCGGCGGCGTTGGCGTCGGCTGCCACGGCTCGCACCGGATTGTGGGCGACACGAGCCAGATCGCGATGCCGGAATGCGGGATCGGATTGGTGCCGGATGTGGGTGGTACGCTTTTATTGGCGCGCGCGCCGGGGCGGTTGGGCGAATATCTGGGCGTGACGGCGGCGCGGATGGGTCCGGGCGACGCGATCCACGCGGAATTTGCCGACTACTACGTGCCCGAAGCGAAATGGGATGCATTGAAAGCCGCGTTGATCGAGAGCGGAGATTGGGACGCCGTGGACCGCGCCGCCGAGACCGCGCCCGACAGCCCATTGCGCGACGCACAACCGGTGCTGGATTACCTGTTCTCGGGCGAGACACTGCGCGATGTGATCACCGACCTGCGCCACAGCGACAGCGACACGGCACGGCAGGCGGAAAAGCTGATAGCGCGCAATGCGCCGCTGGCGATGGCCTGCGCGATCGAGCTGGTGCATCGGGCACGGGGAAGCGATGACATCCTGATCGCGCTGCGCAACGAATACCGCTTCACGGCGCGCTCGATGGAGCATGGGGATTTTCTGGAAGGCATTCGCGCGGCCATCATCGACAAGGACCGCGCGCCAAAATGGCGCCATGCGGGGCCGTTGGATGTGGCGGGTGTCGATGTTGCCAACATGTTGCGCCCGTTGGGCGCGGACGAGTGGAAGCCGCAAGGGAGGGCTGAGCCATGAAGATCGGATTCATCGGGTTGGGGAACATGGGCCTGCCCATGGCGCAAAACCTGCAGACGGCGGGCCATTTTGTGCGCGGGTTTGATACGCAGGTCACGGTTGACGCCTTGAGCGCCCCGGGGGGCCTTGCCGAGGCGGTGACGGGGGCGGATGTCACGGTCCTGATGCTGCCCAACGGGGCGATTGTGCGCGATGTGGTGGCGCAGATTCTGCCCGATCTCGGTCCGGGCTCGGTCTTGGTGGATTGTTCGACCATCGACGTGGCCACGGCGCGCGATGTGGCGGCGGATCTGGAGGCTGCGGGGGTTGGGTTCCTTGATGCGCCGGTGTCGGGCGGTGTGGGCGGGGCGGCGGCGGGGACGCTGACCTTCATGGTTGGCGGAACACAGGCCGCGTTCGAGACGGTGACACCTCTGTTCGACATCATGGGGCAGAAGGCGGTGTTGTGCGGGCCGGCGGGCAATGGGCAGGCGGCGAAGATCTGCAACAACATGATCCTCGGCGTGACGATGATCGCGACCTGCGAAGCCTTTGCGATGGCCGACAAGCTGGGGCTGTCACGGCAGGCGATGTTTGACGTGGTGTCCACGTCGAGCGGGTATTCATGGACGATGAACGCCTATTGCCCGGCGCCCGGTGTGGGGCCGCAGAGCCCGGCCGACAACGGGTATCAGCCGGGGTTCGCGGCGGAGTTGATGCTCAAGGATCTGGGCCTGTCTCAGGCGGCGGCGGAGGCTGCGGATGCGGACACGCCGATGGGGGCGGCGGCGTTGGAATTGTATCGGCGGTTCGTGGAGGAGGAGGACGGGCGGGGGCGGGATTTCTCGGCGATGTTGCCGCGGTTTGAGAGCCGAGGGCGCGATACCTAGCGGCGGTTGCAAGGTTGCAACCGGGGGTTAAGGCATGGACTTTGCTGGTATTTCCGTTTCTTGTTTACCTTTGATTAACCACGATCAGCCATGTGACGCCCGGCTGTCTGCTGGGGCCTCGTCCCGTTCGAACATGCCGTAGTCGCGAATGACGCTCGCAATCCGCAGGCGGTAATTGTCAAATATCCCACCCCTGCCCTTTGATTGCGCGCGGCGATGGGCGGCCAGCGTGCGCCAACGCGCGATGGCGTCTTCATCCTCGAAAAACGACAGCGACAGGATCTTGGTCGGGTCCATCAGGCTCTGGAAGCGTTCAACGGAGATAAAGCCCTCGACCTCGTCGATCATCGGACGCATTTCGGCGGCGATATCGAAATACTCATCGCGGCGCTCGGTCTTGGGGTGGACTTCGAAAATGACGGCGATCATGCGGACGCTCCAAGTGGGACGGGTTTTGCGGCGATCCTGTGCGCTCTGCTGGCAAAAGGAAACGCCCAGAGCTGCGCAGAATTTTCCGCAAGATGTGCAAAGGGCCATGCACAGGCGAACATCGCGCGGCCTTGAGCACTCCGATCGCGCAACCTGGGGGCGATCTAATTGCCACCCTGGCGAGAGCCGAGGCGAGATACGGACGCCATTTTCACCGCCAACCCTCGGGCGCGATTGATGAATTCAATTCAGGCCCAATACTGCGCAAGAAAATTATGGAACCTGTTGCGAAATTGTGTCATATATCTATACGACACTCCAAGATATGTCCGACACCGAGGCCACGGACCCAGCATATTGAAGGTGCACCTCGTTCATGCTGCCGGCCTGACGGACCCCCCCGTGTCAGAGACCGTCCCGTGGCTCACGCGGGACGGTCTTTCTTTATGCAGATGCGGTCATGACAGTCGGAAAGTGCTCCGCCTCCGGCGCTGGCGCGGGTACGGACCCCTCGGGCGCCTGCTTTGAAGCCCGCAACAGAGCATCCAGACGTGTATAAGACAGCTCCATCCCGTCGGTGAGCCCGTTGTCCAACACCATGTCGCGCGTCGCGCGGTCGGCGTAGGAGATGCGCGTGGTGACCCGAGTGCCGCCGTCGATATCGTCGAACACCACCACATTGCGCGTCGGCGCGCCCAACACTGCGTCGCGCGCGCCCTGATGGAACGTCTGGGTGTCTTCGGTGCGCGCGCCCGCGCGCACGTAGGAATAGGTGCCGCGAAACCCCAAGACAGCACCGGTCACGGGATCGCGCCAGCGCCATACATAAGAGCCATTCTCACGCAGGTCGATCCGGCACATCTGCATGTCCCAACCGGGCGGACCCAGCAACCAGTCCCTGAGCACATCGGGGTCGGTGAAGGCGCGCCAGACCACGGCGCGCGCGGCGGCAAACTGGCGCGTGATGACCAACCGGTCCGCACCTTCGCATTCTGCGTTAAGGCTGTTTTGCACCTGTGACCTCCTGATCCGGGGCATGTTGGACTGCGGCGCGCAACGGGGTCCGCGCGCCGTGTTTGGCCAGTATAGCAAGCCGTATCCTATGGATCGGTTAACGCGCATTCACGCTATCACGGCGGCTTTCGGGCCAAATGTAAAAAAGATTTACTTTGACCCTTGCCTGCCCTGCCGCCGATCCCATATGAGTTAATGTGATTAACATTTACATTCACCGAACAACAGAAACCAAGGAGAGACGCAATGACCACGACAACCGCCCCCGCCATCACCGCCGAGGCCCAGGGCTGGTTTTCAAAGGCGGAAAACTGGCTTGATGCCCGTGGCAAAGGTGCATGGATCGCCGCCATGGTGTTGGGCTTCATCTTTTTCTGGCCCGTGGGTCTTGCCCTTCTGGCCTATATGATCTGGAGCAAACGCATGTTCAACGGGTCCTGTTCGTCCCGCCGCACCGCCCATCGCGGGCACAAATTCCACACCTCTGGCAACAGCGCCTTTGACGCCTACAAGGCCGACACGCTGCGCCGGCTCGAAGACGAGCAGGAAGCGTTCGAGAGCTTCCTGAACCGCCTTCGGGAGGCCAAGGACAAGCAGGAGTTCGACCAGTTCATGGACGACCGCAAGAGCGCCGCGGACGCCGAAACGGCCTGAGCGCTGGCCGCAAGACTGGCCTTTGATCCCAGGGGCGGCCCCTTTCCCCGGGCCGCCCCCCTTCTGCGCCACAAGCCGTGCAGACCCAGACCTTTCCCCCCTTCCAATTCGTGACTGCATTCCCCATGTCCCATGCCATGAACACCCTGCCCGATCCGACCTATGACCCCGCCTTTTATGACGGCGTGCTGCCCAAGCGCTTTTTCGCGTGGGTGATCGATGCCACGCTGATCGTGCTTACGATGCTGGTGCTGAGCCTCATCACCGCCGGGATCGCGTTTTTGCTGTGGATCCCGGTGCATGCGTTGGTTGCGTTCCTTTATCGGTGGATCACGATCCGCAACCGCTCGGCGACGTTCGGGATGCGGGTGATGGCGATCGAGCTGCGCGGGCCCACGGGCGCGCCGCTCAGTCCGGGTGAAGCGGCGCTTCATACGATCGCGTTTTTGGTCGGCGCGACGATTGTGCTGGTGCAGCTGCTCTCGATCGCGATGATGATCGGGCGGCCTTTGAACCGCGGGCTGGCCGACGAAATCACCGGCGCGGTGATGATCAATCGCCCGGGCTGATCTCCGCCTAAGTGTGGGCCAGCGTTAACCCTTTTGCAATTTCCAGTTGCACGATGACGCCGTATCCGGCACCGTGCGCGCGAACAATTGGACGCTGAGCATGCGCCATACACTGCCCATTGCGCCGCAATTCTATGTGACGGCTCCTCAGGCTTGCCCCTATCTCGATGGGCGGCGGGAACGGAAGCTGTTCACCGCGCTGCAAGGGGATCAGGCCGAAAAGCTTAACAATTCGCTGTCAAAACAGGGCTTCCGGCGGTCGCAGAACGTGCTGTATCGCCCGTCGTGCACCGATTGCGCGGCCTGTTTGTCGGCGCGGATCCGGGTGGCGGATTTTGCACCCAAGCGCGGCCACAAGCGGATCGCCAAACGCAATGCGCATCTGGTGCGCAACCCGCGTTCGGCCTGGGCCACCGAAGAGCAATACGCGTTGTTCCGGTCCTACCTTGATGCGCGCCACGCCGAGGGTGGCATGGCGGATATGGACGTGTTCGAATTTGCCGCGATGATCGAAGAGACGCCGGTGCGCACGCGGGTGATCGAATACCGCGACCCCGCGGCCGAAGAGGATCTGTCGGCGGTGTGCCTGACCGATATTCTCGATGACGGACTGAGCCTGGTGTATTCGTTCTTCGCGCCGGAGCTGCACAAGAACTCGCTCGGGACCTATGTGATCCTCGATCATATCGAATTGGCGCGCGAGGCCGGGCTGCCGTATGTGTACCTCGGTTATTGGGTGCCGGGCAGCGACAAGATGGGCTACAAGGCCAGCTTTCCGGCGCTTGAGGTCTATGTGGGCGGCGAGTGGCATCCTATTGGCAAGCCCGAGGATTATTCGACGCAGACGCATCCGCTGTCGACCGATCCGATCGCGCAGCAAGTGGCGCAGATCAACCTGCCGGACCTTCGCGGCGACGAGTGAAGCTTTCCCTGATCACCCTGCTGGTGCCGTCTTATGAGGCGGGCATCGGGTTCTTTGTGCACGGCCTTGGCTGGACGTTGCGCAGCGACGAGGATCAGGGCCGCAAACGTTGGGTGACGGTGGCGCCGGGGGGGGGCCGCCTCGCAGGGCCCTGCCCTGCTGCTCGCGGTGCCGACATCGGACGCGCAGGCCAAGGTGTTGGGGCACCAGACCGGCGGCCGTGTGGGGTTCTTCCTTGAGACCGACGTTTTCGCCCGTGACGCAGCGCGGATCGTGGCCGCCGGGGGCGTGCTGCTGGAAGAGCCACGGCACGAGACCTACGGGCGTGTCGCGCAATGGCGCGACCCTTGGGGCAACCTCTGGGATCTGATCCAGCCTGCGGCGTGACGCGCGGAGCTGCCAACAAGGCCCCGTCCCCGCGTCCGAGCGCATGAAAAAAGGGGCCCGCAACAGGCCCCTTTTCCGATTGCGTGCCCTGCCCCGGTCAGTTCGGGAGCAGGTCGGGGATGATCGTCACGATCCCGGGGAACAGGGCGAGCAGGATCAATCCCAAGACCTGGATGCCGACGAACGGCAGCACCCCGCGATAGATATGCCCCGTCGTGACCGATTTCGGCGCCACCCCGCGCAGGTAGAACAGCGCGAAGCCGAACGGTGGCGTCAGGAACGAGGTCTGCAGGTTGACCGCGATCATGATCGTCACCCATTTCGGATCAAGCGTGCCGCCATAGATCACCGGTCCCACGATCGGGATCACGATGTAGATGATCTCGAGGAAGTCCAACACGAAGCCGAGGATGAACAGGATCAGCATCACAAGCAGGAACACCGCCCATTCGTTGTCGAAGGAGCGCAGGAACTGCTGAATGTAATGCTCGCCCCCGAAGGAGATCAGCACGAGGTTGAGGATCTGCGAGCCGATCAGGATGGTGAAGACCATCGACGTCACCTTGGCGGTTTCCCGGACCACGGGAGACAGAACGGACGTGCGGAACAGGACGTAGCAGCCGTAGAGCAGGCCGAAGAAGGCGAAGTGGTAGGCGATCTGGGCCACGACATAGGCGATCCAGTCCTCGACGGCGACGGATTCGCGGGTGATGCGCAGATCGAAGTTCACGCCCGCCAGGATCATGATCACCACGGCGAAGCTCGCCCAGATGATCATCTTGGACAGGCCATCCTCTTCCTTCAGCTTGCGGTAGGCGGCCAGCATGATGGCCCCCGCTGCCCCAAGTGCCGCGGCCGGCGTCGGGTTGGTGATGCCGCCCAGGATCGAGCCCAGAACCGCCACGATCAGGATCAGCGGCGGAAAGACCACGCGCAGAAGCTCGTTCTGCGACAGTCGACCCATCGCGGTCCGACACCCGTAAAGCGCCAGCGCCACCGGGATCGCCATGATCAGCATCGTGGTCCCCGGAGAGCTGGTCGGGGCAACCAGGATCACATCCGCCAGAAGCGCCAGAACCAGACCCAGCCCCCCGATGATCAGGGGTGCGGGGCTTGAGGAGGGCGCGATGCCGCGTGCCAGGATCAGGACGAGGCCCAGAAGCGTCACCATGATGGCGATGCCGACGCCGATGGGCGCGAGGTTTTCGGCGGCGACGAGGCGCGCTTCGGCGAGTTCCTCTTCGGTCAGCTCGACCGCGCCACCGTCGGTCCCGGCTTCGGCCTGTGCAGCGGCCTCGGCCACGGCCGTATCCCACTCGTCCTGCCCGTGCAGGTCGATCATCGAGGCGGCGCATTGCTCGGAGACATTGGTGCGCAGGCTCGGGCCCGCTTCGCGTTCGGCGTAGTCGGACACCTGAATGGTCTGGCCGCCGACAACGCCGACCATGCCACCGACAACCACCGCCGCGATCAGGGCCAGCGGCGCCAACAGGTACCAGGTCAGGGCTTCGTTGCGGGTGACGACTTCACCGCTTGTCACATCGCCCATCTGCACCGGCGGAGCCGAGGCGGGGCGCACAAGCGCGAAGCCGAAGGCATAGGCGCCGTAGAGGAAGGCGAGGAACAGGCCCGGCAGAAGGGCCGCCTGGAACAGCGTGCCGACCGAGAGAACCGCAGGCTCGCCCAGGAAGGTCAGCGCATCGCCACAGCCCGCAAGCTGCGCGCGGGTTTCCTGACCGGTGGCATAGAGGTCGCCCACAAGCGTACCGAGCAGGACGATCACGATGGAGGGCGGAATGATCTGCCCCAACGTGCCCGACGCGGCGATCACGCCGGTGGCCAGTTCCGGCGAGTAATTGTTGCGCAGCATCGTGGGCAGGGCCAGCAGGCCCATGGTCACAACAGTCGCGCCGACGATGCCGGTGGAGGCCGCCAGGAACGCGCCCACGATCACGATGGACACGGCCAGACCGCCGGGCAGCGGCCCGAAGACGCGCGCCATGGTGGTCAGCAGATCCTCGGCGATTTTCGAGCGTTCCAGCGTGATGCCCATCATCACGAACATGGCCACGGCCAGCAGCGTTTCGATGGATTGGCCCGCAATCACACGCTCGTTCATGCGGTTGACGATGAACGACAGGTTGCGGTCGAGCGCCTGTTCCCAGCCACCGATGAACAGAGCTTCCTCTATTCGCGGCAATTCGGGGTATCGGAAGACGGATATAGCGTCTCGGGCCACGCCTTCGGCGACAAGGGCGGAATATTCCGCGGACCCTGTGTCGATGGCCTGGTGGATCAGGATCCCGGAGCTGTCGAGGGCTGCGATGATTGCGAAGGAAATGATGCCCGCGCCGCCGATGGAAAAGGCCACCGGAAAGCCGGTCATGATGCCCGCGAAGAGCGTCAGAAAGACGATGATCAGGCCGATTTCGACTCCATCCAAACCGAATAGCATGGTGCTGTCCCTTTTTTGTGCGGGCGTTTTGGCCGCGTCTTTATGCGTTAGTCAGGTCGAGCCCGAATGGATGGCGTGTTCGAGGTCTTCGGCCTCATCGCCCATGGTATCGCGATCGAGGTATTTGCCCTCGCTTTCGGGGCCTTCGAGCCATTCCAGATACGAGCGCCAGAAGAAGGCCACCGCTTGCAGGAAGACCAGAACGCAGAACGCGACGATCAGGATCTTGAACAGGAAGTAGGCGTTGAAGCCGTTCGGGCTGAAGCCGATGGTCTCGACGTTCCAGCGCATCACGCGGGCCTGCATCAGCATTCGGTCGAGCTCGCCCGACGCGGAAGGGCCCGGCAGCACCAGGTGGCGCCACATGAAGAACCACGCGAACATGTAGGTCAGAACGATGGCGGGCATCATGAAGACGATGGACCCGACCATGTCGATGAAGCGTTTGGTGCGGAATTTCACCGCCGAATACACCAGATCGACGCGCACATGACCGCCTTGCACGAACGTGTAGCTAACGCAAAGGCAGACGATGATGGCGTTGTAGAGCTTGAGCCCCTCGCCCCACCAGCTCAGGTCCTGCACGAAGGCGGTCCCGAGGGGGCCAAGCTGGATCTCGGCGACGCGGAAGATGCGTTGCAGGAACACGATCATCACCTGTTGCAGGACCATGATCAGGCCCGCCCAGGCGGCGACGCGGCCGACGACGTTGGCCAGACCTTCGAGGAACCGGACGCAGCCCCAGAGGATCTCGCGCTTCCAGGCCATGCCGAGCGCGGTGATCACGAGGAAGGTGGTGAAGACCACAAAGAAGAATTCGATGGAGCCGCCGTAATAGATGAACCGGGCCAGCGATTCCGGATTGCTCCAGTTCAGCCAGTCGCCCGGATTAACGATCGCCAGAAACAGGTGATACGGGGCCAGCGCAAAGTTCGTGAGAACCCACAGGAGAGCGTCAATCATGGAAAAGGTCCCCAAAGCGCCTGCGGGAGCCGAAGGGGCACCTCAACACAGGCGATGTTTCGCTTGGAATGCCCTGCCCGGTCGCGCGCGTGGAGCGCCGGGAAGGGCAATCTCTTGCGCCCGTGTCAGGCGCGCAAACGGGTCGCGCGCCTGTCGGGCGATCCGGATCAGCCCGCGTTCACGCGGTTACGCTGACGCTGATACTCGCCATCGGCGATCTGGTACCAATCGGCCGATTCCTGCATCGATGCGAAGTAGCTCTCCGCGGTCTCTGCATAGATCGGGTCGCCCATGTTCTCTTCACGGACTTCCGCAGCGGCGGCACCGAACGCATCCCAGACGTCATCGGGGAACTGACGCACCTGCACGCCACCTTCCTGAAGACGGGCCAGAGCGGCACCGTTTTCAGCCAGCGACAACGCGGTGTTCTGTGCGTGCGCGGCCTGGGCTGCGACGTTGACGATCTGCTTGTGCTGATCGGACAGCGACTCCCAGATTTCCAGGTTGAAACCGAGGCAGAGCGCCGAGCCGGGCTCGTGGAAGCCTGCGGCATAGTAGGTGTTGGTGACTTCCTGGAAGCCCATCCGTTCGTCCGCATAGGGGCCGATCCACTCTGCGCCGTCGATCTGACCGGACGCGAGCGCCTGGTAGATTTCGCCACCGGGGATGTTCTGGACCGAGGCGCCGAGGCGACCGAGAACCTGACCACCTTGGCCGGGCATACGGAAGCGCAGACCCTGCAGGTCGTCAGCCGAGGTGATCTCGGTGTTGAACCAGCCGCCGGGCTGCATTGCGGTCATGCCGCACATGATGGGCTTCAGGTTGAACAGCGACGACAGGTTGTCGTGGAGTTCCTGACCGCCGCGACGGTAGTACCAGTTCGCCATTTCCTGGCTCGTCATGCCGAAGGGCACAGAGGTGAAGAAGGCAAATGCGGGGTGCTGGTTGAGGAAGTAGTATTCCGCCGAGTGGTACACGTCGGCCTGGCCGGACGAAACGGCGTCAAACACCTCGAATGCGCCAACAAGCGAGCCTGCGGGCATTTTGTTGAAGCTCAACGCGCCATCGGTCATGGCGGTGATGTAGTCGATGGCCAGCTGTGCCGCGTCATCAAAGATCGCGAAGCCGTCGGGCACCGACGTCACCATCGTCAGGGTGCGGTTGCCTTGGGCATAGGCCGGAGCGGCCAGAGTGGTCGAGGCTGCTGCGGCACCGCCAACGGCAGACGTGCGCAGAAAAGAACGACGATCCATGTGAGTGTATCCTCCCGGTTGGATATCCCTCCGTGACCCCTCGTGGGCCCGGATGGGTTTAAGAAGTGAGCGCACGTTAGCGAAAGGGTCTGGTCTCGAAAACAGGTTTTCTTGCCTGAATGGGCGTTTTTTGTAAAATTTTCTTACCAATATCGACAAAAACGCCGGATATACACCTGAGATGGTTGTGTTTTGCGCTAACACAACCGAGGCGAAAGAGTGGGGCAATTATCGTGTATTCTGGTGAGAATTGAGGGGCTTAGGCAAAAATGCACCCCACCCGCACGCAATTTTGCATCGAATCTCGCGCGGTATGCGATCGATTGTTACGCGCACACAGAATTGTGTTCCGCAGGTGACTCGCCATGCCGCAGATCCCAGACGACCCGCGCGCGCGTCCAAAGCCACGCGAGACCGGTCGGCGCGGGTGGGACCGTGGGGTTCGGGATCGGCACGCCGCCCTGCCCCGTAACCCGGCCAAGGAGGGTTCAGGTTCAGACGCCTGCGCGCCCGGTTGAAATGCATTCATTGCGCAAATCGTCGCCCAGAAGACATTTTATTCGCATCAACCCCCGATTGGCGGTTGACGACCCATGGGGCCAAACCTATCGTTTCGCCCACGCGATAACAGGAGCCGCTCGGACATGTCCGACATTCTCGTACTTGTAGGAAACAGGCGCATGGGTCGGTAACACCGGCATCCAGACGGATACCATGCGCCCCCGGATCACCACCGGGGGCTTTTTTGTGTCGCAGGAGTAAATCGCAGCGCGGATGAAGAGGACAAGCGCAATGCCAGATCAAGAGACCGGCCAGATGACGGGCGCACAGATGATCGTCGAAGCTCTGAAAGAACAGGGCGTCGATACCGTATTCGGATATCCCGGCGGCGCGGTCCTTCCGATTTACGACGAGATCTTTCAGCAAAACGCGATCCGCCACATTCTGGTGCGCCATGAACAGGGCGCGGTCCATGCGGCGGAGGGTTATGCGCGATCCACCGGCAAGCCCGGCGTGGTTCTGGTGACATCCGGTCCGGGCGCGACGAATGCGGTCACGGGCCTGACGGATGCGTTGATGGATTCGATCCCGATTGTCTGCCTGACGGGTCAGGTGCCGACCTTCATGATCGGTTCGGACGCGTTCCAGGAGGCCGACACCGTTGGCATCACGCGGCCCTGCACGAAGATGAACTGGCTGGTAAAGGAAACCGACAAGCTGGCCGATACGATCCATCAGGCGTTCCATATCGCAACCGAAGGCCGTCCGGGCCCGGTTCTGGTCGATATTCCCAAGGACGTGCAATTTGCGACCGGCGCCTACACGACCAAGCCGAAGGCCAAGGTCAGCCATTATCAGCCCAAGGTGAAGGGCGATATCGAGATGATCACCGCGCTCGTCGAGGCGATGGAGACGGCGGAGCGTCCATTGTTCTACACCGGCGGCGGCGTGATCAGTTCCGGCGATACCGCGTCCACGTTGCTGCGCGAATTGGTGGAGGCCACGGGCTTTCCGATCACCTCGACGCTGATGGGTCTGGGCGCCTATCCGGCCTCGGGCGAGAAGTGGATCGGCATGTTGGGCATGCACGGCACCTACGAGGCCAATCTGGCGATGCATGGCTGCGATCTGATGATCAACATCGGCGCGCGGTTCGATGACCGGATCACGGGTCGGATCGCCGATTTCAGCCCCGGCTCGCGCAAGGCGCATGTCGATATCGACCCTTCGTCGATCAACAAGGTGATCCATGCCGATTTCCCGATCATCGGGGATGTGGGGCATGTGTTGGAAGATATCCTGAAGGTGTGGAAGGCGCGCGGGCGCAAGACGGCGGGCGCGGGTGTGCAGACCTGGTGGCAGCAGATCGAGGTGTGGAAAGCGGTGCGGTGCCTGGCCTATGTGCAGGAAGGCCCGACGATCAAACCGCAATACGCGCTGGAGCGATTGGAAGCGCTGACCAAGCATCGCAAGGATCGCTACATCTGCACCGAAGTGGGTCAGCATCAGATGTGGGCCGCGCAATTCCTGGGCTTCGACGATCCGAACCGCTGGATGACAAGCGGCGGGTTGGGCACGATGGGCTACGGCTTCCCGGCGTCCGTGGGCGTGCAGGTCGCGCATCCGGAGGCCTTGGTGATCAACGTCGCCGGCGAGGCGAGCTGGTTGATGAACATGCAGGAGATGGGCACCGCGATCCAGTATCGCCTGCCGGTCAAGCAGTTCATCCTCAACAACGAGCGGCTCGGCATGGTGCGCCAGTGGCAGGAATTGCTGCATGGCGAGCGCTATTCGGAAAGCTGGTCCGAAGCCCTGCCCGATTTCGTGAAGCTGGCCGAGGCGTTCGGCGCCAAGGGCATCTTGTGTTCCGATCCTGCCGATCTGGACGATGCGATCATGGAGATGCTGAATTACGACGGCCCGGTGATCTTCGATTGCCTCGTCACGAAGCACGAGAATTGCTTCCCGATGATCCCGTCGGGCAAGGCCCATAACGAAATGCTTCTGGGCGAGGCCGAGACGCAAGGCGTGATCGGCGATGCGGGCGGTGTGTTGGTGTGAGCGCGCCCAAGGGTCGATTTTGGTGAATGAACAAAAGTGTGGTAGGATGGTGAATGATCTTCAATTTCAGGGGTCATTCACATGCTCAAACACTTTTGTTTTTTCCTACTTATCGCGTTTTTACCCACCACCCTCGCCGCCCGGGACTTCCCCGCCTCAGACACACAAGTCCGGGACACAATCGTCAAACCGCTTCAGGCGCAGGAACTGACGCTAAGCTATCTCGAAGCGCTGCTGGTCGAGCTTCAGACGCTTGGGCAGGTTGAGGACGATGCGAGCGTTGACACGGTCGATTGGTCCAGCTTCGGGATCACCATAGACATCGACACGTTGAAACAGCGCGAACCGGTGGCGGTGCCCAAGCGCCTGATGCGGCAACACAACGTGGCCGACGCCCCCATCGCAGCGTGTGACAGCACCGATCAGCGGTGCCTGTTCGGGATGATCGCGCGCTTCCGGCTGAACATCAACACGGCCATGGCGATCAGGCCACAGGATTTATGCCAACAGATCCTCGAAGATTTCACCTCGGCCATCAACACGGCCTGCAGTCCCGGTGTCACCACCTCCAGCGCGCTGGCCGTGTGGGAAACCGACAAGGGCGACACGTCGTTTCACGTGCTGGTGGAGCAGGAAGAAAACCGCCCGCCGATCCTGCGTGTGTCGCTGATCGGACGGCCCGACATCTTGCAGGGGCAAAACGGTGACCATTTCGAGCGCCACGATTTTCTCGTGAGCTTCGCTTTCTACGAGACGGCCGAATATTGGATCACCGTCACACCGATTTTCGCGATGCATGATCTGTCTTCCTCGGCGATGGCGGATCTTATGGCGATCGACCGCAACCATTACAGCCTGATCGCCTATTCGCGGAACACGCGCGTGATCCCCCGACGTCTGGGCGATCGGGTCCGAACGCAGGTCGCGCAGGCCGCGCACAGCATCATCAACGCCGCGACGACGAATTGATCGGACCCTGCCATGACCGTTTACAAGGCAAGATATGCAATTGGGTTGCTCGTCCTGATCGGGCATTTCGTGGCCATCGCGGTGTTCGTCTATCTGGTCGACAAGAAGGTTCTTGATGCGGATTTCCTGACCTATGCCGATGGCGTTGCGGTGCTGGCCCCGTTCACCCTTCTTTATGCGACCGTGTTCTACCGCTACGTCGCGGCCAACCCGCGCGCGGTGAAGGCCGACAAGCGCCGCAAGTTCGACACTTTGCCCTTCCTTGTGCAATTCGTGACGGTTTTGTTGTTCGTGATGACCCTGATCGGATCCATCGTCTGGGCATTCAACAACATCAACGACATCGAAGGGGTGGGAAATATCTCGGCGGTGGTGGGAATCGTGGATACGGTGTTTGCGGTTTTCGTGTCGATGACCTTCTCCCAGTTGTTCCCTCTGGAATGGGAGCAGCAGACCGGCACCTGAGCCTGGCGGCTTTTGCGGGAAAGCGCACCGAGGTCTGCGCGCAGGGATCGCGTATTGCCTCGCGCAAGCGATCGGATTAGCCACATCCCATGACACGCTTGACCCTGATAGGCCCGCTTCTTGTGCTGGCCGCCCCTGCAAACGCCCAAGGCGCGGTGGATGCGCTGTTTGATCTGCTGTGCGGTCGGACGGTGCATTTCTATGACGCGGGCGGAAACCAGATCGAATACACCGCCGGTGATGGCTCGGCCTATCTTTGGTACAATGGCGTTGACGATGTGATCGTGGGCACCTGGGGCGTCTATTCCGACGCCGAGGTGGCGGAGCGGGAAAACGACGGCTCGGGCGATGAGGGGCGCGACGGCTTGGATGGCGGCGGGCTCGATAGTGCGGATCTGTTCGATACCCCCACCGCGGGGGCGCAGGTGTGCTACGAGTATCCGCCCGGTGGGTTCGGCCCACTTGATCCGGGCGGGTTCCATTGCTGGTCGGAGCAGCGCCTATTTGAAACCGTCGTGCAGGGCGGCGTGTTCCCCGGCGACCGCTATGGGTTGAGTGACGGCGCGCCGCCGTTCCTGTTGCAGCAGCATCCGTTCCTGGAACTGGACACGTTCGACGCCGATTTCCCGCAACTGCCGCCGGAACCAGCCTGCGGGTTGCCGGTGTCGTGATGCGGGCGCTCTTCCTTTCTTTTCTGATGGCTCTGCCCGCCTCGGCCCAGGACTTCCGGGGCCTTTTGCCGGGCATGCCCGCATCGGCTCTTGCCGCGGTCGGCGAGCCTTTTCGAATTGACCAGGAGGGCGGCATTACCGCAGCCAGCTATCCTCTGCCCTTCGAGCGCACGCTGGATGTGATCTACGCAGATGGCACGATCCTGTTCGTGGCACTCGGCGTTTTGCCCGCGACGTCCATGTCACCGCCCGCCTCCTCCGGCCTTCAGGTGGGGGAGAGCAGTCTGGATGCAGCGCGCACCTTCGCAGGATCCGACGGGTTTGCGTTCGACGTGTTCCAGTCTTTGCCAAGCTTGCCGCCGTCCGGGTGGCGTCTGTCCTACACCCTGCCTGATCATCCCGGTCTGGTCCTGTACCTCTCGTTCTACGGACGCTTGGACCCGAGCCTTGACGCATCCGACATCACAAGGCCCGGCGACGCGCCCCAGGATGCGGTGCTCATCTCTGCCACGCTGACCAACCCCACACTTCTGGCGCAATACCCCAACCTTGCGTCGCTCGCCCAGACACCGCCGCCAGACACGACGCCCTTCGCCCGGCCCTTGTCCGAGGCGTTTCCCCTGATCGCACTTCCACAATAGGAACCCAGCCCCATGGCCCTCAACATCGAACAAGGCTCCACCAGCCATTCCGCCTATGACCTGCGCTCGCATATGTCCGATACGATCGAGACGCATACGCTTGCGATCCTTGTGGAGAACGAGCCCGGCGTGCTGGCGCGGGTCATCGGGTTGTTCTCGGGGCGGGGTTACAACATCGAAAGCCTGACCGTGGCCGAGGTGGATCATGGCGGGCACCGCTCTCGGATCACCATCGTGACTTCGGGCACGCCGCAGGTGATCCAGCAGATCCACATGCAGCTTGAACGCATGGTGCCGGTCCATGAGGTCAGCGACCTGACCATCGAAGGCCCTTTCGTGAGCCGCGAACTGGCGCTGATCAAGGTGGTCGCCAAGGGCGAGCACCGGGTCGAGGCGCTGCGCATCGCCGAGATTTTCCGCTGCAACGTGGTCGACAGCACGCTTGAGTCGTTCGTGTTCGAATTGACCGGCCCGCCTGACAAGATCGACGCCTTCACCGACCTGATGCGCCCGTTGGGGGACGTCCGGCTGGCGCGCACGGGTGTCGCGGCAATCGCGCGCGGGCTTTGATGCGCTTTGCGCTGACGTTTGCGTTGGGGCTTGGGCTTTTAACGGTCGGTGGCCCGCTTGCGGCGCAGGAGTTTCGCGGCGTGGCACTGGGAGCGCCGATCCCGGAAACCGCGCCCGAGCCGACAGGCTCCGAGGTCGCGCCGCCCTTTGGCTACACGCTATGGCAATTCGACGATGGCCTGTCGATGTCGGCCACCCGCGATGCGGAAACCGGCGTGGTGCTCTACCTGGAGATGTGGCGCACGCAGAGCGCGGGCACGGCCGAGACCCCGCTGCCGGGGCTGACCTTCGGCGCGACAACGCGCGGTGATCTGGCGGAGATCTTCGGATCGGAAGGCATCGTGTTCGAGAACCGCGGGCGCTTTGTCGAGGTCGGGCCGATGGCAGTCTTTTTCATCAGCTACGAGGTCGCGGGATCGGACCGGGTCGTGTCCTTCGTGACGATCCAGCCCCTGTCGGAGGCCAGCGAAGAGACGGCGGATGCCTCGGTTCTGGATGCGGTGATTGTGGCGGACGGGCGCTATCTGGATCAGATCTGGGGCGGGAACCGGGGTCGGCTGGACGGCTACACCCCCATCGCGGACCCGTTCGGCGCGGACTGACTGACCGCCCGCCGCGCCACCCGCCTCCCTCCGCGCACACAGGCGCGAGCGGGCCGGTTGATCCAAGACGCGGGAGCTGTCTGCACCGCCCCCGCGCCTTGTTCCCGACCAGTTCAGGGGCGAACCGGCCGGAAGGCAATCCTGCGTATCGGCGCGTCCGACGCACGGGCCCGCGGCGAAGCTCAGCCCGCCGGGATCAGGCCAGCCGCTTCGGCGGCGCCCACCTCATCGGTGCTCAGCAAGCCGTCGGCATTTGCATCGAGCGCCTGAAACTCCTGCTCCGTGAGGGCGGGCATCAAAGTGAGGAGTTCCGCGAAGCTGACCATCCCGTCGCCGTCGCTGTCGACTTCTTCGGCCTGCCCCATCGCAAGCGAGCTCCCCCCCACCACGGCGGCCACGGCACAGGCAACGGCGATGGCGGCGGCCAGGGCGATAAGTGGGGTCGTCTTGTACTCGGATGGCATGGGGGGAACCCTCCACAAAATTACATTCGCATAAAGACGCGCCGGAATCGGCGCGCTGCCTGAGGGTGAAAAAGAGGTAAGGGGCCGATTTGTGCCAGTGCGCACGCCGCGCGGCGCAAGATCGGCGAGCCCCCGCCCACGTCCTGCGGAGGCCATGCGCGGCGTCCCGCCGAAACACCGCACGCGCCATGGGGATAAGTCGCGATCAGCGGGAGATTGCCAAGCAGCACGCGGTTTGGGCGGCAAAAGGTACCGCAGCGGCTCGGGGGACACGCGCGCTTGCGAGACGCCCGCGCGGGACACAGGCTGGGACCAGACGCTGCCGGAAACACACGCCGTTTGCCTTTGAGAGCCCCCCCTTCGTCATGCCCCAGACCGATGATCCAATGGACCCGCCCGGCGCGCCGATGTCGTTCGAAGGGTCGCCGGACCCCACCGCCCTGCCCCATACGCGCATATTCACGGCGCTTCTGACCGATCTGCAACGCAGCGCCCGGCGTCTGGCGCGCAGCGGCGCGGATGCGGACGATCTGGTGCAGGATACGCTGCTTCGGGTCTGGTCGCGGATGGCGGTTTTGCTGGATGCCGAGGACGGGGCCGCCCCGATCGAGGACCTGCGCGCCTATGCCTTCACCACGCTGCGCCACCGGGCCTTTGCGCGCTATTCCATCGCGCGACCGGTCGAGCGGGTCGACCAGATCGACGACATCACCGCCCCGCGCGGCTCGGACGGGACAACGCGGCTGGCCTGTGCGCAGGCACTTGCGGCGTTGGCCGATTTGCCCGCCGAGCAGCAGGATCTTCTGCGACTGCGGGCCATCGACGGGATGAGCTACGCCGATATTGCGCGCAAGACGGGGCTGCCGTTGGGCACGGTGACCTCGCGGCTTGCGCGCGGGCGGGCGACGCTGCGCGAGGTGCTGGACCTGCCGACGGGAACCCCGGTGACGGAACTTCTGCGCGGACCAGCCCTCTAGGGCGCTTGCACGGCGCGCGCGGCGCGCGCGGCACGCGCGCGTGTCTTGGCCGTGTTCGAAAATGTCGCCAATGGCAAAGCGGCGCGGGCACGAAACCGGCACCGTAACGCACAGTCATTCCTGTGCAGGAGCCTTTGCCATGCCCGACGATCGGATGCGCCCCGCAATGCAGCATTTGGCCGGTGTGACGGCCCCGATCGAGCGCGCCCATGGCCTGCCCAATGCGCATTACACCGACCCCGATACCATCGCCGCCGAGAACCGCGCGGTGCTTGAGGCGACATGGGCGGCGGTGGGTGTGGGCGCGGATGTGCCCGCGCCGGGCGATGCCAAACCCATCGACTTTCTCGGCCAGCCCCTGCTGCTGCTGCGCGATGATGACGGCCAGGTTCGGGTGTTTTTCAACATCTGCCGCCACCGGGGCATGATCCTTGTCGATACACCGCGCCGGATCGAAGGCGCGATCCGCTGCCCCTATCATTCGTGGTGTTATGCCAAATCCGGGCGTCTGGTGGCCACGCCGCATGTCGGCGGGCCGGGCCAGAACGCCCATGATGGCATCGACAAGGCGACGCTTGGCCTGTCGGAGGTGCGCGCACATGTCTGGCGCGATGTGGTGTTCGTCAACCTCTCCGGCGACGCGCCCGCCTTCGAGGAGGTCCACGCCGATCTGCTGCAACGATGGGCCGAGTTCGATCAGCCCCTGCACCACGGCGGGCCGGACAGCACATTCCTGCTGGAGCTCGAGACCAACTGGAAACTGGCGGTCGAGAATTACTGCGAAAGCTACCATCTGCCATGGGTGCATCCGGGCCTGAACAGCTATTCACGGCTCGAAGACCATTACCATATCGAAGCGTCGGGGCAGTATTCCGGGCAAGGCACCTATGTATATCGCCAACTCAAGAGCGAGACCGGCGCGATGTTCCCTGATTTCGACGGGCTGAGCGCGCATTGGGATGCGGGTGCGGAATACATCGCGGTCTATCCGAACGTATTGATGGGCGTGCACCGCGACCATGCGTTCGCCATCGTGCTGGAGCCGGTGGCGCACAACCGCACGCGCGAACATGTGCACCTTTATTACGCCACGCGTGAGACCGACCCGGCCTTGCGTGCGGCCAATGCGGCGCAGTGGAAGGACGTCTTCGAAGAAGACATTTTCGTCGTCGAGGGGATGCAGCGCGGGCGCGCGGCCTCGGGATTTGACGGGGGGCGGTTTTCGCCCGCGATGGATGGGCCGACGCATCTGTTCCACGCCTGGGTGGCGGGCCGGATCGCGGCGGAGGGTTAGCGGTTTTGGACAAGCCGGCGCTCGATGCGGCCCTTCTGGCGTCCCATGCGGCCGGCGATCGTGCCGCGTTGATCACGCTTTACGCGCAGGCCGCCGACATGGCGGAACCGGGGGCGGCGTTCTACCTGACCCATGCCTATGTCTTCGCGCTTGAGGCCGGGGATGCCCGCGCGCCGGAGCTGCGCGCGCAACTGGTGGCGCTGGGGGCGGAACTTTAGGCGCGCCGTGTGACGGGCGGATCAGCGCGTGGCCCAAACCGATTGGCGATAGCGCAAAAGCCGCCAGCACATCAGCAGCATCCAAACCGTCCAAAGCGGCCAGAACACGGTGGCGTAACGCATCGGATGGCACCCGCGCGTGCCCTGCCAGCGCAACGCGTCGCGCATCACATCGCCAAACCCGTCGTTGTTGGCCCCGGGCCCCAGGATCGCGGTGCCATCGCCGGGCCGCGTGACAACGATCGTCCCACGGCTTTGCATCAGGTCAAGGGCCAGGGCAGCGCCGTCATGGGTGGCGCGGGCGCGCAGGATATCGGCGGCGAAGGCGCAGGTGTTGAGGTTGGAAAAGACCACCAGCCCGCGCCTGTCGAGCATCTCGGTGTATTGGGTCCAGACCCGCTCGGCCGGGGTGTCGGGCTCTGGCATGCAGGTGGCAGCGTCGCAGATCTCGACCGTGACGGGCTCAAAATCCACATTTCGGCTGCGGTCGGCGGCCCACACGATCAGCAGCGTCGCCAGACAGCAAAACACCAAGCCTTCCACAAATCGCAAGCCGCGGGTCAGGATCCGGGCAAAGCGGGCCTGCGGGGGATCTTCGGATGCGGGGCCTTTCGGCGGCGGTGCCTCAGCTTCGGGTGCCAAGGATCACCCGCACGTAATGCTGCGTTTCGGCAAACGGCGGCACGCCATCATGCGCCTCGACCGCTTCGGGGCCGGCGTTGTAGGCGGCCAGCGCCAGGCGCCAGGTGCCGAACCGGCGGAATTGTTGCGCGAGGTAGCGCGCGCCACCGTCGAGATTGGCCACCGGATCAAGTGGGTCGACCCCGAGCAGATCGGCGGTTCCGGGCATCAATTGCGCCAGACCGAGTGCACCGGCGGTGCTGATGGCTTCGGTGTTCCAGGCGGATTCCTGTTGCACGAGGCGCAGGAAGATGTCCTCGGGGATGCCATGGCGGCGCGCGGCGGCGCGCGCCACGTCCAGAAACGGCCCGTCATAGCCGCCCTCATAGGTCGGAAGCGCGCGCTCGACGGCGGAGTTGGGGCGCAGGCGGTTCGAGAATTCGTATTGCGTCGCCGCGCGCCCATCAAGGACGTTCATCATCCGATCCAGCCGGTCGAGCCCGGATTGCGCCTGCGCCGACATCGGCAGGATGGCCATGGCGAGCCCAAGCAGGATCGTTCGGTAATGGAACACGTTCGTCACAAAAGCTGTTGATAACCCGCGTGAATATAGTCCGAGAGCGCGCGCCGATCCAGCCCACGTGTTTTCCGGACAGGATTCGGCTTTTCTTAACCCTGTTGCGATGGTCTAACCGGGACAAAGTGCAGCCCCCGGAATCGCGGCATCACGCGGGGGGGATGGCGCGAGAACAGCACAGAGGGATTTCGCATGGCGGGCTCGGTCAACAAGGTCATTCTCATCGGCAATCTTGGGCGCGATCCCGAGGTGCGCAGTTTCCAAAATGGTGGCAAGGTCTGTAACCTGCGCATCGCCACGTCGGAGACCTGGAAAGACCGCAACAGCGGCGAGCGGCGTGAGAAGACCGAATGGCATTCCGTCGCGATTTTCTCCGAACCGCTGGCGCGTGTCGCCGAGCAATATCTGCGCAAGGGCTCGAAGGTTTATATCGAGGGCCAGCTGGAAACCCGCAAATGGCAGGACCAAAGCGGGCAAGATCGGTATTCGACGGAAGTGGTCCTGCGCCCGTACCGCTCTGAGCTGACGATGCTGGACGGTCGCGATGGCGGCGGCGGCGGGGGTGGCGGCGGCTACGGCGGTGGTGGCGGCGGGTATGATGACCGCGGCGGCAGCTTTGGCGGCGATGATCGCGGCGGCTCGGGCGGTGGATCGGGCGGCAGCGGCGGCGGCTTTGGTGGCGGCTCAGACCTCGACGACGAGATCCCGTTCTGAGGACTGGCGTATCGCTATCTCTGGCGGTGGGGCATGTGGCCGATGTCGGATGCCTCCGGCGGAGGTTTTTCTGGCAAGATGAAACAACCCATCCGCGCATGGTGAAACCTGCGCGCGGGCGGGTTTCGGGGGGAATGCAATGAACCAGCCCATCAATCCCGCCTTCGCGGCGACCTTTCCGCCCCCGGTGATGGAGGCGCGGCGCTGGATCACCGGCAAGGTGTTTCCCGACAACCACCCGTTGATGAACCTCAGCCAGGCTGCACCGGTCGATCCGCCGCCCCAGGCGCTGATGCAGGCGATGGCGGATGCGATCCTGACCGATCCTTCGGTGCATCTCTATGGGCCGGTTCTGGGGCTTGGCGCGCTGCGCGAGGAATTGGCCAGCCAGTGGAGCGTGGGGTACGGCGGCGCGGTGCGCCCGGCGCAGGTCGCGATCACGGCGGGCTGCAATCAGGCGTTCACCTCGGTTCTTGCGACGCTGGCGGGCGCGGGCGATGAGGTGATCGTGCCGCTGCCGTTCTATTTCAACCACCAGATGTGGCTGGATATGGCCGGTGTGCGCGGGGTTTACCTGCCCACGGGTGCGGACCTTTTGCCGGACCCCGAGCAGGCGGCGCAGCTGATCACCGAACGGACCCGCGCGATTGTGCTGGTCAGCCCCAACAACCCCGCCGGCGTGGAATATCCCGCCGCCTTGATGCGCGCGTTCTACGATCTGGCCAAGGCCCATGATCTGGCGCTGATCGTGGATGAGACCTACCGCGATTTCCATTCCGCCGATGGCGCGCCGCACGACCTGTTCACCGATCCTGATTGGGATGGGACTCTGGTGCATTTGTATTCTTTCTCAAAGGCTTATCGCCTGACGGGGCACCGTGTGGGGGCGATCATGGCATCGGAGGCGCGATTGGCGGAGGTTGAAAAATTCCTCGATACCGTTGCGATCTGTCCGCCGCAGGTGGGCCAGATCGGCGCGCTGTGGGGGATGCAGAACCTGGGCGATTGGCTGGCGGGCGAGCGGCTCGAAATCCTCGCGCGGCGCGACGCGATCCGGACCGGGTTTAAGCGGCTGCCGCAGTGGGATCTGCTCGGTTCGGGCGCCTATTTCGCCTATGTCCGCCACCCCTTCGCCGAAGCCTCCGACGCGGTGGCCAAACGGTTGGTCGATGACGCGCATCTTCTGGTTCTGCCCGGCACGATGTTCGGCCCGCTGAAGGCGCAGGGCGGCTCGGGTCAGGCCGAGGCGACGTTGCGCATCGCGTTTGCCAATGCCGATGCCGCCGGGCTTGACGAAATGGTGACGCGACTGGCCGCGATTGCGCCCTGAACCGCTTGCCCCCGAACCGCCAAACCCGTATCGATCTGCAACCGAAAATCACCCCAACCTGAGGGACGCTTGAGCAATGGCGAAAACTGCGGCGAAGAAAGTCGGCAATATCTTTGTCTGGATCCTGATGGGCCTGCTGTTTGTGGCGCTGGCGGGGTTTGGCATCGGCTCGTTCGCGGGCGGATCAAGCCAGGTGGGAAGCGTCGGAGACGTCGAGATCACCGCCGACGATTACTATCGCGCGCTCAACAACGAATTGCGCGCCCAGATTGCCGACACCGGCGAGGTTGTGACCTTCGCGCAGCTGCGCACACGCGGCGTGGATGAACAGGTGCTGGCCGGCCTGATTGCGCGCGCGGCCCTGAGCCACGAGGCCTCGGAAATGGGCATTTCGGTAGGGGACGAGGAAGTCGCGCGCCAGATCCAGCAGATCCAGGCGTTCCAGGGAACCGGCGGCGCGTTTGATCGCAATTCCTACGAATTCGTCCTGTCCCAACAGGGCGCAACCCCGCGCGAATTCGAGGAAGACACCCGCGAAGATATCTCGCGCGCGTTGTTGCAGGCGGCCGTGGTCGGGGGCCTGACCCCGCCCGATATCTTTGCCGAAACCATCGCCGCCTATCAGGGCGAGACGCGCGATTTCACCCGCCTGACCGTGGGCCGGGCCGAATTGGCCGAGGATCTGGCCGAGCCGACGGATGCCGATCTGCTGGCCTATTACGAAGAAAACCCGCAACGCTTCACCCGCCCCGAAGCGCGGCGCATCACCTATGCATGGATCATTCCCGACCACATCCGCGATGATGTGGCCCTGTCCGAAGACGATCTGCGCGGGCTCTATGACGACCGGATCAACCTTTATGTGCAGCCCGAGCGCCGCCTGCTGGAACGGCTGGTCTTCGGCACAACCGACGACGCGCAGGCCGCCTTTGACGCGATCGCCGCCGGGGAGACCGATTTCGACACGCTGGTGGCCGAGCGGGATCTGACGCTGGACGATGTCGATATCGGCGAGGTGGCCGCCGAGGATCTGGGTTCTGCCGCGGCCGAAGCCGTCTTCTCCGACGATGAGAGCGAGATCATCGGGCCGGTCGCGACCGATCTTGGCCCGGCGCTGTTTCGGGTGAACGCGGTGTTGGAAGCCTCCGAGGTCACGTTTGAAGAGGCGCGTGACGACCTGGCCTCGGAATTGGCGGGCGAAGCCGCGCGCCGCGAGATCGACGACATGCGCGAGGCGCTCGACGATCAGCTGGCCAGTGGCGCCACGCTGGAAGAGCTGGCCGCAGACAGCGCGATGCGCCTTGCCACGCTTGACTACACGCCCGCCTCCGAAGAGGGCATCGCGGCCTATGACAATTTCCGCGACGCCGCTGAAGCCGTGGAAGACGGCGATTTCCCGGAGTTGCTGGACTTGTCGGACGGCGGTTTGTTCGCCGTGCGCCTCGACGAGATCGTGCCCCCCACCCTGCCTCCGCTGGAAGGGATCGAGGGTGCGGTCGCAGAGGCCTGGACCAATAGCGCGCTGCGCGATGCGGTTGCCGCCCGCGCTTCGGATCTGGTGGCGCAGATGGCGCAGGGGGCCACGCTGGAGGATCTGGGCGACACCGCCGAAGATCGCCTGATCCGCCGTCAGGACCTTTTGCCCGATCTGCCGCCCACGACCGTTGCGCAGGTGTTCCAGATGGAAAACGTCGGTGATGTGGTGATGATCCCCGGCGCCGAGGCCGCCCATGTCGTGCGCCTTGATGCGATCAACCCCGCCACCCGCGAGGCGCCGGACACGGCCGTCATTCTGCAGATCCTCGACCAGACCATCGCGCAATCCATCGCGACCGATATCTTCGAGGCCTATGGTCAGGCGACACAGGCAGAGGCCGGGTTCACGACCAACAGCGCGGTCATCAACTCCGTCCACGCAGCCTTCCCCTGATGGCTGAGCTCAGCGATTTCGACGCCTTTTGCGAAGGCTGGGACCGCGGCGAAAATCAGATCGTGCATGCACGGCTGGCCGCCGATCTGGATACGCCCGTGTCGGTCATGCTGAAGCTGACGGAGGCCGGGCGCGATGCCTTCATTCTGGAATCGGTGACCGGCGGCGAGGTGCGTGGGCGCTATTCGATCATCGGCCTGAAGCCTGACCTGATCTGGCGCTGCCGGGGCGCGGCATCCGAAATCAACCGCGCCGCGCGCTATGACCGCGACACGTTTGAGCCCTGCACCGCCCCGCCGCTTGAGGCCATTCGCGCGCTGCTGGCCGAATCCGCCATCGACATGCCCGCCGATCTGCCCGCCGCCGCAGCGGGCCTGTTCGGCTATCTCGGCTATGACATGATCCGGCTGGTCGAACACCTGCCCGATGTGAACCCCGACCCGCTTGGCCTGCCCGATGCGATTCTGATGCGCCCCTCCGTCATCGCGGTGCTCGACGGTGTGAAGGGGGAAGTCACGGTGGTCAGCCCGGCCTGGGTCTCGTCGGGTCTGAGCGCACGCGCGGCCTATGCGCAGGCCGCCGAACGGGTCTCGGACGCGCTGCGCGATCTTGAACGCGCGCCGTCGGTTGCTGCGCGCGAAATGGGCGATGCGCAGCCTCTGGGCGAGCCGGTTTCGAACTTCACCCACGATGGCTATCTGCAAGCCGTGGAGAAAGCGAAGGAATACATCCGCGCGGGCGACATCTTTCAGGTCGTGCCCTCGCAACGCTGGACCCTCGACTTTCCGGAACCGCCCTTTGCGCTCTACCGCGCGCTGCGGCGGACCAACCCGTCGCCGTTCATGTTCTACTTCAATTTCGGCGGCTTTCAGGTCGTGGGCGCCTCGCCCGAGATCCTCGTGCGGGTCTTCGACGGCGAAGTCACGATCCGCCCCATCGCAGGCACCCGCCCGCGCGGTGCCACCCCCGAAGAGGACAAGGCGCTTGAGGCCGATCTGATGGGCGACGAAAAGGAACTGGCCGAGCATCTGATGCTGCTGGATCTGGGGCGCAACGACACGGGCCGCGTCTCGAAAATCGGCACCGTGCGCCCGACCGAGGAATTCATCGTCGAGCGCTACAGCCACGTGATGCACATCGTCTCCAACGTGGTGGGCGCGCTTTCCGACGATCACGATGCGCTGTCTGCGTTGCTTGCGGGTTTGCCCGCCGGCACCGTCTCGGGCGCGCCCAAGGTCCGCGCGATGGAAATCATTGACGAGCTTGAGCCCGAAAAGCGCGGCGTCTATGGCGGCGGCGTCGGCTATTTTAGCGCGGGCGGCGACATGGACATGTGCATCGCGCTCCGCACAGCCGTGGTCAAGGACGGCAAGCTTTATATTCAGGCCGGGGGTGGCGTGGTCTACGACAGCGACCCGGAGGCCGAATTCATGGAAACCGTCAACAAATCCCGTGCGATCCGCAAGGCCGCCGAAGACGCCAGCCTGTTCTCGCGCAGCGGCAACCGCTGATCCGCAGCCGCCGACACGCGTACCGCACCGACGCCCGCTCAGTTCGCCCCGTCGCGCAGCAACACCGCCGACAACGGCGCCAGCGCCACTGCTTCCGAGCGATCGCTGAGCGCCCAGGATACCAGCGCCGTCACGGTGTCGGGCCGTGTGTGGCCCACCACGACCACGCCGCCTTCCTGCGCCGCGGTGAAGGCCGCCCGGGTCAGTGCGCGGGTGATGCGTGGCGCGGTATCATCGGCGTCGTCGAGCATCCGGAACACCGTCGCGCCCGGCACTCCGGCGCGCAACGCGCTTTGCTCGGCGGCGTTCAATCCACGCGGAAACGCCACAAGGCCCTGGCCCGTCTCCGCCAACATCGCCACCGTCGCGTCCAGCACCGGGCGGTCGCCCTGAATGCGATGATCAGGCGTGTCCAGAAGCGCCACCGCCTCCGGCACCACAACCCGCGCGGCCCCGACGGCCACCTCCGTATCGCGGGCCGTGGCCCCATCGACCAGCATCGAGCCAAGCATCACAACCTCGAACCCCGCCGCGCGGTAGGCCTGCGCACGGTCCGCGGCGTCGGGGTGCAAGGCGTCGACCGCGAAGGCCACCGGGAAGGACAACCCGGTCAGGGTCGACAATTCGATCGGGCTGTCGGGCTCGTCGATCAGGATCACCGCCAAAAGGGGGCGGGTTTCGCTGGCGTCGAAGGGGGCCGCGAAGGCTTCGATTGCGGGCAGGTCGCCGGACGGCTCCGGAACGGGCTCGGGGTCGGGGACCGCCGCCGCGCCGCCCATATCATCGCTCAGGTTCTGCGGCAGGCGCGAGGCCTGCGGAATGCGTGGCGCAAGGGGGGGATCGGCGCCAAGCCCGCCCGCGTCCCCGCCGATGGTCGGCAAGCGCGGCACCTGCAAGGCCGGGGTCTGCGGTTCGGTATCGTCCAACTCGGCAAGGGCCTCCGCCGGGGGCGTGGTCGCGCCAGTGGGGCCGTCGACCGGGTCCGCCGCTGCATCGCCTGCGACCGGCTCGGCGGCGTTTTCTGCCGCCGCAGCGTCCTCGACCTCGGGGTCAGGCGCAGGTTCGGACGCAGGCGCAGGCGCAGGCGTGGTCTGAACCTCGGGCGTCTCACTGGCCGAAGGCTGCGACAGAGAGACAGGCGTTGCCTCCTGGACCGGCGCATCCGACGCGCCGGACGCAGCCCCCGCCGGGGCCTGGGGTTGATCGCCCAACGCCGGGGCCGTCGCGATCCCGGACGGCGCTGCGGAGGACACTTCGGGCTGCGCCGCAGGCGACGTGTCGAACCGCGGCGCGGATTGTACCCCATTGGCCTGCGGGGCCGTCGGACTGGCCGCGTTGGGCGCGGTATCGAGGGCGGGCAGAACCGCCGCTTCCTCGGTCGGGGGGCGGTTGAATTCACTGCCGGAGGGCAGCGGCACATTTGTGGCCGGAGCCGCCGACCCTGTGTCCTCGGTCTCCGCGCCGCCGGTCTGCGGGTCGCCGGTCTGCGGGTCGTCGGTCTGCGGGTCGTCGGGTTGTGCCGCGTCAGATGCGTCGGTAGCCGGCGCGACGCTTTGCGGCGAGGGCTCCCCGGCGCCGCTGGCCTCGGCCCCTTGCGCGGCGTCACCGTGACCCGCGCCGCCCGCGGCGTCATCGGCATCTCCCGGCACATCCACCACGGCGCCATCCGCTCCGACCGCCGGCTCCGCACGGTCCGGCAGTGGCGTGCTCAGCGAGAGGCCCGCAATAACAACTCCAGACACCAAAAGTCCTGAAAGGATCCCAACTCCAAGACCATTCATGGCCCCTGCTCCTGTCTGCTCAGGCCCGGATTCACCGCCCGGGCGCAGCTGATGCGGCGCGCAGGCCCACCTTGACCCCCGCGCGCGGCTTTGAAACATGTATAGCGCGGGCGCGCGGCGCCTTCACCCCCTTTTGCGTGAGGTCGCCCTTTGTCCCTTCTGTTGATCGATAATTACGACAGTTTCACCTACAACCTGGTCCATTACCTTGGCGAGCTGGGGGCGGATGTGCGCGTTGTGCGCAACGACCAGATCTCGGTTCAGGAGGCGATGGCGTCCGGCGCGCGCGGAATTGTGCTCAGCCCCGGCCCCGGCACCCCGGACCAGGCGGGGATCTGCCTGAGCCTGACGAAGGCGGCGGCAGGCGCGGGCCTGCCCGTATTCGGTGTGTGCCTCGGGCATCAGACCATCGGCGCGGCCTTTGGCGGCCATGTGCAGCAGCATTCCGACATCGTGCATGGCAAGATGGGCGCAATCCAACACCAGGGCGCGGGCGTATTCGCGGGCCTGCCCTCGCCGCTCGCCGCGACGCGGTATCATTCGCTTGTCGTCGACCGCGCCAGCCTGCCGCCCGAGCTTGAGGTGACGGCCCAGTTGGAGGACGGCACGATCATGGGCCTGCGCCACCGCGACTTGCCCGTCGAGGGCGTACAATTCCACCCTGAAAGCATCCGCTCCGAACATGGGCACGCGATGCTGAAAACCTTCCTTGCGACGACCCAGACAAGCGAGCCCGCATGACCAACACCCCCAACGATTCCATGAAACCGATCATTTTCGCGGCCTCCGAAGGGCCGCTCAGCCGCGCGCAGGCCGAGGAAGCCTTTGCCTACCTCTTCGATGGCGCGGCCAGCCCGGCACAGATGGGCGGGCTGATCATGGCGATCCGCGCGCGCGGGGAAAGCGTTGCGGAATATGCCGCCGCCGCACAGGTGATGCGCGAGCGATGTGTGGCCGTGACCGCGCCCGAGGGGGCGATGGATATCGTGGGCACCGGCGGCGACGGGATGGGCACGTTGAATATCTCCACCGCAACGGCGTTTGTGGTGGCGGGTGCGGGCGTGCCGGTGGCCAAGCACGGCAACCGCAACCTGTCGTCGAAATCCGGCGCGGCGGATGTCCTGGGTCAGATGGGCATCGACGTGATGGTCGGCGCGGATGTGGTGGAGGCCTCCCTGGCGCAGGCCGGGATCGGGTTCATGATGGCGCCGATGCACCATCCGGCGGTCAAACATGTCATGCCGATCCGGCAGGAACTGGGCTGCAAGACGATCTTCAACATCCTCGGGCCGCTGACCAATCCGGCGGGCGTGAAACGGCAGTTGACCGGGGCGTTTGCCATCGACCTGATCTATCCGATGGCCGAGACGTTGAAGGAGCTGGGGTCCGAGGCGGCATGGCTTGTGCATGGCTCGGACGGGACGGATGAAATCTCAATCTCCGGCCCGACGCAGGTGGTGGAGCTGCGCGACGGGACGCTGCGCTCGCGCGAGGTGCATCCCGAGGATGCGGGCCTGCCGGTGCATCCGTTCCGTGATATCCTGGGTGGCACCCCAGATGAAAACGCGCAGGCCTTCCGCGATCTTTTGGACGGGGCCGAGGGCGCCTATCGCGATGCGGTTTTGATGAATGCCGCCGCCGCCCTGATCGTGGCGGGCCGGGTGACGGAACTCCGCGATGGGGTCGAGATTGCGCGCGACAGCATCGACAGCGCAAGCGCCAAGCGGGCCGTGGAAACCGTGGCGCGGGTGACATCGGGGGGGGTAGGGTCTTTTGCGCGTGCTGCAAGGGACGCGCACGGGGGCTGAACGGCGATGCCAGCGGCAGGTGGAGGAGCCTCCGGCGGAGGTATTTTTGACCAATGGAAGACCACAGCGCACCGTCTCGACGGGTGGCGCGGATTGACGTATCAGAGGGGCCATGAGCACAATTCTCGACAAGATCAAAGCCTATAAGCTGGATGAGGTTGCGACAGCGAAAGCGGCGCGACCGCTGGCGGAGGTAGAGGCCGCGGCCCGTGCCGCGGATTCTGTGCGCCCGTTCGGGGCGGCGTTGCGGCACGCGCAGACCGAGGGCTATGGCCTGATCGCGGAGATCAAGAAGGCGAGCCCCTCCAAAGGCCTGATCCGCGCCGATTTCGACCCGCCCGCGCTGGCGCGCGCCTATCAGGCCGGGGGCGCGACGTGCCTGAGCGTGTTGACCGACACGCCCTCGTTCCAGGGCGCGCCCGAGTTTCTCATGGCGGCGCGCGCCGTCGTCACCCTGCCCTGTTTGCGCAAGGATTTCCTATACGACACCTACCAGGTGGCCGAGGCGCGTGCCTGGGGGGCCGATTGCATCCTGATCATCATGGCCTCCGTCTCTGACGCGCAGGCCGCCGAATTGGAGGCGGCGGCGTTTGCCTGGGGAATGGATGCGCTGATCGAAGTGCATGACGGGGCCGAACTGGACCGGGCGCTGGCGTTGCAATCGCCGCTTCTGGGGATCAACAATCGCAACCTCAACACGTTCGAAACCACGCTGCAAACCACCCGCGATCTGGCCGCACGGGTCCCCGGCGATCGTATGGTGATCTCGGAAAGCGGCCTGTTCGCGCCCGGTGATCTGGCCGATATGGCGCGCCACGGCGCGCGGACGTTCCTGATCGGGGAAAGCCTGATGCGGCAGGACGATGTCGAGGCGGCCACGCGGGCGCTTCTTGCGGCGCCGGTGCCGGCCTGATGGCGGAGCTCACGCATTTCGACAAAAGCGGCGCGGCGCATATGGTCGACGTGTCCGACAAGGCCGTCACCGACCGGGTGGCTGTTGCGGAATGTTGCGTGAAGATGCGGCTGGAAACCCTTGAAAAGGTTACGGAAGGCACCGCCAAGAAAGGCGATGTTCTGGGCGTTGCGCGGTTGGCCGGGATCATGGGGGCGAAGAAATGCGCGGACCTGATCCCCCTGTGTCATCCGCTGCCGATCACCAAAGTCTCTGTCGATCTGGCCCCCGACACCGCGCTGCCGGGCGTGCGCATTACCGCAACCGTGAAAACCACCGGCCAGACCGGGGTTGAGATGGAGGCATTGACCGCCGCCTCCACCGCTGCGCTGACCGTGTATGACATGCTGAAGGCGGCGGAGAAAACCATGGAGATCAGCGGCTTGCGCGTCGTTCTTAAAGATGGTGGCAAGTCGGGGCGCTTTGAGGCATCCCCCGGCGCCGCGTCTGAGGCGCGCCGATGATCTCCGTCGAAGAGGCGCTGGCCAAATGCCTCGCGCTGGCCACGCCGCTGGCGTCGGAAACCGTGCCGTTGACCGAGGCCGGGGGCCGCGTGCTGGCCGCGCCGGTCACTGCCACGCGCGATCAACCGCCCTTTTCGGCCTCGGCCATGGATGGCTACGCGCTCCGCGATATGGAAGCGATCCCTGGCCGCCGCCTGAAGGTGGTGGGCGAGGCCCCCGCCGGGCACCATTGGCCGGGCACCATCGGGCCGGGCGAATGCCTGCGCATCTTCACGGGCGCGCCCCTGCCCGCGGGCACCGACCGCGTGGTCATTCAGGAAGACGTCACGCGCGAGGACGACCGGATCACCCTTGGCCGCGACCTCGGATCGGGCACCCATGTGCGGCCCTCGGGCGCGGATTTCGTGGCCGGGGCCATGCTGCACGCCCCGCGCAGGCTCAGCCCCGCCGACGTCGCACTCGCCGCCGCGATGAATGCGCCCGAACTGAGCGTATCACGCAAACCGGACGTCGCGCTGATCGCGACCGGGGACGAGTTGGTCAGCCCCGGTGAAAACCCCGCCCCCGATCAGATCATCGCCTCCAACACCTACGGGTTGAAGGCCCGCATCGACGCCGCCGGGGGGCACGCACGCCTGCTGCCGATCGCGCGCGACCGGCGCGAAAGCCTGGAGCAGGTGTTCGACCTGGCCAAAGACGCCGACGTGATCGTGACCATCGGCGGCGCCTCGGTCGGGGACCATGATCTTGTGGGCGACGTTGCCGCGGGTCTGGGATTGGAACGGGCCTTCTACAAGATTGCCATGCGGCCCGGTAAACCGCTCATGGCCGGGCGTCTGGGCGGGGCGGCTTTGCTGGGTCTGCCGGGCAATCCGGTCTCGGCCATGGTCTGCGCCGAATTGTTCCTGATCCCGATGCTGGACGCGATGATGGGCCTGCCCTCGGGGGCGCGACCCCGCCTCAAGGCGCGCCTTGGCGTCGACCTCGACCCGAACGGCCCGCGCGAGCATTACATGCGCTCGGAACTCACGCCCGGATCCGATCTGCCAACCCTCACCCCCTATTCCAGCCAGGACAGCTCGCTTCTGACGATCCTGTCCGGGGCCTCCGCGCTGTTGGTTCGTCCGGTCGACGACCCGCGCAAACAGGCCGGCGATCAGGTCGAATATGTCCCCCTGACGCACCTCTTTTCCTGATTCGTTGACAAATTGTTCGGAACAGGGGTAGAACATACCCTGAACGGGCATGGAATATTGCCCGCAAACTGAGCAGGGGCCAAAACGGCCGTTACAATCGAGGAGACGGGGATGCTGACGCGCAAGCAAAGGGACCTTCTGGAATTCATTCACAAGCGGATGCAGAAGGACGGCGTGCCGCCCTCCTTCGACGAAATGAAGGAAGCGCTTGATCTGCGCTCGAAATCCGGCATTCACCGACTGATCACGGCCCTTGAGGAACGCGGGTTCATCCGCCGCCTCGCACATCGCGCCCGCGCCATCGAGATCGTGAAAATGCCTGATTCCATGGGCAATGGCGGTGGCTTTACGCCCCGCGTCATCGAAGGCGACCGCAGCACCTCGCAGCCCGCCGGGGCCATGCCGGTGGAGGCGGCGGCGGCTGCGACGGAACTGCCTGTCATGGGCAAGATCGCCGCCGGTGTCCCCATCGAAGCGATCAGCCAGGTGGCCGCCCATGTCGCCGTCCCGCATCAGATGCTGGGAACCGGTCGCAGCCACTATGCCCTTGAAGTCAAGGGCGATTCCATGATCGACGCGGGCATCAATGACGGTGACATCGTGGTCATAGAAGAAGGCGACACAGCAGAGAATGGCGATATCGTCGTGGCCCTTGTCGAAGATCAGGAAGCCACGCTCAAGCGCCTGCGCCGCAAGTCGGGCATGATCGCGCTCGAAGCGGCCAACCCGGCCTATGAAACCCGGATGCTGCGCGACGATCAGGTCAAGGTGCAGGGCAAACTTGTCGGATTGATCCGCACTTACTGACGCGCGGCAGGCGCCCAGACATCCCGCGACATCGCGCGCGCCCCCGACGCCTTGGGGCGCGCGCACTCCCCTCCACTACATGCAGCTTGTCCCGCTTCGGGATCAGCGAAAATCAGCCGTTTTCAGGGGTTTGCCCCGTGGCCGGATTGTGCAGAACGCCGCGCGCAGAGTAGGCCGCGCCGTCTGTAACAACCCAAAGTCCTTAATGATGCCTTCGTTTCTCCGCCGCGCCGGATCGGCGCTGACCGGTCTTCTTGCACTTGCCGCCCTGCCCGCCTGCGCCACCCTCGCCGAGTTCGACCTGCCCGGTTTCAACCGCGACGCGCCCGAAATCGACACAAGTGATGTGGTCCTGCGCTGGGATCACCGCGCGGAAGCGGGCGAATGGACGCGCGCCGCTTTTGCCGCTCTCGACACCCACGCCGCCGCCCTGCCCGCGCTTGTCCCCGCCGACATCGCCGAATGGTGCCCGGCCTATCCCGACGCGACGCAAACCGAGCGCCAGCTGTTCTGGACCGGCCTTCTGTCGGCGCTGGCCCGGCACGAAAGCACCTGGAACCCCGAAGCCGTCGGCGGCGGTGGGCAATGGTTTGGCCTCGTGCAGATCAGCCCCGCCACCGCACGGTTCTACGGTTGCAACGCCACGACAGGCGCGGCGTTGCAGGACGGCGCCGCCAATATTTCCTGCGCCCTGCGGATCTGGTCGCAGACCGTGACGCGCGACAATGTCGTGGCCGCCGGACGCGGCGGGATCGCCGCCGATTGGGGCCCATTCGTGCAGGCCGGCAAACGCGAAGACATGCGCGATTGGATCTCGACGCAGCCTTATTGCGCGCAGTGAGACCTCAGCCATGCAGGAGGTTTGTCTTGCCGACATCGCTCACCACGGGCTAAAAGATCCGTCTGTTGCCAATCCGGGGGGATGGCTGTCCATGGGCGTCGCACGTCTGATCATCATGCTTGGCGGGCTGTCCGCCGCTTTGGTTTTCGCACCGGACGCTGCCTTGGCACAAGCTGACCCGTCGCCGGAGGTCGAGGTCACATCGGGCGCGATCGACGCGGGCATTGCGCTGGACCGCCCTGAACCGGCCACCGAGGTCGCGATCGTTGCCGCTCCCGCTCTGGTAGAAGAACTGCCCACTGAGCCAATCAGCCCCCTCGCCCCCGCCAGCAGTCCCCGCCCCGCGCCGCGCGACACCTGGGCGGTGCCGACCGCGCGCTGGGACGGCCATCCCGACGGATCTCGCTGGACCGCCGCGGTACTTGCGGCTCTGCGCGGGCCCGGTGCGCCGCTTCTGCAGGTCGAGCCACGCGATATCCGCGCCTGGTGCCCGGGTTATCTGCAGGCCACGCCGTCGCAACGCGCCGCGTTCTGGACGGGGCTTGTCTCGGCACTCGCCTGGCACGAAAGCACCCATGACCCGCGTGCTGTCGGGGGCGGTGGGCAATGGTTCGGGCTGGTGCAGATCGCGCCGGGCACCGCGCGGTGGCGCGGATGTGACGTGCAATCGGGTCAGGCGTTGCTGAGCGGAGCCGCCAATCTGCGCTGTGGGATCCGCATCATGGCCCTGACCGTGCCACGGGATCAGGTCGTGGCCGAAGGCATGCGCGGGGTCGCCGCCGATTGGGGTCCGTTCCATTCCTCCCGCAAGCGCGAGGACATGCGCCAATGGGTCAGCGGGCAGGAGTATTGCCAACTTCCCCCGCCGCCAACCCGCCCGGTGATGCGCCCTGCCACGCTTGGTGAGCGCGCGCCAGACACACAAAGGGCCCCGCTATCGGGGCCTTCGATAGGGCGTTCCACACGACCCCAACCGCGTCCAGAAGCGGCTTAGGCCAACCCGCGCACCGCCACATTGCGTGCGCTCGCTTCACGCACCAATGCGCCCAGATCCGGCAACACTTCGGTCGGCAGGCGGATCTCCGTCCCATCGTCGAGGATCAGACCAACCTCCGGTCCACTGTCCGTCTTCTTCTGCACCCGCAAGTAGGAAATCTGGCTTGTCGGGATCACGAAATCGTCCTCCACCCCCAACAATTGCCAGCTTGTCGGCGTCATGCGCAGCCCGTAGCGCGGCAATTGCCACACCTGCCAGACGCAGGCCGCCAGCGCAGGAATACCGGCCAGAAGGACAAAGCCCGGCGCCACCTGCCACAGGAAAAAGGCCAAGGCCCCAAGCCCGAGAAAGCTCATCACGCTCAACAACGTGCTGCCCGGGCGCACGGAATATTCATAGGTCTCTGTCATGGCCTTAACAAAACCCCGCAAAAGTGACGTGAATTGGGAACGCGCGAGACGCTGTCACGGCACATGGGGCGCATTTTCTGGGCTGCGCAGGGCGCGTTTGGCCCATGGCCTGCTTGAGACCGGGCTGCTAGGCTCAACCAAACCCGGATCACCGAATGGGACCGCACGAGGCATGGTTACCGCCGACCCGCGCCACATCACCACCCCAAGCGCCCCCCGCGTGGTCGCACTCGACATCGCGCGCAGCGCTGCGATCGTGGCGATGATCGTCTACCATTTCACCTTCGATCTGGAACTTTTCGGCTATCTCGCACCCGGCACCACAACCCTACCCGGTCCGTGGCGCACGCTGGCGATCGTGACCGCCGGATCGTTCCTGTTCCTGGCGGGTGTCTCGCTCTGGATGGCCCATGGCGCGGGCCTGCGCTGGGGCGCGTTCTGGGCCCGGTTCGCCAAGGTCGCAGGCGCCGCGGCACTGGTCACGCTGGCCACGTATTTCGCCTTCCCAGACGCCTTTGTCTTCTTCGGCATCCTGCATTCCATCGCGCTCTGCTCGCTGCTTGGCCTGGCCGTCCTTCGCGTGCCTTGGCCGCTCATCCTCGTGCTGGCCGCACTGGTCTTCTTCGCCCCCGATTTCGCCAAATCCAACGCCTTCAACGCGCCGTATTTCTGGTGGACAGGCTTGCAGACGATCTCGCTCAGAACGGTGGATTACGAGCCGATCTTCCCGTGGTTCGCGCCGTTCCTCGTGGGCCTCGCGCTTGCGAAACTGGCCGACCGCGCGGGGCTCTGGACGCGACTGGCCACACCAGATCCGTCGCGCAGCCTGCGCCTGCTGAGCCTGCCGGGCCGATACAGCCTGATCCTCTACCTGATCCACCAACCGATCCTGATCGGCCTGATCTGGGTGGCGACGCAGCTCATACGCTAAGCCCAACCGGCTTACACACGTCCCCGTCGGCGCCCCTGTTTCATCTTGCTGAAAAAACCTCGGGGGATCGCGTCTTTCCCTCTTGGGGAAAGACGCGTAAGGGGGCAGCGCCCCCTTGCACGCCGCATGTCGCCCGAGACCCGAACGCACCGCAGCGCCCGCAATTTTTCCTTGAAAAATTGCCACCGGCGACGGCAATGGCCGGCGCAACCGACATCACCCCTCGCGCATCCGCCCGACCATCTCGCCCAGATCCCGGCTCAGCCCATCTTGGCCCGCAATCCGCGCCAATTCCGCCTGCATCAACGCCTGCCGATCCACGTCATAGCGCCGCCAGGCCTCGAACGCGGTCGACATCCGCGCCGCCGTCTGCGGGTTCAACCCGTCAAGCTTGATCAACCAATCCGCCAAAAACCGGTATCCTGCCCCGCTCGGATCATGGAACCCCGCCGGATTGCCCGCCGTCAACCCCGCCATCAGGGACCGGAACCGGTTCGGGTTCCTCCAATCGAAAAGATCATGCCGTGAAAGCCCCTCGGCCACCGCGACCGCATGGTCCGGCGCGGCATGGGCGACCTGCACCATGAACCACTTGTCCATCACCAACCGATCCGCGCTCCACTGCACCTCGAACTGGCCCGCGACATCCGCGTCGCCCGCCTCCAGCAAGCAGGTGAACGCCGCCATCTGGTCGGTCATGTTCGTCGCCGCATCGTATTGCGCGCGGGCCCGGTCCGGACCTTCGGCGCGGATCAGATACGCCAAGCAGACATTGCGCAACGACCGCTGCGCCGCCTGCACCGCATCGGGGCTATAGGCCCCCATCGGCGCGTTTTGCGCGTATTGGTCGGCGAAGTCCGCCGCCATCGCGCGCCCGATCTCGGCCTGCATCGCCTGCCGCTTGGCGTGGATCTGCGTCGGGTCCGGCACCATCCCCGCATCGACGCAGGCCTGCGCCAGATCGTCTTCCGAAGGCAGCGCGAACATCAACGCGCGGAAATCGGGGTCCAGCGAGACATCGCCCAAGACCGCCTTCATCGCGGCCAGCAGGCCCGGCGTCACCGCCGCTTGCCCCTCGATCAGGTTCAGCAGATCCTCGCGCAACACAGAGCGCCCCGCCTCCCAGCGGTTGAATGGATCGCGGTCGTCGCGCATCAGCGCCAGCCTTTCGTCAAAGCTGGTCGGCGCGTCCAATCGCACCGGCGCCGAAAACCCGCGCAGCAGCGATGGCGTGACCGCGCCCGGACCCACCTCCGCCACCGGCCAGGCCAGCCGCAATTCCGGCCCGTCCAACACCGCCAGCGTCTCGGGCACGACCTCTGCGCCGCCATTGTAAAGCGCCAGAAGCACCGGGATCACCGCCGGCTCCTTGAGCGGCTGGCCCGGTGTCGACGGCACGCTCTGGCTCAGGTGCAGGACAAATTCATCGACCTCCACGCCCCAGCGCGCCGTCACCCTGGGCGTGCCCGCCTGAGTGTACCAGCGCTTGAACTGGCTCAAATCGACGGCCGCGACCTCCTCGAAACAGGCCAGCCAATCCTCGATCGTGCAGGCCTGCCCATCATGGCGGTCGAAATACAAATCACACCCCGCCGCATAGAGATCCGGGCCCAGAAGGATCCGCAGCATGCGGATGACCTCCGCCCCCTTCTCATAGACCGTGGCGGTGTAGAAGTTGTTGATCTCAATATAGCTTTCCGGCCGCACATTATGGGCAAGCGGCCCCGCATCCTCGCGGAACTGGCGCGCGCGCAATTGCAGCACATCCTCGATCCGCTTGACCGGCGCCGAGCGCATATCGGCGCTGAATTGCTGATCGCGGAACACCGTCAGCCCCTCTTTCAGGCACAGCTGGAACCAATCGCGACAGGTGATCCGGTTGCCCGTCCAATTGTGGAAATATTCATGGGCGATGATCCCCTCGATCAAATCGTAATCACGATCCGTCGCGGTCTCTGGGCTCGCCAGCACGTATTTGGAGTTGAAGATGTTCAGCCCCTTGTTCTCCATCGCGCCCATGTTGAAATCGTCCACGGCCACGATGTTGAACACGTCCAGATCGTATGCGCGCCCATAGACCTCCTCGTCCCAGCGCATCGACCGGATCAGCGCATCCATCGCATAGGCGCATTTGTCCTCATCGCCCGGTCGCACCCAGATGTTGAGGTCGACCTTTGCCCCGCTCACGGTCGTGAAGCCATCCGAATGCGCCACCAGATCGCCCGCCACCAGCGCGAACAGATACGCAGGCTTGCGGTGCGGGTCATGCCATACGCCGGGACCTTGCGGGTTGCCGTTGGACAAAAGCACCGGCAAATCGCTTTCGATCGTGACGGTGAACGGCGCCATCACGTCGGGGCGGTCGGGGTAATACGTGATCTTGCGAAACCCCTCCGCCTCGCATTGCGTGCAATACATGCCGTTCGACATGTAAAGCCCCTCAAGTGCTGTGTTGGTCTCGGGGCTGATCTCGACCTCGGCCTCCCACACGAAGGGCGCGTCGGGCACCGCGCAGCTCAGCCCCGCCTCGCCCACAATCGGCGCCACCGCGACACCGTCCACCTTCGCCTCGATCAGGCGCAACGCCTCGCCGTGAAGGAAAAACGTCCGATCCTCCGTCGCCGGATTGGGCCGGAATGCAATCTTTGACCGGACCCGCGTTTTCGTCGGATGCAGAGTGAAATGCAGCTCCACCGCATCAATCTCGAACCCGAACGGCGTGTAATCTTCCAACCGGATCGGGGCGGGGGCTGCGGGGCTTGCATCTTTCATCGGGCTTTCTCCTTGAGGCCTTCCGCATAGCTAGAGCGCGGCCCGACCCCGTGCAACCGACCCACTTGCTTGCAGCCACAAACAGCCGTGCTATCTCTCGCCACATGGCAAATGTTCTTGTTTGGTTCAAACGCGATCTGCGGGTGCAGGACAATCCGGCGCTGGCGCTGGCGGCCGCGCGCGCGGCGGCGTTGAACGGCGCGCTGCTCCCCCTCTATATCGTCGAACCCGACGCCTGGGCGCAGCCCGACGCCTCCGCCCGCCAATGGCGCTTCATCGCCGAATGCCTCGACACTCTGCGCACGGACCTCGCGGCGCTCAGTGCGCCGCTGATCGTGCGCCACGGGCCCGCCATCGACACCCTGCAAACCCTCTGCACCACCCACAAGATCACCGAAATCCTCAGCCATGAGGAAACCGGCAACCTGTGGTCCTACGCCCGCGACCGCGCGGTCGCCGCCTGGGCGCGCGATGCGGGCATCGCATGGAAGGAAGTGCCGCAGATGGGCGTGCAGCGCCGCCTGCGCGGCCGCGAAGGATGGGCCAAGACCCGTGATCAGGCGATGCGCATGGCGCAGGTCGACACAGCCCCCGCCCTGCGCGCCCTGCCGCTGGACCCCGGCGCGATCCCCGATGCGCGCGCGCTTGGCCTGCCCTTCGACCCCTGTCCTGGGCGGCAGAAGGGCGGCCGCGCGATGGCGCTCTCTACCCTTGGCTCTTTCCTGACCGAACGCGGACAGGATTACCGCCGCGCCATGTCCTCTCCGCTCGACGGGGCCACCGCCTGCTCCCGGCTCTCGCCCCACCTCGCCTTTGGCACGCTCTCACCGCGCGAAGCCGTCCACGCACTGGCCGCCCGCCGCGCGGAGCTCAAGGGCACGCGGACGGGCTGGCTCGGCTCACTGAAATCCTTCGAGGCCCGCCTCGCATGGCGCGACCACTTCATGCAAAAGCTCGAAGATCAGCCCTCGATCGAGACCCGCTGCCTGCACACCGCCTACGAGGGCCTGCGCCCGACCACGCCCGACGCCACGCGCCTGCACGCCTGGGAACAGGGCGAAACCGGCATCCCCTTTGTCGATGCCTGCATGCGCTCGCTCAACGCCACCGGCTGGCTCAACTTCCGCATGCGCGCGATGCTGGTGGCCGTGGCGTCCTACCACCTGTGGCTCGACTGGCGCGCCACCGGCCCGCATCTGGCCCGCCAATTCACCGATTACGAACCCGGCATCCACTGGCCGCAGGTGCAGATGCAATCGGGCACCACCGGCATGAACACGATCCGCATCTACAACCCCGTCAAACAGGGCACGGATCAGGACCCGACCGGCGCCTTCACCCGCACATGGTGCCCCGAACTGCGCGGCGTGCCCGACACCCATCTACAGACCCCCTGGACCTGGGACGGCGCAGGCCAGCTGCTCGGCAAACGCTACCCCGCCCCCATCGTCGACGTAAAAGACGCCGCCCGCGCCGCCCGTGACCGGGTCTGGGCCGTGCGCCGCGGCGATGCCTTCCGCACGCAGGCCGCGCAGATCGTCGAAAAACACGCCTCCCGCAAGGACGGCGGCGCGGGGCGGCACTTCGTCAATGACCGCGCCCCGAAGCCCCGGCGCAAGACGGACAAGCCGGACGGCCAACTCAGCCTCGGGCTCTGACCCGGCCCCTCCTTTGAGCCGCAAAATGATGGAAATCCCGCCTCGACCTCGCCGCAATTGCCCTGCTCCTGCAAGCCCTGCTAAATTTCTTAAGTGGATCAGTTCACATGCACCACGCGGCAGGGCAGAAGCCCCCAAGCGCGGCTCATCTTTGCGGTCTTGATCGCTTGCGCGACCCGATCAGACATGAAAATTGAGTTTTCTACACGATCATCCATCCAGATTTCGGCACCGTCCTCCATTGGCGGTAGAACTACGATCGGGTCAGGGCCGTCGGTGGAGCCGATTAGGTGGCGACCGGCACCATCCGGGCAAGTTCCGGCGACTGGCTTTTTGCTGAGGGCCCCGGATTGATCGATGATGGTCTCCCGCCGCACTTCGAGGAATTGGACGATGAACAGCTCCGCGCCGTCCCATAACGGCGCAGTTCGCGCGGTATTGGCAACATTGATGGGGTGGAACAGCATTGGCCCAGGGTCCAGGCTCTCCAGGAAGGCGCGCGCCTCGGCGGTGACAACGATGAAACCTCCCAAACCCATTACCACCGGTGGCCCCGCAGGTTTCGGGCGTTTGGGCAAAAGCGAAAATTCGGTTTCGAGTACATCGGGGGTTAGGGGGATGCCTGATCTGTATGTGTCGTAGAGGTCTTTGGCGCGCTGGAGACTCAACTCCAATTTTTCCCTAGGCAAACCAGCTCGCACATCCTTTTGAAACGGCGTTGCTAAGATCGGCTTCTGAAACTTCAGGTCTCCACCAACACGGGCGAGCCAAACCTTCGGCTCCGAAACTTTCGCCTGATCTTTCATGGTTCGTTGCCCCTTTGTCTTTGTCTGCTGCGGTTTGTGAGGTCTGACAAACCCCGTCGCGCATTCGATAAAACCTATTCAAATTTAGTATGACTGAAAGCGGACAAGCCAAGATCGAACTGTTCCAGCGCATCCAAGAATTCGCAAGAGACGGTCAGGAATTCATTGCCGACATGCGGACGATTTTCCGGGTCTGACGCGCCGTGATCGTGTGACGTCACCCAACCAACGGGCAGCGCAGCACGACCAACTTCTTTAGGAGGCCCGCTTCTTTGAGCGCTGTGTGAAGACGGTCTGAAAGAAGCAGCGATTGAGAGAAATTCTGGTCCCGCCACAGGTCAGGGCCAGCCGCCACAGACACATCAAAAACGAAATCCCCATCAACGGCCTCTGGTCGCGGAATTGCGAGGTGTTTCGTACGCTCATATGGCGGCACTTTGAAATTGTGTGACTTGTCGCGCAGGAAGCCGTCTTTTCTCGTCCCAACCCAGATTGCGTGCCACTCGCCTTCAAACGGCGTTGTCTTGTCGCGTTTGAGCAATGTGACAGGCCAGGATTTGAACAGCCCAAGATCGAACTGCTCCAACACGTCCAAAAATTCGCGGGAGACAGTCAAAAACACTGCCGCGACATGTGCGGCTTTGAGCGTCTTGCCTCTCGCCCCGGCCATCGGCGGATCGACCCAAAAGGTGTCTGGCAAAACAGATGTGTCGACGTCATCTCGCCTCGCATACTCCCGCCAAACCTCGTTGCGCTGGTCAACCGTCATCTGCTCCAACATGTCGGCGGTGAACCCATACCGCGAATGCATTTCGCCAAGGACGCGAAGGTACCAGATATTCTGCGCCGCCGTGGTCATATCCGTCCCTTCCGTGCTTCGGTGAAGATGTCTGTCACCACCGGGACCAAAAGCGCGTCAAGCGGCTCCAGATCGACATCCCGGACGGAGGGGCGTTTTCCGAACAGTTTGCCAAACATCTCCGTACCGTCTTGCCCCTGTTCCAGCCTTCCCCTACATCGTTGCGCGTCATTCCCGGAGACGCAAGATGCTCGACCTGACCTACCAGACCCCGAAACCCAAAGTGATCGCCGGTGCCAAGCACGATTGGGAACTCGTCATCGGGATGGAGGTCCATGCGCAGGTCGCCACCAACGCCAAGCTCTTCTCGGGCGCGTCGACCACCTTCGGGGCCGAACCCAATTCCAACGTCGCCTTCGTGGACGCGGGCATGCCCGGCATGTTGCCCGTCATCAACGAGGCCTGCGTGGCCCAAGCCGTGCGCACGGGCCTCGGGCTCAAGGCCGAAATCCATCTGGAATCGGCCTTCGACCGCAAGAACTACTTCTACCCCGACCTGCCGCAGGGCTATCAGATCTCGCAGCTCTACCACCCCATCGTGGGCGAAGGCGAAGTGCTCGTGGAACTCGGCGACGGCACCGCGCGTCTGGTCCGCATCGAACGCATCCACCTTGAACAGGACGCGGGTAAATCGATCCACGACATGGACCCCGCGCTGTCCTTCGTGGACCTCAACCGCACCGGCGTCGCGCTGATGGAGATCGTCTCCCGCCCCGACATCCGCGGCCCCGAAGAAGCCGCCGCCTACCTGCTGAAACTGCGCCAGATCATGCTCTACCTCGGCACCTGCGACGGCAACATGCAAAACGGCAACCTGCGCGCCGACGTCAACGTCTCCGTCTGCCGCCCCGGCCAGTACGAGAAATACCAGGCCACGCAGGATTTCGACCATCTCGGCACCCGCTGCGAGATCAAGAACATGAACTCCACCCGGTTCATCCAACAAGCCATCGAGGTCGAGGCCAAGCGCCAGATCGCCATCCTCGAATCCGGCGGCACCATCGAACAGGAAACCCGCCTCTACGACGTCGACAAGGGCGAAACCCGCTCCATGCGCTCCAAGGAAGAGGCGCATGATTACCGCTATTTCCCCGACCCCGACCTGATGCCGCTCGAAATCGAACAGGCCTGGGTCGACGACATCGCCGCCTCCCTCCCCGAACTCCCCGACGCCAAGAAAGCCCGCTTCATGGCCGACTTCGGGCTGGCCGATTACGACGCCTCCGTCCTGACCGCCGACCTCGACGCGGCCGCCTATTTCGAGGCCGTCGCTGGAAAAACCAACGGCAAGCTCGCCGCCAACTGGGTCATCAACGAGCTGTTCGGTCGCCTCAAGAAGGACGACCGCGAGATCGAGGACAGCCCCGTCACCCCCGACCAACTCTCCGCCCTCATCGCGCTGATCGAGGCCGATACGATCTCCGGCAAAATCGCCAAGGACGTGTTCGAGACCTGCTACACCACGGGCCGCAACCCCGACGAGATCGTCGAAACCGAGGGCCTGAAACAGGTCACCGACACCGGCGCCATCGAGGCCGCCGTGGACGAAATCATCGCCGCCAACCCCGATCAGGTCGCCAAGGCGCAGCAAAACCCCAAGCTCGCCGGCTGGTTCGTGGGCCAGGTCATGAAGGCCACTGGCGGCAAGGCCAACCCCAAGGCAGTCAACCAGATCGTGGCGCAGAAGCTCAAGGGCTAACCCCGCCAGGGACCGCCGCCCGATAGGCTCTTTTGCCCGGCAAAAGATGCCGAGAGGGGGCCGGGGACTGTCGATCCAACATCCGTTCGATGCACTTTATCCCTCAACCTTCGCACGCCGCCCATGCGAAGCGCCCGGACCAACCATCCAAGCCCCGCCATCGACGGGCCGGGGACTGTCGATCCAACGGTTTTTCTGCTCGCTTTATATATCAACCTCCACACGCCGCCCATGCGATGCACTCAGCGTTGCCCAATCGACAGGCCGCCGGACGGCCCGTCGATGGCGGGGCGGCTCCGCCGCTGTTAACCCGCCCAATCTCCGCCAAAACCCGTTGACACCCACACGCCGCCTCGATCTTGCCTCCCCCATCTTGCCCTGACCTCCCCGTTTCTCCAATCTGGTAAAAAACGCTGGGGGACACATGCGCAACCGCGAATTCGGGGCGGTCTATCTCGTCTACGCCCTTGTCGGCGCGGCATCGGCTCCGAGTCTCTTCATTGATAGCGTTTCACCCGCCGTCAAATGGATAGGCGGCCTGTTCCTCTTGGGATGGGCCATTGCCATCCTCTGCGCGCAGGGGCGTCGATCGACAACGGCGCGGGCCCGCTTCGGGCGCGCCCTGATCCTGCCCTTCCACGCAGTGATGTAGCGCCTCTTAAGCGCTCTGCCGCGCCTCATACTGCCTAGAACGGATAAGAACGCGCGACGTGATCGGCTCGCGCGGCTGGCCTACATGATTGAACCGCGCGTCCGCGACGAGGCGGACCTTCGGCGTCTCGTGAACCGACCCTGAGGTTGGCCAGTTTTTGATCTGGCATTGCGCATCGCCATCACCTACCCAATCCTATTCGCGATGGCCCAATACGGCTGGACAGGTACCGCGACCGCGCTCGGCGGTTTTGAGGTCATTCCCTCCGACACGCCGCGCTGGTTCGCCCCGATGGCAATCGGCGCACTTGCATTGCTTTATACGCTCAGAATACTCGCCTCAGCCACCGGGAAAGGTGTCTATGAAAAGCTTTCCCGGTGGCTGGCATTTGCGATTCTGATTGGCGCATTCGCAGTCGCATTCGCACTCTCAGGCGCAGGCGCAGTCACACTCGCACTCGGATTCGCAGGCGCACTCGCAGGCGCAGTCGCAGGCTTAGGCGCAGTCACAGTCGCAGTCGCATTCGCATTACTAATTGCCCTCGGCTACGCCACGCGAAACCGTATGGGAATTGCCGCCTATTTCGCCTTGACCACCTTCGAAATCGCGGCGGCACTATTTGCCTTGAAATATGCGGAGATCCAAGCGGGTCTGGGGCTCTGGTTGGTCTTTCTTCTAATCCTTCCGCTTGTGAACGCCGTTTTCGACTGGTTGTCCTACGGGTTCACCCTCCTGCTGCTGACCCTTGGGTTTCGGTGGAAAGGCCCCTGGCCCGCGCTTTTCGGGCTGCTCGACCTTGTCGTCGCCCTGATGATGTTTGGCCTTCTCTCACTCGCCTTTCTGGCGGTTTTGGCCGTGGCAGACGCGCTCTCACCAGATCAGATCTTCGATATTGCGCACCTGCTGGACGTGATCGAGGCGGACCCATGGAAACAAGGCTGGCTCATCGCGATGATCGCATCCACGCTCTTGCCCATCGCAGTGCACTTCACCATCGGCGCGCTCAGCCTCATGACCTACACGCCGCACCGTTGGATACGCAGACTGAACATCATCAGTGCACGGGGCGAACCGCTGTCGATCTTCCTAGGCACGCTCGGGCTGCCCTTCGTCACTTTCGTTTGCGTAGCCATCCCAATGACGTTGGTCGGCGGCGTTGGCTACCCACTTTGGACCCACGGGACCGCACTACGCCATGGCTATGTTCAGACCCTCCGAGACATCGCGCAAGGATTCGGCTGGCTTTAGGCCATCGCCGTGGGTGCCCCCATTACCACAACCTCGCCGCCGCCCTTCGCGACAAGATCCGCGCCGAGCAATCGGGTGGCTGAGCGCGATCTCGTGCGGATATACCGAAGATATCCTCCAGATATACCGGATCTATATCTCGCCTCACCACACCGAATACGCGCCCACTTGCCCAATTCGTGCGCTGATCGCGTATAGACGCTTTCTATACCAAGGTTAGACAGGTTCTATACCCTTGCCGCACGCCGCACCTGCCGCCATAAACGCGCCCAGTCCAATACCGGAAAGATCCATGCCGATTTACGAGTACAAAGTTATTCCCGCCCCCGAAAAAGCCCGCAAGGTCAGGGGCTTGAAGGGTCCCGCCCTGTTCGCCCACGCGCTGGAAGAGGCGATGAACGAGCTTGGGGCCGACGGCTGGCAATACCTGCGCGCCGACACCCTCCCCCAAGAAGAGCGCGCGGGCCTGACCTCCAAGACCACAACCTACCGTAACCTCTTGGTTTTTCAGCGTGAAATCGCCCCCGAGCCGTCCGAGGAGGCCGCCGTTCCCGTGTCCGAGCCCGCCTCCATTGATCCGCCGACGGATGAGGTGGAAAACTTCTGGGAAGATCCTGAAAAGATTGAAGAAAGTGGCCTTGAGCGCGTGCTATTCCCGGATCGTCAGCGCTAGAGCGTGGATTTCCGAGATCAGCTCTTTTCCCAATGCCGCATGCACCGCCCGGTGCTTCGCGATCCTCCCAAGCCCTTGAAACGCTTCACTTTCCAGCGTCACGCGAAAATGGCTCTCGCCGCCGTCCTGAAATCCCGCGTGCCCGCGATGCGCTTCGCTCTCGTCTACGACCTCCAGAACCCGCGGCGAAAACGCTTTTCGCAACGCCACCTCAATTTTATCCGCCCGTCCCGCCATTTTCTGCCCCTCACACCTTTCCCTCGCCAACCGAAACCCTAAACTGCCAGTCCCGAGTCGAGAAGGGCAGACAGATGACCGACAAAGACCCGTTCAATTTTGATCTCCGCGTGTCCACGGACAAGAAGAAGCGCCGCACCGGTCGGCGCGGCATGTCCGGCGCGTTCGAGACGTCGCAGCGGGTCTGCGAACACCCTGGCTGCGAAGAGCAAGGCCAATATCGTGCGCCCAAAGGCCCTGATAATCTTGAAGAATTTCGCTGGTTCTGCCGCGATCATGTGCGTGAATACAACCTGAAATGGAACTTCTTCGAAGGCACGACCGAGGCCGAGATGAACGCCCAGATGGACCGCGACCGCGTTTGGGACAGACCGACCAAGCCGTTCAAACAATCCGCCGAGGAAAAAGCCTGGGCCCGCCTCGGCATCGAGGACCCACATCAGGTGCTTGGCCAAAACGCCACGCAGAACCCCGGCCGCGCCGGGGGGGGGACCAAGGGCCGTCGCCTGCCCCCGACCGAACGGCGCGCGGTTGAGATCCTTGAGGTAAACGATAACGCAACCAAACCCGAGATCCGCAAGGCGTATAAAGCGCTGATCAAGGTCCTGCACCCCGACATGAACGGCGGTGATCGCTCTGACGAAGACCGCCTGCAGGAGGTCGTCTGGGCCTGGGACCAGCTGAAAGTGTCGCGAAACTTCGCGGATTAACCGAGGTCCAGTGACTAAGCACATCACCACCCTGATCCTCGGCGCTGGGGCCGCTGGCCTGATGTGCGCGGCCCATGCGGGACCCGACACACTGGTCGTAGACCACGCAAAAGCGCCCGGCGAGAAAATCCGCATCTCAGGCGGCGGGCGGTGCAATTTCACCAATCTTCACGCAGGTCCCGAGAACTTCCTGAGTGAAAACATCCACTTCGCTAAATCCGCGCTCAGCCGCTACACGCAGTGGGATTTCATCGACCTGGTCGATCGCCACAAGATCGCGTGGCATGAAAAGACCCTTGGGCAGCTTTTCTGCGACATCTCCGCCAAGGAGATCATCGCGATGCTGCTGTCCCAAATGCAGCCCGCCGACCTCTGGCTGCAGACCGAAATCTCCGACGTCACACACGACGGCAGCCATTTTCACGCCACCCTGACGCGGCAGGGACAGGCGACGCGGGTCATCGCACGCAACCTGGTACTTGCCACGGGGGGCAAATCCATTCCCAAAATGGGCGCCACGGGCCTCGCCTACCGGCTTGCCGAGCAGTTCGGCCACCGCGTGACCGACACGCGCCCGGCGCTTGTACCGCTGACCTTCGACGGCCCGGCCAAGGCGCAATTCGCCGCGCTGTCCGGCACATCCGTGCCCGCGCGCGTGGGCTGCAACGGCACGCAGTTCGACGAGGGGATGCTGTTTACCCACCGCGGCCTGTCCGGTCCGTCGATCCTGCAAATCTCGTCGTTCTGGCGTGAGGGTGACACCCTTTCGCTGCACCTGCGCCCGGATCTCGACCTGTTCGCGACGCTCCGCGACCGCCGCACGATCAGCGGGGCCAAAGCCCTGACCACAATCCTGTCGGACCTCCTGCCCAAAGCCTTGGTCCAGCATCTTGCCGAGGCCACCCACATCACCGGCAAGCTCGCCGACCAATCGGACGCGGCCCTTCGCACGCTCACCGAAACACTCACCGATTGGCGCGTGCGGCCAACGTCATCGGAAGGCTACCGCACGGCCGAGGTCACACTTGGCGGCATCGCAACCGACGGGCTGTCGTCCAAGACCATGGAAAGCGCGCATTTGCCCGGCCTCTACGCCATTGGCGAGGCCGTCGATGTCACCGGCTGGCTCGGCGGCTACAACTTCCAATGGGCATGGAGTTCCGCCGTCGCCGCCGGTCGCGCCATCTCGCAACCCTGACGTCGCCCCTCTTCCATTGGTCCGAAATACCTTCGGGGGGAGGCGCATCTGCGCCGGGGGGCAGACAGCCCCCCCGACCTGAGCCCAAAGCGCGCAAGCGCGGCGGCGAGGCACAGATCACGCGGCGCATGCCGCACCGTCAGATCACGGCGCAGGCGGCGTTTTGCGCCCCTCGTCAAAGGCTTCCCACCCCTCGCCGCCAAACACATCGACGCCCAATTGCGCCAGTACATCGGGAAAATCGACCATGACGTAATTGTCCACGATCTTGCCATCCACGACCTTCCAGAAGTCCATGTACCGGATCGTGACGCGCTTGCCGGTCGCGGCCACGCCCATGAAATCCCCGGAATGCACGGCCTCCTGCCGTCCGAACGCCGCCGCCCATTCGCCCATGTAAAGGCGCGCCTCATCCACGCAGACCTTGTCGGAAAACGCCGCCTGAAACGGCTTTTGCCAGTTCTCCTGAAACGCGCGCAGCCCCTCTTTGGTGCCGCATCCCCGGTTGCCCATCCACCGGAACCCTTCGGCGAAGAACTCTCCGATATCGGCAATACGATGATCGTTGAGGCCATCCACCATGCCCTCGATCACGGCGCGGGTGGCGTCCGTTTTCGACATGTCGGTATCGCGTGACAGCGCGGCCTGCTCGGGGCGGGTTCCCTTCATCTCACTCTCCTGATGGTGCGGCTCAGAGGCGCTGTCCGGTGCTGGCATCAAACAAATGCGTGATGCCCTCGGGCAATGCGATCCCGACCGCCTCGCCGATCCGCGCGCGGTAATCCTTGGCCGCTTTCACCGCGACCATTGCGCCGCCGGCCCGCACCGTCACCATGGTCGCGTCGCCGAGCACCTCCATCGAATAGACATCGGCGTTGATCGCGCCCTGCCCGGCGTCGGTGACATGGGCATCCTCGGCCCGGAACCCAAGCGTCACCTTGCCTGCGCCCGACGACAGGCCCGGTACAGATACGTTGTCTCCCCGGAATGTGCCGTCGATGATCTCTCCGTCCATGAGGTTCATCGCCGGAGAGCCGATGAAGCCCGCGACGAAGGTGTTGGCGGGATTATCGTAGATGTCCGTCGGCGTGCCGACCTGCTGCACGATGCCCGCCTTCATCACCACGACGCGGTCGGCCAGCGTCATCGCCTCGATCTGATCGTGGGTGACGTAGATCGTCGTGACCTGCAATTCGTGGCTGAGGTTCTTGATCTGCGCTCGCGTGCTCACGCGCAGCTTCGCGTCCAGATTCGACAGCGGCTCGTCCATCAAGAACACCTGAGGCTCGCGCACGATGGCGCGGGCCAGCGCCACGCGCTGCCGTTGCCCGCCCGAAAGCGCGGCAGGTTTCCGATCCAAGAATTGCTCCAACTCAACCATCGCCGCGGCTTTGGCCACGCGTTGCTCATGCTCACTTTCCGGCACCTTTCGCACCTTGAGCGGGAAACGGATGTTCTCCCAGACCGACATGTTCGGATAGAGCCCGTAACTCTGAAACACCATCGCCACGTCGCGGTCCTTGGGATCAAGCGTCGTAACCTCCCGATCGCCGATCCAGATCTCGCCCTCGGTCGGATCCTCAAGCCCCGCGATCATCCGCATCGTCGTGGTCTTGCCGCAGCCCGACGGCCCCAGCAACACAAGGAACTCCCGATCCGCGATATCGAGGTGGAAATCGTCGACGCCAACGAAACTGCCCCAGCGTTTGGACACATGGTTTAACCGGATCTGAGCCATCTGCGACGCTCCCTCGTTCGCCTTCGGGTTCGGCTCATCTAGACAGCGCGACCGCGATGGCGCAAGACTTTTGCATAGGATTGCAAGACGGATCGAGGGCACGCACATCATGCGGGATCTGGTTGAGGAAAAGGCGCGTGTGCATGCGCATCTGACGGCACTGGCACTTGGCGGCTCGGTTGAGAAGGTCTTCGCCCCGAACGCGCAGGCCTGGATCGCGCATCCCTGGGGTCCATGCGACGGCTCGTCGGCGATTGCGCCGTTTTATGACGCGCTGACCCGCGCACTCCCCGATGCGACGTGGCGGCCCGAGATCTTTCTGGCTGGTGAAAACCATCCGGACCCACGCACAGATGCGCGCCGCTATTCGCCGCTGGTGGGCTCGTTCGGACATTGGCAAGGCACGTTCACCGAGCCGCTTGTTGGCATCGCGCCAACCGGCGGCGTCGTGCATCTGCGCATTTGCGAAGTGCATCACCTCGACGAAAAGGGGCGCATTGCCCAAAGCTGGATCCTGCCCGACCTGATCGACCTCATGGATCAGGCAGGTCTTGCGCCATTGCCGCCGATGCCCGGCGCGCGCGGGCTGTGGCCCGGGCCTGCGGGCGGTGGCGGCGTGCGGATGGGCTCCGCCGATGCAGAGGGCGGCTTGCGATCCATGACGCAGGTCCTCGACATGCATCGGGCGCTGGGAACCGGATCGGACATCTCGAACGTGCCGATGCATCATTGGCACGAGAATTTCATGTATTACGCCGCTGCCGGTATCGGAATGTGCCGCGGCGTGTCGGGCTTTCGCACGCATCATCAGGCCCCGTTCCGCGCGGCCTTCCCCGACCGGCATTCCAAGGGCCATTTCGTGCGGATTGCCGATGGTCGCTTCGCGCTGACGGGGGGGGCGCTTTATGCCACGCACACCGGCCCTTACCTCGGCATGCCCTCCACCGGGCACGAGGTGTCGTTCATGGTGATGGATTTCTATCATTTCGACGACGACGGCCTGATTGCCGAGAACTGGTTGCCGTTCGATATCCTTGGCCTTACCCATCAACTCGGCCACGACCTTTTGGGCGACGCGGCGCCTTCGGTGTGACGGCTAGCAGGCTTGCGGCGTGCAATCGGCGCAATGGGAGGTAAACGGAAAAGCGTCCAAACGGGCCTCCGCAATGTCCGCTCCACAGGAGGCGCATTGACCGTAGGATCCATCGTCCATCCGTCTCAACGCCGCGTAGATCGAGGCCACTTCAAGCTCTGCGGCCCGGATGTCCGAGACATTGGAGGAGAGTGTCAAAGGCCCCTCTGCCTCAGGCGGTTCGGTTTCGGCAGCCAGGCGCCGGGACAGGACCGAAAGCCTGTCCTTCAGGTCCTTGCGGCGGGACTTCAGATCACTGCGCATGCCCAGTCTCCTTGATAGCATCGCTTGCGTCGCTCGCATGGAAATCCGATCGCGATAAATCCGACACTGGCACATGTCGCAGGCCCGCGCCTTGACGTGCATCAAATGCGTGACCTCTTTCCCTTGCCCGGCGAATGGGGCAGTTTGCGCGTCAATTGTTCCGGAAAAAAGAGGCCCGATCATGATGGATCTTCGCCAGATCACCGAAGGCTACAGCGTCACCCCGCAGATCGAGCCCGCAGACGTTGCCACGCTTGCGGCGCAAGGGGTCAAAACGTTGATCTGCAACCGGCCCGACATGGAAAACCCACCGCCGCTGCAGGCCGCCGCGATCCAGGCCGAGGCCGAGGCGCATGGCATCGACTTCGTCTTCAACCCGTTCCAGGGCCACACGCTGAACCAGGACAATGTCGATGAACAAGCCGATGCGATTGCCGGGTCCGAAGGGCCGGTGGTGGCCTATTGCGCGTCCGGCAACCGCTCGACCGTGGTCTGGGCATTTGGCGCGGCGGGCGATGTTCCGGTTGATGAGATCATCGCCATCGGTACTTCGCATGGCTACCCGTTCGATCAATTGCGCCCCGCGCTTGAGGCCGCAGCCGCGCAGAACACCGGCTGAACCGACACTCGCAACGTGGGGGCGGGGCCATGTTATGTCATGCGCCGCTTGCTCCCATAGAAAACCGGACCCAGACCCATCGCAAAAAGCCCTTCTTCCAACGCCGCGCGCAACGCCCGCTCCGCCGGGAATTGGGTGGTGGACCGTCTCTGGCGCGCGTTGATCTGGGGCGCGTTGCGACTGCCGCATCGGCTGCGGGTGGCGGGCATGGGATGGGTCTTCTCGCGCCTGCTCGGGCCGCTCAGCGGACGCAGCGCGCAGGCGCAGCGCAATCTCGCGATGGTCTTTCCAGAGATGCCCGCGCCGGAGCGCCGCCGCATCGCGCGCGCCGTCACCGACAATGTCGGCCGCGTCGTGATGGAGAACTATGCCACCGCCGACCAGATGACCCGCGCGCGTCACTGGCAGCCGCACGGCCCCGGCTGGGACGCGGCGGAGGCCGCGCGCGCGGAGGGGCGTCCGATCCTGTTCATCTCGGGCCACTTCGGAAATTATCAGGCCGGGCGCGCGGCGTTGAATGCGCGGGGTTACCAGATGGGCGGGCTTTATCGCCCCCTCAACAACGATTTCCTCAACGACCATTATGTGGCCACCATCGAGCATGTCGGTGGCGGGGCCTTCAGCCGGGATCGGCGCGGCCTTGCGGGCTTCGTCAAGCACCTGCGCGGCGGTGGACATGGCGCAATCCTGATTGATCAATATTTTTACGGCGGTCCGATCCATGACTTTCTCGGCCATCCCGCGCCTACCTCCCCGGCGGCGGCGGAAATGGCGTTGAAATACAACGCCTTGCTTGTGCCGATCTATTCGACGCGGCTTGAAAACGGGCTGGATTTCGACATCACGCTCGAAGCGCCTATCCCCCACACTGACCCGCAGACAATGACGCAAGCCCTCAACGACAGCCTCGCGGCACGGGTCCGGTCCACGCCCGAGCAATGGTTCTGGCTGCATGATCGCTGGAAGCCGTCGCGGAAGGAAAAGGCGGCGCTGCGGGCCTCAAGTTACGACTAACCAGGGCGCCACACGCCGGATCAGTCGAGACGCGCCGCGCCCATGATCGCGCCGTGATCTGTGGCCTGCACAATCACGACATGGCGCATGTCCCCGGTCGGGATCACCTGCGCATCGAACGTGTCCGTGCCGGACCATTCGGCCACAGCCTGCCACGATTGCACGATATTATGGTAGACCGTCGTGAGCCCGGCGTTTTCGCCACGGGTGATTTCCACATGTTCTTCCGGCACGAAGGTGACGACCTGCACGACCATCGGCGGCATCTCTGCCTCGGCCCCGGTCCAGGTCGCGCGCACTTGCCAACCGGTGTCCGTCACCTCGGCCACAACCTCGACAGGATCGGGCGCCGCGCGGTGGGCGGCGATGCTATCGGCCACCTGCATCGGGCGGTGTCCGCCGACGTGATCGACGCCGCCGACAACCATCTGTGGGGTGTAGACCACGGTCGAGCCGGCGGAATGCGCATAGCCATGCTGGCGCGCGGTGAAGGCCGGATCGGCGAAGGTGTCTTCCCATCCGATGTAGTCCCAGTAATCCACGTGCAGCGCGAGCGCGATGACATCGTCGCGGCCAGCCAATTCACCCAGAAGCGCATCGGCGGGCGGGCAAGCCGCGCAGCCCTGCGAGGTGAACAATTCGACAACCACCGGCCCATCGGCCAGCGCGGGACCCGCCAAAAGGCTCCCCGTCAGGGCTAAACTAGCTGATATCTGTCGAATCATGTGCCTGCCGTTCTTTTGCGTCTGCGTCCCACGGACCTAAGCAATTGCCGCCGACTTCACCAATCAAGCCTTTGCGAGGCAATGTGACAATAGCCGCGCGCGCATTTCGCCGCGTACACTTTCCGCGCGCTCGAGGTATTTGTTTCACAGCCAACGGCGGGTGGCGTCAATATAGGCCCGGCCCTCGGCTCCGAAGCTCTCCACCAGAGCGGCCTCCTCGGGCAGGACGAACCGGCGGGTGAACAGCAGAAGAAGCGCGGGGATCAGGATCACGGGGCTAAGCGCGCTTAGCCAGATCACCTGTCCCGACAGGATCAGGATCATGCCCAGATAGATCGGATTGCGGCTGAGCCGAAACGGTCCCTCCACAATCAATGTGCCGGGCGTGTGGTGCGGCTCGATCGTGGTTTTCTTTTTCCAAAACCACGCCGCCGCCCAGAAGATCAACACAAAGCCAAGCCCCGCAACCATCACGCCGAACCTTTGCAGCAGCGGGTCGATGCTATCGCTCAACGGCACGAAACGCGCCAAAACCCAGGCCGCGACCATGAACAGCAGCAACCACAGAGGCGGAAGATCGGGAAAGCCTTTCATCGCTCTATCTGGCCCACAACACCGCCTCGGCGCAAGCCCGCTGGACGCCGGGCCGTTGCCCATGATACCGCCCCCACCATGGAGCCCGCAGCCCCCTCTCCCGCCTCCCAGCCGCCGTTTTCGCCCGCCGAAGTGCGGCGTCTTTACTGGCGCAAGGATCACGGGTTTCTGCGCGCGCTCTGGACGAATTTCCATAAGCTCGACGAACACGTCTGGCGGCACAACCATCCCAGCCCCGCGCGTCTGGCGCGGCTGCAGGCGATGGGGGCTGCCTCAATCCTGTCGCTGCGGGGGCCAAAGGCGGCGGTCAGCCGGATGGAGGCTTCTGCCTGTGCCGCACTGGGTCTGCCGTTCCGCACGCTGTCGATGCGCGCGCAGGCGCTTCCGGCGAAGGCGCAATTGGTGGGCCTTTTCGAGGCCTTGCGCGAGATGCCGAAGCCGATGGTGATTCATTGCAAATCCGGCTCCGACCGGACCGGCCTGGCCGCCACGATCTACCTGCACGCCTTCCTCGGCGTGCCGCTGGCGCAGGCGCGCAAGCAATTGGCCTTGCGCTACATCCATAACCCCTGGGGCAAGGCCCGCATCCTCAACCGCCTGCTCGATGCCTATGCCGCCGCCCATGCACAGACCGGGATCTCGATGGAGGACTGGGCGCGCGATGTCTACGATCCCGCCGCCTTGAGTTGATCAAAAACGGGGGCTGATACGCCCCCGCTCCGCGATCGTTCCCCGGCCCATCCCTGAGGAAGGGCCGGAAAGATGGTCTGGTTATTCCGCCGCAACCGGGCCCTTGGCGAGGTTGCGCAGCACGTAATGCAGCACGCCCCCATTCTCGATATACTCGATCTCGACACCCGTATCGATCCGGCACTTCAGCGTGATTTCCTTCACAGTGCCGTCGCCCATGGTGATCGTGGCGGGCACTTCGGCCAACGGCTCGACACTGTCGAGGCCGTGGATCGAAACCGTCTCATCCCCCTTCAGGCCAAGCGACTTGCGGCTATCGCCCCCGGTGAACTCGAACGGGATCACCCCCATGCCCACAAGGTTGGAGCGGTGGATCCGTTCGAAGCTTTCGGCGATCACGGCCTTCACACCCAAAAGGTTCGTCCCCTTCGCCGCCCAGTCGCGCGACGATCCGGCGCCGTATTGCTCGCCTCCGAACACAACCAGCGGCGTGCCCTCGGCCTGATAGGCCATCGCGGCATCGTAGATCGACATCTGCGTGCCATCCGGCCCAAGCGTGTAACCGCCCTCGACCCCGTCCAGCATCTCGTTTTTGATGCGGATATTGGCAAATGTGCCGCGCATCATGACCTCGTGATTGCCGCGCCGCGAACCGTAGGAATTGAACTCGCGCACCGGCACCTGACGCTCGACCAGATATTTGCCCGCGGGCGTGGTGTCCTTGAACGAGCCGGCCGGGCTGATGTGGTCGGTCGTGATCATGTCCCCCAGAACCGCAAGAACCTTGGCGCCTTCGATGTTCTCGATCTCCTTGGTGTCCATGGTCATGCCCTGGAAATAGGGCGGATTCTGGATGTAGGTGGAACTTGCCGGCCAATCGTAGGTCTCGGCCTCGGTGATCTCCACGCCCTGCCACTTTTCGTCGCCTTCGAAGACGGAGGCGTATTTCTCCTGGAACGCCTCGCGCGTAACGGTCTGCTCCACCAGTTCCGCCACTTCCTGCGTGGTCGGCCAGATATCCTTGAGGAAGACATCGTTGCCGTCCCTGTCCTGGCCGAGCGGATCCTTTGTCAGGTCCACGTTCATGTCACCAGCCAGCGCATAGGCCACAACGAGAGGCGGCGAGGCGAGGTAATTGGCGCGCACGTCGGGACTTATGCGGCCCTCGAAATTGCGGTTGCCCGACAGCACGGAGGTGGCGATGATGTCGCCTGCGTTGATCGCGTCCGACAATTCCTTCTGGATCGGGCCGGAATTGCCGATGCAGGTGGTGCACCCATAGCCCACGAGATTGAAGCCGATGGCATCGAGATCCTCTTGCAGCTCGGCCGCTTCCAAATAGGCCGACACGACCTGCGAGCCCGGCGCCAGAGACGTCTTCACCCACGGCTTGCGCGTCAGGCCGAGCGCGCGCGCCTTGCGCGCCACAAGGCCCGCCCCGATCATGACGTAGGGGTTCGACGTATTGGTGCACGACGTGATCGAGGCGATCACGATGGTGCCGTCGTGGATCGTGTAATCCTCGCCCTCGACCTTGGCGCGCTTGTGCTTGCCGATGTCGCCGGGAATGTCGCGCGGGGCGGCTTGCCCGCCCTCGCCCGTCCAATCGGCCTTATCCTCTTGATCGGCCGACCATTCCGGACGCTGGCCCGAGATGTACTCCGCGAAGGTCTGTGCTGCAGCGGTCAATGCCACGTAATCCTGCGGGCGTTTGGGGCCCGAGATCGCGGGCACAATAGTGCCCATGTCGAGGTGGAGCGTGTCGGTGTAGACCGGCGCATAATCTGCACCGCGCCAGAAACCGTTTTCCTTGGCATAGGCCTCGACCAACGCGATGCGGTCCTCGTCTCGACCCGTCGTGCGTAGGTAACGCAATGTTTCGCCGTCGATCGGGAAGAACCCGCAGGTTGCGCCATATTCGGGCGCCATGTTGGCAATCGTGGCCCGATCCGCCAGCGGCAGATTGTCGAGGCCCTTTCCGTAGAATTCCACGAATTTGCCCACAACACCGCGCTCGCGCAGCATTTCCACAACCTTCAGAACAAGGTCCGTGCCGGTCGTGCCCTCCATCATCTGACCGGTCAGCTCGAAGCCGACAACCTCAGGGATCAGCATGGAAATGGGTTGTCCCAGCATCGCGGCCTCGGCCTCGATCCCGCCAACGCCCCAGCCCAGAACGGCCGCACCATTCACCATGGTCGTGTGGCTATCGGTGCCCACCAGCGTATCGGGATAGGCCACTTCGGCCCCGGTCTGGTCGGTATCGGTCCACACCGTCTGCGCGAGGTATTCAAGGTTCACCTGATGGCAGATGCCGGTGCCGGGCGGCACGACGCGGAAATTGTTGAACGCGGTCTGGCCCCATTTCAGGAACGTGTAGCGCTCCATGTTGCGCTCGTATTCGCGGTCGACATTCATCTGGAACGCGCGCGGGTTGCCGAATTCGTCGATCATCACCGAGTGGTCGATGACCAGATCAACAGGGTTGAGCGGGTTGATCTTTTGCGGGTCGCCACCCAACGCCTTGATCCCGTCGCGCATCGCGGCAAGGTCCACAACCGCCGGAACGCCGGTGAAATCCTGCATCAAGACGCGGGCCGGGCGATAGGCAATCTCGCGCGGGTTCTTTCCGCCCTTTTCGGCCCAATCGGAAAACGCCTTGATATCATCGACGCTGACCGTCTTGCCATCTTCGAACCGCAGCATGTTCTCGAGCACAACCTTAAGTGCGGCCGGCAGCTTGGAGAAGTCGCCAAGCCCCGCCGCCTCGGCAGCCGCGATGGAGTAATAGGCGACCGATTGGCCCCCAACGGTCAGTGTCTTGCGGGTCTTCGATGAGTCGTGGCCGACGGTGATGGGCATGAAAAGCGCCTCCTTGTCCGGGTCTGGCTGCGGAATGGGTCTGTTCTACCTCCGGTTGCCATCCAACGGGCACACCATCAATGGAACAAATCGTCTCTATCGCGCTCTGTATGCGATTGCATACCGTTTTGGCAAGCCCTCCCACGCGCATCGACACCGCGAGGGCTTCCTTGTTTCGGAAATACTCCGGGGGAGGCGCCTTCGGCGCTGGGGGCAGCGCCCCCAAATCCGCACCCACCTGCCGAAAACGTCCCGACCGCGGCTCGGATCGCTCGCACGCGCCCCTTCCCCAACCTCTTCAAACCCGATACCGCTTGGCCCCATGACCTTGCTTGTCACCGATCTCGCCTGCGCCCGTGGCCCCGCACAAGTCCTTGCGAACGTGTCCTTTTCCGTGGAACCGGGCGAGGCGCTGATCCTGCGCGGCCCAAATGGCGCGGGCAAAACGACGCTTCTACGCACGCTCGCGGGCCTGACCCCGCCGCTTGCGGGCATGATCACCCATAGCGACGGCGCGATTGCCTATGCCGCCCATGCCGATGGCCTCAAGACGCAGCTCACCGTGACCGAAAATCTCGGCTTCTGGGCCGGGGTCTTCGGCACCTCCGACCTCGCCCCCGCGATCGAGGCTTTTGACCTCGCACCCCTCGCCCATCGCCGCGCCGCGGAGCTCTCCGCCGGCCAAAAGCGCCGCTTGTCCCTTGCGCGACTGCTGGTCACGGATCGCCCGATCTGGTGTCTCGATGAGCCCACCGTGTCGCTCGATGCCGAGAACACCGCCCGCTTCGCCGCCGCCGTCGAGGCGCATCTGGGTCGCGGCGGGTCCGCCGTAATCGCCACCCATATCGACCTCGGGTTGCCCAATGGCCGCACCCTCGACATCACCCCTTTCATCGCCCGGGGATTGGCGCAGGGTGATCCGTTCGGTGACGCCTATTCAGAGGCGCTGCCATGATCGGCCTGCTGAAACGTGACCTTGCGCTGGCGGTCCGGGCCGGGGGCGGCTTCGGCCTGTCGCTGGCGTTCTTCCTGATCTTCACGGCCCTTGTGCCCTTCGGCATCGGTCCCGAAACCGGGCGCATATCCGAAATTTCGGCGGGCCTTTTATGGCTTGGCGCACTGCTGGCGTGCCTCCTGTCGCTCGACCGGATCTTCCAACTCGATTGGGAGGACGGATCGCTCGATCTGCTGGCGACCTCCCCGGTTCCGCTCGAAGGGCTGGCCGCGATCAAGGCACTGGCCCATTGGCTGACCACCGGGCTGCCGCTTGTGGTTGCGGCTCCGGCGCTCGGGCTGCTTCTGAACTTGCCCGCCAGCGCCTATGTGCCGCTGTTGGCCTCGCTTCTTGCGGGAACCCCAGCGCTGTCGGCCATCGGCACTTTCGGTGCGGCGCTCACGGTCGGGATCAAACGCGGCGGGCTCCTTCTGTCGTTGCTGGTCCTGCCGCTCTACGTGCCGACCCTGATCTTCGGCGCTACCGCGGCCAGCCGGGGCGCGCAGGGTCTCGATCCTGCCACCCCGCTCATCATGACGCTGGCCATTACACTTGGCTGTGTGGCGCTTTTGCCATTCGCCGCTGCCGCCGCGCTGCGCATCAACCTGCGCTAGCGCACCCCGCGACCCTTTGTCTGGCACGCATGCCCCGCGACCCTTTGTCTGGCACGCGTGCCAGAACGCCCCATTGTGACCCCCAAATCCCGCGCCTATGTTCCCGGCCATGTCGTCGATCTGGGAATACGCCAACCCGCGCCGGTTCATGGCCACCTCCGCATGGCTACTGCCGTGGGTCACTGGCATTGCGGCGCTGTGCCTGATCGGCGGGCTGATCTGGGGCTTCTTCTTCACCCCGAACGACTTCCGCCAGGGCAGCACCGTCAAGATCATCTACATCCACGTGCCCACCGCGATCATGGCGATCAACGCATGGTTCATGATGCTGGTCTGTTCGCTGATCTGGCTGATCCGCCGCCACCACGTCAGCGCGCTTGCCGCCAAGGCGGCGGCACCTGTGGGCATGGTATTCACGCTCATCGCGCTTTTCACCGGCGCCGTCTGGGGGCAGCCGATGTGGGGCACCTGGTGGGAATGGGACCCGCGCCTGACCGCGTTTCTGATCCTGTTCCTATTCTACCTCGGCTACATCGCACTTTGGGAGGCGATCGAAAACCCGGATCAGGCCGCGGACCTGACGGCGGTTCTGTGCCTCGTCGGCTCGGTCTTTGCGGTCCTCGCCCGCTATGCGTTGGTGTTCTGGAACCAAGGCCTGCACCAGGGCACAACCGTAAGCACCGTTGGTGTCGGGGTTGCGGAAAACGAAGGCGTCTCAAGCGTCTTCTTATACCCGATGCTCACGTCGCTGACCGGGTTCGTCTTCCTGTTTCTGGCGCTGGTCTTGTACCGAACCCGGACGGAGATCCGCGCCCGCCGCCTCAAAGCTCTCATCGCGCAGGAGCAAATGGCATGAATGTCGATCTCGGCCCATATGTGGTGGAAGTGTTATCCGCCTATGCCGGTGGGATTGCCCTCTTGCTGGGTCTGATCGTGGCGTCGGTCTTGCGGGCGCGCTCGGTCGCGCGTCGCCTGGCCGAGACAGAACACCGGCGCGAGGTCCGTACGCGATGAAAATCAATTGGCTCATGGTTCTGCCCTTGGCGCTGACCACCGCGTTTTTCGGCATCGCGGGATGGCAGCTTGCCAACAACAGTGATGATCTGACCGCTGGCGTCGATACAACATCCCTGAGGTCCGCGCAGGAGGGGCAACCCGCCCCGCCGCTTGATCTTGTAGAACTTGGCGACACGCCACTTCTGACCCGCGCCGCGTTGGAGGTCGAAGACCTTGTCGTGGTGAATTTCTTCGCCTCCTGGTGCCCGCCCTGCCGCGCCGAACACCCGACCCTGACGGCATTGTCCGAGGCCGGTGTTCCGCTTTATGGCGTGAATTACCGCGACCGGGACGTGCAGGCACTTGGGTTTCTGGACGAACTTGGCAATCCCTACGACCTGATCGGCGCAGATCCCTCCGCCACAAACGGCCGGGACTGGGGCGTCGTCGCGATGCCCGAGACCTTCTTCATCAATTCCGAGGGCATTGTCGTGTTGCATTTCCGTGGCCCGGTCATTCGACGGTCGCTCGACAATCAAATCCGGCCAGCCTTGGCCGAACTTGGCTACACATTGCCGGAGATCGGCGCATTGGCGGATGTCGAGACGAATTGACGCCCGACACGGGGCGCCCAGTCATACGCTGCCATCCCGGCCTTGCATCATGCCCCAAAGCTGAACGACGCAGCGCCCTGCTCAGTAGATGTAGCGGATCTGGTCGGTCCAGAACCGTTCCACACGCTTGAGCGAATGATTCATGCGGTCAAACCCGTCGGCATCAAGCACCGCCTGTTTCTCCAGTCCTTCGGCATGACGCGCGAAAAGCTGATCGACGGTGTCGCGCACGTGGCGACCCTTTTCGGTCAGCCGTACCCGCACCGAGCGACGGTCAATCTCGCAGCGCTGGTGATGCATGTAGCCCATGTCCACGAGCTTCTTGAGGTTGTAGCTGACGTTCGAGCCCTGATAATAGCCACGGCTCTTCAGCTCTCCGGCTGTCACCTCATTCTCGCCGATGTTGAACAACAACAGGGCCTGAACGGCGTTGATATCGAGAATTCCAAGGCGTTCGAACTCATCCTTGATGACGTCCAGAAGCAGCCGATGCAGGCGCTCCACCATGGAAAGGGATTCGAGATACGCCCCCAGATATCCGGTCTGGACGGGCGTCGCGAGGGGCGCATGCATACTCATGATTTTAGGCTCCGCAATCACTGCTTTCACACAAAGATTCGGCGAAAAACTAAAAAATTCCGTTAAGCGCGAAAAAGTCTTTTGGATCAGGCGCCTCGCCCAAGTGTCGGCCGCATGTCAGCCGCCAGACGCGCGATCATTGGCGCCAGGGAGTCGGGCGCATCCGCCTGCCCCGACACCCATTGGTAGAGGTCGTGATCGGCCTCGGCCAATACCGCTTCGAACGCGTTGACGGTCTGCGCATCGGCTTCAGCCAGATACGCATCGGCCCATCCGCCCAGGATCAGGTCCATTTCCTTAATGCCGCGGTGCCACGCCCGCATGCGCAGCCGTTTCATGCGGATCTCGGGCGTCTCGCTCATGCGCCTGCCAGCGCCGCGCGCAAGCGCTTTTCCAGGCGTCCCATCCGCTCGGCCAGCTGCGTCTGCTCTTGACGCATCTGCCGGATATCAAGCAGCAGCCGCTCCATATCCTCGTCGACCGTCTCCAAGCGCTCGGGGCTGTCGAGGCCTTCCCCCTGTCCGCTGAGCAGCCACATCATCGACACGCCCAAAATACCGGCAAGCATCGACAATTTGTTGGCACGCGGCTCGGCCTGATCGTTTTCCCACCCGCGCACGGTCTTGATCTTCACCCCCAACCGCTTGGCCAGTTCCGCCTGGCCCAGACCCGCGGCTTCCCGCGCGCCCGTGACCCGGTCGCCGAAGGTCGTGGTCTCGGCATCGTACCAATCCGCAGAAGATAGCGACAGATCGCCCATGGTGTTTGTCCCCGTGATAGCTTGAATGCGTGCGGGCACGCTCTTATCAGTGCCCCTTGTGTATATAGCCCCATCGCGGGGAAACCAAAGCCATAGGACGCGACACGATGCCCTTCCTTTCCGACACCCTCGCCCGGGTGAAGCCTTCGCCCACAATCGCCGTCTCCAACCTTGCCGCAGAACTCAAGCGACAGGGCAAGGATGTGATCGGTCTGGGTGCAGGTGAGCCGGATTTCGACACCCCCGACAATATCAAGGACGCCGCCAAGGCCGCCATGGATGCGGGCAAAACGAAATACACCGGCGTCGATGGCATCCCAGAGCTGAAAGAGGCGATCTGCGCCAAACTCAAGCGCGACAACGGCCTCGACTACACGCCCGCGCAGGTCTCCGTGGGCACCGGCGGCAAGCAGATCCTCTACAACGCGCTGATGGCCACCATGAACCCGGGCGACGAAGTCATCATTCCCGCGCCCTACTGGGTCTCCTACCCCGACATGGTGCTGCTCGCAGGTGGTGAGCCCGTCTTCGTCGAAGGCCCCTCGCAAAACGGCTACAAGATCACGCCCGAAGACCTCGACGCCGCGATCACGCCCAAGACCAAATGGTTCATCTTCAACTCGCCCTCGAACCCCACCGGCGCAGGCTATACGGCGGACGAGCTCAAGGGCCTGACGGACGTGCTGATGAAACATCCCCATGTCTGGGTCATGACCGACGATATGTACGAACACCTCGTCTATGACGATTTCGAATTCGCCACCCCCGCTCAGGTCGAGCCCGGCCTCTATGACCGTACGCTGACCTGCAACGGCGTGTCGAAAGCCTACGCCATGACCGGCTGGCGCATCGGATACGCCGCCGGCCCCGAAGAGATTATCAAGGCCATGCGCAAGGTGCAGTCGCAATCGACCTCCAACCCTTGCTCCATCTCGCAATGGGCCGCGGTCGAGGCCCTGAACGGGCCGCAGGATTACCTCGCCCCCAACAACGCGCTCTTCAAACGCCGCCGGGACCTGGTCGTGTCGATGCTGTCCGAAATCGACGGCATGCAATGCCCGGTCCCCGAAGGCGCCTTCTACGTCTACCCGACAATCACTGGCCTGATCGGCAAAACCACCCCCGCGGGCGTGACCATCGACACGGACGAGACCTTCGCCAAGGCCCTTCTGGAAGAGAAAGGCGTCGCGGTTGTGTTCGGCGGAGCCTTCGGCCTGTCACCCGCGTTTCGGGTCAGCTACGCCACCAGCGACGACAACCTGCGCGAGGCCTGCACCCGCATTCAGGATTTTTGCGCATCGCTCACGTAAACGGACAGGACGGGGTTCACCCACCATCAAGACGAGGCTTATACCCCGCCCTCCAGCGCCAAGGCGCCGCGCGGACACCTTTCCACGCCGTGCCAGACCCTTGCACACCCCCCAAAGCGGACGCGTGCCAAATGCTTATCGGGGTGAGAAGCGCGCTTTCGCGGCAGCCCGCGCCAAGGTCCGCCTCGCTGGACGAAGCGCCAGTTCGCTGCAACTGCGCCAATGGCTGCTTTGTACAGTCTTATTGCTGACTGGTCATTGATGTGCTTGGCCGGAGCCCTCTCGAAACCGGCTAAGTGTTTCCTTCTTCTCGCTAAAGCTACGCCACTTTTCCCTCCTATTTTCACCAAATCTTAGGAAAAATTGACCTGTAGACAACGGGTTGATAGGTGCAAGGAAGAAGGGAAAGTCGTGGCGCAGTATACGGTCACAGCGTTCAGGTGGTCAGGAACCGGGTATAATGCCCAGTATAATACGTCCTATTCCGCAGTAATCGACGATGACGACGCAAACCTGGATGGTGCTACAGATACCGATGAAACCGTTAGCATAAACGGCGGTCCATTTAGCGCGATGGCAGGCCCGCCCTATGACATCAATGTTTCGTTCACAGATACCAATGGCGACCCCCATGTTGAAACATTCTATTTCTTCAATACCGGTGGAGACTGGTATTTTATCCCCGGGCCAGGGTCCGATTTTACTGTTGGCGCGACGCTCGGTACCTATCAAAGTCACACAGCGACCCCAACACCTTACACCACCATCACATGCTTTGTACGAGGAACGTTGATCGAGACAGAAAACGGGCCAATGCCAGTAGAGCAATTGCAAGCAGGGATGAAGGTCTTGACTGCTGACGGAGATTTCAAACCTCTGCGCCTTCCACTGAGCCGAAGAATTCCAAAGCATGAAGTGGCACTCAACTTCAAGTTGGCTCCGGTACGCATCATGGCAGGAGCTTTGGGAAATGGCATCCCCAAACGCGATCTTTTGGTCTCGCGTCAGCATCGCATGCTTGTTTCGTCGAATGTTTGCGAACGCATGTTCGGTCAACGAGAAGCATTGGTCGCAGCTATTAGGTTGACGAAATTGCCAGGCGTTTTCATCGAAACCGGCTATGGTGAGGTTGAATACTTCCACCTCCTTTTTGATTGTCATGAAGTAATTTTCGCTGAAGGTGCGCCAACTGAAAGTTTCTTCACGGGGGTAGAAGCGCTCAGGTCAATGCCTTCGCAAGCGCGCGAGGAAATCTTGGAGATCCTACCCCAGATCGGCCGACCTGACTATTTATCAGAACCCGCCGTCCAAATTCCGTCTCGCAAGCTCCAAAAACAGCTTGTTACAAGGCATATCAAGAACAACCGACCTTTCATCTGACCTTCTATCAGCAGACGTTTGTGCAATCCGCAGCATATGACACCACGGGCTCAAACCCGGCCTTCGCTGCGAACTGCGCATGCGTCCGCTCCGGACCTGTGGCCGCCACTGTGACACGTCTGCCGTGACAGCCGGGCGAAAGGGCAGACCTGCGCTTAATCAAAGGTAAACAAAATGTCTTTAACAAATGAAACAAAACTCTAACCCCTCTGCTCAACCTTGAGCAGCCCCGCCCTAACCCCCACGGCCCCTTGCCCATCCCCTTGTCGCCCGCTACGCCGCCCCCATGCCCCGCGCGCGCCTCACCGACCATCTGATCCTGATCCTCGGCTGCCTCGTGATGCTCGGCCCCGTGGCGCTGGCCCTGCGCGCGGGCCTTACGGCCGACGCCCTCGCCCCGCTCCTCGCCCCACCGCCCCACCGGCCCGATCTGGCGCAGATGCTCACCACCTCGCTGGTCATCGCCATCGGCGTCGCCCTGATCAAGACCCTCGTTTCCTTCCTCGCCGCCTATGCGCTCTCGCTCTTCCGCATCCCCCACGCCTCCAGCTTGATGGCGCTCCTGCTGCTGCCGCTGTTCTTGCCCATCGAAAGCCGCATCATGCCCACCGTTCTCGTCACGGACGCACTGGGACTGCTCAACACCTACACCGGCCTGATCCTGCCGGTGACCGCCACCGGCCTCGGCACGCTGATCCTGCGGGCACAATTCAAGCAGATGCCGCCCGAAATCCTGGAAGCCGCCCGCCTCGACGGCGCAGGGCCCCTGCGCGCGATGTGGGACATCTACCTGCCGCTCAGCCTGCCCGCGATCGCGGCACTACTGGCGTTTTTCTTCGTGCTTGGCTGGAACCAGTATCTCTGGCCCCTCGTGGCCAGCCCGTCGAGCCCGGACCGCGCCACCGTCGTCAGCGGCCTTGCACTTCTGCAAATCGGGTCCGCCCCCTCGCTCGCGCTTGCCGCCATCGCCCTTCTGCCGCCGCTGGTGGTATTCGTTGTGGCGCAACGCTGGATCGTGCGCGGCCTTGCGCCGGTGCGCGATTAACCGCCGGCCCCTTGCGCGCACACCGCACCGCACCCCGCCAACCCGCTTGACGCCTGCGCACGGAGGCGGGATGGTCATATCCACAGGGCACAGATCAGATGGCAGACCAGATCCATGACCGAGCTTCCCGAGTATTACTTCCGCATCCGTGACAACGGCGCGGCAGTCTTTCGGGTCACCACCGAGAACCGCCAACGGCGCATCGAGATGGACGAGATTGCTGTCATCAACATCCGCAATGGCAACGTCAAACCCCATGGCGAGCATGTCCTGAGCGATGAGGAACAGGCCGTCATCGCCGATTGGATGGCAGAGCGACGCGCGGTTCTGGCCGAGCGGGATATCGACGACATCCACCGCGCGGTCGACTACCTGAACCTGACGACACATTGGGCGCAAAGCCGGGCCAGTGACGAAGACCTCGACGATGTCACCGACCGCCTGCTGCTCGCCATGCATGATCTGCGCAGCGTCCTGGTCCGCAAGAAAGCCGACCGGGTAATGGCGCAGGCCAAGACGACCGAAAACGCCGAGGGATAGCGCCCGCGCGCCATGCCGACGAATGACGGGCAAACCGACCTATTGCGCTATCGTCGTGATCCGGTAATCGGTCGTACCCGCGGGCACCTGCATCATCTCCATGCAGTTTCCGAGGCCGTCCGTGGCCATCCAGATGTGGCCGGGATCGGTCGTGTAGGCGGCGGCCTGACCGGGGTTGAGGGCCGTGATCTCAACCACCGCGCCGACCTCGTCGATCCATTGCAGCGCGCGGTAGCCGTCGGAGGAATTGATAAAATTAACCACCTGCGCCACGCCGGTCGGGCGCGAAGACACACGCCCGAAATTCTCACACGCCAGATAGCCCGGCTGCGCGTTGATAGGTGCGCTGGGACGGCCGCCGCTTTCGGGATCGAGCCGCGCCACCTCGGCGCAATCGGCCAGGAACGGCCCGATGGTGTTGGGGCCGTTGCCGGTGAGGGTGAGCCCATTGCCGGTCCCCGGCCGATCGAAGCGCACCGTGCGATTGCCCGCAATCACCAGCCACGCCGGGTTCGACACATCCGTGAAAATCTCCACCCCCGAGACACCGAACTCCGCTCCGACGCCCACAACATTGCCCTGCAGAACGACGCTGCGCCCATCGGGAATGGTGGCGCGCAGATCCGCCGCCATGCCATTTTGCAGACCCGCGACATCCGCGCTGACCTGAAGATGAACGACCGGATCGCCCGGATTGACCAGGCACTCCCCCACGATCGCCACGTCATCGGATTCCGGGACCGCATATTGCAGGCGCACAATCGTGCCCTCCGGATTGCCCTCGTCCACTTGCGTGAACCGGGTCCAGACATGGCCGCTGATATCCGGGCCGAGGTCGGGGATCAGGACATCGGCCACCGGCAGCTCCGGCGCGGGCGCAGACGGCTCCGCGACGCTGGCCGCTGCCGCACAGGCCGTGGCGAATTGCGCAACGTAATGCTGGTTGGTGGTCAGGTCGAAGGGGATGTTGAAATCCGTCAACCCCACAAGCCCGTACCGGACCACGGGTGCGGTGGCGAGCATCTGAAGCTCGGGGCCATCGGCGGACACCACGACCTCGGGGCCGCCAACCGGGTCATCCTCGGCGTCAAAGATCTCGGCCTGCAACGTCACGGTCAGGCCCGCATCGTCGCTCATCTGAAACGCCACGACATCGCCTGCCGCCGCAGCCCCGGCAAAAGCCTCGAACCGGATCGCGGCATCGCCTCCGCCGACACATTGCACCCAGATCAGTCCACGCGGCACCCGCGCGCCCCCGGCCTCGCCCTGCCCGGCAGCGAAACTGTCTGTCGCCACCAGATCAAGCACCGGCGGTCCGCCCGAGAACGGGTGGTGTTCGTTGAAAACCCAGGTGAAGGCCTCCTGCGCCGAAAGCGGCGCGGCGGATATGGCGAAACACAATGCAACGGGCAAGGCACGGAAACAACGCATGGAACACTCCTTCATAGGGCCGAATGCAGCTTCCGGCGTCGCCTTGCACAAGGCAAGGTTTCTTTCAAAGGCGGGTGAACCGGCTGCTTAGCACCATGTCCTTGCGCGGGCCGGTGACCTGCCAGACCTGTGTGAAGCTTTGCGGCAGATCGAAGGTATAACTCACCCGGTAGAGGTCGGGGGGGCACTGGTGCACCGCCTCGACACCGGGCGGGGGAAGCGTGTGGAACGGGCGCCCGTCGTCGAAAAACACCTCTATCGCGTCACCTGCTGCGCGCCAGAGGTAGCGTCGCGTCGCCTGCATCGGTAGGCCGTCGCCGTAATGAAGCGTGCCAGCTTCCTCTTGGATCAGGCCATGAGCATCCCGGTGCCAATTGGCCGCTCCCTCCAGCCGCCCTGTCACACCGGCGCGCGCATCCGCAATCACGCGGTCCAGTCTCCACCGCCCCTCCAGATCCCGCAAGTCGATCATTCCGCCACAATCCGCCCTTCATACCGGTTGCCGTACCCATCGAGAAACACGATCCCATCCGGATTGGCGCTTTCAACCGCGTAGCACTCCCATGTCGGAGCCGACGGCCATTGCGAACAGTAGGAATTGTTCTCAACCCGCCACGTGCCCCATGACGGCTCACGGTGGGTGTAGAGCGTGCGCCCCGAGGCATGGAAACGCTGCGTGGCGCCGGTGTGGTAGATGACATCGCGATCAATCAGGATTTCGGCGATTTCGGCACCGCTCAAGGCAAGCCAATCCTGTGCCTGCCCCGCGCCCGGCGCGGCCCCAAGCATCAATACTCCCGCCAATATGGCCCGCATCGCCTTGTCCCCCCCCGTTGATCCGCCTATCAGGCAACGACACGCCGCAGCGAAAGGCAAGCCCATGATCCCCCGCTATTCCCGCCCCGAGATGACCGACATCTGGGAGCCCGCCACCAAGTTCCGCATATGGTACGAAATCGAGGCGCATGCCTGCGATGCGATGGCCGATCTGGGCGTGATCCCACGCGAAAACGCGCAGGCCGTGTGGAAGGCCAAGGACGTGGAGTTCGATGTTGCGCGCATCGACGAGATCGAGGCCGTTACCAAACATGACGTGATCGCCTTCCTGACTCATCTGGCCGAACACGTCGGCAGCGAAGAGGCCCGTTTCGTGCACCAGGGGATGACCTCGTCCGACGTGCTCGACACCTGCTTCAACGTGCAGCTCGTGCGCGCCGCAGACATCCTTCTGAGCGGTCTCGACCGGGTGCTTGCGGCTCTGAAAACCCGCGCCATGGAACACAAGGACACGCTGCGCGTCGGGCGTTCGCACGGGATCCATGCCGAGCCCACGACCATGGGCCTGACCTTTGCGCGGTTCTACGCCGAGATGGACCGCAACCGCGCCCGCATGCAGGCCGCGCGCGCCGAAATAGCCACCGGCGCGATCTCCGGCGCTGTCGGCACTTTCGCCAACATAGATCCACGCGTCGAAGAGCATGTCTGCGCGCAACTCGGCTTGGAACCCGAGCCGATCTCCACGCAAGTTATCCCTCGCGACCGCCACGCGGCCTTCTTTGCCACGCTGGGTGTGATTGCCTCGTCGATTGAGAACATTGCCGTTGAAATCCGCCACATGCAGCGCACCGAAGTGCTTGAAGGGGCGGAGTTTTTCTCGATGGGGCAGAAGGGTTCCTCGGCGATGCCGCACAAGAAGAACCCGGTCCTGACCGAGAACCTCACCGGGCTTGCGCGGTTGGTGCGGATGTCGGTGATCCCGGCGATGGAAAATGTCGCCCTCTGGCATGAGCGCGACATCTCGCATTCCTCGGTCGAACGGATGATCGGCCCCGACGCGACCATCACGCTGGATTTCGCGTTGAACCGGCTGGCGGGTGTTGTCGAAAAGATGCTGATCTTTCCCGACAACATGCTGGACAACATGAACAAGTTCCCCGGCCTCGTTATGTCGCAGCGGGTGCTGCTGGCGTTGACGCAAGCCGGTGTGAGCCGCGAAGGCGCCTACGCCATGGTGCAACGCAACGCGCTGAAGGTCTGGGAGGAGCGGCTTGATTTCCAGGACCTTCTGCTGAGCGACGCGGAGGTTGTGGCGGCGTTGGGCGAAGATGCCATCCGTGAGAAATTCGACATGGGCTACCACACCAAACATGTCGACACGATCTTCGCGCGGGTCTTTGGCGACGGTTGACTTTGACCCAGCGTCACCCCGTGCTATCTTTTCGCTTGCAACCAATCTGACAGGAGCACGCGACATGACGATCAAGACGCTTTTCGCCGCCTCGGTGCTGGTACTGGCCCCCATGATGGCAAGCGCCGAATGCAGCTGGGATTACGGCGCGCAAGAGGCCGCGATCAGCTGCGCCGAAGGCACCACGTGGGACGCAACCGCCATGACCTGCGTGGCCGTGGCCTCCAGCTGACGCCACCGACAGTCTGACTAGGCCGGCCGCAATCCCTGCGCGCCGGCTTTTTATGTCGGATTTTAGCGGTCGCGGGCCGGGATGCTCACCTCCTGTTAACCTGCAAGCGGTAGGACATGGGACGGGTCTCGAAACCGGGGGGCTGCCCATGCAAGACGCATTCGCTGCGGAAAAATCCTCGATCGTGCTGGATGGCGACGTGACGCAGGACCTGCGCATGCTCGATGTGACGCCGCGCAGACTGAGCAAGAAGCAAAAGGCCGCCGTAATCGTTCGGCTGCTTCTTGGCCATGGCGTGTCGTTGGGGGTCAGCAAGCTATCGCCGGACGATCAGCACGCATTGGCCCATACCATTGCCGCCCTTGGAAACATCGACAAACCGACGCTGGCGGAGGTTGTGCACGAGTTCACCCACAAAATCGACAATCTGGCCCTCAGTTTCCCGCAGGATTTGACCGAAACCGTTGAATTGCTGGAACCCTATCTCGCGCCCGGCGCCCTCGGAAAGCTGCGCGCCACCGCAGAGCAAAACGACACGTCCGACCCTTGGGGCCGGATCGCGCGGCAATCCGTGGACCGCCTGCGCCCGCTCTTGAGCAGCGAAAGTGCTGAGGTGTGTTCGGTCCTTCTGTCCAAGCTGAGCGTGGCGAATGCGGCCGAGTTATTGGCAGGCGTGCCGCCGGAACGCTCGGATGTGTTGGCGCATTCCATGGCGCTGACGGAAGCGATTACGCCCGAACTGGTCGATCGGATCGGCCTGCACGTACTCTCGATCCTCGACGCTGCTCCGATCAACGCCTTCGACAAGGCAGCTGCTGAACGGGTCGGCGCGATCCTGAACGCGACCCCGCAGCAGGCGCGCGACCGCATGCTTGAAAACCTGCAAACGCGTGATGAGCCTTTCGCCGCCGAGGTACGCAAATCGATCTTCGCCTTCCCGCATATCCCCGCCCGGCTGGAGCCCGCCGATGTGCCTTTGGTCATGCGCAAGGTCGACAACGATACCGCCGTTACAGCACTCGCCGCAGGCAAAGAGGGCGCAGAGCTATCCGTCGAGTTCCTGCTTGAGAACATGTCCAAACGTCTGGCTGAGCAATTGCGCGATGATGCCGACGCCCGAAGCGCTCCGAAACCCGACGAGGGCGAAGCAGCCATGGCCGCCGTCATCGCCGCAATCCGCACTCTCGAGGCCGAAGGAGAGATCACGCTTCTCATCCCCGAGGAGTAGATCAGCGCGCCTCCCGGGGCCTTTCCGAACTACGCGCTCGCCCCGGCCCTCAAATGGACCTATCTTTTGGCAATGGTCCTCAAATTCACCGAAGCCGGTATCTACTGCCCCGCCGCTGACGCCTATATCGACCCCTGGCGTCCGGTGCCGCGCGCCCTGATCACCCATGGCCATTCCGACCATGCCCGTCCGGGCATGGGCGCCTACATGGCGACGGCCGCCGCCGCCCCGGTGATCCATCACCGGCTCGGCGCCGATATCCACATGCAAACCACTGAATTCGGCGTCAGACACCGCATCGGTGATGCCAACATCAGCTTTCATCCCGCGGGCCATGTGCCCGGCTCCGCCCAGATCCGCGTTGAAGTCGGCGGCGAGGTCTGGGTCGCGTCCGGCGATTACAAGGTGATCGACGACGGGCTCAGCGAGCCGTTTGAACCCATCCCTTGCCACGCGTTCATCACCGAAAGCACCTTTGGCCTGCCGATCTATGACTGGCCCGACCAAGACGTGCTGGCCCGCGATCTCAACGCGTGGTGGGCCGGTTGCGTGGCCGAAGGAAAGCGCGCCGTTCTCGGCGTATATGCCCTCGGCAAGGCACAGCGCATCCTGCGCCTGCTCGATCCGGGCATCGGCCCGATCCTGACCCATGGCGCGGTCGAGGCCACGAACACCGTGTTGCGCGCGCAGGGCCTGCAACTACCCGATACGATCCGGGTGACCGACGGGATCGACGCCAAATCTCACCCCAATGCCATCGTGCTCGCCCCGCCATCGGCGCTTGGGTCTGCAAGGATGAAGCGCTTCGGCGCAGTCTCAACCGGCTTTGCCTCGGGCTGGATGCGGCTGCGCGGGGTGCGCCGCCGCCGTGCCGCCGATCGCGGCTTTGTCGTCAGCGATCACGCCGATTGGAAAGGCCTTAACTGGGCCATAGCGCAAACCGGCGCCGAGCGCGTGTTCGTGACCCACGGCTACACCGCGCAGTTCCGCCAGTGGTTGGCTGAGCAAGGCTATGACGCGGGGATAGTCGAGACGGAATTCGGCGGCGAAGACCTTGATGAAGCAGAGGAAACCGTCGCATGAAACCCCTGTCCCTGGCCGACCGTTTCTTTGTTCTTCAGGCCCGCACCCTCGAACGCGCCGCCCTGCGCTTCGTTGCTCCGCAACGCATCCTGCGCGTCCTGTTCGCCCTCATCGCCCGAATCGGCGGACGGCTGCCGCGCGGCATGATCCCGATCCGCGACCGGCACGGCGCGCTCTGGTTCCGTCCCGATGCCGTCGCCCGTGATGCCCCCGTCATCCTCTATATCCACGGCGGCGGCTTCACCATCGGCGGCCCCCGCACCCATGCGGCGTTGGTCGGGGCCCTGGCCAAGGCGGCCGGCATGCGCGCCGTTGCCGCAAGCTACAGGCTGGCCCCCGAACACCCGTTTCCCGCCGCCCGCGACGATGCCATTGCCACCTATGCGCGCCTGGTAGAGGCCGGAACGCCCCCCATCGCCATCGCAGGCGACAGCGCGGGCGGTTGCCTGTCGCTCAGCGTTTTGCAACATGCGCGTGATATGGGCTGGCCATTGCCGAAAGCTGCCTGCCTGATCGCGCCCATCGGGGATCTATCCGGCTCGGTCGAGGCGCGATTTGGAGAGGCCGAAAACGAGATCCTGATCCCACCGCAATGGCCCGCGCGCATCCGCGAGGTCTATCTGCGCGGCCTCGACCCCACCGCACCGGAAATCTCCCCGCTTTTGGGCGATCTTTCTGGCCTGCCCCCCACCCTGATCCAAGCCGCGACCGGCGAAGCCCTGGCCCAAGACAGCGCCCGCATCGTCGCCGCGATGGATGACGCCACGCTTGATCTCTGGCCCGGCCTGCAACATGTCTGGCACCTGCACGCGGGCCGCGCCCCCGTCGCCGACCGTGCCATCGCGCAGCTCGCCGACTTCATCAAATCGCACGCATGAAGGACTTTGCCGCCCTTTTCACCACGCTGGACCAGACAACCAAGACCAGCGCAAAGATCGAGGCGCTTGCCGCCTATTTTGCCGCCGCACACGAGGACGACAAGATCTGGACCATTGCGCTTTTGTCCGGGCGCCGCCCGCGGCGCGCAATCACCACCACCAAATTGCGGGAATGGGCTGCCGAACGCGCAGGCATCCCGCTGTGGCTGTTCGAGGCCTGCTACCCCGTCGTGGGCGACCTGTCCGAGACCATCGCGTTGGTCCTGCCGGAGCCGAAATCGCGCATCGAAAAGTCGCTCAGCGCGTGGATCGCAACGCTGCGCGGTCTCGACACCGCAGATGAAGACACGCGCAAGGCCGCCATTCTGCAGGCCTGGGACGGGTTACCGCCGATCGAACGCTTCGTGTTCAACAAGCTGATCACCGGGGGCTGGCGCATGGGGGTCAGCCAGAAACTGATGACACGCGCATTGTCCAAGGCCACCGGGATCGAGGAGGCCGAACTGACCCACCGCCTGATGGGCGATTGGTCGCCCGACACGGTCTCGTGGGACAGTTTGATCGAAGCGCCCGATCCGACGGCCGACCTGAGCCGTCCCTATCCGTTCTACCTCGCCTACCAACTGGAGCAGGAACCACATGAACTTGGCGACGTAAGTGATTGGTTGGCCGAGCGAAAATGGGATGGCATTCGGGGACAATTGATCCTGCGCGGCGGCGAGCGATTCTTGTGGTCGCGGGGCGAAGACCTGATGACCGACCGCTTCCCGGAATTTGCGCAGCTCATCGATTTTCTACCCTCCGGCACCGTTTTGGACGGCGAAGTTCTGGCCTATGATCACGCGGCTGAAGCCCCGCTCAGTTTCAACAAGCTGCAACCGCGCATCGGGCGCAAAACCGTGCCGAAGAAGCTCCTGGCCGAGGCGCCCTGCATCCTGATGGCCTATGATCTTCTCGAATGGCAGGGGGCGGACCTGCGCCAGACCCCGCTGGCCGACCGGCGCGCCATCCTCGAAGAAACCATCGCCACCCTCCCCGCCGACTTGCCGATCCGCATCTCTCCCCGCATCAAATCCGATGCTTGGGACGGGCTCACCCAGGCCCGCGCGATCAGCCGCAATATCGGCGCCGAGGGGCTGATGCTCAAACGCCTGAACGCGCCCTACCTGGCCGGTCGCAAGAAGGGCGATTGGTGGAAATGGAAGGTCGATCCGCTGACCATCGACGCGGTGATGATCTATGCGCAAGCGGGCTCGGGACGGCGCGCGACACTTTACACCGACTTCACCTTCGCCGTTTGGAACGGCAACGATCTTGTGCCCTTCACCAAGGCCTATTCCGGCCTGACCGACGCGGAGTTTCGCGAAATCACGGCCTGGGTGCGCAAGAACACCACCGACCGCTTCGGCCCGGTGCGTGCGGTCAAACCGCACCATGTCTTCGAGATCGCCTTCGAGGGCATTCAGGCCAGCCCCCGCCATAAATCCGGCGTCGCGTTGCGCTTTCCCCGCATGGCCCGTTGGCGCAAGGACAAGCCGCTGGCCGAGGCCAACACGCTCGATGATCTGAACCAAATGCTGGAGACATATGGGTGATCTCCGCTGCATTTGCGGCCACTCTCGCCTGCACCCCGGCTCTGGCCTGCGTAACCTCTGATGGCGGACGGCCTGGTACCGACCGGGTGATCTGCAACGGGTTCGCCCTCCTGGAACAGGTCACTGCAAGCGGCAGCTCAGCGGATTTTCAGAAGCTGACCGCCGACCTCAGGGCAGCGATGGCGTTTCTTGCCCAAGCGGATTGAACGCGCAGGGGCGGGCAGCGGCACGGCCTGGCCCCTCAACTCAAAGGGCGTTTTGTGGTATAGATGAGGGCACCGAACCCCTGACCTGGAGGATTTGGAAGATGCTTCAAAGCGATATCACCCAATACGCCCACGCCCTGTTCGTGGCCCATGGCGACAAAGCCGAGGCCGAAGCGGCACAAAAGGCGCGCAATGCGCAGAATACCGCCGAAAGCCGTAAGTGGGATCAGATCCGGCTCCACATCAAGGAATTGCGCGGCGCGCGGCAAACCTGACCCGCGTGAGGCAAGGCGCGCCGGCACCCATGGCGAGACAGCTCAGGCGACGTCGCCCACCGCAACGGGCCGTTGCCCCGCGGCCCATTCCCGCGCGGCCTCGCCAAACGCGGCAAACAACGGCTGGCTGACCGGATCATCGGCGGCGCGGTATTCGGGATGCCATTGCACGGACAAGGTGAAGCCAGGCGCGTCGGCTATATAGATCGCTTCGGGCGTGCCGTCAGGCGCATGACCGTCAATCACCACACGGGGGCCGGGCACCTTGATCCCCTGCCCGTGCAGCGTGTTGGTCATCACCGTGCGCGCACCAAGAAGTCGATGGAAGGGACCGTTGTCGCCAAAGGTCACCTCATGGCGCAGGGCGAACTTCTCCTCCATCGTGCCATCGGGCGGCATGCGGTGGTTCATCCGACCCGGCAAATCCCGGATCTCGGGATAAAGCGAGCCGCCCATGGCCACGTTGACCTCTTGGAATCCGCGGCAGACGCCGAAAAACGGCTGCCCCCGCTCGACGCAAGCCCGTACCAGCGCCAGCGCCAGCTGATCGCGCGCGCGATCCATGGTGCCGTGCGCTTCGGTATAATCCTCACCATATTCCTCGGGATGCACATTCGGACGCCCACCGGTGAACAGGAACCCGTCACAGACCTCCAGAAGGTCGTCCAGATCAATGAACCGCGGATCGGAGGGGATGATCATCGGCAAACCGCCAGACACCTCCGCAATGGCTTCCGAATTCATCGTACCGCCCGCATGGGTCGGGTACTCATCGTTGATGAGGTAATGATTTCCAATGATGCCGATAACGGGACGAGGCATAAGACCCCCAACGTTGCATATGAAAGATTACCTAACCCTGAAGCGTGGCAAGGAAAAGGCATTGTAACGCGCAGACCGCCCCGCATTTATGCACATGCCGCAAATTCCGGCAGATCAACGCCCGAGAATCCGCAAATACGGACGCTGCTCAAAACAACAAGGACACCGGGCGACCGGCATGCCGGTCCCACCTTGTCATCTTGTCAAAAAGCCTCGCGGGACGGTGCCCTAGGTCGACCGAATGCTGCGCCTCCGACATCCGCCCCATCCGGCGCCTCAATCCGGCAATTTCGCCGTCACTTCGATCTCGATCTTCATGCGCGGATCTTGCAGGCGCGCCGCGATCATGGTCGCTGCCGGTCGCGCCTCGCCCAACCACGCGCGGATCACGGGCCAACAGGCCTCCCAATCGGCCGCATCAGGCAGGAAGTAGCTCACCCGCACCACATCAGACATGTCCGCTCCGGCGTCGCGCAACGCTGCGTCGATATTGCGAAACGTCTGCTCGGCCTGCGCCGCGATATCCTCCGCGATCTCCATGGTTGCGTAATCGAACCCTGTCGTGCCCGCGACGAAGACCCATCCGTCCTGCACCACCGCGCGGCTGTAGCCGATCTCTGCTTCGAACGGCGACCCCGACGAAATCAGGCGTCTCATGCACGCGCCTCGAAGCCCGCGGCCTCGATCCCCGCAACGGCCACCTCTGCATCCGCCTCGGACGTGTCGCCCGTGACGCCAACCGCTCCCACTACAACCCCGTCGCGCAGCACCAGAACACCGCCTGGCACCGGGATCACCTTACCGCCATAGGCGCCGTTCACAGCGGCCATGAAATACGCTTGCGTCTCGGCACGGGCCATCTGAGCGCTGCCGGGCATCCCCAGCATCACCGCGCCATAGGCCTTGCCGCGCGCGATCTCGAACCGGCCGGGCGCGGCCTCGTCCTCGCGCTCGAAGGCAAGCACATGGCCACCGGCATCCAGCACGACAACGGACAGTGGTCGCAAGTCCATCTCGCGCCCCTTGGCGCGGGCGGTGGCAATCATGGTTCGGGCGGCTTCAAGGGTAATCATGGCGGCTTTCTCCGGCTTGGGTTGCGTCTTTTTCACCGACCCGCCGCGCCGGGGCAACCGGCTTTGCGCCCCACCCACAAGGCGCGATCACGGGGCTTTCATTGGCACCTCGCGCCCACGTCGCTATCGTGACACCCATGATCGCCCGCCTGCTCCCCCCTTTCGCCACCGCGCGCCTGCCGCGACGGCGCAGCCTGCTCAAGGCGTTGCACTGGGCTATCATCCCGTTTTTCATCTGGTTCATGTTCGCCGATCCCGACGCGCTGCGCCGGATGGGGCCCGGCTGGTTCCAGCTGCATTCCATCAACGGCCTGATCTTCGTGACGCTGGCGCTGATCTGGACGGCGACGCATCTTCGCAAAGGTCTGGCCTCCCGCCCGGGCCCGAAACTGCCGCCGCTTGCGCGGCGTGTGCATCCGCTCCTTCACAAGACCCTGATCTGGGGGCTGTTTCTTGTCGCGCTTGGCGGGTTTGGCCTTGGCCTGACCTCGGCCGTCCTGCTGCGTGCGGGTGGGGTGTTGCCCGTCGCGCCTCCGCTTGATTTGCCGCAGGCCCATGCAATCGTGTCGTGGCTGCATGTCTACCAATTCTACGCGCTGGCCGTGATCGTCATCGCCCATGCGGGATTTCATATCTGGCGTCATGTCTGGCTGCGTGACAATGCGCTTCGGATCATGGCGCCGCGGGTGCTGCATCGCTATCTATAGCACCGAGACCTGTCGTTTGACGGGTTGAGTTGCGCGGCCAGTCGCGAAATGGTGGTGCACGCGCCCTGTTCCACGGCAAGAAGAGCCCGCCCCAATGTCCGACACGTTCGACAACCTGCCTGAAACCGCCCGCCCGGGCGACGAGCATCGATTTCCTTGTTCGAATTGCGGCTCGGACATGCGCTTTGCACCGACGCAGGGCAAGCTGATCTGCGATCATTGCGGCCATGAAGAGCCCATTGACGTGCCCGAGGATCAGGCCGGAGTGGCCCTGGTCGAGAACGATTTCGAAGCCGCGTTGCGGGGCCAATTGTCGGCGATGGAAATCGAGGAGACCCGCGTTTCGCAATGCCCGTCCTGCGGCGCGCAGGTGCAATTCGATGCCGACACACACGCCAAGGAATGCCCGTTCTGCGCTACGCCCGTGGTCACCGACACCGGCACCCACCGTCACATCAAACCCAAAGGTGTGATCCCGTTCCAGCTTGAGGAACGCGACGCGCACAAGGCCATGGACCGCTGGCTTGGCAGCCTGTGGTTCGCGCCCAACGGGCTCAAGGACTACGCCCGCAAAGGCCGCTCGCTCGACGGGATCTACGTCCCGTACTGGACCTATGATGCCGATACCGCGACCTCGTACCGGGGCCAGCGCGGGACGGCCTATTACGTCACCGTTACCGGCGCTGACGGCAAACCGAAACAGCAACGCCGCATGCGCTGGACCCGCACGCAGGGCCGCGTCAGCCGGTTTTTCGATGATATTCTGGTGCTGGCCTCGCGCTCGCTGCCCAAGCGTTACACCGATGCGCTGGCGCCATGGAACCTCGCCGGTCTGGCCGAATACAGGCCGGAGTTTCTGTCGGGCTTCCGCGCCGAGGGCTACACGGTCGAGCTTGACGAGGGCATGGCCGAGGCCCGCCGGATCATGGACGCGCAGATCCGCCGCGACATCCGCCGCGACATCGGCGGCGATGCGCAGCGCATCGATGCCATGAACACCCGTGTCGACAACACGACCTTCAAACATATCCTGCTGCCGGTCTGGATCGCCGCCTACAAATACCGCGGAAAAAGCTATCGCTTCGTAGTGAATGCCCAATCCGGCAAGGTGCAGGGTGAACGCCCCTATTCCGCGATCAAGATCGCCATCGCGATTGTTCTGGCGATCGTTCTGGCGGCGGCCGTGATCTACGGAATGGAGCTGGCCGACGTCTAGGCCCGCCGTACGAACGTAAACAGCCCCGCGCAGACGCGGGGCTGCCGTCGACCTCCAATCGAGGTTGCAATCAGAAGGCCGTCTTCCGACGCCGCCGCGCCACGAGACCTAGCCCCAGCACTCCCGCGCCCAGAAGCGCCAGGGACGCCGGAAGCGGCACCGGAGCCACCTCCTGGGTGAAACTCACGTTGTCCACGAAACTCGACCCGTTGTTGTCGGGCCGGTCGCCGATCGATAGGAAAAAGCTCGCAATCCCGCTGCCCGACACGCTCAGCGCGACCGCGGAATTTCCGCTCACCTCGCCAGTCTCGTCAAGCAGGTTGCCGCTGGCATCAAACGCCTGCAGGTTGAAGATGTCGAGATCACCGCCGCTGTCGCCAGCTACCAGGCTCAGGGCAGAAACCGTGCTGCCCAGGAACGTGCCACCGAACGCGCCACCGCGGGGAAAGCCGCCGAACGGCGGCACGGCTGCGCGCAGCGTGTTGCCGGATTGCCCGGGCCCATTGGCACCAAAGGAGCCGACCTGCATCTGCTGACCGGGTTCACCCGCCTGAAAACTTACACCGCCAAAATCAAAATCGGCGTCGTAGAATCCGCCGAAACTCTCGAAATCCAGCGATACGGTGCTTGCCTGGGCCGCGCCCCCCATGGCGCAGAAGGCCACAACAGCTGCCGCGATATAATTGGAAATTCCCATACTATCGTTCCCCTTTTATGGTTCGTTTGGAGGCCGGACATAACGTCCCCGTCAACAAGAACGTGAGGCGCGCCGCCAAAGTTTCGCAAATCACCTGCTTTTTTTACTGACCCAACACCGGCGGCCCTGTTTTCCCGGTCCTCTCCTGAAAATGCGTGCCTATGAACCGTGGGCCGATAAACTATGGAATGTCAGCGCGCTTGCCGTTACCGCTATCACCGCATGGCCGCGACCCGGTCATATCAGACGACGACCATTGGAGCCCGACGATGATCCTTTGCGCTGGCGAAGCCCTGATTGACATGCTGCCCCGACAGACCGAAGGCGGCGAGGCGGCGTTCGCCCCCTACCCCGGCGGTTCGGTGTTCAACACCGCCGTAGCACTGGCGCGGTTGGGGCAACGGGTGGAATTTTTCACCGGCCTCTCCAGCGACCTGTTCGGTGAGCGGCTGGCCGGTGTGCTGACGGCCAATGGTGTCGGCAGCGCGCTTGCTCACCGCTCGGACCGGCCTACGACGCTGGCGTTTGTGACCCTTACCGATGGGCAGGCCAGTTACGCCTTTTACGACGAAAACACCGCCGGTCGGATGCTGACCGATGATGATCTGCCCGCGATCCCAGAGGCGGCAAAGGCCTGTTTCTTCGGGGGGATTTCGCTCGCCGTTGAGCCCTGCGCCGAGGCTTATGCCGAGATGGCCGACCGCGCCTCGCAAGGCCATGTCGTAATGGTGGACCCCAACATTCGGCCAAGCTTCATCCGCGATGAGGCCGTGTTTCGCGCCCGCATGGACCGCATGCTGGCCTCCACCGATATCGTGAAGGCCTCCGACGAGGACCTGCATTGGCTGCTGGGGGAAGAAACCGGCCTGCCGATGCTGGCCGAGCGCATGTTGACCAAGGGGCCCGCGCTGGTTCTGGTCACGCAGGGCGGCGATGGCGTCACGGCGTTCCACGCGGGCGGCGAGGTTCATATCGACGCGCAGATGGTCGAGGTCGTCGATACCGTCGGCGCGGGCGACACGTTCAACGCGGGCGTTCTCGCGGGGCTTTCAACGGCGGGTGCGCTCGACAAGGGGCAGATCCGCAAGGGCCTGAGCGACGAAACGCTGCGCGAGGCGATGACCCTCGGTGTCAAAGCCGCCGCCGTCACCGTAAGCCGCGCGGGCGCAAACCCGCCCCGCATGGACGAGCTTGCATGAGGGCCCTGATCCAGCGTGTATCTGAGGCCAAGGTCGAGGTTGCGGGCGATCTTATCGGCCAATGCGGGCGTGGGCTTCTGATTCTGATTTGCGCCATGCAGGGCGACACGGAGCTCGAGGCCAACAAGCTGGCCGCAAAAATCGCCAAACTGCGCGTCTTCAAGGACGAGGCCGGCAAAATGAACCGCGCGCTCGTTGATGTGTGCGGAAGCGCCTTGGTCGTGAGCCAGTTCACCCTTGCGGGCGACACCTCCCGCGGCAACCGTCCCGGTTTTTCCACCGCCGCCCCACCGGAGCAGGGCGAACAGCTCTACCTCCATTTCGCCGCTGCCCTGCGCGCCCTTGACGTGCCGGTCGAGACGGGCCGCTTTGGCGCGGAGATGGCTGTCCGCCTGACCAACGATGGCCCCGTCACCCTCTGGCTCGACACCGACGGCTGACGTTCTTTGCGTGGCACGCCACTGCCGCCACGCACAGCGCCCCTTACCCGATCCGTGCGATTTGCCGTTCGCTGACATAGAAATCGAGCCGTTTCAAAACCGCCCAAAAGACCGGCAGTTTTTAGATAAGCCTCTGCAACATCTATAAAAACACTGGCCCTTTCGCTCAGGCGCACCTCTGTTAGGGTGAGACGCTTGGAGGAGCAATGACCGACAACAGCCGATTTTTCGACGAAATGACCGGCGGGCACGCTCAGCCCCGCACCCCCTACGCGACCTATGATGCGTGGTTCCAATCCGAAGACATGAAGGAGCTCCGGCGCAAATCCGCAGACGCCGAAAGCTTTTTTCGCCGCACCGGCATCACCTTCAACGTCTACGGCGCCGAAGAGGCCGATGAACGCCTGATCCCGTTTGATATCGTGCCGCGGGTGATCGCGGCGCGCGAATGGGCGCGGCTTACGAAAGGCATCGAACAGCGGGTGCGCGCGATCAATGCGTTTCTCTATGACATCTATCATCGGCAGGAGATCCTGCGCGCGGGCCGTGTTCCGCGCGAATTGATCGACCGCAACGAGGCGTTCCTGCCGCAGATGATCGGTGTCTCGCCCCCCGGCGGGGTCTACACCCATATCGTCGGCACCGATCTGGTGCGCACCGGCGAGGACGAGTTTTTCGTGCTCGAAGACAACGCCCGCACCCCCTCCGGCGTCAGCTACATGCTGGAGAACCGCGAGACGATGCTGCAGATGTTCCCTGAGCTGTTCAACCAGATCAAGGTGCGGCCCGTGGGCACCTACCCCACCAGCCTGCGCCGCTCGCTTGCAGCCTGCGCTCCCATGGCGTGTGACGGCGATTGCACCGTCGCGGTGCTGACCCCCGGCATCCATAATTCCGCCTATTTCGAACATGCGTTTCTTGCCGATCAGATGGGCGTCGAGCTTGTCGAGGGGCACGATCTGCGCGTCGTGGACGGGCGCATCGCGATGCGCACGACCGAAGGATACAAGGCCATCGACGTCCTTTACCGCCGTGTCGATGACGATTTCCTCGATCCCCTGAACTTCAATCCAGACAGCCAGTTGGGCGTGCCTGGCATCATGGATGTCTACCGCGCGGGCGGCATCACCATCGCCAATGCGCCCGGCACCGGGATCTCTGACGACAAGGCAATCTATAGCTATATGCCCGATATCGTCGAGTTCTACACCGGCGAGCGGGCGATCTTGCAGAACGTTCCGACCTGGCGCTGCTCCGAGGCCGACAGCCTCGCCTATGTGCTCGATCATCTCTCCGAACTGGTGGTCAAGGAGGTGCATGGCTCGGGCGGCTACGGCATGCTGGTGGGGCCCGCCGCCTCGAAGGCGGAGATTGCGGCTTTCGCCAAGAAGCTTCGGGCCCGTCCCGACAATTACATCGCGCAGCCCACGCTTGCGCTCTCGACCTGTCCGATCCTCACCTCAAAGGGCCTCGCACCGCGCCATGTCGATCTGCGCCCCTTTGCGCTGATGTCGCCCGAGAAGATCACGCTCACGCCCGGCGGGCTCACCCGTGTGGCGCTCAAGGCAGGCTCGCTGGTGGTGAATTCCAGCCAGGGTGGCGGCACCAAGGACACCTGGGTGTTGGAGGACTAGGGCGATGTTGGGCAAAACCGCAGGCGGCCTGTTCTGGCTCTTCCGCTACCTTGAGCGCTCGGAAAATACCGCGCGATTGATCGAGACGGGCTTTCGCATCGCCCTGACCCGGCCCGCAGGGTCCGATGACGAGTGGCATTCCGTGCTGCAAACCGCCGCCGTCGATCAGATCTACGCCGCCAAACACGGCGATGTGGATCAGGAGAACGCCATCGATTTCCTTTTGCGCGACAAGGACAATCCGTCTTCCGTCCTGTCCTCCATCGCGGCGGCGCGCCAGAACGCGCGGCTGACGCGCACCGCGCTGACCCGCGAAGTGTGGGAGGCCATCAACGACACCTATATGGGCCTGAAAGACACCCTCGCCGGCCCCGTCGCACCAAGGCGTTTGCCCGAGGTTCTGGCCACCATCCGGCAGCATTCGGCGCTGGTGCGGGGCGCGATGCATGGCACGATGCTGCGCAATGACATTTTCGATTTTTGCCGATTGGGCACGTTTCTTGAACGCGCCGACAACACTGCGCGGATCCTTGACGTGAAGTATTACGTGCTTCTGCCGTCGGTCACGCAGATCGGATCGGACCTCGATAATGTGCAATGGGAAACGATCCTGCGCTCGGTCGCGGGCGCGCGCGCCTATCGCTGGCTCACCCAAGGCGACATCACGCCCAAGGGCATCGCAGATTTTCTGATCTTCGATTCGCGCATGCCGCGCGGGCTGAGGTTTTCCGTCGGCAAGATCGCATCGAACCTGGCCTATCTCGAAGAAAGCTACGGCCAGCGTCATTCCTGCCACGATCAGGTCGACGTGCTTCAGGCCCGGCTGCAACACGCCACCGTCGATGATGTCTTCGAAGAGGGCCTGCATGAATTCTTGACCGAAATGCTGAACGATCTGGGCCGCCTCGGCGGGCAGATCGAGCAGGATTACCGGTTTCTGGGGTAACGGATATGCAACTTTCGATCCAACACACGACGACCTACCGCTTCGTCTCGCCTGCGCAGTACGGGCTGCAACAATTGCGCCTGACGCCCAAGGATCACAATGGGCAATCCGTTGAAATGTGGGACATGCACGTCGAAGGCGGGCAGATCGAGACCTCCTTCTCGGACCAGAACCGCAACACGGTCACGCTGGTGTCCTTCGCCCCGGACGCCACCGAGGTGACGATCGCCTGCAAGGGTGTGGTCGCGACCGGTGACACCGCGGGAATGATCGGTAAACACGCGGGCTTTGCGCCGCTGTGGTATTTCCAGCGTAGCACCGACCTGACGCGGCCCGGGCCAAATGTTCAAAGCCTGATCAAAGACTTACACGACGACATTGAGGAAGACCTGCCGCGCCTGCATGCCCTGTCCGCGCGGGTGCGCGAGACCGTGTCCTACGAGATCGGGCGCACCACGTCCCAAACAAGCGCGGAGGGTGCGATCGAGATTGGCGCGGGCGTGTGCCAGGACCACGCGCATATCTTCCTGTCTGCGGCCCGCGCGCTCGGCCATCCGGCGCGCTACGTTTCGGGCTACCTGATGATGGATGACCGCGTGCATCAGGACGCGTCCCATGCCTGGACCGAGGTACATGTGCCATCCCTGGGGTGGGTGGGGTTCGACATCTCCAACGGGATCTCGCCGGACCCGCGCTACGTACGCGTAGCCACCGGCCTTGATTACGCCGAGGCCGCGCCGATTGCGGGCATCCATTACGGTGCGGAAGGCGAGGCCATGGCCGTCGACATTCAAGTGGCGCAACAGTAAAGCAAGGTTAACGAAGCGGTGTTACAAAGGCCGCCATGCCTACTGGGGCCATTATTGCTGGGGAACGTCGGGCCATGACCTATTGCGTGGGGATGAAGCTCAATCGCGGGCTGGTGTTCATGTCGGACACCCGCACGAATGCCGGTGTCGATAACATCAGCGTTTTCAAGAAGATGTTCCAATGGGAGGTCGCGGGCGAGCGCTCGATCACCCTGATGACGGCGGGCAATCTGGCGACCACGCAGGCCGTGGTCAGCCTGCTGAACGAACGCGCGCTGCCGGCCGAGGAACGCGGCACGTTGTCGATCGTCGAAGCGCCTTCGATGTTTCAGGTCGCACGGCTGGTGGGCGAGACGCTGCGCGAAGTGATCGCCGATCAATCAGGCATCGAGGGGCCGCAAGCCGACAGTACCTTCGGCGCGACACTGATACTGGGGGGGCAGGTGCGAGGCGGCGAGCCGCGGATGTTCCTGATCTATCCGGAAGGCAATTTCGTGGAATCTTGCGCCGACACATCGTTTTTCCAGATCGGTGAGACGAAGTACGGCAAACCCATCCTCGTGCGCGCTTACGACCCCGAAATGCGATTCGAGGAAGCGGTGAAGCTCTTGCTGCTGAGCTTTGATTCGACGCTGAAGGCGAATTTGAGCGTCGGGATGCCCTTTGATCTTCACCTCTATGAAACCGACACCTTCCGCCATGGACAGATCCGCCGGATCGAACAGGACGATGCCTTTTTCGCAGAGATCTCATCAGGTTGGGGTGAAAAGCTGCGTGAAGCCTTCGACACGTTGCCGGACTTCTCACTGGACTGACAAGACCAAGGCTGCCCCCGGATCTGCCGCCGCCGGAGCCAATTCTGCAAGACGAAACGGGCTCCGACCCAAGCTTAGTGCGTCACGTCGTGCGTGTGGATCCAGCGGTAGCGGTTGGCCACCACATGCGGCGCGTACCGGGAGGCCAGGCGAAGCGCGCTATGCGCGGCAAAGCGGAGCGGTCCGGGCCGAAGGTGGTAATTGGCGGCGTTGTCATTGGCGGCCTCGACCACCCGCGCGGCACGCGGTTTGCGCAGGGCCTGGTATTGAGCGAGCGCGGTGGACGTCTCGGCTTCGTGGGTCAGGCAACGGACCACGGTGTAGGCGTCTTCCAGAGCCAGGTTCGCGCCCTGCGCGAGGAAGGGCAGCGTTGGGTGGGCCGCATCACCCAGAAGCGCCAGCGCATCGGAATGCCAGCTTTTCGCAATTGGGTGCCGGAACAGGCCCCAAAGATTTGGCACTTCAATTTTGGTCAGCAGGTCTCTGATTTCAGGGCAAAAATCGGTGAATGCCGCGCGCAGGTTCTTAGGGTCGTCCGAATGGTTCCAGCCCTCCGCCGCCCATTGATCCCGCTCTTCCACCGCCACGATATTGGTCAGCGCACCACCGCGCAGCGGATACCGCACAAGGTGGCGGCCCGGGCCCATGAACACATGCGCCTCAGTCGGCAGATCGCCGCTCGGCACGGTCGCCCGCCACGCAACCTGACCGGTGAAGAAGGGTTTCGTGCGCGGGTTCAGCGCCAGGCGCGCGGCAGAGCCCAGGCCATCGGCGGCCAGTGTCAGGCCATGGCGCTCCGTCGTGCCATCGGCAAGGCTCAGCACATTACCCTCCGGCTCGGGCGTGACCTCCGCGACCCGAACGCTGAGGCGGATCGTGACGCCGGCGTCCCCGCAGGCCGCGTGCAACACATCAATCAGGTCGGCGCGGTGGACCAGGTGGAACGGCTCTGTCAATTTCATCGCAAAGACCTCGGCGCCGCGCCGGAAGTCGCGCAGCCGCACGGCGGTGGATCGGGGCGCATTGGCCGCGACGGCCTCAGCGATCCCAAGCGCCTCAAGCACAACCCACCCGTTGGGCGAGATCTGAAGGCCCGCGCCGACCTCGGTGATTGCGGGTGCCTGTTCTAAAACCGTAACGACCGCACCGCGCTGCGCGCAGGCCAGCGCGACCGCGAGCCCGCCGATGCCGCCGCCAATCACGGTGATGGGTTTGCCGATCAACACGGGCCTGAACCTCCAAAGAAAAAGGGCATCCCCCGTTCACCGGGATGGATGCCCTTGCATTGTGCGTTTGACCAAGCGGTCAGTCGTCGCGGTGGACCTTTTCGCGGCGCTCGTGGCGCTCCTGCGCTTCAAGGCTCATCGTGGCGATGGGGCGCGCGTCCAACCGCTTCAGGCTGATCGGTTCACCGGTCACTTCGCAATAGCCGTATTCGCCCTCTTCCACGCGGCGCAGTGCCTGGTCGATCTTGGCGATTAACTTGCGCTGACGATCGCGGGTGCGCAATTCCAGCGCGCGATCGGTCTCTTCGGAGGCACGGTCGGCCACATCGGGAATGTTGCGCGTGCCATCCTGCAACGTGGTGACGGTCGAACGGCTTTCGTCCAGCAGATCATCGCGCCAACTCAGCAGCTTGCGACGAAAATACTCCAGCTGAAGCTCGTTCATAAACGGTTCATCTTCTGCCGGACGGTAATCCTCCGGCAGGAAAATCTCTGCTTTCATTGTGCTCCCCTCGAAGGGGCTGGTGTCGTTCATGGTGTCTTGCCCTTGCCAGTCCATGCAGCCCTTGAGCGGTCGATTACACGGGCGCGCGCGCTTTGTCACGTCCAGAAACAGCCGTTTACACTATCAAGTGCGATAAATCTGAAACGGTCGCTCTTTGCGCGGCACAAACACGGATTTCCTCATGCTATGCGTGACTTGCGTTTCGTGTGCCCAAGCCATACCCGTCATCGCAGGCCGACTTTCGCGGGGGAGCAAGATGCAGTTTCAGGGCACCGAAGACTATGTCGCAACCGACGACCTGACCGTTGCGGTCAACGCAGCCGTCACGCTCGAACGCCCGCTCCTGGTCAAGGGAGAGCCCGGCACCGGCAAGACAGAGCTGGCCCGTCAGGTGTCGCAAAGTCTCGGCCTGCCGATCATCGAATGGCACATCAAATCGACCACCCGTGCGCAGCAGGGGCTATACGAATACGATGCCGTAAGCCGCCTGCGTGACAGTCAGTTGGGCGAGGAACGCGTCCATGATGTGCGCAACTACATTCGCAAGGGAAAACTCTGGCAAGCCTTTGAGGCGCAAGAGAAATGCGTCCTCCTGATCGACGAGATCGACAAGGCCGATATCGAGTTTCCCAATGACCTTCTGCAAGAACTCGACCGGATGGAATTCTTTGTCTACGAGACCGGCGAAACCGTTTCGGCCAGCATCCGGCCCATTGTGATCATCACCTCCAACAATGAAAAGGAACTGCCCGACGCGTTCCTGCGGCGGTGTTTTTTCCACTACATCCGGTTCCCCGATGCCGACGTGATGCGCAAGATCGTTGAGGTCCATCACCCCGGGATCAAACAGGATCTTCTGACCACGGCGCTCACGCAATTCTACGAGATCCGCGAACAGCAGGGGTTGAAGAAAAAGCCCTCAACCTCCGAAGTCCTCGATTGGCTGAAATTGCTTCTGGCCGAGGACCTGAGCCCCGAGGATCTGCGCCGCGACGGGGCCAATGCGCTGCCGAAACTCCATGGCGCACTGCTCAAGAACGAGCAGGATGTGGCGCTTTTCGAACGGCTCGCCTTCATGGCCCGCGCGCAGCGATAGCGCACCCGCCTGCCGAGGGTCATGGCCCATGCGCCACAGGAGGCGCAGCAAATGCACCCGCCCCCTACTCCGCTGCCCGATTCCTGCCATAATTCGGAAACATTGTGCGGCGGAGCAGCGTGCCCGCACCCGAATTTAAGGTATTCACACTTTGACGAAATCGTTCGACATCCGCCCCCTCGGGCGGCGGGATCGGCCCGATTGGGGCGTGCTTTGGCGGGGATATCTCACCTTCTACGACGCCGATATCGACCCCTCGCACGATGACGTCTTGTTCGAACGGCTGCTTGATACGAACCGTGCGAACATGCAGGGCTGGATTGCCGCGGATGCCGATGGGCTGATCGGTCTGGTGCATATCATCGTGCATGCGCACACGTGGCGGGCCGCGGATGTGACTTACCTGCAGGACCTCTTCGCATTGCCCCGCGCGCGGGGAACCGGCGTCGGGCGGGCGTTGATCGAAACCGTCTATGCCGATGCCGATGCGTCCGGCCGACCGATTGTCTACTGGATGACACAGACCACCAACACGACCGCGCGCACGCTTTACGACCGCGTCGCGCAACCCACTGACTTCATGAAATATTCCCGAGCGTGAGGCACCTGACGTGATCCGTTTCCTGACCCGCCTGATCCCCGTCGCGGCGCTTGCGCTGTCCGCCTGCATGCCCACAAGCGGCACGGATGTCGCCGAACGCCGCGCTGCAGCCCTGCCCAATGCCTTGCCGCCGATGAACACCTTTGCGCAGGCCCGCGCCCCCGCGCCGTCGCGGTCCAACAGCTCGGTTGCGGCGGATTTTCTCGACCTCAGCTTCCAGATGGAATCGGGCCGTGTGATCGAGCGCATGAGCCGCTTCGAGGGGCCCGTGACGGTGGCGATCACGGGGGCCGTGCCCGCCTCGATGAGCCTTGATCTGGATCGGTTGCTGGCGCGCCTGCGCGCAGAGGCCGACATCCCGATCAGCCGCGTCTCCTCGGATGCGTCGATCACGATCGAAACAATGCCGCGCGCACGCATGCAACGGGTCGTGCCGCAGGCCGCCTGCTTCGTGGTGCCGCGTGTCAGTTCCTGGGCAGAATTCCGGCGCAACCGCTCGGGTGGAACGCTCGATTGGACAACGCTTGAAACCCGCGAACGCGTCGCCGTCTTCATCCCGTCCGATGTGTCCCCGCAGGAGATGCGCGACTGCCTGCACGAAGAAATCGCTCAGGCCCTCGGCCCGCTCAACGACCTCTACCGGCTGTCCGACAGCGTCTTCAACGATGACAATTTCAACGCGGTTCTGACCGGCTTCGACATGCTGATCCTGCGCGCCTATTACGACGCGGGCCTGCGCTCGGGCATGACGCGGGGCGACGTGGCCGAACGGCTGCCCGCAATCCTGTCGCGGCTCAATCCCTCCGGCGGCTCTGCCGTGGGCGGGGGGCGCGGCTCGGTGACGCCCCGACCCTGGATTTCCGCGATTGAAACCGCACTTGGGCCGGGCTCATCGGATGCCGCGCGCGTTCAGGCCGCCGAACGCGCCGTGCGCCTCGCCCGGCAGCAAAACTGGAACGACACCCGGACCGCCTTCGCCTATTTCGCGTTGGGTCGCCTGACGCTCAGCCGCGATGTCGAAGCGTCCATCGAAGCGTTTCAGCAAGCCTCCGGCATCTTCGACCGCGTCGCGCCGGGCGGCATCCAATCGGCGCATGTCGATATGCAACTGGCCGCCTTTGCCCTGTCCTCGGGCCAGGTCGAAGAGGCCCTCGCGCTGACCGCGCGCGCGATGCCAGCGGCCACGCGGGCACAGAACGCATCGCTCCTGTCGACGCTTCTCATGATCCGGGCCGAGGCGCTCGACGATGCCGGCCGCCCGTCCGAGGCACGCTCCGTTCGGCTCGACAGCCTCGCCTGGGGCCGATATGGCTTTGGCGGTCAGGCTGCGGTCGGCGCACGGCTGACCGAAGTGGCCGCGCTTTCCCCGCGGCGATAACGTCTGGGGCATGGCATGCTGAATTTCATCGGGGCCGGGATCGGCATTCTGCTTGGCGCGGCTCTGGCATGGCGGCGCAAGGGCAATTGGCAGGATATGGCGCAATGGGCTGCCGTCTTTGCGCTGATCGGTTTTCTGATCGGCACGATCGTGATGCTGGTGGTTCCCGCGCCGCAATAACACGGCCCCTCCTCCAGCCAAAGGCTGTCCTCGCAGCCGTCCCATCGTGGTAAATCAATCGTTAACCAGAATTCGTTTTTCGTTATGTTTCAGGTGAATAACCTAAGGTAGCACGCGTGCTACCACCGTATTTTCCCGTTCGACCCCATTGTGTAACCGCGCTACACTCGCGTCATGTTCCTGCCGTTCTTCGAAACCCTCCGCGCCGCCCGCATCCCCGTTTCCCTCCGCGAATACCTCGCGTTTCTGGAGGGGATGAGCCGTGGCCTCGTGACCTATGACGTGGACGGCTTCTACTACCTCGCGCGCACCGCAATGGTGAAGGATGAACGCCACCTCGACCGCTTCGATCAGGCCTTCGCCCATGCCTTTTCAGGCCTTGAGGCGATCAGTTTCGATGACGTGATGGACGCCACCGAGATCCCCCGAGAATGGCTCGAAAAACTCGCCGAAAAGCACCTCACCGAAGAAGAACGCGCCGAGATCGAGGCGATGGGCGGCTTCGAAAAGCTGATGGACACTCTGCGCCAGCGCCTCAAGGAGCAGGAAAAACGCCATCAAGGCGGGTCCAAATGGATCGGCACCGCAGGCACCTCGCCGTTCGGCGCCTATGGCTACAACCCCGAGGGCGTGCGCATCGGCCAAAATGAATCCCGCCACCGCCGCGCTGTAAAGGTCTGGGACAAGCGCGAGTTCAAGAACCTCGACGGCGACATAGAATTGGGCACGCGCAACATCAAGGTCGCCCTCAAACGCCTACGCCAATGGGCCCGCGACGGCGCGGCGGACGAACTGGATCTGGACGGCACGATCCGCGCCACCGCCGAACAGGGCTGGCTCGACGTCAAGACCCGGCCGGAACGCCGCAATGCCGTAAAAGTCATCCTTTTTCTCGATGTCGGCGGGTCGATGGACGACCATGTAAAGGTCGTGGAAGAGCTGTTCTCCGCCGCAAAGGCCGAGTTCAAGCATCTTGAATATTACTACTTCCACAATTGCCTTTACGAAGCCGTCTGGCGCGACAACCGCCGCCGCTGGTCCGAACAGATCCCGACCTATGAGGTGATGAACACCTACGGCCCCGACTACAAATGCATCTTCGTGGGCGACGCCGCGATGTCTCCCTACGAGATCGCCTTTCCCGGCGGAGCGAACGAGCATTGGAACGAGGAAGCCGGTCAGGTCTGGCTGCGACGCGCCCGCGCCCAATGGCCCGATCACCTCTGGATCAATCCCACGCCCGAGCGTCATTGGCGCTACACGCAATCGACGCAAATGATCGCCGAGATTTTCGAAGGGCGCATGGTGCCGATGACGCTCGAAGGGATCGACCGGGGCATGCGCGAGTTGGGCAAATAGATGATCCTGGAAGCCACACCGCCGCTGTTTTCACCGGACGAATTTCGCGCACGACAAAGCCGTGCCGTCCGCGCATTGAAGGACGCCGGGCTTGATGCCGTGCTGCTGTTTGCGCCCGAAAGCATGTATTGGCTGACCGGCTATGACACGTTCGGATTTGCAATGTTCCAGGCGATGGTGCTGGACGCGGACGGGCGTGTCGATCTGCTGACCCGCCTGCCCGATCTGCGGCAGGCACAGAACACCTCTGTCATTCCCCACGCGCAGATCCATGTCTGGCGAGAGCATCAGGGCGCAAATCCCGCACTCGATCTGGCCGAGCTTCTGGCCGCACTGGGTCTCGCGGGCAAACGCATCGGGTGGGAAACGCGCACCGCCGGGCTGACCCATGCCAACGGGCTGGCCATCGCCGCCGTACTCCCCGACCTGATCGAGGCCTCGGACCTGATCGCGACTGTGCGCAGGGTGAAATCCGACAGTGAAATTCAGATGATCCGAAACGCCGCCGCGATGAGTGATGCAGCACTCGATGCGGCCTTGGACGCCACCGCACCCGGCGCGTTCGAGGGCGATATCCATGCCGCCATGCAAGCCGCGATCCTGTCGATGGGCGGCGAGCCTGCGGGCAATGAAACGGTGATCGGATCCGGGGCCAACGCGCTGTTGTGCCGATCCTTTGCCGGACGCAGGCGCCTGGCCGAGCGCGATCAATTGACGCTGGAATGGTCGGGATCGGCGGCGCGCTACCACGCCGCAGCGATGCGCACGATCGTGATCGGGCCGCCCTCGCAGCAGCACCGCGCCATGCACGCCGCGTGCGAGGAAGCGTTGGAGGCCTGCGAAGCCGCGATCCAGCCGGGTCGTCCGATGGCGGAGGTCTATGACGCCCATGCAAAGGTCTTCGATGCGCGCGGTTTTGGCCATGCCCGGCTGCAGGCTTGCGGCTATGGGATGGGGATCGCCTACAACCCGATATGGGTGGAATTTCCGATGTTCTACGAAGCGAACCCCGTCCTGATCGAAGAAAATCAGGCGTTCTTCCTGCACATGATCCTCATGGACAGCGCCGCGGGCCTTGCCATGACGCTCGGCCATACGCTGGTCGTCGGGTCCGGCGGAGCCACCCGGTTGTCGCGTTATTCAACCGATCTGCTTGCGGTCTGACGCGCGCCGCATTGCCGAACCCGCCCGGCGGACCCATATCAGACCCATGTTGAAGCTGACCCCCATCGTGCTGGCCGTGGGCTATGGCCTGATCATGTATCTGTTCTCATCGTGGCGGACGAAGCGCGAGCTTGATGCCCGCTCGACCGAGCTGGCGGATGCGACGCTGAAACAGATCACCGACAAATTCGCCAGTGTTCTGGACGTCGATCGGATCCGCGTGAACCTCTATGAGGTTGATGCCGTCAACGGACTGGCCGCGCCGGACGGGCGCATCTTCATCACCCGCGGGTTTTACAATCGTTACCGCGCGGGTGAGGTGTCGGCCGAAGAAATCGCCACCGTCATCGCCCACGAGTTGGGCCATGTCGCACTTGGCCATGCACGTCGCCGGATGATCGACTTTTCCGGCCAGAACGCTGTGCGCGCGGTGCTGGCCGGTGTGTTGGGTCGGTTCATCCCCGGCATCGGGCCGTGGATCGGCGGGCTTGTCGCGTCGCTTCTGGCGGCGCGGCTGTCGCGGCAGGATGAATATGAGGCCGACGCCTATGCCTCTGCGCTACTGGTGTCCGCGGGGATCGGAACCGCGCCGCAAAAATCGCTGTTTGAAAAGCTTGAAGGATTGGCCGGGCTCCCAGGTGGCGGGGCTCCCGCATGGTTGATGAGCCATCCCAAGACGGCGGAGCGGATTTCCGCGATTGAGGCGCTTGAGACCCGCTGGCGCGAGAACGGCCAGCCGGAATAGCACGCGGCGGCTGTCCCGGGGTGCTGCCGCTGACCCCAGCATATTTCAGGAACAAATAGAGGGAGGCTCAGCGCGAGAGGGCCTTGCCCAGGCGCGGCAGGCGCGCGCGTTTGAGCAGCGCGCGAAGTGGCAGAACCTGACCCGACAGCCGCTCCGCCTCGGCATGGGTTGCGGTGACGGCGTCTTGCACCGGGCGCGGATCGGCCAACCACATCTCCATCAGGGTCGCGTCAGGGGGCCGCGCGACGACATTGTGTCCGGAGAGTTCGCGCGCTGGAAAATCGCGCAGGTTCAGGGTGATGATCGTCTCGGCGCGCGCCGCGACGGCGGTGGCCAGCACATGGATATCGGCCGGGTCCGGGAGCCACAGCGGCGCCTCGTCTCCGGGCGGCGTCAGGGCCGCGGGGAAGCGCGTGTTGGCCCGCGCGATCTCGGCATCGGCCAGCGCCGCATCGGGCGGACCGCCGTTGCGGGCGGCGGCCCGGCGCCATTCCTCCAACAACCGCTCGGACCAGACCGGCGCAAACAGCCCGCGCTCGGCACAGCCCAGTAGGATCTGCCGCAGGACAGTTGGATAGAGCACGCAGGCGTCGAGAACCGCGATCATAGGCGGAACGCGATGGCCTTGAGGTAGCCCGTGTCGCTCAGGCTGGGGTGCACCGGATGATCCGGCCCCGCAAACCCGGTGTGCAGGATGCGTGGCGCACGGCCCGCCCGCCCGATCCCGCGGAGGCAGGACGCGCGGAACTTGTCGAGGCTCGCGGCGTGCGAGCAGGAACACAGGATCAACGTGCCGCCCTCGACCACAAGCGGCGCGGCCAGCCGTGCAACGCGCTCATACGCGCGCAAGCCCTTGTCGAGCGCGGGCTTCGACGGCGCGAATGCCGGCGGATCCGCAATCACCAGATCGAACTGCGCGCCCTCACCAGCCAGCGACTCCATTGTGGTAAACGCATCGCCCGCGCGGATGGACAGGCGCCCGCCCGCGCCCATCGCCGCGGCGCCCGCCTGCGCCAGATCGAGCGCTCGAGCGGAGGCATCGACGGCCAGCGCCTGTGTCGCACCGGCGGCCAGCGCGGCCAAGGCAAAGCCACCCACATGGGAGAACACGTCCAACACCCGCGCGCCATTGGCCAGGCGGGCGGAGAAGGCGTGGTTCGGGCGTTGATCGTAGAACAGGCCGGTCTTTTGCCCGCCCATCACGTCGGCCATGTAGGTGGCCCCGTTCATCGGCACGGGGATCGGACCCTCGGGGGCCGCGCCGGTCAAAACCGCCATCTCTTCGGGCAGCTCTTCCAGCGCGCGCGCGCGCGAGGTTCCGTTCTTGATGATCGTGGTGCAGCCGGTGACATCGGTCAGGATCGAGACCAGATCGTCCATCCGATCCTCCAGCCAAACCGCGTTGGGCTGCACCACCAAGGTGTCGCCGAAACGATCCACAATCAGGCCAGGAAGGCTATCGCCCTCGGCATGGATCAGACGGTAAAACGGCCCATCATAAAGCGCATCGCGCAAAGCCTGCGCGCGCGTGATTTTCGCGGCCAGCCAATCGCGGTCGATCACCGCGTCGGGGTTCGGATCCAGAATACGCAGGCCAATCCGCGCGCCCACACTGGCCACGCCGACGCCAAGGGGCTGCCGTTCGGCATCGTGCAACACGGCCAAAGCCCCGGAAGGGACGGCTTTTGAGCGGCGATCGAGCACAAGATCATCGGCCCACGCCCAAGGGTGGCCATGGCGGATGCGGCGGGCATCGGCCTTGGGTTTCAGGCGCAGAACGGGCAAAGGGGACGCTGTCATGGCGTCCCCTCTAACGGGTTCTTCAGATGGGGAAAAGGCTCAGCGCGCGACCGCGCTCACCAGAACGCTCGGCGTCACTATGCCGACGAATTCCGCCTCAACCCAATCTTCCAGGCGGCGCGTAATGCGCAACCGCTGCGTCAGACCGGCGGCATCGGCCTCGACCGCGTCATTGCCGCCAAGGGCCGGAAACGTCAGGTCAAACGCCTCGGGACCGGACAGGATTACGCCGGTTTCCGCATCCACAACGGTCATGATGAATTCGATCTCCTGCTCGCTCGGCAGGTTCGAATAGCGCACGCGCTGCGTCTGGGCATGGAACCGGGTCATGCGGATGTTGACGATCACCGGGGTCGTGCCGGTGACCTGCTCGAACGCGCCGTTCAGCGCTTCGGTCATCAGATCATCCACTTGCGTATGGCGGTCGCCGATCGGATCTTCGCGCCAGACAATATCGGCGCGCGGCTTGATCGTATTGGCCTCACTCACCGTCAACGTGCGCGGCACATCGACATCCACGCCGACCACATCCCAATCCTGCAGCACCATATTGTCCACAGCCGGGGGTGGGCTGTCGAAGGCCAAATCGCGCGACACACCGGTGCTGCCAACGCAGCCCGCAAGGACCAGAACGGAGCCAACAAGCATTGCGGGGATGAAACGAACTTTCATCATGGGACTTCTCCTGCACGCCAGATGCATGGGCGCCGGACGGCGCCTGGCACTGGCCATATATTGCCTGTCCCGATCGTTTTTCTGCCGGAACACAAGAAAGAATGCCGGAAAAGGGCGGCGCAATCGCGGTGGCTGTGCGGTCATTCGGCGGTGAAGGAATGGAAACAATCTGCCGCAATTGAGGCAAATTTTAGATGAATGCGTTTGGAATGTGGCCGGGCGCTCGGACCGGCGCGCCCTCAATCAGGGGCGTGGATCCCCGCAACCTGTGCTTTCGCCCCTTGCAGGACCCACGCGTGCTCGGACGCGATGAAAAACATCGAAAACCCGTAATCCCGCAACGCATGTGCGCGTGCGGCGTCGGTCACAAAGGTCACATGGCCCTTGCCATGGGCCCGTGTCGCGGCGGCGGTTTTGCCCATCGCTGCGTGCAAATCGGGATTGTCCAACGTGTCATGACCATAGGCCACGGTGAGATCCGCGGGCCCGACGAACAACCCGTCGATCCCGTCAACGGCGGCGATCGCATCGGCGGCTTCGACGCCTTCGGGCTCTTCGATTTGGGCGAGGACGACTGTTTCGGCGGCACTTTGGGCGAGGATCTCGGGCATGGGCCGGGTGGCGTAGCCCGCCCACCGGGTCGATCCCGCATAGCCGCGTCCGCCATGTCCGAAGCGGGCGGCACGCGCGATGTCTTCGGCCAGTTCAGACGAAGCCACATGCGGCACCACCACGCCGCACGCCCCGTCATCCAGTGCGCGCGCGATGTTTTCGGGTGCAGCTGACGGCACCCGGACCAGAACCGGAAAATCCGCCGCGCGCGACAGGGCCATGCAGGCGGAGATGCTGCCGCGGTCGAACGGCGCGTGTTCGCAATCCAGACAGACGAAATCGAGCCCTGAGAGGAGCAGAACCTCAAGCATATCAACGCTTGGCGTCTTCATGAAGGTCCCCGCCAGTTGGGCACCGCCAGTCACTTTGCCGCGAAATTCTGAGATCGACATGGACGCGCGCCTCTCGCTGTGGATGCCACGGCACACTGGCCTGGCTTGCCTCCAAACACTGGCGAGAGGCTTCCACAAAGGCAACCAACAAGTGCCACGTCGGACGCGGTGGACCCGTGGCTTACTGTGCGGGCGGGTCCGCCTGCGCCATCATCTTTTCCAGGGCCGCACCGGTGTCTTCGGGTGTGCCTGGCTGAGGCTGAGCGGCGGTCGGTGCGGGGGCCATCTGCGCAGCAACGGGCTGGCTCTGGGCCGGTTGCCCGGCCTGGGCGACGCGCGCCTCCATCGACATCGCGGCCAGATCACCCGAACCGGGCGATCTTGCGCTTGGCGGACCCGGAGCGGGCGGCGCTGCACGCAGGCCTGCCTCGGCCCCCGGTGTCTCCGCCAGCCCGTTCGGGTCGGCCAAACGCACCGCGCGGCGTCCGCCGATCTGGCCCAACTTGCCGCGCGCGAAAACATGGCCACCTTCACTCTCCAACGTTACCGCACTCAAATCGGCGCGGTCAAACGGGATCAGGTCGCCGTCCTGCAACGCTTCGACCTTTGCCAGCGGCATATCCACCCGCATCAATACGGCATTCAACGCCAGCGGCGCGGGGCCCAGTGCCGCCAGCATATCGGCCTTCCAACTGTCCGGGCGTGGTGGTTTTGCCTCGGGCCGCTTACCGTTTTTCCGCCCCAGGGCCGGATCGGTCGGCAACAGGATCATCAGCTTGCCGGTCTTCAACCCAGCCGCGGTCACATTGGCCTGCAACAGGTGATAGCCGCGGGCGGGCAAGAGAAGGTTGATCTGACTGCGGTCCTTGATCCGGCTGCCGTAACGCATCCGCTCCGGCCAACTGCGCCCGTTGATCCCGTTGCCCTCAAACGCCAAAGCGCCGTACATCAGGTCAATGAAATCGGCACAAAGCGCCTCGTCGATGCGCGTGACCGCGCGTGGCGGGCCCTGTCCCTCTTCCACGCGGCCAGTGGTCTGCACCTCGATCAGCGCGTCGACCAACGTATGTTCCAACGCCAAAAGACCGCGCCGCCCTTCCATATCTTCGGTGGCCGCGATCAGCCCGTGATCGGGAAAGGCGTCAATGGCGGCCTGCAGATTGGTGTCCAGCCCGATATCGATCCCATCAAGGCTGATCCCGAACCCTTCCATCGGGGCGCCTGCGCGCCGTACGGCACGGCTCAGCGCCACGTCCAGCTGCGCTGACAATTCCTCGGGCCGCATCCCCACACCGGAATGCGCCGCAATTTTGCGGGCCAGGACAGGGCGCGTGTCAGGGGCGGACATCTCGAAATAAGGCCTTCTGGCTTGGGAAAACGGCGCGTGCGCGTTGATCTGCCACAAAAGCCGTTAACGAAGCCCTTACGCTCTATGTTTTTCCGCTTACGCCACTTACGCCACCCAAGCCACCCAAGCCACTCAAACCACTCACGCCGCGCGCGATGCCCGCGCCGGCAAACGCACCCGGAAGGTCGCGCCGCCCGGGCGCGGCACGTAGTGTAAATCGCCGTCGAGCCTGGCCATGATCTCCCGGCTGATGGCCAGGCCAAGCCCCGCCCCAGGTGCCCCCCGTGCGGTATCAAGCCGTGCGAATTTCTCAAAGATCAGAGCCTCTTGCCGGGTCGAGATGCCGCTGCCGTTGTCAGAGAATTCCACCACGACGCCCTGCGCATCCGCCACAACCGCGATCACCAGTTCTGGCGCCTGCGCGTCGCAATACTTGCGCGCGTTCGAGATCAGGTTGATGAACACTTGTGCCAGCCGGTCACTGTCGGTCCACAGCGCCACCGCCTCGCGGGCGCGGTCGCGTTTGATCACGATGCCGCCCCCCGCCTCGGCCCCGGCCGCATTGGTCGCGCGGTCCAGCACATCGGCCAAATTCGCCTCCCCCAGGTTCAACGTCACGCGCCCGTTTTCCAAGACGCTGAGGTCCAGCAAATCATCCAGCAGTCGTGTGAGACGCAGACTTTCGTCGTGGATGATCCGCGAAAACCGCGTGCGCGCGGCGTCATCGACCTTGTCGGCCTGCATCAAGATCTCGGAAAACGACCGGATCGACGTCATCGGCGTGCGCAACTCGTGGCTGATCTGGCTCAGGAAATCGTCCTTTTGCACCGACAATTCGGTCAGCTTGGCGTTCACCTCGCGCAGGCGGCCTGCGGTCTGAGCCAGCTCTTCGGATTTGGCTTCAAGCTGGCTGGAATATTCCATGATCTGCGCGGTTTCATCGGCCACCGCCAGCAGATCGCGCACACTGACACTGGCCGCACCGGTGATCTGCGCCACCATCGCATGCGCCGTCGCCACCCCGACCGAGCCCGCCAATTCGCGCTCCAGCCGTTCAAGGAAATCCGGGGTCGGTTCGGGCAATTGCCCATCGCGCCCCTGCGCGCGGGCGGTGTCGCGGAACAATTGGATGGCGCGGTCATCACCCATGATCCGCTGCGCCATGATACGCAGATCGTCCGATGCACCGACTGCCCCGGTCCACCCCCTAACGGCCCGTGAATGATCGAACACGTTGACGAATTGCGCGCCCTGCAATCGTTCCAGCGGGCTGGGAAAGCTCAGAAGCGAGCCCAGGATGAACAACGTCGTGTTGACCCCAAGCGACAGCACCATGGCCGTCATCAACGGATCTCCCGACTGAAGCCCAAGCGGCGTCGCGGGCGCGAGCCAGCCGATGCCAAAAGGACCCTCCGACAGGACCACGGGCATCAGGCCGCCGGTCTCCGCGACGTTGGGCAACAACAACAGCCACATCCAGATCAAGAGCCCCGCGCCGATCCCCAGCGCCGCCCCAAGCCGCGTGGCCCCGCGCCACAGGATGCCGCCGACCAGCGCCGGAAGGATCTGCGCCACGCCCAGAAACGAGATCAACCCGATGGAGGCCAGCGCCGCCGTGCCCCCCGACAGCCGATAATAGACCCAGCCAAGCGCCAGGATCGCCGCAATCGTTAGCCGCCGCGCGGTCAGGGCCACCTTGCGCATATCTTGGCTCATCGCCACGCGTGAGTTCGACGAATGCAGCCACAGCGGCACGATGATATGGTTCGACACCATCGTCGACAGGGCCAGCGCCGCGACGATCACCATGGAGGTGGCTGCGGAAAATCCACCCAGAAACACCAACAATGCCAACCAATCCTGCCCAAGGCTCAGCGGCACGGTCAAAACGTAAAGATCGGGGTTGTCGCCTGTGCCCGGCAAGCTCATTCCCGCCACCGCAATCGGCACTACGAAGAGCGAGATCACCATCAGGTACAATGGAAAGGCCCACCCTGCCGTCGCCAGGTGCCGCTCGTCCGAGTTCTCGACCACCATCACCTGGAACATCCGCGGCAGGCACAGGATCGCCGCCCCCGCCAAAACCGTCAGACCCAACCATCGCGCGCCGTTGACCGGCGTGTCGGCCACCGGTGAGGCCTCGATCCGCGCCAGCATATCCCCTGGCCCGTCCGCCACGCCCCAGACGACGAAAATCCCGACCGCGACGATTGCGGTCAGCTTCACGATGGCTTCCGCCGCGATTGCGCTGACAAGACCGGGGTGGCGTTCGTTGAGATCCAGCGATCGGGTGCCGAAGACAATCGTGAAAAGCGCCAGCCCCGCCGCAACCCAAAGCGCCGTATTGACCGTGTCGCCCGCGTCGGTGAACACCGAGAACGACAGGGCAACCGATTGTAATTGAAGTGCAATGTAGGGTGTCGTCCCCAGCACCGCCAGCAATGTGACAAGCACCGCAAGCCCGCCGGATTTGCCATAGCGGCTGGAGATCATATCCGCGATCGACGTCACTCGCTGCGCGCGCCCGATCCGCACCATTTTCCGCAAGAGCCAGAACCAGCCCACGAAGACCAGCGTCGGCCCGAGATAGATTGTCAGGTATTCCAATCCCGACCGCGCCGCCGAGCCGACCGCGCCGTAAAACGTCCAGGCGGTGGCATAGATCGACAGGGACAGCGTGTAGGTAATCGGCGAGTTCAGCCACCGCACCTCGCCCCGCTTCGCCGCGCGTTCGGCCCAGAACGCCACACCGAAAAGCACCAAGACATATAGGATACAGATCGTGACGAGGCCGTTGAAACTCAACATCTCAGCCGTCCCCGGGGCGCCCCGAACCGGCGGGGGTGTCGTCCACGCCCTGGACGCGGCTCGGTTCGTCCACGCCCTGGACGCGGCTCACATCGTCCACGCCATGAACGCGGCTCACATCGTCCAGCCCCTGCATACGGCTCAAAGCACGGCTGACCAGCGCGGTGAGCACGATCAGGCCCATCCAGATGGCGAAATAATAGACGAGCGTCGCCGACAGATTGACCGGCTCCGAGCCCGAACCCCGGATGAAAATCGGGCCGAAGATCAACACAAGACCCAGCACCGGCAACAACCGCGCAGCGTCTTGCAATCGGTTCAACCGATAGGTCCGCCGTTCCAGAAACAGCTGCCGGGCCATCCGTCAGCCCCGTCCCGCTGCCGCCTGCGGCATCATGCGATCGGGGGCGATCTCTTTGACAACGCTCAGCAATTCGTCGTTTGAGAATGGCTTGGTCAGAAACGCATTGGCGCCCAAAGCCTGCGCCTGATCGCGGTCCTGCGCCTGCCCCTTGGCGGTCAGCATCACAACCGGAAGATCACGTGTCTCGGGTGCGGCCCGGAGCCCGCGCAGGATATCGAAGCCCGAGCATCCCGGCAGCATCACGTCCAGCACCAGCACATCTGGGTTGAGCCGGGCGACCTCGGCCAGCGCGCTGTCGCCCTTGCCATGCCCCCGCACATCCCAACCCGCCCGGCTCAGGATAAAGGTCAGCGCCTCAAGGATATTGGTCTCGTCCTCGATGATGAGGATCGTGCCAGGTCCCGTGTCGGGCGATAGGTGTTCTTGTATCATGCCCAGTCCTCCGCCACGGGGCGGCTTCGGGGGAATGGTCGTTCACCCGCGCCTGATGTTCCAACATTGCCCAAAACGCGGGCAACACGCAACAATTTTGCGTCAAACCGCGGGCGCGCCTGCGCGACGGGCCGAACAGGCCGCGCGGGAACAGGTCTCGCACCCCGGCCCTGCGGCGATCAACGCAAGGCTGCGCGCGCGCGGGCGCGCCTGCATGATCAACATCACGCCTTGCACATGGGCGGCCGCCCCGAAATCCGCGCCATCGTGGATGTCTGCCACCGCCCATACGTGAAACCGCGCACCGTGCGGCATCTCGATCTCGGCCTCCTCGGCCTGTCCCGGGCGCGACAACGCGCGGTAAAGCGGCCACAGCGGGCACCCCGCCACCACCCGCGGCAGCGCAAAGCCCGACAATCGCCGCCGGTGCACCATCGCGCCCGCAGCATCGCAAATCGCCAGCCCAACAGGCGGCGCGCCGCACTCCATCGGAAGGTTCGCCATCCGCCGCAGCACCGGGGCCACGCCAACACCCATCCGCGCCACCAGGGCGACCGGATCAAACCCGACCTCTTGCGCGGCGCGGGTGAAGGGCGCAAGCGGTAACAGCTTGGCATCACGCGCATAATCCGCCAGCCGCGCCGCCCCCATCGCGCGCGCCTTCGGATGATCCATACCCGGCGCACGGTCCAGAACCGCCTCTATCGCACCCTCCCCACCGGCCTCGATCTGCGCAAACAGATGGCCCGCCGCCTCGAACATCGCCTCGACAGTTTCCGCAGGTGATCCGACATCCGCGTCGGGGGCCTCGAACTGCGCCAGAAGGCCCGTGGCCTGGGTCGACAGACGCTCCGCCTCCTCGTGCAGGTTGCGGTGAAACCGTCCGCGCCAAGCCGGGTCCAGGTCGGTCTCGCGCACCAGAATGTCGGCCGTGGACCGGATCGCCGCGACCGACGAGAGCACATCATGCATCGCCTCCGACAGGACCGGATCATGGGTCAACCGGTCGCGCAGCGCCTCGACCTGCGCATCAAGCCGTTGCACCCGCCGTTCCTGCGCCGCGATCAGCGCGGTCCAGCCAGGAAACCGTGCTGCCAATTCGTCGATCCGCTCGCTTTCCGGGCCCAGATCGCCCTGCGCCCGCGCCGCCGCATCCAACAGCGCGCTGACCTCCGCATCCGCCCCTTCCGTAAGCGCCGAGGGATCGACAACCAGAACCCGGGCGATCTCCAGCAAAAGCTTGCCGCCGATCCGCCGGTGGTTGTGTTCGATCAGGTTCAGATACGAGGGGGAAACCCCGACAGCTTCCGCCAAAGCCGCTTGTTTCAACCCGCGCGCCAGCCGCTGCTCGCGGATCCGGCTGCCGGTGATTTCCGACGGGGCGCTGGCGTTCGCCGTCTCTTTCATGGCGTTTTTCATGGGCAACCTTTACCATCTTTACAAGAAATTTACACGCTGAATTTCGCCGTGCCGTTCACCTCTTAATATTCTGATTTATAGCAACTTTGCCGCACTTTTGGCGCCGCGTTCATGGCTTGTTAAGGCGTGCGTATTATATGATGTCCGTGGGGCACTCTGAACGCATTGCGTTTGAGGAGAGCGAGAATGGACATTACAAACACACCGTCACGTGTGGAATTGGCGGTCTCCCCCGCGCGGGCCGACATCCGCACCAACGCCGGAAGTATGACCGGGCGGGCCGAAACCAAGAACCCCGTGACGGCCACCGACAAGACCGAAAGCACGGGTGCCGCCCGCCAACACGAAACCGCGTCGCAAAACCCCGGCCAAAGTGCCCGCGCGGTCAAACCTCTTGATGTCTTTCAAGTTGGCGATAACGACGATATCCCGCCACCGCCGGAACCGCCCCGGCATCCGCTGGCCATGCTTGCCATGGCCCCGCCGGATCCGGCGACCGAGGGTGACATTCTTGAGGTCGACAGCGACGCGGACGCGGCCGCACGCCAGGCCGACGCGACGATCGAAGGGCCGGACGGGGCCACGGGTGACACCCAGACGTCACAGACAAAGGTCCAGCCTTCGCCACCTGCCCCGGACCCGGCTGCGGCGGCACCGGAGTTCTACCAATCCGGCGCGCCCGAGCCGATCAATCGCACCGTCGATATCCGCCGCTGATCCGCTGCCCATCCCGTGCAGGAAAGAAAACGGCCCCGCGCAGAAGATCCGCCCGGGGCCGCTCGAAACTTTGGTCTACGCCATCATTCCGCCAGCGCGGCATCCGTGATCACGTGGGTGAAGGCACCCTCGGGCTCCGCCGAGATCACCGGGTCCGACCCGCCACCCAGAAGCGTATCAACCGTCCGCTGATAGGCCTCTTCATCCAGACGACCATCGCCGCCCTCCACAAGCAGCGCGATCTCGCCCATCATGCGCAACTGATGCTCCTCAGTCTGCGCACCGGTCTCGTCGTAATCCAGCACGATCATCGCCGCATCGTCGGGATTCTCTGCGGCCCAGGCCCACCCCTGCATCGAGGCACGCACAAACCGCGTCATCTTGTCGACAAACTCCGGATCCTCAAGGTTCTCCTCAAGCGCCCAGATGCCGTCTTCCAGCGTCGCAACCCCCTGATCTTCATAGCGGAACGTCACCAACTCTTCGGGCGTCACGCCCGCGTCGATCACCTGCCAATATTCGTTGTAGGTCATCGTCGACATGCAATCGGCCTGCCGCTGGATCAGCGGATCGACGTTAAAGCCCGCCTGCAAAAGCGTGACCCCATCGTCCCCGCCTTCAACACCGATGCCAAGCTGCGACATCCACGACAGGAACGGATATTCATTGCCGAAGAACCAATGCGCCACGGTCTTGCCCGCCAAATCTGCAGGTTCCACCACGCCGCTGTCGGCCCAACACGTCAGCATCAGGCCCGAGCGCACAAACGGCTGCGCGATGTTGACGACCGGAAGCCCACCTTCGCGCGCCGCCAGCGCCGAGGGCATCCAGTTCAACATCACATCGGCGCCGCCACCGGCCAGAACCTGCGGCGGGGCGATGTCCGGCCCGCCAGGGATGATGTTCACCGCCAGCCCTTCTTCCTCGTAATAGCCGTTCTCAAGCGCCACGTAATAGCCCGCGAATTGCGCCTGCGTGACCCATTGCAGCTGTAGGTTCACCTCATCGAGATGCCCATCCGCCCAGGCCATACCGCCCGAAGCCAGAAGTGCTGCCCCCGCAAATGTCAGTTTTTTCATCGTGTTTTTCCTCCAGGTTGGTCTTCTTGTTGGTCTTTGTGCCGGCCCCGCATCACCGTTGCGATGGGTGCCAGAAGGTCAATCGCCGCTCCAGAAGCGTCATCACTCCATAAAACCCCGTCCCAGCCAGCGCCGCCACCGTGATCGAGGCCCAGACCACGTCCATGGACAACCGCCCGACCTCGATCTTGATCCGAAACCCCATGCCCACGGTGGGGGAGCCGAAAAATTCCGCAACAATCGCCCCGATAAGCGCAAGCGTTGTGCAGATTTTCAACCCGTTGAACAGGAACGGCAAGGCCGTCGGCAGGCGCAGTTTCACCAGGCTCTGCCAATAAGACGCGGCATAGGTGTGCATCAGATCACGCTGCATCTTGTCGCTGGCCTTGAGCCCTTCGACCGCATTCACCAGCATCGGAAAGAACACCATCGCCACGACAACGGCGGCCTTCGACGCGGGCCCAAACCCAAGCCACATCACGAAAATCGGCGCTGTCCCCACGATGGGCAACGCCGCCAGGAACGCGCCCACCGGCAACAGCCCCTTCTGCAAAAATGGCGAGCGGTCGACGGCCAATGCCACTAAAAGCGCCGCCCCGCACCCGATCACATAGCCCACCAACGCACCGCGCAGGATCGTCTGCACGAAATCCGCCCACAGGATGTCTGTGTTCGCCGCAAACGCCGCCGCAATGGCACTTGGCGCGGGCAGGATCACGGGGCTGATCTCGTAGAGGCGGACGGTCATTTCCCACAAAACCAGCAGAGTTGCCCCGAAGATTAACGGCACCAGAACCCGCGCTCCCGGCACGCCGCGCGCGAGCGCGGCATTGAGGCACCAGGCCCCGAACCACACCGCCACGATGGCCGCAAGCCGTACATCATGGAGCATCGCGGCCGCCAGAAGCACGACACCCAATCCGTGCCAGATCACGCGTGCGTCAATCGCCATGGTCGCGCTCCCCGCCCTTCTTTGCTTCGAAAATCCCCCCGCCGGAGGCGTCCGTACCGCGCCACATGCTCATGCGCTCAACCCCATGCGTCGGAGCGTGCCACGCTCGATCAAACTTAAAACCGCCACCAAAACCGCCGCACAGATCGCCGCCATGAACAGCGCGCTCCAGATCTGGATCGTCTGACCGTAATAGCTCCCGGTCAGCAATCGCGCGCCCAATCCGAACCGCGCGCCGGTGGGCAATTCCGCCACGATGGTCCCCACCAACGCCGCCGCGATCCCCACTTTTAGCGAGGCGAACAGGAATGGCACCGATGCGGGCAGGCGCAGTTTGAACAACGTCGCCGTCCGGCCCGCCGAATAGGTCCGCAGGAGGTCCAGGTCCATCGCGCTGGGGCTGCGCATCCCCTTCACCATGCCCACGACCACCGGGAAGAACGACAAATACGCCGAAATCAATGACTTCGGCACCATCCCCGTGAGCCCCACCGCGTTCAGCACCACGATCACGATCGGCGCCACCGCGAGGATTGGGATCGTCTGCGACGCAATCGCCCAAGGCATCACGCTGAGGTCCATCGCCCGGTTATGCACGATCCCGATGGCGAGCATCAGCCCCGCCAAAGACCCGATCAAAAACCCCAACATCGTCGGCGCAAGGGTCTGATACGCATGGAAAAACAGGCTTCGTGGATTGGGGCGCAACTCGCCGCGCCGCTCCCGGAACATCTCTTCGCCCGCGGTCGTGTTCCACAGCTCCACCGCCACCTGATGTGGCGCGGGCAGCCGGGGTCGCTCTTGCGCCATCGTGTCGGCGAACACCTCTGCCGTGCTCAACGCCACCCCCCGCCGCTCGGCGGTGTCCAGTGTAATCGACCGGTTCATCAAATACGCACCCGCGTACCAGATCGCCACGATCACAGCGACCACGGTCAGAACCGGCAAAACCGCGCCCGCAATCCGCCGCATCGCCATGCAGAACGCGCAGGGCGCGACCTCGTTCTGGTCCAGCGCTACACTCATGCCGCCTCACTCATAGGCATGTCCTTCGCGCAGCCCCTCGCGCACCCGATGCGCCAGCGCCAGAAACTCGGGCGTGTCGCGGATATCGAGCGGACGTTCGCGCGGCAGATCGCTTTCGATCACATCCGTGATCCGCCCCGGACGCGGGCTCATCACGACGATCTTCGTGCTCAGGTAGACGGCTTCGGGGATCGAATGCGTCACGAACCCGATCGTCTTCTCCGTCCGAGCCCAGAGCTTCAGAAGCTCCTCGTTCAGGCGGTCCCGTACGATCTCATCGAGCGCGCCGAACGGCTCGTCCATCAGCAGGATATCGGCGTCGAACGCGAGCGCCCGCGCAATCGACGCGCGCTGCTGCATCCCACCGCTGAGTTGCCAAGGGAATTTCTTCCCAAACCCTTCCAGATCAACGAGTTGCAAGACGTGGTTCACGCGATCCTGCTGGTCCTTCGCTGAATATCCCATGATCTCCAACGGCAGCTTGATGTTCTTCTCAATCGTCCGCCACGGGTAGAGGCCGGCGGCTTGAAACACATACCCATAAGCGCGCGCTTTGCGGGCCTCATCTGGGGTCATCCCGTTCACGGTGACCTGCCCGCCCGTGGGCTGCTCCAACGCGGCTATCACCCGCAAAAACGTCGTCTTCCCACAACCCGAGGGGCCGATGAACGACACGAAGTCGCCCTTCTCGATGTTGAGGTCCACATCCTTCAACGCATGGACCGGGCCATCGTTCGTCTGAAACGTCAGGTTCAGGGCTTGGGCGGAGATTACGGTCACGCAACGGTTTCCAATCTTGCTATTTCAATCAGCGTTAAAACGACCGCTCCAAAACCTAAAAGAACAAGCAAAACCAGTATCATGGCAGCTATTTGCGACAACCAGATCGCGCTGCCTTTCTCATTCATGAGTCGATTTATGAAGAAGTAGACGAGTTTCGACGCGAAGAAGTCGTAGTTTAGCATTGCGATGCACACCACCATATAAAAAGCGAAGGCTGAGAAAGCCGAAGCCGACAAAAGCAATGACACAAGAGTTGCTCTGTAGAACAGGTCATGGTCAGGCCAGCCTGCAACTCGTTCAGCGAATAGCGCCGAGCAGACTATCGCAAGAGTAACAAAGACCAAAAACCGGATATGAAATGCCAGATAATCAGACCACAACTTTGCTCTTTCGAATGACTGGCGCGGTTGCTCAAATAGTTCTTCCACCCGCTTCAAAGTATCTTCCGCTTGGTTAGACACCAATAACTCAAACCCCCGCCGGAATATTCAGCGGATCGCGCTCGATCTTGCGGGGCGTGTTCAGCGCCTTCCACTTGCTCAAAGCTTGCGTCGGGCTCGCCGCAGGGGGCCGCTTCACAAACCGCCCGCGCCCGGGCTGCGGCTGGCTGTTCTGCCCCGCCGCCCAGACCACGTCCCCACGCGACAGCGTGTACCGGGGCGAGGCGCTGACCTCCATCCCCTCGAACACGTTGTAATCAAGGATAGATTTCGCCGTCGCCGTCGAGATCGTCCGCCCCAGTTTCGGGTCCCAGACCACCACATCGGCGTCGCCGCCCACGTTGATGCCGCCCTTCATCGGGTAAATGTTGAGGATCTTGGCGATGTTGCTCGACGTCACCGCCACAAACTCCTCCGGCGTCAAACGCCCCGTCTCGACCCCACGGGTCCAGAGCATCGCCATCCGCTCCTCAAGCCCGCCGGTCCCGTTGGGGATCATCGCGAAATTGTCCACACCCATGCGCTTTTGCTCGTCCGTGAAGGCCGCGTGGTCCGTCGCCACAACCTGCAACGATCCGGCTGCCAGCCCATTCCACAACCCGTCCTGATGGTCCTTGGACCGGAACGGCGGCGACATCACGCGGCGCGCGGCATATTGCCAATCCTTGTTGAAATACTCGCTCTCATCCAGCGTCAGGTGCTGGATCAACGGCTCGCCATAGACGCGCATCCCCTTTTGGCGCGCGCGCCGGATCGCCTCATGGGCCTGCTCACAAGACACGTGCACGATGTACAAAGGTGTGCCCGCCGCGTCGGCAATCATGATCGCGCGGTTCGCCGCCTCACCCTCAACCTCGGGCGGGCGGCTATACGCGTGCCCCTCCGGCCCGAAGACCCCTTCGGCGAGATATTTCTGCTGCAACTCCTGCACGATGTCGCCGTTCTCGGCATGGACCAGCGGCAGCGCGCCTAGCTCGGCGCAGCGCTTGAACGAGGCGAACATCTCGTCGTCCTCGATCATCAACGCGCCTTTATAGGCCATGAAGTGCTTGAACGTGTTGATGCCGCGCTTTTTAACAACGGCCTCCATCTCATTGAAAATGCTCTCGTTCCAGCCGGTGATCGCCATGTGGTACGAGATATCGACGCAGATCTGATCCTTTGACTTCGCGTCCCAGGCATCAATCGCGTTGAGCAGGCTGCCGTCCTCGCCCGGCAGGCAGAAATCGACCAACATGGTGGTCCCGCCCGCCGCCGCCGCAAAGGTCCCGGTCTCGAACGTTTCCGCCGCCGTCGTGCCCATGAAGGGCATCTCCAGGTGGGTATGCGGGTCGATGCCGCCGGGGATCACATAGGCGTCGGAGGCGTCGATCACCTCATCGCCGTTCAGGTTCTCGCCAATCTCGGCGATCTTCTCGCCCTCGATCAGCACATCCGCCACCCATTGACGGTCAGCGGTCACGATCGTGCCGCCCTTGATCACCTTGCTCATCTGGTCCCCCTCGTGTGTTAAACCCTTACGCTGTCACGCAAATCATCCTCTGGTCCCGCGTCATCAATGGGATGTAGGTGCTTTCGACCGGCCCGCGATGCAGATACCAATAACACCCGTCGGCCTCCAACCGGACCGAACTCGTATCCTGCCCCGGCCCGACAAGCGCCAGGACCTCTTCGGGAAGGCCTTCCTCGAACTGCCCCTCCGGCGTCGTCGCCACGCATCCCGCCAGCGCGATACTTGCGCCAAGCGCCAGCCAAATTCTTGATATCATTCCATAATCTCCGCCGTTTCCACGACCGCATGGAACAAGACATCCGTGCCGGCCGTTGCCCATTCCGGGCTGATTTCCTCGGCCTCGTTATGGCTCAAGCCGTCCACGCAAGGACACATCACCATCGCCGTCGGGGCCACATCATTGATCCAGCACGCATCGTGCCCTGCCCCGGATACGATATCCATATGCGAATATCCAAGCCTTTCAGCCGCTTGGCGGAGGCTCGTGACACATTTGTCATCAAACGCCGGCGGGTCGAACTGCCCCACGATCTCGGCCTCGAACGACACCCCGATCTCCTCGCAAAGCGTCGGCGCACGCGCCATCAAATCGTCAACCATCGCGTTCAGTTTATCCAACAGATGCGTGCGCATATCGACCGTGAACACGACCTTTCCCGGAATGATGTTGCGGCTATTGGGATAGACATCCACATGCCCGATCGCACCCACCGCACCCGGCTGGTTCTTCATTGCGATCTCATGGACCAACTCGGTGATCAACGCCAAACCACGCCCCGCATTCCTGCGCATGTGCATCGGCGTCGATCCGGTGTGACTTTCCTTGCCGGTGATGGTGCATTCGATCCAGCGCAGGCCCTGCCCATGGGTGACGATGCCGATATCGACGCCTTCCGCCTCCAAAATCGGCCCCTGCTCGATATGAAGCTCGAAGAACGCGTGCATGCGTCGCGTTCCGACCTTTTCCGTGCCCTTCCAGCCGATCCGCTCCAACTCGTCGCCGAACCGCTTGCCGTCGGCATCCACCTTGTCGAGCGCCCAGTCGAGCGTGTGCTTGCCCGCGAACACGCCCGAGGCCAGCATCGCCGGCGCGTACCGCGTGCCTTCCTCATTGGTCCAGTTCGTGACCACAATCGGGTGCTTGGTTTTGATCCCTAAGTCATTGAGTGTGCGTATGATTTCCAGCCCGCCAAGAACCCCCAGAACGCCGTCATATTTTCCGCCCGTGGGCTGGGTATCCAGGTGTGAGCCCACATAAACCGGCAGCGCGTCGGGGTCCGTCCCCTCACGCCGCGCGAACATGTTGCCGATCTCATCGACCCCCATGGTGCAGCCCGCTGCCTCGCACCAGGACTGGAACAGCGCGCGCCCTTCCGCATCCTCATCAGTCAGCGTCTGGCGGTTGTTGCCGCCCGCGACACCGGGGCCGATCTTGGCCATTTCCATCAGCGAGTCCCACAGGCGCTCACCATTGATTTTCATGTTTTCGCCGGGGGCTGGCATCTTTCGTCTCCGTTTGCGGTGGCGGACTACGCGCGTAATCCCGGCCGGAAAAAGCGCGTTTTCCGGTTGCGTTCAATGCAGCTGTTTCAACACATCACTCAACGTCCCAAACAACTGATCTATCTCGCTTTTCGAGATGATCAGCGGCGGCGACATCGCGATGATGTCGCCCGTAGTTCGGATCAGAACGCCCTTGTCGTAGCACTCCAGAAACGCCTGGAACGCGCGTTTCGTCGGCTCGCCCGCAATCGGCTCCAACTCCACCGCCCCGATCAGGCCCATGTTGCGGATGTCGATCACATGGGGCAGGCCGCGCAAGCTGTGCAGCCCCTCCTCCCAATAGGGCGCAAGCTCCGCCGCGCGCTCGAACAACCCGTCCTCCTTGTAGGTCTCCAGCGTCGCAATCCCGGCTGCCGAGGCAATCGGATTGCCCGAATAGGTATAGCCGTGGAACAACTCGATCAGATGCTCCGGCCCCTGCATGAACGCGTCGTGAATGGCCCCCGTGGCCAAGACCGCGCCCATCGGAATAACCCCATTCGTCAACCCCTTGGCGCAGGTGATCAGGTCCGGCATCACGTTGAAATGCGCCGCCGCGAAGCTGCTGCCAAGCCGCCCGAACCCGGTGATCACCTCGTCAAAGATCAGCAAGATCCCGTGTTTCGTGCAGATCTCGCGCAGCCGTTCCAGATAGCCTCTCGGCGGCATCAAAACCCCCGTCGAGCCCGCCATCGGCTCCACGATACAGGCCGCAATCGTCTCGGCCCCGTGGAGCGCCACGATCCGCTCCAACTCCTCGGCCAGGTGCGCGCCATGCTCGGGCTGGCCGCGCACGAAACTATTTTCGTCCGGTAAATGCGTGTGCGGCAGGTGATCCACACCCGTCAACAATGACCCGAAAACCTTACGATTGTTCACGATCCCGCCAACGGAAATTCCGCCGAAATTCACCCCGTGATAGCCGCGCTCGCGCCCGATCAAACGGGTCCGTGACCCCTGCCCGATGGCGCGTTGATAGGCGATGGCGATTTTTAGGGCCGTCTCGACCGACTCGCTGCCGGAATTGGTGTAGAACACATGCTCCATCGGGTCGGGCGCCATGTCGCGCAGCCGGTTGGCCAGCTCGAACGCCTTGGGATGGCCCATCTGGAAGGCCGGCGCGTAATCCATCTCGGCGACTTGTTTCTGGATTGCCTCCACGATCCGCGGCTGGTTGTGGCCCGCGTTGCAGCACCAAAGCCCCGCCGTGCCATCCAGCACATCGCGCCCATCGGCGGTCCTGTAATGCATCTTGTCCGCACCCACGAACATGCGCGGGGTCTGCTTGAATTGCCGGTTCGCCGTGAACGGCATCCAGAAGGCGGAAAGGTCGTTGGGAACCGGATTGCTGCGGTCAAGTGCCATGGCTGTCTCCCCATCGCCCGGTGGCCCGGTGGCCGGATGCCTGGCGATCTGATGGCCGAATGGTCGGCTTCATTTTCTTTTTGACCATTTGGTCAAGGACACGCTAGCAAATGCCTTGAGCCAGTCAACGGAAACGATACCACGATACGTTCAACTGAACGCATATTTTCAAGGAAACCCGTTCAGATGCATGGATATGCAATTTGGAAAACGGGATTTGCCCGCAGATCGGGCACAAAATGGACAGGCCCATGAGCAGCGAAAAACCCCGTACCCGCATTCAGGAAAAGAACCGCGCCCTGGCGTTGGAAGCCGCGTTGGAGGTGTTTTCAAGGCAGGGGTTTCGCGGTGCCACGCTGGATGAAATCGCGCGCGAGGCGGGGCTGTCAAAGCCCAATCTGCTGTATTATTTCGCTTCCAAGGACGAGATCCATGTGACACTTCTCGAAGGCCTCGTCGACACCTGGCTCGCCCCTCTGCGCGAGATGGATGCCGAAGGCGACCCGCGCGAGGAATTACTCGCCTATGTCCATCGCAAGCTTCAGATGAGCCGGGATTATCCAAGAGAATCAAGGCTTTTCGCGCAAGAGGTCGTGCAAGGCGCGCCCCGCATCGGTGCTGGTTTGTCCACCGATCTCAAAGCCCTGGTCGATGAAAAAGCCGCCGTGATCCGCGCTTGGTCACGGGCCGGAAAGATCGCCGATGTCGATCCGCATCACCTGATTTTCTCCATCTGGTCCCTCACGCAGCATTACGCCGATTTCGACGTGCAGGTCCGCGCCGTTCTTGGGCCCGGGCGCGACCCGGTGGCCGAGGCCGAGGGGTTCCTCGACACGCTTTTCCGCCGCCTGCTCGCGCCCTGATCGCGGCCGCGCCGGTCTATTCCGCCGCCTTCACCGCGCCCGGGTTGTTGGGATGCGTCGTCCAGTTCGCATAGTCCGGCGACACCACATTCCCCGTCCGCTCGTCCGTCGCGCCCGCGTCCAGCTCTTCCATGGTGATGCACCCCTCGACCGGACACACGTTCACGCACAGATTGCAGGCCACGCATTCCGCGTCGATCACTTCGAACACGCGATCCTCGCTCATGGAAATCGCCTGATGCGACGTGTCCTCACAAGCCGCATAGCAGCGCCCGCACTTGATGCAATCGTCCTGCGAAATCCTTGCTTTTGTTACATAGTTCAGGTTCAGATATTGCCAATCCGTCACATTCGGAACGGCCTTTCCGACCAGATCCTCAAGTCCTATATCCTTCTCATCGAGGTATTGCGACAGGCCGGAAATCATCTCGGACACGATCTTGAAACCATAGGTCATCGCCGCCGTGCAGACCTGCACATTGCCCGCGCCAAGCGCCATGAACTCCGCCGCATCGCGCCAGGTCGTGACCCCGCCGATGCCCGAAATCGGCAGGCCGTGTGTCTCGGGATTGCGCGCAATCTCGGACACCATCGACATCGCAATCGGCTTGACTGCCGGGCCGCAATAGCCCCCGTGGCTGCCCTTCCCGTCAATCGACGGCTCGGGCGACATCGTGTCGAGGTTCACCGACGTGATCGAGTTAATGGTGTTGATCAATGACACCGCGTCCGCCCCGCCGCGCTTGGCCGCTTCGGCCGGTTTGCGCACGTCTGTGATGTTCGGCGTCAGCTTCACGATCACGGGCTTGGAGTAATACTGCTTGCACCAGCGCGTGACCATTTCGATGTATTCGGGCACCTGCCCCACGGCCGCGCCCATGCCGCGTTCGGACATCCCGTGCGGGCAGCCGAAATTCAACTCGATCCCGTCCGCGCCCGTGTCCTCGACCAGCGGCAGGATCGCCTTCCACGCCTCTTCCTCGCACGGCACCATGATCGACACGATCATCGCGCGATCCGGATAATCGGCCTTCACGCGCTTGATCTCTTCCAAGTTCGTGTAAAGGTCGCGATCGGTAATAAGTTCAATGTTGTTAAGGCCCAACAGCCGCCGGTCCGCCCCGTAAATCGCGCCGTACCGCGGCCCGTTCACATTCACCACCGGCAGCCCTTCGGCCCCCAGCGTCTTCCAGACGACGCCGCCCCACCCGGCCTCGAACGCGCGGCGGACGTTGTATTCCTTGTCCGTCGGCGGCGCCGAGGCGAGCCAGAACGGATTCGGCGATTTGATCCCGAGGAAATTGCTTGAAAGGTCTGCCATCTGTTCGGCCCTCTCCGGATTACGCGCCAAGCGCAGTGTGAATGTCTTCCGCCGCGTCACGCCCTTCGGCCACGGCGGTCACGGTCAGGTCCTCGCCCCCATTGGCGCAATCACCGCCTGCCCAGACGCCCGCCATGCTGGTGCGCCCCGCGCCGGTCACGGTGATCTTGCCCCCCTCGATCAACAGCCCGTCCGGCGTCGCGCCAAGCGTCTGACCGATGGCCTTGAGGACCTGGTCGGCGGGAATGTCGAAGGTCTCGCCCGTGCCCTGCACCGACCGCCCTTCAATCCGCGTGTACTCGCAGCGCAACGCCGTGGCCGTACCATTTCCAAGCACCTCTAACGGCATGGCATTGAACACAAATCGCACGCCCTTGGAGGCCGCGAGGTCCTGTTCATAGGGGCTCGCGGGCATCGCCTCGCGTCCGCGCCGATACACCAATGTCACGTTTTCGGCCCCCAGCAATTTCGACTGCACCGCCGCATCAATCGCCGTCATGCCGCCCCCGACCACAACCACGTTGCGGCCCACCGGCAGCGCACCAAGGTCATCGGCCTGCCTCAGGTCGGCGATGAATTCGACCGCGGCGCGCACACCGTCGCGGGTCTCGCCGTTGGCCCGCAGCGTGTTCACACCACCAAGCCCCATGCCCAGAAATACCGCGTCGTAATCCGATTGCAGCTCCCCAAGCGTCAGTTCGTTGCCCAACGCGCGGTCCGTCAGAAGCCGGATCCCGCCAATTTTCATCAGCCAATCCACCTCCGACTGGGCGAAATCCTCGGTGCTCTTGTAGCTGGCGATACCGTATTCGTTCAGGCCGCCACCCTTGGACTTTTTGTCAAAGATATCGACGGCGTGCCCCTTCATCGCCAGACGATGCGCGCAGGCCAGCCCCGCAGGCCCCGCGCCCACAACGGCGACCTTTTTGCCGGTCGCCTCGGCGCGCGCGAAGGGATGCGCGCCCTTGGCCATCACGATGTCGGTCGCAAACCGCTGCAACCGGCCGATCTCAACCGGCTTGCCTTCCGCAGCCTCGCGCACGCAGGCCTCTTCGCAGAGCGTCTCGGTCGGACACACCCGCGCGCACATGCCACCCAGGATGTTCTGGTCAAAGATCGTCTCCGCCGCCGCTTCCGGCGTGCCGGTTGCGATCTGGCGGATGAACAGGGGGATGTCGATGGTCGTCGGGCAGGCCGTGATGCACGGTGCGTCGTGGCAGAAATAACACCGGTCCGCCGCGACCAAGGCTTCGTGCCCATCCAGCGGCGCGTGCAAGTCCGCGAAGTTCTCTGCAAGCGCCTCTGCGGGCAGGCGCGCTGGTGCAATTCCGGGAGTGAACGGGCTGTTTGTCATGCGTCTTTTGCCTCGCGTATCGAATTGGCTCGGGTACAATCACGCTGGCATGAGTTCAAAAATTTATCAAATGGTAAAAAATGAATGCGGGTGATAGCGGGGGGCTTTGCATCTGAAACGGCACGTTGCCCTGTTTTTGTGCGTCTCGGGGATGACCCTGCGCCCCTCGCTGCCCACATGTTCGCGAACGCGGCGGCTTTTCCCCGCGTCACCCCTGCGCTATAGCGCGTGGACCAACAGCCCCGGAGACGGGCATCAGGCGGATGGTGAGGAGCGACATGGCTGAAAAGACGCGCGACGAAGATGTGGCCTTTATCAAGGCCTTGGCGGAGCTTCTGCGGGAAAATGACCTGACAGAACTCCATGTGAAGCGCGAATATGCCGAATCCGATTGGCTGAATGTGCGCGTGGCCCGGCAGACGATGCTGGCCCCGGCCCCGGTACAGGCCGCTCCGATGGCGGCTCCGGCTCCGGTGGCACCTGCCGGTGCAGCTGCTCCGTCGGCACCAAGCGGCGCGTCCGATGATCCCGCGCAGGCGCCCGGCGCCGTGACCTCGCCGATGGTCGGCACCGCCTATCTGCAGCCCGAACCGGGCTCCGCCCCCTTCGTCAGCGTCGGCGACAAGGTCGCCGAAGGGCAAACCGTGCTGATCATCGAGGCGATGAAGACCATGAACCAGATCCCCGCGCCGCATGCCGGGACAATCAAACGCATTCTGGTCGAAGACGGGGCCGCGATCGAATACGGCGCGCCCCTGATGATCATCGAATAAACCGGAAAGGGGCGTCCGATGTTCCGCAAGATCCTGATCGCCAACCGCGGCGAGATTGCGCTTCGTGTCATCCGCGCCGCCCGCGAAATGGGCGTGGAAACAGTTGCGGTGCATTCCACCGCCGACGCCGACGCGATGCATGTCCGCATGGCCGACGAGGCGATCTGCATCGGTCCGGCCCCCGGTACCGACAGCTACCTGTCGATGTCCGCGATCCTTTCGGCCTGCGAAATTACCGGCGCCGAGGCGATCCACCCCGGCTATGGCTTCCTGTCCGAGAACGCCGCCTTCGTGCAGGCGGTCGAGGATCACGGGATCAAGTTCATCGGCCCCTCCGCCGAACACATCCGAATGATGGGCGACAAGATCACCGCCAAGGACACGATGATCAAACTGGGCGTGCCGTGCGTGCCGGGCTCCGACGGTGGCGTGCCCGATCTGGACGCCGCCCTCAAGGTCGGCGATGCTGCGGGCTACCCGGTGATCGTCAAGGCCACCGCCGGCGGCGGCGGGCGCGGCATGAAGCTTGCCAAATCACGCGACGAGATGGAGATCGCCTTCCGCTCTGCGCGGTCCGAGGCGAAATCGGCCTTCGGCAACGATGAGGTCTATATCGAGAAATACCTGGGCCGTCCGCGCCATATCGAGGTGCAGATTTTCGGCGACGGACGGGGACGGGCCGTGCATCTGGGCGAACGGGATTGCTCATTGCAACGCCGCCACCAGAAAGTCTTCGAAGAGGCCCCCGGCCCCTCCATCGACGCAGAAACGCGCGCCCGCATCGGCGAGACCTGCGCCAAGGCCTGCGCCGATCTGGGCTATGAAGGCGCAGGCACGATCGAGTTTCTCTATGAAGACGGCGAGTTCTTCTTCATCGAAATGAACACCCGGCTGCAGGTCGAACACCCCGTGACCGAGGCGATCATGGGCGTCGATCTGGTCCGCGAACAGATCCGCGTCGCGGCGGGCGAACCGATGAGCTTCCGGCAGGAGGATCTGCAGGTGCAGGGCCACGCCATCGAAGTCCGCATCAACGCCGAAAAATTGCCGAACTTCGCCCCCTGCCCCGGTACGATCACCCAATACCACGCCCCCGGCGGGCTCGGCGTGCGTATGGACAGTGCTCTGTACGACGGCTACCGCATCCCACCCTATTACGATTCGCTGATTGCCAAACTGATCGTGCATGGCCGCGACCGACCCGAGGCGCTGGCCAGGCTCAACCGCGCGTTGGGCGAGTTGATCGTAGATGGCATCGACACGACCGTGCCGTTGTTTCACGAGCTTCTGAAGGCCGACGCCGTGCAGACCGGCGACTATACGATCCACTGGCTGGAAGGCTGGCTGGATCAGAACATGGGCTAAGTTACAAAGTCGAACCGGCACCAAACGGGGTGAGCGCCCGTGGTGCCGGTTCTGATTTTCATCCTGTGACTTCGCCATGGGCCACAGGCTATTTCGGATTGTGCGCTTCGGCGTCTGACCCAACGGGGGTGGGTGGCACCGGACAAGCCCGCCAATCATTTCTTGGTCGAACTGGAACATGCGGTATTCCAGTCCCGACAAGCTGTATACAACCACACAGGCGTTAAACATCGGTGAATCGTCATAGGAGAATTCGCCTCTGCGCGTGATTTTGGTGGGCCTTTGTGCCCGCCTACCCTACGTATGCACTATGGCTCATGACATGTACCCTTCTGATCGGCCGCTCCTGACCCCGGAGCTGATGATCCGTGCCTATGCAGCCGGGATCTTTCCGATGTCCGAAGGGATCGACGATCCGAACGTTTTCTGGGTCGATCCGCAGCGTCGTGGCGTCTTTCCGCTGGACCGATTCCATGTGTCCAGGTCGCTGCGCAAACGCATCCGCAGGGGGGGCTACTCCGTTCATATCAATCGTGATTTTTCCGGTGTGATCGATGGATGCGCCGATCGCGAACCGACTTGGATCAACCATGACCTGATGGCGTGCTATCAGGTGCTGCATGCGCAGGGCCTGGCCCATTCGGTCGAGATCTGGGATGCCGATGGGCTGGCCGGTGGCGTCTTCGGTATCACTCTTGGCGCGGCGTTTTTCGGAGAAAGCATGTTCTCGCGCCGGACCGATGCGTCGAAACTGGCGCTTGGGCACCTGACCCATCGCCTGCGCGCGGGCGGCTTTACCCTGTTCGACACGCAATTCGTCACCGACCATCTTTTGTCGCTGGGGGCGTTGGAATTGCCGCGCGCCGATTACCGAGCCGAGCTAAGCCATGCGTTGCTGTTGCCGGCGGATTTCTTCGCCTTGCCCGAAGACGCCCCACTCGACGTCTGAGCGCCGCGCCGCACCCTGACGGCCGCACGCGGACGTCATCCGGTGCAGCGCAAAACCCAAACGTCATAGCGCGAATGTTCCAGCGCGCTCAGTGCCGGGCTGGATGCCACCATCCAACCGTCGAACAGGGCATTTCCTTCAAGATCAAGCACTTCCAGATGCGCGAATGCGTCTCCACCGGGATCCCCGGCCGGATAGCGGCATTCCACGGCACGGATCGCAATGCGCCCGAACACCACCGTCTGACCCATCGACAATTCCAGATCCGTGGGCTGGCCCAGTAATTTGTCGAGCGCGCGCAAGGTCACGATGGTGCCCTGTTCGGTCGCGGGTTGGCTGACGGATGTCACCGGTCCGGTGACACCCGGGAAGCTTTCGAATGTGCCCTGCGACCCACCATCGCCGAGGTTGAGCTGAACATCGCCGTCGCCGTTGTTGATGATCAGGCCACCATCCTCGAACAGGGTCAGATCGGAACCCTCGCCGTCCTCTGCCGCATCCTCGCCGGTGCCAAGCTGGAACCCGTCGAGTGCGTTGTCGTCATCGAAATTGTCGAATTGCTGCGCGGCCAACTGTCCGGCCAGCAGCGCCAGGATCGCAGCAAACAGAAGCGGCGCGCGGCGCATCACGTGTCTCCGTTCCCGCCGAAGAACCGCAACAGCAGCGTGATCAGGCTGACGGAGGATTGCGTGTCGATGAACTCGCCCCCCGCTTCGAGATTGAAAGGGGATCCGCCGGGGATGACCTCCACGAACGAGCCACCCAGAAGCCCTTCGGAGGCAATCGCAATCGCGCTGTCATCGGGCAGGATGATCGTGTCGGAAACGCTGATCGTGGTCTCGGCCAGGAAGGTGTCGGGGTTCAGCTCCATCGCCGTGACCGTGCCGACCGGGACCCCACCCAGGCGCACTTCGGTGCCCACGCCGATGCCCTCCGCGGAGCGGAAATGCGCCTGCAAATCATAGCTGTCGCCGCCCGCCCCGGCCCCGGAACCGCTGGCATAAAGGAAAAACCCCACCGCTGCGGCCAGTACGGCGCCGCCGGTGGCGATCTCGGTTATGGAATAGTCTGCGTCAGCCATGGCATGGGGATAGCCGTCGCGGCCGGTGAGGCCAAGGGGAAGCTGTGCGCATTCCCGCGCACCGGTGCGATTATTCCGGCGACCATGCCTCATAGTCGCGGCGATCTTCCGGCTCGGCGCGGCGGATCGAGCCTGCCGGCGCATAGGCCGCTGCCGAACCGGTCAGGTTCGGCAGGTGCGGCTTTTCCCACTCCTTGTGGACCAGCGGCGCATCGGTCGGTGGCTCATCCCAGGTATGATGCAACCAGCCATGCCATTCCGCCTCGACCCGACTCGCCTCGGCCTCGCCATTGAAGATGACCCAGCGCTTGGTGTCATCGGCGTTGCGGTAGAAGATATTGCCTTGTCCATCCTCGCCCACACGCTCGCCATTGCGCGCGGTGAAGAGCTGCGTGCCGAGGGTCTGGCCATTCCACCAGGTTACGGCGCGTTTGAGGAAATCGAGCATGGGGCGTTCCTGCTTGGTCTGTTGCTTTGCGTTCTGCCCGTTTGCCACGCAGCCGTCCAGTGCCAAGCCGTCGCGCCCCTTCCGAAATTGCGCGGCGCTCGCCGCAGGTCTTTGTCTTTGGTTTCAGGGGGCGTTGCCCCCATCGCCTTGCGGCGATTCCCCCGGAGTATTTCGAAAACGAGGAAGAACGGATGTTTCGGTGTTTCGCCATCGTCGGAACGGGCGGCCCTGCTTGGCCGGTGGCGGTTGCCGGTTGGCGACGGCCTGTTCTACAACCGCTGCGAAACATGACGACGGAGACTTCCATGACAGACGGCCCCAGCTACGGCTTCGACACCCTGCAGATCCACGCGGGCGCGCGCCCGGACCCGGCCACCGGCGCCCGGCAGACCCCGATCTATCAAAGCACCGCGTTTGTGTTTCGCGATGCCGAGCACGCCGCCGCTTTGTTCAACCTGCAGGAAGTCGGCTACATCTATTCGCGCCTGACGAACCCGACCGTGGCCGTTCTGCAGGAACGTATTGCGACGCTGGAGGGCGGCGTAGGAGCGGTGTGCTGCTCGTCGGGGCATGCGGCGCAGATCATGGCGCTGTTCCCGCTAATGCGGCCCGGCACGAACGTGGTTGCCTCCACCCGCCTCTACGGCGGCACGGTCACGCAGTTTTCCCAGACCATCAAACGCTTCGGCTGGTCCGCGAAATTTGTCGATTTCGACGATCTGGAGGCTGTGAAAGCTGCCATCGACGATGACACGCGCGCCGTCTTCGGTGAAGCCATCGCCAATCCAGGCGGCTATATCATGGACGTGCGCGCGGTGGCCGATGTCGCCGATGCCGCCGGGGTGCCGCTGATCATCGACAACACGTCGGCCACGCCCTACCTCTGTCGCCCGATCGAGCATGGCGCCTCGCTGGTGGTGCATTCGACGACCAAATACCTCACCGGCAACGGCACCGTCACCGGCGGTTGTGTTGTCGATTCGGGCAAGTTCGATTGGTCGGCCTCCGACAAATTCCCCTCTCTGAGCCATCCCGAGCCCGCCTACCACGGCCTCAAGTTCCACGAGACGTTCGGCCCGCTTGCCTTTACCTTCCACGGCATCGCCATCGGGTTGCGCGACCTGGGCATGACAATGAACCCGCAGGCCGCCCATTATACCCTGATGGGGATTGAAACCCTGTCGCTGCGCATGGAACGCCACATCGAGAACGCGGTGAAGATCGCCAAATGGCTGGAAGCCGATGATCGCGTCGATTTCGTCACTTACGCAGGCCTTGAAAGCTCGCCGTACTTCACACGTGTGAAGGACGTCTGCCCCCGGGGCGCGGGCGCACTCTTCACCTTTGCGGTGAAAGGCGGATACGACGCCTGCATCAAGCTGGTCGATTCGCTTGAGATCTTCAGCCACGTGGCGAATTTGGGCGACACACGCAGCCTGATCATCCATTCCGCCTCGACAACGCACCGGCAATTGAGCCCCGAACAGCAGGAAGCCGCCGGTGCCGCGCCCAACGTCGTGCGGGTCTCGATCGGCACCGAAGATGCCGACGACCTGATCGCTGATCTGGACCGCGCGTTAAGCGCAGCGACCGCGTAAGAAGAGAAAATTAACCAGTTTCGCGTTAGGTTTACCCCTGACGCGACCAAGTAGCCCGAGGGGGGCGCGGTCGCATCGCGGCAGCGCCCCCTTTTGCAAGGCGGGCAAAAGATTTACACTTGCACGCGCGGGGCGGGCCTGTGCGGCGATGCAACGGTTTTCCCCAGGCGGAAAGCACTGTAGAAGGGGGCGATTGTGGCGGGCGCGCAACGCCCTGGGATAAATGACTGAGGTCTGACTTGACGGTGAATATCGCACTCTTCCTTTCGGCAGATGGCCTCGCACTGGCGCATCGCCAGACCGCGGGCCATTGGGCCATGATCGGTGAGACGCCGCTGGCCATCGACGATCTTGATGGCGCGCTGGCGGCCCTGCGCGACGAGGCGGTCGCGCGCGAAGGCGAAAACTTCAAGACATTGCTCGTCCTGCCCGACGATCAGATGCTCTACACCTCGCTCACGGTGCCGACCGCCGACCCGGAATTGACCGCGTTCCGCATCGAGGAAGGCCTCGACGGCATGACGCCTTATGCCGTGACCGAGCTCGAATACGACTGGCGCGTCCTGGAAGAAGACCGCGTTTCCATCGCGGTGGTGGCCCGCGAAACCCTTGATGAGGCGAAGGGATTCGCCGCGCAATACGGCTTCAAGGGGGCCGGGTTCGCCGCCATGCCACCGATGCAACGCTTCCCCGGCGTGCCAACCTTCGCCGTCGATGCCGATGCGGATGATTTCGGCTTTTCCGCCGATGGCATTGCGTTCGGGCCGGACCGCCATGGCCAACCCGATCCGGAGCCAGAACCAGAGCCGGAACCCGAGGTCGCGCCGGACCCTGCGCCCGAAATTGCGGCACCCGCCGCGCCGGATACTCCACCAGCAGAAGCCGCCCCGGACCCTGCGCCAGACCCCGCCTCAGCGATCGCGGACACGCAATCGCCTGCCCCGACCGATCCGATGGACGCGCCCGATGCGCCCTCCGATGGGCCTGTTCAAGATGTGCCCGTCATCGACGACATCACCACGCCGATCCAACCGCTCACCGACGCGGAAATCGACCCGTCGCTCGACGATTCCCTGCCCGCAGCCCCCTCGCCCGCAGCGCAGGAGGCCCGGCAGCGCGCGCGCATCATTCGCGGCGAGGCCTCGACGCCCGTTCCCGCCACCGGGACCGAGCCGCAAGTCACGGCAAAACGTGGGCAGGTCGCGGCCCCTGATACCGGCACCGGCTCGCTTGTCGGCCAACGCAGTGCACGGATCGACCTCGCCGCGGCAGAAAACGCCGCGCCCACGGCGCCCGCGCCCGTCACTGACCCGGCGCCAGCGCCAGAGGTCGGCACCGCCCCGCAGGGCAAGGCAGGTATGCCGCGCCTGGCCGAACAGCTTCAGCGTGTGCGCAGCGCCAGCAAGACCAAGCCCAAATCCGACGCAGCTGGCGCGCCGCAGACCCGTCCCCGGGTCGAGATCGAGCCGCGCCCACCCGAAGAAACCTCCGCCCGCGGTCTCGACGACCGGACCTCGCCCTTCGAGGCCCCGCCACAGGGCGCCGCCGATACGACAAGCGCCCCGCGCAAGGGTGGCCTTGGCGGCGCATTGCGTGGCCTTGGTGGTGCGGCCGCCCCCACCGGGAAGGCCGCCACCGGCGCGGCCTCCGGGGGCTTCTTCCGGCGTGATCGCGGCGACGCCGCAAGCAGTGAGCCCGCCCAAGGCACCGACCCTGACGCAGCCGGGACCATGGCCGACGATGGCACCTTCGCCTCCGGCCTTCTGGCGCGCAAATCCGTGCCCGCCGCTAGCGGGCCGTCATTCAGGACCGGCCTTGTTCTGACCGTTATCCTGTTGCTTTTGCTGGCCCTTGTCGCGATCTGGTCGGCGGTGTTCCTGCCCAACAGTGCCGTCGCGCGCCTCTTCGGCTTCGGCGGAACCGACGTTCAGACAACGGCGGCGGCCCCCGCCGATGTGCAGGCCCCTGACGTCTTCACCGCCGCGCCGAGCATCGGTGGCACGGCCGCTCCGACGCTGGAAGACGAGGCCGCCGCCGATGGCATGGACCTCGCTGCCCTGCCCGAGATCGACGATGCGCCGCTGCCCCTTGATGACACGCCTGCCGCCGCGCCGGACGCGGCGACGGATGCCGATCTTCCCGATATCGACGCCGAGTTCGATCTCCCGCCGTTGCCGCCCATCGATCAAGGGCAGAACCCCTCCGTGGAAGAGGCCGAGGCGCTCTATGCGGAAGACGGGATCTGGGCGCGCTCGCCGGACCGTCCGGACTTGCGCCCATTCGATCTGCTCGACAGCATCTACACCGCCTCAATCGACCCGCGCATCTCCGCGCTCGACGCCGTGGCCCTGCCAGAGCCCGGCGTCAATCCGGGTGAATTGCTGCGCCGCTTCCCGCCGCCGCCGCCGTTCGGAACCGAGTTTAGCCTGACAAACCAAGGCCTTGTGGCCGCGACCTCGCAGGGCGTTGTGACGCCCGAAGGCGCCTTTGTCGTCGCCGGCGCGCCTCCCGTCTTCGCCCGTCAGCGCCCGCGCGAGATCGCCGATCCGACCCCCCCCAACACCTCGGTCGATGACGCGGTCCTTGGGACGTTCCGCCCCACCCAACGGCCCTCGAACCTGGCCGAGTTGCGTGAACGGCAGGTCCTGGGTGGGTTGACGCAATCCGAACTGGGCGAACGTCGCCCGACCTCGCGCCCGCAATCCCCGCAGGAAGCCGCCGCGGCCGCCTCCCTCTTCCCTTCCGAAGATAGCGCCACGGACACCGAGACCGCCACCGCGGTCCCCGACACTGATGTCACCGCAGCCCTCGAAGCGGCCATCGGCGGCACCGAGCTGGCCGTGGCGCGGTCGCGCCTGCCCGCCACCCGGCCCTCCAACATCTCCCAGATCGTCGCCAGCGCCGATCGCCAGCCGACCGCAGCGCCCACCACCGTGGCCGCCGCAGCCGTCGCACCCGGCCCCGACATCCCCTCCAACGCCGACGTCAGCCGCGCCGCGACCGAACGCGACGCCATCCGCCTGCGCAACGTGAACCTGATCGGGGTAACCGGCACCAATTCCGACCGCCGTGCCCTCGTGCGCCTGTCGTCGGGCCGCTTTGTCAGGGTCTCCGTGGGCGACCGCCTTGATGGGGGCCGGGTCGCCGCCATCGGCGAAACCACGCTGCAATATGTGCGCAGCGGGCGCACCGTCACGCTGGAAATCCCAGGCTGATCCAAGCGGCAAGACACACCGCAAACCTGGCGAGACGCGCACCGCCAAATCGCCGCCTCACAGCAGCAAGATCACCGCCAGGCCCAGGAACGAGAAGAACCCGACCACATCCGTCACCGTGGTCACAAACGCCCCCGACGCCAGCGCCGGGTCGATGCGCAACCGATCGAGCACCACCGGCACCAGGATCCCCGCCAGGCCCGCGACCAGCAGGTTGATCACCATCGCCGCCCCGATCACCACGCCCAACAACGGCGTGCCAAACCACACCACGCCCACGATCCCCATCACCACCGCAAAGACCGCCCCGTTGATCAGGCCCACACCGGCCTCGCGCGTGATCACCCGGATCAGGTTCGAAGACGTCAAATCCTTTGTCGCAATCGCGCGCACCGCCACCGTCAGCGCTTGCGTCCCCGCATTGCCGCCCATCGACGCCACAATCGGCATCAACACCGCCAGTGCCACGATTTGCGCAATCGCTGCCTCGAATTGCGCAATCACCAGCGACGCCAGGATTGACGTGATCAGGTTCACGAACAACCAAGGAAACCGCCGCTTCGTCGTCTCGACCACCGAATCCGACAGGCTCGATTCCTCGCCCACACCAGCGAGGCGCAGGATGTCCTCCTCCGCCTCCAGATCCTGCACGATCATCGCGTCATCGATGGTGATCACACCCACCAACCGCCCGTCGTCATCCACCACGGGGGCGGAGATCAGGTGGTATTGGTTGAACGCATAGGCCACCTCGCCCTCGGGCTGGCTGGCCGGAATCGGGCGGAAACTGTCCTCGGTAATGTCGCGCAACATGACCGAGCGGACCGAGGCCAACAACCGCCCCAACATTACGTAACCCGTTGGCTTCCAACGCGGATCTGTCAGGATTACATGGTAGAACTCTTCCGGCAACGCGCCGGCCTGCGCCCGGATATGATCAATCGCCTCCCCCACCGACCAATGCTCCGGCACCGCCACGATCTCGCGCTGCATCAGGCGGCCGGCGGTCTCTTCGGGATAATTCAGCGCTGCCTCGACCGCCGCCCGGTCCGCCGGTTCCAGCGCCTCGAGGATCTGCTCTTGCTGCGCCTCTTCAAGGTCTTCGACCAGGTCGACCACATCATCACTGTCTAGCTCGCGCACCGCGTCCGCGATCACCTGATCGGGCAGGATAGCCAGAACCGCCTCGCGCAGCCCCTCATCCAATTCCGACAGCACCTCGCCGTCGATCCCCTTCGACCACAGCGACAGCCATCCGTCCCGCTCAGCCGGCGTGATCTGCTCCAGAAGGTCGGCGATATCGGCAGGGTGCAGAGGCGCCATCAGCGCGTCGATCGAGGCCACATCCTGCGCCGCGACCGCCGCGCGCAACGCTGCCCTGAGCGAGATATCCAGCGAATAGGTGTCGCGCGTCTCCTCGCGCGGCTCGTCGATGACCTCTTCCGCTTCGCTCGACATGGCGCGCCCCCTCGTGACCGGTGTGATTGCCCCTAACATGGGCCGCGCGGAAGGGCTATCAATTGGCACGCCCGATCCACCTCCAAAGGGGCCGCAGATGCCAGACCGCCTGATCCTTGGGCAATGCCTGTTCTATGACGCTGACCCACGGCAGGCGGGGCCCGACGGGCTGCGTCACACCTCGCGCGGCGCGGTTTTGGTCCGCGCGGGCCAGATCATCGAAACCGGCGAAGCGGATGCCCTGCGCGCCGCCCATCCACAGGCCGAGATCACCGATCATGGCGACGCTCTGATCGTGCCGGGCTTCGTCGATGCCCATGCTCACTACCCGCAAACCGCGATCATCGCGTCGTGGGGCAAGCGCCTGATCGACTGGCTCAACACCTACACATTCCCCGAAGAGATGCGCTTCGACGACGACGCATATGCCGCTGAAATCGCGTCGCTTTACTTCGATCTGATACTGGCCAACGGCACCACCACCGTCGCCAGCTACGCCACCATCCACCCGGCCTCCGTCGATGCGTTCTTCGCTGAGGCCAAGGCCCGAAATCTGCGCGCGCTTGCGGGCAAGACCTGCATGGATCGCAACGCGCCCAAAGGGCTGCGCGACACCGCGCAATCGGCTTATGATGACAGCAAGGACTTGGTGGCGAAATGGCACGGTATCGGGCGCTTGTCCTACATCATCACGCCGCGGTTTTCACCGACATCGACGCCCGACCAGCTCTCCGCGCTTGGCGCGCTCTGGGCTGAGCATCCTGATTGCCTCATGCAGACCCATCTGAGCGAGCAGGTCGACGAAATAGCCTGGGTCCGTGACCTTTTTCCCGACGCGCGCGATTACCTCGACACCTACGAGGCGCATGGCCTTCTGGGCGCGAACGGCGTTTTCGGCCACGCCATCCACCTCGAGCCGCGCGAGGTGGACCGGCTGGCGGAGGTCGGCGCGGCGCTGGTGCATTGTCCGACGTCGAACACCTTCATCGGATCGGGTTTGTTCGACATGAAGCTGGCGGATCGGATGCGGGTCGGGCTGGCCACGGATACCGGCGGCGGGTCAAGCTTTTCGATGCTGCGCACGATGGCCGCCGCCTACGAGATCGCGCAGTTGCGGGGCCATGCGCTCCACCCGGCTGAGCTGCTTTGGCGCGCCACAGCCGGCTCGGCCGAGGCGCTGCGGCTGGACGACAGGATCGGAAGCCTCAAGCCCGGAATGGAGGCCGATCTTTGCGTGCTTGATCTGGCCTCAACACCGGCCATCGCGCAGCGTGCGGCGCGGGCCGATGACATCTGGGAGGCGCTGTTTCCCACCATCATGATGGGCGATGACCGCGCCATCGCGCAGGTCTATGTGGCGGGCGATCCACGGGGCTGATCGGTGCGGGCCGTGGGGGTCCTGAGCACGTTGATCATTCAAAAATGAATAGATAGCGGCTAAAATCGACGCCTGCCTATTCAAAAATGAATGAGCAACGCGCATCGAACACGCCAAAGCCGCCTAAATCGCGGCCTCAACCGCGCCGACGATATCGTCGACGACCTGCTCCATCAGCCCCTCATCCTCGGCCTCGGCCATCACACGGATCAGCGGCTCGGTCCCGGATTTGCGGATCAAAAGCCGCCCCGTCCCAGTGAGCCGCGCCTCGCCCTCGGCAATCGCCTGCTTGACCGCAGGCGCGTCCAACGGGGTTGCGCCAAGCTCGTAGCGGACATTTTTCAAAAGCTGCGGGACGGTCTCGAAACTCCGGCTGAGCGCGCTGGCGGGTTGGCCGGTGCGCACCATCTCGGCCAAAAATTGCAGCCCCGCCACCAACCCGTCGCCGGTGGTGGCGTAATCCGTCATCACGATATGGCCCGATTGCTCGCCGCCCAGGTTCAATCCATGGGCGCGCATCGCCTCGACCACATACCGATCACCCACCGCCGTGCGGTGCAACCGGATCGAGCGATCCGCGAGAAACCGCTCCAACCCGAGGTTCGACATGACGGTCGCGGCCAAAGTGCCCCCCTTCAGGCGCCCCTCTTCGGCCCACCGGTTCGCAAACAACGCCATGATCTGATCGCCGTCGGTCACTGCACCCGTCTCATCAATCAAGATCACGCGGTCCGCGTCGCCATCGAGGCAGATGCCGACATCCGCGCCGGTCTCGCGGATCATCGCGGCCGCCGCCTCGGGCTTGGTCGAGCCACAATCGAGGTTGATGTTATAGCCATCGGGCGCGACGCCCATCGGAATGACCTCGGCCCCCAATTCCCACAACACCTCGGGCGCGGCCTTGTAGGCGGCCCCATTGGCGCAATCGACAACCACCTTCAGTCCATCAAGGCGCAATTCCTGCGGAAAGGTGGATTTCACCCGCTCCAGATAACGAAACCGCCCATCATCAATGCGTTTGGCCCGCCCGATATTGTGCGGCTGCGCGGGCTCGATCTCACCCAGTGCGATCTCTTCAATCTCGCGCTCGGCGGCATCGTCAAGCTTGAAGCCGTCGGGACCAAACAGCTTGATGCCGTTGTCTTCCCACGAATTGTGGCTGGCCGAGATCATCACGCCGACATCCGCGCGCAACGATGGGGTCAACATGCCAACGGCGGGCGTGGGCACCGGGCCGAAGAGATAGACGTTCATGCCGGTGGAGGTGAACCCGGCGGTCAGCGCGGTCTCCAACATGTAGCCCGAGCGGCGTGTGTCCTTGCCGATCACCACCCGATGCTCGGATTTGCCATCCCGGCGGAAATAGCGCCCCGCCGCCGCCCCGATCTTGAGCGCCATTTCGGCGGTCATCGGATAGGTGTTCGCCCGCCCGCGCACGCCGTCGGTGCCGAAGAGTTTGCGTGTCATTTTACTCGTACCCCGGTTCTGCTCAGCCCGCCGCGAGGGCCGCCTGCCACAGGTCGATCGCCTGCCTGTGCAGGCTTATATCATGAACGCGCAGGATTTGAACGCCCTGCGCAAGCGCGTGCAGGCCGATGGCCGCCGAGCCGGGGCCACGGTGATCGGCGCGCGCCTCTCCCGAGATGCGCCCGATGAACCCCTTGCGCGACACGCCAAGCAGGATCGGACAGCCAAGCCCATGGAACAGCGACATCCGCGCAATCAGGGCGAGGTTCTGCGCCTCGGTCTTGCCGAAGCCGACACCGGGATCGACGACGATGCGCGTGCGGGCGACGCCCGCGGCCTCGGCGGTGGCAATCGCGGCCTCAAGCCCATCGTAGACGTCGAGCAGCACGTCGGAATACGCGGTCTCGGCGGCGGCCTGCATCGTGGCGGGGGTTTCGATGGAATGCATCACGATCAGGGGCTTATCGCTGTGCGCGGCGACCTGTGCCAGCGCCGGGTCGAAGCGCAGGCCGGACACATCGTTGAGCGCGCCGGCCCCTGCGGCGAGCCCTGCACGGGCCACGTCGGCCTTGCGGGTGTCAAGCGACACGAAGGTCGGGCCGGCGTCCTGAATGGCGGCGATCACCGGGGCAGTGCGGGCGATTTCGTCGGCGACCGGCACCTCGGTCGCGCCGGGGCGGGTGGACTCACCGCCGATGTCGATCAGGTCGGCACCCGCGGCGCGCATCGCGTGGGCATGTTGAACCGCCGCGTCGATCTGCATGAAGCGATTGCCGTCGGAGAAGCTGTCGGGCGTGGTGTTGAGGATACCCATCAGGCGCGGGCGGTCCATGGCGAGCGGGCCGAAGGGTGCGCGAGGGGCGCTGAGGCGGGCCAGATCGTCGACGGGTACGTCCGGGAGGGGTTTGATTTCGGGGGCCGCACCCCGACGGAGAATTTCGACGCGGTCAAACCACGCCCATCCCCCCGCCAGCGGCAAGGCGTCGGGCGGGCGGGCCGGGTCGATGGACGGGATCGGGCGAACATAGCAGCGCATGGGACCGGGGTATAATGTGCGGAAATCATGAGCAAGTCCGGGATGAATACCGGCGGTGGGCAAATTGAGTCTCGCGGGACGGGGCATTCTCTGAGAAGGTATGCAAATGTCAGATGCGGTCGCCTTTCGTACCATTCGCCTTTCGGGGCGCGCGCCCGGGCCGCAGGCGCTCGGGCTTTACAATGGCCTGTTCGATGGCCGCGGGGAAAGCGATCTGGACCGGGATATGCAGGATTGGCAACGCCACCGCATCGCGCCCTGGACCCTGTCGCATGCGGGCCATGATGTCGGTGTCGGCGGGTTTCGCATTGGCTTCGGCGATGACGGGCTTGAGGTGATTTTTCACTTTCTGCCCGAGGTCTGGGGTCAGGGGCTGGCCAGTGAGTTTTTGATCGCGGCGCTGGATCATGCGACCTATTCGCTGCGCGCGAACCGGTTTTTCGGGCGTGTGCCCGAGGCATCCGAACAATCGCGGCGGATCATGCAGAAGGTCGGGTTTCGGGCGGTGCAGGACGCGCCCGGGGGGGACGTTCTCATGCGCCTCGGGTGATCTCGGCGCGGCTCGGCAAGGCGTCGGCGGGGAATGCGGCGGGGTCATTTGCGCCGAAGATCAGCAGTGATTGCGCCTCGAACGCATCGGCCAGCCAACGGGTGAGCGCCAAGGGTTCGGTGACGCTGGTGTCGAGGCCATCGACCGCATCCAGCACCAGTTTCGAGGGGGCCCAAACGCTGATCTGGCCTTGTTTCATGGCCCAATCCAGCTCGGTCCGGCTTTCGACGACGACGCAGCGCGGGTCGCGGGCGGCCAGGACCCAGGCCCCCTGTTCGATGGCCAGCAGGGCAATCCGGCGCTGCGGCATGGCGTGATCGGCCAGGGGATGGGCCAGATCGGGCGTGTCGACGCACAGGATCACCGGCGCGTCGGCTTCTTCCAGCCGGTCGAGCAAAGCCGACAGGTCGGGGCGGGCGATGGCGGCGTTGGAGAGGAACACGACGATCGGATGCGGGGCGGCCTCGGCCAGAAGGCGCAGGCGGCGACGGCCCTTGGGGGGCGTGCGTACGATTTCGACGCCCAAGGTGTAGGGGCCGCGGTCGAGCTTGCCGATGCGGACGAAGACGCGGGCGGCCAGCGGGTGTTCGAGAATGCCGTCTGCGATTCGCGCAGCCAGCGTTTCGAGCAGGTTCACGCGCTCGGCCTGCAGCGCGATGTCGATGGCCTCGACAATGGTGTCATAGCTGAGAATACGGTCGACATCATCGATGGCCTGCTCGGCGCGGGTTTCGACCTCAACCACCACATCGAACTGGATTTTCTGGGTGATACCGCGCTCGGCCTGGAAGGCGCCGATCTCGACCTCGCGGATGTGGTCGGTCATCGAGATGCGGTCACGCGGCATGTCGCCGGCGGTGGCCTTGGCGCGCTCGGACGGATGCGTGAAGGCCTGGGAAATCTCGTCGCTCATGGGGTCCCTCGGGTTCGACGGGGGTCGGTCTACCATGCGACGCGCGCGCCGCAACGATCAGCTTGCGGCGCGTCCGGTGCCAATTCCGACCTTATGGCAAAGGTCAGTATTGCTGACGATAGAAGTAGTGGATGCCGATATCGGCGGTCCGGGGATAGAGCGAGGCCCATTGCGGGTTCACCCAATCGGCGTGGTAATGCGTGGCCCCCGCCGTCAGATCGCGCGGCGCGCCGTCGATCATGATGCGCGAGATCTGGCCCAGACGGCCCCAGGCGCCCTGATCATCGATGTCTTCGGGCCGCCCGTCGCAGGTGTAGGTGAACTGACAGGCAAATTGCCGCCCCGTCCCCTGATTGATCACACCGCATATGGAGTTGGGGTAATTCGGGTGATCCACGCGGTTCAGGATCACCTCGGCGACGGCATATTGGCCTTCGATCGGCTCGCCGCGCGCTTCGAAATAGAGCGCTTCGGTGAGGCAGCGCCATTCGTCGCCTCCCGTCGCGGCCCCCATCGACGCCAAACGGGTTGCGTCCATGATCCGGGGATCGTCGCCGATCGCATCGCGATAGGGGGAGGCCAGCGCCCGCAGGCGCAGCGCGTTCAATCCCGCGAGAGACGCGTTTTCAACGCCCATCAATTGATCCAGCACGCCAGACAAGCCCACCGCCGAAGCCGATGTGCTTTGCGTGACATCCAATTCCGTAACATTCTGCGCCGCCACCCCCGTGGCCGCACAAAGCCCCATCAGGCCAGCGGCAAGCGCGGCCTTGATCCCATGCGTCATCTTCGTACCCTTCCAGAGGCTCGATTATGAACCCGTTCTGCTCAACGGATCCTGACCCCTTGTAGTTTTCAGACTAGTTAACGCATTTTTCATAATCGGCAAAATTCACCCTGAATCTTGCGATAAACGGTTACCATGCCCCTAGGGATTGCGTTCACGCCCTTAAAGCGTCGCGTGAACGTCTTCCGCCAAACCCTTGTCACGAATGGCAAATTGCGCCGCCGCCAGTTTCGCCACCGGAACCCGGAACGGCGAACAGGACACGTAGTCGAACCCCGCTTTGCGCGAAAAATCAACGGCTTCGGGGTGGCCGCCATGCTCGCCACACAGCGCCAAAGTCACATCCGGACGTGCCGCACGGCCCCGTTCCGACCCCAAAAGCAACAATTCGCCGACCCCGTCGACGTCCAGTTCGCGGAATGGATCCTCGGGGAACACGCCCTGTTGCACGTAGTCGGACATGAAGCGTCCGGCGTCATCGCGCGACAGGCCATAGGTCATCTGCGTCAGGTCATTGGTGCCGAAGGACAGAAAAGCGGAATGCTCGGCGATCTCGCCTGCGCGCAGGGCAGCGCGGGGCGTTTCGACCATCACGCCAAGGCGATAGGTGAAGTCCTTGCCGGATTTCAGGCGCACCTCCGCGGCAATCGCATCGACACGCGCCTTGATCAATTCGACCTCGCGGCGGGCGGAGACGAGCGGGATCATGATCTCGGGCACAACCGGCGCGCCCTTGTTGGAGACCTTGATCGTCGCCTCGAAAATCGCGCGGGCCTGCATTTCGTAGATTTCGGGGATGGTGACGCCCAAACGGACTCCGCGCAACCCGAGCATGGGATTGAATTCCTGAAGGTTTTCAATGCGCGAGGCGACACGGCTGACCGGCAGGTCAAGCGCCTCGGCCAGCGCGCGGGTGCCCTCTCGGTCGCCCGGCAGGAACTCATGCAACGGCGGATCGAAGAGGCGGATTGTAACGGGCTGACCCCGCATCAGTTTGAACAATTCGATAAAATCCGCGCGCTGCATCGGCAACAAGCGGTCGAGCGCGGCCTGCCGATCCTGCGCGTTTTCGGCGAAGATCATCTCGCGCATCACGGTCAGGCGCAGCGGGTCGAAGAACATGTGTTCGGTGCGGCACAATCCGATGCCATCAACCCCGAAACGATGCGCCATTGCGGCATCTTCGGGGGTGTCGGCATTGGCCCGCACCCCGATATCACGCGCCTCATCAGCCCAATCCATCAACGTCGCGAAGGCCCCGCCGAGGGCCGGTTCGACCATCTCGACCGCCCCGTTGATAACCTCACCGGCGGTGCCGTCGATGGTGATAATGTCGCCCTCATGGAAGACTTTACGGCCCGCGACGGTCAGGGTTTTCTTGCGCACGTCCATCTGCAAACGGGTGGCGCCGCTGACGCAGGGCAGGCCCAATCCGCGTGCAATAACAGCGGCATGCGAGCTTGCGCCGCCGCGTTCGGTCAGGATCGCCTGCGCGGCGTGCATCCCGCGGATGTCTTCGGGGCTGGTCTCGCGCCGTACGAGAATGCAGGGCTCTCCCTGGGCGGCGGCGGCTTGCGCGGCGGCGGCGGAAAACACGATCTTGCCGGTGGCCGCGCCGGGCGCGGCAGCGACACCGGTGGTCAACACGTCGCGGTCGACCCCGACGGCGATCTGCCGGTGCAGAAGGCCGTTGAGGGTGAAGGGGGGAATACGGCTGAGCGCTTCGTGGCGCGGGATGACGCCATCCTCGGCCAGCGCGACGGCAATGGTCACCTCGCCCCGGGCCGAACGCGGCGTGCGCACCGCATCGAGAATCGACAATTGCCCATCCATCAGGGTGAATTCGGTTTGCATTTCCTCGCGCAGACGCACGCGCATGAGGGCGGCCGCCTCGCGCAGCGCCTGCACCTGCTCAGGAGCGACATCTTCGAGCGAGGGGCCGCGGGTGTCGTGTTCGATGAACTGTGCCTCGCCATCGGTAAGGGTTTCGCGGCCCTGTCCGCGCGGCAGGTAGCGGCCGGTGACCTGCGGCTCGCCGGTTTGCGACGAGACGAATTGCACGACGCCCGCGCCGGAAATCCCCTGACCCGGACCAAGCGCCATGTTCTGTACAACAAGGCCAAGGCCGGCATCGGCAGGCGCGCCCTGGGCCTGGCGCAGGATGCGGGCGGTGGTGCCGTCCCAGGCGCGGGCCATCGAGCGCAGCACTTCGGCCAGTTGCGCGGTCGGATCCTGGGGAAACGGCTCCTCCATTTCGGCCTCATAGGCCTCCTTCGCGATCCGGGGCGTGATGGGACCTTCGAATTCGTCGGCATCAAGGCGGTGCACGTCGACGGCGAAGGTTCGGATGAAGGCGGTGTAGGCGGCGTTGGCGACATCGGGTCCGTGGGTTTCGGACAGGCGCGCGGCGACCTCGTCGCCCATCCCGATGTTCAGGATCGTGCCCGGTCCACCCCAATCGGACATTTCCGAGGACGAGCGCACGGACAAGAGCGCGCCCTTGCCGAAGACGCCGACAAGCGCGTCGAGATCGGGCATGCGGCCATCAGCGATTGCGCGCACGGTATCGAAACTGAGTGCGACGGTGTGAGGGACGGGCAGGTCAAGGCGGATCAGCCGCTGCAGACACTTCGCGCGGTTGCCATGCCGGTCCTTGCGGATATCGGCGGTGGGCGTGATCTCGACAAAGTTTGGCGTGGTGAGCAACGGCGCGCCTCCGGGTTAACCTGTACACAAGATACAACCGAAAGGCACTGCGTCTACTGCGCCCAACGGGGAAAGTGTCATGTTATACACGAAAATGCTGCAATTGCGAAAAAAATGCGTGCTGCACTGCCGCATGGTTAACCGGGGTCAGCTTTCGATGCGGGACAGATCGGCGATGGCCCCGCAGGTCTGCGTGATATCATGCAGCAGGTTCAGACGGTTACGCCGGATGATGTCACTGTCGGCATTGACCTGCACCGCTTCGAAAAACGCATCAATGGGGGCGCGCAGGCGGGCCATTTCGGCCATGGCATCGGCGAAACGCTCGTCGGCCATGGCGGGCGCGATGGCGGTGTTGGCGGCGTCGAGAGCGGCAAAGAGGGCGCGTTCCTCAGTGGTTTCGGCGAATTTGACGTCGGCACCGTAGCGGTATTCGACGCCGTCCTTGTCCTCGGCCTGCGCAAGGATATTGGCGGAGCGTTTGTAGCCCTGGATCAGGTTTTCGCCATCGGGCGTGTCGAGGAAGGCTTGCAACGCGCGGGCGCGGGCGACGACGAGGGTGAGGTCGTCGGTTGGCGGTTTGGACAGCGCCGCGTCGATGACGTCGTGGCGGATGTTCTCGGCCTTGAGGTGGACCTTGAGGCGGTCGTGGAAGAAGGCGAGGAGGTCGTCGGATTTGTCGGGCACCTGCGACGCCATGGCCTCCAACCCATTCGAGGCTTTGCCACGGGCCTCCTTCACGGCCCGGAAGGCCGCGCCGAAGACGCCATGCTCCGCGATTTCCCGCAACAGATCCATGACCTCATCGGCTTGCACGTCGTCGATCAAGGCCCCCTTTTGGCGCACCAGCTGCGCGTCGAAGAACCGGTCGAGCCGCAGGCGGAGCGTGTTGGTCTCCACGATCCGAATAATTCCCAAAGCGGCGCGGCGGAGCGCAAAGGGATCTTTCGATCCCGTGGGCTTTTCATCAATCGCCCAGAAGCCGGTCAGCAGGTCGAGCTTGTCGGCAAGTGCCACGGCCACCGAAAGCGGCGCGGTGGGGACGGCGTCGGTGGGGCCGAGGGGGGCGTAGTGCTCTTCGGCCACCGCCGCAATCGCCGGATCCAGCCCGGCCTCAAGCGCATAGTATTTGCCCATAACCCCTTGAAGTTCCGGAAATTCATAGACCATCTCGGAGTTCAGATCGGCCTTGGCGATGCGGGCGGCGGTCTCGGCCGCCGTCGGGTCGGCGCCGACCATGGGGGCGATCTCGCGGGCCAGTGCCGCGATGCGCTCCACCCGTTCGGCCTGCGTGCCCAAGCGGCGCTCGAAGGTCACGTTTTTCAACGCCTCGCGCCACGCGCCCATGCCGTCGCGGGCGATGCGCAGATCGTTGTCCCAGAAAAATTTCGCGTCCGCCAGACGGGCCGACAGCACCTTGGCATTGCCCGCGATGATCGTGGCGCCGTGGTCGGCGGTTTCGCGGTTGGCGACGGTGATGAAACGCTCAATCCGGCCTGTAGCAGGGTTGCGGACGGAGAAGAATTTCTGATGCTCGCGCATGGAGGTTTGCAGGACCTCTGCGGGCAGGCCCAAGAAATCTTCCCCAATCTCGCCCATCAACACGACGGGCCATTCGACGAGGCCCGCAACTTCGGCCAAAAGCGCTTTGTCGTCAACGACTTCCATACCGGCGGCAAAAGCCATGTTGGTGGCGTCGTGCCAGATCGTCTCGGCCCGCGCCTCTGCCGACAAGACAACCTTGGCGGCGCTCAGCTTGGCCTCATAATCGGCAAAGGACGACACGGCGAAGCGGCCCGGGGCCATGAAACGATGGCCTTCGGTGGTGTTGGAGGCGGTGAAGCCGTCGACCTCGAACGGGACGACCTCCGCCCCGGCGTCACCGGACAGGACACACAGGATAGAGTGCAGCGGGCGGACCCAACGCAGGGTTCCGGTGCCCCAGCGCATACTCTTGGGCCACGGGAAATTGCGGATCACGCCGGGGACAATGTCGGCGATGATGTTGGCGGCGGGCCGGCCTTGGGTGACGACCCGGGCGAAGTAGAAGCTGCCCTTTTTCTCTTCGCGTTCAACGAGATCCTCGCGCGCGACCCCCGCCCCGCGAAGGAAGCCTTCGATCGCCTTGTCGGGCGCGCCGACCTTGGGGCCTCGGCGTTCTTCCGTGGTGGTGGGCGAGGCATCGGTCAGCCCCTCGATCGTCAGGACAAGGCGGCGCGGCGTGGCGAAGGCCCCGGCGGAGGCATAAGTCAGCCCCGCCTCGACCAGCCCATTCGTGACCAGCCGCTTGAGATCATCGGCGGCGCGGCCCTGCATGCGGGCCGGGATTTCCTCGGAGAAGAGTTCCAGCAGAAGGTCGGGCATCTTGATGGTCCTGTCAGGCGGTGTGCGCGGGTCTATCGCGCGCAGTGGTTAAGGGGCAAGCGGGCTATTCGAGCGTGCCGTTGAGCTGGTGCCAGGCGAAGGCGCGGCCATCAGGGAACAATGCGCCGACGCGGTCGACACCACGGGTGATGTCGCGCTGGATCAGCAGGGCCTGCGCATTGCCCTGCTCAAGTGCGGTTCCGATGGCCTCGGCGTCGAAACACCCGAACCAACCGGGCGCGCCAAGCGGTGTGGGGTCGTCGTACGGGAAGGCCTCGGCCAGAAGCGCGTCGGCCTGCGCGGGGTCGAGCGTGAAGCAGGCGCGGAAGCGCAGCGGAGAGGAGGAGGCATCAATCGCACGCACGGCATTCTGCGCCGGGTCGAGCGGCAGCTCGAAGCTTGAGCCGTCGCCGCGCTGCACGCTCAGGGAAAGGTCGTCTAGCTCTTCGTAGAACGCGTAGTTGACGAACCACCACAGGGCGGCGCCGAAGATCGCGGTGACGCCGACGATGACAGAGACAAGGATGCGCCCGGAGGTCATGCCGCGTCCGTCTGGTCGGCCGTGCCCCCGGCCTCGGTTTGCACGAAGGCGTCGGCGCACATCCGGGTTAACGCGCGCACGCGGCCGATATAGGCCTGCCGCTCGGTGACGGAGATCACGCCGCGCGCGTCGAGCAGGTTGAAAACGTGGCTGGCCTTGATCGCCTGGTCATAGGCGGGGTGGGCCATGATGATACGCTTGGCCGTCTTGGGGTCGTCATGGGCCTGATCGAGGATGTGTTTGCATTCGGCCTCCGCGTCTTCGAAGTGGCGCAGGAGGATCTCGGTCGTGGCGGTGTCGAAGTTGTGGCGGCTGAATTCCTCTTCGGTCTGGCGGAAGACGTCGCCGTAGGTCAACGGGATTGGCGCGTCTGGGTCGTTGAAGGGCATGTCCATGACGTGGTCGATGCCAAGCACATACATCGCGAGGCGTTCGAGCCCGTAGGTCAGCTCGCCCGAGACGGGGTGGCAATCGTGCCCGCCAACCTGTTGAAAATAGGTAAACTGCGACACTTCCATGCCGTCGCACCAGACCTCCCACCCCAGGCCCCAGGCGCCGAGCGTGGGGCTTTCCCAATCGTCTTCGACGAAGCGGATGTCGTGGATGTCGGTGTCGATGCCAATCGCGCGCAGCGACCCGAGGTAGAGGTCCTGCAGGTCGGGCGGCGAGGGTTTTATGAGCACCTGGTACTGGTAGTAGTGCTGCAGGCGGTTGGGGTTTTCGCCGTAGCGCCCATCGGTGGGCCGCCGCGAGGGCTGCACATAGGCCGCGGCCCAGGGTCTGGAGCCGAGCGAGCGCAGGGTGGTGGCCGGATGGAAGGTGCCCGCGCCGACCTCCATATCGTAGGGCTGCATGATCGCGCAGCCCTTCGCGGCCCAATATGATTGCAGCCGCAGGATGATTTCCTGAAACGAACGGGGGGCGGTTTGATCGGCCATGTGGGGCACTCCGTGGCTCGGGTTCGGCGCCTGACTAGACCCGCGAACGGCAAGGGTCAACGCGCCGCCTTGCGGGGGTTGTCCCATCTGCGCCACGCCCTGTGGAAAACTATCGCAAAACAGGGTGCAATTGGCCGAATCCAAAGATAAGTTCGCGGCTGGAGCGCTGCCGGCCCGCCTTCACGGGTCGTGCGCGATGACACGGGTTTAGCAACAGGGTTTCGATAGCACTCATGGTGAAACGATTTTTGCCGGGCCTTCTGGCCCTTACCTTCGTGGCCGTCTTTGGCCTGACGACCACTGCAACGGCACAGGCGCAGGACCGCGTTTGGGTACAGATCGAGGCACACGTGACCCAAGGGGCTGCCGAGGAGCGCATGCGCGCCTACACGCAGCTGGTCGAGAATGTAAACGGGTTTCGGGCGACGACAGGGCTTTATGCGATTGGCCTTGGCCCCTACGAGCGCGAACTGGGGCAGCTGGTGTTGCAGCAATTGCTGGCGCAGGGGCTGATCCCGCGCGACTCGTTTCTGGAAGATGGCGACCTTTACGCGAGCCAGTTTTTCCCGGCAGGCGTGAACACACTCGATGGGAGTGAGGCCGTCGTGCCGGACGCCGCCGAAGCGGCGGTGGAAGAGGAAGAGGTGATCGTCGACGGCCCGGTGGTCGTGGACGAGGGCGAAGAAGAAGTCGCAGCCGTTACGGAAGAGGCCGCACCCGAGCCGGAGGTCGTGCTGGAAGAAACGCCACAGGAAGCCCGGCAATCCGAGGCGCAGCTGACCCGGGAAGAGCGCGACGCACTTCAGATCGCCCTGCAATGGTTCGGCTTTTACACCGGTGGCATCGACGGACAATTCGGGCCCGGCACGCGCGCCTCGATGTCGGCCTATCAGGAAAGCCGCGGCATGGAGGTCAGCGGCGTTCTGACCACGCGCCAGCGGGCGCAATTGCTTGATGAATACAACGGTGAACTGTCGGCGCTTGGCATGCAGAACATCCTTGACCAGCGCGCGGGCATCCAGATCGACCTGCCGATGGCGATGGTGGACTTTGACAGCTACAACTTCCCCTTCGCGCAATACGAAGAGATCAACGACAGCGGCGTGCGGGTCCTTCTGATCAGCCAGCCGGGCGACCGGGCGACGCTTTTTGGCCTCTATGAGATCATGCAGACGCTTGAGATCGTGCCGCTCGAAGGCGAACGCCAGCGGCAGGGCGACAGCTTCCTTCTGACCGGTCAATCGGCCAGCCTGCGCAGCCACACCGAGGCGCGCCTTGTGGGCGGAGCCGTGAAGGGCTTCACCCTGATCTGGGAGCCATCCGCCGATGCGCAGATGGAACGCGTCCTGCCGATGATGCAGGCCAGCTTCACCGCCGTCGCAGGGTCGCTGGACCCCGCCGCCGTTCCCGAAGGCCTCGACGAGAGCATCGACATGGTGTCCGGCCTGACCGTGCGTACGCCCGACCTGGTACGGACCGGGTTCTTCCTGGATGGGCAGGGCACGGTTTTGACCACGACGGAGGTGGTGGGCCAATGTGATCAGATCCTGATCGACAACGTCTACCCCTCGTCGGTCGTCTACCGCGACGATGGTCTTGGCGTGGCTGTGTTGCAGCCCGATCAGGCGCTTGCGCCGCTTGGCTTTGCGCGGCTTGCAGATGTCCCCGGACGCCTGCGGGCCGACATCGCGGTGGCGGGTTATCCCTTCGGCGGCGCGCTTTCGGCGGCCTCCACCACCTTCGGAACGCTGGCCGATCTGCGCGGTGTGAACGGCGAGACCAACGTACAGCGCCTTGAGGTTGCCACCGCCGACAGCGAGGCGGGCGGCCCGGTTCTGGACGTGACCGGCAATGTGATCGGCATGGTTCTGCCCGGCACCGTCGAGGGGCGCACCCTTCCCGAGGAGGTCACGCTGGCGCTTCGGGCCGATCAATTGGTGAGCCTTCTGCAGGAGGCGGGCATCGGGGTGTCGGTGGCACAACCCGCAGGCGCGTTGAATCGCGAGAACCTGAGCCGGGAAGCCGCGGACATGACCGTGCGCATCAGCTGCTGGAACTGAACCGGCGTTCAGACCCTCAGGACAGGCCGGGCCACGCGCCCGGCCTTTTCATGTTCCGGTACATGTTATTCTCAGGCTCCCCTTCCCCTTGCAGCCCCCCGAGATATGTTGCATCCCGACGCGCACATGCGATGCGACATTTGACGGGGCGAGGGCACTATGGCCGACGGCAGCAGCTTGAATATTGATGCAAATCCGACCGAGGAACTTTCGGTCCGGGACGTCTTCGGCATCGACACAGACATGAAGGTCAAGGGCTTCGCCGAGCGCACCGACCGTGTGCCGGAGATCGACAGCACCTACAAATTCGACCCCGATACGACGATGGCGATCCTTGCGGGCTTCGGCCACAATCGCCGCGTCATGGTCCAGGGCTACCACGGCACCGGCAAATCCACCCATATCGAACAGGTGGGCGCGCGGCTGAACTGGCCGACGGTGCGGGTGAACCTTGATAGCCACATCTCGCGGATCGACCTGATCGGGAAGGACGCGATCAAGCTGCGCGATGGCAAGCAGGTCACGGAGTTCCACGAAGGCATCCTGCCGTGGGCGCTGCGCAATCCGGTGGCGATCGTGTTCGACGAATATGACGCGGGCCGCGCGGATGTGATGTTCGTGATCCAGCGCGTGCTGGAGCATGACGGCAAGCTGACGCTGATGGATCAGAACGAGATCATCACGCCGAACCCGAATTTCCGCCTGTTCGCCACCGCCAACACGGTGGGCCTTGGCGACACGACCGGTCTTTACCATGGCGTGCAGCAGATCAACCAGGCGCAGATGGACCGTTGGAGCCTCGTGGCGACGCTGAACTACCTCAGCCACGACGCCGAAGTCGCGATCGTCCTGGCGAAATGCCCGCATTACAACACCGAGGCCGGGCGCAAGCAGATGAACCAGATGGTGACGGTGGGCGAGTTGACCCGCACGGCCTTCATGAACGGTGAGCTTTCGACGGTCATGAGCCCACGCACGATCATCAACTGGGCGCAGAATGCCGAGATTTTCCGCGACGTGGGCTATGCGTTCCGGGTGTCGTTCCTCAACAAATGCGACGAGCTTGAGCGTCAGACGGTGGCGGAGTTCTACCAGCGCTGCTTTGACGAGGAACTGCCCGAAAGCGCGGCATCCATGAGCATTGGCTGACGACGCCGCGTCCTCGCGGCCCCGCCGCCCGGTGGCGTGGTGGGTTCTGTTTACCTTCGTCCTCCTTCTGACATTTCAGACAGCGGTGCCTGTCTACATCGTAATCTCGCAGGGGCTTGCACCGGGGTTTGACTGGGGCGGTTTCATCGCCGCGTCGCTTGGGTTCATTGCAATCCCCATGCTGTTGGGATGCCTTGGTTTGGTGTGGCGCAGCCGTCGGGGGCTTGGCTTTTGCATCGTGGCGGTGGCGGTGTATTTCGCCTTGGAGTTTGCCAGATTGACAGCGGCGGTTGGTGCATGAAACACGTCGGATTTCTTTGTCTTTTCAGTGTCTTTGCGATGGGGCCGGTGCAGGCTGGTCCACCGTCTGACGTGCCGCACGCCATGGCACAGAGCCTGTCGGACATTCGCGCTGCCATTGCTTGGCACGGGGCGGCCTGCGTCATGGGGGCGTCCGAGATCGACACCATGGACGGCCCTGTCTCGCTGAGCGGTCTGGCCGAAGAAACCGGCGTTGCGTTGGAGCAGATCACGGCCTGGGCCGCCGGGCGTGACGTGGAGCATTCGATTGCCGTGGACGTGCTGCTGCGCGGAGGAGAGCCATTGCGCGACCCGCCCGAGCCGTTCCTGACGATCCTGCGGCAGGCGCAGGTCGATTGTCAGGACGTTGTCCGCGAACGGCGCATGCTGCAGGCCGCGCTGGATCGGGGGAACGTGCCCGAGCGTGTGGCGCGCACGCCCGGGGCTTTGCGCACAGAGCTTGATCCCCTGCCCTTCGACTTCGATCGCCTTACGCGCCTGTCCTTCGTTCTGCGCGGTGTCGACGAGGGGTTGGCGGCAGGCGACTACACGGCGGATATCGAGGCGCTTTTGCAAGCGGTCAGCGGACGCGAGAGGCTGACGTTGGATGACATCGCGCAGATGCGGCCGCTCTATGACGCTATGCCCGATCCCCCGGCCCCACAATTGCTGTTTTTCGAGCCCATGGCGGCGGATCTTCTGTTGCCCAACCCCGAGACGGCGACCGACCTCTCAGCGGAAGAGATGGCGGAGGTTCTGGCGCGGTTGGAGGCGGATCCGACCGGCCCTTTCACGCGCTATTTCGTGGGCTTGCTGATCGCCAACCGCGACCGGCTTCCCGACGATATCGGGTTTTTCTGGAGCGATAACCTCGTGGAGGCGTCCCCCGTTGACCCCGAGGCCGCCACCGTCTTGCCCCAGTGCCGGCGCGTGGCCGACAGCGCGGCCATAGCCTGCACCGTGCCGTGACGCGGGGCCGGTGGGGCCATGTTTCCCCTAGACCGGACGGCGCGCCGTCGGGCTAGATCGGCGCATTATGCTGCGTGTTTTCATGACCCTGTGCGCTATCGGCGCGATGCTTGCGGCCTGTCAGCCGGTCCATGCGCCCGGGCATGCCGTGCCGCTGCCCGATGGAGAGGTGTGTCAGGTGCTGGGGCCCGACCCGCAGGGCACGCGCCTGCAATGCCCCACGCGCGGCGCCATCATCGCCGACATCCGTGCGCCCGACATCAACGAGCAGCTCAACCCCGAGATCGCGCCGGGCGTGAACCTGAGCGACATTCCCGGCGTGCCGAATATCCCGATCATCCCGCAAACCCGCGCCGAGGCGGAGTGCCGTGCAGGCCAGAACGTACAGGGCCGGGTGCGAGGCGCGGTGGAGGACGCGGTTCTGGACGCCGTGGGCCTTCCGGGCAACACGCTTGGCATCCTGCGCCGCAGTCAGGACATCGCGCGCCGGATCGAAGGGCGCCCTGCCGCGCCCGCCAGTCCGGATCCCTGCGACGGGCGTTGACGCACCCTTGACCCTTCGGGCATATGAAACAACCATCGACCTTGGCAGAGTGAAACGGCAGAGGTACGGTATCCATGGGACCCAAGCAGATTGCCCTCGCGACAGGTCTGGCGTTCGCAGCCGTTCCCACATCCGTCGTGGCCGATCCGGCGCGTGACGCGCTCGCCTGTGCCGGGTTCTGGCAGGCCAATCACCGCTATGAGCAGCAGACCTTCCTCGCGATCGATGTGGACGATACATGGGCCAGCATGGCGCAGGCCGGGGCCGCCGCCGCGACCCGTTTGGGCGCCACACGGGCGGCAGCAACGGTCGAGGCCACCGCGCGCGATATGGCGCCGCGGTTGCGAAACTTCCTGAACGGCGGAAACCGGCAGTGGTTCGAAGCCATCTCGCGGCTGTGCAACCGGGTACTGGACCGCGAACCCGAGCTTGCCCCGTTCCGCTAGAACGCCGCGCGATTGACGCTCGCCTCGCTCCGGTCCATCGTCGCGCCATGCCTTATCCCACACCCGACGACATCGCCAAAGCCGCCCCCCTGATCGCGCCGCATATCCGCGCAACGCCGATCCTGTCTGTCCCGCCCGAGGCACTGGGCCTTCCGGTTCCGATCACACTGAAACTGGAACACACACAGGTGACGGGATCGTTCAAGGTGCGCGGCGCGTTTTTCAACATGCTCACCCGCACGGTGCCCGCGGCGGGCGTCGTTGCGGCCTCGGGTGGCAACCACGGCGCGGCGGTCGCCCATGCGGCAACGAAACTGGGCCACAAAAGCCGCATCTATGTACCGCGCGCCATCGCCAAGGAGGAAAAACTGCGCCGGATGCGGGCGTTCGGCGGCGAGGTGGTGCTGACCGACGGCTCGGTCGCGGAGTGCATGGCGGAATATGCGGCCTATGCCGAAGACAGCGGCGCGCTGTCGGTGCATCCCTATGACAGTGTTCCGACGCTGACAGGTCAGGGCAGTGTGGCGCGCGAGATCGAGGCGCAGACGGGCGGGATCGACACCATTTTCGTCTCCACCGGGGGCGGTGGTTTGATCGGGGGCGTGGCGTCGTATTTCCGCGACCGGGTCAAGATCGTCTCGGTCGAGACCGAGGCCACCAACACGTTGGAGCGCTCGTTGCGCGAGGGGCCGGATATCGATGTCTCCGCCAGCGGTGTGGCGGCCGGGTCGCTGGGTGGGCCGCGCCTTGGCATCGACAGTTTCGAGGCGATCCGCGCCCATGTGGATAAGGCGATCCTGGTGGATGACGCCGCGACCTATGCGGCGGCGCAACGCCTGTGGGACGGGACGCGTTTGGTGGGCGAGCCGGGCAGCGCGGTGGCGTTGGCGGCGCTGACCTCGGGCGCTTATACGCCTGCACCTGATGAACGGATTTGCGTGCTTTTGTGCGGAGGCAACGCCGAGCCGGATTGGTTCACCCATCCTTAGCGGTCGCTTTCGCGCAACATCAATGGCTTAAGACGGCAGCTGCGCCATTTCCCGCTTTGGCGCTTTTCCGCATTCTGTTAGCATTTTGTTTAGCGTGTGGGTTTAGGCAGAGCCCACGCAGCACTTTCTTGTAGGGGAAAACGATGCGTCACTACCGGCTTTGGGCCGCCTCTTTTGCCGTGGCCTTGCTTGCCCCACCCGCCGGGGCCGTCTCGCCGCTGAACTGGCCCGATGAGGGCGCGGAAATGGCGGTGCATTGCGCCGCCGTTCTGTCGGCCTATGGCTATGCCTATGAATTCGCCAATGATTTGGCAGAGGTTGAGGCGCTGCCGTTTGGCGGGCCGCCCGCCTCCTTGCTGCAGGAAGCCGGTGGCATCGCCAGCCTTGCGGAAATAGCGGATCGCGCGGCGGGGTTCCAAAGCCACGCGGAAAGTGCCGCAAGAACAAGCTTCTATCCCCGCCTTGTCGGCGACGGCACGCCTTATCTGGCCGATGACGGGCGTGAATTGGTGATCGCGGTGCAATCCTGCGTGGATCGTTACGCGCTTTGATCTGTCGCTGCCGCGCGCTGGTTTCAGGCCAGGTTCGGGCGAGCTGAGCCGGCTTTATCCGCGCGCGCCCCCCCGCAATTGGCCCACAATCCCTTGCCCTCCCCGCCCCTGCGGTCCACATATCGGACATGAGCAAGTTCAACCCCTCCGACAATCCCGCAGATCCGTTCAAGAAGGCTCTGGCCGAGGCGACACGGGTGATGGCCGATGACCCTGAACTGGCGGTGACCTATACAGTCGACCCGCCGGGCCTGTCCGGCGATAGCGTGCGCCTGCCACAAGTAAGCCGCCGCATGACGCGCGAAGAGGTCCTTCTGGCGCGCGGGACAGCCGACGCATTGGCGCTGCGTCACAAGTACCACGATCAGGGCACCGCTGCGCGGTATGCACCGCAAGGCGCGATGGCACGCGACCTTATGGAAGCAATGGAAACCGCCCGTTGCGAGGCGATGGGCGCACGCGACATGCCGGGCACGGCGGGCAATATCGACGCCAAGATCGGCTCGGACGCGCGGCGCAAGGGCTATGGCGATATCAGCGATGCCGCCGATGCGCCTCTGGCCACAGCCGCGGGCTACCTGATCCGGCACCTCGCAACCGGGCGCGAAATGCCCGCCGAGGCCGCCAATGTCATGGAGCTTTGGCGCGGATTTATCGAGGATCGTTGCGACGGGACGTTGGGAAACCTGCAAGAGGTTTTGTCCGACCAGACTGGGTTCGCCAGACTTGCGCGGCAGTTGATTGACGATCTGGGTTATGGCGATCAGTTGGGCGATGACCCCGACGACATGGACGACGAAGCCGATGAAGAGGCGGGCGAGGATCAGGAAGAGGATCAGCCCGACTCGACCGGCGACGATGACGATCAGGACGAGGAGGCAGAAGCCTCGCCCGAGCGCAGTCAGGAAGAGCAGCAGGACGCCAGTCAGGCCCAGGTCGAGATGGACGATCAGGGCGACAGCGAAGAGATGGAAGAGCAGGAATTGCCCGACGGCGAGGCCCCGCTTGAGCCACCGCCCCCTGCCCCGCATTCCGAGGCCGACCCCGGGTATGTCGTGTTTTCCACCGACAATGACGAGGAAATCGCCGCCGAAGATCTGGCCGAGGCGCAGGAGCTTGAACGCCTGCGGGCCTATCTGGATCAGCAGTTGGAGCCGTTGAAGGGGGCCGTTTCGCGCCTGGCCAATAAGTTGCAGCGCCGCCTGCAGGCGCAACAGAACCGGTCGTGGGAGTTCGACAAGGAAGAGGGCATTCTTGATGCCGGGCGTCTGGCCCGTGTGGTGGCGAACCCGACCACGCCGCTGAGCTTCAAGATCGAGCATGACACCGAGTTCCGCGACACGTGTGTGACGCTTTTGTTGGACAATTCCGGCTCGATGCGGGGGCGGCCGATTTCCATTGCGGCAATCTGCGCCGATGTTCTGGCGCGCACGCTGGAGCGCTGTGGCGTGAAGGTGGAGATCCTGGGCTTTACCACACGGGCGTGGAAGGGCGGCAAGGCACGAGAGGAATGGCTTGGACAAGGGCGCCCGCAACAACCCGGGCGCCTGAACGATCTGCGCCATATCGTATACAAATCGGCGGATGCGCCGTGGCGACGGGTGCGCGATAACCTTGGCCTGATGATGAAAGAAGGCCTGCTGAAAGAAAACATCGACGGTGAGGCGCTGGAATGGGCCCATCGGCGGATGGCGGGGCGGCCCGAGGCGCGCAAGATCCTGATGGTGATCTCGGACGGTGCACCGGTCGATGACAGCACTTTGTCGGTGAACCCGGCCAATTACCTTGAAAAGCACCTGCGCGATGTGATCGCGATGGTTGAGAAACGCCGCGCGGTGGAGCTGCTGGCGATCGGGATCGGCCATGACGTCACGCGCTATTACGAGCGCGCGGTCACGATCACCGATGCGGAGCAACTGGCCGGTGCGATCACGGAACAGCTGGCCTCCTTGTTCGACACCGACCCGCGCGCGCGGGCACGGGTGATGGGGATCCGCAGGGCCGGCTAGCGATTGCGCCGGCTGCGCCGTCGCCGGGGGGCAATTTTCCAAGGGAAAATTGGGGCACCGTGGCGGGCGGAGCGCACCCGACGGGGGTTGGGACATGTTGATATGTCGGAGCCTCCGGCGGAGGTTTTTCTGGCAAGATGAAGGGGCACGCGCGCCGCGTCTCGGCGCGCCCCGTGTTCGGGAGAGGTCGATGTTTCAGAGTTTTGAGGCGACAACGCGTCCGGAGGATGGGATTGCGCGGCTTACGGCGATGCGGGCGCATCTGGCCGACGGTGGGCTCGACGGGTTTCTGGTGCCGCGTGCGGATGCCCATCAGGGCGAATATGTTGCGGGTTGTGACGAGCGGTTGGCGTGGCTGACCGGGTTCACCGGGTCGGCGGGGTTTGCGGCCGTGTTGCCGGAGATTGCGGGGGTCTTCGTCGACGGGCGCTACCGCGTGCAGGTGCGCGCGGAGGTGGCGGATGTGTTCACACCCGTGCCTTGGCCGGAGACGCGCCTGGAGGATTGGTTGATCGAGATGTGCCCGGGCGGTGGCAAGATCGGATTCGATCCGTGGCTGCATACCGAGGCGGAGATCGCGCGTCTGGGCAAGGCGTTGTCGCCGCATCAGATTACCCTGAGCCCAGAGGCAAATGCCGTTGACGCGATCTGGACGGATCGGCCCGAGCGCCCCGACGGTGCGGCGCGCCCCTATCCGGAGGCCCTCGCGGGGCAGAGCAGTGCGGCCAAACGCGCGGGCCTTGTGGAGGTGATGAACGCCGATGGCGACGCGGCTGTGGTGCTGACGCTGCCGGATTCAATCAATTGGCTGTTGAACATTCGAGGGCAGGATCTGAAGCGGCTTCCGGTATTGCAGAGCTTTGCGATCGTGACGGCAGACGGGCGGGTGCAGGTGTTTTGCGATCCGGGAAAACTGGACGATATCGCGCTTGATGAGGCCGTTTGCGTCGCCGATTGGCAGGCGTTTATCCCCGCCATGGCCGCACTCAACGGGCCGGTCCGGATCGATCCCGACAGCGCGCCGCGCGCGGTGTTCGCCGCCGTCGAGGAGGCGGGCCTTGAGGTTCACAGGGCGCAGGACCCGTGCCTTTTGCCGAAAGCGCGCAAGTCCGAGGCCGAAATTGCCGGGACAACTCAGGCACATCTGCGCGACGGTGTGGCTGTTGCGCGGTTCCTACATTGGTTCGACGCGGCTGCATCGAGCGGGGCGCTGACCGAGATCGACGTGGCGCAGAAGCTGGAGCAGTTCCGCGTGGAGACCGGGGCGCTCAAGGACCTGTCGTTCGACACGATCGCAGGGGCCGGTCCAAACGGGGCCATCGTGCATTACCGCGTGACCGAAGGGACCAATGCGCCGCTCATGCCGGGGCAGTTGTTCCTGATCGACAGCGGCGCGCAATATGAGGACGGCACCACCGATATCACCCGCACGCTGCCCGTGGGCGATGTCGGTGCGCAAGAACGGGAGTGTTTCACGCTGGTCCTGAAGGGGATGATCGCGATCCATCGCGCGCGCTTTCCCGAGGGTGTGGCCGGTGCGCATCTGGATGCGCTCGCGCGGGCGCCGCTTTGGGCGACGGGGCGTGATTACGACCATGGCACCGGCCATGGCGTGGGCGTCTACCTGAGCGTACATGAGGGGCCGCAACGCCTGTCGCGGGCCGGGCGCGTGCCGTTTGAACCGGGAATGATCCTGTCGAATGAGCCGGGGTATTACCGGGAGGGCGCGTTCGGCATCCGGATCGAAAACCTGATCCACGTGGTGGAGGCCCCCGAGGGCGCGGATGCGCATCGCAAGATGCTGGCCTTCGAGACATTGACCTTTGCGCCCATCAACAGGCACCTGATCGAGGCGGCGCTGCTTGGCCCGGACGAACGCGACTGGCTTGATGGCTACCACGCGGCGGTTCGCACAAAGATCGGGCCGCGGCTTCTGGCGGAGGGGCATGCGGAGACGGAGACGTGGCTTCAAAAGGCCTGCGCACCGATCTGATCGACGGGCCTGACAGAACGCGCGGCGCAGGTTGACACAGCGCCCTTGTGCCCACCCGTCGCCAGGGGATAAAAGCACCTTTCATCACCGCTTTGGGGAGGTTCAGCATGGCAGACCATATCAAAATCCGTCCGGCATCGGGCACTTGGGTCGTGCGGGCCAGCGGTGCTGTTCTGGGCGAAAGTGCAAATGCGCTGGAACTGACCGAGGGCACCTATCCGCCGGTGATCTACTTCCCGCGCGAAGACATCGGGATGAGCTTTCTGGAGCAGACCAGTTCGACGACGCGGTGCCCGCACAAGGGCGCCGCGACCTACTTCACCGTGTCCGGTCCCGATGGAGAGGCCGTGGACGCGGCGTGGAGCTATGAGACGCCGTTGGAGGACGTCACGGCCATCGCGGGCTACATCGCGTTCTATTCGGATCGTGTGGCAGTCGAAAAGCTTTAGAAGCATGCGCCCTAGCGCGACAGCATGAAGCCCAGGCGGCCACCGTTCAAAACACTCAAAAACACCTCATACGCGGCGTTGGTGGCTGCGCCATCCTCGCCCCAATCGCTGCGCATGGTGACGGTGACGCTGCGCGCATCCGCGGTGATTTCAGGGTCCGCCGGGGACGGCAATTCCGACAGAACCGGCCAAGCCTCGCGAAGGTTGTCTGCGAAGGCCTCGGCATCGCGGCCCTCTTCCAGCAACAGGACCATCGCTGCGCCTTCGGTCTCGCGGTTTGCGTAATCGGCAAGGGCCAGCGCCTCGATCGGGCCGCTTTCCGCACCGGCCACCGGCACCTCGGCCCCGTTGCGCAACCAGCATCGCACCGACACCAGCCCGCCCAGATTGCCAACCCGCCGCAAGCCGTTGATCACGGCCTGCGCATCCGCGCGTTGAGCCAGCGTTGACCCGCTTGGCGAGATCACCATATCAAGCGCCGGCCACCCCGTCGCCCAGATCGCGCGATCGCCGATGAACGCCACCCGAAGCGGCAGGCCCAGATCGCCGCCGAACGGGTTGGAGGCGTCCCGCCGCTCGGGGCTGGGTTCGAAATCCGCCTCTCCGGTCCACATCACGGGCGCGCCGCCGCGGATCTCTTCGGTCAGGCCGCGGACGTAGAGCGCGCCGCGCAGGCGCATTTCACTGTCGGGGAAGATGTCCATCGCGCCAACGCGGGCCACACCCTGCGCCACCTCCCAGGTGTTGACCCAATCGCTGGCCTGCAGTCCGATGGCGGCCCGCAGCGCGGCATCCTCGCTGGCGGCGATGACGGCCCGCTGGTTCGGAGCCGCGGAACGCAGGGCTGCAAAACGGTTGGGCGTGTTGGGATTGCGACCGGCCTGCGCGCCGCGCACCGCGATCCAGCGTACCGCATCGCCGTTGCCAAAGCCTGCCACGATGGGCCCCTCGCCCGCTGCAAGCGCGGCCTCCGGCACAAACCCCAGGGTACTTCGCAAGCGTTCCGCCGCACCTTGGGCCATGGCCCCGCTGGCGGAAAGGCTCAATACAATCGCACAAAAAAGAATCCGTTTCATCATGGTCAAAGCATGCCGCGCCTTTGCGAAATCGCCAAAGAAAAATTGTGTTTCCGGATGGTTCAGGAATGCTCTTCCGCAGCCGTCGCCGCCAGCGCGCGATTGTAGGCCTTGAGCGCATCGACATGGAACAGCGCCCCCTCCACCGCCGGCGCGCCCCCTTGCGGAGACAATTGCACCACCGGAATGAAGTCGAGCCCGGTACGGTCAAAGATCGGCAGGGCGCTTTCCAGCGTCGACTGGGTGTCGGTGAAGATGCCCTGCTCGATCAGGGTCAAGAGCCGGTCCTGCGGGGCGGCGTTTTCATGGGCCATCGGGCGCATCACATTGCCGACGCGGAACATGCTGAGCAGGTAGGCCTGCGGCCCCGCGGCGAGGTGGATGTTGCGGCGTTCAAGCTGCGTCAGGAAGAAGGACCGGTGCACCATCTTGGTAGAGATTGCCGTGGACATCGACACGGCGACCATCACGGCCAGCCCGGTCTGCCAGTCGCCGGTGAGTTCGAACACGATCAGCGTCGTTGAAATCGGTGCGCCCAAAACCGCCGCCGCGACCGCGCCCATGCCCGCCAGCGCATAGAGCGTCTCGGAACCGGAGACGTCGGGGAAGATGCCGGTGGCCACCAGGCCAAACGCCAGCCCCATGATCGCTCCGATCATCAGCGACGGCGAGAACACCCCGCCCCCCATGCGCCCGGCAATGGTGATGGCCGCCGCAATCGCCTTGAGGATTGCAAAAACCACCGCCTCCCACAGCAGCAATTCCCCGGTCAGCGCGGCGGAGGTGGTCTCGTAGCCAACGCCGATGATATGCGGGAACCAGATTGCGATGCCCCCCAGCAACAGCCCCGCAATCGCCGGACGCAGCCAGCGCGGCAGGTTGATCCGGTTTTGCAGGGCGGTGCCCATATCCTCGGCCCAGAAGGTGCCGCGCATGAACAACACGGCCACGAAACCGCTGAAGATGCCGAGCAGAAGGAAGGCGGGCAGTTCGACGTAAAATTGCAGCATCTCGTCGTTGACCAGCATGAATTCGGTCACGTTGCCGAATTCGATCCGGTTGATGATCGTGCCCGCAGCGCTCGCGATGACAATAGGGGCGAAGGCGTGTACCGCAAAATGGCGCAGCACGACCTCCAGCGCAAAGATCGCGCCCGCGATGGGGGCATTGAAGCTTGCCGATACGGCGGCGGCCACGGCGCAGCCCAGAAGGTCACGCCCGGTGATCCCGTCCGCCTTGATCCAGATCGAAATCTTCGATGAGATCACGGCGGCAAGGTGTACCACCGGCCCTTCCCGCCCGCTTGACCCGCCGGAGCCAAGCGTGATCAGCGACGCCAGCGCCGAGGCCAGGCCCGCGCGCCCCTCCACCCGGCCATCGTTCAGGGCCGCGCCCTCGATCACGTCGGCGACCGAGCGCACGCGTCCGTCGGGGGTGAAACGGTGCAAGATGAGGCCAACGACCAGTCCGCCGCAGACCGGGATGATCAGGATCATCCACCACGGCAGGCTTTCGGCGAAGGAGTGCAGCATGCGCACGTCCTCGACCCCGTAAAGCGTGGTTTGCAACCACGAGATGCCTTTGCGGAACAGCAATGCGGCAAAGCCCGCCAGAACGCCGATGATCAAGGCGATCAGCCAGAACTGGAACTGGCTTGGGCCCTTTTCCAGCAGAAGCGCCCAGGCCCCGCGCGCGCCCACAGCCGCCCGGTGGGCCTGCTGTTGGAGATATCCGCGCGTCGGTTCGGCCACGGTGGGCTCGCTTTCTGTTTGGCGCGGTGACGGCGTCCGAATGGGTTGCCCGGGCCCGGCATCCCGCGACCTGCCATTGTCCGGGGACAGGCCTCAAGTGGTAGACGAGGGCCAAGGCTTTGAAAACCCGGCATCTCTGCAATTCAGCGTTTCCGGCGTACGGCCCGGCGCCGGTGAAGCGCGCCCTAGCCTGCCGTGGCCCCGCCCAAAAGCGCGCGTGCGGCGTCCCGGGCGGCGTCGGTGATCGTGTCGCCGGCGACCATGCGGGCCACCTCGTCGACACGCTCTTCATCGGACAACGGCACCACGCGGCTGAAGGTGACGCCCTTCTCGACCGATTTCGCCACCTGCCAGTGATGCGCGCCCAGGGCCGCCACCTGCGGCGAGTGGGTGACGACCAGCACCTGCCCCTCGGCGGCAAGCGACGATAGGCGACGACCGACGGCATCGGCGGTGGCTCCACCCACGCCGCGGTCGATCTCGTCGAAGATCATCGTCAGGCCCGTGGCATCCGCCGTCAGACAGACCTTGAGCGCCAGTAGGAACCGCGACAGCTCGCCGCCCGACGCGATCCGGTTCAACGCGCCGGCCGGGGCGCCAGGGTTGGTGGCGACGGTGAAGGTGATCGCGTCGATGCCGTCGGGACCGGCGGGCGCGGCGTCGCGCCGGGTCTCGAACACCGCGCGCTCCATCTTCAGGGGGGCCAATTCGACGGCCATGGCTTTGTCGAGTTTGCTGGCCGCCGCGGCGCGCTTGGCGCTGAGCTGCTCGGCGACATCCGCGAAGGCAGCTTCGGCGGCGGTCAGGCGGGCCTGCAAATCCCCCAGCTCCGCTTCGCCGCCATCGAGGGCCGCAAGACGCCTGGACAAGGCCTTGGCCAAAACGGCCAGCTCATCGGCCAACACGTTGTGTTTGCGGGCCAGACCGCGCAGGGCGAACAGGCGTTCTTCGACCATTTCCAATTCAGACGGGTTGAATTCCAACCGTTCGGCAAAGGCCGCGACACCGGCCTGCGCGTCGCCCAGTTCCACCATCGCGCGCTCAAGGGCGGCCAGTGGGCCTTCCAGCTTGCCCTCGGCCTGATCGACGACCCCGTCGAGCCAACGCTGCGCATCGACGATCGCACCTTCGGCCCCGTTCAAGCCAAGCCCGTCAATGGCGCGGGCCACATCTTCGCGCATCTTTTCCGCGCCCTGCATGAGGCGGCGGCGGGTATCGAGTTCGGCCTCCTCGCCTTCGAGCGGGGCAAGCTTGTCCAATTCGGCCACCGAATGACGCAGAAATTCCTCCTCTGCGCGCATTTCGGCCAGGCGTACCTCGGCGGCGGTCAGTGCCTTTGCGGCGGCGGCCCTGTCGCGCCACGCGGCGGCAACCTTGGCGCGCAACGGGTCGAGCCCGCCAAAATCGTCCAGCATCGCGCGGTGGTTTTTCGGATCAAGCAGGCCCTTGTCATCCTGCTGCCCATGCAGCTCGACAAGGCAATCGGACAGAGCGCGCAGAACCTCACCCGAAGCACGGCGGTCGTTGACCCAGGCGGTCTTGCGGCCCTCGGGTGTGTTGATGCGGCGCAGGATCAATTCGTCGGACACCGGCAATCCGGCCTCCTCCAACACAGCGCGCGTGGGGTGGCCGGGGGACAGGTCGAACACGGCCACCACTTCGCCCTGCTCGGCCCCGCTGCGCACCAGATCGGCGCGCCCACGCCAGCCCAAGACAAACCCCAACGAGTCGAGCAGGATCGACTTGCCCGCCCCGGTTTCCCCGGTCAGCACGTTGAGGCCGGGCTGAAACGCAAGTTCCAGCCGGTCGATGATCAACATGTCACGTATGTCGAGATGGCGCAGCATGGGTCAGCCCGTCGGGTGGGGCTGCCCCCACCGCTTGCACATTACAGCCAATCGCCCCGAACCGTCTGCTGCCAGACTTCGCGCAACCAGTTCTCTCCGGCCGCCTCAAGTGACAGGCCCTGCCCGGTCAATTGCCGGAATGCATCGTCATAAAACGGCGAGGATTGGAAGTTGTAGCCAAGGATCGCGCCCGCGGTCTGCGCCTCGTCGGTGAGGCCAAGGGCGAGGTAGGCCTCGACCAGCCGCAGCAGAGCTTCGGGCGTGTGCGATGTGGTCTGGAATTCCTCGACCACGACGCGGAACCGGTTGATGGCCGATGTGTAATGCTCACGCCGCAGGTAGAAGCGCCCGACCTCCATCTCCTTGCCCGCCAGATGGTCGAAGGCCAGATCGAAGCGCAGGATCGCATCCTGGGTGTATTCGCTGTCGGGGTAGCGTTCGATGACCACGCGCAGGGCTTGAAGCGCCTGGTAGGTCACGCCTTGATCGCGGCCGACCTGATCGATTTGATCGTAATAGCTCAGCGCGAGAAGGTATTGCGCGTAAGCGGCGTCTTCGTTGCCCGGGTAGAAGTCCAGGTAGCGCTGCGCCGCGACACGGGCGGATTCGTAATCGCCATCCTCATGGTAGGAAAACGCCGCCATGATCAGGCCCCGCTCGGCCCATTGCGAATAGGGATGCAGGCGCTCGACCTCGATGAACAGCCCGGCCGCCTCATCGAAATTGCCGCGATCAAGTTCAAACTCAGCCTGCTGGTAAATCGTTTCGGCGTCCAGTTCTTCGAGTGGAAGGTTTGCACTGCGGCTGGCAAAGAACCCGCCGCGCTCGCCGCCGCCGCCACCAAAAAGGCCACCACCGCCGCCGCCGAACAGGCCACCGCCGCCACCGCCGCCGCCCAAAAGGCCGCCACCGCCGCAGCCCGCCAGAACGAGTGTCAGCGCAAGTGCTGCACCGGAGAGACGGATACGGGTGGTATTCATGCAGACGACCCCAAAAACAAAGCGCCCAGACCCGGCGCATCAATTCCAAATCGCCCCTTTCGAGGCCAATCGCGCAAGCTCTAGCACATTCCTTTTGTGTGCAAAATCCCCGATCCACCCCAGCGGATCAAGGATGCGTGCAAGACCGGGTCAGGCGACCTCGGCCAGATCGCGGGTCTTCACGCCGACGCCCGGCAGGCTGGCGGCCTGGTCCGCGGAGCACTCAACCAGACGCACGGCACCCGGCGTCGCGAAGAGCGCGCGCAGCAATTTGTTGGTCAACATATGGCCCGAACGCACGCCGATATAGCGCCCCAGGATCGGCGCGCCGGCCAAAGCCAGGTCGCCGAGCGCGTCGAGCATCTTGTGGCGCACCGCTTCATCCGCATGGCGGAATCCGCCAGGGCTGAGCACAGTGTCGCCATCCACGACGACCGCGTTTTCATAAGTGCCGCCAAGCGCCAACCCCGCTTGGCGCATCATATCGACATCGGCGCGGCGGCAGAAAGTGCGACTGTCGCAGAGCTCGCGCACGAAGCGGCCATTGGCCAGCCTTTCGAAGCGGCGTTGATAGCCGATCGCAGCATCGACGAAATTGATTGTGTAGTCCATCTCGAGGCCCGGCGCGGGCTCAAGCTCGGCCCAGGCGTCGCCGTCCTCCACCCGAACGGGCTTCAGCACTTCAAGCGCGTGGATCGGCGCGGATTGCCGTTGAATGCCTGCATCCAGGATACCGCGCACAAACGGGGCGGCCGAGCCGTCGAGGATCGGAAGTTCCGGCCCATCCACTTCGACCAGCGCGTTATGGATGCCACAGCCCACCAGCGCCGCCATGATGTGTTCGATGGTCGAAACCTCGGTCCCGTCTTCGGCGACCAGACGCGTGCAAAGGCGGCTTTCGGGCACAAGATTGTAGCGCGCGGGGATCATCGGCGCATCGTCAAGGTCGGTCCGGCGGAACCAGATACCGACATTGATGGATTGCGGAAGGATACTGACCGAGGCGCTTTGCCCGAGGTGGAGGCCAACGCCGTTGAACGCTACCTTCTTGCGGAGTGTCGCCTGCATGAGTTCGCCTGCCTTACTGTCCCAATGGTATCGCGGCACCCATTTCTTGTGCGTGCTCTGCGACATCGCGGCGAAGGTGACGCAACACCTTTCCGCTATTGAACGGCCTATCGGGGGGGCGCGCCAGGCGCAATTCAAGCTTTATGACGCGCTGCAACAATGCCTCAAAGTGTCGGCGAATTCTTGCCTGCAGTGTTAATGGCGTGCGCCAAGCGGTTGATAAGGCATAAAAAAAGGCCGGCGCGTGGCCGACCCTTTCTTGTTGTTTGTGACCCGTTCAATTGGCCTGTCGGCGCAAAAAGGCGGGGATTTCGATGCGTTCCTGATCCGGATCCACAATCCCGTCATCCGCAGCGCTCGGTTGCTGCGGCGCGACGGGGGGCGGTGCGGCCTGCATTGTGGGCTGACGACGCTCCACCGGGGCGGGGCCGTCATCGGCGCTGCCGGTCATCCGGTTGATCAGGGAATTAATCCCGAACCCACGCTTGGGTTCCTGCGACGGGGGCGTCACTTCTGCCTCGCCGCGCGGAAGGTCGCGTTGGATCGCAGCGCGCAGACGGGCCAGCGCCTCGGGCGTGGGCGAGCCAGCGGCGGCGGCGGGCTTCGGCGCCAGGTAGCCATGTTGCGGTTGCTCGGCGGCATGCGCCACCGGGGCGGCGCGCATCGGCGCCTGATTCAGGACCGGCGCTGGCTGCGGCGCGGGTGCCGGAACCGGCGCGGGCCGGTAGGCTGGCGGCGGGACATCATCGGAGGCCGCAACTTCGGGCGCGTCGGTCGCCGCTGCTGCTGCGTCGAACCCTTCGAAGAGCGAAGGCTCGGTGCCGGCGTCCGCGCCACCCTCTTCCGCCACCAGATCCGATGCGGCAGGCGCTTCTGCCTGCGCCTCAACCTCGGGGGCGGCAACCGCAGCGGCCGCCATGTGGCGCGCCGGGAGCGGGGCCGCTTCCTGCCGTTCGGCAGCGTCGATGCCGGTTGCCACGACGCTCACGCGCATTTGGCCTTCCATGTCGGTGTCGAGGGTGGAGCCGACGATGATGTTGGCTTCCTGATCCACTTCCTCACGGATGCGGTTGGCGGCCTCGTCCAGCTCGAACAGGGTCAGATCGTAGCCACCGGTGACATTGATCAAAACACCTTTCGCGCCTTTCAGACTGATCTCGTCCAGAAGCGGGTTGGCGATGGCCTTTTCGGCGGCACCCAAGGCGCGATTTTCGCCCTCGGCCTCGCCTGTACCCATCATGGCCTTGCCCATTTCGTTCATCACCGCGCGCACGTCGGCGAAGTCGAGGTTGATCAGGCCCGGGCGTACCATAAGGTCCGTCACACCCTTCACACCCTGGTAAAGCACATCGTCGGCAAGCGCGAAGGCTTCGGTGAAGGTGGTCTTTTCGTTGGCGAGCCGGAACAGGTTCTGGTTCGGAATGATGATCAGCGTGTCAACGACCTTCTGAAGGGATTCGATCCCGTCATCGGCCTGCTTCATGCGCTTGTTGCCTTCGAACTGGAACGGCTTGGTCACCACCCCTACGGTCAGAACGCCAAGTTCCCGCGCGGCCTGCGCGATGATCGGGGCCGCACCGGTTCCGGTGCCGCCGCCCATCCCGGCAGTGATGAAGCACATATGTGCGCCCGCCAGGTGATCAACGATTTCCTCGATGCTTTCCTCGGCGGCACTTGCACCAACGGCGGGCCGGGCGCCGGCGCCCAGGCCTTCGGTGACGCGTGCGCCCATCTGGATGCGGCTGTGCGCACGGCTCTGGCTCAGCGCCTGAGCGTCGGTGTTGGCGACCACGAATTCGCAACCGTCCAGCTGCTGGTCGATCATGTTGTTGACCGCGTTTCCGCCGGCTCCGCCGACCCCGAAAACGGTAATGCGCGGTTTCAACTCGGGCTGCGCGTCGGGCATGGTAAGATTAAGTGTCATAGGTACTGTCCGCCTGTTTCTATCCTGGCCCCGGTCTTCCGCCGGATCACCGTGCTGCCTCGTTTATTGCGCGCAAGACTACCGAGTCGCGGCGCGGGCGTCACGTGGAAAATACCCCCAATGGGCGAAATATGGCCACTTTGTGACGAGAACACGGGCGATTTAGCGTATACACCCCAGATGAAGGGGCTACCAGTTGTCGCGGAACCACTTCATGGCCCGACGCACGGATCGCGCGGGCAATCGGTCGGCGGGCAAATCGAAATCCCACCACTCGTCCTGAGGCGACGCCGCAAACAGCGACAGCCCCACACAAGCCGCAAACGCCGAGCCGTAGGCCGATTGCGGCAGGCCCGCCACGCGCATCGGGCGCCCAAGGCGCACCTGGTTGCCGAGAATGCGGCTGGCCAACCCGTCGAGGCCTGGGATCTGCGCACTGCCGCCGGTCAAAACGATGCGCTGCGAGGGCAGATGTTCGAATCCTGCCGCATCCAGACGTGCGCGCACCTCTTCGAGGATTTCCTCTACGCGCGGACGCATCACGCCGATCAATTCGGCGCGGCTGACGGTGCGGCGATCGTGGTGCCAATCGCCGGTCTGCCCTTCCAGCTCGATGATTTCGCGATCGTCGAGGCCCGTGGCCATCAGCCCGCCGAACTTGGTCTTGATCCGTTCGGCATCATCCATCGGGATTTGGAGCCCTTGCGAAATGTCGCGGGTCACATGCGCGCCGCCCATGCGGACGGTATCGGCGAAGATCATGTGCTTCTTCATGAAAATCGACAGCGACGTGGCCCCTGCCCCAAGGTCGATACAGGCGGCGCCAAGCTCCTGCTCGTCCTCAACCAGCGACGACATCGCGGCCACGTAGGGCGCGCTGGCAACACCGGCCAGTTCCAGGTCGCAGCGTTTCACGCAATGCAGAAGCATCTCGATCGCGGCGGCATCCACCGTCAGTAGGTGCATGTCACAGGCCAGCTTGTTGCCCACATGCCCGCGCGGATCGCCGAGGCCGGTGCGGTGATCGAGCGAAAAGTTCACCGGCTGCGCATGCAGCACTTCACGGCCCGGCCCGATATCGGGCATGTCGCACATCGACAGGACGCGGCCGATGTCCTGATCCTCGACGGTGCCGGTCTGAATATCGACTTCCCCGGTCAGGCCATAACTGCGCGGACGCGCGCCCGACAGGGACACGATCACATGATCGACGCGCGCGTTGGCCATCTTCTGGGCCGCCTGGACGGCGGTGCGGATCGCGCGCTCGGTCTCGTGCACGGTGTCAATCTCACCGAATTTCACCCCGCGCGAGCGCGTCGTGGCGGCGCCGATCACGCGAAAGGCCGATTGCCCGGCCATCGCGCCGATGCCCTCCTCCTCGACCTCTGCACCGTCGAAGCGCAGCACCAGGCAGGCAACCTTGAAGGTGCCGATGTCGAGCACGGCAATGACGCCGCGCCGCATGGCTTCGGTCCGCTTGGCGCGCATCGCCCGCTGCGTCTGATAAAGCAACGTCATCCCTGGTTCTCTCCACTCGTCCCGCTCGCCACAAGCCCACGGATGCGGCGAAACTCTTCCATTGCACTGTCGGACAGGCGCACCGTCAGGCGGCCCGGATTGCGCAGGTCCACACTGAGCAGATCGCGCGACAGGATCTCGCCGACATCGTGCAGCGCCAGCACCCGGTCAAAGGCCCCGCGCGCGCCGGTTTCCGGCAGCATGATCCGGCTGTCATTGGTCAGAACCACGTCCCAGCGCCGCTCGCCCATCCGCACCAGGCCGTGCAGGCGTTCGCCAAGGGGCGCGGCCGCCTCCACCAGCGCCAGCGCTTCCTCCACGGCCAGATCGGCCCCCTGTCCGGCCAGCAACGGCAGCGGGCGATCAAGCTCATATTGGCCGAACCCGGCGATGAAATGCCCCTCGCGGTCGATGATCGCCAAGCCCTCATGGGTCAGCCAAAGCGCCGCGGGCACGCGTTCGTCGATGCGCACGGCCAGATATCCGCCCGCCTGCACCCGCAAATCCGCAGTGCGCACGGCGGGCAAGGCCTCCAGTCGACCACGCAATTCCTCAAGGTCGAGATCGAAGGACGACATCGGCAGATCGAGCGCCAGTGCGGCCCGGACCTCTTCTGTTACTCCCTCGCTTGCACCGTCGATGCCAAGCACGTTGACGCGGAACTCTGGCCTGTTCTCGACCTCGCGCCGGATCTCGGAGGCCGCATCCACAAGGCTCGTCACCCGCGCTTCATCGCTCAGATACCAGGTGATCGCGGCGCACAGGATCAGCAGCGGCACCCCGATATTGAGCGCCCGGCGAAACAACGGCGTCAGCCACAGACGCTGCGCCCGGTAGCTCAGCCGCGACGGCGCCGGATCAAGCGGTGCTGCAGGAAGCGCCGCGGGACGGCGGGCAATCAACGGTCGCATGTGGCATCCTCCACCAACCAACGGCACAACGCGCCGAAACTCAGTCCCCGCGCCTCGGCCTGCTCCGGCGTCAGCGAGGTCGGCGTCATGCCGGGTTGCGTATTCGTTTCCAACACGATCAGGCCGTCGAGCCCCTTGCCCTCGTCCCAGCGGAAATCGGTGCGGCTCACGCCCCGGCATCCCAGCGCGGTATGCGCGCGAATGGCCATATCCATGCAGGCGTCGAAAATCTCGGACGGCACGTTCGCAGGCACCTCATGGCGCGATCCGCCGGGCTTGTACTTCGCGTCGTAATCGTACCAGCCGTCGGTGATGATGTCGGTCACGGTCAGCGCACCGGGGTCGTTCGGGCCGTCGCCAAGCACCGAACAGGTCAGCTCGCGGCCCGGTGCGAATTGCTCGACCAGCACCTCTTGCGGCATATGATCGTCAAGCTTGGGCGGGCCGTTCGCCACCTCGTTCACAAGGTAGACGCCGACCGACGAGCCTTCGTTGTTGGGCTTGACCACATAGGGCGGCGTCATCACGTGGCGCGCCGACACGTCGGCCTTGGCGCAGATCAGACTGTCGGCCACCGGAAGCGCGTGGCGACGATACACATCCTTGGCGCGGGTCTTGTCCATCGCGATGGCCGAGGCCAGCACGCCGGAATGCGTGTACGGCAGGCGCATCCATTCCAGCAGGCCCTGCACGCAGCCATCTTCGCCCCAGCGTCCATGCAATGCGTTGAAAACGACGTCGGGCTTCGCGGCGCGCAGCTTGGCGCACAGATCCTCGCCCGACCCAAAGGGGCCGGGATCAAGTTCGATCACGTCAAAGCCTTCTCCGCGTAGCGCTTCGGCGCACCCTGCTCCGGTGCTCAGCGACACCTCGCGCTCGGCAGAGGGGCCACCCATCAAAACAACGACACGGGAGGGGAGGCTGCTCTGCCCTGCCACCGCCTGGTCCTCAAATTGCCCGTTGGATACGTGCCCGCCGGGTCGGTTTTGCCCGCGATTTTTCGCGGACCCTTGCTCTTATATATCCTGCGCGGGTTTGCCCACGCGCATGATTTCCCATTCTAATTCGATGCCGTGCGACGCGTACACCCTTTTTCTGACCTCTTCGCCCAATCCTTCGAGGTCTGCGGCAGTTGCGCCACCCTTGTTAACGAGGAAGTTGGAATGCATCTGCGACATCTGCGCGCCGCCCCGCGTGGCCCCGCGCATGCCCGCCTCGTCAATCACCTTCCAGGCCTTGAGCTCATGGGTATCATCGGCCTGCCCGGTCGAGCTGAAGCCCGCGGGATTTCGAAAGGTCGAGCCTGCCGTCAGCTCCTTGGTGGGTTGGGTCGCATCACGCTTGGCCAGTTGGTCGGTCATCCGGGCGTGGAGGGTGTCGGGCTCGGCGTGATCCCCGCGCAAGGTCACGCTGGTGATGACCGCGCCCTCGGGCAGGTCCGTCTGCCGGTAGGCAAACTTGATGTCCTGCGCGCCAAGCGTGATCCGCGTGCCATCGCGCAGGACCGCGTTGGCCGAGACGAAATGATCCGCGACATAGCTGCCGTAGCAGCCGGCATTCATCTTGAGCGCGCCGCCGAGCGAGCCCGGGATCGTGCGCAGGAACGTCAGATCGATGCCCGCGTCGGCCGCCGCCTTGGCCACTCGCGCGTCCAGCGCGGCCGCCCCCGCGGTCACGGTGTCGCTGTCGACGGCCACATCCATGAACGGGCGTCCCAGCTTGATCGTGACGCCGGGCAAACCGCCGTCCCGCACGATCAGGTTCGAGCCCACGCCCATTGCGAACACCGGGATATCGCGGTCCAGCGCCGACAAAAAATCGCTCAAATCATCTTCATCGGCGGGCTGGAACAGCCATTCCGCCGGTCCCCCGACCCGCAACCACGTCAATCCCGACAGATCGCGGTTCGGCGTCAGCCGGCCACGTGGGTGCGGCAGCGGCTGCGTCACGTCCGGTCGCCCCGCGCGAAAACGGCGCGCATCACCGCGCCCGAGACGCTGCCTGCGAGAACCCCCATCGCAAAGGGAATTAGTCCGAAATACAACACCGTCGGTGCGCCCGGTATCTTCGATCCGACGCCGCGATCAAGCCAGATCGGGTAGAGGATCACGGCCAGCGCCGCGATCCCCCAAAGCGCCATCACATGGCTCTTTCGGCCGATCCGAGCCGCGATGTAGCCCGCCAGAACGCCCGCCATGGTGGCGAAGCCGGTGAACAGAATGGCCTGATCCATCACTGCCGCTCATCCTCTATCCGCGGCGGAAACAGCGCGCGGCGGATGCGTTGGCCAAGCCGGATGAGCGGCCACCGCAGCACCGAGGCGCCAGCGCATAACAGAACAAGGCCCCAGACCGGACCGGCCTGATAGGTGACAAAGCCCAAAAGCGGGATGCCCGTCAGGATCAACACCCAGGCCGCCGGAATATGGAACCGCCGTGGCCCCATGCCAGCCGCGCAAGCGATCAACGCCCAAAGGCACGCGAGGATCAACGACACCGGCATCAGGTGGGCCGCCCCATCAGGCGTTTCGCAAAATAGATCAGCGGATTACGGAACATCGAGGCCACCGCAAACAGAAACAGCCCAACCCAGATGAAACCATGGCTGATGCCGATGAAGATCAGCAGCGGCACGGACAGGAACAGAAGCGCGATGCCCGGCGGGAATTGCATCCGGTAGGGCAGCATCGCGGTGATGGCCGAGGCCAGGACCCAAACGCTTGCCAGGATCAACGCCGCGCTCATGCGGGCCGCGCCACCCGGCGCCATGCCCCCACGGTCGCGCCAAGCGCGGTCGCGACAAGGGTGGCGACGGCAAAGGCCGGGGCGGCGCTCGCCGTAAAGTCTACAAAACCAAACGCCGAGGCATCCGGCACGGCATAGGCCTCCACTTCGGTGCCTGGGCCGGGTCCGGTGGAGCTGGCCCGAAAAACCAGAAAGCCCACGATGTTGGGCACGTTCAGCAAGGCCACGCAGCCCACCATGAACCAGCCCGCGCGTGCGCCAAACCGGCGCGACAGGACAAAGGCCAGCAGGCCCAGGGCGACCATGCCCGCGATGACAAAACCTGGCCCGGACATCATGGGCCGACCGTCCCGAGAGAGAAATTCGCGATCATCCGCCAACCACCTTCTTGTCCAAATCCTTCAAGCGTTCCGGCAAGCCATTTGCCCAGGCACTGATCGTGCCCGCGCCCAGACAGACGACCATGTCGCCGGGCCGTGCCTCTTCGCGCACAAGCCGCTCAAGATCATCCTCGTCCATTATGGCACAAGCATGACGGTGCCCGTGCCGGATCATGCCGGCGACCAGATCATCGCGGCTTGCGCCCTCGATTGGGTCCTCACCGGCGGCGTAAACCTCGCCGATGGCAACCACGTCGGCCTCGGAAAAGCAGCCGCAGAACTCTTCGAACAGGCTGTGCAGGCGGCTGTAGCGGTGCGGTTGATGCACCGCGATCACGCGGCCTTCGCTGGCCTGGCGCGCAGCTGTCAAAACGGCGGCTATCTCGACCGGGTGATGGCCGTAATCGTCGATCACGGTGATCCCGCCGACCTCGCCCACCTTGGTGAAACGCCGGTTCACGCCCTTGAACCCGGCCAGCGCTTCGCGGATCTCGCGGCCCTTCATGCCCAGATGGCGCGCCACCGCAACGGCGGCCAAAGCGTTGGAAACGTTGTGATTTCCCGGCATCGGCAGGCGGCAGCCCTCGATCACCATATCATCGCCCTGCAACGCGATGTCGAAATGCGCCACGCCCCCCTTGTAGGTCAGGTTCGTCGCCCGCACGTCGGCCTGCGCGTTGAACCCGAAGGTCACCACGCGGCGATCGGTGATCCGGCCCACCAGCGTCTGCACATCGGGGTCATCGGTGCAGCACACGGCCACGCCGTAGAACGGAATGTTCGAGACGAAATCGAGGAACCCCTGGTGCAGGTTCTCCTCGGTGCCCCAATGCTCCATATGCTCGGGGTCGATGTTGGTCACGATTGCAATCGTGGCGGGCAAGCGGTTGAACGTGCCATCGCTTTCATCGGCCTCGACGACCATCCAATCGCCCTGCCCGACCCGCGCGTTGGAGCCATAGGCATGGATGATCCCGCCGTTGATCACCGTCGGATCCATGCCGCCATGATCCAGCAGCGTCGCCACCATCGTCGTGGTCGTCGTCTTGCCATGTGTCCCTGCCACAGCGATGTTCGACCGCAGGCGCATCAACTCGGCCAGCATCTCGGCCCGGCGCACCACCGGCAGGCCCCTAAGCCGCGCAGCGTCCAGTTCCGCGTTGCCCGGCTTGATCGCGCTGGAGACCACCACAACCTCGGCGTTTTCAAGGTTTTCGGCCTTCTGCCCGATGAAGATCTGCGCCCCCAGATCGCGCAAGCGTTCGGTGATCTTCGACGGCTTCAGGTCCGATCCCTGCACCTGATAGCCGTGGTTCAAAAGCACCTCCGCAATCCCCGACATACCGATCCCGCCGATGCCGACAAAGTGGATCGGTCCAAGTTGCGTGGGCAGTTTCGTGGCGGCGGCGTTCATGGGTCTGTTCCTTTTTCAGGCGCGCTCTTCGGCGAGTTTTTCGACAAGTGCAACCAGCCGTTCCGTGGCGTCCGGCTTGCCGACGGACAGGGCCGCGATGGCCATGCGCGTCGCGGCTTCGGGTTGTGTCAGGATGGATTGTATCACCTCGGCCAAGGCCTCGGGTGTGAGTTTGCTTTCGGGCATCAGGGCGGCGGCTCCGGCATCGACCGCGCCGCGCGCATTGGCGGTTTGTTCATCGCGCACAGCCGCCGCGTAGGGCACATAGATCGCCGGTCGCCCCACGACGCAGATATCGGCCACGGAAGATGCGCCCGAGCGGCAGATCACAAGCTGCGCCTCGGCCAGTCGCGTGGGCATGTCGTGCAGAAAGGTCTCGACCTCGGCGCGCAGCCCCATCGCGTCATAGGCGGCGCGGACGCGGTCGAGGTCCTCTTCGCGGGCCTGTTGGCTGATCCGCAAATGATGGCGCATGCCCTCGGGCAAAAGCGCCACTGCCGCGGGCACCACATCCGACAGGATGCGCGCGCCTTGGCTGCCGCCGAATACCAGAAGGTTCATTGGCCAATCGCCGGGCGGCGTATAGGGCGCGCCTGCACGCTCGACGATCCCGGCGCGCACCGGGTTGCCCACATCGCGCGCATCCGTGCCCTCGGGCACCTCCGTTGGCCAGGTGCCGCAGGCGACATGCATCACCCGCTTGGCAAACAGCCCGTTCACCCGGCCCAGAACGCCGTTTTGTTCATGCAACATACGCGGCCTGCGCGTCAGAACCGCCGCCGCCATGGCCGGGATCGTCGGATAGCCGCCGAAGCCCACCACAACGTCGGGCTTTTCGCGCCACATCCGCCAGGTCGCTGTCGCCACGCCGCCGAAGATACGAAACGGCACGGCCAGTTTGGCCAGCACGCCACCCCGAGTGAAGGTCGCACTCGACACCTGCCGGATCTCGACCGCATGGGAAAACCCGCCAACATAACGCGCGCCACGTGCATCCGTGGAAAGCGTCACGCGCCAGCCATTGCGCAACATCGCCTCGGACAGGGCCTGCGCGGGGAACATATGCCCGCCCGTGCCGCCCGCCGCGATGATGAGGTGCTTTTGCGTCATGCCCTACCGCGACCTCGTCAGAAGGTGATCGGCGATATCGCCCTGCGGCCGGGTCCGTGTGAACACCAGAAGCATACCCACCGCGATCCCCGTCGCGATCAGGGACGAGCCGCCGTAGCTGACGAACGGCAAGGTCATGCCCTTGGCGGGAAGCAAACGCACCGCCACGCCCATGTTGATAAACGCCTGCAGCGCCAGCAGACTGACCAGCCCGGTACCCGCGAGCCGCGCAAACGGATCACGCTCTTTCATCAGACGGAAGTAGCTGCGCAGCGTGATCGTCAAAAACAGCGCGATGATCACAGCCACCAGTACGAAGCCATATTCCTCGGCCGCGACGGCAATGATGAAATCGGTATGCGCATCGGGCAGCGTCCACTTCACGGACCCCTCGCCCAGACCGGTGCCGAACAGACCGCCCTCGCGGATCGCATCGGTGGCAAAACCAAGCTGCGTATTCTCGCCGACCTCATCGCTGAGGAACCCGTCGATGCGGCGCTGGAAGTGCTCGGAGGAGTTGTAGGCCAAAACCCCGACCGCCAACACGACCCCCGCCAGCCCCATAAGGATCACCATAGGCGCGCCCGCCACGAAATAGATCACGCCCCAGGCAAAGATGATCAACGCCGCCTGCCCAAAGTCGGGCTGCATCGCAAGGAACGCCACAAGCACGATGGTCACGAAAAGCGACACCGATTTGCCCGGCGGGCCGGCGACCTCCTGACTGGCCGCCATCATCCAGGCGGTGAAGACCACGAAGACCGGCTTGAGGAATTCCGACGGCTGCAACGAGGCAAACCCAAGCGAATACCACCGCGTCGCGCCCATCCCGTAATCCGTGCCGAATATCGGCAACAGGGCCACCGCCGCGACCGCCCCGAAAAAACCCAGCACGCCCAATCGGCGCACATTTGTCGGTGTCATCATCGACACGACGATCATCACAAACAGGGCAAGCCCCCCAAAGGCCGCCTGCCGGATCACGTAGTGGAACGGTTCATGGTCGTTGCGCTCGGCCAGCGGTGGCGAGGCCGCAAAGCCCAGAAGGATGCCGATCGCGAACAACCCGAAGATGCACCCGATCGTCACCCGATCAATCGTGCTCCACCAGCGCGGAATAACCGCGTCGCCCGTGTGCACAATAACTGTGCCGTGCGCCATTTCCGTCATGGGTCGCCTGCCTTGCGTTGCGATGTTTGCCATCGCGTATTCTGCTCAAGCCCGGGTTTTCCCGGATCTATTGCATCAGTTTACCCTGAAAAAGCAGCACTGGCTAGCGAAAGTGTCGCCCCCGGACCGCATTGGCGGGCCAGGGGCGGGGTCCGTCATTCACCCGGGCGCGCGTAGGGCAAGAATTCGAACCGGTCATGGTCAAACAACGGATGCGGCGCGGCGTAGGTGATCCGCTCCATGTAAAGCATCGACCCGATGGGGAAGCGCCGATGGGGTCCGATATCAAGCGCAATGACCTCTCCCTCCGGCAAACGTACCTCATGGCAGTCGAATTCCTCGTTTTCCGGAAGGCTGTGGGCAATACAAACGCCCTGATCGCTGACCAATTCCACGTCGATGAACTCCCGCTGCACCTGTTCCGGGTAAGGGATCGTATAAACCGGATGCACAGGCCTTGCCGGTGGCAGGGTGCAGAGATCTTGGGGGCACGGTCCCCATTCCTCACGCGACCACTGCCGATATTCGGTGCTCCCAACGTATTCAAAGGCCGGCGGGGCATAATCCCGATAGGTCCAGCCTTCATAATCGTAAGTCAGGCGGTCGACCTCGATTGTCAGTGGACCCGCGCGGTGGAAGCCCACGATCATTGCGGCCCGTTCCGTGCCGTCAGGCAGTCGTATGATCGGGCACGGGTCCCCGAAATTCACCAAGAGGTGCATACAAACACCGGTCTGCGGCAAAACCTCGACGATCAGCCGTTCACGCCCGATGACCGGCGGGTCAATGGCCCCGAAGATCAGGCCGGGAACGACGGGTTCGCTTGGTGTCACGGGCGGGTCTTCGGCCAAGACGGGATGGGCCATTGAAAGTGCAGCGACCATGGCCACGAGTGTCATGCGTGCGCGGTCCGTCATGATCCGTCCGCCACCTGAAAATACACCGTCTGGCGGCAGGCGTCCGCCGTTCCCATGCAGCTCGCGACGTTGATCGAACTGATCACGTCGATTTCGATGCGGGGTGCCACGGAATAATCAAATGTCCCCCTCGTTTCGTCCGCGATCCCGAGCGGGCCGGTCCGACCGTCCGGGAAAAGGTAATGCGCGCACGGCACGTCGCGATTGGAGCCTTGCGAAAATTCTACGCAGGTGAACAGGCCCGGCATCGCCACAAGCTCCACCCGCTCCACCGTCGGCTCGGCCCCGATGAAGGCATAGGCCAGCCCGTCGGTTTCATGGGCCATGTGCAACCCTCCGAATGGATTGGGGCTTTGCGCCGTGCCAGGGTGCTCAAACCCGTTGGGATCAAGCCCACCCTGCGGCACAATCACAACCCCCGGCGTGGCTTGCGCAACGGCAGGCAGGCTCAGCAGGGCACAGATAATCGCGGCGGAATGGATAGATTTCATGGTCATAATGGGCCTCCTTTCGGGAGAGGTCAGAAAATCGGACCGGGTCTGGAAAATGCGGTGGTTTTGCCCGGATTACCTCTTTTTCGCCCATCAGCCGCCGCCCCGATATGAGGGAGACTCCCCATATTGATCCGCGCCGCGCAGCACACGATCCCAGCGCCTCTTGCACCGGGTCGCGCGGACCGGCACTCTGCGCCCATGACGCAGCCCAATGCCCTGCCCCGCGCGCTTCGCGCCAACGCGCTCGTCTCGCTTGTGACGGGCCTTGCGGGTGTGTTGATGTCCGCCCCTTTGGCGCAGACCATCGGCCTGATCCAAGGCACCAGCTATCAGGTGATCGGCGGCGTGCTGGTCGGGCATGCGGCGCTGCTGATGTGGGTCACAGGCCGCGCGCGCATCGCCACATGGGCGCGGCGCAACATCGTGGGGCTGGCCGCTTATATGCTGGGTTTGTTGATCGTGCTGGTCGCAGGCGACATCGCCACGCCAATGGGCCGGACGCTTGTGATGCTGGATGGCGCGCTCGTGGCGGGCCTTGCGCTTTGGCAGGTCCGCGCGCTCAGCGCGTCAACGCCTCGACCTGCGCAATGAAATCCGCGCCTCTCGCCTCGAAGCTGTCGTATTGATCGAAACTGGCCGCCGCCGGGGCCAACAACACCGTCTCGCCCGGCTCGGCCTCCGCCGCCGCGCGCGCCACCGCGCTTGCCATATCACCGCAGACTTCGCTCGGGATATCGCCCAGATGCAGCGCGAAGGCCTCCGCCTCGCGCCCGATCACGTAGGCCTTGGTCACCGAATTTGCCGCCTCCCACAATCCGTCGAGGCCGCCGTCCTTCTCCAACCCGCCACAGATCCAGCGGATCCGCTTGAACGCGCCCAACGCCTTGGCCGCCGCGTCCACATTAGTGGCCTTGCTGTCGTTGACAAACGCCACGCCGCCGATCTCCGCCACCCGTTGTGACCGGTGCGGCAGGCCCTCAAAGCTTTGGAACGCCTCCTCGATCACACGCGGCGCCAGACCCAGCGCGCGCGCCACGCCATAGGCGCAGGCCGCGTTTTGATGGTTGTGCGCGCCCGGCAGCCCGGGCACCTCGCGCAGGTCCAGCGCGGCCACCTGTCGCCCCTTGCGCACCTCACTGAGCCAGCCCTTGCGCGTGCTCAACTCCCAACCCGGCGCATCGCCGATCTTGCCCGAGCGCACCCGGATCACACGCGGATCGCTTGGTCCTTCGGCCATTTGCCCCGCCAGATAGGCGCCCTCGGCCTCGTCCACACACAGGATCGCGCGCTCCGGACCACCTTCGGCAAACAGCCTGCGCTTGGCGGCAAAATACCCGCCCATGCCCCCGTGACGGTCCAGGTGATCGGGGCTGAGATTGGTGAACACCGCAATGTCCGGCGTCAACGCGCGCGCCAGCTCGGTCTGATACGACGACAGCTCCAATACCACGACGCCGCCATCACCCGGCGGGTCGATATCCAGAACCCCGCGCCCGATATTGCCGGCCAATTGGCACTCCATACCGGCCGCCCCCAACACATGGGCGATCAACGCGGACGTCGTGGATTTCCCGTTCGATCCGGTGACGGCCACAACCTTGGGCGGGCTCTCCATCCGGTCCCATTCCGGCGTCGCAAGCGAACGAAAGAACAAGCCCACATCGTTGTCGACCGGCACTCCGGCCGCATAGGCCGCCGCAATCGCGCGGTGCGGTGCGGGATAAAGATGCGCAATGCCCGGCGATGTCACCAGACAGGCCACGTCCGCAAATGCCCCGCCCGTCATCGGGTCGCGCAGCGCGAACCCCTCGTCTTCGGCCCGCGCGCGGCCTACTTCGCCGTCGTCCCAACACAGCGCCTCGGCCCCGCCGGCCCTTAACGCCCGCGCCGCCGCCAACCCCGAGCGCCCCAGCCCCAAAACCAGAACCTTTGCCCCCTCAAAGCCCAAGACCGGGATCATCGCGATCGCCCTTTCATCTTGCCAGAAAAACCCCACCCCAGTGCCCGATCGGTGGCTACGCCACCGTAAGCGGAGGGTCCGCACTCTACGCCCAAGCCACCGCCGGAAAACGCACGCCTTGCCCCGCCACACGCGCCCACCAACGAAAAGCCATGACGGCAAGGCCGTCGCACTATGACAGCGCGCGCCACGCTCACCGCAACTTCAGCGTGGCCAAACCGATCAGCGCCAGGATCAGCGAGATGATCCAGAACCGGATCACGATCTGTGGCTCGGCCCATCCGCGTTTCTCGTAATGGTGGTGGATCGGCGCCATCAGGAACACGCGCTTTCCGGTCGCCTTGAAATAGGCCACCTGCACGATGACCGACACGGCCTCGGCCACGAAAAGACCGCCGACAATCGCCAGCACGATCTCGTGCTTTGTGGCCACCGCAATCGCCCCCAACGCGCCCCCCAGCGCCAGCGATCCGGTGTCGCCCATGAACACCGCCGCAGGTGGAGCGTTGTACCACAAGAACCCCAGCCCTCCGCCGATCAGACCGGCGGTGAAAATCAACAACTCCCCCGTGCCCGGCACGTAATGCACATCGAGATATTCGGTGAAATCCACGCGCCCGACCGCATAGGCGATCACCCCCAATGTGCCCGCCGCGATCATCACCGGCATGATCGCCAAGCCGTCCAGCCCGTCGGTCAGGTTCACCGCATTGGCCGAACCCACGATCACGATCATCGCGAACGGGATGAAGAGCCAGCCCATGTTCCATAGCACATCCTTGAAGATCGGGAACGCCATCCGGCTCGACAGCGCCTCGGGGTGCAGTTGTGTCGCCACCAGCGCCGCCGCACAGGCGATGGCGAACCCCGCCGCCAGCCGCACCTTGCCCGAGACGCCGGCCGAGGTATTCCGGCTCACCTTGGCCCAATCGTCGGCAAATCCGATCAGCCCGAAGCACACCGTCACACACAGCACGAGCCACACATAAGGATTGTCGAGCCGCGCCCACAGAAGCGTCGACAGGCTCAGCGCCGCCAGAATAAGCAGCCCCCCCATCGTCGGTGTGCCCGCCTTGGTCTCCAGATGGCTGGCCGGGCCGTCCTCGCGGATCGGCTGGCCATGCTGATACTTGCGCCGCAACAGGTTGATCAGGGGCCGCCCGAAGATGAACCCGAAGATCAGCGCCGTGAAGAACGCACCTCCCGCGCGAAAGGTGATGTAGCGAAACAGATTGAGGACACCGCCACCGTCCGAAAGGTCACTCAGCCAATACAACATCTAGCGGTCCCTCACCCTTATTGCTCCGCCGACTGCCCGAGTTTGCGCAGCGCGTCAACCACGCGCGACACCTCGGAGCCCTTTGATCCCTTGACCAGAACGACGTCTCCGGGCCTCAGCTCCCGGGCGATCCGGGGGCACATCTGTTGCGCGGTTTCACTGTGCAGGCCGCGCTTGGCTTCGGGCAGGGCCGCGTGCAAATGCGCCATCAGCGGGCCGCTTGTGTGGACCTGCGCGATGTCCTCCATTGCGGGCAATGCGGCCACCCCGGCATGCATTGCCTCCGCCTCCGGGCCCAGTTCCAGCATATCACCCAAAACCGCGATCCGGCGCCCGCCGCGCGGGGGTGTGATCCCGGCCAACACCTCAAGCCCTGCGGCCAGCGAGGTCGGGTTGGCGTTGAACGCGTCGTCGATCAATTCAATGGCGATATCGTCCGTCCGGCTCAAAGCGATGCGCTCGCGCTGCCCGCGCCCTTCGACGGGCTGCCATTGCGACAAGGCCATCGTGGCCTGCGTCAGGTCGGCCCCGGCGGCGGCCACGCTCAACATCACACCGACCGCATTGCTCGCGTAATGCCGTCCAACCACCGACAGCTTCGCCAACCGCGCACCCTCGGGCGTGGCGATCCGCAGGATCGTTGCGTCATCCGACACCATCACATCGCTCAGCTGCAAATCCGCCGCCTCCGCCGCGCCGAAGGTCACAACCTCCGCCGCATGGGCGCGCCCCGCCGCCAGCAGGATATCGCGCTCGTTCACGTCCAGCGGCACCACAGCGATACCACCGGGCTCAAGCCCTTCGAAAATCGACGCTTTCTCAGCAGCAATCGCCTCCATCGAGCCCAGGTTTTCCAAATGCGCGGGCGCAATCGTCGTGATCAACGCCACATCGGGCCGCGCCATCCGGGCCAGGGGCGCAATCTCTCCGGCGTGGTTCATGCCGATCTCGATGATGGCAAAATCCGTATCCTCCGGCATCCGCGCGAGCGTCAGGGGCACCCCCCAGTGGTTGTTGTAGCTGGCCACGGCCGCATGCACCCGCCCCTGCCCGTCCAGCGCCTGCCGCAGCATATCCTTGGCCGTGGTCTTGCCGACCGAACCGGTGACCGCGATCACCTTGGCCTGCGTGCGCGCCCGCGCCGCCTGGCCAAGCCGTTCCAGACTCGGCAAAACCTCGTCCACGATCAGGCATTTCGCGCGATCCACGCCCGCCGGCACATGGACAACCATCGCCGCCGCGGCCCCGGCCTCCAGCGCCTGCGCCACAAACTCGTGCCCGTCGCGCGCCGCCTCCAAAGCCACGAACAGATCGCCGGGTGCCAGCGTTCGGGTGTCGATCGACACGCCGTCCGCCTCCCAATCGGCGGCCACAATGCCTCCCGTTGCGCTTGCGGCTTCGGCGGCGGTCCAAAGGCTCATACCATCCCCTCCAACGCGGCCACCGCAACGGAGGCCTGTTCCACATCATCGAACGGATAGACCACATCGCCGACCTGCTGGCCCGTCTCGTGCCCCTTGCCCGCAATCAACAGCGCGTCGCCCGGCTCCAACATATCCACACCGCGCAAGATCGCTTCGGCCCGGTCGCCAACCTCCGTGGCCTCAGGGCATCCGGCCAGGACCTCCAACCGGATAGCGCCCGGAGCCTCACTGCGCGGATTGTCGTCGGTGACCAACGCGATATCGGCAAATTCCGCCGCCGCGCGCCCCATCAACGGGCGCTTGCCCCGGTCGCGATCCCCGCCCGCGCCGAACACCACGATCAACCGTCCCAAAACATGCGGGCGCAGTGCCTTCAGCGCCACTTCCAGCGAATCCGGCGTGTGCGAATAATCCACGTAGATCGGCGCGCCATGGCTGCGCCGCGCCGCCAATTGCATGCGCCCGCGCACGCCCTTGAGCCGCGGCAGCACCGCGAACACGTCGTCTGGCGCCTCGCCGCCTGCAATCACCAACCCCGCCGCCGTCAGCACATTCATCGCCTGAAACGCGCCGATTAGGTCCAGCCGCGCCTGCCGCGCCTCGTCCTGCCAGCGAAACAGCACATCCTGCCCCGTCTCATCAATCCGCCGTCCCGTTATCTTCAACGCCGCATCGCCATATTGCGCCACACCCAACGTCTCGATCCCGCGCGCTTCGCAGACCTCTGCAACACGCGCGCCGTAATCGTCGTCAAGGTTCACGACCGCGACGCCATCGTCCGGCAAAAGATCGTTGAACAGGCGCAGCTTGGCTTGAAAATACGTCTCCATGTCGCCGTGGTAGTCGAGGTGATCCTGGGTCAGGTTCGTGAAGCCCGCCGCCGCCAGCCGAACGCCATCCATCCGCTTCTGATCGAGCCCGTGGGACGAGGCCTCCATCGCTGCATGGCTTACGCCGCCCGCCGCCATATCGGCGAGCACCCTGTGCAGCGTCACCGGCTCGGGCGTGGTGTGCAGGCCCGGCGCGGCAAACGCGCCTTCGACGCCCGTCGTGCCGATGTTGACCGCTGCACGCCCCAACGCTTCCCAGATCTGGCGCGTGAAACTGGCGACCGAGGTCTTTCCGTTGGTGCCCGTCACCGCCACCATCGTCTCGGGCTGCGCGCCATAAAACAACGCCGCCGCATGGGCCAACGCTCCCGCCGGGTCCTCCACCACCACCAAGGCCGCGTCCGATGCGGCCAGTTCCGCCTTGGCAATCTCGGCCCCCACGCGGTCGGTCAAAACCGCGCCAGCCCCCATGCGCAACGCATATTGTATGAACGCGCCGCCATGCACCCGCGTGCCGGGTAACGCCGCGAACAGATGGCCCTTTTCAACGTTTCGACTGTCCAGCGACACGCCCGTGATCGCCACATCCTCGCCGCGCGGCGTCAGGCCCAGATCGGAAAGTCTCTTCGCGGCCATCCGGAATTCCCCTCAGTTAGAGGAATTGGATAGCTGCAAACCAAGGGGATGTTCAATGTCGGGCCTGAGACCCAGAAGCGGCGCGGTGCGCCGGATGATCTCGGCCGCGACGGGCACCGCCGTCCACCCCGCCGTGCGGCGCGGCTCCGGCCCCGAAAGCTCCGCCGCCTCGCGCAGCGTGACGACCAGAACATATTGCGGATCGTTCATCGGAAACGCGCTGGCGAAGGTGTTGAGGTTGCGGTCCTCGTAATACCCCCCTTGCGGACGCGGCAGGTCGGCGGTGCCGGTCTTGCCGCCCACCATGTATCCCTCGACTTCGCCGAAACTCGCCGTGCCGTCGGTGACAACCGCGCGCAGCATGGCGTTCATCATGGCACTGGTCTGCTCCGAGATGATGCGCGCGCCGTTTTGCGGGGTCTCGCGGCGCTCCAGCGTCGGGATGATCTCAGTCCCGCCGTTCACAATCGTCGCGTACGCCGCCGCCAGATGCAGCGGCGAGGTCGACACGCCATGGCCGTAGCTGATCGTCATCGTCGCCAATTCGCCCCAGCGCGGCGGCGTCAGCGGCACGCCCGATGCGGCCTCCACGAGCTCGATTTCCGTGGGCTCCAGCAGGTTCAATTGCGCCAGAAAATGCTCCTGCCGCGACGCGCCGATCACCCGCGCAATCCGCGCCGTCCCGATGTTTGACGAATGGATCAGGACATCGGCCACGGTTTGCTCCGGGCCATAGCTGCGAAAGTCGCGGATCGCGAAACCCGCCATGCGCAACGGACCCGTCGTGTCGATCATGTCATAGGGGCTGAACAGGTTCAGCTCCATCGCCTGCGCAATGGTGAAGGTCTTGAAAACGCTTCCCAATTCGTAAACGCCCTGCACCGCGCGATTGAACAGCGGGCTGTCGGCCTGATCGCCTTCCGTCAGGGGGCGTGGCCGCGCGTTGGGGTCGAAATCCGGCAGGCTCGCCATCGACAGGACCTCGCCGGTGTGTACGTCCAGCAACACCGCTGCCGCCCCGCGCGCGTTCATCAACGCCATGCCCCCCGCCAGCACTTCCTCCACCGCCGATTGCACCGAAAGATCGAGCGACAACATCAACGGATCGACCCGTGCCGGGTCGCGCAATTCGGCGTCATATTGCGCCTCGACGCCCGCGATGCCGATCACCTCGGCCGCGTTCACCGCCTCTTCGCCGAAACTCGCCCCGCCAAGGACATGCGACGCGATCGAGCCGTTGGGATAAAGCCGCATCTCGCGCGGCCCGAACAGCAATCCGGGAGAGCCGATGTCATGGACCAACTGCTCCTGCTCGGGCGAGATGTAACGCCGCAACCAGATGAACCGACTGTCCCCGGTGAAGCGCCGATACAGGTCGTCCGCGTCCATCTCGGGGAAGATTTCAGCCAGACCGTCCGCCGCCTGACGCGGGTAAATGATATCATGGGGATGCGCATAAAGCGCGTTGGTGGCGAAATTCGTGGCCAACAACCGCCCATGCCGATCGGTGATGTCGGCGCGTGTGTTAAGGATCGTCGGCCCCTGGTTCAGGACCCGCGGCTCGGTCGGCTCCGTTGTGGCCAGCGCCGCCATCTTGTAGCCCACCGCGCTGAACGCCATCACGAAGACCGCCGCGACGAGCAACAGGCGGCTTTCGGCGCGCACCCGCAGCTTGTCACGCTGTGCTTCGTGACGCAGGCGCAGGTTCTCTTTCTCGACGTTATCCGGGTTTTCACCGCGTGCACGGGCGTCAAGGATCCGCGTCAGCGGACGCAATGGGATGCGCAGGCTCATAGCGGCTCCTCCTCATATCCATCCGGCAGCGACGCGTTGTCATAAAGCGCGTCAGGTGCGGGGAACGGGATCTGCGCCGCATCGCCGAACTGATCCGGCGCCAGCGGCAGCAGCCCAAGACGGTCGAAATTGAATTGCGCCAACTCGCGCAAGCGGTCGGGCCGGTTGAGATAGGCCCATTCGGCCCGCAACACGCCCAGACGCTCATGCTCGGCGGCAATCTGGCGTTGCAGGCGGTCCACATCGCGGTCGGCCATCTGGGTCTGGATCGTCTGATGGTAGGCCCAATACCCAAGGCCAATCACGATCAAGGCGGCAACAAGCGTGGTGAAGCGCATCACGACAATCTCACATCTGGCAGGCCAAGCAGGGCCGGATCAACGGGTTGGGCGGGGGCATCGGTCCGTGTTGCGATGCGCAGTTTGGCCGAGCGCGCGCGCGGGTTGCGGGCGATCTCATCGGCCTCCGGCGCAATCGCCTTGCGGGGGGTCAGTGCGAACCCGGGCGTCTTGGCATCGGCCTCGGGCGCATAACGCGACCCGCCGCCGCCGGTGCTTGACCGCTCCGTCAGGAACCGCTTCACGATCCGGTCTTCCGACGAATGAAACGTCACGACTGCCAGCCGCCCACCGGGTTTCAGCGCCCGCTCCGCCGCCATCAACCCTTGCGCCAATTGCCCGAATTCATCGTTCACCGCGATGCGGATCGCCTGGAACGAACGGGTCGCGGGATGGCTTTGGCCGGGCTTTTTGCGTGGCAGGCATTTCTCAATGATATCTGTAAGTTGTAAGGTGGTGTTGATGCGATACTTCAAGCGTTCCGCAACAATTGCCTTGGCAATCCGACGTGCCGCACGTTCTTCGCCGTAGTGATACAGGATGTCGGCCAAAAGCGGCTCGGACGCCTCGTTCACCACATCCTCCGCCGACACGCCCGCCTGCCCCATCCGCATATCCAGCGGCCCGTCGCGCATGAATGAAAAGCCGCGTTCCGCAAGATCGAGCTGCATCGACGACACGCCCAGATCCAGCGTTACGCCGTCCAGCGGCTCGCCGGCCAGAGCGTCCAGTTCCGAAAAGGTGCCCGGCACAAGCCGAAGCCGGTCCCCGAAGGTCCCGGCCCAGTCCGACGCCATCTCGAACGCCAAAGGATCTCGATCCACCCCAATCACCAGATCCGCACCCCTATCCAGCAATCCACGGGCGTATCCACCAGCGCCGAAGGTTCCGTCCAACCAGACGCCAGTAATCGGGCCCGCGCGCTCCAGGATTGCGCCAAGAAGAACGGGGGTATGGGGGGTGTCGGTCATGTTTCATGTTCTGTCACCGGGGTGGGTTTGGCCGGGTTGGCCAAGGAAATCGGGCGGAAGAATTCTTTGTCGCCGCGCTTGCGGGCCAGCATTTCGGCCAGGCGGTCTTTGGTGGCCTCGCTGTCGGCGGGTTTCAGGATGCGGAACGTCGTCCCTTTGCCCTGGAAAATCGCAGCCCCGTCAAGGTTCAGCCTCTCGCGGGCCGGGCCGGGTAAAACGAACCGGCCGGTGTCGTCCACCTGCACCTCGTCACACAGCGAAAAGTACAGGATTTCAAGGATTTCCCGGTCCTCTTCGCCCTGCGGCATCGCCTGAATATTGGCGCTCAGCTCGTCGAAGGCATCCCCTGACAGGCATTCCACGAAATCGACGTCGGGTTCACCATAGGCGATGAAAAGGCGTGGGGCTTCTCCGGGGGCGCAGCGGGCATCACCAGCCTGCAAGGCACGACGGAACTTGGCCGGGAGCGAAACCCGGCCCTTTCCATCAACCTTGCACTCGTTGGTGCCCTGGAACCACGTGTCCACGTCGCTGTCGCCTCAAATTCGCCACAAAGTGGCCGCAATGATTGTCCCGGAAATGGAAACGGCGGTTGAGGAAGCTGCCACTCCTCAACCGCCGCCCTCGTCCCATTTCTGGGGTGTCCGACTCCGCAAACTACCTGGGGGGATGTCTGCTCGCTTGCGGGCCGGATCTCGTTGTTCGGCGCAATTGAGATGCCTGTATGAACCTGCCTATTTTTATTTTGGTTCGGGTCTTGGTGACCCTTTGTTGTCTCGATCTGCCGATGAACAATATGTCTCACGGGACAGCTCTCCAATCAATACCTTTTTCTGCCACTTTGCCCCAATTTGTTGATTTTGGCCCCATTCCAACACTGCATCTTGTGTCGATCCGTGCCAGCGCGACGCGCCATGTAGTAGACACACGTCGGGCAGCACCCACGATATGGGGGCTGCAGGGCTCTGCGGAGAGAAGTGGCAGAAGATGGAAGTTTTTTACCGGAAAATCCCAAGATCCTCAGATGGTCTTGGTTTGTTCCGGTCTCGGGTGATTCGTTTCACCCGCATGCAGCCGCGAAACGGACGCATTCAGCCGCGCGTCAGGCCATGCCGCCGTCGATGAAGCGCCGCGCAAGTGCGGCATAAGCCTCGGCCATCGGGCTGTCCCCAGCGGCAATCGGCTCGCCCGCATCGCCTGCCACCCGCGTCTCAAGGTCGATGGGCAGCGTGCCAAGGAACGGCAAACCAGCCTCGGCCGCGGCGTTCATCACCCCGCCCTGCCCGAAGATATGCGCCTCATGCCCGCATTTTGGGCAATGGAACGCGCCCATATTCTCGATCAGGCCCAGGATCGGCGTCTTCAGCGTCTTGAACATATCAAGCGCCTTTTTCGCATCCAGAAGTGCTACATCCTGCGGCGTCGACACGATGATCGCGCCGGTCACTTCGGATTTCTGGCACAGCGTCATCGCCACATCGCCCGTGCCCGGCGGCAGATCGACCAGCAAAACATCCAACTCGCCCCATTCCACCTGCGTCAACATCTGTTGCAGCGCGCCCATCAACATCGGCCCCCGCCACACGACGGCCTTGTCCTCCGGCAGCATGAAGCCGATCGACATCAACGTCACGCCGTGCCCCTGCAAGGGGATGATCGTCTTGCCATCGGGCGAGGCCGGGCGTTTGTTCACGCCCATCATCCGCGGCACACTTGGCCCGTAGATATCCGCATCCAGCAGGCCCACGCGCCGCCCCTGCCGCGCCAAGGCCACCGCCAGGTTCGTGGACACGGTCGATTTGCCGACCCCGCCCTTGCCCGATCCGATCCCGATGATGCGTTGCACGCCCGAGGGGGTCATGGACCCCTCCTGCGGTTTCATGTGCCCGCCCACCTTCAGGCTCGGGGGCGGCGTGTTTGGTGCGGGTTTCGCCGCCGCTGCGGGTGCCGCGGGCGCGGTCAGTGCGACCATCGCGGTCTGGACCCCATCCATCCGCTCCACCAGCGCCTGTGCCGCATCGCGCGCCGGGCCCATCGCTTGGGCCGCCGCCGCATCCGGCGCTTCGAGGATGAAGCTGACCTTGCCGCCCTGCACCTGCACCGCGCGCACCATGTCGCGGCTCACCAGATCGCCCCCGTCGGGCAGGGTCACGGCGCGCAGCGCCTGCAGGATGGTCTCTTTCGTCTGGGGCATGGTCGGCCTCGGCTGATGGATTTCCTCTCACATAGGGCGATTTGCCCGGCTTCGCACCCCCATCGCGACACCCCCCATTGCCGCAGCCCCCAACGCGCCCGCAATCGCCAGCGCGGTGGAAATCCCGAAGCCATCCGCCAGCACGCCGATCCCCAGCGATCCGATCGCCACCGTCCCGAAGCCCACGACCACCCACAGGCTCATCACCCGACCGCGCAATCCGTCCGGCAGATCCGTCTGGATCGCCGATTGCAGGCTGACGCCGCACCATGTCGAGCAAAACCCCGCCAGTGCCGTCGCCAAAAGCGCCAGCGGCCAGCTTGGCGCAAGCCCCATGGCCACAACCGCACCCTGCCCCGTGATCGCCGCCGCCCAGACCGCCATCGGGATCCGTGCGCCCACCGCGCCCACGCCCGCCGCCTTCATCACCGCCGAGGCCAGCGCCCCCGCGCCCGCCGCCCCGGTCAGGAACCCAAGCCCCGCCGCCCCGCGCCCGAACCCGCCATCGGCCAGCACCGGCAGCACCTCCAACGCGCCGCGCGCCACCGTTGCGAAAACCAGCGTGATCAGCAGCGCCTGCCGGATCAGCGGCGTGGTCCATGCATGCGCAATCCCCTCGCGCAGGTCGCGCAGGAACGGCGACGGCGCGCGCGGGGCCAAGGCCCGTGGCTGCAGCACCGGCAGCACCGCCAGCATCGGCACATAACAGATCGCCGCGATCCAAAGTGCCGTGCCGCCGCCCGATGTCGCGATGATCCAGCCCGCGAAGACCGGCGCCACCAGCCGTGCGATATTGAAATTCAACGCCGTGGCAGAGACCACATGCTGCACCATGTCGCCCGACACCAACCGCGGCCCCAGCGACATCCGCACCGGGTGATGCGCCGCCGAGATCACCCCGATGGCCAGCGCCGCCGCCCCAAGGCCTAACGCCCCGACCTGCCCCGCCACCATCGCAAGGCCCGCCAGAACCACCGCCATCAACCCATTGGTCACAAGCGACGCGCGGCGGATGTCCACCCGGTCCGCCAGCACGCCAAAAAAGGGGCCCGCAAACAGGGTGGGCAACAAGCTCAACGCCGCCACCAGCCCCACAACCCGCGCCGAGCCCGTCCGCTCCCACGCCAGCCATCCCAGTGTGACCCGCTGGATCCAGATCGCCTGCACCGCAAAGAAAACGCCCCCGAAGAACAGCCGGAATTGCCGATCCCGGAACGCGCCGCCTGCGATTAACATGGTGTTAACCCAACGGAATGTAACAGAAATGTGTTATGCGCTTGCTGCATGGCAGCATTTCGCCATCGGTCATTGTGCAATCGCAGCATTTGCCTACATTCAATCGGGACAGGGCACAGACCCAACCACCAAAGCGGCGCACGGGCAACGGCCCGGTGCTGCCAGAGGATCGAAAAGAGAGTAGTACAATGGCTTACGTTTCAAGCACGAGAAAATCCAGCGACACGCTGATCAACCGCTTCGCCGCCCTGCGCGTGGATGCGATTGAAGCCTACAACAACTGGCGCGTGTACCGCACGACGCTCAACGAATTGAATTCGCTGTCGACACGCGAACTGGCCGATCTGGGGATCAACCCCTCGATGGTGCGCCGCATCGCTCTCGAAGCCGCTTACGGCAAATCCGCCTGAAGCGAACGACATACCATGCGCCGCTCCTCCCTTGGCGCATGGGACGGTGGGCACGCCTAACCTCCCTTAGGTTTGTCCACACCAATACGGCCCGGAAACGGGTCTCAAGATCGGTTCCCCTCCTCCCAAATCTGGGGACCGTGACGACCGGCAAAGCTCCTTCTCCTCCCTTTGGAGCGATGCCAACGGTGCCTTCCTTTCCTCCCATCGGAAGGGGCCGGAATATAGCGGCGATGATCCTCTCCTCCCTTGGATCATCGCCGTTTTTTTATGTCTTTTCGGATGTTTGACCTCAGGCCCGCGTGTCCTTGGGCGATCCCATCACCACAAAGGTCGTGATCGTGGCCACCTGCGGCAGCGCGCCCAAAATGTCTGTGTGGAACCGTTTGTAGGCCACAAGGTCCGCCACCTCCACACGCAGCAGATATTCCACCGTGCCGGTGATGTTGTGGCATTCGCGGACCTCGCCCGCGCGCGCCACCGCCGCCTCGAACGCGGATTGCGAGGCCTTGGTGTGGGTGCCAAGCCCGACCGTGATATAGGCGATGAACCCGATCCCCAGTTTCGCCGGATCCGTCACCGCGCGGTAGCCCTTGATCACGCCGGCCCGCTCCAACGCCTGCACCCGCCGCAATGTGGCCGATGGTGACAGCGCCACCTTCTCCGCCAGGTCGAGATTCGAGATCCGTCCGTCGCGGCTCAGCTCACGCAATATCTGATGGTCTTTTTCATCGATCTTCGTCATTTGTTGCGCAGATTAGCCGCTATCCCGCATCTTCGCAATTTCATTGCCGGCGGGCGGCCCTAATGTTGCGCCCATGACCTATGAGCTCCTCTCCGGCCTCGTGCTGTTCGCCTTCGCCTCCTCCATCACGCCGGGGCCCAACAACATCATGCTCATGGCCTCGGGCGTGAACTTCGGCCTGCCGCGCACGTTGCCACATATGTTGGGCGTTTCGCTGGGACATGCGGCGATGACGCTGATCCTCGGGCTCGGGCTGGTGCAGGTGTTCGAGGTTCTGCCGTGGCTGCGCACCGCGCTGACCGTGGTGTCGGTTGGCTATCTGCTGTGGCTGGCGTGGAAAGTCGCCAATGCCGCCCCGCCCAAGGGCGCCGACCACGATGCGCAGCCCCTGACTTTCCTGCAGGCGGCAGGCTTTCAATGGGTCAATCCCAAGGCGATCTACATGTCGATCTACGCCCAGACCACCTATGCCCCCGATGGCGGCGGCTGGACCTCTGCCGTGCTGGTCGCGCTGGTGTTCGGTCTGGTGAACCTGCCCTCGGTCGCCACCTGGGCCTGGGGCGGCACGCAGATCCGCCGCTGGCTCGATGGTCCGGGCCGCCTGCGCGCTTTCAACTGGACCATGGCTGCCCTCCTGGTCGCCTCGCTCTACCCGATGCTGCTGCCGTCGGATGGTTAACCCGACGGGATAATCGCCACACCGCTGGCAAAGCGCGGGATCAAGGCCACCGGGTCGCGCGCCTCGTCCTCGACCCCGTCCCGGAACACATGCTGAAACAGCGCATCTGGCCCGGCGTCGTCAATCGTGTAGCGAAAGCAGAAATCCCGCGGCGCGGTCTCGCGCAACATCTCGATCCGTTCGGGCAGAATCTCGTCCGGCAACGGCGTCAGCCCCAGCAAATCAAACGAAAACCGATAGCCCTCCGCCTCCCACATCGCGCGCAGCCCCTGGTTCTCATACGGAATACACAGCGCATCCCCCTCCCAGTTCAGGCGATATTCCTGCACCTCCATCGGCGCGTCCCACACCGCATTGGCCGTGTGCAGAACCACGTGATCGTCATAAAGCGCCGTGTAAATCTCGGCCCAGGAACACGCCAGCCGGTCATTGGGATGATAGCAAAACGCCTGCTCCCGCATAAGATCCTCAACCTCGATCCGGCTCAGGAACTCCTGCGCCGCGACGGCGGAGGGACACAGGGCCAACGCAGCACAGGTCGCAGCGATACGGGCAAGGGGCATCTCGCCATCCCTTCAAGCAAAAAAATACACTGAATCAAAGCCTAGGGGCATTTGACGAAAAGTCGAGAGGGCGCGATGCACCCTCAGTCGCCAAACGACAGCGCACCCTCGGAAAGCGGCACCAACCGCACGCGCACATCGTCGGTCGTACCGTTGGACGACCATACGGCGAACCCGTCCGCGTCATCCTCGATCAGGCCAAAGCAATAGCCCTCCACCCGAGTGGCTGTGAACTGCTCACGCTGCGCGGTCACAAATGCATCGCCAAGTGCGTCGGCGGGATCGAGCGCGAAGACGTACCGCGTGCCATCAGCCTGTCGCCAGGCCCCGCTCAACCCGCTTGCGTCTACAGGCAGGCAGAGCCTGTCCCCCTCCCAAAACAGCGTTTCGCGCAGAACCAGGGTCCGCCCGGCAAACCGGAACCCGGTCTGCACATCAATGCCGTCAGGCCCGATCGCAACCGGCGCCGCGCGGTACACTTCGCCGCTTCGGCAGGAGCCGCCGTTGACGTGATAGCACAGCGCATGATCCGCGATCAGAGCCTCGAACTGCGCGCGCGTAACGCTCGGCTCTGCGGCGACCGGCGCCGCAAGGGCAAACAGAACTACGCTAAAACGGTACATCGCCGCCCTCGTTCCCCGCCGCGACAAGGAACCGGCCCACCACGTGCTTGCTGCCCGCCTTGTCGAACTCAATGCCCAACTTGTCACCCTCGACGCTCATCACCTCGCCGTAGCCGAATTTCTGGTGAAACACCCGGTCTCCGATGGAAAACGCGCTGACCGCTTCGGCGTCGATGGTCATGTTCTTCGCGTCCGAGGGCTGGCGCATCTGGCGCTGGCCCTGATTGGCCTGCAACCTCCGCCAACCGGGGCTGTTGTACACATCCGCGCTCGCCGCCCGGTCGTGCAGGTTGCTGCCCGCCATGCTCTGCGTCACCGGGCTCGCCATGGCCGACGCCGTGCCCTGATGCCCGTAAAGCCCCGGCGCGGTCAGCACATCAACATGGCCCTCCGGAAGCTCATCAATGAACCGGCTCGGCAATTGGCTCTGCCATTGCCCGTACACCCGCCGGTTGCCCGCAAACGAAATCGTGCAGACGCGCTCGGCCCGCGTGATGCCGACATAGGCCAGCCTCCGCTCTTCCTCCAGGCCGGTCATGCCGCTTTCGTCCATACTGCGCTGGCTCGGGAACAACCCGTCTTCCCAGCCCGGCAAAAACACCGCCGGAAACTCCAGACCCTTGGCCGCGTGCAGCGTCATGATCGTCACCTTCGGCTCCTGATCATCGCTCTCATTGTCCATGATCAGGCTGACATGTTCGAGAAAGCCTTGCAGGTTCTCAAACGATTCCAACGCCTTGACCAGTTCCTTGAGATTCTCAAGCCGCCCCGGCGCTTCGGGTGTCTTGTCGTTTTGCCAATGCGCGGTGTAGCCGCTCTCATCAAGGATGATCTCGGCCAATTCGATATGGCTCACACCCGGCGCCGCGGTGTCTTCCTCGATCAGATCATCCGCCGGGCCCACTTGCCGCAGCGGCCCGGTCAGCATCTGCCGCCACCGCGCAACGCCCTCGACCAATTCGCCAAGCGCCTTGCCGCCCTTGCCGCCAATCGCCTTCGTCTCGACGCACAGCCGCGCACCTTCCAGCAGGCTCACCCCGTTGGAGCGCGCCATTTTCTGGATCGTCTGCTGCGCCTTGTCACCCAGCCCGCGTTTGGGCGTGTTCACGATCCGCTCGAACGCCAGATCGTCATCGGGGCTTACGACGACGCGGAAATAAGCCATCGCATCGCGGATTTCCATCCGCTCATAAAACCGCGGCCCGCCGATCACGCGGTAGGGCAGGCCGATGGTCAGGAACCGATCCTCAAAAGCGCGCATCTGGTGGCTCGCACGGACGAGGATTGCGATGGAATTTGGCCCGATCGGGTCCATTCCCCGGGTCCCGCGCCCCATCGCCTCGATCTCTTCCCCGACCCAGCGCGCCTCTTCGTCGCCGTCCCAATGCCCGATCAGGCGGACCTTCTCGCCATCCGCACCGTCGGTCCACAGCGTCTTGCCAAGCCGCCCCTTGTTACCTTCGATGACGCCCGAAGCCGCCGCCAGAATATGACCGGTAGAGCGGTAATTCTGCTCCAGCCGGACGACTTTGGCGCCGGGAAAATCCTTCTCGAACCGCAGGATGTTGCCCACTTCCGCGCCGCGCCAGCCGTAGATCGACTGATCATCATCGCCCACGCAGCAGATGTTCCTGTGCCCCGCCGCCAGCAGCCGCAGCCACAAATACTGCGCCACGTTCGTATCCTGATATTCGTCGACCAGAATATAGCGGAACCAGCGTTGATATTGCTGCAACAGGTCGTCGTGTTCCTGAAAGATGCGGATCATATGCAACAGCAAATCGCCGAAATCGCAGGCGTTCAGCTCGCGCAGGCGCTGCTGGTATTGCGCGTAAAGCTCCACACCGCGGTGGTTGAATGCACCATGATCGGCGGCGGGCACCTTGTCGGGCAGAAGCGCGCGGTTCTTCCACCCGTCGATGACCCCACCCAACGCGCGCGCGGGCCAGCGCTTTTCGTCGATCCCGGCGGCGATGATAAGTTGTTTGAGCAGCCGGTTCTGATCATCCGTATCAAGGATCGTGAAGTTGGATTTCAGATCCACCAATTCCGCATGACGGCGCAGGAGTTTCACACAAATCGCATGGAACGTACCCAGCCATGGCATCCCCTCGGCGGGCTGGCCCAGAAGCCCTCCCACCCGGTTCTTCATCTCGCGCGCGGCCTTGTTGGTGAAGGTCACGGCCAGGATCTCGTTGGTGCGCGCCGTCCCGGTGCTCAGCAGATGCGCGATCCGCGCCGTCAGCGCCCGCGTCTTGCCCGTGCCCGCGCCCGCCAGCATCAAGACCGGCCCTTCAAGATGCTCGACCGCATCGCGCTGCGCGGGGTTCAGCCCGTCCATATAGGGCATCGGGCGCGCGGCCATTGCGCGGGCGGCGAGGGATTGGCCCACCGCGGCCTCGAAGGCGTCGGAATCGTCGAAACTGCTCATGGGCGGAGAATAGAGCGGTCCGCGCGCATTTTAAAGGTTTGTTCGCAGATTGTTCTACAGCGCCGATCGAGAATGCGGACTGGGGCGCTGCCCCAGACCCCGAGGTTTTTCCGGCAAGATGAAAAGGCGCCCGCACCATTTGGGACAAATTTGATTGAGTTGCACGGGTTTGGCGGTATTCAAGCGGCATGGACCTGCATTCGAAATATCCGGCTCTGGTCGATCTAAAGGCGCGGGCGCGCGGGCGCATCCCGCATTTCGTGTGGGAATATCTCGACAGTGCCACCGGGCTCGAAGCCACCGCGCGGCGCAATCGCGCGGCACTCGACGCGGTGTTGTTGCGGCCCGCCGCCCTGCGCGGCGAGGTGGCGCCGTCGCTGGCATGCCGGTTTCTCGGCCGGGATTACCCGGTGCCCTTCGGCATCGCGCCGGTGGGTATGTCGGGCCTGATCTGGCCCGGGGCGGAGGCGCATCTTGCGGCCCATGCCGCGCAAGCGGGCATCCCCTATGGCCTCTCGACCGTGGCGACGGTCGTGCCCGAAACCATCGGCCCGCTGGTCGGCGATCAGGGTTGGTTTCAGATGTATCCGCCCAAAGCGCCCGAGGTTCGCGATGACATGCTTGCCCGCGCCAAGGCGGCCGGTTTTCATACGCTGGTTTTGACCGTCGATGTGCCAGCCGCTTCGCGCCGGGAGCGGCAGACGCGCGGCGGATTGGTGCAGCCACCCCGCCTGACGCCGCGCCTGTTGGCCCAAGTTGCGCGTTGCCCGGCCTGGGCGCTTGGCATCCGGGCCAGTGGCATGCCGCGCATGCGTCTGATGGACAGCTACGCCAAGGATTTGCTGGATCGCGGCCCCCTGCCCTCGACGGCCCATGTCGGCTATCTGCTGCGCGCCGCGCCGGATTGGGATTACGTCGCCGCCTTGCGCGCACGGTGGGACGGCGCGTTAATCCTGAAGGGTGTGACCGAGCCCGAGATTGCCCAGCGCGCGGAGACCGCGGGCGTCGATGCGATCTGGGTGTCGAACCATGCCGGGCGGCAATTCGACGGCGCGCCGGGCGCGGCGGCCACCTTGCCCGAGATGCGCGCGGCCACGGCGCTGCCGCTGATCTTCGACAGTGGCGTCGAAGGCGGGCTGGACGTGATCCGGGCCCTCGCGCTTGGGGCGGATTTCGTGATGATGGGCCGCGCCTGGCATTATGCGCTTGGCGCGTTGGGGCCCGAGGGGCCCGCGCATTGGCATGACATTCTGGTCAAGGACATCGAAAGCAACATGGCCCAGATCGGTGCGAAAACGCTGGCCGATCTGGCGGGGCGGCTTAGTTCGCCGGCACCGTGAGGGCGAGGGTGTGTGATCGCAGCGTCCTGGAATGACGCGTCATCGCAATGCGCAGCGCAGTGTTCAAGTGAACCACGCGAAAGGCGACATCAGCGCGCGCAGCGGTGACTTCGAGTTCCCATTGATGCGTGTCCTCGACACCATCGGTATCGATCACGACGACCATGGGCTCCAGATCACGTTGAATCGCGCCCGATACAGCCTGGACAATACTGTCACGCGACGACGCCGTGTTGTCGAAACCGACTTCGATGTAATGGGTGTCCGTTATGCAATCCGCGCGAATGTATCCTGCGTCTTCGTTGAGGATTATATCGGTCTGCACCTCGTCGGCCCCGCCGAACATTGCCGCACAAATGGCGGCGGAAAAAAACATCTCGGAAAAAGCGGTCATGACCAAACGTTAACAATTTGTTAACGAATTGGCAAAGCAAATGGCCGGATGTGGTTAATCCGCTACCCCGCCGCCGCGCTTGGCAATTGACGCAGCGTCGCCAGAAACGCGCGCAAATGGTTGCGCACCTCCGGATCGCGCCCGCGTTCCTGACTGTCGGGGCGCAGCAAGTCCTGGAGCGCCAGCGTCGTCGGCGTTGGCTTCGGCTGGTCCTCGGGCAAGGCATATCCCATGCGCCAGCCCTGAAACGATCGCGCCTCGATCGGCCCATGTTCGGCCAGCCGCAGATCCATGTGACGCTCGTCCTTGGTGATCGCCTGCATCACCTGCAAAAGCGCCGCATCATCGCCTTCAAGCACCTGAAAGAACCGCCCCTCGTGGTACAGCAGCAATCCCGTCAGCCCCAGAGCAGCGTTGTTGCGACGGCAGACATAGTTCAGCGCCTCAATGCCCTGAGCCGTGAAATACCGTGTGGCGCGACTGCTGTATATAACGCGATGCAAGGTGCCGGGCTCCTTCTAAGACAGGCATGATCTTTATGGTGTTAAATGCAATTGGTTAGAAATTGGTTTCCAAGGCCCCCATCGTCACCGCTAACATCACGCCGCCCGCTTGCCCTTCCGTCACCTGCCCCTTACAGCTTTTTCTGCAACTGCGAAGGGACCGCGACATCATGGCCGAATTCACCAAAATCCTTGTTGCCAACCGCGGTGAGATCGCCATCCGCGTGATGCGCGCCGCCAACGAATTGGGCAAGCGCACCGTCGCCGTCTACGCCGAAGAGGACAAGCTCAGCCTGCATCGCTTCAAAGCCGACGAAGCCTATAAGATCGGCGAAGGCCTGGGCCCCGTCGCGGCCTATCTCTCCATCGAGGAAATCATCCGCGTCGCCAAGCAATGCGGGGCGGACGCGATCCATCCGGGCTATGGCCTGCTGTCGGAAAACCCCGATTTCGTCGATGCTTGCGCCGCCAATGACATCACCTTCATCGGCCCCAAGGCCGAAACCATGCGCGCGCTTGGCGACAAGGCCTCCGCCCGCCAGGTCGCCATCGCCGCGGGCGTGCCCGTGATCCCCGCCACCGGTGTTCTTGGCGACGACATGAAGGCGATCAAGAAAGAGGCCGCAGAGGTCGGCTATCCGCTCATGCTCAAGGCGTCGTGGGGCGGCGGCGGGCGCGGGATGCGCCCCATCGCAAGCAAAGACGAACTGGAAGAAAAGGTCCTTGAGGGCCGCCGCGAGGCCGAAGCCGCCTTTGGCAATGGCGAGGGCTACCTGGAAAAAATGATCCTGCGCGCACGCCACGTCGAGGTGCAGATCCTCGGCGACAGCCATGGCAACATCTACCACCTCTATGAACGCGACTGCTCGGTGCAACGCCGCAACCAGAAGGTCGTCGAACGCGCGCCTGCGCCGTACCTGACCGAAATGCAGCGCAATGAGATTTGCCTTCTGGGCAAGAAGATCTGCGAACATGTGAACTACGAATGCGCCGGCACCGTCGAATTCCTGATGGATATGGACAGTGGCAATTTCTACTTCATCGAGGTGAACCCCCGCGTCCAAGTCGAACATACCGTGACCGAAGAGGTCACCGGCATCGACATCGTCCGCGCGCAGATCCTCATTGCGGAGGGCAAGATGCTGGCCGCCGCCACCGGCGTCGCCTCGCAATATGACGTCAAACTCGACGGCCACGCGATCCAGTGCCGCGTGACCACCGAAGATCCCGCCAACAATTTCATCCCCGATTATGGCCGCATCACCGCCTATCGCGGGGCCACCGGGATGGGCATTCGCCTCGATGGCGGCACGGCCTATTCCGGCGCGGTGATCACCCGCTATTACGACAGCCTGCTGGAAAAAGTCACCGCCTGGGCCCCCACCCCCGACGCTGCCATTGCGCGGATGGACCGCGCCTTGCGCGAATTCCGCATCCGCGGCGTCTCCACCAACATCGCATTTGTGGAAAACCTGCTCAAGCACCCGACCTTCCTGAACTACCAATACCACACCAAGTTCATCGACGAGACGCCCGAACTTTTCGATTTCCGCCCGCGCCGCGACCGCGCCACCAAGATCCTCACCTATGTCGCCGACATCACCGTCAACGGGCATCCCGAAACCCAAGGCCGCCCGATGCCGCCCGCCGACATCAAACCGCCGCGACCGCCCAAGGTCTCCTATGACGCGCCGCCGCCCGGCACCCGCACCATGCTCGACGACAAGGGCCCCGAGGCCGTCGCCAAATGGATGAAGGCGCAGAAGCAACTCCTGATCACCGACACCACCATGCGCGACGGGCACCAATCGCTTCTGGCGACCCGGATGCGCTCGCTCGACATGATCAAGGCCGCGCCCGCCTATGCGCATAAACTGCCCGGCCTCTTCTCCGTGGAATGCTGGGGCGGGGCCACCTTCGACGTCGCCTACCGCTTCTTGCAGGAATGCCCCTGGCAGCGCCTGCGCGACATCCGCGCGAAGATGCCAAACATCATGACGCAGATGCTTTTGCGCGCGTCCAACGGCGTGGGCTACACCAATTACCCCGACAACGTCGTGCAGGGCTTTGCCAAACAGGCCGCCGAAAGTGGCGTCGATGTCTTCCGCATCTTCGACAGCCTCAACTGGGTCGAAAACATGCGCGTCGCGATGGATGCGGTGGGCGAGACCGGCAAGATCGTCGAAGGCACGATCTGCTACACCGGCAATATCCTCGACCCCGACCGCGCCAAATATGACGTGAAATATTACGTCGACATGGCCAAGGAGCTTCAAGCCGCCGGCGCCCATGTCCTCGGCCTCAAGGATATGGCCGGTCTCCTGCGCCCGTCCGCGGCCGAGGTTCTGATCCCCGCCCTCAAGGACGCCGTCGATCTGCCGATCCACTTCCACACCCACGACACCGCCGGGTCCGCCTGCGGCACGATCCTCACCTGCTCCGAACATGGCGTCGATGCCGTCGATTGCGCCATGGATGCGCTTTCGGGCAACACGTCGCAGGCGACCCTTGGCACCATCGTGGAATCCCTGCGCTTCACCGAGCGTGACACCGGCCTCGACATCGCAGCCATTCGTCAGATCTCCGACTATTGGGAAGCCGTCCGCGCCCATTACGCCGCGTTTGAATCCGGCATGCAGGCCCCCGCCTCCGAGGTCTACCTGCACGAGATGCCTGGCGGCCAATTCACCAACCTCAAGGCGCAGGCGCGTTCCATGGGCTTGGAAGACCGCTGGCACGAGGTCGCGCAGATGTACGCCGACGTGAACCAGATGTTCGGCGATATCGTGAAGGTCACGCCGTCCTCCAAGGTCGTCGGCGACATGGCCCTGATGATGGTCAGCCAAGGCCTTAGCCGCGCCGAAGTGGAAGATCCGAAAACCGAGGTCTCCTTCCCCGAGTCGGTCATCGGCATGCTGCGCGGCGATCTGGGCCAGCCGCCCAACGGCTTCCCCAAATCCATCGTGAAAAAGGCGCTGAAGGGCGAGAAACCCAACCTGGAACGCCCCGGCAAACACCTCGACCCCGTCGATCTGGAGGCCACCCGCGCCGATCTGGCCGCCCAGCTTGATCAGGAGATCGACGACGAAGACCTCAACGGCTACCTGATGTATCCACGCGTCTTCACCGATTATGCCGCGCGCCACGCCGATTACGGCCCCGTGCGCACCCTGCCCACCAAGACATTCTTTTATGGCATGGAACCGGGCGAAGAGATCGAGGCCGAGATCGACCCCGGCGTCACGCTCGTGATCCGCCTGCAAGCCGTGGGCGAGACCAATGACGAGGGCGAGGTCCGCGTCTTCTTCGAGCTGAACGGTCAGCCCCGCACCGTGCGCGTGCCCAACCGCCTCGTGGCCAGCGCAACGCAGAAACGCCCCAAGGCCGAACTTGGCAACGCCAGCCATGTCGGCGCGCCGATGCCCGGCGTGGTGGCCTCCGTTGCGGTGCAACCGGGCCAGAAAGTCGCCGCAGGCACGCTGTTGCTGACCATCGAGGCAATGAAGATGGAAACCGGCCTGCACGCCGAAAAGGACGCCACGATCAAGGCCGTCCACGTCACCCCCGGCGGCCAGATCGACGCCAAGGATCTGCTGGTCGAGTTGGAGTAGGCGCGGCGGCCGCGCCGCGCCTTTCCCCGTCGCAAAACCCGCATTGCCCCTGCGCGCCCCCGTCCAAAGGGGCGCGCAGGGGCGGTTTCGGCTTAGCCCATCTCGACGATGCCGCACACGATGCGTGCGCCCGCGCCGCCGATGGGTTGCGAGATCTGATCATCCTCTTCGGCGTGGATGACAATCGCGGTGCCGTCTTCGTCCATCAACGCCATCTCGCTCCCGGTCAGGAACACGCCGTCCTTGAAGAACTGCATCTCGCCCACGCCGTCTGTGCCCAAAAAGATGTTGCCCAGATCGCCCTGGCCCGGCCCGGCCGCGTTCAGAAGTCCATGCTCCCCCTCGCCCTCGCCATGGTGGCCGTGCGACGAAGTGAACCCGTCATCCGCCGCGCAATGCGCCGTGCGGTGAAAGTGGATGCCCTTCGCGCCCGGCGGCAGGTCGCTGACCCGCACGTGCACCAGCACACCATGGGGCGTCTGGGTGATCTCGGCCAGGCCGATCGCCGCCCCGTCGAGGTTGTTCAACGTGGCGTTTGCCGTGATCGCGTGGCCATCGGCCACGACCATCTGGCCCGATACGCCAACGACCATCGAAAGCGCCAGGCCGCGCATCAAAGCGTTTGAGAATTTCATGATTTCGTGTCCTTGGTGAATTGCATGTGGTGAAGGAACAAATCAGCGCGCGATTTATTCGACCGAAGCCCCGGACATCTCGCGTATGTGACAGCGCGTGTGCGCACGGGCCCGCCACTCCGCAATCACCCGCCCGCAATCACCGGCCCGCAATCACCGGCTTGCCTGATCTCACCGGATCGGCCACCTTCCCCAAATGGCGGATTATTTCGACAAAGCCCTGATCTTCACCGATCTCCACATCACCCCCGCAGGCGAGACGATCATCGGCCTCGACCCGCTCGCCCGCTTCAAGCAGGGCCTCGCCCACGCGCTTGACCGGCACCCCGACGCGCAACACATCATCCTGCTCGGCGATCTGACCCATACCGGTTCGCCCGCCGAATACGCGCGCCTCGCGCCTGCGCTGGCCGATTGCCCGATCCCGATCACCGTCACGATGGGCAACCACGACCTGCGCGATCACCTGCGCGTCCCCTTCCCGCAGGCCTTCAACACCGACGGCTTCGCGCAAACCGCGCTCGATCTCGGGCCGCTGCGCCTGCTGATCCTCGACACCCATGATTACGAAGGGCGCGCGCCGCTGATCCATGACGGCTGGATCTGCGACACCCGCCTGGCGTGGCTCGACGCCGAGCTTGCCCGCGCGGTCACCGACGCCAAGCACGTCGTTGTCTTCGCCCATCACCCGCCCTGCCCCGTGGGCTTCTGGGCGATGGATGCGATCGGGCTGGCCAATGCCGACGCGCTGCTCTCGCGCCTGCACGCAGCCCCCCATGTCCGGCACCTGATCTGCGGCCATATCCACCGCACGATCCATGCCTCTGCGGCCAATCCCGCGGGCGGCGCGCTGCCGGTCAGCGTGCTCAAAAGCCCCTGCCATCAGATCCCGATGATCCTGGGCGAAGGCACCTCGTCGGATAGCGTCGATGAACCCGGCGCCTATGGCATCCTGCTCGCGCTCAAGGACACCATCGTGCTCCATACCGAGGATTTCGCCCTCTCCGACGGCTCCGTCCGCACCTACGAATAACCCCACCGCACCTGCGCCGCACACACGGCCCATCGACCCGCCGCATCGCGCCGCCGCTCCGCGCGAATTTCCTCTTGCGCCCTCCCGCGAACCTTACTAATACGCCCGCACACTTAGTGAGCGGGTGTAGCTCAGGGGTAGAGCATTACCTTGCCAAGGTAAGGGTCGGGCGTTCGAATCGCCTCACCCGCTCCAAGTTGTCCTTCCAAACATCGCAAATCGGCCAAAACCCCGGACCCCGGCCTACGTGCCGATGCGCGCCATCCGCACCCGCGCCCCGCCTGCGTCCCATTCGCCGCGTTTCGCGAAAAACCCGCCCACCCGCCTTGGCGCAGCCCGCCCCGCCTTTTATACCGCACCCGCATCCACCACAGGGACAAAGCCCCATGCGCACGGCCACGATCACCCGCAAGACCGCCGAGACCGATGTCTCCGTCGAGATCAACCTCGATGGCACCGGCAGCTATGACAACCGCACCGGCGTCGGCTTCTTCGATCACATGCTCGACCAGCTGGCCCGTCACGCGCTTATCGACATGGTGGTGCGCTGCGACGGCGATCTGCAGGTCGACGATCACCATTCCGTCGAAGATGTCGGCATCGCCCTCGGCCAGGCCCTGACGCAGGCCATGGGCGACAAGCGCGGCATCCGTCGCTACGGCGCCTGCATCCTGCCGATGGACGACGCGCGCGTGACCTGCGCGCTCGACCTCTCCGCGCGCCCGCATCTCGTATGGGATGTCACCCTGCCGTCGGCCAAGATCGGCAGTTTCGACACTGAACTCGTCCGCGAATTCTTCCAGGCGCTGGCCACCCACGGCGGCATCACCCTGCATGTCACGCAAGAGGCCGGGATCAACAGCCACCACATCACCGAGGCCGCGTTCAAGGCCGTCGCCCGGGCGTTGCGCGATGCGCTTGAAACCGACCCCCGCAAGGCCGCCGATATCCCCTCCACCAAAGGCAGCCTCTAGCGGCCCGCACGCGCCCGCCCCCGATGCGTTCATCCGAAGGCATCTTTCGCGAAACCCCCGTTCCACAATGCGCAAACCCATTCCGTTGACCGCATATCCCCCCGCCGCCCGCGCCGGAGAGCCCGCCGATGACCATTGCCCTGATCGACTATGATGCCGGCAATCTGCATTCCGCCGAAAAGGCCTTCCAACGCATGGCCGCCGAGGTCGATGCCGGCGATCTGATCGTGACCGCCGATCCGGATGTCGTGGCCCGCGCCGACCGTATCGTGCTGCCCGGCGACGGCGCTTTTCCTGCCTGCCGTCAGGGGCTCAAGGCCATCGACGGGTTGGAGGAGGCGATCCTGGATGCCGTTGAAAATGGCGGCAAACCCTTCCTCGGCATCTGCGTCGGCATGCAGATGATGGCGCGCCTGGGCCTTGAGTATGAACGGGTCGCGGGCTTCGGCTGGATCGACGGCGTGGTAGACCGCATCGCCCCCTCAGACCCCGCGCTCAAGATCCCGCATATGGGATGGAACGATCTCGAAATCGACGTTCAACACCCTGTTTTGGAAGACATTTCTTCGGGCGACCATGCCTATTTCGTGCATTCCTACGCGATGCGCGTGGACACACCCGCCCACCGTCTCGCCCATGTCGATTACGGCGGCGACGTCACCGCCATCGTCGGCTCCGGCACCACGATCGGCACGCAATTCCACCCGGAAAAAAGCCAGGCCGCAGGCCTCCGCCTGATCGCGAATTTCCTGCGCTGGTGCCCGTGAGCCGCACCCGACCTTTCCGATAGGTCGGTTATGCAACACATTGAGTTCGCCCGAAAAAAGGCGCATTTGCGTCCGGCATGCGCCATGAAACCGGGTAAGGATCACGCAACCGTGATCAAGCGCTTAACCCAAGGAGAGACTTCCGTGATCCGCATTGCCCTTGCCATTCTGGCACTTGTCGGCCTGTCGGCCTGTACCCCGACATCGAACACCAGCTACCCCGAAAACTATGTGGCCGCGAATTGCTTCACCGGCGATTATGTCTTCGACCTCGAAGTCTACGTACCGTCCGAATACGGCACGATCAACGCCATGACGCAATTCTCGAACGATTCCAACGGATTGCGCACCGTGTGCCGCCTCGTACCGGAGCCCAACCCGATCCCCGGCTTCGGCTATCCGATCTATTCCGGTGAGGTTGATCAGGGCCGCGATGGCATCTGCGTCTCCGCCCGTACCTCGAACGCAGGCCACGTCCTGTCCTGCGCCTCGCAGCGTCAGGTCGCCAACGCCATCCGCACCGGCAACAACATCCAGCTGAGCCGCTGGCAGCCCTTCGGCGGGTCGTCCTGACCGGCGCCACAGCCGCAAAACCCCAGGGGGGCGCGCCCTATGGCACGCCCCTTTTTTCTTCACATTCCCAGTAACTTACTGAATGCGCGCCCAGGTTTGTCGCGCACACAAAAGCCCACCGGCCACACATCCGCGCAAGGTCAACGTATTCCCGTTCACATTCATCCGCCCGATGTAGACCCGGTCATTCGACGGCCGCCAGACCGATCCTTCATACGCCCCGCCGCCTTGCGCGACCATGTCGATCACAATCTGACGCCCCAGGTTCGGGCTCTGGTATTCGCCCGACGGGTCAAACGTCCGGCTGATTGTGCCGCAGACCGCCGCGCCACAGGCCGCAAGCGTCACATGGGCATAGGCCCCGTCATCCACTTCCGTCTGCCAAACCCCATGTGCCGGATCCTGCGCCATCGCGCCACCGGCCATGCACACAAGCGCCAATACCGCGCCGAAAAGCGTTCTTTTCATAAGTTTTTCCTCCCTTTGGTCCTCTGTCGCGGATCCTCGCGACTGCGCACACGCGGTGCAAGCGTGACGTTGCGACCTTGCAGGGCCCGCGCGTCTGCGACACAAACCACCCGAAACTCAGCGAACGGACAGACCCCATGATCCTCTACCCCGCCATCGACCTCAAAGACGGCAACGCCGTGCGCCTTTTGCGGGGCGAAATGGCCGAGGCCACGGTGTTCAATACCGACCCCGCCGCCCAGGCGCGCGCGTTTCAGGATGCGGGCTGCCAATGGCTCCACCTTGTCGATCTCAACGGGGCCTTCGCCGGCACACCGGTGAACGGCGCGGCGGTCGAAGCCATCCTCTCCGCCACGGACGTCCCCACACAACTCGGCGGCGGCATCCGCGACATGCAAACCATTGAAATGTGGATCGCAAAAGGCATCTCCCGCGTGATCCTCGGCACCGTTGCCGTCGAGGATCCCGACCTCGTCCGCGAAGCCGCCCGCGCCTTCCCCGGCAAAGTCGCCGTCGGCATCGATGCCCGCAAAGGCCGCGTCGCCACCAAGGGGTGGGCAGAAGAAACCAACGTCATGGTCACCGACCTGGCCGCCCAATTCGAAGATGCAGGCGTGGCCGCGATCATCTACACCGACATCGACCGCGACGGGGCCATGGGCGGCCCCAACGTACCCGCCACCGCCGATCTGGCCCGCGCCACCTCCATCCCCGTCATCGCCTCGGGCGGCGTCTCGTCGCTGGCGGATCTGCACGCGCTGAAAGACACCGGCGTCATCTCCGGCGCGATCTCGGGCCGCGCACTCTACGACGGCGCGCTGGATCTCACCGAAGCCCTCGCCGCCCTGGCCTGACCCCGCCCTCTTTGCTTTGAAAATACCTCGGGGAGCGCGCGGGGCTGGCCCCTCGCACATAGCCGCAGCGCGCGGGGCCGGCCCCAACACAATCGCTGCCGCAAACCCACACGGGACGGCGGGCGGGGCGAGGCCGCAAGGCCAGCGTCGCCCCCGCGCCCGCCTGAACTCACTCCCCCGCAGCCGCCGCCGTCAGGTTCCCCAAAGCCCCGTTCATCCGCGCCAGATACGGCGCCTCCGCCCCGATCTCCAACCCGCTGAACATGCTTTCCGGCGTCTCCCAGACAATCACGCTGCCTGTATCCGCGCCATGAACCAGCACGCGCAGCGGCAATTGCAACCCCGCCCGGATGTCATCCTGCAACGCGGGCGTGCCCAGCATCGGATTGCCGAATACCAACAATTCCGCATCGACCAATTCCATATCCACCGACGCAGCGCCGCCACCGTGGTTCACCCGCGCAAAGACCGTAGCCCCCGCACCCTCCACCGCGGCCACCAACCGGTCCATCGTTTCGGCCACGCCATCCGCGCTCTGCCGCTCCATGAAGTCATCCGCCAATACGGGGCTTGCGGCCATGATCATCGCTCCTGCCAGGGTCATCAAACGTGTCATCTCTGTCCTTCCCAAAATGCACATACCAATCTCATACATTCACGCATCCGCGCCCGCGCGCCATACACCCTTCCGTGTGGCCGCGTTTCGGCCTAAACCCGCCACCATGTTGAAGACCCGCATCATCCCCTGCCTCGACGTCGCCGAGGGCCGCACCGTCAAGGGCGTCAATTTCGTCGATCTGATCGACGCGGGCGATCCGGTGGAGCAGGCCCGCGCCTATGATGCCGCCGGCGCGGATGAGTTGTGTTTTCTCGACATCAAGGCCACCCATGAAAACCGTGGCACAATGTATGACCTCGCCACCCGCACGGCCGAGCAATGCTTCATGCCGCTGACAATCGGTGGCGGCGTGCGCACCACCGAAGATGTGCGCAACCTGCTGCTGGCAGGCGCGGACAAGGTGTCGTTCAACTCCGCCGCCGTGGCCGACCCCGACTGCATCGCGCGCGCCGCCGACAAGTTCGGCAGCCAATGCATCGTCTGCGCCATCGACGCAAAGACGGTATCGCTTGGTAAATGGGAAATCTTCACCCACGGTGGCCGCAAACCCACCGGCATCGACGCCGTCGACTTCGCCAAGACCGTCGTCGCCAAAGGCGCGGGCGAGATCCTTTTGACCTCCATGGACCGCGACGGCACCAAGGCGGGCTTCAACCTGCCCCTGACCCGCGCCGTCTCCGATGCCGTGAACGTCCCGGTCATCGCGAGCGGAGGCGTCGGCACGCTCGACCACCTTGTTGAAGGCGTCACCGAAGGCGGCGCCTCCGCCGTGCTGGCCGCCTCCATCTTCCATTTCGGCACCTACACAATCGGCGAGGCCAAGGCGCATATGGCCGCCGCCGGGATCCCGATGAGGCTGACATGAGCGAATTGACCCGTCTCGCCGCCACGATCGCGGCCCGCAAATCCGCCGATCCCGACGGCTCCTGGACCGCGAAACTCCTCGCCCAGGGCCCTGAGAAATGCGCCGAGAAATTCGGCGAGGAAGCCGTCGAGGCGATCATCGAAGCCGTCAAAGGCGACCGCGCGGCCCTTGCTTGCGAGGCCGCCGATGCGCTCTACCACCTGCTGGTGATGTGCGCGGCCCGCGACGTGAGCCTGGCCGATATCGAAGCGGAACTGACCCGGCGTTCTGCCCAATCGGGCCTCGCGGAAAAGGCGTCGCGTGGATAATCCCGACACGATCTATTTCTACGCCCAGACCGATCCTTACGCGGAATTCTCCAATTTCGCGCCCTACGGCGTCGAGATGGAGGGCACTTATTGGCGCACGGTCGAGCATTACTTCCAGGCGATGAAATTCCACGATGCCGCGTATCGCGAGCGGATCCGCACGGCCTCCAAACCCAAGGATGCCAAGGCCCTCGGCATGACCCGGCACCTTCCGATCCGCCCCGATTGGGACGCGGTCAAGGATGGCATCATGTACACCGCCGTCTCGCGCAAGTTCCGCACCCATCCCGCGCCCCGCGCCCTGCTACTGGCGACCGGTGATGCCGATATCGTCGAAAACGCGCCGATGGATTATTACTGGGGCGGCGGGCAGGATGGCACCGGGCTCAACAAACTGGGTCGCATCCTGATGCGCGTCCGCTCAGACCTGCGCGCGGGCTAGCGCGCTGACGGCTTCGGCCAGACGCCGCGCAGCAACGCCGCAAGCCATGCGCCCGTACCCAACAGGACCAAAGGCAGGGCAAAAAAGGCGTTCAACTCGGGCACCCAGGCGACCTGCACCATCGCCGCCTGCACCGGGATCGCGACCACCGCGATCATGCCGCAGGCCAAGACGCGCCAGCCCGGGAAGCCGCCCAGCCCCATCCCCTCCGGTCGCCCCTTTCCCGAGCGCCACAGGGCCAGCACGCTGATCCCGATCAGCAAAGGCACCGCCAGCGACACCGGGAAAAGCGGCACGGCCCAGACCACGGCCCAGACCAGCGCCGCCTGCGCCGACAGCACCCACAAGATCCAATCCGGCACGCGCGACGCGCCCGCAGGCACATGGCCCAGAACCAGATGCCCCAGCCCGATCATCGCGCTTGCGATCAGGATCTGCACCGAAAAGGAAAGTCCGGCCCCCGGTGCGGCCACATCTTCCGCCAGTTCGGTCCAGCCATAGGCCCCCCAAAGCCCCGCGACCGCGCCAATCGCCGCGCAGGTGAGGACGCTGGCCAAAAGCCCCCGCCGCAACGCCCATCCCAACGCCACAACCCCGCCCATCACGCTGAGCGCCATGTGCCAGGCCAGTGGCGTCCAGGCCAGCGAGAGCGGCACCGCCTCGTAGGTCTGATCGACGACGACCCCCTCGATCAGCCATCCGAAAATGCCACCGCCCAGGACGAACGCGACCCAACCGCGCGCGCCCGATCGCTCCACCAGAAGCGCCGCCAACAGCGCGCAGAGCGCATAGAAGACGACCAATCCTGCAATCGTCTCCGCCTGCACCGGCCAGAACATCAGCTCCGATACCGGCACAACGATAAGCCCCAATCCGATCGCCAAAACCATAGCTTTGCGCATGCGCACTGATCCTTTCTAAAACCGGCACTAATGTGCGCCGAGCGCCAGATGTGCGCGCAGGATGCACTACAGAAAAACTACAAAAAAACGACAGAAAAATTCATAGCTTCGATGAAATGATCCCCGTGTTGAACCCGCCCATGCGCAGCTCGCCGAAAAGGCGCTGATATTCGATCTTCGGGCACCGGTTCTGGATCACCGTAAGGCCCTCGGCCTCGGCCCTTGCGGCGGCCTCGGCATGGGTCACGCCGATTTGCATCCAGATCACCGACGGGCGCACGGGCAAGGCCAGCGCGGCCTCCACAATCGCGGGCACGGCCTCGGGGCGGCGGAAGATATCGACCACGTCGAAGGCCTCGGGGATATCGGGAAGATCGGCGCGAACCTCTTGTCCAAAAAGGGTTTTTCCGGTGTGGCCCGGATTGACCGGGATCACCTTGTAGCCCTTGAGCGTCAGGTAGCGCGCAACGTAATGCGAGGGCCGCACCGGGTTCGGAGAGACACCCACGCAGGCAAAAGATTTCGAGCGGGTCAGAACATCGCGCAGCACGGCGTCGGAGGGGGATTCGGTCATGCCGAGAGGATATCAAAGAAAAAAGGCGCCCGCAGCGGTAACCCGGCGGGCGCAGTTACGGAACGAGGGACAGTGATGGGCGCGCGGGGTTCCGTCCCGCGGCGCCTGTCAAAGATATGGGGTCGCCCCACTGCCCAGAAAAGGGGCGCAACAAAAACGTGATCACAGGCCATTTTAGCCAAGCAATACAGGCCAATTCGCATCCCCCTCCGCGATCGCATCGGGCAGGTCATTCAACCAACGGCGGCGGATGCGCCGCGAGTAATTCAGGAACAAACGCCCGTCCACGACCGACCAGGCTTCGGACACTGTGCTGGCCACATAGCCGCGCGCCGCCGCAAAGGCGCAATAGCCGCCATATGCCGGCGCGTAGGCCCCGGGCGTGGCCTCGAACAGGGCGCGGTTCTCGTCGTTGGCGAAGTGCCAGGTGGCGCCATTCCAGTCCAGCGCATGCTCTGCCAGACCGATCACCGGATCGTCATCTTCGGCCAGCGCGAGTTGGAACCCGGTCCGGTGCGTTCGTGACCGCGCGTCAGAACGGTATCAGTCGAAGATATCTTCGATGACGTCGAACGCCTCCTCGAAGACGTCCTTTGCAATCCGCTTCCACATCGGCTTGCGCTTCTTCTTGCGGCGGCTCTTCAATTCGGGCTTGGGCAGGCCACGGCCATGGGGCGCGGGCCGTTGCGGGGAGCGCTTCGCCTGCGCCCGCTTTTCGGGTGGCTTGAGCCATTTCATCTCGTGCAATGGCGCGCCGCAGGCCCCGCAGGCCAATTCATGCCCGTCGCGCGCCGCGAAATTCAGCGTCTGACGCCGACCGCAATACGAACAGGTCGCGATCTTGGTGTTCTTCGGCATGCGCCACTACTCCCTTGTCAGGGCATATAGGGCAACTGCGGCAGCATTTGAGACGTTGAGCGATCCAAAATCGCGCGCGAAGGGGATTTTTGCCAGAACGTCGCACAAATCCCGCGTCCGCTCACGCAGGCCAGGCCCTTCGGCCCCCATGACCAGCGCGACGTGGGCCTCGGCATGGGTTTTCGCGACCTCGTCAATGGTTTGCGCGGCCTCCTCGGCCAAACCGACCATCCAGAAACCATCGGCCTTGAGCGCTTCCATCGCGTCGCCCAGGTTACCGATCCGCGCATAGGGCATCCGTTCCAACGCACCGCTTGCGGTCTTGGCCAATGCCCCTGTCTCAGGCGCCGAATGCCGCGCGGGCGCGATCACCGCAGTCGCCCCGAACACCTCCGCCGAGCGCAGGATTGCGCCCACGTTGTGCGGGTCACTGACCCGGTCGAGCATCACCACCACCGCGCGCCCGTCCGCGCCCCGCGCCAACGCGCGCCAATCGCCCCAATCGAGGGGTTTGACCTCGACCGCGGCCCCTTGATGGACAGAGCCTGGATCAAGCGGGACGGGAAACCGGCGTGGATCGGCAATCTCGGGCGTGATCCTTCGGGCGGCGACCGTCTCGGACAGCTTGTCGGCGGCATTCTTGCTGACCACCAGCCGCAGCACCTCGCGGTTCGGATTGGCCAGCGCGTCGCGCACCGCATGCAGCCCGAACAACCAGATGGTTTCCGCCGCCGCGGCCCGTTTCCCGCGTTCCTTGTCGATCACCCATGTCGGTTTTTTTGCCATAGGCCACCCATACAAGCGCGCCGCGTGAAGGCAAGCGCGCATTCCCGCTTGACCCCCCCATCGTGCGTGGATATTTCGCAGCAATGTTTCGCGCAACGCGTTGAAATGGGTGACAGGCCGCAAGGTGTGGCAGGGGACTGTAACTCCCTCGAGGCGACTCACGCCTGGTTCGATTCCAGGGTCACCCACCATTCCCCCCTCATTGTTTGATGGTACGGCCGGCCCCGGTTGGAACTGCGCTGTCATGGTCGGGGTTCCGGCGATCAGTGATCGTTTTGCGCGGCTCCCGCCGCAAGGCTTGTTTTTCACGCACCGTAAGCCGAAAAAGAAACAGCCCCCGATATCGGAGGCTGTTCCAAGCGGTACCTTAGTGGGCCGGGGACCCGGATCACTCTTTGGACAGGCTTCCTTCGCCATGACCCGCCATGCCACCCGAGACTTCTTCGGTGGCCTCCGCGGCCAGGTCTTCGGGCAGAACCAGGTTCAATACAATCGCGATCAGCGCCGCAGGCAGGATGCCCGATGTCGCCAGCACCTTGAGCGTGTCCGGCAGGTGCTGCAGGGCGCCTGGCTCAAGCTGAAGGCCCAGACCCAGCGACAGGGAAATCGCAAAGATCACCATGTTGCGCCGGTTCCAGTTCACATCCGACAGCATCGAGATGCCGGCGGCCACAACCATGCCGAACATCACGATCACACCGCCCCCGAGCACTTCGATCGGCACCGTCGAGATCACCGCACCGACCTTGGGCATCAGACCGCACAGGATCAGGAACAGCGCCCCGATGGTCACGACATGGCGGCTCATCACGCCCGTCATCGCGATCAGGCCGACGTTCTGGCTGAACGAGGTGTTGGGAAGCGCGCCGAAGAGGCCCGAGGCCGCCGTGCCGATGCCGTCGGCAAAGGTCGCGCCCTGGATCTCCTTGTCGGTGGCCTCACGACCCGCCCCGCCCTTGGTGATGCCCGACACGTCGCCCACGGTTTCGACGGCCGAAACAAACGACATCAGGCAGAAGCCGATGATCGCAGCAGCCGTGAACTCGATCCCGAAGTGGAACGGGTTCGGAAGCGCGACGGTCGCGGCATTGCCGACATTGCCGAAACTCACCATGCCCATCACGTAGGCGACAGCATAGCCGACCAGCAAACCGACCAGCACCGCAGAGACCGAAAGCATGCCACGGGTGAAGAACTTCAGGCCGAGCGTGACAAAGATCACCACCATGGCCACGGACCAATTCTGCAGCGATCCGTATTCCTCGGTGCCAACCGCAGGCACGCCACCGGCAGCGTATTGAACCCCGACTTTCACAAGCGCCAGACCGATCATCGTGACCACAAGGCCCGTGACGAGCGGCGGCAGCGCAAAGCGCAACTTGCCGATGAACAAGCCAAGCACCGCGTGGAACAGTCCGCCCACAACAATACCGCCCATCAGAACGGACATCGCCTCGACCCCCTGCCCCGCCACAAGCGGGATCATGATCGGGATGAAGGCAAATGACGTGCCCTGCACAATGGGCAAACGTGCGCCCATTGGGCCGATGCCAATGGTCTGGATCAACGTGGCGAGACCCGCGAAGAACATCGACATCTGGATCATGTAGATCATCTGCGGAAAATCGGGGCTGTTGGAGCCAAAGCCAAAGCCCGCCGCACCGCACCGCACACGATGATCGCCGGTGTCACGTTTGACACGAACATCGCCAGCACATGTTGAATGCCAAGCGGCACTGCCTTGACCAGCGGTGGGGTGTAATTCGGGTCGCGGAGTTGCTCCGGCGTTCCGATCGAAGTGTCAGCCATGGTATTGTCCTCCCATATGACTGTGATCCTAAGGGGTCGTGATGACGAACACCGGCTCCTCCAACCGGTGCTCCTCAAGGTTGTCTCCGCTTCCGATGCGGTCGATTACGGCGAAAAGGCCGGATCCGGAGATCGGGGCCAGCACGCCATGCCAGGTGTTGCGCGCGATGTTCACGGCCACGTCGTTGGTGGCCAGGAAGGCCGACGCAGGGCCGGGGCGCCCGCCCTCATCGGGGGCGACGATCACAAGGAACGCGGCCTGGGACATCGGAATGAAGCATTGCGAGCCGAGCGGGTGCCGCTCCAGCAGGTTGCAGCGATAGGGCATCTCGCGCAGCTCGGCCTGAAACAGGCTCATCGCGATGCGCCCACCCGTCTGATCGAACCGGGCAAGGTCCGAAAAGCGCCGGCACAATCCTTCATTGATCATCTGCGGCGGAACCGTGTCGGTCTCGATCACATCGCCAAACGGCGCGAAAGCCTTGGCCGTGATCGGGCGCGCGGTGATCTGAACCCCGCGCGCCTCGGGACGCGCGCTCACAGCTCTAGCCCGACGTGGCGGTTCACGTCCTTGTAAAGCAGATAGCGGAACATCTCGTCACCCGTCGCAATACAGGCCTGCGGGCAGAACGCGCGCAGCCACATGAAATCGCCGGGGCCGACCTCCACCCAATCCTCGTTCAGAAGATAGCGCGCCGTGCCCTGCAGTACGTACAGCCCGTGCTCCATGACATGGGTTTCGGCAAACGGGATGCGGCCACCGGGGGCGAAATTCACGATGTTGACGTGAAAGTCGTAGCCCATGTCCATCGGATCGAAAAAACGCTGCGTGGCCCAGGTGTTGTCCGCCCCCGGCATTCCGTTGGCCTCGATCTCGGTCTCGTGGCAGATGATCGGTTCCGGCACCAAAACGCCGTCGATCTTTTCGTAGGTTTTCCTGATCCAGTGAAACCCGGCGATTGTGTCGCCGATATTCCAAAGCTGCCACGGCGCGCCGGCGGGCAGATAGGCAAAGGATCCGGCCCGCAGCGCATGTGTTTCCGTCCCGATGATCAGGCGCAGATCCCCCTTGGCCACGAAAATCGCGGCCTGCGCGTTGAGATTGGGCTCTGGCGTGGCAGACCCACCGCCGGGTTTCAGCTCCACCGCGTATTGGGCGAACGTCTCGGCAAAGCCGGTCATCGGGCGGGCAAGGATCCAAGCCCGGTGATCCGTCCACCCCGGCAGGAAGCTCGTCACGATATCGCGCTGGGTTCCGGCGGGCACGACCGCATAGGCCGACTTGAACACAGCCGTGCCGACCGGATCTGCGGCAGAGTCCGGCATGCCACCGGGCGGGAAGGCGTAAGTCGTCGCATGGGTCACGGACGGATCCCCTGTTGATGGCGCGGACCGGGGGTCATGGTCATTGGAACAGCTCGTTGAGGCGGTGATAGGCGATCCGCTCGACCTGATGGCAGGCTTCTGCAAACTCTTCATCACGGCTGTTGTTGAGGCGGGTCTGGAACGCCGCGAGGATGCTGGCCTTGTCGTGGTCACGCACCGCGATAATGAACGGAAAGCCGAACTGTTCGACATAGGTCGCGTTCAGATCGGTGAAGGTCTGGCGTTCCTCATCGGTCAACGCGTCGAGCCCGGCGGAGGCCTGCTCGGACGTAGACGCCTCGGTCAAGCGCTTGGCCTGCGCGAGCTTCCCGGCGAGATCGGGATGCGCGGTCAGAACGCCCAGACGCTCGTCTTCGGAGGCCAGGCGAAACTGGATCGTCAGGGCCGAATGAATGCCCGTGAGCCCATCATGGGCCGGTCCCAACTCCCCGGCGAAAGCGCGTTGCGCAATCCAGGGCGAATGCTCGAAAATACCGCCGAACGTGTCGACGAAACCGGCCTCATCCATGGCCGTCGGACGCAGTTTGGCGGGCTGGTAGGGGTGATGCGCGGCCCAATGCGCCGCAATATCCACGCGGCGCGCGACCCAGACATCGTCATGGGATGCAACGTAATCGAGGAACCGTTCGAACGCCGCTGCACGACCCGGCCTCCCGACAAGGCGGCAGTGCAAGCCAACGCTCATCATCTTCGGAGACCCGGCCTGCCCTTCGGCATAGAGCTTGTCGAAGCTGTCCTTGAGATAGGTGAAAAAGTGCTCGCCCGTGTTGAACCCCTGCGGTGTCGCAAAGCGCATGTCATTTGCGTCAAGTGTATAGGGGATAACCAATTGCACGCGCTCGCCCACCTCGATCCAGTACGGCAGATCGTCGTCATAAGTGTCTGAAACGTAGGCGAAACTGCCATCTTCCGCGATTAGGCGCACGGTGTTTTCCGAACACCGCCCCGTGTACCAACCCCGCGGCGGCGTGCCCGTGACGGCCGTGTGCAGGCGCTTGGCCTCGGCAATCTGGGCGCGCTCTTCGGCCTCGGGCATGTCCTTGTGCTCGATCCATTTCAGCCCGTGGCTGGCAATCTCCCAATCGGCCTCAACCATCGCCGCAACCTGCTCGGGCGAGCGGGCCAGCGCGCTCGCCACGCCGTAGACGGTGATCGGCATTTCGCGGCGTATGAACATGTCATGCATCCGCCAAAACCCGGCCCGCGCACCGTATTCATAGATCGATTCCATGTTCCAATGCCGCTGCCCCTCCCAGGCAGCGGCGCCCACGATCTCGGACAGAAACGCCTCCGACGCCGCATCGCCATGCAGGGTGCAGTTTTCTCCGCCTTCTTCGTAATTCAGAACGAATTGAACGGCGATCTTTGCCCCGCCGGGCCAATTGGCCACCGGCGGACGCCCCCCATATCCTGACATATTGCGACTATATCGTTGCAAAGCGCTCTCCCACTTCTATCTTCGCATAAACCGTGATGAAGATTTGGTCTTTCAAGAAAATTTTGAAAGACTTTCCACGGTTCTTGCATTTCCAACGATCGGGACATGCCGCAGATCTGTCGCGAGGTTAATCAAAAGGTGCACCATGGCTGGCTATCTTACGACCCACGTTCTGGATACGGCAAAAGGCAGCCCCGCCGCGGGCCTGCGCATCACGCTCTACCGGATCGACGGGGAGGCGCGGACCAAACTGGCCGAGGCGGTCACAAACGCCGATGGCCGGACCGATGCGCCGATCCTGCCGCAGGACGCGTTTTTGACGGGGACGTTCGAGTTGGTGTTTGAAGCCGGCGATTACTTGCGCGCGATGGGGGCCCCGACCGATTTCCTCGACGTGATCCCGCTGCGCTTCATTATGACAGAGCACGACCATTACCACGTGCCCCTGCTGCTCAGCCCGTTCAGCTTCAGCACCTATCGCGGCAGCTAGGCCCCCTCATCCCAATTCGGCTTTCAGCTTTTCTGACATGAATTCAATGAAGAATCTGCTCTTGGGGTCCTGGTTCTTTCGATGTGGATACAGCACCGCCAGTTGGGCATCCGGCGGCGGTGAGGCCTCGCAAACCCGCACCAATGCGCCGCTCTCAAGATGGTGCTGCACCTCGAACGTGGGCTTGTTCACAATCCCCCGCCCATCCAGCGCCCAGGCCGTCAACACATCGCCGTCGTCGCAAGCATAGGGCCCGGAGACATCGAAGTTCTGATAGCCGTCGGTCGTGTTCAAGGCCCACCGAAATTCCGTTGAGCCGGGAAACCGCAACAGCAGGCAATCGTGGTTCTGCGTGATCAAGTCCGATCCATGCTCCGGATGGCCCTTGCGCTTGATGTAATCCGGCGCGGCGCACAACACCCGTGGGAACGTTGCGATGGGCCGCATCATCAACCCGGAATCCGGTGGATTTCCGACCACAAACGCCACATCCAGCCCTTCCCCCGCCACGTCCAACGCCCGATCCGACAGACGGAGCCTTGTGTGAACCTCGGGGTAATTTTCGCGGAACAGCGCCACGTTCGGTGCGATCAGGCGCCGTCCTATCCCAAGTGGCGCGGATACGAAGATGGAGCCTCGGGGATTGAGCGTGATCTCATGGATCGCCGCCTCCGCCTCTTCCAAAGCGTCGAGCACTTTCAACGCCTTGGGGTAGAAAATCCGCCCCTGTTCGGTGGGCTGTATGGACCGCGTGGTGCGCGTGAACAACCGGATCCCCAATTGCTTCTCGAGCTCTCCGATCCGGCTTGAGGCCACGGCGGCCGAAACCCGCAGATCGCGCGCCGCCGCGGACATGTTCTCCAACTCGTAAACCCGCGTGAACATTCTAATATTGTTGATGCTGGCCATGGATTGTTCGGCTTCATTTGAAACTGATCCGGATAATCAGGAATTATCATATAGCAGCCCCGCCGTATAGCGTCCGAAACAAAGCTGGGAAGGATACCGCTCATGTATGATTTCGCCGTGTTGATGGATTGGCTTGCCTTTGCCTTCCGTTGGCTGCACGTCATCACCGCCATGGCGTGGATCGGGGCGTCGTTCTACTTCATCGCACTCGATCTGATGCTCAAACCCGCCGACGATCTGCCCGAGGGTGCCACCGGCGAGGAATGGGAGGTCCACGGCGGCGGCTTTTACAACACCGTGAAATACAACGTCGCCCCCGCGCGGCTGCCCGAGCATCTGACCTGGCACAAATGGCAAAGCTATTGGACCTGGTTGTCCGGTGCGGTGCTTTTGATGCTGGTCTATTGGGGCGGAGCCGAGATGTTCCTGATCGACTACGACAAGATCGAACTGACCGCCTTTCAAGCGATCCTGATCTCGGGCGGATCGCTGGCAATTGGTTGGGTGCTCTACGATTTCCTGTGCAAAAGCGCGCTTGGCAACCACCCGACGGCCTTGATGCTGCTGCTGTTCGTGATCCTCGTCGTGATGTCGTGGGGCTACAATCAGGTCTTCACGGGGCGCGCCGCGCTGCTGCATCTGGGGGCCTTCACCGCCACCATCATGACGGCGAATGTCTTTTTCATCATCATGCCGAACCAGCGCATCGTGGTGAAGGATCTCAAGGACGGCCGCGTGCCGGACGCCAAATATGGTAAGATCGCCAAGCTGCGGTCCACGCACAACAATTACCTGACACTGCCGGTTATCTTCCTGATGCTGTCGAACCATTATCCGTTGTCGTTCGGGACCGAATACGCCTGGATCATCGCGTCGCTTGTGTTCCTACTGGGCGTCCTGATCCGGCATTATTTCAACTCGATGCATGCGGGCAAAGGGCGGCCGCATTGGACATGGGGTGCCAGCGCGGTGATTTTCGTCGCGATCATGTGGCTCTCCGCGATCCCGATGTATCGCGATTACGATTACGAGGCCGAGGTCATCGTGCCCGAGCCATTGGACTATATCGTCGCCTCCGCCGGGTTCGACGACGTGCGCAACACTGTGCTGGGGCGGTGTTCGATGTGCCATCAGGCGGAGCCGGTCTGGCCCGGCCTGCACTGGCCCCCGCGCGCGGTGCGGCTCGACGATGACGCGCAGATCGCGTTGAATGCGCGCGCCATCTACCTCCATGCCGGCCTGAGCCATGCGATGCCGCCCGGCAACATCACCGGCATGTCCGATGAAGAACGACGGCTGATCGTGCAGTGGTATCGCGGGCTCGACGCCGAGGTGGCAGAGCTGGCCAACTGAGCCCGTCCTGTCCCCCGCACCTGACGAAAACCTGCCCCCGCCTGTCGCGCTTTGACCAGACCGCGCACGCGCCCCGCCGCACTCTTCCCGGGCACAGACCGCGGAAGGACCCACAGAATGAAGACCCATGCGCAGGCCGTTGTCATCGGAGGCGGCGTTGTCGGCTGCTCGATCCTCTACCACTTGGCGAAAGCGGGTTGGAGCGATGTGGTCCTTCTGGAACGCGATGAACTGACGTCCGGGTCCACTTGGCACGCCGCCGCCAACATCCACGGGCTGCACGACAGCACCAACATCTCGCGGCTGCAGCACTACACGATGAACCTTTACAAGGAGTTGGAGGCCGAAACCGGCCAATCCTGCGGCGTCTTTCAACCCGGCTCTCTCTACCTCGCGCAAACCCAAGACCGCGAGCACCAGCTCCGCCTACAAGAGGCCAAAGCGCGCCGCTACGCGATGAATTTCCACGAAGTCTCCCGCGATGAGGCCGAGCGCCTGCACCCGCTGGTCGATTATGACGGTGTGCGCTGCATCATGTTTGAGCCCGACGGCGGCAACGTCGACCCGTCCGGCGTGACCAATGCATACGCCCTTGGCGCGCGCCAACGCGGCGCCGAGATCATTCGCTTCTGCCCCGTCACCGGGACCGAGCCGCAGCCTGACGGGACCTGGATCGTGCGCACCGAAAAAGGCGATATCCGCACGCCCTGGGTGGTGAATGCGGCAGGCCTTTGGGCACGAGAGGTGGCCGCAATGGCGGGGATCGAACTTCCCCTGATCCCGACCGAACACCAGTATTTCGTGACCGAAACCATTTCTCAGATCGCGGACATGGACCGCCGACTGCCGTCCGTCGCCGACCGGGACGGTGAATATTACCTGCGCCAAGAGGGCCAGGGCCTGCTGGTCGGCGCCTATGAGCGCGACATGCGGTTCTGGGCCGAGGATGGCACGCCGCAAGGCTTCGGACACGAACTGTTCGCCGATGATCTCGAGCGCATCGAGCCCAACATGATGCGCGCCATCGACCGGGTGCCTGTGGTGGGCGAGGCCGGGATCAAACGGGTGATCAACGGCCCGATGATCTGGTCGCCCGACGCCTCCGCGCTGTTCGGTCCGGTGCCGGAACTCAGGGGCTATTTCTGCTGCAACGGGATCATCCCGGGCTTTTCGCAAAATGGTGGTCTGGGCAAACTCGCCGCCGAATGGATGGTGGAGGGCGAGCCGTCGCTCGACCTTTTCGGCTGGGACCTTGCGCGCTACGGCCATTGGGCGGGCAAGGCCTTCACCAAAGCCCGCGTCGAAGACCAATATGCGCACCGCTTCAAGATCCACTTCCCCGGCGAAGAACGCGACGCCGGCCGCCCCGTTCGCACCCGCCCGGCCTATGCCATGCAGGCCGACATGGGCGCAAAATTCGGCTTGAACTACGGCTGGGAACACCCTGCATTCTTTGACGCATCGGTGGATGACAGCGCCGGATTTGCGCGCCAACCCTGGTGGGATGTGGTTGGTCGCGAGGCCCGCATGCTGCGCGATGCGGTCGGCGTCATCGACATTTCAAACTTTGCAAGATACCGGGTGCGCGGCGCGGGGGCCGCGGCCTGGTTGGACGCACTTTTTCCCAATCGGATGCCCGGCATGGTAGGCCGATCCTGCCTGACCCCGTTGATCGGCAAGCGCGGCGGTGTGGCGGGCGATTTCACCGTCACGCGCCTTTCGGAGGATGAATTCTGGGTGCTCGGAGGCGGCGCTGCGGAACGCTTTCACCAGCGCTTCTTCCGCGCGCTCCCCCTGCCCGATAGCACCACATTCGACAGCCTGACTGAGGCAACCTCCGGCTTCAACGTCGCGGGCCCGCAGGCACGCAACCTACTGCAACGGCTCACAAACGCCGATCTGTCGAACGCAGCCTTCCCGTTTTTCCGATCGCAACGCATCAATGTCGCGGGCGTGGATTGTGTCGCGCTTCGCGTGTCGTTCACCGGCGATCTGGGGTGGGAATTGCACTGCGCCGAGGCAGATCAGGTCAACCTTTACACCGCCCTTCTTGAGGCCGCCAAAGCCCTGGACGGCGGACCTGTCGGCAGTCGAGCCCTGATGTCGCTGCGGCTTGAGAAAGGCTATGGCTCCTGGGGTCGGGATTATTCGCCGGAGTACTGGCCGCAGGAAAGTGGGCTTGATGGTCTGATCAAGCGCGGCAAGGATTTCCTCAACAAGGACAGCTGGTTGAAGGTAGCGGCGCGCCCTGCCCGCGAAGAAATGGTGTTGCTGTCGATCGACGCAGATCAGGCCGATGCCAGCGGCGGCGAACCGATATTCCTGCCTGACGGCACGCCCATCGGGCAGGTCACCTCGGGGGGATACGGCTACAGCGTGGCGCAATCGCTCGCGCTGGCCTACATCAGGGCGGGCAGCGCGCGCGCCGGAGATGTCGTACACGTGTCCCTCCTGGGCCAGCCTCATACGGCCCGCCTCCTCGCAGAGCCTCCGTTCGACCCCAAGGGCCTGCGTTTGCGCGACCTGTCCCCTGAACCCGCGCTTTAAACCCGTTGGAAGCGGACGGGAATTGCCGCTATAGTCGTGCGAAAGACCGAGCAGCGGACAAACTCGATGGCGAAACCGCCAGAAACGCGCCCTTTCAACGTTATGATCGTTGGCCAGAACGGTCGCCTGCAATACGAAGCGGCGCTGTTTGTGGCCTCGTTCCGGGCGGCCAACCCCGGCTTTTCGGGCCGCCTGTTCGTGGCCGAGCCGCAGCCGAATGGCTGTTGGTCCCGCGACCCCCGGATCGCTGATCCAGCCGTGCGCGCGCTTTTGTCAGACCTTGGAGCAGAGATACTTCCGTTCGAAAACAAGCACTTCGGCGAGAGCTATCCCTATGGCAACAAGATAGAAGCGTTAAGCGCCCTGCCAAAGGGTGAGCCGTTCGTGTTCTTTGACACCGACACGCTGGTGATGGGGGATTTGACCGAGGTTCCGTTCGATTTCGCCAAACCCTCCGCCAGCCTGCGGGTCGAGGGCACGTGGCCGAAGGTTGAGCTTTATGGTCCGGGCTACACCGCCATATGGTCAGCCCTTTACGACCTGTTCGACCTCGATTTCGAAAGCTCGCTCGACCTCTCGCAGCCCGACGAGCACTGGCGCCGCTACCTCTATTTCAACGCCGGTTTCTTCTACTACACCTGCCCCCACGCCTTCGGCCAGAAATTCGCCGACTACGCCACCACGATCCGGGATCATGGCCCGGCCGAGATCGTCTGCCAAACCCTCGATCCCTGGCTCGACCAGGTTGCGCTACCGCTTGTGATCCACTCATTCGGGGGCGGGCGGGACGCGCTGCAAGTCGGGTGGCTCGATGGGAACACCACGTGCCACTACCGGTTCCTGCCGCTGCTTTATGCGCGCGAGGGACAGCACGTGGTCGATACGCTCGAAGCGGTCACGGCCCCCAACAAGATCAAGAAGGTGCTCAAAGGGTATGAGCCGATGAAGCGCATGATCTACCACGGCAAAGGCCAGAAGGCCCGTGCGCTGTTCGACCGTGCCAACCTGCCCCGCCGTGAACAGGCAATCCGAAACACGCTGAAACGCGAGAAGCTCTGGCTGCGTTGATCGCCACACCGAACAACAACCGCACAACCGGGTTGCCGCTGTCGTGCGCCCGAAAAAGCGAAGTAAATGAATACCGGCGGTCGCGCACGAAAAGACCACCCAACATAAGCAGGGTGGCCCCAGTGCAGATCAACACCGAAAGCGCCTCTGAGATCAGCGCGCGATCTTACCCCGCGCTGGCAGGTTCTTCCTTCGCCTTTTCCGCGTAGATCATCAGCGGCTGCGCCTCGGAGGTCACGGCGTCGTCGTTCACGACGACCTCGCCAACTCCATCGGCGCCCGGCAGGTCAAACATCGTATCCAGCAAGATGTCTTCCATGATGGAGCGGAGGCCACGTGCCCCGGTCTTGCGTTCGATCGCGCGCTTTGCAATCGCACTCAACGCATCTTCGGTGAAGGTCAACTCCACATCTTCCAACTCGAACAGGCGTTGGTATTGCTTGACCAGCGCGTTCTTCGGCTGGGTCAAAATGGTGACCAGCGCATCTTCATCAAGGTCTTCCAAGGTCGCGATCACCGGCAAGCGCCCGACGAATTCGGGAATAAGGCCGAATTTCAGCAGATCCTCAGGTTCGAGGTCCTTGAAGTATTCGCCGACCGATTTCGAGTCCGGGTCGCGAACATCGGCCCCGAAGCCCATGGCACTTCCCTTGCCGCGCTGCGCGATGATCTTGTCGAGGCCCGCGAATGCACCGCCGCAGATGAACAGGATGTTCGTCGTATCCACTTGCAGGAATTCCTGCTGCGGATGTTTGCGCCCACCCTGCGGCGGCACAGAGGCCACGGTGCCTTCCATGATCTTCAGAAGCGCCTGCTGCACCCCTTCGCCCGAAACGTCGCGCGTGATCGAAGGGTTGTCGGACTTGCGCGTGATCTTGTCGACCTCGTCGATATAGACGATGCCGCGCTGCGCCCGGTCCACATTGTATTCGGAGGCCTGGAGCAATTTGAGGATGATGTTTTCGACATCTTCCCCGACATACCCCGCCTCGGTAAGCGTCGTTGCGTCGGCCATGGTGAACGGCACATCGAGGATGCGCGCGAGCGTTTGCGCCAGAAGCGTCTTGCCGCAACCCGTGGGCCCGATCAGCAAGATATTCGACTTCGCCAGTTCAATCTCGGATTTCCCGGAATGGTTCAGGCGTTTGTAATGGTTGTGCACCGCGACCGACAGCACGCGCTTGGCGTGGGATTGACCGATCACGTAATCGTCCAGCACACCACAGATCTCTTTCGGGGACGGGACGCCGTCTTCGGATTTCAAACCCGCCGATTTCGTTTCTTCGCGGATGATATCCATGCACAATTCGACGCATTCATCGCAGATGAATACGGTCGGGCCCGCGATCAGTTTGCGGACTTCGTGCTGGCTTTTTCCACAGAACGAACAATACAGCGTGTTCTTGGAATCGTTGCCGGAGTTACTTGCCATCTCGTCTACCTCGTGCGCGCCATCAGGGGCGGAATGGCCCCTTCAGGGTCGGTGCTGGACCCGAGTTTGGGCAAGCCTAGAACAGCCCCGCCCGGGCCACAATCGCAAATTCCGGAACAATCCCGCTCCGTCTTACACGGATGCGCGAGCGCCTCAGCCCTCGTCCGCAGTCCGGTTTTCGACGATTTCGTCGATATGGCCCCATGCCTTTGCTTCTTCCGGCGACATGAAATTGTCGCGTTCCAGAGCCTCAAAGATGTCTTTTGTACTCTGACCGGTGTGTTTTTCGTAAATACCGATCAATTTATCTTTGATTTTCTGCGTTTCCTGCGCGTGGATCATGATGTCCGTGGCCTGACCCTGATACCCGCCCGAGGGCTGGTGAACCATGATCCGGCTGTTGGGCAGGCTGAACCGCATGCCCTTTGCGCCGCCCACCGACAGGATCGACCCCATCGATGCCGCCTGCCCGACCACAAGGGTCGAGACGGCGGGTTTGATGTATTGCATCGTGTCGTAGATCGACAAACCGGACGACACCACACCGCCGGGCGAGTTGATATACATGCTGATTTCCTTGGACGGATTCTCCGCCTCAAGGTGCAAAAGCTGCGCCACGATCAGGTGGCTCATACCGTCATGGATCGGGCCATTGACGAAAATGATACGCTCTTTCAGCAGACGGCTGAAGATGTCGTAGGCGCGCTCGCCACGGCTGGTCTGTTCGACCACCATGGGAACGAGGTTGTTATACGTCTCAATCGGATCTTGCATCGTGCCTGCCTCTCACGTGTCGCGTTTCGAGAGTGAGTCTTATGTCCGCCCCCGTGGGCCTGCAAGGGCAGGTCGGGTCGAATTCGCTGCGGTTGATTATCCTGGCCTTAGGAATAATTCGCCCTGCCATGACCGAGTTGTTCCCCCCGACCCGCCTTGAAGCCCTCTCCCGGCTGTCGTCCTTCGTTCCGAGGGCCGGGCGGGATTACGCGACTGGACGCAATTACGACCTGCCGGAGAAGGGGCATCCGCATGTCAGTCAGCTGTCTCCTTACCTGCGCCACCGCCTGCTCACCGAAGCGGAGGTCTGCGAAGCGGTGCTGGGACGTTACTCGCTGAGCAGTGCGGAAAAATTCATACAAGAAGTTTGCTGGCGCAGCTACTGGAAGGGTTGGCTTGAACTGCGGCCGCAGATCTGGGCCGATTATGCCAATGCGGTCAACATGTTGGATGAGGATGTTCATGTCGCAACGGCAGAGGCCGGGCAAACCGACATCGACGCGTTCAACGCCTGGGCGCAGGAGTTGGTCGAAACCGGGTATCTGCACAATCACGCCCGGATGTGGTTCGCCTCGATCTGGATTTTCACCCTCGAACTGCCGTGGCAGGCCGGGGCGGATTTCTTCATGCGCCACCTGCTTGACGGGGATCCCGCGTCAAATACGCTCAGCTGGCGTTGGGTCGCGGGGCTGCAAACACCCGGCAAACACTACATCGCGCGGTCGTCCAACATCTCGAAATATACCGAAGGACGCCATAACCCCGAGTGGCGCCTGAACACGCAGGCCGACCCGCTGTCCGGCCCGCCCCATCCCGAGCGTCGGGCGCTGCGCGATCCGGGCGAGGTTCAACCCGGTCTGCGCACCGGCATCTTGCTGCACGAAGATGACCTGTCTCCGAAATTTCTCCTCGAGGCCTTGCCGGATGCGCCAGTCGCGGCCGCGGCCCTTCTGTCGCCCGCCCGCCGCTCGCCCGGAACGGTCAGCGCGAAAATCCTCGGCTTTGTCGATCAGGCCGCGGCCGACACGGTGGATCGATGGCAGGATCGCTTCGGCGCGCGTGGACCGATTGAAACGTCTGTGGATAAGATCGCGGAGTGGGCCGTGACGCAGGGGTTGGAACAGGTCGCTGCCCCCTTCGCGCCGGTCGGCCCCGCCGGGTCGAGCCTAAGATCGCTGCGCAAACGTCTCGATGCCGAGGGGATCACCCTGACCGAGGTGCGCCGCACCTGGGATAACGCCGCCTGGCCCCATGCAACGCACGGATTTTTCCGGTTCAAGAAGACAATTCCGGATTTGGTCGCCAAACTAGGTGCCGAAACTGAATAGAGGTTCGAAAAAGGTGATTATTTGGCTACTTCGGGAAGCTGATCCATTTTTTGCATTCTAATTATTCAATTTCTGGACGGCAAAACTGTGGATAACTACCGCTTTCGATAGCGAAAAACGCCCGTTGCGGTCGCGATGAGCTCCCGCAAGTCGTCGCGCACCTCCCCCGAGGCGAAAAAGGTCGATTTTCCACCGCCCGTCTTGCGCGCTGTTGCGATCAATCGCGTCCCCTTGGGGCGCGACAAGTAGTTCACGTTCAACGAAAGCGTCAGCGCCATTTGCCTGACCTCAGCATCGCCTGTGTAGCACCCCGCATAGCCCATCGCCGTATCCAGAAGCGTTGCGTGCACCCCTCCGTGGGGAAGGCCCTGCCGGTTCGTCAGATGCGGCAATAGCGGCTGTTCAACCATCGCTTCGCCTTCGGACCAAGCGGTCAGCCGATACCCCAGATGCGCCTCCAAAGCGTAGGGTTCTTCGTTCAGATCCGGGTCGAAACTCATCCCAAGGCCTCCAAGCCCGCCTCCGCGTAAAGGGGCACGAACGCGCCAAGTTTGCGCCCGCGCTCCGGGTCCGAAGCGTTGCCATCCAGGGCGCGCTTCGCCACGCCTTGCAGGATCGCGCCCATGCGAAAGAAGCAAAACGCAACATAAAAGCCAAAGTTATCAATCCGCGCGATACCCATCCGTTCACAATAGGCGGCAACGAATTCCTCATCGGAAACAAGTCCTTGCGCCGCGCGATCGACGCCGCGAAGGCCGCGTCCCTGATCACCGGGTGGCATTTGCCATTGCATGATCACACCGGCCAGATCGGCGAACGGATGGCCGAGCGTCGACAATTCCCAGTCCAAAACCGCCCGCACCCGCGGCGCTTGTGTATCGAACATCAGGTTGTCGATGCGGTAATCGCCATGGACCAGCGTCACGCGGCCATCATCCTCGGGGCAGGTCCGGTCGAGATCCACCATCAGGCGGTCCATCGCGGCGATCGGTTGCGTTTCACTCGCCCGATATTGCCCAGACCAGCGGTCGATTTGCCGTCGGAAATAATTCCCCGAGGGTCCATAATCCGTAAGGCCCACTGCCGTCAGATCAACCGAATGTATTGCCGCAAGAACGCGCCCTATCTCTTTGCAGTATATCAATCTTTCCAACTTATCCACACCACCCAGTCGCGGGTCATCGAAAACGCGTCCGGTGATGTGCTCCATGACGTAAAAGGTCGCGCCGATCACACTTTCGTCTTCACACAACGCATGCACATCGGCCACCGGCACCTCGGATGTCGCGAGTGCGCGTTGCACCCGGAACTCCCGGTCCACTGCATGAGCGGATTTCAGCAGCTTTCCCGGCGGCTTGCGACGCAAAACGACCGCGCCCGACGCGCCCTCAACCAGGTATGTGGGATTCGATTGCCCACCGGAGAATTTCGTCGCTTTATGAGGGCCTTGCAGCCTGACATTTTCCTCGAGCCAGGGTCCCAACCGCGCGAAATCAAGGCTCATGACGCTGCGTTGGAATACTTGCGCAGTTCCGCGCGCGCCACCTGCCGGCGATGCACCGCATCGGGTCCATCCGCCAGTCGCAGCGTGCGAAGATCGCAATAAAGTCGCGCCAGGGGGGTGTCCTGGCTCAAGCCCGTCGCCCCGAACATCTGCATCGCTTCGTCCACCACCTTCAAAGCCATCAGAGGCGCCACGACCTTCACCTTGGAAATCCAGGGCTGCGCCGCGCGCACGCCCGAATTGTCCATCATCCACGCAGCCTTCAGACACAAAAGGCGCGACATCTCGATCTCCATCCGGGCGTTGGCAATGATGTCATAATTCGCCCCCAGATCGACCAGGCGCTTGCCGAATGCTTCGCGCGAAAGTCCCCTTTTGACCATCAATTCAAGGGCATACTCGGCACGACCAATGGCGCGCATGCAATGGTGAATACGCCCGGGCCCCAACCGTCCCTGCGCCACTTCGAACCCGCGCCCCTCGCCCAGAACCACCGCCTCGGCGGGGACGCGCACGTCGGTGAAGCGGATATGCATGTGCCCATGGGGCGCGTCGTCGTGGCCGAACACCTCCATCGGGCGGAGTTTTTCGATTCCGGGACTGTCGGAGGGCACCAACAGCATCGTGTGTCGGGCGTGTTTGGGTCCTTCCGGATCGGTACAGGCCATCACGATATATAGCATACAGCGCGGATCACCGGCGCCAGTTGCCCAATATTTCTCGCCGTTTAGGATGTATTCTTCACCTCGTCGTTCGCATTCTAATGAGATTTGCGTGGCATCGGAGGACGCGACTTGCGGCTCCGTCATCAGATATGCGGACCGTGTGCGCCCTTCCATCAGGTCCGGAAGCCAGCGCGCCCGCTGTTCAGCCGTCCCGTACCGTTCCAGCACTTCCATGTTGCCAGTATCGGGCGCGTTGCAATTGAAGATCTCCGGCGCGATCGACACCGCCCCCATCTCCTCCGCCAGATAGGCATATTCCACCGTCGACAGGCCAAAGCCTCGCTCCGACTCCGTCAGCCAGAAATTCCACAACCCCTCTGCACGGGCCTTTTCTTTCAAGGACTTGAGGATCTCCACCTGCCGGTCCGTCATCGCAAAACGATCCCCCGAGGGATGCTTGCCGACCTCCGCATGATATTCCCCATCCAACGGCGCAATCTCGTCGCGCACCATGCGGCGAACCGCTTCGATCAGCGGCTTCACCCGTTCAGAGACACCCAAATCCATCTACAATCCCTCCCGTGCGGCGCGATACTCGCGCTCCAACCGGTCCACCAATGCAGCCACCGGTTCGACCGACTTTACCGCTCCGATCCCCTGACCCGAGCCCCAGATCTGGCTCCAGGCCTTCGGTTTTGACGACCCGCCGCCGAAATTCATCGACGCGGCATCCGCGCTTGGCAAAGCGTCCGGGTCCAATCCCGCCGCCGCGATAGACGGCTTCAAGTAATTCCCCGAAACACCTGTAAACAAAGCAGATGTCACGATGTCTTCCGCGCCGCCGTCGACAATCATCTGTTTGTAGTCGGGCATCGCGTTGGCCTCTTCCGTCGCGATGAAGGGCGAGCCGACATAGGCCAGATCCGCCCCCATCGCGCGGGCCGCCAGCACCGCGCCGCCCGTCGCGATCGACCCGCTGAGCAACAGCGGCCCGTCGAACCATTCCCGGATTTCTGCGACCAGTGCAAACGGCGATTGCGGCCCTGCGTGGCCACCCGCCCCCGCCGCAACCGCGATCAAGCCATCGGCCCCCTTATCAATCGCCTTCTTCGCAAAGCTGTTGTTGATCACATCATGGAGCGCGATCCCACCGCAGGAATGCGCGGCCTCGTTCACCTCGACCCGCGCACCGAGCGACGTGATCCAGATCGGAACCTTCCATTTCGCGCAAATCTCAAGATCCCGCTCCAGCCGCGTGTTAGACCGATGTACGATCTGGTTCACTGCAAATGGGGCCGCGGGCGTGTCTGGGTTGGCCTGGTTCCACGCGTCCAATGCCTCGGTGATCCGCTTGAGCCAGACCTCCAACATCACCGGATCGCCTTCCGCCTCGCGGGCATTGAGCGCGGGGAAAGACCCCACGATCCCCGCGCAACATTGCGCAATCACAAGCTCCGGCCCCGACACGATGAACATCGGGCTGCCCACCACCGGAAGGCGCAAACCGCTCAAAACCTTGGGTAATTCTCTGCCTGTCACGATGCGCCCCTCCAACCGGGCAAACGCTAGCCCGCCCGCGCCCAAGCGGCAAGTCGTCGCCCTTGCCAATCGCCGCCCGTGGCCGCAGACTCGGCCCCAAAGACACGAGGAGAGACCCATGCCCGACGGTCAGACGCGCCACACCGGACCTTCCCTTGCCCCGTTCGACTGGGCCGACCCGTTCCACCTGCAAAGCCAACTCACCGAAGAAGAGCGCATGATCGCGGAAAGTGCGGCCACTTTCGCGCAGGACAAGTTGCTTCCGCGTGTGACCGACGCCTATCTCGACGAACATGTTTCGCCCGAGATTTTCGCCGAAATGGGCGAGATGGGCCTGCTCGGCACCACGATCCCCGACGCCTATGGCGGTCTTGGCGCGGGCTATGTCACCTATGGCCTTGTCGCGCGCGCGGTCGAGCAGGTCGACAGTGGTTACCGCTCCATGATGTCGGTGCAATCGTCGCTCGTGATGTATCCGATCCACGCCTACGGCACGGAAGAACAACGCCAAAAATACCTTCCCGGCCTCGCCGCTGGCACCAAGATCGGCTGTTTCGGTCTAACCGAACCGGACGCGGGCTCGGACCCTGCGGGCATGAAAACCACCGCCAAGAAGACCGACGACGGCTATGTCCTGAACGGCGCGAAGATGTGGATCTCCAACTCCCCAATCGCCGATGTGTTTGTTATCTGGGCCAAGTCCGAGGCCCATGGCGGCAAGATCCGCGGCTTTGTTCTTGAGAAAGGCATGAAAGGTCTCTCTGCCCCGAAGATCGGCGGCAAGCTCAGCCTCCGCGCCTCTGTCACCGGCGAGATTGTGATGGACACTGTCGAGGTCGGCGAAGACGCGCTTCTGCCCGGGGTCGAAGGCCTGAAAGGTCCGTTCGGCTGCCTAAACCGCGCCCGCTACGGCATTGCATGGGGCACGATGGGCGCGGCCGAGGATTGCTGGCACCGCGCCCGGCAATACGGCCTGGATCGCACGCAATTCGGTCGCCCCCTGGCGCAAACGCAGCTGTTCCAGAAGAAGCTCGCAGACATGCAGACTGAGATCACCCTTGGCCTGCAAGCCGCCCTGCGCGTCGGTCGCCTGATGGATGACGGGGCCGCAGCACCCGAGATGATCAGCCTGATCAAACGCAACAATTGCGGTAAGGCCTTGGACATCGCCCGCCAAGCCCGCGACATGCACGGCGGCAATGGGATCATGGCCGAATACCACGTCATGCGCCATGCGCAGAACTTGGAGACGGTCAACACATACGAGGGCACGCACGATGTGCACGCCCTGATCCTGGGACGGGCGCAAACCGGGCTTCAGGCGTTTTTCTAAACCCCGCCAGCGCCGCAGATTTGATGGGCATCAAGGCGCGCAGGCGTCATCCGTGTTATACTCCGTGCACACAAGCCGAGGAGGATAGCAGATGTCAGATCCCAAATTCGAAGTGACCCGCGAAGGCCCAAACAGCTTGCGTATCGCCATCTCGGGTCGCATTGACGCGGCCTTGATGGAGGTCGCCCTGCAACAGATGTCGACCGAGATGGAGGGCATGGCCCACGGCGATGTGCTGATGATCGACGAGGGTGCGGAATGGCCGACGCTTGGCGCGATCGGGGTCGAATTACGCCACTGGCCGCAGATGATGGCCATGCTGCACCAGCTCGACCGCGCGGCACTCGTCAGCCACAATCAACTGTTCCGCAGCGCGGCCACCCTCGAAAGCGCCCTGATCCCCGGCTACGAGATCCGCAACTTCAATGACGAGGCCAGCGCCCGCGCCTGGCTCAAGACCGGCGCCGACCCCGCTTAGGAGCGGGCCTCGGGCACACGCGGCTGGGGCGGACTGGGTTGCGGATTGGATTTCGGAGGGGTCGGCACCGACACATGCGTGGCCGCAACGCCATCGCCTTGAGCGCCCTTGTCGCCCGCCTCTGCCGCAGTCTTTGCCTCCGGTGCCGATTCGGCTTGACGCACTGCCGCGTTTTGCGGTTCCGGCGCGGGCAGGGCGAGGGCTTCGTCGGCGAATTGCTCCGGCTCCTCCAACTCGATGCGCCCCGTCGCCGGGTCGAGCGTCACCTTCGGCTTGACGGCCAACGTGTCAATCAACGCATTCAGGTCGGTTGTGAGCCGCTTGAACTGCTCCCGATCCGTCTCCGGCACGGCTTCCGGCGTTTTCTTTCCGCCAAACAGGAATTTGAACATATCTCACCTCGCGAGCTTCTTCGCCCATGCTCTAACTGATGCGGCAGTGCAGCAAAACCCAATTGGTGCGGGGAATTCCGATCGGCAAGGCCCCGCTTGGCATCGCCCCGCGAACCGGGCAAAAGGGCATGAACCGGGGAGAGCACAGTGAAAATCGCGACTTTCAACATCAACGGCGTCAAGGCGCGCATCGGCGCGCTGAGCGATTGGCTCGACGAGGCCCAACCCGACGTGGCTCTTCTGCAAGAGATCAAATCCGTCGACGAAGGCTTCCCGCGCGAGATGTTCGAGGACAAGGGATACAACGTCGAAACCCATGGCCAGAAGGGCTTCAACGGCGTCGCGATCCTGTCGAAACTGCCCCTTGAGGACGTCACCCGCGGCCTGCCCGGTGACGACAGCGATGAACAGGCCCGCTGGATCGAGGCCACCGTGATGGGCGACACAACGCCCGTCCGCCTCTGCGGCCTTTACCTGCCCAACGGCAACCCTGCCCCGGGCCCAAAATACGACTACAAACTGGCCTGGATGGACCGCCTGCACGCCCACGCCCAGACCCTTCTGGCCCAGGAAACGCCGCTGGTGATGGCGGGCGACTACAACATCATCCCCCAAGACGAAGACGCCGCCCGCCCCGAAGTCTGGCAAGAAGACGCGCTGGCCCGCCCCGACAGCCGCGCCGCCTTCCGCCGCCTCCTGTCCCTTGGCTTCACCGAAGCCTTCCGCGCCCGCAACCAAGCCCCCGGCATGTATTCCTTCTGGGATTACCAAGCCGGCGCATGGGACCGCAACGACGGCATCCGCATCGACCACCACCTGCTCTCGCCCGAAGCCGCCGACCTCCTGCGTGACTGCTGGATCGAAAAGGACGTCCGCGGCCGCGAAAAGCCCTCTGATCATGTCCCGGTGTGGATTGACCTGGCGGCGTGAGGGCATCACAAAAGCGGCCCGTCATGTGGATCAACCGTGCCCCACGGCGCTGGCGTGGTGTGGCACATACATTGAAAAACCATAATACGGGTTATGGGTCGATACGGGTGTGTTAAATTTTAGCCCTATTCTCGTGTCTCTTAATGGCTATTGATCGGTTTGTAATGGGTATTGGATCTGACAATAAATCGTCATTTCTTTCTCGGCTTGTGCTCCAGGCCGTCGCAACTTTCGCGGCGGTTCTGGCAAGCGCGGCGTCTGGTTTTGGACAAGACATTAGCCCAGACACCGCCGCGCCGATCGCATGTGGACCCGAGCAATGCCTTGTTCCGCTTGAGGCTTTGACCCATCAAGACGATATGCCTTTTGTATTCTCGAACAAGATCATGGACGAAGAACACCCTAGATGGGACCAATTCCGCAGGCCAATTCTACGCCATCCCGACGCGCGAAGTTGCCTTCTTGATGAAGCCGTTCAGGGAGACGTGGTCGATCTCCTCGCTGTCGACTGGAGTCAATTTGGCTCTTCTCCCTCATTTGTTCGTTTCCACAGAATTTTCTCGACGCTTGATCAAGCGGCTTTAATACTTGGATGGATTGAAGCAGTTGGCATGCAGCACGGAGGGATTGTGGAGTGGGGCGGTATCACCCTTGCGCGGGACGAACTGCCGCCGCGATCTTTCGCGATTTATGCGGCATGGTCGCGCGAACAATATTATGAACATCGACCGACCATCTTGAATTCCCTCTTTGACTGGGGGGCGCTCACGAGCTGGGGACCATATGTGTACCTTTATTCTGATGGGACATTTCACTCGGTCTCAGTCAATGGTCGCTCCACCTGGAATTGAGCGGGTACTATGACTTCTCGGTTTCCCATGTGCGTGCGGGAACTAACATAACGCCCGTTCTTCGCTGAGGCTCCCCCCCAACGGGACGGCGGGAGGGGCGATGGCCCAAAGGCCGAGCGTCTCCCCGCCAACCGCAAAACCCTCACAACCCGTTCAACGGCACCTTCAACACAGGCCGCCCTTCCCCATCCGTCGGAATATCCCCCGCCCGCATATTCACCTGCAACGACGGAATGATCAGCTTCGGCATCGCCAGCGTCGCATCCCGCTCCTCACGCAGCCGGATGAACTCTTCGCGCGACGTGCCCCCCGCCAAATGGATATTCCGCTCGCGCTCCTCGGCCACAGACGTCTCCCACGCAATCGCGCGCCCGCCGGGGCCGTAATCGTGGCAGATAAACAACCGCGTCTCGTCGGGCAGGCTCAACACCTTCTGAATCGAGTCGTACAACTCCCCCGCATCCCCGCCCGGGAAATCGCACCGCGCCGATCCGCCGTCGGGCATGAACAACGTGTCCCCCACGAACGCCGCGTTGCCCGCCACATGGACCATGCAGGCCGGCGTATGGCCGGGCGTGGCCATCGCAAAACACGTCATCGCGCCCACCTCGTAGGTGTCGCCATCGCGGAACAGGGCGTCGAATTGCGAGCCGTCGCGCTGGAACTCGGTGCCCTCATTGAAGACCTTGCCGAAAACCTCCTGCACCTCGACGATCTTTTCGCCGATCCCGATCTTGCCGCCCAATTCCTGCTGAATATACGGCGCCGCAGACAGGTGATCGGCATGCACATGGGTCTCGATCACCCAAGCCACCTCAAGCCCGTGTTCACGCACAAAGGCGATGATCTCATCGGCACTTCCATGTGTGATCCGCCCCGCCGAATAGTCGATATCAAGCACCGTATCGATCACCGCGCAGGCCGGGCCATCGGGTTCCTGCACCACGTAGGAAATCGTGTTGGTGGCCTCGTCGAAAAAGCCCGTCACTTTGGGCCGCACGCCCATATCAACCGGATAATCCATCTCACCCTCCCTCAAACTGACGCCCGCCGCGCAATAAGGCCCGGACCCAGACGCGCAGCCATGATACCCGCCACAAGCGCCCCGGTGAAGAGCCACACCGACGCATCGAACGCCCCCAACACCGGAAGCGCACCGCCGGGGCAGAAACCTGCAATGCCCCAGCCGATGCCGAACACCGCCGAGCCGCCCACCAGGCGACGGTCGATCTGGCGCGCCAGCGGCAGGTGAAAGGCGGTGTCGAACAGGGGCCTGTCCTTGGGCAGAACCAAGCGGTAGCCGACCAATGTAACCGCCAACGCGCCACCCATCACGAAGATCAGGCTCGGGTCCCACGTCCCCGCGATGTCGAAGAAATTCACTACCTTGGCCGGGTTGCCCATGCCTGAGATGACGATTCCAAGGCCAAACAGCGCCCCGATCAAAAAGATCAAAACCAACCGCATGGGTTACCCTCCCACCACGTGGCGCACGACATAGACCGTCGCGAAACACGCCACCATGAACACCGCCGTCGCCGCGATCGACCGGGTCGAGATCCGCGCGATCCCGCAGACCCCGTGGCCCGACGTGCAGCCGCCGCCGAAGGTCACGCCAACCCCCACCAGAAAGCCGCCGATCAACAGCATCGGCGTGCTGACCGGCACCGTGATCTCGGGCCAGCCGCCCGTCGCCACAAGATAGAGCGCCGGCGCGCTCACCATGCCCGCGATCATCACCCACCGCCACGTCGCGTCCGCACGGCTGGCCGGTATCAACGCGCCCGCCAAAATCCCCGTCGCGCCCATGACGCGCCCGGCCACCAACATCAGCAACACCGCCGCCAGCCCGATCATCGCGCCGCCCGCCAGCGACGCCCAAGGCGTGAACTCCGTTTCCATCGCGCACCTCCTGCGTTTCAACTCTGCCCACATATCGGGCGTTGCCCCGGCTGGACAATCCCGACGTCGCACCAATACTCTGCGGTGTCGGCAACGACTGACACCTGCGCCCCATACGGGGACCAACCGGGAGAAGACCATGAAACATCGTATCGCCGTGCTCGGCACGGCCCTTCTGGCCACCACCGCCCTGACGGCCACCACCCTGAACGCCGAGACCCTGCGGTGGGCGCGCGCCGCCGAGGCGCTGACGCTTGATCCGCATTCGCAAAACGAGGGCCCGACCACGACCCTCATGCACCAGGTGTATGAACCGCTTGTCCTCAACGACATGTCGGGCGCCATGGTGCCGACGCTTGCCACCTCGTGGGAGCCGTCCGCTGACAATCCCAACGTCTGGGTCTTCCAGATCCGCGAAGGCGTGACCTTCCACGGCGGCGAGGCGTTCGATGCCTCCGACGTCGTGTTCTCGCTCAACCGCGCGATGCAGGAGACCTCGAACTTCAAGGAGCTGCTGTCGGGCGTGGTCGACGTCCGTGCCGTGGGCGATTACACGGTCGAGGTCGAAACCGACGGCCCCAACCCGCTTTTGCCCAACAACCTCACCAACATCATGATGATGGACGAAGGCTGGTCGACCGAAAACGGGTCCGCCGAAGTGCAGGATTACGCAAGCGGTGAAGACACCTTCGCCGCGCGCAACGTCAACGGCACCGGGCCGTTCACGCTGGAAAGCCGCACGCCCGATACCGAAACCGTGCTGAGCCAGAATGTTACCTACTGGGGCATGGATGAATATCCGATGGATATCACCCGGATTGAATTCACCCCGATCCAGAACCCCGCCACCCGGCTCGCGGCCTTCCTCGGCGGCGAAGTGGACTTCATCCAGGATGTGCCGGTGCAGGACCTTGAACGGGTCGAAGCCGCCGATGGCATCGGGCTTCTGTCGGGCCCGCAAAACCGCGTGATCTTCTTCGGAATGAACGTGGGCGACGCCGACCTGACGCTTGATGATGTCGAGGGCGAAAACCCCCTCGCAAACCCGCTGGTGCGGCAGGCGATGAACATGGCGATCAACCGCGAAGCCATCCAGCAGGTGGTGATGCGCGGCCAATCCGCCCCCGCCGGTGTCCTCTCGCCCCCGCCCGTCAACGGCTGGACCGCCGAGCTCGATGAATACCCCGCCTATGATGTCGCCGCCGCCCAGGCGCTGATGGCCGAGGCAGGCTATCCCGACGGCTTCACAATCCAGCTCGACTGCCCCAACGACCGCTACGTCAATGACGAGGCGATCTGTCAGGCCGCCGTCGGCATGTTCGCGCAACTGGGTATCAACGTGAACCTCTCGGCCCTGCCCCGCGCGCAGCATTTCCCGCTGATCGCCAACCTCGAGACCGACTTCTACCTCCTGGGTTGGGGCGTTCCGACCTATGATGCAGAATATATCTTCAACTTCCTCTACCATGGCCGCGCCGAAGGCCGCGGGTCGTGGAACGGCACGCGCTTCGACAATCCGGAGATGAACGAGATGATCGTCTCGCTCACCTCCAACACCGATCTCGACGCCCGCAACCAGACCATCGCCGAGCTTTTCGCGATGGCCGAGGAAGAGCTGATCTACCTGCCGATCCACAACCAGATCCTCAACTGGGGCATCTCGGACACGTGGTCGGCCGAGGTCGACGCCGACGATCAGGTCCTGTTCAAGTATTTCGAACTGAACTGAGGCATTCGGCTTTCCGCGAAGCCTTGATCTGACACATCCCCACGGCCCGGCGGTTCCCATCGCCGGGCCGTCTTCATGGGCCCCTTCGAAATCGTGACGGCGCGTCGCGTTTGACACCGGTGACACGGCTCGCGCTCTGCGTGTATGGTTCTTCAAAACGCAACCGATGGGCGTGCCCGCCCCCTCATTCCGACCCCTCAACCGGCGCACCAAACCCGCATCCCAGAAAGGGACACCCCCGTGAACAAGACCGCCGTCGCGACCTATAGCGAGATACCCGACCGCTCCCCGCAATATGCCCTGGTCGGCGAAGTCGATCTCGTCGTCGTGCGCTTCGATGACGAGGTCTCGGTCTTCTACGGGCGCTGCCTGCATCGCGGTGCCTTGATGTCGGACGGCTTCGTGCGTGGCAAAGACCTGATCTGCGGGGTGCATGATTGGGATTACCGCCTCGATACCGGCGTTTCGGCCTATGCCAACGAAGAGGTACTGCCGAAATTCACCGCCTGGGTCGAGGACGACAAGATCCTCGTCGATGCCGATGAGATCGCCGCCTGGGCCGATGACAATCCGCAACCCTTTGACCGCGACGCCTATCTCGGGCTTTACGCCGACACCTCCCACGGCACGGCCGAAGAACCCGCCAACGCCCTGATTCAGCAATACGCCCGCGACGGTCTGTCGAAAACCGGCCATCACGGCGTCATCGACAGCATGGGCGTGCCGCGCGATGACCTGCCCACATGGGACGATATCCAGATCCTGACCGCGCAACTGGCCCGCCCGCCAATGCTGGAAGATGTCGCGGTCGGCACCGATGTCGTGATCGGGCCCAACGCGCAAAAACCCCTGCGTCTTAAGATCCCGCTTTTCGTGTCCGACATGTCCTTCGGCGCCCTGTCCCAGCCTGCAAAGATCGCGCTGGCGCGGGGTGCGGAGCTTTCGGGCACCGGTATCTGTTCCGGCGAAGGCGGCATGCTGCCCGAAGAACAAGCCGCCAACAGCCGCTATTTCTACGAACTCGCCTCCGCCCGGTTCGGCTTCGGCTGGGACAAGCTCGACCGGGTGCAGGCGTTCCACTTCAAGGGCGGCCAAGGGGCCAAGACCGGCACCGGCGGTCACCTGCCCGGCCACAAGAACACCGGCAAGATCTCCGAAGTGCGCGACATCCCCGAAGGCGAAGATGCCATCTCGCCCGCGCGGTTTCCCGAATGGACCTCACCCACGCAGATCAAGGCCTTCGCCGACGAGGTACGCGACCGAACGGGCGGCATTCCCATCGGCTACAAACTCTCCGCTCAACATGTCGAACGCGACATCGACGCGGCCCTTGAGGTCGGCGTGGATTACATCATCCTCGACGGGCGCGGCGGGGGCACCGGGGCCGCCCCGTTGATTTTCCGCGATAATATCTCCACCCCGACCATCCCCGCGCTGGCCCGCGCGCGCCGCCACCTCGACACACTCGGGCGCGACGATGTCACTTTGGTCATCACCGGGGGGCTGCGCACGCCCGCCGATTTCGTCAAGGCGCTGGCCCTCGGCGCGGATGCCATCGCGCTGTCGAATTCCGCCATGCAGGCCATCGGCTGCCTTGCCATGCGCGCCTGTCACACCAACAATTGCCCCGTCGGCATCGCCAGCACAAAGCCGCATCTGGCCAACCGCCTGGTGATCGAGAAATCCGCCCGCCAGCTGGCCAATTTCTTCGACGCCAGTGTCGAGCTGATGCAGGTCATGGCGCGGGCGTGCGGGCACGACCACCTGCGCGGCTTCACCCTTGATGACCTCACGACATGGAAGAAAGACATGGCTGATCTGTCCGGTGTGGCCTACGGGGGCGTAAGGTGAGCGCCGGCGCGATCATAATGGCCGCGCAGATCTACACCCTGATCGGCGCGGGCGTGGCCGCCCTCTTCCTAACGATCGGCATGGACCGCATCGACGAAGACGCGCGCGGGGCATATGCGTTTCGCCCGCTCCTGATCCCTGCGGTCCTGCTCATCTGGCCCTTGGTCATCTGGCGTTGGCTGCGCGAGGAAACCGGCACTGCCCGTTGGCAAGCGCGCCATTCCCCGCCACGCGCGGCCCATGGCGTCGCCGCTGTGCTGATGGCGCTGGTCGTGATTGTCACGCTGGCCACCGCCTTGACCATCCGTCAGACTTGGCCCGCCGACATTGCCCCGGTTCAACTCACCGCCCCGGAGCCCGCGCAATGAGCGTCAAATACACACCCGTTCAATGGAACCCGTCGAAATATTGGTATGACGCGGTCATGTTGGTGGGCATCGTCGGCTTCCTGTGGGTCTTCATCTACGCGGCACCCGGCGCGCTGAACCATGAATTTCCGATCAATGCACCTATCCGCAACGCCCGCGCTTTCGGGGCCTGCGCCTTTGTGATGCTGACCGTGATCCTGTGTATCGGGCCGTTGGCGCGGCTTGATCGGCGGTTCCTGCCGCTGCTCTACAACCGCCGCCATTTTGGCGTGATGACCGCCGCCGTCGCGCTCAGCCACGCCTATTTCGTGCTTGGCTGGTACTTTTCCTTCCGCCAGGGCACCACCCAGTGGGAGGCCGTGCTGTCGTCGAACACAAGCTACGGCCAAGTGCTCGGTTTCCCGTTCGAAGCGTTGGGCATCTTCGCCCTGATCTGCCTACTGCTTCTGGCCGTCACCAGCCATGATTTCTGGCTCAAGTTCCTGACGCCGCCGGTGTGGAAGGCCCTACATTTCCTGATCTATCCGGCCTATGCCGCCGTCGTGGGCCATGTCGCGCTTGGCGCGTTCCAATCGCGCGGCAACGACACGCTCGCCGTGATCTTCACCGCAGGCGCCCTGCTGGTCGCGGCGCTCCACGTCCTGGCCGCCCTGCGCGAACGGCACGCCGCCCCGGCCACCACCGCCGCCGCGTGGGTCGAAGTCGGCCCCGCCGCCGACATCGGCGAAGGCCGCGCCAAAATCGCGATCCTGCCCGGCGGTGACCGCGTCGCCGTGTTCCGCCACGAAGGCATGCTCTCGGCCATTTCCAACGCCTGCGCCCATCAAAACGGGCCGCTCGGCGAGGGCCGCATTCTCGATTGCCTCGTCACCTGCCCATGGCACGGCTTTCAATACGATGTCCGCACAGGCCGCTCGCCCGCGCCGTTCACCGAAACCGTTCCGACCTACCGGGTGAAGCTCGACGGCGGCACGGTCTTCGTTGATCCCACGCCCAATGCTCCCGGCACCCCCGTTGACCCTCTGCCAGCCCCAAACCCGGAGGTCCTGCCATGACCGCCCCCAAAGACGACACGCCGTTTTTCGTCGGCTACCTGGCCACCCCGCCCGGCCTGCGCCTGTTCCTCACCGCGACGTGCCTTGCCCTGATGCTTGGTGCGGCGGGCCTCGCCTATGCCGTCGCGGTGACGCAGGATGATCCCGGCGATGGCCGCCTGCGCTTCGACTTCGGCCCGCAGACCGTCATGGGCGTTCTCGAACTCACCCCTGCCCCCATTCTCCACGTCACCCAAGGCACCGACGCGATCCCCGTCGGGCACACGCTTATGTTGTCGGGTCAGGGCAAGAACGGCGCCGTGGACCGCGCGCGCGCGCTTGAAGGGCAACTGGTCTCGGCCACCGGCATCCTTCTGCAACGCGGTAATCTGGACATGCTGCAACTCAATGGCGGCAACAATTTCCGCGCCGCCGACGATCAACCCGCGACCCTGCCCGACATCCCCGAGCCCGAGCCTCTTGGCCGCTGGCAGATCACCGGTGAGATTTGCGACGGCAAGTGTCAGGCAGGCGCCATGCGCCCGGGCAATGGCATCGCGCACCGTGCCTGCGCCAACCTGTGCCTCGTTGGCGGCGTGCCGCCGGTTTTCGTCTCGACCCAACCCGTCGATGGCGAGGGTTTTCTGCTGATCACCGGCGCGGGCGACGACGTCCTGCCGCCCGCGCTGTTCGATTACGTCGGCCTTTACGTGACCCTCGAAGGCGATGTGGCGCGCCACGGCGATCTGCTGGTGCTGAGCGTGGATACCGACACAGTGGTGCTGGCCCAATGATCCCCCAAATAATCCGCCGCGTGCTCTTCCTCGGGCTGTCCGCGCTCACGGCGGCGTTCTTCTACTATATCTCGCGCTTTTATGACCTGCGCCTGTGGGACCGCGACGGCCTCTTCGGGTTTGAAGCGCTCCGGCCCCAGGGCGGCCTGCTTGCCCGCTGGTTGCGCGGCACCGACGCCGCCCCGTTCGAGCTGCTGATCTGGGTGGCGGCACTCTTCGTCACCCTCACCTTCCTGCAAAAACTCTTCGACGCGCTGAGCCCAAAGGACGATGACCATGACTGACGGCACCCTCGACTGGATCCGCGTCGCCGACATCTCCGAAATCCCCGAGGGCCGCGTCAAAACCGTCACCGCGCGCACCACCTTCCTGTGCCTGTCGCATTTCGATGGCCAATGGGCCGCGATGGACAACCATTGCCCGCACCAGGGCGGCCCCTTGGGCGAAGGCACGATCGAACGCGGCATCGACGACAAATGCTGGATCCGCTGCCCCTGGCATGGCTGGGATTTCGACCCGCTGACCGGCGCACCTCCGGGCGGGCACGAAGACACCGGGCAGGCCACCTACCCCGTCGAATTGCGGGACGGACAGGTCTTCGTCGGCCTGACGCCCGAGCCACCCCACACCCGCACCGTGACCGATGCGATGACTGAGACGTTGGTCAACTGGGGCGTCAAACGCGTCTTCGGCATGGTCGGCCATTCCAACCTCGGGCTCGCCGATGCGATCCGGCGACAAACGCTCACGGGCGACATGGCTTACATCGGCATCCGTCACGAAGGCGCCGCCGCCTTCGCCGCGTCGGCCTACGGCAAACTGACCGGCAAGCCCGCCGCGTGCCTCGCCATCGCGGGGCCGGGGGCCACCAACCTTCTGACCGGCCTGTGGGACGCCAAGGTCGACCGCGCACCCGTGCTCGCGCTCACCGGACAGGTGCAGACGCAGGTTTTCGGCCCCGGCGCGTTTCAGGACATCGACCTGAAATCCGCCTTCGACGCCGTCACCCGCTTTTCGCAGCCGGTGCTCTCGACCTCCAACCATGCCGAGCTGGCCACCCTCGCCGTCAAAACCGCCCTGATCGAACGCGACGTGGCCCACCTCATCTTCCCCGACGACGTGCAAACCCAACCCAGCGACGCGCCCGCCGGAACGCCCGCGGGCCGGATCGGCGCGCCCGTGGTCAAACCCGGCGACTCCGATGTTGCCGCCGTCCTCGACCTGATTGCCGCCGCCAAACGCCCGCTCATCATCATGGGCCACGGCGCGTGGGACGCGAAAGATCCCATCATCGCGCTGGCCGAAATCTTGGGCGCGCCGGTCGTGACTACGTTCAAGGGCAAGGGCCTGATCCCCGACAGCCATCCCAATGCCGCCGGTGTCCTGGGCCGCTCCGGTACGCCTATCGCCAGCTGGTTCATGAATGAATGCGACCTGCAAATCGTGCTTGGCGCGTCGTTCTCCAACCACACCGGCGTGGACCGGGGCAAACCCACGATCCAGGTCGATTTCGAGCGGATGCAGCTTGGCAAATTCCACCCCGTCACCCTGCCGGTCTGGGCCGAGATCGGCGCCTTCTGCGACGCCATCGCCCCCGCCGTCCGCCGCCACCCCGAGGCCGCCGATCAGATCACCGATGTCGCCGACCGCTGGCGCATGTGGCGCGCCGAAAAGCAGACCCGCCTCACTGAAGAGGGCACCAACGGTGTCCATTCCGCCGCCATTTTCGAGGCCCTCTCGCGCGTCGCCCCTGCCGATGCCCTGATCGCGGTCGATGTCGGCAACAACGCCTATTCGTTCGGCCGCTATTTCGAGACCAAGGGTCAGCACGTGATGATGTCGGGCTATCTGGGCTCCATCGGTTTCGCCCTGCCCGCCGCCATGGGTGCGTGGTCCGCGACGCAGGATTTCGATTATCTGCGCGGGCGCAAGGTCATCTCGATCTCCGGCGACGGCGGCTTGGGCCAATACGCGATGGAGCTGACCACGCTTGTGAAATACGGCATGGATGTCACCCATGTGCTGTTGCACAACGACGAGCTTGGCAAGATTTCCAAGGAACAGCGCGCCGGTGAATGGCCGGTGTGGGAAACCTCGCTGGTCAACCCCTCCTTCGCCGCATTTGCCCGGCTTTGCGGCGCCCATGGGGCCAAGGTCACCACGGGCGCGGATGTCGAAGCCGCCCTGATCGAGGCGCTTGCCATCGATGGCCCCGCGCTGGTTGAGATCATGACCGACGCGGAATTGGTGTAACTCCCCCACCTGGTCCCCCACGCGCCTTTTGCGCGGACCTTGATCCATCTCAAGGCCCTCCGGTCGCGCCTCTGCCATACTTGCAGGCGCAACCAATTGCGCGCGCAACCCCAGGAGGACACCCCATGTTCAAGACCATCATCGCCCCTGTCGACGGCTCCGACCCGGCCAAACACGCGCTCACCAAAGCTTGCGAATTGGCCAAGCTTTTCGGGTCCGAATTGCACCTTGTGCACACGCCGCAGATCGACACCACCATCGTCGCGGTGGGCTATTCCGTCGTTGAATTGCCCCTGAGCCAGGCCAAGATCGAAGAGGCCGGGGCCAAGGTCATGGAAGACGCCGTGGCCCAAGCGACGCAGGCCGGTGTCGCCCCCGCAAGCACCACCACCATGGCCGGTGATCCCACCGAAACCATCCTGCACATCGCCAAGCTCAACGATGCCGATCTGATCGTGATGGGTCGGCGCGGCCTTGGCTCGGTCGCAAGCCTGTTTCTCGGCTCGGTCAGCCAAAAGGTCGGGCATGGTGCGACATGCTCGGTGCTGACGGTGCACTGAGCGGTGCTTCCGACCCGCGCGCGGCTCACGAACCCGTGAGGCCCCGCGCGCGGGCCGGGTGAAAGAGTTAAAAATGTGTAAAGAAAATTGTCTTTATGTATTTTTTCAGAAGCTTATAGATTTGTGCACGCGTGCACAACTCGACGTCAGGCGCTCAAATCCGCGCCAGTCTCCCCCCGTGACTTCCCCAATCCCCCTGCTATGCTCGCCCCCAAGCGGCGGCCGGGCCGTGTCAAAAAATGAACCTCCGGGGAGAGATTTTATGAACCGCTATATCGTCGCCAGCGCCCTTGCGTTGGCCACCGCCTTGCCTGTGCAGGCCGAAACCTTCCGGTGGGCCGCCACCACCGATCCGCAAACCATGGACCCCCACGCCGTCAGTTCCGCGCCGGTTCTGGGCTTTCTGAACAACGTCTATGAGGGCCTCGTGCGCCGCGGCCGCGACATGGCCATCGAAGGCGCGCTGGCGACAAGCTGGGAGCCGCTGCCCGATGGCGCGGGCTGGCGCTTCAACCTGCGCGAGGGCGTGACGTTCCATGGCGGCGAAGCCTTCACCGCCGAAGACGTCCGCTTCTCCTACGAGCGCGCAAGTTCAGAGGACAGCGACGTGGCCAGCTGGTTCGCGCCGGTCTCCGACGTGGTCGTCGTCGACGAGTTCACCGTCGATATCCTGACCTCCTCGCCGCAGCCGATCTTCCCCGACAGCATCGCCAACTGGATGATCATGGACAGTGGATGGGCCGCCGACAACGGCGCCGAGCGCCCGGCCCGCGACGCCGAGAATTACGCCACCCGCAACGTCAACGGCACCGGCGCCTTCCAGCTCGCAAGCCGCCAGCCCGATCTTGAAACCGTGCTGGTGCCGTTCGACGGCTGGTGGGGCGAGGTCGAGCACAACGTGACCGAGGCCGTGTTCACCCCGATCCAGAACTCCGCCACCGCCGTCGCCGCGCTTCTGTCAGGCGACATCGACCTGATCGACCCGGTCCCGGTGCAGGACGCGGCCCGCGTCAACGAGTCCGACGGCGTCTATGTGCTCGACGGGATCGAAGCGCGTGTGATCATGTTGGGCTTCGCCCATGACCACGACACGCTGCAAAACGGCGGTGAAAACATCTTCGCGGATGTTCGTGTCCGCCAGGCCGTGGCACATGCCGTGAACGTGCCCGCGATCCTGCAGGCGATCATGGGAGGCAATGCCGAAGAGGCGAGCCAGCTCGTCTCCCCCGCAATGCGCGGCTATTCCGAGGCCAACGCCGAGCGCCCGGCCTATGACCTCGACCGCGCGCGCGCTCTGATCGCCGAGGCGGGCGCGGATGGCGCGGAATTCACCCTGTCCTGCCCCAACGACCGCTACCTCAACGACGAAGCCGTCTGTCAAGCCATCGTCGCGATGCTGGCGCAGGTCGGCCTGACGGCAACGCTCGATGCGATGCCGGTCTCGAATTACTGGCCCGAACTGCGGGAAGACAATTTCGACATGTATCTTCTGGGCTGGTCGCCCGGCACTTTTGATGCCGAACACCCGATCCGCTTCCTCGTCCACACCAATGGCGAACGTCTGGGCACCTGGAACTTCGGCGGCTATTCCAACCCGCGCATCGACGAGATGCTGCCGATGATCCAATCCGAGATCGACGACAGCGCCCGTCAGGCAATGCTCGATGAAGCGGCGTCAATCATCCAGGACGACATGGTTTACGTTCCGATGTATGTCCAGCCGCTACTCTGGGGCGTGCGCGACGGGATCGAGCTGACCCAGCGGCCCGACAACTTCTTCATCCTGCGTTGGGTGAATGTCGGCGCCGAGAACTGATCTGGCGCGCCCTGCTCCAGCGGTCGGGATCCCTTTACGGGTGCGAGGGGGCAAGACCCCCCTCGCGCGCCCCAATCCTCTAAAGGGGGGCCTGCCCCCTTGAGCGGGGTTTTCTGCGGAAAACCCCGCTCACCCCCGGAGAATTTCGGAAACAAGGAAGCAGGCGCGAGAGGATACGGCACAGCCCGGCCTCGCCCATCTGTTGCGCGCCAGACGCATTTGACAGCGCAGGGTTGCATCGTGCGGCAAATTTCGTCCCCAACGCGTCGCGACGATGGTGTCGCGCCTTGACCCTTCCACAGTGAGGCCGCACAACCGACCCATGCTCAGCTTCATCCTGCGTCGCGTCTTCCAATCCCTGCTCGTCCTTCTTGTCGTGGGACTCGTGGCCTTTGCCATGTTCCGCTTCGTGGGCGATCCGATTGACACGATGCTCGGGCAGGAGCGTACGATGCAGGACATCGAACGCCTGCGCGAGCAGCTGGGTCTGAACAAGCCGTTCTTCGTGCAATATTGGGATTTCCTGGTGCGCGCCGTGCAAGGCGATCTGGGGATATCTTACCGGCAGGGTCGGCCCGTCGCCGAGATCATTGCCGAACGCCTGCCCGCGACGCTTGAGCTTGCGATGATCTCGGGGGCGCTGGCGCTGATCTTCGGGATAGGCCTGGGCATTTTCACCGCCATCCGCCGCGAGGGCGTGACCGCCAATTTCATCATGACCGTCAGCTTGATCGGCGTCTCGCTGCCCACCTTCCTGATCGGTGTGCTGCTGATCTACGGCTTCGGCGTCGGGCTCGACATTCGCATCCCCTTCACCGACACGATGATCAACACCGGTGGCATGCCCACCTTCGGGCGCGGCGATACCGTTGATCTGGGCTGGTGGACCACCGGGTTCGCGACCTGGGACGGGGTGCAAAGCATCATCTTGCCCGCGATCACGCTTGGCCTTTATCAAATGACGCTGATCATGCGGCTGGTGCGCGCCGAGATGCTCGAAGTGCTGCGCGCCGACTACATCCGCTTCGCCCGCGCCCGGGGCCTCGGCGACCGCGCGATCAACTTTCGCCACGCGCTCAAGAACACCATGGTGCCGGTGATCACCGTCACCGGCCTGCAGCTCGGCTCGATCATCGCCTTCGCGATCATCACCGAAACCGTGTTCCAATGGCCGGGCGTCGGGCTTCTTTTCATCAACGCGATTCAGTTCGTCGATATCCCCGTCATGGCCGCGTACCTGATGCTGATCTCGGTCATGTTCGTGGCGATCAACCTGATCGTGGACCTGCTTTACGTGTTCATCGATCCGCGTCTGAGGGTAAGCTGATGACAGATACACCAGACGACATTCCAGCGATCCCCCAGGCCCGCGCGCAGTCGCGCTTCGCACGCGCCTGGGACAGCGACGTGGGCTACGCCTTCCGGCATTCGCCCGTTGCGATGATCTCGGCCGTCGTCACGCTCGTGCTGATCCTGGCGGCCGTGTTCGCGCCGCTCATCGCCCCGCACGATCCGTTCAACCCGGCCACCCTGAACCTGATGAACGGCCTGACCCCGCCCGGCACCCCCTCCGTCTTCACCGGGGAAAGCTTCATCCTGGGCACCGATGACCAGGGCCGCGATGTGTTCTCCACCATCCTTTACGGGATGCGCGTGTCGCTGTTTGTGGGATTTGCCGCCGTGACCTTCGCGCTGGTTCTGGGCGTCACACTTGGCCTGATCGCGGCCTATGTCGGCGGCTGGACCGAGACGATCATCATGCGCATCGCCGATATCCAGCTGACCTTTCCCTCGATCCTGGTCGCCATGCTGATCTTCGGGATCGCGAAGGGGATCACACCCATCGAATACAGAGACCAAGTGGCGATTGCCGTCCTTATCCTCGCCATCGGCCTGTCGGATTGGGTGCAGTTTGCCCGCGTCGTGCGCGGCGCCACGCTGGTCGAAAAGAACAAGGAATACGTGCAGGCCGCGCGCCTGATCGGGCGCTCGCCGTTCACGATCATGGCGCGCCACATCCTGCCGAATGTCCTGTCGCCCGTACTGGTGATCGCAACGATCTCACTGGCACTCGCCATCATCGCTGAGGCCACTTTGTCATTCCTGGGCGTCGGCGCACCGCCCACCGAGCCCTCGCTCGGCACGCTGATCCGCATCGGCCAGACATTCCTGTTCTCGGGCAATTGGTGGATCCTCGTGTTCCCGGCCGCGACCCTGCTGGTGCTGGCACTGTCGGTGAACCTGCTGGGGGATTGGCTGCGCGACGCGCTTAATCCGAGGCTGCGGTGATGCAAGAGTTCAACATCCTCCTGATGCTTTTCGTTGGCACCTCACTTGGACCGTCCGCAGCGCTCGCGCACTACATCGCGGAACGGCGCGGCCTGTGCGAGACATGGCGCTATGCCGTCCTGTCCATGACAACGGTGGTAGCAACCATATCTGCCAACTTGTTTTGGCCGGAGGACGGCTGACATGCCCCTTCTCGAGATCGAAAACCTCACCGTCGAATTCCCGACCCGCCGTCAGGTCTTTACCGCCGTGAAATCCGCTCATCTCAGCGTCGAACCCGGCCAAATCCACGGCCTTGTCGGCGAATCCGGCGCGGGCAAATCGACCATCGGGGCCGCTGTGATGGGCCTTCTGGATCGCCCCGGTCGCATCGCGGGCGGGATCATCCGCTATAAGGGCGAAGAAATCTCGGGCCTCGATGCCGACGCCATGCGCGGCCTCCGGGGCAAGAAGATCTCCATGATCTTCCAGGACCCGCTGACCTCGCTCAATCCGCTTTTCACCGTGCGCCAACAACTGGTCGAGACGATATCCGAACATCTCGACGTGTCCGACGCGGAGGCCAACCAGCGCGCCCGCGACCTGATCGACCGCGTCGGGATCCCCGACCCCGAAACGCGCCTTGACCAATACCCGCACCAATTCTCCGGCGGGATGCGGCAGCGCGTGGTGATCGCGCTGGCGCTGTGCTCGGAGCCCGACGTCATTATCGCGGATGAGCCCACCACCGCGCTGGACGTCTCGATCCAGGCGCAGATCCTCGACCTGATCAAGGAGCTGACCCGCGAGCGGCAGGTCGGCGTGATCCTGATCACCCACGACATGGGCGTAATCGCCGATACGACCGACAAGGTCACCGTCATGTATATGGGCGAAGTGGTGGAATCCGGCGCGACCAAGCAAGTGTTGGGCGAGCCGAACCACCCCTACACCAAAAGCCTCATCGCCGCCGTGCCACGGCCCACCCGCAAGCTGCATCGCTTTCCTTTGATCTCCTACGGCGGGCGCGTCACGGAATTCGCCATCGAAGACCTCAAGCGTAATTGGCCGCGGACCAAGGTCGACCGCTCAAAGGCACTGGTTGAGGCACGTGGGCTGACCAAGACCTTCCTGCAAAGACGCGCGATCCTGCCCCGCAACCGTCAGTTTTTCACCGCCGTCGATCAGGCGCGCTTCGATATCAAGGAAGGCGAAGTCTTTGGCCTGGTCGGGGAATCCGGCTCGGGCAAATCCACCATCGCGCGGATGATCGCGGGGCTCTACAGGGTCGATGGCGGCGAGGTCTGGTTCGACGGCGCACAGGTCGCCCCCGCCCCCGGCGGCGTGCCCGATGCCTATCGCAAGCAGATCCAGATGATCTTCCAGGACCCCTATTCCTCGCTCAACCCGCGCATGCGCGTCGATGAAATCGTGGCCGAACCCGCCGCCCATCACGGGCTTCTGGCGGGTCAGGCGTTGAAGGATCGGGTTGGCGAATTGCTCGACCGCGTGGGCCTTGGCGCGGACGCCGGCCTGAAGTACCCGCATGAATTTTCCGGCGGTCAGCGGCAGCGCATCTCGATCGCGCGCGCGCTCGCCACGCAGCCCCGTTTCCTGATCTGTGATGAGCCGACCTCCGCCCTCGACGTGTCGATCCAGGCGCAGATCCTCAACATCCTCAAGGATTTGCAGGAACACCTTGGGCTGACCATGCTGTTCATCTCCCACGACCTTCCCGTCGTGCGGCAAATGTGCGATCGGGTCGGCGTGATGAAGAACGGCGAGTTGGTCGAAGTCGCCGAGACCGAGGCGCTGTTTGCCGACCCGCAACATCCCTACACGCAGAGCCTTCTGTCGCTGATGCCGCGTCTGGATGGGCTGAGCGACGAAGGGCTGGCGGTGGCGTAAGGCCCGGATTTTCCGCCGCCTGCAACGCGCGACCTGCCGGGGGATTTCATCCCCGTCGTCCATTGGGCTTGAACCGATGCCGAACCGATGGAAGAGCGGACCCGCCGCGCTCAGAACCGCAGGAGGAGGGTCACAATTTCATAGGGCCGCAGTGGCAATTCCACGCGCCTGTCCTTCATCTCAAGCGCCGTGCCGCCCTCTTCCAACAGACCCACGCGCGCCACCTCGCTCACCGCCCCACCAAATGTCAGCGCAACCGGGCCGCGCGTGGCATGGGCCTCAAACAGCCGAACGATCACGCCGTCGCCGTCTTCTGCCGGTTTCACCGTCTCGATCACCGCGCGCCCAGACGAACAGCGCACCAACGGCTCAACCGCATCGCCCTGCCCGCCACCGCCACCCGAGAACACCCGCGGCGGGTAGTTCAGCGCATAGGCCTCTGCCCGCACGTCAACCCGCGTGTTGCCCAGATGCGGCAGCAGCGCATAGGTGAAGCGATGCGCGCCCTGATCCGCGCCGCTGTCGGGCATCGTCGCCGATTTGATCAACGACAGGCGCAGCACATCATCGCGCACGTCATAGCCATATTTGCAATCGTTGAGCAGCGCGACACCGTAGTCGCCCTCGCTCAGATCGGCCCATTTCTGCGCCGGAACCTCGAATTGTGCCGCATCCCACGAGGTGTTGCGATGGGTGGGCCGGTCGATCTGACCCCATTGGATATCGAAGATCGCGCGGCTGGCGCGGATATCCACCGGGAATGCCGCCTTCAGCAGCAGATGCGTTTCGTGCCAATCGACATCGGTCTCGAAATCCACCCGGGCGGAGCCGCGGCGCAGCACAATCCGCTGCGTGATGCGGCTTTGGCGGAATGCGCGCTCGACCTCAACCACCGCGCGCAGGGGGCCGGTTTCGACCACCTTGATCCGGGTCAGACCGCCGACCACTTCGCCGCGATCCTCAAAGAAGATATCGATGTCCCAAGCGTCCCAGCTTACGGGGCGGTCTTCGAACAATTCCAATCGGTTACCGAACGTACCCGGCTTCAAGACTTCGCGCCGGGCGCGCTTGTCAAATAGCCGGGTGATCATCCCGTGATCGCCGATCTCGACCCGCAGAAGCTCGTTTTCCATCACCGCGCCTGCGTCCTCGGTATAGGCCTGCGCGCCTGACACCTCGGCCCCCGCCGCCGCGTGTTCCAACGCGCGCGCCGCCAAAGGCACGCCCTCGGGCAGTTCCACCAACACACCGTCCGCCACCACCTGCGCCGGCAGGGCCATGCCGTCCTCCGCCGCCGGGCCGTCCAGCACCACCTGCCGTCGGCCCGCAAGCGGCGCCCCGTCCAGCACCAGCCAATCCGCGCCCTCGGGCATCAACGCGGAACCGGCGCGCGCCAACGCGCCCTCCGCCGCGCCCATGATCCAGTCGAAATCGGCCCGCGCGTCCTCGAACACCACGCCGATTGACGTACCCGTCAGGATATCGTGGAACTGGTTCGTGCACAGCCGTTGCCACACCGCCGTCAGATCCTCGGGCGCATGGCCGCGTTCCATCGCCAGCGCCATCGCCAGCTCTGCGTCATGCAGCGCCACCTCCGCCTTGCGATTGGCGCGTTTGATCCACCCTTGCGAGGTCAGCACCCCGCGATGCCCCTCAAGGTAGAACTCCCCCTGCCACACAGGCAACCGATGCGCCTTGTCCTCCAGGGCTTCGAAAAACGCCCGCACGGTCGACGGCGTCAATCGCGGCGCGCCCGGCATGGCCGACCAGACCTTGGCCTTGCGGATCAACTCATCCGTCGGCCCGCCGCCGCCATCGCCAAAGCCGTAGCAGATCAACAGATCGCACACCCGGTCCTTGACCGTCGAGCGCGTCCACGTCCCCACGACCTCCTCCGCCGTCAGGTCGCTTTTGTAGTTCGTCGGGAACGGCAGGTGCTGCACCTCGCGCGGGGTGGTCAGGAATTGCGCCATCACGCGACTGCCGTCTATGCCTTCCCACAGCGTCGTGGAGGCGGGCATCTGGTTGTATTGGTTCCAGTTTACCTTGTTCGTCACGAACCACCTGAGTCCTGCCTGCACCATCAATTGCGGCAGGCATCCCGGAAATCCGAACGTGTCGGGCAGCCAAAGAACCGGCGTCTCCGCCCCCTCCCCGAAAGCTGCATCGCAATACCGCCGCGCCAAGGCGATCTGCCGGACCAGTGCTTCGGGCCCCGGCATATTGGCATCGGGCTCCACCCACATGCCGCCCAGAACCTCCCACCGGCCCTCCGCCACACGCGCCTTGATGCCATCGAAAATCTTCGGGTAATCCTGCGCGGTCCAATCGTAGAGTTGCGGCTGGCTATGGCTGAAGCGAAACTCTGGGTGCTTCTCCATCAGCCGCAGCACATTGGAATAGGTCCGCGCGTTCTTTTGCCGGATCTGCGCGATGGGCCAGAGGTAGGCGACATCCATATGCGCATGGCCCGCCGCATGCAGGTCAATGTCCAGTGATGGCCCGGCTTTTTCGAGGCCCTCCAACAGCTTTGCCGTGGCGGGCGCGACCGAGCGGCGGAAATCCTCACCCATCGGATCGCGCGTATCAAGCGCCAGGAACGCCTGATCAAGTGCTGTGAGGATCGCGTGTTTCTCGGGCCGGTTGTCGTTCAATTCCGAACACAGATCGAGCGCGACCTCCGCCGTGGATTGAAACGTCTCAAGCGCCCGGTCGATCTCGATCACACTGCATTCCTGCATCAAAAGCTGCGTGCGGTTGCTCGGATCGGGCGGCCACCCGGTCAGGCCCGTCCAGCCGTGGATCAGCAGATCATGGGGCAATCCATCGGCAAATTGTTCGGGGATCTCGATCGTGTGGTGATAGCGATCGGCCGAGGCAATTGCCGCTCCGTCGATGTACAAAAGCCCCTCGGGATGGGTGAAAATATCGCCCGCCACCCCCATCGGCAAATGCAGCGCCGGATGCTTCCAGCCTTTCGGCACCGTGAACCGCGAGCGCAGCACGAAGTGCAGGTCCTGCCCGCCCCAATAGGCGTTCCAATCCAGCGTCACGCCCCGTCCGTCGCAGGCAAAAACCGACAGGTCGGGCCGCGCCACCGCGTCGGGCAAGGTCTCCAAAACGAACCGGTCAATCGGCGCCCGCCGCGCGGCGACCATTGGCGCAATAAGGCGCAGCCGCTGCGCGACCTTCTCGGCCGTCAATCGCATCCGATGCGACGGCATCCTATCCCTGCCTCAACGTGAACCCGGGGATGTCGCCGCGATAAACCGTCTCGGGCGTGCCGCCGATCTCGGCCAGCTTGTCCAACGCCGCGCGCGCATCCCCTGCATCGCCCCAATCGCGGTCCAGATCCGGCCAGGGGATCGAATCGATCAACAGCCGCGTATACGCATGCTGCGGATCGCCGATCACCTCCGTCGGCGGCCCCGCCTCGACCACATGGCCGTGGTACAAAACCATCACGTAGTCGCTCACGTGATAGGCCGTGGCGAGGTCATGGGTGATGTAGATGATCGAAATCCCGTGCTTGTCCTTGAGGTCATGGATATTGGCCAGGATCGTTGCGCGCAGGCTGGCATCCACCATCGAAACCGGCTCATCCGCGATCAACAATTTCGGGCTGAGCATCAAGGCGCGGGCCACAATCAGCCGCTGCCTCTGCCCGCCCGAAAGCTGGTGCGGATAGCGGCCCAGAACCAGGCCCGGATCAAGGCCCACCGCCTCGCAGGCCTCCCTCATCGCCGCATCAACATCGCCTTGCATCCCAAAGTTTTCAAACGGAAATTTCAACGCGTGGTTGACCCGGTAAAACGGGTTGAAACAGGCGTAGGGGTCTTGGAACACCGCCTGCACCTGCTTGCGAAACTCCAGCCGTTCGGCAGCATTCATCGCGTTGATATCGTCGCCCTTGAACCGCACCTGCCCGCCCGTGGGGTCGTTGAACCCCAGCATCAGCGAGCCCATCGTCGATTTGCCCGACCCCGATTGCCCGACAATGGAAATGATCTTGGGCTCTTCGCCATCCAACGCGAAACTCATCGGATGCAACGCCGTGACCGAGCCGTAGACCTTGCTCACCCCGTCCAGCTCCAGAAGCGGCACATCCAGCGCTTCGCCCTTCGGCGGCGCCGCCTGTGCCTGCAGGAAACTCTCGCCGCCCACCAGCGGCACCGAGGAAATCAGCTCCCGCGTGTAAGGGTGCGTCGCGTCCTCGATGATCTTGCGCACCGGCCCGAATTCCACCAGAACTCCCTTCTTCAAGACCGCGATATCATCCACCGATTGCGCCATCAGACCCATGTCATGGCCAATCAAGATCAGCCCCGCACCGATCTTCGCCTGCATCTCGCGCAGTGTCTGCATCACATGGCGCTGCGTGATCACGTCAAGCGCGCTCGTCGGCTCGTCCGCAATAATCAGATCCGGCGTCAGGCAGGTGCCGATCGCAATACACACCCGCTGCTTCATGCCGCCGCTCAACTCATGCGGATAGAGCCGCCCGACCACGCGCGGATCGAGACCAACACCGTTCAACGCCGCATCCGACCGCGCCTGCAACGCGGCCTGCTCCATCGCGCCCTCATGGGCCACGACCGCATCCCAGATCTGCGCTTCCACCCGCATCACCGGGTTTAGCGAATTCATCGCGCCCTGCGGAATGTAGCTGATCTTGCGCAGCCGCACGCGCCGCATCCCCTCCTCGTCGAGGTGCAGGACGTTGGTGTCGCCGTCGAGAGAGTTCAGATGCACCTCGCCCGATGCCACGAACCCCGGATTGGCCAGCATCCGCATCGCCGCCAGCGCGGTGGTCGTCTTGCCCGACCCGCTTTCGCCGATGAACCCGATCCGGCGACCCTTCTCCACGGAAAGCGTCACGTCGGTCACCGCATGAACCACCCCCTTCGAAGTCGGAAAATCGATGTGAATGTTCTTGATGTCGAGGATGCTCATCTCACAACCTCCTCAACCGCGGGTTCGACACTTCATCGAGACCCAGATTGATCAACAAAAGCCCGATGAACATCACCATCAACAACACCGTCGGAAAGCCCCACCACCACCACATGTCGCGGGTCAGTGCCGCGCTATCAATCGCGTCGTAGATCACCCGTCCCAACGTCGGCACGCGCTGCGGCCCAAGGCCCAGAACCTCAAGGCCCACGGCTGTAACGATGGCGGTGGTGACGTTGGCGATGAAGGACCCAAAAAGGTACGGCACCAGGTTGGGCAGCATTTCACGGAACATGATGTGCCGGTCCGACGCGCCGCTCAGTCGCGCCATCTGCACGTATCCGCTCTCGCGCATCGACAGGACCTGCGCCCGGATCAGGCGCGTGGGCGATTGCCAGACAAACGCCGCGATCAGCACCGCCATCATGGTCAGTGTTATGTCCCCGAAACTGGCCTGCACCACCACCAGGATCAGAAGCGGCGGGATCGTGATCATCACGTCCGAACTGACCCGGATTACATCATCGACCCGGCCCCCGGTATAGCCCGCGGTAAAGCCCAGGAAGATGCCCAGTGACATCCCGATCAGGCTGGCCAGCACGCCGACGTAAAGCGAATTGGGCGCCCCCACGATCAGCAGCGCCAGAAGGTCCTTGCCCGCCACATCCGTGCCCAACGGGCTGGACGCGAGGCCCACTTGCCCGCGCAGGTTCTCGAACCCCACCGGCGCCTGGCTCGGCATCACCGCGCCGGTGAACACCAAGTCCGTATCCCAGAACAGCCGCCCGAAAATCCCCAGTGCCACGATCCCCAAGAGCAGCGAAACACCCCAGATCAGTTTGGGATTGTTCCACGGATTGTCGAAGCGTTTCATACGCTTGAGCTGCCGTTTGGTCAGGCCCGCCATATCTGGCGCGGCGGTTTCCGGGGCGGCGGCGTTTGTAGGATCAGACATCTCTTTACCCTCCCAACCGGATGCGTGGATCAATCAGCGGATAGATCAGATCGACCAGGAATACAGCCAGCGCCGTCATCAGGATGATCACGAAACTGACCCCCTGGATGACCGGGTAATCCTGCGTCAGGATCGCGTCATAGAGCAGCTTGCCCATGCCCGGATATGCAAAGATGCGCTCCACCAGGACCTGCCCCGCCACCAGCATACCAATCTTCAGCGCAAAGGCCGTGATCTGCGGCAGGATCGCGTTGCGGATCATGTATTTGTATAAGATGTAGCGCTTTTTCAGGCCCTTGGCCTTGGCCAGCACCGTGTAATCCTCGCCCTGCACCGTGATCATCAGACCCCGCATGCCAAGCGCCCAGAACCCGAAGGTCACCACCACGATCGACATCGCCGGCAGGACGCCGTGGTGGATGACCGACCCGATGAACGACAGACTCCATTCCGGCTCGACATTGATCCCGTATGCCCCGTTCAATGGGAACCACGGCAAGGTGCTCGAGAACACATACATCAACAACAGCCCCGACAGGATCGGCGGCATCGACGTGAACACCATCATCGCCGGGATCACCGCCTTCCACGGACGCGGCGTGTGCTCCCACACCATCAACGCGCCCAGAAGGTTGCCGATGATGAACGTGATGATCAACGCCACCATCATCAACCCGATGGTCCACGGCAGCGCGCCCCCGATCATCTGTGCGACCGGGGTCGGGAAGGAATTCGTCGACAGGCCGAAATCGAAGGTCAGAGTGTTCTTGATATATAGGAAATACTGCACGTACCACGGGTCGTTGAAGCCGAAACGCTCCATCAACTGCTCCATGATCGCGCCGGAATTCTCGATGGTCCCCCCGCCCGAGGCCATCCGCCCCAGCATCGCGTCAATCGGATTGACCGGCGACAGCCGCGGGATGATCCAGATCAGCGTCGCCGCGATGAACACCGTCAGAAACAGCGTGAACAGACGATTGGCGAGATATCGGGCCATGTCGGTGCCTCCCCGGAACGAAATCTGGTGACCGGGGGCACGGTGCCGCGCCCCAGGACCTGTTATCAATGGTCGGTGATCACTCCGCGCGCGTCAGGTTGTGGATGATCTGGTGACCGGAATTCCAATGGAAGAACGGGTGGTTGTAGTAATTGTCCGCCGACGGCCACCCCTCCCAATAGGTGGTGGCAAACGGCATCAGTTTGAACGCCTGCACCAGCGGCACGAAGGGCATCTCGGCATCGAGATACTGATAGGCCTCCGCCACCATGCCCGGGATCGCCGGATCACCAAGCGCCATCGTCTCCATTTCGTCAACAATCGCGGAGTAGGCTTCCGCTGCCTCCCCGTCCCAGCGCGACGTGTTGTTGAACCCGGGGCTGCGCTCGCCGACCGGCACCACATCTGCCACCGTGTAGCGGCCCATCGACGCCCACGGCTCGTTCACCGACCCGCACGACAGCCACGAATAGCTCATCGTGAAGGCACCGAACGGCAGGACCTCGCCCCAGAACACACCGTTTTCCACCGGCACCGACCGCGCATCAATGCCCGCCCGCTGAAGCTGTTCCACGATCATGTCAATCGTCCGCGTATACTCGGTCGAGGCGGAATTGACGTGGATCTCCACCGACAGCGTTTCTCCATCGCGGGTGTAGTAATCGCCGTCACGGGTCCAGCCCTCGGCCTCCAGAAGCGCCTGCGCGCCTTCCACATCCGCCGTCGGCGACAGGCCATGGCCTGCCTCGACCACTGCATCGATGAACGGGCTCATCGAGCCATATTGCGCGAACATCGTGCTCGACGCCGTGGTCGCACCCTCGGCGGCAATGTTCACGATCTGCGTCCGGTCGATGATCATCGACACCGCGCGCCGCATGTTGGCATTGTCCCAAGGGGCGACGGTCGTGTTGATCTCCATCTGCCGCGCGCAAGGATCGGCAACCGCATAGGGATAATCGGAATACCACGCCATCGCATCGGGGTTTTGCGCCTGAATGGCTTCGAATGTGCCAACGCTGAGGTTCTGCGCCGCGTCCAGATCGCCCGCGATCATCAACTGCGCCCGGCTTTCTTCACCGCCCGATTCAAGGAAGATCACGCGCTCGGGCTCGGGCATGTCCATGAAGCCCGTCTCTGCGCCCCACCAGCTGTCCGCCCGGTCCCAGATCGCACGGTTCGACGCGCTGCTCTCGTAGACATACGGCCCCGTCCCGATCGGCGGGAAGAAGGTGAACGTCGCGGGGTCCTCCGCCGCCGACCAAACATGCTCTGGCATGATCAGGAAACTGCCAAAGATCCGCACGCCGAAATTTTCCACGGCAAACCGGGGGTTTGGCGCGTTCAAAGTGAATTGCACGGTGTGACTGTCAAGCGCTTCAACGCTGGCCACCTGACCGCGCAATGTCGCAACTTCGCGCGCCGTCAGCTCTTCGTTCTCCAGCGCCATGTTGACCGTGAACACCACGTCATCGGCATCGAACGCCTCGCCATCCGACCAGGTCACGCCTTCGCGCAACGCGATGGTCCAAACAGCGCCGCCTTCATCCGAATTCGCCTCAAGCGCCAGCCACGGGTCCAACTCACCGGTGTTGTAATTCAGAATGAAAAGCGGCTCCCACATCGTCTGATGCGCGCCGTGCATGCGCCGAATGCCGGTACCATCCGTCATCCAGTTGAAGTTTTCCGGGTCCGCAATCGTGCGGTCCAAATCGAAGATCACCGTGTTCTCTCGCGACACATCCTGGGCGAAAGCGCCACTTGTCAGGGCCAGCGTCATTGCCGCCGTGCCAAGAAGCAGTTTGGTTGTCTTTTTCATCAAGTCCTCCCTAGGGCTTTTGGTGCGACCCGCGGCGTCCCGCGGACCGGTTTGGCCACCCGCACCTGCGCGCGGATGGCAATCTTGCGCGCGCGCTACCGCAGGTAATCCATCACCATCACGCGGCTATGATCCGGTAGATCGGCGCGTGTCAGGTCGATGGTATGGGACAGTGCGAAATCCACATGATTGTCGCGGAAATGCGCCAGGAAACTCTCGATCCACATCGTGTTTCGGGGCTTGTAGGTGAGCGTACGGAAATGCATCGGAATGATGATCTTCGGCTGCACCCGGTGGATCATTTCCATCAAATCCGGCAGCTCGATCGTCAGATACCCGCCGGCCAGCGTCAGAAGCACATCTGTGTCTGCAAAGAAATCCTGCTGCGCTTCGGTCAGCGGGTTTCCAACATCGCCCATATGCGCGATTTTCATCCCGTCCATCTCGAAGCGATACATGCCGTTTTGCCCCGGAATGTCGTGTTCGGGGTGCAGCTCCCATTCCATCGCTTCGATGGCATGGACCGTGAGCCCTCCCGCCTCCCCCGCGCCGCCCGCCTTGGCCACGTCCAGCGCGTTCAGGACCAGTGGCTCGCCGGGGATCAAATCGGCGCGGCAATGGGCGCTGTCGTCATCCGACGAGATCACCACAACATCGGCGCTTTCGCGGATCGGCGCATAGCCGACGCCCTCGGGTGTGTAGGGGTCGGTGATGATCGAAAAGCCGGTGGCATCCGTCAGCTTGAACGCCGCATGTCCGAACCATGTGATCTGCATCGCCGATTAACCCTTCCGTAAGACGTGTAGAGGATTGATGCGCGGACCGTGCGGGCGCATGTCTTCGGCTGCGCTCCTGCAAAGCGTGCAGATGAACGCATTTCTTCGGATGAATGCGGTCTTCTCCACGCATGTCCGGTCCGGTGAACGCATCTCATCCCTCAATTGTTGCCCACCACATGCGGGCTCGACGTGGCGAGGATATCGTCATTTTCCGGGCGCGGGTGATGGGTCCAATGGCCGCTTGGGTCGCTCCCGCGCGCGATGATCGCCTCCACCCCGCGGGCCCATTCAGGGTCCGTGATCCGGCTGTCGGGGCTACAATAGCGCAACGTCAGGCCGCAGCGCCGCCGATCCGACCGGTTCACCTCCGAGCCGTGCACGAGCATATCGGCATGCAGGGAAATTTGTCCTGCTTTCAATGCGTTGACAAAGGGGGCACCGTAATCCTCGGCATTTGCGATGCCTTTGTGGAAGACGCTGTTCGCGCCCATCTCCGACGTGGCCAGCGCGCCGCGCGCATGGGTGCCGGGGATGAACCGCATCGCTGCGTTCGCGGCATCGGCGTCGTCAATGGCGAGCCAGACCGTCACCGTGCGTGCCGGCGACAGCTTCCAGAACGACGCGTCCTGATGCCAAGGCACATTACGCGAACCTTCTGGTTTCTTTGATAAAATCGCGCTCGCCCAACAGATGATATCCGGGCCCACGATGTCTTCCACCAGGTCCAGGATCCGCGCATCCGTCGCGATATCCCAGATCCCCGCCATCCGCGCCTGGTAGCAATTGATCCCGTATGCCCCATCCGGCCCGAGATCCGTCATCAACCTGTCGAAATAGGCCCGGACCCGCGTGATCTCTTCGGTTGCGAACACCTCGAAGGGCTGCACAAAGCCCAGTGCATTGTACTGCGCGATCTGCGCCCCGCTCAAGCACCGCGCCCGCGCCGCATCCGCCGGACGAAATCCCAAATCCATCTTCACGCGCATCTGTCCCAAACCCTCTCCTCTGCGCAACTAAACCATCCGCCCGGCCCCCTTTGCAGACCCGTCCTTGACAAAAACATATATTATTTTGACAATTACAAAGCCTTTGCACATGCAGAAAGCCCCTTATTTTCATGCGCTTGCCGCAAAAAATGTTCAGGATTGATACCTACTTGCCGCCTGGGGACGCTTATCATTTCGCGCGAAAGAACCTGCCGGAAACCCCGCCGGTGATCGAACACAGTCATGATTATTTCGAGCTTTTTCTCGTCGAACAGGGTCAGGTACACCATTGGATCAACGGGCTGGAGGAGCTGCTCGAACCCGGTCAGCTCACCTTCATCCGCCCCCCCGACCGCCACGCGTTGCAAGCTGCGCCGGGCACCGGCGGGCGCATCCTCAACGTGATGTTCCGCGAGGACAGCGCCACGCACCTTGTCTCACGCTACGCACCTGAAATCGCGGGAAATTTCTTCTGGTCCAATGGCGAATTTCCGATGTCGATCCGGCTCGCCGGGCCGCAGAAAGAGCGCGCCGTGAATGCCATGCTCACCCTGCAATCCAGTCACCGCAGCCTTGCGCGGATCGAACATTTCCTGTTGTCGATGATGACCCACGTCCTCGACGCCACCGCCCGCACGCAAACCCCCGCCCCGCCCTGGCTGATCACCGCGGCGCAGGCCGCGCGCGAGCCGCGGGTGTTTCGCCGTGGCGCCGAGGGCATGATCGAAGCCGCAGGCCGCTCCCAAGCCCATGTCTGCCGTGAAAGCCGTCGCCATCTGGGCCTGAGCCCGACGCAATACGTCAACCGCATCCGCATCCAGCACGCCGCCATGATGCTCTCGGGCAGTGAATACGCGGTCGCCGTGATCGCGCAGGATTGCGGCTTCGAAAACCTCAGCTATTTCCATAGGTTATTCCGCGAACAATACGGCACGACACCGCGCGGCTATCGGCAACGGCACAAGAAACCCACCCCGCTCGACGCTCCGATCTGAGTGGACAATCCCCGACCAAGCCGCCAGCATCGCGGCCAAACGCCGGAGGATCCCATGCCACAACCAGACCACGTCTCGATCTACGACCTGCCCGATCCCGCAACGCTTGACGATGACATGCAGAGCTACCTTGAGGTTTGTCAGGACAAGCTCGGCATGGTGCCCAACGTCCTGCGCACCTTCACCGTCAATCAGGACAAACTCCGCGCCTTCGCCCAATACTACAACACCCTGATGCTCGCCCCCTCGGGCCTGAGCAAGCTGGAACGCGAGATGGTCGCCGTCGTCGTCTCGTCGGCCAACCGCTGCTATTATTGCCTCGTGGCCCATGGGCAGGCCGTCCGCGCGCTCTCGGGGGATCCGCATCTGGGCGAAATGTTGGTGATGAATTACCGCGTCGCCGATATCGAACCACGCCAACGCGCAATGCTCGATTTCGCATGGAAGCTGACCACCGCCCCGTGGGAGGTCGACGCACCCGACCGTCAGGCGCTGCGCGATGCGGGGTTGAGCGAGGCCGAGATTTTCGATCTGTCCGACGTCATCGGGTTCTTCAACATGTCAAACCGCTTCGCCATCGCGTCCGACATGATGCCAAACGCCGAATATCACGCCATGGACCGCTAACCCCTATTCGGACGCGGCCAACCCATCGGCCGCGCGCCGCGTGCCCGGCCCCACGTCACCATCAATGCGCATCGTGTAAAGGCCGCGTTCGGACAGGATGGTCTGGAACGCAATCGCCGTGTCGCGGTCCCACGGTGGGGTCTGGCCGTTCACCGTGCCGCGCATCGTGTCGATGTTGACCTCACCGCTTTCAAGCGCGGCCACGTAATCGGCGGCGGCGCGCTCGGGGTTGGCGGGGCGTCCGATGCCCTGTTCATACAGGAACCCACGCTCGGCAATGCCCACCGGATCCCCGGTTTCGGCCAGCATCTCGACCCAGCCGCCGCGTAGGAAATCACTGGGCGCGATACCATCGGCCCCATCCGAATATAGCGTGATCAGCGATTGCATCGCCTCGGCGCTGCCCGCATTGGCCAGCGTCACGAACAGCGGCACCGCAGCGCGCGGATTGGGCAGGTCAAGCCCCTCCAGCTCATCGCGCGGCACGCCCTCGCCGCTCAGGTAGGTCTGCGCCAGGTTCTGCTGCGCAAAGGGATAATCGCGCTCCGCGGCCTCCTCCATCAGGCGCAGGTATTCCGCCCCCGATTGCTCCACTCCGCGCCCGAGCCGGTACATGAATGCCAACGTCGCCGTGCCGGCCGTATCCCCGGCCTCTGCTGCCTGACGATAGAAATCGACCGCTTGTTCGGCATCCTCGCGCACCGGGCGCAGGCCGAAATTGTGGTAATCGCCCAACCGCGTCAGCGCGGGCGCAACACCGGCTTCGGCGGCCTGTTCATAAAGCGGAACCGCGCGACGGTGCCGACCCGAGGCCTGCGCCGCCGTGGCCAGATGGAAGAACGCCGCCCCCGCCTCGTCTGGCAGGGCCCGCGCCGCGTCACGGCAAAACGGCAGCGCCTCGCGCAGCGCGCCCAAGGCGGCAACCTGCGCCTCTTCGCTGGGGAAGTTCTCTGCGGACGGCGTGCCGGCGGTCGCAACGCAGGTCTCAAGCGCGGCCCGCGCCTCGGCCCGCGCGGCACTTTCGGCGGCCAGCGCATCGAACGCGGCCTGCGCCTCGGCGATGGCCGCCTGCCGGGCGGCTTCGGCCTCGCGCTCGGCGGTCAGGGCGGCGAAAGCCGATTGCGCGTCCTCAACCGCTTCGGCGCGGGTGGCCTGCGCTTCGGCCTCAGCGCGGGCGGCGGTTTCCGCGGCAAGCGCCGCAAAGGCGTCCCGCGCCGCGCCAACCGCATCGGCGCGCTCCGCCGTCGCCTCTTCCTCCGCCCGCGCGGCGGTCTCGGCAGCCAGCGCGGCAAAGGCTGCGAGCGCTTCTTCCACCGCACCTTCACTCGCTTCATCGGCCTCCGCAGCCACCTCGTCCTCGCCTTGTGCCGCGGCCCCCGTTTCAGTGTCCGGCGCGGCCTGCGCCAGCGCATCGAACGCGGCCAGGGCTTCCTCCACCGCTGCCGCGCGCTCCGCCGCTCCGTCATCCTGCGCCGTGGCCGCTCCCGCCATCAGCGCCAAAGCGGACACAAGTGAGATCGTACGCAACGCAACAGGCAGCTTCATGGCAGGCAATTCCCCTATAAAATCAACATCAATGACGATAGCCACCGACCACGCAGCTGTCGATACCAATGCGTCACCAATGCGTCGATGGGCGCGGGAAATTGGACTGGCCAAGGCGTGGGGGCTGGGGCAGGTTCAAGCCGGACACAAAAGAGGCCAAGGCGCTGACACAGATCCACACCATCAAGCCGGCTGATCACGCCGCACAACGCCGTACATGCGGAGTACGATCGGCATGAGCCGCACCACGCTCGTCGTCCGCTACACGGCTTTCGCCATCGTGGCCGTGATCGTGAACCTCGCGGTGCAACGGCTGGTGCTTATTGGCGGGGGCAATGCGCTTTGGTTCACCCTTGCCCTTGGGGCGGGAACGCTGGCGGGGCTGATGGTGAAATACGTCCTCGACAAGCGCTGGATCTTTTTTGATCGGACCGCCGGGGCGGCGGCGCAGGGCAAGCAATTCGGGCTCTATTCGCTTATGGGTGTCGTCACCACGGTAATTTTCTGGGCGACGGAAACGGCGTTTTGGCTGATCTGGGGTACCGAATTCGCACGCGAGACAGGCGCCATAATTGGCCTTACCATCGGCTATGTCACCAAGTACCAGCTCGACCGCCGGTTCGTGTTCCGCGAGGCCACGCCATGAGCCTGATCAGCGGCTGGGGCCGGTATCCGAAGGTGGATTGCAACGTCGTCTCCGCCCGGTCGCAGGCCGATGTCGCACAGGCCGTGGCCGCGGCCCCCCTGATCGCGCGTGGCAACGGGCGCGCCTACGGCGATGCCGCGATGAACCCCGGTCAGACGCTTGCGATGACCGGCATGGACCGCATGTTATCGTTCGATGCGGGCGTTCTGGTGGCCGAGGCGGGCGTGCTTCTGGCCGATATCATCCACACATTTCTGCCGCGCGGCTGGTTCCCAATGGTCACGCCCGGCACCAAATACGTCAGCCTCGGCGGCGCGATTGCGGCGGATGTGCATGGCAAGAACCATCATATCGACGGCTCGTTCCGCGCCTGCGTCGATTGGGTCGACGTGATGGGCCCGGACGGCGCCGTGACCCGTGCCGCCCCCGGCGACACCCTCTTTGACTGGACCCTCGGCGGTATGGGCCTGACCGGTGTGATCCTGCGCGCCCAGATCCGTCTGCGTCCGGTCGAGACGATGTATATCGCGCAGGAAACCCGTGCCCTGACCTCGCTTTCTGCCACGCTCGATGCCTTCGATGAAACGCGCGATGCGCCCTATTCCGTCGCCTGGATCGATTGCTCGGACGGGCCGCACCATGGCCATTCCCTCCTGCTGCTGGGGCGGCACGCAACCCCTTCGGAGCTCCCCTCGGGCTGGAACCGGTTCAACGTCAAACGCAAACGCAAGCTGCCGGTGCCGTTTGGCGCCCCACCCTTCGTGTTTCGCGGCCTGTGGCTGCGCGCACTCAACGGCATCTACTGGCGGCGCGGGGCGCGGCGCGCGGGCCAGGCGCTCGTGGACTGGGACAGCTATTTCTACCCCCTCGACGCGCTGGCCAACTGGAACCGGCTCTATGGCCGCGACGGCTTCGTGCAATTCCAATGCGCCCTGCCCATGGAGACCTCCGCCACCGGCCTCGCCGCCCTGATGGATGCCATCGCCGCCGCGCAAACCGGATCCGTCCTGTCGGTCCTGAAACGGTTCGGGCCGCAATCCGGCCCTTTTTCCTTCCCAATGCCCGGCTACACACTGGCCCTGGATTTCCCCGCCTCAGATCGGAGCCTTGCCCTGATGCGCCAACTCGATGACATCACCCTTGCCCATGGCGGGCGCTTCTACCTCGCCAAAGACGCCCGCATGCCGGAGGCCGTCGCCAAGGCCGATCCACGCGCGGAGGCTTTCGCGGCGATGCGCAAGCAATCCGGCCTCTCTGACCACTTCACCTCGCTGCAATCGGAAAGGTTGGGGCTATGAGCGGCCCGGTCCTGATCCTGGGCGCGGCCTCGGGCATCGCGCGGGCCGTCGCGCGCAGCTTTGCCGAAGCGGGTCACCCGATCCAACTGGCCGCGCGCACTGCCGCGCGCCTGGAAGATGACGCCGCCGATCTGCGCACCCGCTATGGGGTCGCGGTCAGCTTGCATGATTTCGATGCACTCACCCTCGACAGTCACGCTGATTTCATCGCCGCCCTGCCCGCCCTGCCCGAGGTTGCGGTTTGTGCCGTCGGCGCCATGGGTGATCAGGATCAATCCGCCGCCGATCCGCAGGCCGCCGCCCACGTCATGCGCTCGAACTTCGAAGGCCCCGCCAGCATCCTCGCCCATCTCGCCAACGCGATGGAGGCGCGCGGCTCGGGCTGCCTCGTGGGCATCTCGTCGGTCGCGGGCGATCGCGGACGTGCCTCAAACTACATCTACGGCTCGGCCAAGGCGGGCTTCACCGCCTTCCTGTCGGGTCTGCGCAACCGGTTGGCCAAAAAGGGCGTCCACGTCGTGACGGTTCTGCCGGGCTTCGTGCGCACTGCGATGCTTGACGGAATGGACACACCCGCCCCCCTGACCGCCGAGCCATCCGAGGTCGGGGCCGCCGTTCTTCGTGCCGTGCAGAAACAGACCAATGTGATCTACACGCGGCCGATCTGGCGTGTTGTGATGGCCGTGATCCGCAATATTCCCGAGCCGATCTTCAAGAAGACCTCGCTCTAAGCCTGCGGCCAAGCGCGGCTGGCGGGATTCCGCGCAAAATACAAGCGCTGCGGAAAAACTGAATTGATCTTGTTGCTAATTTAACACTTCCGTCATAGGCACGGTCAAAGTGATGGGACAGCACACCGCGGAAGGCACCGCGGACGCATAACGAAGGGGCAGTGCCTCAAGATGGATGGGACAGCAACGGCCAGAGTCGTGCGGGGACGCGCGCTATCGGAAGACGTGCGGGGACGCACGTTTCCTTGCGATGCACCGACATGCGATGACGTGCATGAGCGGACGCAAGGCCTGCGCGCCGCCACCAATGCCGGCCCCTTCGACCATGCCAATGCCGTTCTTGGCCTTGTCCTGGGCACCACGCTTGCCGTTCTGAGTGGCGGATATGTCATTTATTCCAACGCCTTCGACGCGCAACGCGCAGCGTTCGAACGTGTGATCACCGGCGAGACCGCCAGCGCGCCCGCATCCGATGTGCAGCCCGACCGCGCCTATCCGCTTCCTTCTGTCTTCGACACCACCGTTTCCGTGGCCATCGATAGCGGCCCGCGCACTCGTGTCGCGCCGAGCCTCGCCGAGGGCGCCGTGCCGGCGTCCCGCGCGCCAAACGCGTCTGACCGCCCGCTCTACACGATCGTTGAAGGCCGCCCCGAGATTGCGCCCGATCCGCGCCCCAGCCAGGGGCCCGACATCCTGACCGTGGCCCGCAACATCACCATCGCCCGCGCGCGCACCTTCCCGCTGCCCGTGGCGCGCCCCGATGGCACGACGACGCCCGCCTGGCCCGATCCCGAGACCGGGCCTCAAACCTCTACCCTTCTGGCCGCCGCAAGCCCGCGCCCGGCGCTGCGGCCTTCGGATTTGGTGACACGCGTTGCCGCGCGCCCCGATGAGCTCGACTTCGAACTCGCGCGAGGCGAGGTCGGTGAAATTCCCGGCGGCAGCCTCTTTGGCGGTGGCGCGGGCGATTGCTCCCCCCGGCAGGCGCGCGAGATGCCGCGCCGTCCCGGCTCCGCTTCGGGCGGTGCGGCGGTGATGGCGGCGGTCGGCAACGGCTCGGGCTCGGGCCGCGACAATCGCCTCGTGCAAGAGGCGCTTCACGGCAATATGCCAAGCTATATGCGCGATCTGCAGCCCGTCACCTTCGACAACACCGTTGGCGGGCGCTCCGTCACCGTTACGATCTGCGTCACGCCCGACTACCTTGCCATCGGGTCCGACAGCGACCATGTCCGTGTGCCCCTTGGCCTGCCCGCAGCACTGCGCGTGGCCGACGCCTTCGACATGATGCTGCCCACGACCTCGATGGTCGATGCCATTTACCGGCAAGCGGATGTGCGCATTGCACCCTCGCCGATGACGCCCGGTTCGGCCATGTCGTCGACGAACTATTTCGTCACCCATGATCAAACCGTCGATGGCCAATTTTCCCGCGCGGGCGCGCAACAGGGCATGCTGGTGGCCGGTCACAAGAAAGACCTCGTCATCGCCAACCGCCTGTCGCGCAATCCGGGCCGCGTCGCGATCTATGGCTGGCACCGCACCAATGGCCGCGCGATCCAGCCGCTGTCGACCGTGCATGGCGAGTATTACGCCGATTATTCCCACGGCATCCGGCTGGTCAGCCGCACCGCCTTCGTGAACGGCGAGGCCGTTGATCTGCGCGAACTTCTGACCGATGAACGCTATGCCGGGTTCCTGAATTCTGACGGGACCCTGACCGGGGCGACCATCCGGCTGGCGTCCCTTTAAGGCCACCGGAAACCCGCGTGATCGGCGCGGAACTCCGTGACCTGCCGCCAGCTCTTAGGCCAACATCCCGATCGGGCGAAGCGCTCACTGCAACACCCCCCGGAAAACGTGATTTCCCGGGGGCGTTTCGCGGCAATCTGCCCTGCACCCCGCCCACAATCCCGCGCATAAAAAGAAAAGGCGCCACACCGGGCGCCCTTCGTAGTTAACATCAGCTTCACACGTTAACCCATTGTTAACGAAGGATTATCGTTTCGCGCGCGAAACCCCTACCGCACGTCCCGGAAACAGCGGAAGCCAAGGTGATAATTCCTGTGGCTGCTCTCGCTCATCACGCGGGTGCCGTGCCAGAACGGCGCGCGCCAGCGGGCCCAATGTTCATGGGCGCGGATCGTGTCCCAGATGAACCAAGACCCTTTCATTTCCGTCACACCCAACGTCGTGGACCCGGCCGAGGCCATCTGGTCCTCCGACAAAGGCAGGTTCATATGCTCCGCCGCGTTGCCGTCGATGTCAAAGACCCCCAGCGGCGATTGGCAGGCCGGAAAGCTGCCCGCCGGATAGGTGTTTGACCCGCAGCCCTGAAAGCTGCCGCCATTGCACGAGGCGTTCTTGAACGAGCCCGTCGCGCAGACGCCCGATTGCCATGCGCCGATGGAATAGGTGCCCGAGGTGCTTGCGTAGTGATTGTTGTGCCAGTTGCGGATCGTGTTGACCGCGGCCGACCCGCTCATCCCGCGCACCAGATCGAAGGGGTAATCGGGCGGCAAAAGCTGACCGGCGGCGGCCCCTTCCCATTCATGCGCGTCACCGATGCGCGCGCCTTCGGCCGCACAAAGCTGCGCGGCCTCATTGGCGCGGACCCACACGACCGGATAGGCCATCGGGATGTTGGGATATTCGAACATGTCCGCGCAGACCGTCGCATCCGCCGGGGTCTGGGTTTCGGGATCATAGAGTGGTACCATGTAGGGCCCGCCGCAGATCCGCTCGAACTCTCGGTTGCGGTAGCTGGCTTGAACCTGCTCGACCGAGCCGCCGATGCGGGTTGCTGCCTCTTCGGGGGTCAGCGGGTGCTGCGTGACCGCTGGGTTGCCCTGCCCCATCCAGCCGTTGGGCGAATTGGCGAAGATCTGGCGCACGCGGTTGATCTCGGAATTAGACAGGCCGCGGATTTCCTGCAGTTGCTGGAACAAAAGTTCGTTGCGTTCGCCAAGCGTCTGAGCATCTGCCGCAGCGCCCGTCACCGCCAGGGCAAGCGCCGTGCATGCCGTCTTCAAACTCGTGCCAAATCCCATCACTGCCTCCGCAAAAGGTAAAAGAAATCCCGGTTGTCAGGCGCTTGAATGAAGCGCGCGACACGGCCGTTGTCCGGATCGGCCTCGGCCATGCCCGAGACGAGGTGCTGCCAGCGCATCTCTTCCTCGCCTTGCTCATCGTGGATGTAGAGCGCCATGTACGTGTGCTCCTGCGAATTCATGTCGAGAAGCATCGCATAATCGCAGTCGTAGGCCTGAAATGTGCGGGCCATGGCCGAAGGCGTGGCCGACGAGAAATACGCGTAGATCAGGAATTGCCGGCCCTCGACCGTGCGCATGCAGGCCCCGCCGCGCAGGGTGCGCAGGGTCGCGTTGGCATCGCCCGACCAATTGCCGCCGCCCCAGTTTGTCACGCGGTCGCCGGGCACGCCGTTCTCGATGATCGGCACGCCGTTTTGCCGCGCAAACATCAGCTCCGGCAGAAGCGCGTCATCCGCGTCAGACCACGTGCGCATGTTCACCTCGCCGTCCTGGGTCAGGTAAAGCGTCGCAAGGTTGGGCCAGAGCCGCGACAGCAGAACGCCGTTCTGCATGAAGCCGTAGTGGTGGCCGTAGTTGAAGGTCGCGTAATCGCCGAAGCGCCACGCACCATGATCCCGCTTGAAACCGCCGGTGAAGGTCGCAGCGACGCGGTCCACGAAAGCGGGGCTGAGCATACCGGTGCGCACGAGCGGGTCAGGCCGGTTGAAGCCGTCGGGGCCGGAGCCCTGCCCATGCCGGTTCGACGGGCGCGAAGACCAGCCAAGGCGCGGGTGTTCGGTGCCAAGCTCGTATCCGATATCGAACCGCGCCATGTCGAAGGCCACAAGATACACGTCTGCGCGCCGCTCGGTCCCGTCGAGCCCATTGGCGCCGGGAACCTGAAAGACGTCACCCGCAATCATCGCGGGCTGCATCGCGGAGGCGTAGACGCCGGGGCTGTCGGCCACCTCGTACCAAGAGCCCGCCGTCATCGCGCCGGCATCTGTCCCGGTCAGCTCGAATCCCATGAACGGGCGCATGTTGGGTGTGCTGTCGAGACGTGCGGTGCCAAGCAGTTCAACGCCGTCGATCTCTTCCACCGCTTCCTCGTCTTCGGAGGAGACCATGAAGGCATCCTCGAAAAACGCTCCCTTGATCAGGTTCACAATGGATTCGCCGAAAACGATATTGTCACGCAGGAATTCCGCAACGGCTTCGCGGGTGGTGCGATTCCCGCTTACGGGATTGCGGACGAAAAGGCTCCAATCGCAAACCGGGGCAAATGGCAGGGCGCCGGATTGGGCCTCATCCAATTCGCCATCTTCCCACGGGGCGCATGCAAAACTGTCGCCATCGCCTTCAATCAAAAGGGCCGGTCCATCTTCATCAATCAGCGACACGTCCCAGATGTCCGGCGCGCCATTTTCGAAATGCGCGAACCGTGAGCGCCCACCCTCGGGGGTGATCTGCAGCACGAACCATGAGTTCACCGAAGGGTTGAGTGAGGTCAGTGTAAAGGTGGTGCCATCTGCGTCGATCAGCGTCTGCGCGTTGCGCAATGGCTGCATGGCGAAGACCGAGCCCGGCACGTTCTGGTTGAGTTCCGCAAGCTGGGTGTCGAGAGTGGATTGGTCCGGCAAGTCAATGCCTTGTGCGGCCCCGATCCCGGTGGTGAACAAAAGCGCAGAAACACAGGAAACAGCGGCGGAACGGAAAAACGGCGGCAACGGAAAGCTCCACTAAAAAATCTGAGGGCCCGCGAAATCTGGCAGAGTGCGGGGGAAGGTGCGAAAGGCAGCTTGCCCCAAAGCGCCCCGTGGCGCAACGGCCCAACACGGGTTTCGCGCATGCAGGTGACAGGCACTTTGTCGCTGATGAATCGGCGGAGCACAGCCGCACTTCCGCACTCCAATGACCGCAAATATTTGTGCTGCGGATTTTTAGGTATACATTAACCAACAATTAACCGAGATGCGCGTTATGCTCCATCTACGGGACACGTCGCTATCACTTGGCGAAAATACCGAAACAACATCGCGAGAATTATGGGGGTGCTGCCATGGGCCGCAATATCAATGGTGCCGTATCGGAACATGAGGTTCGACGGACAACCAAGGTGTCACAGGTTAATCGGCGGCAAGCTCCCCCATTGCCCCCCGAGAGTGGCACATTCACCGAGAACCTGACGGCGGCACTGGCCGAAAACGATATCCGCCGGGCCCGCACGATCGTCTCGGAGGCCGAAGCGCTGCTGTTCAGTAATGACGCCAACGCAGCGGAGGTCACCCGCACCGACATTGCCGCCGCAAAAGCGCGGATCGCCCTTGCAACAGGCGACGGACCGGCAGCGCATGCCATCCTTGTTGCCGCGATCGAGGCCGCGCCGACGCATCGCGCTTTGCGCGTTCTGATGACCGAGGCGATGCTGGCGATGGGCCGCGCGACGGATGTGCGCCCGGTGTTGCAACATATTGGCAAGCGTCCGAAAGATGACGCCAAAGAGACCCAGAACGCCGGATCCTGACGCGGATCATTCGGCGGCGCGCACCTTTGTCGACAAGGTTTGAACGGCGCGCGCCGCGTCCAATTGGCGTGGCGCGCGCGATGACTTGCCATCGACCGCTGACTTGTGCAGATGAGGGGCCGACCAGGATGTCTTGCCCGTTCCAGGGGGGTGGCCTCGGGTTGGCCTTACCCACCCTTTGGTATTGGCCCTACCGATATCGAGACTTCTAGGCTCAATAGCGCGCAAATGCGGACCCGCGGGGGAGTCCGCCTCTTCCGGAGATTAGCCATGAAAATGACCACCGAAGAAGCCTTCGTCAAAACACTTCAGCGTCACGGCATCGAACATGCCTTCGGGATCATCGGCTCGGCCATGATGCCGATCTCGGATCTGTTCCCGGCCGCGGGCATCAAGTTCTGGGATTGCGCGCACGAAGGCTCGGCGGGTTTCATGTCCGACGGCTACACCCGCGCGACCGGCAAGATGTCGATGATGATCGCGCAAAACGGCCCCGGCATCACCAATTTCGTGACCGCCGTAAAGACCGCGTATTGGAACCACACGCCGCTTTTGCTGGTCACGCCGCAAGCCGCCAACAAGACCATCGGTCAGGGTGGCTTTCAGGAAGTCGAACAGATGGCTTTGTTCCAGGACATGGTCGCCTATCAGGAAGAAGTCCGCGACCCGTCGCGCGTGGCCGAGGTTCTGACCCGCGTGATCAGCCAGGCCAAGCGCCTTTCGGGCCCCGCGCAGATCAACATTCCGCGCGATTTCTGGACCCAGGTTGTGGATATCGAAGTGCCCGAGCCGATTGAATTCGAGCGCTCGCCCGGTGGCGAGAACTCGGTCGCCAAGGCCGCCGAGATCCTGTCGAACGCGAAGAACCCGGTGATTCTGAACGGTGCGGGTGTTGTGTTGTCCGATGGCGGTATTGCGGCGTCCAAGGCGCTGGCCGAGCGGCTCGATGCGCCGGTTTGCGTGGGCTATCAGCACAACGACGCCTTCCCCGGATCGCATCCTCTGTTTGCCGGGCCGCTTGGCTACAACGGCTCGAAGGCGGGCATGGAGTTGATCAAGGAGGCGGACGTGGTTCTGTGCCTTGGCACGCGCCTGAACCCGTTCTCGACCCTGCCGGGCTACGGGATGGATTACTGGCCCAAGGATGCCACGATCATTCAGGTCGACATCAACCCCGACCGGATCGGCCTGACCAAGAAGGTCACGGTTGGCATCGTTGGTGACGCGGCCAAGGTCGCCAAGGGTATTCTGAACGGCCTGACCGATACGGCGGGCGATCACATGCGTGCCGAGCGTAAGGCGAAGATCGCCGAGACCAAATCGCGGTGGGCGCAGCAGTTGACCGAGATGACCCATGAAGACGACGATCCCGGCACCACCTGGAACGAGCGCGCGCGTCAGGCCAAGCCCGATTGGATGAGCCCGCGCATGGCGTGGCGCGCGATCACCGCCGCCCTGCCGCGCGAGGCGATCATCTCAAGCGATATCGGCAACAACTGCGCCATCGGCAACGCCTATCCCGATTTCGACGAGGGCCGGAAATATCTGGCGCCGGGTCTGTTCGGGCCGTGCGGTTATGGCCTTCCGGCGATTGTCGGCGCCAAGATCGGGCAGCCCGATGTTCCGGTCGTGGGTTTTGCCGGGGACGGCGCGTTCGGGATTGCGGTCAACGAACTGACGGCGATTGGCCGGGGCGATTGGCCGCCGGTGACGCAGATCGTGTTCCGCAACTACCAATGGGGCGCGGAAAAGCGGAACTCGACCCTTTGGTTTGACGACAATTTCGTGGGCACCGAGCTGGACGAAGAGGTCAGCTACGCGGGCATCGCCAAGGCCTGCGGTCTGGAAGGCGTGGCCGTGCATGGGATGGAAGAGCTGACCGCCGTGCTGAACAAGGCGATCAAGGACCAGATGGAGAACGGCAAGACCACGTTGATCGAGGTCGTGCTGAACCAGGAACTGGGCGAGCCGTTCCGCCGCGATGCGATGAAGAAGCCCGTCTCGGTCGCTGGCATCAGCGCCGACGACATGGTTCCGCAGCAGGTCGCCTGACATGAGCGTGGCGGCAGGTGATCCGCTTGCCGCCATCGCCGCCCGCGCGACGGCGGACAAAAAGCACATCGTTCTGAGCGAAGGCGATGATCCGCGCGTGCAAGATGCCGCACGGATTGCTGTTGAACGGGGTCTGGCCGAGGTCACCATCCTTGGCCCGACCGAAGTGCAGGTGGCGATTTCGCCCGGCGTGCAAGTGCTTAACCCTGAAAACTCGCCCCATCATGACGCCTTTGTAGCGCGCCTCATGGAATTGCGCGGCCACAAGGGCATGACGGAGGCGCGCGCAACCGAGGCCATGCGCGACCCGTTGGTTTTCGCGGCGATGATGGTGCGCGAGGGGCTGGCGGATGGCACGATCGGCGGCTGCGTGCGCACGACATCGGACGTGGTGCGCGCGGCGTTGCAGGTCATCGGCAAGGCGCCGGGTGCGCCGTTGGTGTCGAGTTTCTTCCTCATGGCACTGCCGCCGGAGCATCCCGCAGGCCCACGGGGCATGGTGTTTTCCGATTGCGGGTTGGTCATCGACCCATCGGCGGAGGAACTGGCCGGAATCGCTCAGCAGGCAGCGGCCTCGGCCGAAGCGCTTCTGGATACGGAAGCCAAGGTAGCGATGCTGTCGTTTTCCACGATGGGCAGCGCCAAACACGGTGCCGTCAACAAGGTCACGGAGGCGTTGACGCTGGCGCGCGAAGCGGCACCCGAGCTGGCCATTGACGGAGAGTTGCAATTCGACGCGGCCTTTGTGCCGTCGGTCGCAGCGCGCAAGGCCGAGGGGTCGGCTGTTGCGGGCGTGGCCAATGTCTTCGTTTTTCCCAATCTCGACGCGGGCAATATCGGCTACAAGATCGCGCAGCGCATCGGCGGTGCGACGGCAATCGGCCCAGTCCTGCAGGGTCTGGCGAAGCCGGCCAACGACCTGAGCCGGGGGGCGACGGCGCAAGACATTGTCGATATCATCGCGGTTACGGCGGTACAGGCGCAGGCGCCTGACTAATCCGCCGCCGCACTTCACGCGCTTGGGTGGCCTTAATCAACGTTGCCTCTGGCCCTACTCCGACTCTTCACTCGGAGCGATTTTGCGCCATCGTTTTCGCGCGCACGACGCGCCATTTGGGAGGGATCGACCCATGGCCTATGACGCAGCCAACAACTCACTTGAAGCGCATTGGATGCCGTTCTCGGACAACCGCGGGTTCAAGGAAGACCCGCGCCTCGTGGTCCGCGCCGAAGGCGTGCACCTTTACGACCATCGCGGCGGACAATTGCTGGATGGCTCTTCGGGCCTGTTCTGCTCGCCTGCGGGCCATTGCCACCCGAAGATCGCCGAGGCCGTCGCCAAGCAGATGACCGAATACACCTATGTGATGCCGTTTCAGGCGGGTCATCCGGGATCTTTCGCGCTGGCCGAGAAGATCGGGCGCATGTTGCCCGAGCAGATGAACCACGTGTTCTTCACCAATTCCGGGTCGGAAAGCGTGGATACGGCGATGAAAATCGTTATGGCCTATTGGAACGCGCGGGGCGAAAGCCGCCCGCGTTTCGTCAGCCGAGAGCGCGCCTATCATGGTGTGAACATCGGTGGCGTAAGCCTTTCGGGGATGGTCAAGAATCGCGATATCTTCCACGCGACGGTGCCCGGCGTGATGATGCTGCGCCATACCTATGATCCGGCCGAGACGTTCATTCCGGGCGGTCATTCCGAGCATCGCGGCGTTGAACTGGCCAATGATCTGGAGCGGATGGCGCAAACCTATGGCGGGCAGAACATCGCCGCCGTCTTTGTTGAACCGGTCGCGGGATCGACGGGCGCGCTGCCGCCGCCCAAGGGCTACCTTCAGCGCCTGCGCGAGATCTGCGACCAATACGGGATCTTGCTGGTCTTTGACGAGGTGATCACGGGATTTGGCCGCATGGGCACCGCGTTTGCCGCGCAGAAGTACGGCGTGGAGCCGGATATCATCACGATGGCCAAGGCCCTGACGAACGGGTCGATCCCGATGGGCGCGGTCGGCGTGAAGGATGATATCTACGAGACGGTTGTTGGCCAATCCAAGCGCGGCCTGACCGAGTTCTTCCACGGCTACACCTATTCCGGGCACCCTGCGGCTTGTGCGGCGGGCAATGCGATGATGGATATTATCGCCGAGGAAGACCTGATTGCACGCGCCGATGCGATGATCCCGTATTTCGAGGCGGCCCTGATGGACGGCCTCAAAGGGCACGAGATGATCAAGGATATCCGGGTCGCGGGCCTCATGGCAGGGGTCGAAGTTCACGCCGAAGGCGGGCCGGGCATGCGCGGTACAGAGCTTCAGAAGCGGATGTTCTGGCAGGGCCTATCGGTCAAGTTCACCGGCGACAACGCGATCATCGCGCCGCAGTTCATCGCCGAGCGGCACCATGTCGACGAGATTGTCGACCGTTTCCGCGCAACGCTTGACGATATGCGCGACAACGGCTGAACCTGATCGGGCGGGCCTTGTGAAAGACCCGCCCTTTTTCCTATTGCCGAGCTTCGACCGGGGTTTACCAGATGCCAGACGTACCTTCCCACGCGCGCGTTGTGATTGTCGGCGGCGGGGTCGCCGGGTGTTCGGTGGCCTATCATCTGACGAAACTGGGGTGGAGGGATGTGGTACTGCTAGAACGCAAGCGCCTGACCTCCGGGACGACGTGGCACGCGGCGGGCCTGATCGCGCAGCTGCGCGCGACCAAGAACATGACCCGGCTCGCGAAATATTCTCAGGAGCTCTACGGCAACCTTGAGGCTGAGACGGGCGTGGCGACGGGGTTCCGCCGCTGCGGGTCGATCACCATGGCGCTGACCGAGCACCGGGCCGAAGAGATCCGGCGGCAGGCCTCGATGGCACGCGCCTTCGGGGTCGAGGTCGAGGAGATCGACGTCGCCGAAGTGCTCCGCCATTATCCGCATGTGAACACCGAGGGGATGACAGCCGCCGTTTGGCTGCCGCTCGACGGGCAAGGCGACCCATCCAATATCGCGCTATCCATGGCCAAGGGCGCGCGGATGGGCGGCGCGCGTGTGTTGGAGAATGTGAAGGTCACGGGCGTGTCGCAGGCCGAGGGCCGCGTGCGCGGCGTATCGTGGGAAGCGGACGGCGACAGCGGCGAAATCCAGGCCGATATCGTGGTCAATTGCGCCGGCATGTGGGCGCGCGATTTCGGCGCGATGGCGGGGGTGAATGTGCCGCTGCAGGCGTGCGAGCATTTCTACATCGTGACCGAGCAGATCCCCGAATTGACGCAGCTTCCGGTCCTGCGGGTGCCGGACGAATGCGCGTATTACAAGGAAGACGCGGGCAAGATGTTGCTTGGCGCGTTCGAGCCGAAGTCAAAGCCCTGGGGGCCGATCCCCGAAGATTTCGAGTTTGACCAATTGCCCGAGGATTTCGACCATTTCGAGCCGATCCTTGAGGCCGCCTGCGCGCGGATGCCGATGCTGGCGGAGGCAGGCATTCACACCTTCTTTAACGGGCCGGAAAGCTTCACGCCCGATGATGCCTACCACCTTGGACCTGCGCCGGAATTGGATGGCTATTGGGTCTGTGCCGGGTTCAATTCCATCGGCATCCAATCCGCGGGCGGCGCGGGATGGGCGTTGGCGGAATGGATGGAAAACGGCATTCCGCCGTTCGATATCGGCGATGTGGATATCCGCCGGATGCAGCCGTTTCAGCAAAACCGCCGCTACCTGCGCGAGCGGGCGTCCGAGACACTGGGGCTGCTCTATGCGGATCATTATCCCAACCGTCAGAAAGCCACCGCGCGCGGTGTGCGGCGCTCGCCCCTGCACGAACACCTGAAGGCCAACGGGGCCGTCTTCGGCGAATTGGCCGGGTGGGAACGGGCCAATTGGTTCGCCAATGAGGGGCAGGAACGCGCGTATCACTACGATTGGAACGGCCAGAACTGGTTCGCCAATCAGGCGCAGGAACATGCCGCGATCCGCGACGGTGTGGGCCTTTATGATATGTCGTCGTTCGGCAAAATCCGCGTCGACGGGCCGGATGCGGAGGCCTTCCTGAACCGGATCGCGGCGGGCAATATGTCGGTGCCTTTGGGCAAGATTGTCTACACGCAATTCCTCAATGCGCGCGCCGGGATCGAGGCGGACGTGACGATCACGCGGCTGGCAGACGACAGCTATTTGATCGTGACACCTGCCGCGACGTTGATCCGGGATATGGCGTGGCTCAAGGCGCATCGCCGCGATGAGGTGGTGATCCTGTCCGATGTCACGGCGTCCGAGGCGGTGATCTGCGTAATGGGGCCGCGAGCGCGCGCGGTGATGCAAGCCGTCAGCCCCCATGATTGGTCCGGCGACGCCTTCCCGTTCGGCACGGCGCAGCAGGTCGAGATCGGGCTTGGCCTCGCACGCGCACACCGGGTGACTTACGTGGGCGAGTTGGGCTGGGAGCTTTACGTCTCCGCCGATCAGGCAGCCCATGTGTTCGAGACCCTACTTGAGGCGGGCGCGGACCATGGCCTGCGCCTGTGTGGGCTGCACATGATGGACAGTTGCCGGATCGAGAAGGCGTTTCGCCATTTCGGCCATGACATTACCGGCGAGGATCACGTGTTGGAGGCGGGCTTGGGCTTTGCCGTGAGCAAGCAGAAAAACACCTTCATCGGGGCGGATGCGGTGGCGCGCAAACGCGACGAGGGGCTACAGATGCGGATGGTGCAATTCAAGCTGACCGACCCCGAAGCGATGTTGTTCCATGCCGAACCGATCGTGCGCAACGGCGAAGTCGTCAGCTACATCACCTCGGGCAATTACGGGCACACGTTGGGCGGGGCGATCGGGCTTGGCTATGTCCCCTGCCCCGGTGAAAGCCCAGACGACGTGCTGGCGTCGACGTATGAGGTTGAAGTGGCCGGGACGCGCGTGCCGGCCGAGGCGAGCCTGCGGCCGATGTATGACCCCAAGTCCGAGCGCGCGCGCGTCTAGCCGAGTTCGGCTATGGCTTCGGCGATCAGGGCGACACCGTCGGCGATCAACGCCGTTTCGATGGTTGCAAAGCCAAGGCGCAGTCGGTTTCGCGGCGCATCCGGGCCGGCATAAAAGGCGGACCCGGCCTCCACCAACACCGATTTTTCGCGCAAAGCGGTTACGACTTCGGTGTCGATCATGTCGACCGGCCCCCGCAACCAAAGGGTCGTTCCACCCGTCGCGCGTTTCAGCGCCGGGGTCAGGCCATGACGCGCAAGTGCCTCGCGCAGGACTTCGTTGCGGCGTGCCATCCGCATCCGCATCCGCCGCGAATGGCTGTTGTAATGCCCTTCCGACAGGAAATAGGCGACGGTCTTTTGGGTCAGGCCAGGGGGGTGGCGTTCATTGAGCGTCCGGATCGCGCGCGCCTGATCAATGACACGCGGATCAGCGTTCAGGTAACCCAGCCGCAGACCGGGAAAGATCGATTTCGAGAAGCTGCCGACATAGGCCACGCGGCCCCGCTGATCGAGGGATTTCAACGCGGGAAGCGCCGGGGAGGCATAAGCCATTTCGTAGTCGTAATCGTCTTCGATAACGACGAAATCATCCTGCTCGGCGCGCTCCAGCAAGGCCTTGCGACGGGCCATCGACATGGTCGCGCCTGTGGGCGCTTGGTGCGAGGGCGTGGTGAAGACCGCATCAACGCCGTCAGGGATCTCGGCCACTTTCATGCCTTCCCGATCAACCGGGATCGGGTGGATTGTCAGGCCATGAAACCGCAGAAGGTTGCGCATTTCCGGATAGCCCGGGTCCTCCATCGCCACGACACCCCGGCGCTTGGGGAAGAGCACCTGCACCATGAGCCACAGCGCATTTTGTGCGCCAGCGGTGACCAAAACCTCGTCCACCGCAGCCGCAACGCCGCGGCCCGACACCGACCGGCGCACGATTTGTTCCAGCAGGAACGGGTCGTCCCGGTCGCGTGCATCAAAGGCGATCTGTTCGAAATGGCGTTTGCCAAGCGCGCGGCGCACGCAATCGCGCCAATCATCGACCGGAAACCGCGACACATCCGGTTCGCCAAAGATGAACGGGTATTTGTAGCGCCGCCAATCTGGCGGATTGGCCTGCGCGCCAAGGGCGGCAGGCATCGGGCCAAGCCGGGCCTGCCAATCGACATGATCGACCAGCGCTGCGCCCAAAGGTGCGACGCCTTCGATCCGCGTCGGCGCGTCGGAGGCCACGAAATAGCCCGAGCGCGCCACCGACACGATATATCCCGTCGCCAGAAGACTATCGTAGGCGAGGCTGACGGTGATGCGGCTGATCCCGAGATGGCGCGCCAGCGCGCGGGTGGCCGGCAGGCGATCCCCGGCGGCAAAGCGCCCGTCCCAGATCGCACGGGTGATCGCGTCCTTCAGACGGGTCTGAAGCCCGACATTGGCGTCTTCCGACAGGAAGACGTGATGTTCAGAAATGATGGCCATATGCGCCTGCAACCTGGATAAGGCCAGAATGGCGGCTTTCGGGAAAAACGACAAGGCCAAGCCGTCCGATGGGGTTGCGGCCCGCGAAAGTGCGTGATGCGGTGGCGCCGATCAACACGGGAGCTGCCGCGATGTCTCAATACTCATCCCTGTCCAACAGCCTTGGCCCGGTTGTGGCCGACTTGCGATCGGACACCGTGACGAAACCCTGCACCGCGATGCGCGCGGCAATGGCCGAGGCGGAAGTGGGCGATGACGTTTACGGGGAAGACCCCCTTGTCAACAGGTTAGAGAGCAGCCTCGCCGAGCGACTGGGCAAGGAGGCGGCGGTATTCGTGCCATCCGGAACGCAGTCGAATCTCCTGGGCATGTTGGCCCATTGCGGCCGCGGGGAAGAGGTGATCGCGGGCGAGAGCTACCATGTGATCCGCTACGAAGCGGCGGGGGCCTCGGTCCTGGGTGGGGTGGCGTTGCAGGCGTTGCCTGTAGCGCAAGACGGCGGGCTGGACCCGTCGGCGATTGCGAGCGCGGTCAAAGAGGAAGACATCCACCATCCAATCTCGCGGCTGTTGTCATTGGAGAACACCAATTACGGACGCGCGGTGCCCCTCGCGCGCATCAACGCGGGAGTTGAGGCCGGGCGTGCGTTAGGCCTGTCCACCCATCTTGACGGGGCACGGTTCTTCAACGCGATCACCGCACTTGGGTGCTCGGAGCGGGAATTGGCGGCTCCGTTCGATACGGTTTCCGTGTGCCTCTCCAAAGGCTTGGGCGCGCCAGTCGGCTCGGTCCTATTGGGGCCGGTTGATTTGATGACGAAGGCTCGGCGGATGCGCAAAATGCTGGGGGGTGGCATGCGGCAGGCGGGCATCCTGGCGGCGGCGGGGTTGTTCGCACTGGAGCGGAATGTGGCGCGATTGACGGAGGATCATCAGCGCGCGGACGCCTTGGCCGCCCACTTGCGCGCGCTCGATATCGGACCGGTCACGCAGGCCACGAACATGGTGTTCCTGACTCCGGTGCCGGGTGTCGATCTAGGCGGTCTGGCTGCGTATGGCATCGCAACGTCGGCTCCGGACCCGGCCTGCCGGATGGTCCTGCACCGGGACATCGACGAGGCCGCATTCGCTCATGTTCTGAGCGCGTTTGACGCCATTGCAGCGCAGCGCGGGGCGGCCTGATGCGGGTGTTGATCACTGGCGCGGGCGGGATGATCGGCGCGCGACTGGCGCGGCGGATCGCATGCGACGGTGCGGTGGTAGACAGAGCTGTGACGTCTTTGGTGCTGGCCGATCTTGCGGCACCCGATAGCCCGGACGCGGCGTTTCCGGTGCAGACCATGGCCGCCGACTTGGGCACAGGAGCGGGACGCGCATCGTGCCTGGCGGAGGCGCCGGATCTGGTGTTCAACCTCGCCGCTGTCGTGTCCGGTGCGGCGGAGGCAGATTTCGATTTGGGTTACCGCGTCAATCTGGAGGCAACGGCGGCGTTTCTGAATGATATCAGAGCGCTGGACCGCGTGCCTCGCGTGGTTTCGACCTCCTCCGTTGCGGCGTTTGGCGGCGACTTACCCGATGTGGTGCCTGACGCACATTGCCTGACGCCGCAGAATTCCTACGGCGCGCAGAAGGCGATGGGAGAGCTTCTTCTGGCCGATCATACGCGGCGCGGTCACATGGATGGGCGCTGCGTGCGGCTGCCAACGATCTCGGTGCGGCCGGGGCGCCCGAATGCGGCGGCTTCGAGTTTTATCTCAGGTATCATACGCGAACCGCTGGCCGGCGAGGATGCGCCATTGCCGGTTGATCCGGGGCTGACCGTCTGGATAGCATCGCCCGATTGTGCGGTCGAGACTTTGCTGCACACGGCGAGCCTGCCGAAGGGTGCGTTGGGTCCGGGCGCGGTCGTGTCCGGGCGCGGGCTCAGCGTTACGGTGGCCGAGATGCTCGACGCATTGGAACGGGCAGCGGGGGCTGAAGCGCGGGCGCGGGTGATCTGTGCCCCGGACCCGGTTGTGGCGGCGATTGTCGGAGGCTGGCCCAAGGCGTTCGCCTGTACCCTCGCAACCGCGTTAGGGTTCCCGGTGGACGACGGCATCGACGCGATCATCGAAGCGCATATGCGCGACATCGGCCACTAAAGCGTCAGGGCGTGCCGGAGCCGAACACCGTGCCGATGAGGTAGGGCAGCGACAGGCCAAGTGCGACGACGACCCCGATCAGGATCGCCCATTTGACGCCGTTCATCAGCCGTTGCAGCACCTGTTCGACCGCGAACCAGGTAAAAAGACCAAGCCCGAAGGCAACCGTGCCCGGCAGACCGTTGACGCCAGCGCCGATGCTGACGACCCAATCGACGAGGGTCTGAATGAGGGTTGAGAACTCCATGCCCCCCGATGCCGGGTTTTGCGGCGCGGGTCCAGTGCCGGTCGTCTTTGGCCGCGCGGCAGGGTGTCGATGAGGTCACGCGGGGTTTGCGCGACAGGCCCCGCTCCCCCTCGCATCTAGCCTTGCCGCTTGGTATGCCGGGAGGAGACAGCCATTATCGAAAGACCGTCGCATGTATATCGAGCCGTTCAAGGTCGAGATCTGGATGAACGAGTGGGAAACGCGCTGCGCCCACAATCTGGCCGAGACCTGCGTGGCAAGCATCACCATTGACGAATTGCTGCGCATTTCGGGACGCAACGACAGCGATCTTTCGGCGCTTTTGCCGATGAAAATGACCTACGGGGCCATCGAAGGATCGGAGCGGTTGCGCACAGCGATTTCGGCACTTTACCATGACATGCCAGTGGAGCGGATCACCGTGACGCACGGGACCATCGCGGCGAATATGTTGGTGCACAAGACGCTGGTGTCGCGCGGTGATCGTGTGATTTCGATCGTGCCAACGTATCAGCAACATCACTCGATCCCCACTAGCATCGGGGCGGATATGCAGGTCTTGCCGCTCCGGGCGGAGGACGGGTTTCTGCCGGATCTGGATCAGTTGCGGGCCTTGGCATTGCCGGGCACGAAGCTGATCGCGTTGACCAATCCGAACAATCCAACCGGCGCGCTGATCGAGCGCCCGATGCTGGAAGAAATCGCCCAGATCGCGCGCGACGTGGGTGCCTATGTGCTATGTGACGAGGTCTATCGCGGCACCGGGCAGGAGGGTGACGGGATGGGGCCCTCTATCGTGGATGTCTATGAAAAGGGCATCGCAACGGCGAGCGTGTCGAAGGCGTTTTCGCTGGCGGGGTTGCGCGTGGGCTGGATCGCAGCACCCACGGAGGTGACGGAGCAGGTGCTGATCCAGCGCGACCATGATACTATCTCTGTCGGGATGATCAACGATCATTTTGCGGCTATGGCGCTGGAAAACCGGGAAAAGATTCTGGCGCGCAGCCGTTCGATCACTCGCGGGAACCTTGAAATCCTCGACGCGTGGGTCGCCACGCAGCCGCGCGTCGATTGGGTAAAGCCGCGCGCAGGGACTACGGCGATGTTGCATTTGGATATCCCCATCTCGTCGCGCGACTTTTGCGTAAATCTTGTAGAAGAAACCGGCGTGATGCTGACCCCCGGAGACGCCTTTGATATGGAAGGTTATGTTCGGATCGGCTTCGCCAATGACCCCGCGATCTTGCAAGACGGGCTCGCCATGCTGGGTGCGTATCTGCAGACGCGTTTCGGGTGAACGCCCGTCAATTCGACCAAAATGATTGAACCGTCGATTTTGAAGATCAATACATGTATGCAGGCCCGAGCATTGCGCCGAATGACACGCGCAGGGAGGGCTCGATACAATGCCACAGAAATCCGTTTCAAGCACCAAGCGCGCGATCCACGAGCTGCGCGCGCGGATATTTTCCGGCGACCTTCCAGCTGGATCGGATCACCTTGAAACGGAGCTGGCCGAACTTCTTGAGATGTCCCGGACGCCGGTGCGGGAGGCCATTCTGACGCTTGCCGGCCAGGGTCTTTTGGCGATGCGACCGCGTAAAGGGGTGCGGATCTTACCGCTTTCGCCAGATGATATGGCGGAGATTTATGACGTTCTGACCGAGCTAGAAGCGCTTGCCGCCGAGCAAGCCGCAAAGGCGCGCTATGACGAGGATGAGCTGAAGATCCTGACGCGGGCAATTGATGACATGGACGCGGCACTGGCGTGCAGTGATCTGGACCGTTGGAGCCGGGCAGACGAGCAGTTCCACCATGAGTTGGTGCGGTTGGGCGGCAATACCCGCGTCAGCGCGATTGTTGAAATGATGAGTGATCAGGTTCGGCGTGCGCGTAATACGACGCTCTACATACGCCCGATGCCGGTGAAGTCGAACGAGGATCACCGCGCCGTGGTCGAGGCGATCCGCAACGCCGACGCCGAGGCGGCGCGCTGCATCCATCACCGGCACCGGAGCGACACCAAAGAAATCCTCGTCGCCCTTTTGCGCAAACACAGGGTGCGGTTTCTTTAACCCGGGGCCGTCGGGCGGGGGCTTGGCAATCGTGGTTCAGGGTTGCCGGGAACGACTGGGTTGGCATCGCCCTGCCCCACTGCCACGCAAACAGCGCCCCCGGGGATCAGGGGCGCCGTTGTGGTCAAAGAGGATTACATGCCGCCTTGCGACACCGCAAAGCCCGAGATGCCGACCATGCCCAGATCGGCAAGCAGGGTGGCCTCGGCTGTCTCAAGATCGATGCTGTAGAGGCCTGATGTTTCGGCGCCGTCCATCTGCAGGATCGCAAAGGCCAAATCGGTGCCCTCTTCTGGCGAGACGATGTCGAACCCGCCTGCGGTGACGATATCGACCGTAGCACCATCGACCATCACCGGCGCGACACTTGTCAATTCACCGGCGTTGTTGGCCAAACTGACCAAAGCGTTGGTGCGGGCGTCGAGCGCGTATTGGAACGTGCTTTCCGCCGTGCTGCCCGCGATGGCGTTGGTGTAGGCGTTGGCGAAGATCATCGGCGCGGTGCCCGCGTTTTCATCTGCGTCGCCATAGAAGGCATCGGTGAATCGCAGCACGCTGTTTGCGCGCTCATCGCCATCGCCGAACCCGATCGGGAAATAGACCAGGTTGGCACCGTCCGAGCCCACGGCGCGCACGGCGTCGATGGCATTGTTGAAGTCGAACGCGGTCGCGACGCCGGAGATCATGGCGTCATCGGCAAAGCTGGCTTCGAGGTTGGTCATCTCGCCGGTCATTGCGTTGATCGTGTAGACCGCACCCTCGGTAGAGAAGCCCAACAGCTCTCCTGTGACGGGGCGGTAGGCGATGGCATCAAGGCGATTGGACAGCTCGAACATCGTCGTCTCGCCCGGGTTTGCGATGCTCGGCATGGTCACAAGCGTCATTCCGTCACCGGCAAGCGCGTGGCCCATCAGATTGGCATGGCCATCGGCATGGGCGGCACCGGCGCTGAGCAGGGCAAGGGTGGCGACAGAGGCAAAGCGGTTGAACATGGTGAGACTCCTATGGGTTGGCGTCGGTTCATCACCGACTTGAAGAAAACCACGCAGCGGGCCTTGGGAAAGTTTCGGTGTTGCGCGAAAAAAACCATCAATGGACGCGACGTGAACGGGTGCACTAGAGGCAAGCCGTTGATGCAGTTGAGAAAAAAATTGCGTGGACGCGGCGGATGCCAGCGTGGATTGGGGACAGATCGCTGGCACCCGGCTCACCACCGGCGCGACCACGTCCACGCTTGTGCTCCGACCAGCCCATTGCCCGGCCGGAACACCCCGCTGCGGTGCGCGTTCAAGGCGCGTCGGGCAGCAGGAAACGATACCGCAGCCGGATGGCACCACCGTTCGCGGCGGCGATCGGCCAGAGGCGAGATTTGGTCCTGGAGGTCATGGGCACTCCCGATTGTCAGGGCCGGTCTGAACCGGCGTCATCAAGAACCACGGGAAAAACGACGAGAGAGTTTCAGCTCAACGGAAAAAAGTGCCGAGGGGCGTCCGTGCCTTGAAGGCATTGAACGTTCACAGAGAGATCACCGGACCTGCGGCAAGGACATCACCCGTTGGCGCGCCGGTCGGCGACCCACCGGGCGGCTCGTCAGAGACCGCAAGAACAGCCTCCGTCAGGACCGCGCGCAGGTCTTCGGACACCGTGATGGACGTCGTGACACCCGCCGCCAGAAGACCAAGGGACACGGGCGCGGCATCACCAGCGATCAGCCACAATTCCTGAACCCGGTTGTCGAGCGGAACGCCCGCGGCCTGTTGCACCCGAAGTGTGGCGACGTCGGGATCAAAGAGGGCGACGAATTGCGCCTCTCCGGTGACCGGCGCCAGCTGCGCCACGAAAGCGGGCTGCGGTTCCACCGGCGCGGCGGTGTTGAAGATCAAAATCGCTGCCAGCGCAAGGCTGCTGGCGAATCCGGCAAGGGCCAAGCCGCGCCAGATCGCCAAAGGCGACCAGGTGGTGGGTCGATTGTCGTCGAAAAGGCGGGCCTCGATCCGCGATTGCAGCGCCCGCGGCGGCATCGCGGAATCGACTTCCGCTTCGGCCAATGCGGCAAATTCCGACTGCCAAGACGCGACCAGAGCAAACAACGACGTCTCTCTGCGCAGGCGCACTTCGAAACCCGCCAGCTCATCCGCGGGCAGCAGGCCCAAGACGTATTCCGCTGCCAGTGCGTTGTCGTCGGGCGATATGTCGGTCGGTTGCGTCACCGCGCAAGGCACTCCCTCAGGTTCGTCAGGCTGCGCCGCAGCCACGTTCGCATCGTGTTCAGCGGCACGTGGAACCGCTCGGCCAAATCCGCATAGGATTGCCCGTCAAGATAGGCACCGCGCACCGCCGCCGCGCGATCTCCGTCCAATTCATCAAGGCAGGCGATCACCCGCCGCGCCTCGTCCGCCGCAATGGCCTGGGCCTCCGGCCCCGGCCCCGCAGCGGCAATCGGAGCGACCTCGTCGATATCCGAGGTCGCAGGTCCGGCAGCGCGCAGACGATCAATCGCCTGATTGCGTGCGACCGTTATCAACCAGGTCATCGGACTGTTGCCGGTGACTTTGTACTTGTCGGCCTTGTTCCAGATCTTCACGAAGACATCCTGCAAAACGTCTTCCGCCAAGGCGCGGTCCTTCAAGACACGCAGACAAACGCCAAAGAGTTTCGCAGAGGTCGCAGAATAAAGCTCCGAGAACGCCGCCCGGTCCCGCATCTGCACCCGGGCCAGGAGATCTTCGATATGTTGAATGTCCATCATCGCCTTTCACTCAAGGCGTTTTAGGTCAGCATGCCAAGCGGAAAACGACGTGCGACCAGGATCTTAGGGTCGCGTTGGGCGAATTTGATGAATTCGAGGATGGTGTGGTGCCCGGGGGCGGAATCGAACCACCGACACGAGGATTTTCAATCCACTGCTCTACCCCTGAGCTACCCGGGCACGGGTTCAGCGGGGGCGTTGCTCCGCTGTGGGTAGCGGCGTTCTAGGGGGATCAACGGGCGCTGTCCATAGGGGCGAGCGGATTTTTCGGCGGGCCGGCTCAGTGCAGTTTCGGATCGGATTTAGCGGCCTCTTCAAGGGCCTGTTCGATATCTTCGGGATCGGTGGACGGGACGGCGTAGGTGCCGTTCAGCCAGCGGCCGAGATCGACATCGGCGCAGCGGCGTGAGCAGAACGGGCGGTAGGCCGGAGCCGTGTCGTTGTCGCAGATTGGGCAGGGCATGGGACCTCCTTTGCAGCGCGGGCCGGTGCAATGTGAGGCAGCCTGTTCCCGCCTGCAAGGGACTTTGGAGCGCTTGGGGATTGCGCCGAACGCAGTGGGGCCGTTAGCTGTCACGCAGGATGGGGAGAGCGGTCAGATGCTTGTTTCACGACGCGGTTTATTGGCGGGATCGGGCGCGCTGGCGCTGTCGGGATGCGTGCGCGGGGGGGGCTTCGCGCTGCCCGAGATTGGCGCGGCAGGGGGCGGCGGACCTTCATCGGATCCTGCATTCACACCGCAGCCGAACGCCGATTTTGACACGTGGATTCAATCCTTTAGGCCCCGTGCGCGCAGTGCCGGGATCAGCGACGATGCGCTCAACACGGGCCTGCGCGGCGTCGGGTTCTTGCCCGGCGTGGTGGAGCGGGATCGCAATCAGACGGAGTTTCGACGCTCCACCGAGGATTACCTGGCGCTGGTGGCGGGTGAAGATGATTTGGCCATTGGCCGGGGTCGGTTTGCGACCAATCGCGCTGTGCTGGACGACATCGAAGCTGCGTATGGGGTGCCGCCGGAAATCACCGCTGCCGTTTGGGGTGTAGAGAGCCGGTTCGGAACGCGTTTGGGCGACATTCCGGTGATCTCGGCGGTGACGACATTGGCGTGGGAAGGACGGCGCGGGCGGTTCTTTGAGGCGCAGCTGATCTCGGCCCTGAAGATCATTCAAAACGGCGATACGACGCCCGACAGAATGCTGGGATCATGGGCGGGCGCGATGGGACATACGCAATTTATTCCAACGACTTACGAGGAATACGCCGTCGATTTCAGGGGCGATGGGCGGCGCGACATCTGGTCGAACGACCCCACGGATTCGCTCGCCTCGACGGCCAATTATTTCAGCCGCTTCGGCTGGCAACGGGGCGCGCCGTGGGGAATGGAGGTCGCGCTGCCGTCGGGGTTCAGCGCGGCGACAGGGCGCGACAATCGGCGGTCGGTGGCGGCGTGGCGCGATCTGGGCGTGACGCGCGTGGGCGGCGGCGCGTTGCCGGATCATGGGTCCGCGGCGATCCACGCGCCCGGCGGCGCGGGTGCGCCTGCATGGATTTTGTACAGCAATTTCAATGTGATCCTGCGCTACAACGCTTCTGTGAATTACGGAATCGGCGTCGGATACATGTCGGACCGACTGGCCGGAGGCGGGCCCTTGCGGCAGTCGTTTGGAGCGGATTCCTCGGGCCTGACGCAGGCGCAAAGGCGCGAATTACAAGAACGCCTGAATGCAGCGGGCTTTGACGCGGGCACGCCGGATGGGGTCATCGGATCGGGCACGGAAGCCGCGATTGAGGGCTATCAGGCGGCCAACGGATTGCCCGTTACGGGGCAGCCGTCGCTCGAGCTGTTGCGGCGACTGAGGTAGGCATTTTCGGGTGCATTTTTCTGTAGTTTTTTTGTAGTTTTTTCGGCGTTACCAATTCGCGCACAGAATATGGTCGTTGAACGGCTTTCGGTGCGCGAGTTGATGGGTGACTACGCGTCCGGCCAGACCTGCGACAGGGGCATTCGGTCGCGTTTGCGGGTCAGTTCGAGATGGCCAAGCGGGGTCCAGCCCGCGACGACAATGTCCGAGCCGTCGAGGCGGAAACTTTTCTTCACCGCATCCTCGATCTGCTTGCGGTCGCGTTTGGGCATCGGCGCGAGGTCGAGCACGATCTGCCCGCCCAGACCCTTGATCCGCAGAAGACGCGGAAGGTCGCGGACGAGCGCAAGGTTGGCCTTGAGCCCGGCCGCAAGCGAATGGTCCGCGCCGGTGTTCACGTCAACGGCGATCAGGGCGCGGGTGGCTTCGATGTAGGCGTGGCCGCCGCCGTTCAGCTTTTGATAAGGCCCACGCGCTATATCGATGGCATCGAGAATATCGTGGGTTTCGAAACAACCGTCCTGCGTGACGACTTCGTCGGGATTGTCCCAGTCGCGCCAGGCAAGGCCATGGGCGCTTTCGGCGGCCAGCAACAGCTCAGGGGTGGTGTCCTGGTGGCCAAGGACCTGTTGCGCGAGCAGGGCCATGGTGTCGATATCCTCGGCAATCGCTTGCGCCTCGGCCCCGTCGGCGGCGGAGCGCAGGATGAGACCGTGCTCGCCCGACATCGCGCCATGGGCGATTTCGAGCAGGCGATCGCGTTCATCCTCATCGCGGATCGCGCGGGAGACGTTGATACCGGGTTTGTTCGGAGTGACGATGGCATACCGGGATTTGAAAATCAGATCGGGCGTGACGGGGATCGCCTTACCCGGTTCGACCATGCCGGAAACCTGCACGAAAAAGGCGTCGCCGGGTGAGATATCCCTGGCGCGCCGCAGGTAACCGGTCAACCCGTCGCCCAGTTGCAAGGTCAGTCCCCCCTGCCCTTTCAGCGGACGATCAGCCACGGCGAAGAAGATCGCGCCAACGCCGGGCGGCGCCTCCGCCGGCGGGTCAATCAGCAGATCATGGAGCTTGCCATCAACCATGAGCGCGGCGGCCTGCCGCCCCGCTATATGATCCAGAAGGACCGTTTTTCCCTTCATTGCCAGACCTTTACGCCAGCGCTTTGCAGCAGGTTTGCGGTTTCCACGAGCGGCAGGCCCACGATGGCGGAATGCGAGCCGCTGATCCACGGGATGAAGGCCCCGGCGGGCCCCTGGATGGAATAGCCGCCCGCCTTGCCCTGCCAATCACCGGTGGCGATGTAGCCTTCGCGTTCCGTTTGGCTGAGCCGCTTCATCTGTACGCGGGATTCGACCACGCGGGTGCGCAGGGCTTCGGGCGTTTTCACGGCGAGGGCGGTGAACACGCGGTGACGGCGGCCACCGAGCAGATCGAGAAACGTGCGCACCTCGTCGGCATCGGCGGGCTTGCCGAGAATGCGGCGCCCGACGGCAACGGTGGTGTCGGCGGCAAGAATGACCTCGTCGTCGGCGCAAGGGATCGCTTGCGCCTTTTCGCGGGCCATGCGTTCGACATAGGGGCGCGGCAGTTCGCGGTCGCGCGTGTCTTCATCGATGTCGGGGGGGCGGATATCGGCGGGCACGAGGCCCAAAACAGCCAACAATTCAAGGCGGCGTGGACTGCCGGAGCCGAGGATGAGCTTCATTTCGCCCCCAACTTACTTGGCCAAGGCCGTTCGGGCGGCGGCGTTGTAATCGCGCTGCAGGCGTTCCATCCGGCGGTGATCTTTGCCTTCGGGGATCACGAATTCGGATTTGTCGCCCTTGAAGATCGTGTGGCGGAATTTGAACAGGTCGAATTCATCGGCGAGTTTGGCCCATTGGCGCACGTCCCGATCCTCGGTCAGCAGATGGCGCGCGGGTTTGCGCAGCGGCTTGGGGTCGAGGTAGTCGAAGGCCCAATCGCTGTCGCGCACGAAGAGGATTTGAGTTTCCTCGTCGATAGGCGGCGTGATGTCGACAAGCGCTCCATCGCGATCGAGAACGGCATGGCGTTGCGCCTCGAGCCAGAAACCGGTGAGCTCCCAAATCAGCCAACCGAAGACGGGTTTTGCGCCATCGCCAGCGACGATGACATTGTAGAACGGCTGATCTTCGATAGCGTTTTCAAAGGGTTGGACGGGGACGAATTCCGCCACCCCGTCGCCCAGAGACGCCGCATAGGTCCGCACCCCATCCGAGATTTCGGCGGGGGTGGTGATCGTGCGGTCCGTCACTTGAAGCGGTAGTTGATACGGCCCTTCGTGAGGTCGTAGGGCGTCATTTCCACCTGGACTTTGTCGCCTGCCAGAACCCGGATGCGGTTTTTACGCATCTTGCCTGCCGTATGCGCGATGATCTCATGGCCGTTTTCGAGCTCGACCCGGAATGTCGCGTTTGGCAGGAGTTCCTTCACGACACCAGGAAATTCGAGCATCTCTTCCTTGGCCATGGTCACTCCATAAGTTGCGCCCCGAAACTGGGGCTTGATGGGCGGTAAATGCGCCTAAAGGTGCAGGGTTTCAAGGGAAATCGGTTTGTGACGCACGGTCGTGGCTTTCGGGCCAATGGGCGTGGTTGAAGACCTGTCCTTCGGCACGAACGCGGGCAATGGCGGTAAGGTCGATGTCGGCAAGAACCCATCCGGGCTCGTTGAGCACGCCTTGGGCCAGGATACCGTCGTCGGGAAAGCCATGGTCGGGGGGCGCGTAAATGCCTGCAGCGCCTACGTTTTCATCGACTGCGGGAGACCAGCGCGCGTCGCCGACAGTGGGCGATTGAACGGTGATGCACTGCCCTTCGAGGGCGCGGGCCTGAGCGCCGATGCGCACCCGGTTGTAGCCCTTTTCACTGTCGGTGCAGGAGGGGCAGAGCAGGATTTCGGCACCCTGTTCGACAAGGCGGCGCCCCAGAAGCGGGAATTCGGCGTCGTAGCAGATCAGCACGCCGATCTTGCCGAGCGGCGTGTCAAAGATTTCGAGCGGCTCGCCGGGGACGACGTTCCAGTGCTCACGCTCAAACCGGGTCATCACCTGCTTGTCGGTATGGCCAATGAACGGCGCGTCGGCGTCCGGCCCGAGAAGCCAGGCGCGGTTGACGGGGCGGTCTCGGTCTTCGTCGAAGACGGGACCGGAGGGGCAGAGGATGTGGACGCCGTAGCCTTTGGCGAGATCGGCCATGAGGTGATCGGCCTTCTCGGCGAGATCGGAGGCGGCGTGGAGCGAGGCTTCGAGATCGCCGGCGGCGTCTTGCAAGGTGGCGAGTTCGATGCGGCCATATTCGGGAAAGACCAGCAAATCGGCCCCAGCGCCTGAGGCTTCACGGACCCAGTGGATCTGCTTGGCGGCGTAGTCTTCCCACTTGTCGAACGGGTCGAGGGGATAGGCGGCGGTGGCTATGCGCATAAGCGTTTTATCCAGAACTGGAGGGGTTTGGAAGTCTCGCCCGCGTCGCCGATATCGCGCCAGCTGAGGTGGCCGATGGCATCGGGAACGGGGGTGTAGCCGAAGTGTTTCCACACCGGATCGAGCGGGTGATGGCCTTCGGGACGGGCGGGATGAGTGTCAGGGCGGATAATTCCGCAAAAGGTGGCATATGTATAACCGATTTCGCGGGCATGAACCTCGCGCCCGGCGAAGAAGTGACGGTAGAGGCCTTGGCCACGTGCTTTTTTTATCAGGACAGATTCGGCGCAATAGAACAGCGTTTCGGGCGTATACCCGGTTTCGTCAAAGGCTGTGGATAAGCCGTCGTCATGTTCGATAAAGGGAAGCCCGGTGGAGGCTCCGACCATCGTTTCACCGTCGAATGCAGCCACGACGAGGGCGTTTTCGGTGGTATAGCTGGCGAGGTAGCGACGCTCGTAGTCGAGATCGCCATCGTAGAGGTAAGGCCAGTCGCGAAAGACCTCAATCCGCAGGCGGGCGAGGTCGTCGATCACCTGCGCCACGGCGGGGCCACGAAAGGTTTCGACCCGAAGGTTCATCCGCTTGCGCCGACTTGGGCGGTCCAGTCGGCGAGGTTGTAATAGGTCACGACGCGGGTGATCAGGCCGGATTCGACGGAGAAAAACCCGCCGGCGGGGAGGCGATAGGTCTGCCCGCGCGCCTCGGGCAGGCCCGCGTCAGTGGCGAGGTAGGTGCCGTTGACGGTGAACTCGGCGGCGGCACGGGCGCCGTCTTCGGTGGCCATGACGATGATGTCGGTGAGATGCTCGCGGTAGCAGCGATTCATATGGGCGCAGAAGGCGCGGAATTGATCGTGGCCGATGCGGATAGCGCCTTCGTTGACGTGGTGGGCGACGTCGGGGGCGAGACAGGCGATCATCGCCTCCGTTTCGGCGGCGTTGAAGGCGGCGTAATAGCGGGTGATGAGGGCGATGGCGTCTTGCATGGGCGCAGAATAGGGGCGCGGACCGGCGGTGAAAAGGGGCGCGGCTATGCCCTGCCCTGCCCGCGCCAGCCGATCGCGGCGAGCAATGCAAAGAGGATCGCGGCGACGCACACGATGGACGGGCCCGCAGGCGTGTCGAGGATGTATGCCCCTTGCAAGCCGCCGACGACGGAAACGGTGCCGATAAGCGCGGCGATGACGGCCATCGCCTCGGGCGTGCGCGCGAGACTGCGCGCGGCGGCGGCGGGGATGATGAGCATGGCGGCAATCAAAAGCGCGCCGACAACCTTGATCGCGACGGCCACGGTGATGGCAAGCGCAAGGGTTAAGATCAACTGCTCTCGCCTTGGGTCGATGCCGCTGGCGTAGGCGAGTTCCTCGTTGAGGGTCGCAGTCAGAAGCGAGCGCCAGCGCCAGACCAGAAGGCCCACCACCAGTGCGCCGCCAGCCCAGATGATGCCGAGGTCGCACCGCGCGAGCGCCCGCCAGCCGAGGGTAGCGAAATCTTCGCCATCACAATGGCTTACGGCCAGAATATCGCCGAAAAGATAGGCCATGAGATCAATGCGCACACCCGACAGGAAGGACACCGCGACCAGCCCGAAGGCGAGCGCGGAATGGGCCAGAACGCCCAGAAGCGTGTCCATCGCATAGCCGCGCCGGGTCAGCAGCGTAACGGTTAACGCCATCGCCAGCGCGACGGCGGCGGCGCCTGCGAAAACGGAAATCTCAAGGGCGAGCGCCAGGGCCACGCCGAGGATCGCGGCATGGGCGGTGGCGTCGCCGAAATAGGCCATGCGTCGCCAGACGACGAAGCACCCGAGGGGGGCGGCGGCCAGGGCCACGCCGATGCCCGCGACCGTCGCGCGGGCCATGAAATCGTCGAGCATTATTCGGCGGCCTCATGTGCGTGGTCATGATCGTGATCGTGGTGGTGATCATGTTCGTGTTGATAGAGCGCGAAAGCGCCTCCGGTGCCGGTGCCGAACAGCGCGCGGTATTCTGGGGCGGAGGCGACCACGGCGGGCGTGCCTTCGCAGCAGACATGGCCGTTGAGGCAGATCACGCGGTCGGACGCACTCATGACGACGTGCAATTCGTGGCTGATCATGACGATGGCGCAGCCGGTGTCGCGGCGGACGGCCTCGATCTGTTGATAGAAGGCGGCGGAGCCGGGTTGGTCGAGACCCTGCGTGGCCTCATCGAGGAGCAAAAGATCGGGCGTGTTCAGAAGTGCGCGGGCCAGCAGGACGCGTTGGAACTGCCCGCCCGAAAGGCCCGACATCTGCCGGTTGAGCAAGTCCGGCACCCCGGCGCGGTCGAGCGCGCCCTGGCAGGTGGCGCGGCTGGCGCGGTCAGTCAGGCGCATGAAGCGGTCGACGGTGATCGGCAGGGTCGGGTCGATGTGGAGCTTTTGCGGGACGTAGCCGATCTTGAGGCGCGGCGCGCGCGTGATGGTGCCCGAGGCCGGGGCAACCGCGCCGATGATGGCGCGCAGGAGGCTGGTCTTGCCGGAGCCGTTGGGGCCCACGATGGTGACGATTTCGCCCGGATCGACGTGCATATCGACGTGGCTCAGGACGGTCTTCGCGCCATAGGCGACGGAGAGGCCGCGGATATCGAGAAGGCTCATTCCGCCCCCTTCGACGCGCAATCGGGGCACAGGCCCTCGGCCTCCATCACGGTCTTTTCGATCTGGAACCCGGCGGCTTTGGCAGCGGCCCCGAGCGCGCCCTTGGCGGGGGTCGATTGCGCCTCGGCGACGGCGTCGCAGGCTCGGCAGATCATGAAGGCAGGCGCATGTGCGGCGTTGGGATGGGCGCAGGCAACGAAGGCGTTGAGGCGTTCGATCTTGTGCACGAAGCCATGTTCAGCGAGGAAGTCGAGCGCGCGGTAGGCAACGGGCGGTTGCGAACCGAAGCCCGCATCGCGCAACAGGTCGAGGATCGCGTAAGCCCCCAGCGCGCGATGTTCTTTCAGCAACAATTCCAACACTTTGCGGCGCACAGGCGTCAGGCGCAGACCGGCTTCGGCACAGCGCGCCTCGGCCGCACCAAGGGCATCGGCGACGCAGGCGCTGTGGTCGTGGCGGGTGAAGCCGATGGACGTTGGGGTGGGGCTTGTCATGTTATAGTGTATCGTTTATCCGGGCTGAAGCGTTATACAATCACATGGGGTCTCCAATGTCCAGAATGCGCGTTTCTCTGTCGATCATGGCAAGTTTGATGGGGGGCACCGCGATGGCGGAGGTGCCGAACGTGGCGGTTGATATTGCGCCGGTGCATTCGCTGGTGACGCGGGTCATGGCGGGCGTCGGAGAGCCGGCGCTGGTGATCCCGGCGGGGGCCTCGCCGCACGAATACAACCTGCGCCCGTCCGAGGCGGCGGCGTTGCAGGATGCGGATCTGGTGTTCTGGATGGGCGAAGACCTGACGCCGTGGCTTGAGGATGCGGTCGAGACGCTGGCCGAGGGGGCGGCTGTGACGGAGCTTTTGTCGGTGGACGGGATCCGGCTGCTCGATTTCCGCGAGGGCGCGTTGTTCGAGGCGCATTCGCATGGGGATCATGGCGATCACGATGATCACGAGGAACATGCGGATCATGACGAGCATGATCACGAGGAGCATGCGGATCATGACGAACATGATCACGACGACCATGGGCATGACGACCACGCGGGCCATGACCATGGCGAACATGATCCGCACGCATGGTTGGCACCGTCCAATGCGACGGTTTGGCTGAACGTGATCGCGGCGGAATTGTCGGCGGTGGACCCCGAGAATGCGGGCACATATTTCGCCAACGCGGCGGAGGCGATTGCCGAGATGGAGGCGCTCTCGGCGCAGGTGCGCGAGACGCTCGCCCGCGTACAGGACATGTCGTTCATCGTGTTCCACGACGCCTATCAGTATTTCGAGGCGGATTTCGGGTTGAGCGCGGCGGGCGCGATTTCGATCGGCGATGCCACGGACCCGAGCCCGGCGCGGATCGCGGAAATCCAGGGCCGGCTCCGCGACGAAGGTGTGGATTGCGTCTTGTCGGAGCCGCAGTTCAACCCCGGCCTGGTGGAGGCGGCTCTTGACGGGACCGAGGCCGCGACGGCGGTGATCGACCCGCTGGGGGCCGAGCTTGAGCCGGGGCCGGATCTGTATCCGACGCTGATCCGCAACATGGCGGCGACGCTGGCGAGTTGCGGCTGACGCGACCGGCGATGGCGGGTCTGCGTTGACATGCGGGCCCGGCCGACCCGATACCTGCGCCCGATGTTGAACCCGCCGATCCACCGGCGAAGCGGCATGGGGTGCAGATGCAGACACCACGCGACCACGAGACGGTCCGCCTGCCCCGCCCTGTGCAGCGCTGGGTCGACTATGGCACCGAAGGCCTGCGAGGGCCGGAGCTTCGCCAGCGGCGAACACTGAACGCGATTGCAGGGTTGGTGCCGATGTCGGGGCTGTCTTACGCCGCGCTCTACCTCGGTGTTGACGCGCAGGAATTGTGGCCGGCGGCGGGGGCGTCCCTGCTCTTTTGCCTGTTTGCGGCCTGGCCCCGGATCGCCGCGCGGAGCGAGCTTGCGGCCTGGCTTTTTGGCGCGACGCTGGCGGTCGGGGTACAGGGCCTTTTGGTCTGGCTGTTGGGACGCCCTTCGGGCCTGCACCTCTATTTCCTGAGCGCGCCGGTGATCGCGGTGGTGTGTTTCGGCACCGCACGGATCGGGTTGTTGTTGGGGCTTTGCTTGATCTGCGCGGCTGCGATGCTGTTCACCGAGATGTACCTGCCCGCCCCTGCCCCGTTCATCACGGTGGACGAGCGATTGCTGAACTTCCTGCAGACCAGCGTCTTCGTGGTGGTCACGGGCTTTGTCACGCTTGGGGTCTACGTGGGCTTTGCCCATGCAGATCGGGCCGAGCGCGCGTTGGAGATCGAATATGCCCGCTCCGAAGATCTTCTCTACAGCCTTCTGCCCCGCGAAATCGCCGCACGGCTGAAGGCAGATCCGCACGCCACGATTGCCGACACGCTGCCGAATGTGGCCATCGTCTTTGCGGATATCGCCAATTTCACACCGATGTCGCGACACATGGCACCGGAGGCGCTGGTCGATCTGCTCAACGGCATCTTCCGGACCTTCGACCGGCTGGCAGACGGCCACGACCTGGAAAAGATCAAGACCATTGGCGATGCCTATATGGTTGCGGCGGGGATGCCGAATGCGGTGGGCGATCCGGCGCAGCGGGCGGCGAACATGGCGCTTGATATGCTGGAGGTTGTGCGCGCGTCGTCGGTTGACCTGCCCGAGGGGTTGCAGCTTCGGATCGGGATGCATGTGGGCCCGGTTGTGGCCGGTGTGATCGGCACGCGGAAGCTGTTCTACGACGTCTGGGGCGAGACGGTGAACACGGCAAGCCGAATGGAAAGCATGAGCGCGCCGGGACGCATCCTGGTCACACCGGCGGCGCATGGACAGCTTGGCACCGAGTACGTGTTCGAAGAGCGCGGCGAGATCGAGGTGAAGGGGATCGGGCCGATCCGGACATGGTGGCTGACAGGGCGGGCATGAGCCTTGGGGGTCAGGCGGTGGGCGGGCCGAAGCGGTCCTGCATCCGGGCGATGATCTGATCGCGGGCCTGGCGGTAGCTGGCCAGCTTGGCATCGCGGGTTTCGCCCAGGCCGGTGGGATCGAGGATGGGCCAGTATTCGACGTCGGTGTGGAAGGTGCGCGTCATGTCGAGGGCGCGGCGTTGGGAGGCGGGCGAGAGGGCCACGATCAGGTCGAAGCCCGACAGATCATCGCCCCATTCCTCCATCTCGTCGAAGGAGCGGACGCGGTGGCGTTCGAGGGCGACGTCCAGTTCGGCACAGACCGCGACGGCGAACCCGTCGATCTCAAGCTCGTGCTTGACGCCTGCGGATTGGACATAGGCGGCGTGGCCGTAGAGCTTTTTCATCAGCCCTTCAGCCATCGGCGAGCGCGTGGAATTGTGGTCGCAGCAAAACAGCACCGATTGCGGAAAGTCCCGCGGTTGCCCCGCGGGTTGGGTTGGGGGTTGGGTTGGAAACGCCACCCGTCTCAGCCCCCGAAATGCAGCACGCAGATCAGGGTAAACAGGCGCCGGGCGGTGTCGGTGTCGATCTCGGCCTTGCCGTCGAGCCGTTCCTGCAACAGGCGCGCGCCTTCGTTGTGAATGCCACGCCGGGCCATGTCGATGGTCTCGATCTGATTGGGCGGCAGGGTTTTGACCGCGTTGAAATAGGATTCGCAGATCTGCCAGTAATCCTTGACGGTCTGGCGGAAGGGTTGCAGCGAGAGGTGGAACTCGGTCGCATCCTCGCCCGCTTCGGTGTCGATGTCGAAGACCAGCCGCTTTTCGCGGATCGCGAGCGTCACGCGGTAGGGCCCGTCGGGAGCATCATCGCGCGGGATCGAGAAGGTGTTTTCCTCCAACAGGTCGAAGATGGCGACCTTGCGTTCCTGTTCGATCTCGGGCGTGGGGGCGGGCAGCCCGTCGGTTTCAATTTCGATATGGCAGATGTGCATGGTCACGCGTCCTCCCCCCGGTTGAGTCGGTCGAGGCGGGCCTGAACGGAGGCGCCATGGGCGCCCAGGCCTTCGGAGGTGGCGAGCGTAACGGCGGCGGGGCCGATGGCCTTGAGCGCTTCTGGGGTCATGCGGGCAAGCGTGGTACGTTTCATGAAATCAAGCACATTCAGCCCACTGGAAAACCGCGCCGAACGGGCGGTGGGCAACACGTGGTTCGGCCCTGAGATGTAATCACCGATGGCCTCGGGCGTCCATTGCCCAAGAAAAACCGCGCCGGCATGGGTGATTTTGGCAAACAGCGCCTCGGGGTCGGCGACGCAGAGTTCGAGGTGTTCGGGGGCGAAACGGTCGGAGACGGCGGCGGCCTGATCGAGGGAGTGGGTCACGATGATGGCGCCGAAATCGCGCCAGCTTGGCCCCGCGATCGCCGCGCGGGGGAGCGTTTCGAGTTGGTTTTCAACGGCTTGGGCCACAGCTTGGGCGAAGGCGGCATCATCGGTGATCAGGATGGATTGCGCGCTTTCGTCATGCTCGGCCTGCGACAGCAGGTCGGTGGCGATCCAGTCGGGGTCATTGTCGCGGTCGGCGATCACGAGGATTTCGGAAGGCCCCGCGATCATGTCGATGCCCACGCGCCCGAAAACGCGGCGCTTGGCGGCGGCAACAAAGGCGTTGCCGGGGCCGGTGATCTTGTCGACGGCGGTGATCGTGTCGGTGCCATAGGCCATGGCGGCCACGGCCTGCGCGCCGCCGATGCGGTAGATCGTGTCGACGCCCGAAAGCTGCGCGGCCAGCAGGACCAGCGGATTGGCGATGCCGTCGGGCGTGGGCGCGCAGATGACCAGCCGCTCGACGCCCGCGACCTGCGCCGGGATGGCGTTCATCAGGACCGAAGACGGATAGGACGCGAGGCCACCGGGCACATAGAGACCCGCCGCGGAAACAGGCCCCCAGCGCCAGCCGAGCGTCGCGCCATCGGGATCGGTCCAGCGGGCATCATCGGGCATCTGGCGGACGTGGTAGGCGCGGATGCGGTCGGCGGCCAGTTCAAGGGCTGCGCGTTCGTCTGCGGGTACGCGTGCCACGGCCTCGGCAATTTCGTCAGGCGAGAAAGCCAGCGTTTCGGGGGTGAGGTCGAGGCGGTCGAATTTCGAGGTGAGCTCGATCACGGCCTGATCACCGCGGGCGCGCACATCTGCAATGATCCCGGCCACGACATCGTCGACATCGGCGCTGTCTTCGCGCTTCATATGCAGAAGGGCGTTGAGGCGTGTGTCGAAATCTGCGTCGGTTGTGTTGAGAAACTGCGGCATGTCCCCTCCGGCATCGGTCAGAGGCAGATAGCGCGGGGGGGACCTGGCCTCAAGGTGCGCACGGCTTGGGGGGGCTACTCGGCCTCAAGATGCGCACCGCACGATAGGCCAGAGGTCAATCGACAAGCCGTTTGACCATGTAGTGTTGATCGGTGATGTGGCCGTCGTGGTTCAGCGCTCCGGGGATGGTGCCAACGATCTCGTATCCGGCGCGGGCATAGGCGGCGCAAGCGGCGTCGTTGTCGGCGCCGACATCGAGTTCAAGCTGCACGATGCCCTCGGATCGGGCGTCCTCTTCGACCTTTTGCAGAAGGCCCGCGACAAGCCCCTGCCCCCGGATCTCGGGCTTGGCGTAGGCGGCGATGACGTGGCCGCGATGGGCCTGCACCGCGCCGGGCAGTGGGTGCCAGCCTACGGTTGCCACCACGCGCCCGCCGCGCACCACGGCCCAGAGGCTGATCGCATCGAGCCAGGCGACGATCTGATCGGGGGCCTTGGCCTGCCATTCGGCAAGGGTCGCACCAAAACCGCGCGGGGCGTTTTCCAACATCTCCAACCGGATCTCGCGGAACAGACGCCAATCGCCGGGACCAAGGCGGCGGGTGCCGTCGCGGCCCGGTTTCGGGCGGGGCGTGCGCAGGTTGCGGACCATGAAGAGATCATCGCTATGCGCGCCATCAAGGATCACGGCGGAGGGGATGCGGCCATGGGCGGAGAAGCCGTGTTTGGCGTAGAAGGCGCGGGCCTGCAGGTTGCTTTCGGCCACCCACAGCTCAAGTTGGGAGGCGCGGGCCTTGCGGGCGGTGTCAACGAGATGATCCAGCAGCAGCTCCGCCGCACCGGTGCCATGGTGATCGGGCGTGACGTAGAACGGCCCGACATGCATGCGGTGCCGCGACAACGCGTAGCCCTGCCCGTGCATGCCCGCGAAGCCAACGAGGCGTTTGCCATTACCGATCCCGTGGGCGTTGCCGGACATGAGCCAGTTGAGCACCTTGGTCTCGGGGGCTTGCAACGCCTCGGCCTCGGTCAGGAGGAAGGCGGCGGGGTACAGGCGTATACCTTCGAGGCGGAGGGCAGAAAGGGCGCTCAGGTCTTCGGGGGTGAGCGCCCGCGCCTTCACGCGCCGTGGTCCGGGGTCTTGCCCGATGGGGCGTGGTAGGGCCGTGTGACATCCTTGAGCAGGATTTCGAGCGCTTCGACGTCGATTGCGATGGCCCCGTCCCCGGCCAGCGTCAGGGTGATCCGACCGGTGCCGTCTTCGCCCGGATCCCATTCCAATGCGAGGGCCGACAGGATCGTGTCGGTGTCGGCGCGGTCGATGCCCTGGCTCGAGACCTTGAGCGCGTCTTCGATGGTCAACACGGCCTGCGTGCGCTGCGGGCCGTCCTTGCCGCCACGCTCCTCCCAGCGGAAGCGGTTGAGCAGGATGGCAAAGCGGCGGCGGGTGCGGTCCCAGGTCATCTCGGTGATCGGAAAAATCGCGTCCTGCACCAATGCCGAGATCACCGGCACGTCCTCGGCCTCCAGCGCGCGCAGGGCCACGGGCGCTTCGCCGCCATCTTCGAACCGGGCGTCTTCCATGCGGGGGTCATCACTCATTCGGAGAGCCTTTCGACATTGGCACCCACGCCGCGCAGCTTGCGCACGAGATGCTCGTAGCCGCGATCAAGATGGTAAACGCGGTTCACGATTGTCTCCCCCTCGGCAGCCATCCCGGCCAAGATCAGGCTGACGGAGGCGCGCAGATCGGTCGCCATCACGGGTGCGGCGCGCAGGTGATCCACGCCGGTGACGCGCGCGGTGTTGCCCTGCACATCTATGTTGGCGCCCATGCGGATCAATTCGGGCGCATGCATGAAGCGGTTCTCGAAAATGGTTTCCTCAAGGGTGCTGGTGCCCTCGGCAAAACACATCATTGCCATGAACTGCGCCTGCAGGTCGGTCGGGAAACCGGGGAATGGCGCGGTAGTGACGTCGACCGCTTTCAGGCGTCCACCGGGGTGGCGCACCTTGAGGCCCGCGTCGGTTTGCGTGATTTCAAGGCCCGCGGCCTCCATCTTGTCGCAAAACGCGGCCAGCAGATCGCGGGTGCCGCCGAGGCATTCGACCTCTCCGCCTGCAATGCCGGGGGCGACCATATAGGTGCCAAGCTCGATCCGGTCGGTGATCACGCGGTGGGTCGCGCCATGCAGTCTGTCGACGCCGCGCACCACGATCTGCTCGGTGCCCGCCCCTTCGATATCGGCCCCCATGGCAATCAGGCAATCGGCCAGCGCCTTGGTGTCAGGCTCGCGCGCGGCGTTCTTGATCACGGTCGTGCCGCGGGCGCGGACGGCGGCGCACATGACGTTTTCGGTGGCGCCGACGGAGGGGAAGGGAAATTCGACCTCCGCCCCCTTGAGGTCACCGGAGGCGTAGACGTAGCCGTCCTTGAGATCGACCTTCGCACCCATCGCCTTGAGGCCCTCAAGGTGGAAATCGACGGCCCGCGCCCCGATGGCGCAGCCGCCCGGCAGGCTGACGATCGCCTCGCCCGTGCGCCCGATCAGGGGCCCGAGCACATTGAAGGAGGCGCGGAGTTTGCGCACGATATCGTAATGCGCGAGATGCGAGGTCAGGTCAGTGGCCGAGAGCGCCAGCGTGCGCCCTTCGTCGAGGCGGCCGATCTGCACGCCAAGGCTTTCGAGAAGCTCCGACAGGGTCGCGACATCGGACAGGCGTGGCACGTTGGTCAGCGTCAGCGGCTCATCGCTCAACAGGCTGGCGCACATCAGCTTGAGGCAGGTGTTCTTGGCGCCCGCAATGGGGATCTGGCCGGAAAGCGGCCCGCTGCGTTTGACGACGATTCTGTCCATGTGCCTGCCTTTAATTCTTGTCGTGCTCGTTGGCCTCTTCGTCGCGCGGCTGCGCGCGCGCCCGTGCCTGTGCCTTGCGACGTGCCATATTTGCCTTGAGCGCCGCCTTCAGCCGATCTTCGCGGGTCGCGTTGACCTTCGGTTGGGCGGGCTTTGCCGGTGGTTCGTTGCCTTGGTCGGACGCCATGGAACAGCCTTTACCCTGCTGCGCGGACAGGGTCCAGATTGCGCTTGCATGGGTTGAGTGAAGACACTAAACCGCCGCCACCCGGCGCTGCTGTAGCTCAGAGGTAGAGCACTCCCTTGGTAAGGGAGAGGTCGAGAGTTCGATTCTCTCCAGCAGCACCACGGTCCCCCTTCCCGCCGAACCGATGCCACCCGTGTCCGACCTTTGGTCTCGACTGACGAGCGGCCGCAGGGCGGACACGCTGCGGGCGTGCCTACGTTTCTTTCCAGCAGCACCATCTCGCCTTTTTGCGGCAAAGATCCGGGCGGGTTTCGCCAGAGCGGCAGGCGGCAAGGGGCTCTGCGGCACTGTGCGTGCGTTGGATTAACGGTGTTGCTCTCCGTTGATTCACATTTTGCCGTGTTGGGTACGTCCAAAGCACCGTGCAGCGTGGGGTTTTCCGAGATTGCTTCTGGGCTCGCGTGGAATTCTTTACGCGCGCAAAGATTTTTTGCTTCTCCGGTCGGGCTTCGTGCCCTAGTCTGACGCAAACCAGCGGTGAAACGGGGCCATGCCGGGCGAAACGATCAGGAATATGGAGGACTTTGCAGCGGTCAGCGGGATTTCGCGACCGACGGTGTCGAAGTATTTCAACGACCCCGACAGCGTCCGGCCCCGCACCCGTGAACGCATCGAGGCGGCGCTGGACCAATATGATTACCGTCCGAACATATATGCGGTGAATCAGAACCGGCAGCACACGAAAAACATCGGCATCGTGGTGCCGTTCCTGTCAGACCCGTTCTTCACCGAGATCTCACGCACCATCGAGGCGCTGGTGATCGAGGCGGGGTTCCGGCCCATCCTGCTGAGCTCGCACGGCGGACAGGCGCAGGAGAACGAAAACCTCGAAAGCCTGCGCGCGCTCAAACCGGCGGGGGTGCTGTTCGCGCCGCTGGGTCGCGCGTCGGACAAATCGGCGATAGAGACGTTTTCCAAACACGTGCCCACGGTTCTGTTCGACAGTAACCTTGAGGGCCTGGGCGAGGCGTTCATCGGGTCGGATAATCGAAGTTTCGTAAATCAAACAGTGGATTACCTGTGTCGCAGCGGCTCCACCCCTTGCTTTTTCGAAATGGCCACACCCGCCAACCCAAACGCAAACAAACGCCGCGCGGCGTTTATTGAGGCGATGGATGCGCGCGGCCACGACCCGCGCGTGCACAAGATCGACGGGCGCGGATGGGCCTTTGAGGAGATCGGGCGCGCGGGCGCACACGCGGCCTTCGACCGGGGTGAATTGATGTCGGGCACGGTGCTGTGCAGCAACGACCGCCTGGCCATCGGGTTCTTGGCCGCCGCCTATGAGCGCGGCCTTCGGGTGGGCCGGACAGAGGGCAGTGACCTGCGAGTCGCGAGCCATGACGACCACCCGTTTTCGCGATTCACCTGCCCGTCGCTGACAACAGCTGCCCATGATTACGACGCTGTGGCCAGCCACGCGGTGCAGGCCCTGCTGGAGCTTATCGAAGGCGGATCGCTCGCAAGCGCCCGCAATGAAACGGTTTATCCGGCGCGCCTGGTTTTGCGCGCATCGGCATAGGGACAGAAATTTTACGCGCGTAAAATTATTTGTTGACGCGACGCATCTTTTTCAAGCAGGTTGTGAACATCACATCCAATCAGGGAGGATCCGGATGTTCACGAAGACCGTACTTCGCACCACCAGCGCGCTGGCGCTGTGTGCCACGGCCACAACGGCATTTGCCGACGGCCACTCGCCCACCATCACCATCGCGACCGTCAACAACGGTGACATGGTCCGGATGCAGGGCTACACCGATCAGTTCACCGAAGAGACCGGCATCGCCGTAGAGTGGGTGACCCTGGAAGAAAACGTGCTGCGTCAGCGCGTGACCACCGACATCACAACCAACGGTGGCCAGTTCGACATCATGACGATCGGCATGTACGAAGCGCCGATCTGGGGCTCCAATGGCTGGTTGGTTTCGCTGGATGGCCTGTCGGACGAGTACAACGCGGACGACATCCTGCCCGCCATGCGCGGCGGCCTGTCCCATGACGGCACGCTCTATGCGGCACCGTTCTACGGCGAATCGTCGATGGTCATGTACCGCACCGACCTGATGGAAGCCGCCGGCCTCGAAATGCCGGAAGCCCCCACCTGGGAGTTCATCCGCGAAGCTGCGGCTGCAATGACCGACCGCGACAACGACATCAACGGCATCTGCCTGCGTGGCAAGGCCGGTTGGGGTGAGGGCGGCGCCTTCATCACGGCGATGTCCAACTCGTTCGGCGCACGCGTCGTTGACGAGAACTGGATGGCTCAGCTCGACAGCCCCGAGTGGGCCGCAACATTGAACTTCTTCAACGACATGATGCAGGAATCCGGCCCCGCCGGCTTTGCGACCAACGGCTTCAACGAGAACCTCTCGCTGTTCAACCAGGGTCTGTGCGGCATGTGGATCGACGCCACGGTGGCAGCATCCTTCGTGACCAACCCCGACGACTCGGAAGTCGCGGACTCGGTTGGCTTCGCGCTTGCCCCCGACAACGGCCTCGGCCCGCGTTCCAACTGGCTCTGGGCCTGGGCTCTGGCGGTTCCGGCCGGCACGCAGCAGCAGGACGAAGCCATGCAGTTCATCGAGTGGGCCACCGGGACCGGCTACATCGAGATGGTTGCCGAGAACGAAGGTTGGGCCAACGTTCCCCCGGGCGCACGTCAGTCGCTGTACGACAACCCGAACTACCAGGAGGTGCCCTTCGCGCAGATGACGCTCGACTCGATCCTGTCGGCCAACCCGACCGAGCCGACCGTGGATCCGGTTCCGTACACCGGTGTTCAGTTCATGGCGATCCCTGAATTCGCCGGCTTCTGGACCGAAGTGAGCCAGGAATTCTCGAACGCTTACGCCGGGCAGCAGTCCGTCGAAGAAGCGCTCGCGAACGCCCAGGCGATCGTCAACGAAGCCCTCGAAGGCGCGGGCTACCAGTAAGCCTCTGGCTTCATAAGATCGAAGGGCGGCGACATCCGCCGCCCTTCCCCCCCTTCTGCGACCACCCCATAATTCACCCTGCGTTTCACCGGGCCAAATGTGCCTGACCGATGAGGATATGTGTCATGGCGACCCAAAGCTCCCGCTCAGCAGCCCGGTTCATGATGGCCCCCGCAGTCTTTCTGCTTCTTGTGTGGATGCTGGTGCCGCTTTGCATGACGGTGTGGTTCTCGTTCCGCGATTATCGCCCCTTGCGCGGTGGCGATCTGGGCTTTGCGGGGTTTGATAACTTTTCGCGCTTCGTCAGCTCCAATTCTTTCTGGCCCGCGGTGGGCACGACACTTTTGATCGTGGGCGGCGTCTTGCTGGTGTCGATCCTGCTCGGGATCCTTCTGGCGATGCTGCTCGATCAACCGATGTGGGGCCAGGGGATCGTCCGGATCCTCGTGATCGCGCCCTTCTTCGTGATGCCGACGGTGTCTGCGCTGGTCTGGAAGAACATGTTCATGGATCCGACCAACGGGTTGTTCGCCCATTTGTGGCGCGCCTTTGGGGCCGATCCGGTGGTGTGGCTGAGCGATGTTCCGATCCTGTCGCTGATCCTGATCATCTCGTGGCAATGGCTGCCGTTCGCCACTTTGATCCTTTTGACCGCGTTCCAATCGCTTGACGGCGAGCAGCTTGAGGCCGCCGAAATGGACGGCGCGAGCCCCGTTGCCCGGTTCTTCTTTATCGCGCTGCCGCACCTGAGCCGCGCAATCACCATCGTGATCCTGATCCAGACGATCTTCCTTCTGGCCGTGTTCGCGGAAATCTTCGTAACCACCGGTGGCGCCTTCGGGACCCGGACCCTGACCTACCTGATCTACCAACGCGTTCTGGAAAGCCAGAATGTCGGCCTTGGGTCTGCGGGCGGTGTCTACGCCATCATCCTTGCCAATATCGTTGCCATCTTCCTGATGCGCATCGTCGGCAAGAACCTGGATCGCTGAGGAGGCTGGACCCATGGCACGCGCCGTTACGACAAATCGCAAGGCATTCAACACATTCCTTGCATGGACCATCGGGTTCTTGATCTTCTTCCCGATCCTGTGGACCATCCTGACCTCGTTCAAAACCGAGGCAGACGCCATCGCGAACCCGCCGATCTTTCTCGGGTTTGACTGGACGCTGGAAAATTACGGCGTGGTGATGGAGCGTTCGAACTACGCGCGCTTTCTGGTCAACTCGATCGTGATTGCCGGTGGCTCCACGATCCTCGGCCTGCTCGTTGCGATCCCTGCGGCGTGGTCGATGGCCTTCGTGCCGTCGCGCCGGACCAAGGATATCCTGCTGTGGATGCTGTCGACCAAGATGCTGCCGGCGGTGGGTGTTTTGTACCCGATCTACCTGCTGTGCATTCAGTTGGGTGTGCTGGACAGCCGGTTGGCGATGGTGGTGATCCTGATGCTGATCAACCTGCCGATCATGGTCTGGATGCTCTACACCTACTTCAAGGAAATCCCGGTGGATATTCTTGAGGCGGCGCGCATGGACGGGGCCACGCTCCGCGAAGAGCTACTTTATATCCTGACGCCAATGGCCATTCCGGGCATCGCATCAACCATGCTGCTCAACTTCATCCTGGCCTGGAACGAAGCGTTCTGGACCCTCAACCTGACCTCCGTGGACGCGGCCCCGCTGACGGCCTTCATCGCCAGCTATTCCTCGCCCGAAGGCCTGTTCTTCGCGAAACTCTCGGCGGCCTCGACCATGGCCATCGCGCCGATCCTCATCCTTGGCTGGTTCAGCCAGAAGCAACTCGTCCGGGGTCTGACCTTCGGCGCCGTGAAGTAGGGTTGCAAGGTTGCAACCTGGCGTAACGGATTGAAAGGGAACGAAAAATGGGACGCATCACGCTTGAGAAAGTCCAAAAGAAGTTCGGCGATGTGGAAGTCATCCCGCCGCTGGACCTTGAGATCAACGATGGGGAATTTGTCGTCTTCGTCGGTCCGTCGGGCTGCGGCAAGTCCACCCTTCTGCGCCTGATTGCAGGGCTTGAAGATGTCAGCGGCGGGCAAATCAACATCGACGGAGCAGACGCCACCAATGTGCCGCCCGCCAAGCGCAGCCTCGCGATGGTGTTCCAGTCCTACGCGCTCTACCCGCATATGACGGTGCGCAAGAACATCGCGTTCCCGATGCGGATGGCAGGCATGGAGCAGGCCGAGCAGAACCGGCGTATCGAAAGTGCGGCTGCGGCCCTGAACCTGACCGATTACCTTGACCGGCGGCCAGGACAGCTTTCGGGCGGTCAGCGTCAGCGTGTGGCCATCGGTCGGGCGATTGTGCGCGAACCGGCGGCGTTCCTGTTTGACGAACCGCTCTCGAACCTCGACGCGGCGTTGCGTGTCGGCATGCGGATGGAAATCAGCGAGCTGCACAAAAAGCTCGACACCACGATGGTCTACGTGACCCACGACCAGGTCGAAGCCATGACCTTGGCCGACAAGATCGTGGTTCTGCGCGCGGGCCATATCGAGCAGGTCGGATCCCCGCTGGACCTGTACCGCGCGCCGCGCAACACCTTCGTGGCGGGCTTCATCGGCTCGCCGAAGATGAACCTCATCGAAGGGTCTGCCGCGGCCGAGCATGACGCCACCACCATCGGCATCCGCCCCGAACATCTCGACGTGTCCAAGACGTCGGGCAAATGGCAAGGCACGGTGGGCGTGGCTGAACATCTGGGCTCGGACACGTTCATCCACATTCACGGGATCGAGGGCTGTGACCCGATGACCGTGCGGGCGGGGGGCGAGGTCGACGCCAAACATGGCGACACGATCTACCTCACGCCGCAGGTCGAACATCTGCACCGCTTTGATGCGCAGGGGCTGCGGATCGCATGACGCGGCTGGCTGGCAAATGCGCGCTGATCACCGGGGCCGCGCGCGGCATCGGACGGGCCTTTGCCGAGGCATACATCCGCGAAGGCGCGCGGGTGGCGATTGCCGATATCGACCTCGACCGCGCGCAGGCGACGGCGGCGGACATCGGCGCCGTGGCGGTGCATATGGACGTGTCGGATACGGCCAGCATCACGGCGGGCGTGGCAGACGCTGTGGAGCGGCTTGGACAGATCGACATTCTGATCAACAATGCCGCGATCTTCACCGCCGCCCCAATTGCCGAGATCACCGAGGACGACTACGCGCGCTGTTTCGACATCAACGTCAAGGGCACGCTGTTCACCCTTCAGGCCGTCGCCCGCGACATGATCGCGCGCGGTGAAGGCGGCAAGATCATCAACATGGCGAGCCAGGCCGGGCGGCGCGGCGAGCCGTTGGTCGGCGTCTATTGCGCCACAAAGGCGGCAGTGATCAGCCTGACGCAATCGGCGGGCCTGAACCTGATCGAGCACGGAATCAATGTGAACGCCATCGCCCCGGGCGTGGTGGATGGCGAGCATTGGGACGGCGTGGATGCCTTCTTTGCGAAATACGAGAACAAGGCCCCCGGGCAGAAAAAGCGCGAAGTGGGGCAGGCCGTCCCGTTCGGGCGCATGGGTGTGGCCGAGGATTTGACCGGAATGGCGGTGTTTCTTGCCTCTGCGGAAGCCGATTATATCGTCAGTCAATGCTTCAATGTGGACGGCGGACAATGGATGAGCTGATGAAAGATGTGACCCCTGCCCTGCCCCTGAGCCGCGAGGCTCTGGCAGCGCTTCCGTCCGAGATCGAGACGCCGACCTACGACCGCGCCGAGCTTACGCCGGGCATCGTACATATCGGTCTGGGCAATTTTCACCGCGCGCATCAGGCGTGGTATGTGCACCGGTTAATGCAGCAGGGTCAGGCAAAGGATTGGGCGATCATCGGCGCGGGCGTGCGGCCCTATGATGCGACGATGCGCGAGAAGCTTCTGGCGCAGGATTGCCTGACCACGTTGATCGAACTGGCGCCGGGATCGTCCAGGGCCGAGGTGACGGGCGCGATGATCGACTACCTGCCCATCGAAGAAGGCAACGAGGCGTTGATTGCGCAGATGGCCGATCCGGCGATCCGCATCGTATCGCTGACCGTGACCGAGGGGGGCTATTACCGAGACCCCGTGACCGGCGCCTTCGACGCGGCCCACCCCGACATTGCCCATGACGCGGCGGTGCCCGATGCGCCCGTGACCGCCTTTGGGGCAATGGTGGCCGCGCTCAAGCGGCGACGGGAGGACGGGCATGGCGCGTTCACCGGCCAAAGCTGCGACAATCTTCAGGGCAACGGCGCGATCCTGCGCCAGACCGTGGTGGGGCTGGCCGCGCTGTCGGACCCGGATCTGGCCGACTGGATCGACGCGAACGCGAGCTTCCCCAATTCCATGGTGGATTGCATCGTGCCCGCCACTGGCCCAGACGAGCTGGAGCTGGCCGCGAGGTTGGGTGTGGCGGACAACGCGCCTGTCACCCATGAAAATTACCGCCAATGGGTCATCGAGGATGCCTTCTGCGCGGGGCGCCCACGTTGGGAGGACGTGGGCGCGACGATCACGCCACATGTCCACGCCTACGAGGCGATGAAGATCCGCATCCTGAACGCGGGCCATCAGGTTCTGGCCAATGCGGGGGAGCTTCTGGGCTGCGAGACGATTGCCGATTGCATGGCCGATCCCGACATCCTGGCGTTCTGGCGCAAGGTCGAGGGCGAGGGCATAGCCCCCTATGTCGCGGCGGTGCCGGGCATGACGCCTGCAGCCTATGTCGACCTGATCGAGACGCGGTTTGCCAACCCCACGATCAAGGACACCGTGCGCCGGGTGGCGTTCGACGGATCGTCCCGGCACACCGGTTTCATCCTGCCAATCCTGCGCGAGGCGCTGGCGGTGGAGGCCTCGGTCGAGGCGTTGGCCTTGGTTGAAGCCCTCTGGGCGCGGATGTGTTACGGCACGCGGGACGATGGCTCGACGATCGAAGCCAACGACCCCGATTGGGACAATCTGAACGCGGCTGCGATGGCGGCGAAGGACGATCCGGCGGCATGGTTGGCGCAGGGGCAGATCTATGGCGATCTCGCGTCGCAAAGCGCATTCGCAGAGGCATTCGGGCGCTGGTTGACACGGATCTGGCAGGATGGGACGCGGGCTTCGCTGAAAGCATTCGTCGCGTAAGCATTTGTTATTTCCCTTATAAAGCGTCATGGGCCAGAGTTGTCCGGACCCTTGACGCAGCCCCACCTCTGGTTAGTATGTATACTTACGAAAGAGAGGCAGGATGAGCGATGCAATCCTTATTGCCGGTGGCGGGATCGGCGGGCTGGCGGCTGCGGCGGCGTTGGCGGGCAAGGGCATCCGGTCGCTCGTGCTGGAGCAATCCAACCAATTGCGCGAGATCGGCGCAGGCATTCAGATCGGGCCCAACGGCTTCCATTGCTTCGACGCGTTGGGGATCGGCCCGCAGATGCGCGAGACGGCCGTGTTCATCGACGCCCTGCGCCTGATGGATGCACAGACCGCAGAAGAAATCACCCGTATCCCCCTTGAGGCCGCGTTCCGCGCCCATTTCGGCAACCCCTATGCGGTGGTCCACCGCGCCGAATTGCATCAGCTTTTGCTGGACCGGTGTCGCGACAGTGGGCTGGTCGAGATTCGCACAAACCATGCCGTCACGGGATATGCGCAAGATGGCGCGCGCGTTACGATTCACTGCCGGGACCAACCGCCGGTTCAAGGCCGCGCCCTGATCGGGGCGGAGGGGCTGCGGTCGCCCATTCGGGCGCAGATGCTGGCCGATGGCGACCCGGTGATATCGGGGCATACCACCTATCGTTCGGTGATCCCGCGCGAGGTCATGCCCGAAGATCTGCGGATGAACGCGGCCACGCTCTGGGCCGGGCCGAAATGCCATATCGTGCATTATCCGCTCAAAGGCGGGACGGTGTTCAACCTTGTGGTCACCTATCACCGCGATGTGGAGGAAGCCGTTTCCGGCCGCCCCGTCACCCACGAAGAGGTCGCAGTCGGCTTCGACCATGTGCACCCCAAAGCCCGCGCGGTAATCGAACATGGGCGCGACTGGAAAGTGTGGGTGCTGTGTGACCGCGAGCCGGTTAGCCGCTGGACCGAGGGCCGCGTGGCCCTTCTTGGGGATGCGGCGCATCCGATGCTGCAATACTTCGCGCAAGGCGCCTGCATGGCGATGGAGGATGGCGTCGCGCTGGCAGTGGCGCTGGACGGGGCGGGTGATATCGAGGCCGCGCTCAAGCGATACGAGGCGATGCGCGCGACCCGTACGGCGCGGGTGCAGATGAACTCCCGGCTGATCGGCGATTACATCTACCACCCCGACGATGCCAAGGCCGCCGTGCGCAACGATGTGATGCAAGCCATGTCGCCGCAGGACTGGTATGATCGGCTGACGTGGATCTACCGCTCGAACGGATTGCCGCAGGATCAAGGTGGGATTTGAATGACTTATGGGACGCACAACGCATGACAGACGAGACCCACGAAACCGTCGCCCACGGGATGCAGCCCGAAGACACCCCGGAATTGCGCGCGCTCTACGAGGGGTTCGCGGCGCAATCGCTGATCCCTCTGTGGACGCAATTGGGCGATCTGATGCCCATGAACCCGGCACCAAAGGCGGTGCCGCATGTCTGGAAATGGGCCGATCTGCTGCCCCTTGCCGAAGCCTCCGGCGCGCTGGTTCCGGTGGGCCGGGGCGGCGAGCGGCGTGCCATCGGGCTGGCCAATCCCGGCCTTGCGCCGAACGCCTACATCTCCCCCACGCTTTGGTGCGCGATCCAGTACCTTGGGCCGCGCGAAACCGCGCCGGAACATCGCCACGCACAGAATGCGTTTCGGTTCGTGGTCGAAGGCGACGGGGTCTGGACGGTGGTGGACGGCGACCCGGTGCGCATGTCGCGCGGCGATCTCTTGCTGACCCCCGGCTGGCGATTTCATGGGCACCACAATGACCGTGACGCGCCCATGGCGTGGATCGATGGGCTCGATATTCCCTTTTCACAACAAATGGATGTGGGGTTCTTTGAGTTTGGCTCTGAGCGGGTGACGGATTACGCGACTCCGAACTTTTCGCGCGGCGAGCGGCTTTGGGCGCATCCCGGACTGCGGCCTTTGTCAGGCTTGCAAGACAGCGTATCCTCGCCGCTGTGTGCGTTTCGCTGGGAGCATACCGACCGCGCCCTGACCGAGCAGCTTTTGCTTGAGGATGAAGGACAGCCCGCGACCGTGGAGCAAGGTCACGCCGCGATCCGTTACACCAACCCCACCACCGGCGGCGACGTGATGCCGACGATCCGCTGCGAATTTCACCGGTTGCGCGCGGGTGTTGAGACGCCCACGCGCCGCGAGGTCGGCGCGACCGTGTTCCAGGTCTTTGAAGGGCGTGGCGCGGTGGTGATGGGGAGTGTCGAGCATCGGCTGGAAACCGGCGATTTGTTCACGATCCCGTCCTGGGTGCCGTGGCGCTTGCAGGCCGAGACCCAGTTTGACCTGTTCCGCTTTTCCGACGCGCCGATCATGGAACGGCTGGCCTTCATGCGCACCCATGTCGACGGCGGCTGAGCGCGCGGCACTGGTCGCGCGGCAAGGCCCCGGCGCGCGCTATGATGCGCCCGAGGCCCCGTCCGATGCGTTGCTGCTCGCCCGCCGGGGAACGGCCTATTTTGCGCGTGTTTTGAACGGGTTGAGCGATGCAGACTTGATGGAACGGCACCATGCAAAGGTGGTAGCGGGCATCGGCTACCACGGCCGAAGCTTGGCAGAACATCTGGCGGCGCTCCGGGAAGACGCGCCGGTGCCAGAGGCGCGGCACGAACACGAAGCGATCAGCCTGCCCGCCCGCGCTTTGCGGGGTTTGTTTCAACACGCGGCCATCCATCTCGACGTCGAATGGCGGGATCTGCCGGGGGACATCTGGGCCGTTGAGGTGCCGGGTTTGGGCATGAGCGCGGCGCAAACGCCCCTCGCCCGTGCCGAGGCGGTTTGGCAGGCTAGCTTGCGACTGGGCGGGCGCGTGCGCGACCTGCCGCCGGCATTTCGCTAATCGGTCAGGCAGCCGTCCGGCCCGACCGCGCGGGGGCCTAGGACCCCGCGGGCGTGGGCCACACTGGCTCCGCCGTCCGGCAAAAGCGCCGCCGGTGAGACCGCCACACCATGACCGGCGAACCGTTCGACACGTGTAGGCAGATAGCGGGTGTTGGTTGCGATTGTGCGCCCGGCTTCATCACGCGCAAGGTCGAGGTAGAGGATCGCCCCAGTGCGGCGCGGCAAACTCCATTGCGACGAAATCAGGTTGCCAAGGGAATACGCGACCGGCACCTGCCGCCCATCGCGCGTCGTAAGCGTTTCAATGGGTTGCAGCACATGGGGATGCGCGCCGACGATGGCGGTCGCTCCGGCCTCGGCCGCGGCTTGTGCCAAACGGCGTTGTCGGGCATTGGGACGGGCGGCATATTCCGTTCCCCAATGCGGCAACAGGATCACTGCATCGATAGTTGGAGTATTCGTGAGGGTCTGGATAAGGTTGGGGATGGAAGGGCGATTTCCATAACAATCCAGCACTTGAGAGCGGCCATTGGTCAAATTGTTGGTTGAAAATGTGCAAGCCACAAAGGCCACATTACGGCCGGAAATCTGTCGCGTGACGTGCCAGATGGGGTCGGTCCCGCGCGCGATGGTGCCGGTCGCGGGCAAGCCTGCCTCAGCCAGGGCCTGAAGCGTCAGATCCACGCCGAGCGCACCCCGATCCAGGGCGTGGTTGTTGGCCGTTTGGACCACGTCGACGCTCGCGTTGCGCAAGGCCCGCGCGATCAAGGGATGGTAGTTGAACCGTGGATAGCCGGTATAGGCGCGTCCGTCATATATGGTGCCAGGATCGGCAATCTGGCGGTTCGCAAGGCTGATATTGCGCGCGGCGGGACCTTCGAGGTTCACAACGGCAACCTCGGCGCGGGCCAGAGCCGCCGCAATCGGGGCAAAGGCGGGTGCGAAGCCTTCAGGGCGTGTGGCGGCATCGCGTTGGATCAAGCTATGCAACAGGACATCACCCCCGAACGCCAGATCAGGCCGGGCGCAGGAATTGCCGCTTGGGCCTGTTGGCGTGCAGGACACGAGCGACAGTAAAGCCATCGCTTTAAGGGCAGTGCGGAAGCTTCTGCTTTGGTTGGACAATCCCATGACGCATACCTGTGGATAACTTATCCACAGAAGCCCACCGGCGCGCGTTCTGTCAATCTACAGGCAGGGCATCGCGCAACCAGCCGTCACTAAAGCGCAACGCGCCACATCCGCCAAATCGTGCCGCGCGTTCGATTTCCGAGGTGAGGCGCTCCACCCGCCCCCGGCCCATGCGAACCTTGTTTTCGGGCCAAAAGGCGCGGACGGACAGCTCATCGCCCTGGCGCGCCATATCGATGCGGCCGATCAGGTCGGTGCCCTCCATCACCGGGAAGACGTAATAGCCGTACCGGCGTTTCGGGGCGGGCACGAAGATCTCGATCCGGTAGTGAAACCCGAAGAGACGCTCGGCCCGGTTGCGGTCGCGCAGGGCGGGATCGAACGGCGACAGGATGCGCACGCGCCGGCCGGGATCGGGCGTCTCGGCCAGATGTCTCTCGATCGCCGGCCAGGCGATGGATCGGCGGGTGCGACCATCGACGCAGACGACATCGACCTCGACCACGCGCCCCTCGGCCAGCGCTTGCGTAACCCATGCCTTGGCGTCTTGCGGGCGCACCAGATCGAAGAACGCGGCCAGTTCGCCGCTGGTGGCAAAGCCCAAACGGTCCAACGCGGCCGCGCAACCCCAGTCGATGATCTCGGCGTCGGTGAAGCGCGCGTTAAGCCGCTCAGCCGGGATGACACGCTCGGCCAGGTCATAGAACTTGCGAAAACCCCGCCGCTTGGCGACGGCCAGATCACCGGATCGCCACAGGTATTCAAGGGCCACTTTCGAGGGCCGCCAATCCCACCAACCTGTTGATTTCTCTGCCGTATCATCGGCCAGATCGGTTGTGCAGCACGGACCGTTATCGGCCACATGGACGAGGACCTTGTCGATCTCGGCATGAAAGCCCTGCCCGTGCCAATCCTTCCATTTCCCATGCAGACGCGCGCGGTCCCGGTCAAATCGCATCCGCCACATCGGGTAGAATTCCATCGGGATGATCGACGCGTCGTGGGTCCAATGTTCGAACGTGGTGCGGGCGCGGTCATTGATCCAGCGCAGGCCCTCGGGTCGGTAGCTTTGCCGACGCGACCAGAGGATCAGGTCATGGGCGCGCGCAAAGGTGTTCACGCTGTCGACCTGCACAAAGCCCAGGCGCTGCACGAGCTCCGACAAGGCCGCTCCCTTCGCGGGACCGGCGGGTGGTTCGATCAGGGCATGGCGATGCAGGAACAACTTCCGCGCCGCCGCATTGGACAGCTCGATCACCCGTCAGGCCGCATCATGCCAGTCCCACGGTCGGGTGAATTCCCCCAGAACCGCCTTCACGCCGGCTTCATCCGCCTCACCATTGCGGGCCAGATGGGCGACCAATCCGCGCTTCTTGTCCTCGCCCACGGCAACGACGCGCGCGGCATGCCCCGCCTTTTCCAGGGCACCATTGTAGACCCGCATGATCGCCCGTTTGCGCAGGTCCGGTTTGAACACCTTCCCAACGGCGGTCTTGGGCAATTCATCCAACACTTCCAGATGCTTGGGGATAGCCGCCCGTTCGTGAATATGTGCGGAGGCATGCGCCATCAGGTCCGCCTCGGTCACGGAGGCGCCGTCTACCAGCTCCACGTAGACGCACGGCAATTCGCCCGCAAACGCGTCGGGTTGCCCGATCGCACCGGCAAAGGCCACGGCCTCGTGACCGGCCAACGCTTCTTCGATCTCGGCGGGGTCGATGTTGTGACCGCCGCGAATGATCAGATCCTTGGCGCGGCCCGTGATCCAAAGGTAGCCGTCCTCATCAACCCGCCCCAGATCGCCGGTGCGCAGGTAGGTTTCGTAGTAGAATAGGTCCTTGTTCTTTTGGGTTTCGGTGTAGGTGTGCCCCGCAAAAACGCCCGGGCTTTCGATGCAAATCTCACCTACGGTGTCCGGGCCGCATTCGGTCGGGCCGCCGGGCGTTTCGCAGACAATTTTGACATTGGTATGCGGAAACGGCACGCCGATGGAGCCGATCTTCTTCTCTCCGTCGACGGGGTTGCAGGACACAAGGCAGGTCGCTTCGGTCAGGCCGTAGCCTTCGATCAACGTCACGCCGGTCGCCTTTTCAAAGCGGTGAAACAGCTCGACCGGAAGCGGGGCGGAGCCTGAGAACGCGGTCTTGACCGTGGACACATCCGCATCCACCGGCCGTTGCATCATAGCAGAGATCGCCGTGGGGACGGTGATGATGAAGCTGATCTTCCAGCGCTCCACCAGCTTCCAGAAATTGTCGAACACGCCATCGCCGCGGTAGCCTTGCGGGGTCGGAAACACGACATGCGCGCCGGAGGCGACCGAGGCCATCAGGATCACGTGGCTGGCGAAGACGTGGAACAGCGGCAGGGGACAAATGATATTGTCCTGCTCGGTGAACAGGAGCGTATGACCGATCCAGCCATTGTAGATCATGCCGGAATACGTGTGCTGTGCGACCTTTGGCATACCGGTCGTGCCGCCAGTGTGGAAGTAGCACGCGACGCGATCTTCTTGCGGGTCGTCGAAGGCCAAAGTGGTCGGTTGCCTGGCGCATTCGGCTGCGAAGCCGAGAACCCGCGCCTTGTGTGCGACGGGGTTTTTCGGGCGCAGCAGGGGCACGATGAACTTCTTCAGGCCCGTCAGGTACCGCAGCAAATCCACCTCGAGCACCGTGCGCACATTGGGCGCATGGGTGAGCGCCTCGGCGACCTTTTGGGCGACGTCAGTTTTGGGGAAGGCCTTCAGCGTCACGACGACTTTTGCGTTTGTTTCCCGCAGGATGGCGCCGATTTGCTCGGCATCCAGAAGCGGGTTAATTGGGTTGACGATCCCGGCCACCGCCCCGCCCAAAAGGGTCACTGCCGCCTCGTTGCAATTGGGCAGGACGAAGGCAATCGTGTCGTTGGGGCCGACGCCCAGGGACCGGAACAGGTTGGCGGCCTGCGTGATGCGGCTGTGGAATTGCGTCCAGCTGAGCGTTTCGGCGGGGTCGCTCGCGCCAGAGAGCAGTTGGAAGGTGATCGCGTTCAGCGGACCGTGGGCCGCCGCTGTTTGGCTCAGAAGACCGTAGAGCGTGGTGGCAGGCTGGCTTTCCGGCCATGGCTTCTCCTGCTCAAGTGTTTTGATATCCGCGGCCGACGCAAAGCGTGCCATGGCATCCTCCCGTTTTTCTCTCCCCGCGGGCCCCGTTTGGCGGTGCCTCCTGACGAAAGCATCGGGCAAAGTTGCGCGCCGCGCAACTCTGACGCGGCGTAGCGGGTTACTCGGCGGCGAGGCCGGAGGTGAATTGCAACTGCGCCAACCGCGCGTAAAGGCCGCCCTCCGCGACCAGCGCGTCATGCGTGCCCTCGGCGACGATTCGGCCTTCCTCGAAAACAAGGATGCGGTCGGCCTGTTTCACCGTTGCAAGGCGGTGCGCGATGATCAGGGTCGTGCGCGTCTTCGACAACTCGCCGACCGCGTCCTGCACGGCGCGTTCGCTGGCGGCATCAAGCGCGCTTGTCGCCTCGTCCAGCAACAGGATCGGTGCATCGCGCAATATGGCGCGGGCAATGGCGATGCGTTGCTTCTGGCCACCCGAAAGCATGAGGCCGCGCTCACCAACATAGCTGTCGTAGCCCTGCGGCAGGACACATAGGAATTCATGCGCCGCGGCAGCACGGGCGGCGGCCTCGACCTCGGCATCCGTGGCCTCGGGGCGTCCGAAACGGATGTTTTCGCGGGCGGAAGCGGCGAAGATCACCGGATCCTGCGGGACCAAGGCCATGGCGGCGCGGAACGTCTTGCGCTCCATCTCCGGGAGAGCCACGCCGTCCAGCGTGATGGCCCCGCTTTCGGGGTCATAGAACCGCATCAAAAGCTGGAAAACGGTCGATTTTCCGGCACCCGAGGGGCCGACAAGGGCCACCGTTTCGCCGGGTGCTATGGTGAACGTGACCCGGTCCAGCGCCGTTGTTTCAGGCCGCGTCGGATAGCGGAACAGCACGTCATCGAAGACGATCTGCCCCCGGCCACCCCGGGGCAGCGGTACGCCGTTCTGCGGGTCGTCCACGCTGTCGTCCGTGTCGAGCAATTCGATCAACCGCTCCGTCGCGCCAGAGGCCCGCTGCAACTCGCCCCAGATCTCGGACAGGGCCCCGACGGAGCCTGCGACCATGATCGCGTAGATCAGGAACTGGATCAGGGCGCCGATGCTCATCTCTTCTGCGCGCACGTCGCGGGCGCCGACCCAAAGCACGCCCACGATCCCGGTAAAGACCAGCGTGATGACGATCACCGTCATCAACGCGCGGATCGCGATGCGCTTCTTGGCGGAGCCGAAGGATTTTTCCGTCACATCGTCAAAGCGCGCGGCAGAAGGGCGTTCGTGGGTGAAGGCCTGCACCGTTTGCGCGGCCAGCAACGCCTCGGACGCGTTGCCCGAGCTTTCGGCGATCCAATCCTGGTTTTCGCGCGACAGGGCCCGCACCCGGCGACCCAACACAACGATCGGCACGATCACCACCGGCACGATCAGCAACACCGCCGACGTCAGCTTCGGCGATGTCCACAGCATCAGCGCAATACCACCCAGAAGGATCAGGGCATTGCGCAAGGCGATGGAAACGCTGGACGAAATCACGCTCAGCAAAAGCGTGGTGTCCGTGGTGATCCTGCTCAGGACTTCGCCGGTCATGATCCGCTCGTAAAACGCGGGGCTCATACCGATCATCCGATCAAAGACCGATTTGCGAATGTCCGCGATCACCCGTTCGCCAAGCCGCGTCACAAGGTAATACCGCAGCCCCGTGCCAAGGGCCAAAAGCCCCGCAATTGCCAGCGCGGCAAGGAAATACTGATCAAGAAGCTCAACACTTTCGGTCTCGAAACCGTCGACAACGCGGCGCACGGCCAAAGGCAGGGTAAGCGACACGATCGCGGTCATCACCAGCGCACCAGCCGCACCCGCCAGCATCAACTTGTAGGGCGCAAGAAACGGCAACAACCCTTTCAGGCTGCCGATGCGCTTTGACCGCTCCCTCTCTTCCTTGGCCGAGGGGGGCGGCGGGGTTTGCGTGGTCTGATCGCTGGCCATATCACTGAGGTCGTTTCAGGTTTTCCGTCGATACAGCCGGAGCGGGTCCGTCGCAAGAGTGCACGCAGGTTACCAAGTTTGGAAGGGATGGAGCGGGCGACGGGAATCGAACCCGTATCATCAGCTTGGAAGGCTGAGGTCTTACCATTACACAACGCCCGCGTTGCGGAGTGTGACCTATGGAAGGAATGCGCCGCCGTCAAGCCGGGTGGGGGTCGGTGCGCGGTTCGGGCGGGATATTTCAGTGCGTGTTCCATAGCCAAGAGGTCCACCGCCCGCGTCCAGCAAAGAACTGGTCAGCGCGCCCGATCCGAGGCAATGTGTCGCCAGCCGCATAGCCCCAAGGCCCGTGATGCACGATCATTCCGACCATTCGCATATGTCCGATATCGAAGCCCGCGTTCGTGCGCTTGAGACCGTATTGACCGAAAAGGGCTACATCGATCCCGCCGCCGTCGATGCCATCATTCAGACCTACGAGACCGAAATCGGACCACGCAACGGGGCCCATGTTGTGGCCAAGGCCTGGACCGATCCCGCCTTTCGCGATTGGCTGGAATTGGATGGCACGGCGGCGATCCATTCCCTTGGATATGCCTCGCGCCAGGGTGAGCATATGCAGGCGGTGTTCAATGGGCCCGGTCAACACCACCTTGTCGTGTGCACGCTGTGCTCTTGCTACCCATGGTCGGTGCTTGGCCTGCCGCCGGTGTGGTACAAATCCCCGGCGTTCCGATCCCGCGCCGTGATCGACCCGCGCGGGGTGTTGGCCGACTTCGGGCTGATCCTGACCGAGACCACAGCGATCACCGTGCATGATTCCACAGCCGAGATGCGATATCTGGTCATCCCCGAACGCCCCGACGGCACGCATGGCTGGTCGGAAGAGGCCTTGGCGAGACTTGTGCACCGCGATGCGATGATCGGCACGGCGCTGGCGGACGCGCCATGAACGGGGGTGCGGATCTGGGCGGGATGATGGGGTTCGGCCCGGTGCGGCCCGAGCCGGACGAGGCGAATTTCCATGCCGATTGGGAGGCCCGCGTGATGGGCATGGTCGTGGCCCTCGGCGCGGCCGGGCAATGGAACCTCGACCAATCGCGCTTCGCGCGCGAGAGCCTGCCGCCCGCGGATTACCTCAGCGACAGCTATTATGAGATTTGGCTGAAGGCCGCGACCCGGCTGATGCTTGAGCGTGGCATGATCACCGAGCGCGAGGTGATGGAGGGCCGCGCGATCACAGCTGCGGTCCCGATCAAAGGCACGCTTGCACCCGCCGATGTGCCCGCTGCCCTCGCCCGGGGCGGCCCCGTCGACCGCCCCGCCGACACGCGTCCGGCCTTTGCGGTCGGAGATGGCGTGCACACACTGAACATCCACCCCGACACTCACACCCGCCTGCCCCGCTATGTCCGCGACAAGACAGGGAAAATCGAGCGTATACACGGCCACCACGTCTTTCCGGACACCAATGCCCTTGGCGAAGGGGAGCAGCCCACCTGGCTTTACAAAGTCAGCTTCGAGGCGCGTGTCTTGTGGGGGGACCGAGCCGGCCCATTGGATCGCGTGACGCTGGATCTGTGGGAGCCTTACCTCAGGCCCGCGCCATGACCGAGCCGGAGCAGCCGTTCACCGAACCTTGGCAGGCGCAGGCCTTTGCCCTGACCGTGCATCTGCACGCACAGGGCCATTTCACCTGGGGTGAATGGGCAACGGCCCTGTCGGCGCAGATCCATTCCGGGGCAGAGCGCGCGTATTACGGCCACTGGCTTTGCGCGTTGGAGGACGTGATCGCCACCAAGGGGCTTTCGACGGCGGCGCGGCTGCATGAGACCGCCCGGGCCTGGAAAGACGCCGCCGCCCGCACGCCCCATGGTCAGCCGATCACACTGAACGCCGATCCGGCCATTCGATGACGCGAAGCGGCCCCGAAACGGTCGTTTTCGGGTTTGACACCGCTCCGGCCCGTCTGTCACAACAGGTTTACATTCGGTTCCCGGCACCTGCCGGGTCGTAAAGAGGGAATGTCGTGCGCGCCCACAGGCGCAAGTCGACAGCTGCCCCCGCAACTGTAAGTGGGCCGTCTGGATGCATATGCCACTGGGATCCGTCCCGGGAAGGCCATCCGGACCAAGGCCACGAGCCAGGAGACCTGCCGTATGTGCCAACGCAATCCAGCCGCCGGGGTGGCGGTTTACAGGAGCTGAAGACATGACGACGCAAACACAGACCTCTGCAAAGTCCACCATCGGTGCCGCGACCCTTGTCGCGATGATCGGCTTGGCCATCATGGTCGTGACCGGCCACGTTCAGGCGGCCACGCTGCACGATGCGGCCCACGATGTGCGCCACGCGACGGGCTTTCCCTGCCACTGATCCACGGGGACAATCATGTTTACACGTTTGCTGACCAGCGGTCTGTTCGCTGGCGCGGCTGCAGGGCTGATCACGGCCCTGTTGCAGCTTTGGTTTGTGCAGCCGGTGTTGCTGCATGCGGAACTTTATGAGGGCGGCGAGCTGATCCACTTCGGTGTCGACAGCATCCTGCCAGCCGCGCAGGAGCTTCCCGGTTTCGATCCGCTGCGCGATGGCCTTTCCATCGTCTTCACCATGTTGATCTACTCCGGCTACGCGCTGATCCTGACGGCGCTGATGTCGGTCGCCGAAGGCCAGGGCGCGGTGATAGACGCGCGCAATGGCCTGCTCTGGGGGATCGCGGGCTTTGTCGCGGTGCATTTCGCCCCCGGCTTCAGCCTCGCGCCCGAGGTGCCCGGCGTGGCGGCGGCCGATGTCGGCCTGCGCCAGATCTGGTGGTTCATCACGGTGGCCATGGCGGCAGGCGCGATGTGGTTGATCGCGTTTGGGCGCAATTGGGCCGCGTGGATCGGGGCGGCCATTCTGCTTCTCGCACCGCATGTCTACGGCGCGCCGGAACCGGAGGTCTTCTCCGGACCCGTCCCGACTGAGCTTGGCGCGCTTTTTGCCGCCCGCGCCTTCGGGATCGGCATGGTGGCGTGGGTGCTTGTGGGCACTTTCGCGGGCCATTTCTGGTCACGGGGCATCGGCGCATCCGAGCATTCGCAAACCGCCTGAGAGACGGGCGGCGCGGGCGCTGCGCCCGCGCCGCCGCTCCCCTTCCTTATGGTAATCCGGAGCGTCCCATGAACACAGCGCTTCCCATGCTGGCCATCGGCCTGATCTTCGGCGGTGGCATCGGCTTCACCATCGCGGCCTCCAATGGCATCACCCTGGATGGACACGACCATTCCGAACATCACGGCGCGATGACGCATGGTGACGCCGAGCATGCCGCCGCGCACGAGGCGATCCTTTCGCTTCCCGATGACGCCGACGCGCCACGTCTGGCCGTGCGTATCGAACAAGATCCGATGTCGGGCTGGAACCTGAATATCATGGCCGAGAATTTCACCTTCTCACCCGAAAACGCGAGCCGCGATCACGTGCCCGGTCAAGGGCATGCGCATGTCTATATCGACGGGGTGAAACTGGGTCGTTTCTATGGGCCGTGGGTGCACCTCGACGGCCTGCCCGAGGGGTCGGTTGACGTGCGCGTGGGCCTTTTCGCCAACGATCACAGGCAATTGGCGGTGGGCGATCAGCTTCTGAGCCAGACCATCGCAATTGAGAACTAGCATAAGGCCCCGCGCGCGCGCGCGGGCCTTCCTTGTTTCAAAAATACTCAAAAAAAGACGCTTAATCGAGCGCAGGCACCCGGCCCTGAAGGCAAAACCGCAGACGCCCACACGCGGTCGCATCCTCGATCCATCCGCCCGGAGCCTCGAGATACGTGCGCAGGGTTGCGATGATGTCGGCGCGGTCCGTCACCGGATCGACACCGGCGAAAAAATAGGTCGCCCGCCCCGTCCCCTGAAGCGCAAGGCTCACCGGATTGGCACAGGCGTTCATGCAGGATTGCGGTTCAACCTGTGCCCGCAGACCGGCCGCATCCACCGCCGCCTGAAGCGCCGCGATATCCGCCCCGTCGCAGCTGGTGCACAGCCGCAGGACCGCGCTCATTCCAACCCCTCCGGACGCAGCAGATAGGTGTCCATGATCCAGCCATGGCGCGTGCGGGCCTCCGCCCGACGCGCAATGATCCGTGGCGCCGCCTCGGCCAGTATTCCGGCTTCGAGCACCTGCTCCGCCATCCCCAGATACGCCCCCCACCAGATCCGCAGATCGGTCCGGTCGAGGGTGGTGAAGCTGCACTCACCATCCAACATCACAACCATGCTTTCGGTCCCGTCCGGCCAGCCATGGGCCCGCAATCGCCGTCCCGTCGTCACGGTGACGGCTCCGGCGAGCGTGTTGAACGTGATCCCATGGGCCGCGGTCAGCGCGCTCAGCGCCGTGATCCCAGGTACGACGCGAATGCGGGGCACCGGCCGCAAGCGCTGCGCGATCCTCAGGGTGCTGTCGTAGAGCGATGGATCACCCCACACCAAAAGCGCAACCGGGCCGCCCTCATGCCCAAGTGCCGCCACCCAACGCCGGGCGATCTCATCGTGCCACGCCATCACCCTCGCGCGATACGGCACTGCCTCATCGCGCTCCGGGTAATCAAATTCCACGATCCGTCCCGTGGCCCCCGCATCTTGCAAAATCCGGTGCCGCAGGTCCGCCAGATCGTCTTTGCCGGGCCCCTTGCGTGGCACCAGAAGGACGCGGGCCGTCCGCAGCGCGCGCTGCGCCTCAAGCGTGACATGCTCCGGATTGCCCGTGCCGATCCCAATCAGAGACAGCTCCATCATTCCGGTTCTGCCAGCGGCCCATAAAGGATCAGCGCCGGGGCGGTGCCGATTTCGCCCTTCAATCGCTCCACCAGATCCGCCACGCACATCCGGAAAAGCGCCTGTTCCGGCGTGCTGACGCACTCGGCCAGAAGCGCGGGCGTCTCGGGCGGCAGGCCCCGTTCGATCAGGGCCGCAGCCAGGATCGGAAAGGTCCGCTTACCCATGAACACCACGGTCGAGGCCGTTGGATCGGCCAAGGCCTCAAGCGAAATATCGTCGGGCAATGCGCCGCTTGCGTCATGGCCCGTGACGAATTGCACCCGCCGCGCCGTCAGCCGCCGCGTCAACGGGATGCCATGGGCCGCCGCCGCCGCAATTGCGCTTGGCACGCCGGGGATGATCTCATAGGCGATGCCCGCCTCCCGCAACGCGACAAGCTCCTCTTCCAGCCGTCCGAACAGCCCGCTGTCGCCGGATTTCAACCGCACGACACGCCCGCCCTGTTGTGCATATTCCACGAGCAATTGGGATACGTGGCGCTGCTTTGGAGACGGGCGACCGGCGCGTTTGCCGACGCCGACCAAATCGGCCCCCGCACGCGCATGGGTCAGGATCGGACCGCTCGACAGGTCATCGAACAGAACCGCATCGGCGCGTTTCAACCGGTCCACCGCCTTGAGTGTCAGAAGCTCCGGATCACCGGGGCCGGAGCCAACGAAGGAAACGAAACCTGTCATCCTTCCTCCGCGATCATATGAAAGAACGTGCCCGTCACATTGCCCCTGATCGAGCCGGTCTCGGGCACCGGATTGCCGTCTGCATCGGATACTTTGGCCAGTGGGGCGTCGGGTTCTTCTACAACAACTGTATAGTGAAATTCATGCCCGCGCAGGACGGCACCGGGCGCAAAGCCCATCATGCCCGCCTGCAGCACCGCGCGCCGGTAGCCGAGGTGAAACTTTCGCTTCTCGAACGACGTCACAAGCCCGAGCAGCCCGGCCATCGCGTGACGCGCACCCGACTTGTCGATCAACACCTCGCCCAACGCCATGTAGCCGCCGCATTCACCATGGACCGGCTTGGTCTGAGCATGGGCGCGCAGCCCGTCCAAGAAGGTCGTGGCGGCCGCCAATCGCCCGGCATGGAGTTCCGGGTATCCGCCCGGAAGCCAGACCAGATCGGCCTCGGGCGGCGCCTCGTCGGCCAAGGGAGAAAACGGAAGAATCTCCGCTCCGGCCGCGCGCCAGCCTTCCAGAAGATGCGGATATGTAAAGGAAAACGCGGCATCCCGGGCCAAGGCGATGCGTTGCGCTGGTGGCTTTGGCAAAGCGCCCGAAGGCAAGGCCCCACCCCGCGCGGCCGCCCTGATCGCGTCAAGATCCACATTCTCGCGCAGGAACGCGGCATATCCCGCAATCGCCGCTTCCAGATCGGGATGCTCCACCGCCTGGATCAACCCCAGATGCCGCTCCGGCAGGGCCAGATCACCGCGTCGGGGCAACACGCCGAGCACGGTCAAACCCGCCGCATCCATACCCCTGCGGATCAGCCGTTCATGCCGGGGGGAGGCCACGCGGTTTACGATAACGCCCGCGAACGGCAGATCCGGCGCGTAGGCTTGAAACCCAAGTGCGGTGGCCGCCGCCGATTGCGCCTGTCCGCCCGCGTCGATCACCAAAACCACAGGCCAACCCATCCGCCGGGCCGTCTCGGCGCTTGAGCCGAAGCCCGCCTGCCCCTGCGTGGCGACCCCGTCATAGAGCCCCATTGAGCCCTCCGCGACGCAGATCTCCGCGCCCGCGGACTGCGCTGCGATTCCGTCCAGCAAGGCGCCGTCCATCGCCCAGGTATCAAGGTTGAACGAAGCTCGCCCGGCTGCAGCAAGATGGAACGCCGGGTCGATGTAATCCGGCCCGCTCTTGAACGGCTGCACCGCCATCCCATCCTCGCGCAGCGCTCGCAAAAGCCCCAACATCACGGTCGTCTTGCCCGTGCCCGAAGCCGGGGCCGACACCATCAGACCAACGGGATCAGTCATCGCCATGCTTCCATTCGCTCCAGGGGCTGTCGGCACTTTGGGGCCGATAGCGACGATCATAATCCGCCGCGTAAAGCCGCGACTCCGCAAAATCGCCCGCGCCGATCGCCGGTCCGACCAAGATCAGTGCGGTGCGCGCGATGCCGTCGTCGACGGCCGCTTCCAATGTGCCAAGCGTCGCCCGGATCACCCGCTCATCGGGCCAGGACGCCCGGTAGACCACCGCCACCGGACAATCCGCGCCGTAACATGGCACCAGGTCCGACACGACTTTCGCCATCTGCCCAATCGACAGATGCAGCGCCAGCGTCGCGCCCGTGCGCCCGAAATTCGCCAAGCTCTCGCCCTCCGGCATCGACGTGGCCTTGCCCTGCGTCCGCGTCAGGATCAGGGATTGCCCGATCCCCGGCAGCGTCAGTTCCTGCCCCAGGCTTGCCGCTGCCGCCGCGAAGGAGGGCACGCCCGGCGTCACCGTGTAGGGGATGCGCAGCGCTTCCAATCGGCGAATCTGCTCGCCCATCGCCGACCAGACGGACAAATCACCCGAATGCAGCCGCGCGACATCCTTGCCCGCGTCATGGGCGACCGCGATGGTTCCGATGATCTCGTCGAGCGACAGGGGCGCCGTGTTGACCACCTGCGCGCCCTCGGGGCAATGGTCCAGCACCGCCTCGGGTACCAGTGATCCGGCATAAAGGCAGACCGGGCATGACGCGATCAAATCGCGCCCCCTCAGGGTCAGAAGGTCCGGCGCGCCGGGACCCGCGCCGATGAAATGCACACTCATTCCGCCGTCTCCGCCAAGGCGCAGGTCGCGCATCCATCATCGGAAATCACCCGGACCTTAACCAGCTTTGCCCCTGCACCGGCCGCCGCCAACGCGGCCGCCTCCGCCACCGATCCGGTGCCGCGTTCCGCCAGAGAGGTGAAGCTTTGCGTCACCGTTTCCTGCCGCACCAAATCGCGCGCTTCGACCGCGACAATTGTGAGGTGGCGGGCCGTTGCGAATTCTGAAAACACCCCCGGCACCTTGTCCAGAACGGTCGCCAACCGCCCGGCAGCGCCCGCTTTTTCGTAGGCATCGGCCAGGCTATCCACCGTGGCCGCGCCGCGAAATCCGAACCCCGCCACAATCATCGCGTCACGCTCCATTGAACCACCGGATAAGCCGCTTTCCAGCCGCGTTTCGACCCCATCGGAGCGGCTGTAGCGATCTCCACTTTCATCAACTCCCCCCCGAAGGCCGCGTGCCATCCTGCCAGCAGCGCCTCCGTCTCCAACGTCACCGAACTTACCACGACACGCGTGCCATCTGGTACCACGTCCCACAGTTTCGTGCGCATCTCGGTGTCCATGCCGCCACCCACAAAGACCGCCTCGGGGCGGTCCAGCGCGGACAAGACCTCCGGCGCGCTGCCTTCGACAATCGTCAGACGATGCGAGACGCCGAACGCCTCCGCATTCGCACGGATCAACGCACATCGATCGGCGCGCGGCTCCACGATCGTTGCCCGGCACGACGGCTCCGCCAACAGCCATTCCACCGCGATGGAACCCGACCCGCCACCGATATCCCACAGGTGTTCGCCGTGGCGCGGAGCCAATGCCGAGAGCGTCATCGCCCGCAATGGACGTTTGGTCATAACGCCGTCGGTCTCGAAAAGGTCGTCCGGAAGGCCCGACGTTTTCGGCACCACCGCCCCGTCGCCCGCCACTGCCAGAGCAATGGCCACGGGATGCGCAAATCGGCCCTGCAGCGCCTCCGCCGTGCTGTGGGTCACGTGTTCCTTCGGCCCGCCCATGGCTTCGCAAATGGTCAATTCCGACGCGCCGAATCCGCTCTCGTGCAGCCACGCTGCAAAGGCGTGGACCGCGTCACCGTCACGCAAGGTCGCGATCACCCGTGCGCCCGGTGCCAAGTGCGCCCGCATCCGCGCAAAGGGCGCCGCATGCAAGCCGACGCAGGCCACATCCTCCAACGGCCACCCCAGCCGCGCCGCGACCAGGCCAAAAATCGACACGCCCGGAAACGCCCGCCATTGCCCCGAAAAATGCTTCGATATCCCACGCCCCGCACCGAACCAGAACGGATCGCCCGAGGCCAGCACCGCGACCTGTCGTCCGCGCAGCCCTTCAAGCACCGCATACCCGTCAGCAAAGGGTACCGGCCATTCCACCTTTTCCGCCGCATCCACCAGGCGCAGATGCCGCGCAGGGCCCATCACGACCTCAGCCGCGTCAAGCGCCTCACGGCTTGCAGCCGACAAGCCCCCCGGTCCATCTTCGCCAAGACCGATGATTGTGATCCAGGGCTCAGCCATGCAGACCAACCTCCTGATCCTTGGCGGCACGACTGAGGCCACAGCGCTGGCCCGCGCCGTGGCCGAGGCGGGCCTTGCCGGCACCGTCAGCTTCGCGGGCCGCGTCGAGCGTCCCGTGCGACAGCCCCTGCCGCAGCGCGTGGGCGGGTTCGGCGGGACGGACGGGCTCGCAACCTACCTGCGGGATCACAAGATCACGCATCTGGTCGACGCCACGCATCCATTTGCCGCCCAGATGAGCTTTAACGCCGTGGCCGCCGCGACTGCGGCGCAGGTGCCACTGGTCGCGCTGACCCGCCCGCCGTGGCGCGCGCAAGCGGGCGATGACTGGACCCACGTCCCCGACATCGGCGCGGCCGTCGCGGCCCTCGACCGTGCGCCGTGCAATGTCATGCTCGCCGTGGGCCGCATGCATCTGGCCGATTTCGCACCTAACCCGCAGCATCGCTATCTCTTGCGCCTCGTGGACCCGCCTAAAACCGCGCTGCCCCTGCCGCTGACCGAAACCGTCGTCGATCGCGGCCCGTTTTCCGAGGCCGCCGACACAGCCTTGATGCAGGCCCACAACATCGACCTCATCGTGTCGAAAAATTCCGGCGGCACCGGTGCTTATGCGAAACTTGCCGCCGCACGCAGCCTGCGGCTTCCGGTCCTCATGATTGACCGTCCGGCGCAGCCCGAGCGGTCTGAGTTGGCCACCCCCGCCGACATCCTCAATTGGGTTCATCATTCCACCGACCTCGGGGTATAGACCCAATCGCCAACGCGCCGCGTGCGCGAAGATCCCACCAAAACCACCGTCCGCATATCCGCCATCTCCGGTGTCGCATCGGCCAGCCGGACCACATTCAAAGCCTCTTCCGCCGTCGACACAGCCCGGGCGAACACGATCAGCCGCTCCGGTTCACAAGCCTCGCGCAACACCTCCAACACCCGCCCGAACCCTTCGGGCCGCGCCTTGGAGCGTGGGTTGTAGAACGCCATCGCGAAATCCGCCTCCGCCGCAAGGCGCAAACGTTTTTCTATAAGATCCCACGGCTTGAGATTGTCACTCAGGTTGATCGCGCAGAAATCATGGCCCAGAACGGCCCCCGCCCTGGCCGAGCCCGCGAACATCGCCGAAATGCCCGGCAGCACGCGCACATCCAGCGACAACCACCCGAGCGGTCCGGCCTCCAGCGCTTCGAATACCGCGCTGGCCATGGCGAAGACACCCGGATCGCCGGACGACACCACAACCACGCGCTTGCCTTCCGCCGCCATGTGCAGGGCATGTGTGGCGCGGTCCAACTCCACCCGATTGTCGCTTTCATGCAGCGTCAGGCCATCGCGTGCCGCCACGCGGCGGACATAGGGGATATAGCCCACCACGTCGGTCGCCTGCGCCAAAATGTCGGTTACCTCCGGCGTCACCATGGCCGTATCTCCCGGCCCGAGGCCCGCAACGACCACCCAGCCGGTCACGGTCGCCGCCCCTGCCCATGCACGACGATAATCGAAAAATAGGGCAATGTTTCACCCCCATGATCCGACAGGGCGCAGACGCTCTGCCCCTCCATCGCGGCGTATTGCACCAGGACCGCACGCTCCGCCTTGCCCGCCGCCTGCAACGCCCGGCGCACCTTCGTAAGGTTGCGACCGATCTTCATAACGACCAACGCATCCGCCCGCGCCATGGCGTCGCGCAACGTGTCTTCGTCCAGCGTCCCCATCACAACCGATAACACATCGTCGCCCCATGTGATCGGGGTGCCCGTCGCGGTCCAGGCCGCCGACATGCCCGTGATCGCGGGCACGACCTGCACCTCGCATCGGTCTTTCAACCGCTCATAAAGATGCATGAACGAGCCGTAGAAGAACGGATCGCCCTCGCACAACACGACCACGTCCTCGCCCCCTGCCGTCAGCTTGCACAGATGCGCCGTGACCTCTGCGTAGAAGCCCGACAGCACCTCGTTGTAGCGCGGATCACTCAGCGGGATTTCCGTGGTCACAGGGTATTCCATCGCAAATTCAACGGCATCCGGGCGCAACATTCCGTCCACGATCTTTCGCGCACGACCGGCCCGGCCCGCTTTGCGGAAGAAGGCCACATGCTTGGCCGCGCGCAGAAGCCGATCCGCCTTCACGCTCATCAACTCCGGATCGCCCGGCCCGAGGCCGACGCCGTAAACACGGCCTTTTTTCCGTGGGGCGCTCATTCCGCGCGGCTCGCGATGGCGTTGATCGCCGCGACCGTGATGGCCGAGCCGCCCAACCGCCCCTCGACAATGATCGACGGCACCGGCTGCGCGGCCCATAACGCGTCCTTGCTTTCGCGCGCGCCCACGAAACCCACCGGGCATCCGATGATCGCCGCAGGGCGCGGGCAATCGGGGTCTTCCAACATCTCCAACAGGTGGAACAGGGCGGTCGGCGCGTTCCCGATGGCCACCAACGCGCCGTCAAGACGGTCGCGCCACAGCTCCAGCGCCGCGGCCGACCGCGTCGTGCCCAACTGTGCTGCCAGTCCCGGGACCCGCTCATCGCGCAGGGTGCAGACCACATCATTGGCGGCCGGAAGGCGCTTGCCCGTCACACCCTCGCTGACCATGTGGGCATCACACAAGATCGGCGCACCTGCTTCCAACGCCGCACGCGCCGCCGCGACCATGCCGTCAGACACCTTCACATGCGCCTCCAGCCCGACCATCCCGGCGGCGTGGATCATGCGCACCACAACCTGCTCCGCGTCTTCGGCGAAGCGTTCCAGATCGGCCTCCGCCCGGATCGTCGCAAAGCTTTCCAAGTAGATCGCCGCGCCGTCCTTTTCGTATTCATACGGCATCGACGCCGTCCCCTTCCGTGGTCGTTTCGGCCTTATTGTCCCGCGTCTGCGCCAGCGCAAGCTCCGGCAGATACAACGCGCGAAACGGCGTCACCCGCAATGCCGTGACACCGGGTTTCAACGCCATTCTCAGGGTTGCCGGCCGCAATCGACCTTCCTGCGCGACCACCCATGCCGGCCCGTCCGTCGAGATCGTTTCGGGCGCATTGGGCCGCGTCTCCCCGCACAAATCCTCGGGCAGGCGTGCGGCATGATCGACCAACCGGCCCCGGCCATCCGCGCCGATGCACCCCGACGCGATGAACCAACGCGCGATCTCAACGCAGCGCGCCACCGGGTCTGCAACAACGCCGCCGGTCTCGACCCCGTCCGCGCGCACGATCACCGCGTCACCGGCGGCTTCGATACGCACATCGCCCGGCACGTCCGACAGGACCCGTTTCGGGCCGACATCCACGACGAAACCGAATTTCTGTGGCAGCGTGCCGAAGGTCTTCTCCGCCAGCTTTTCGGCGAGGTCAGTCGCCAGAAGACTCGCTCGCTGGTCGAGAAATGGGCTTTGCGTTATGTTGACCCGTCCGCTTGGCGTGTGGTCGATCTCGGTCAGCCCCAGCGCGTCCAGTTCGGGCACCAGGGCCGCGTGATCCGCTGTGCTCAGCCCGCGCAATTGCAGGTTTGCGCGGTTCGTCAGCTCGATGAACCCTGCCCCGAAGCTCTCGGCCAAATCGGCAAGGCCCTGCGCCTGTGTGCGGGTCAAGGCCCCGCCCGGCACGCGAATACGCACCATCAACCCATCGTCCAGCGGCATGGGCCGCAAGACCGAAGGACACCAGCCCCAGGCCTTTCGATCGGCGTTCATTCCGCCGCCTCCAGATCGGCGAGGATCGAATTGCGCCGTGACACCCAAAGCCCCGCCGCGTGCAGGGCGGCAAAACGGTCGCGCATCGCGGCCAGCGCCTCGGGGTTGGCCGCGGCCAGAAACGCCTCGACGGCTGCGTCTCCCAGCGTCGCTTCATAGTACAAATCGAACAGGTGTGAGGGCACGACACCGGCCAACTGCGCGAACGCCGCCATGTTTTCCAAGGTTGCCGCGATCTCCGCAGCCCCGCGAAATCCGTGCCGCTGCATGCCCGTGATCCACCCCGGATGCGCCGCACGCGCATGCACAACGCGGGCCACTTCCTCGGTCAGCCCGCGCGCCCGGGGCCGTGACGGGTCCGTCACATCCATATGGTACAGCGCGGCCTTTCCGCCGGTGACGCCCTGCGCGGCGGCAAAACCCGCCTCATGGGTCGCGTAATCCTCGGCCAGAAGAATATCGGTCTCCGGCAGGTCCTGCAGATGCACGAAGGCCTCCGCCCCCGCGACCCGCGCCGCGATCCCATCGGCATCCTTGGCGATGGTTTCCCCGTCCAGCGCATAGGCCGAGGCCGCCAGCCAGGCCTCGCCCACCATCCGCTTCGCTTCGTCCGAATAATCGCCAAGATGTGCGCCAATCCCAACGCCGAAGGACCCAGGTGCCGGGCCATAGACCCGCGCTCCGGCGCGCCCGACAAACGGGTTCCAATCCGCCGCCTCGTCGCGGCCCGCCAGCGCCCGCACCGCCTGCTGGAACAACGCCGAAAGCGTCGGGAACACGTCGCGGAACAACCCTGACACGCGCAAGGTCACGTCGACGCGGGGCCGGTCCAATTCCGCGATCGGCAAAACCTCTATCCCGCTGACCCGTTCCGATCCCTCGTCCCACACCGGCCGCACGCCCAGTAGCGCCAGAGCCATGGCGAATTCCTCGCCCGCCGTGCGCATCGTCGCCGACCCCCACAAATCTACGATCAACCCCTTCGGGTAATCGCCCTCATCCTGCAAATGCCGCCGGATCAACTCGTCCGCCATCACACAACCCTGCGCATAGGCCGCGCGCGATGGCACCGACCGCGGGTCGGTCGTATACAAATTCCGCCCCGTCGGAAGGACATCGAGCCGCCCGCGATAGGGCGAGCCGCTTGGCCCCGCCTCGATCCGGTGCCCCGCCAAAGCGGCAAGGAGGCTGGCGCGCTCCGCAACGGCGGAGGCGCGGCTGTCGAACGCCGCCTGCCCCGGTTCTTCCCGCCCCCAGACGTGCAAGCCATCGCCGAACTGGCTCTCCTTCACGTCGCAGACAAACCGGTCGATCCGCGTGATCGCCTCTGCCGAACACGATGCCGCCTCCAGCCCCAGATCGCCCTCAACCCCCAGCGCCTGCGCCTCGGCGCGGATGTCTTCCTGCAACCGGTCGCGCCGCTTGGGATCCAACCCGTCGGCGTTGGAAAACTCGTCCAGCAGCGCCTCCAACCGTGCCAACCGCGCCGGCGTTTCCGATGGCCTCAAAGGCGGCGGGATATGGCCCAACGTGATGGCCCCGATGCGCCGTTTCGCCTGCGCCGCCTCGCCCGGATCGTTGACAATGAACGGATAGATCACCGGCAAATCCCCGGTCAGCGCCTCGGGCCAGCACCCCTCCGACAGGGCCACGGCCTTGCCCGGCAACCACTCCAGTGTTCCATGCGCCCCGATGTGAATGAGCGCGTCCGCATGGGCCTGCATCCACAGGTAGAACGCGACATATCCATGCCGTGGCACCCGCGCGAGGTCGTGATATTCCGCGTCCCTCAGCGCCGGGTTGCCCCGCTCCGGTTGCAACGCCACCCAGGTGTTCCCGCGCCGCAATATGGGCAGGGCCAGCCCCTCTTCGACTGCGTCCGCATCCGCCTCGCAGGCGCCCCAGGCTGCATGAAGATCATCCTGCAAGCTTTTGGTAAGGCTGGATAAAGCCGCCCTGTACTCTGGGAATGGCCAGACCACCTGCGCCGCGCGCAAATCCTCCGCCCCCAGCCCACCGGCCTCGCCCAAATCCTCCAGGATGGCCGAGGCCGAAGCCATCGCATCCAGCCCCACCGCATGGGCCATATTCCACGCGCGCCCGGGATAGGTGCTGAGCACCAGCGCCACCTGCCGCCCCTCCGACATGGCCAGCCTGTGCCACGCCGCCACGCGCCGCGCGACCGCCTCGACGCGGCCCGCCTGCGCCCGGTGCACATAGCGCGCGTATTGCAAATCATCATCGCGCGCCTGCGGCTCCTTGAAGCTCACCGCGCCGCCGAAAATCCGCCCGTCGACCTCCGGCAACACCACATGCATCGCCAGATCGGCGGGCGACAATCCGCGCTCGGCTTCGGCCCAGGCCTCTTCCGTAGAGGTCGCCAATGCCACCTGAAACACCGGCACTCCGCCTGCATCGAGTGGCGAGGTACCCGCCGCGCCCTTGCCGGAAAATGACGTCGCATTGACCACCGCCACTGGCTCAAGATGCGCCACCATACGGGCCATCCATTCCGCCGCCCCCGGCGCCTTCAGCGACGGCGCGAACAGGCCCGTCACGGCAAAGCCCTGCGCCCGCAACGCGCCAAACAGCGCCTCGATCGGGGCCAGATCGGCCGCCACCAGATAGGATCGGTAGAACGTTATCAGAACCAGCTTTTCATTGCCCGCCAGCACCGGACAGCACACGCCATCTTCGGGCGTCCAGCCGCCAACCTGCGCCACGCCCTTCGCGCCCTTCACCGGCCCCGCATAAAGGCCGGAGGCCAACGCCATCTGCTGTAACGCGGCCTGCGCGGCCACCGCCCCACCCGCATCGCAAAGATGCTGCAACCGGCGCAATGTGCTGACAGGCAATGTCGAGATATCATCCAACCGCCTGTCCTCGCGCCCATCGGCGGGCAGCACCGCCAAGGCAATTCCGCGCGCCCGACACAGGGCCTCGATCTGCTGCAACCCGTAGGGCCAATAGGGCACGCCACCGATCAACCGGATCAGGATACCCTTCGCACCGGTAAGCGTCTGCTCCACGTAAGTGTCGACGGACAAAGGATGTTTCAGCGCAACGATATTGGCCAGCCGCAAGCTCGGAAGCGCGCCATCGGCACGGTTCCACCCTTCCGCAAACGCCCCAAGGTCGGAATCCGACAGCGACAGCACCACAAGATCGCCGGGCGTCTGGCCCAGGTCCTGCGGGGTCTCGGTCTCTTCTAACCCGTGGCTTTCGCGGAATATGACGTGCATGTCATGTTACTCAGCCGCCGTCGCCGTTTCCGGCGCCAGAACGGCCCGGATCGCGACCGGATCAACGTCGTCATGCTCGGCGATCACCACCAAACGCCCCGCACGGGGTCGGTCGCCCCAAGGCTGGTCATATTGGTGCCGCACCCGCGCGCCCACGGCCTGCACCAAAAGGCGCATCGGCTTGCCCGCGACGTCCGCATAGCCCTTCACGCGCAGGATATTCTGCTCCGTGGCAAGCCGTTCGATCCGCGCCACCAATTCCGCCGGATCTGCGACGGGCGCGATGTTCACAACGATGCTCTCGAAATCATCATGCTCATGAGCGTCGTGGCCATCGTGATGCGACGGGCGCGCTTCCATATCGTCTTCCGCCGCCGCTTCCAGCCCAAGGATAACGCGCGGGTCCACGCGACCTTCCGCGACCTCGACAATCGGCAAGCTGCGCGGTGCCTCCGCCTCGATCACAGCCTTCGCCTTCGCCACGCCGTCTGGCCCCGCCAGATCGGGCTTGGTGAGCAGCACGATGTCGGCACATGAAATCTGATCCTCGAACACTTCGCTCAATGGAGTCTCGTGGTCGATGCTCTCATCCGCCAATCGCTGCGCATCCACGCGCGCCACATCCGGCGCGAACCGGCCTGCCGCCACCGCCTCCGCATCGGCGAGCGCGATCACCCCGTCGACCGTGATTTTCGAGCGGATATCGGGCCAATCAAACGCCTTCAAAAGCGGCTTGGGCAACGCCAGGCCAGAGGTCTCGATCACGATATGTTCGGGCCGCGGCTCCAGTTTCATCAACGCTTCAATCGTCGGGATGAAATCATCGGCGACGGTGCAACAGATGCAGCCGTTGGCCAGCTCCATGATGTTTTCCGCCGGGCAATCGGGGATCGCGCAGCCCTTCAGGATCTCGCCATCGACGCCCACATCGCCAAACTCGTTGACCACGATGGCCAACCGTTTGCCGCCCGGGTTCTGCATCAATTGCGAGATCAGGGTCGTCTTTCCCGCCCCCAGAAACCCAGTCACGATCGTCACCGGCAGTTTCGCCAAATCAGCCATGTCTCATCCCCCCAGCTTGGGTGCGCCCGCCACGACCGGCGGAATGCGCGCAATGCAGTTTTTCTTGAAGTGATCGGGTCGTTGCCGCCACGGGATCACCCCATCGCTTGCGTCCCGGTATAGGGCCATGCCATCGGTCAGCAGGCCCAAATGCGACCCCTCATGGAGGTTTCCGTAGACATAAGTCCAGCGCGCGTCGCCGCCGCGCATCGCGACCGAACACCCGTGGTCGCAATTTTGCAGGCATTCCACCGCCGTCAACGTCACGCCATCGGGCATGCCGCCCGCTCGCAGACCCTCATAGAGCCGCTGGCCGGGCCGCTCCCCGTCTTCGGTCACATCCGCCCCGCGCTTGCATTTCACACAAACCAGGAGCTCGACCGGCGCCGTATCGGTATCCATCATTCCCCCAAGCCCGAGGCACCCCGCCCGGATCTAAAAGTTCCAAACCCGATGGCAGGTCTCCTGGCTTGTGGCTTTTGCTTCTGCCGCCTTCCCGGGCGTCTCGCCCAGTGGCCTATCGGCAGTCGCATACCACTCACAGTTGCGGGGGCAGCCGGGGCATCACACCCCATTCCCTCTTCGGCACCCGGCGGTGCACCATCGGCGAAAACACTGCTCACGGCCCGGCCCGCTTGTCAATCGGTCCGCGCGATGTCACCCCTTTGTCCGACGCCCCCAACCGCGATGCAGGACCCCATGACCCAGACCGACGAAAACGCCCGCCACAACGAGAAGATGAAAAAGATCAAGGCGGCCCGCGACAAGATGATGGAGACCAAGACCGAGGAAAAGGGCCTGATCATGGTCCATACCGGGTCGGGAAAGGGCAAATCGTCGTCGGGGTTCGGCATGGTCATGCGCGCGATCCAGCACGAGATGGGCTGTGCGGTGGTGCAGTTCATCAAGGGCAATTGGGACACCGGCGAGAAAAGCTTCCTGCGGACGCGCTTCGCCGATGAATGCCGCTTCTTCGTCTCGGGCGAGGGCTTCACCTGGGAAACCCAGGACCGCGAACGCGACATCGCCGCGGCGCAAAATGGCTGGAAAATCGCGCAAGAGCAAATCCTCGACCCCGCGATCGACTTCGTCCTGCTCGACGAAATCAACATCGCCCTGCGCTACGATTACCTCGACATCGACGAGGTCGTCGATTTCCTGCTCCACCAGAAACCGCAGATGACCCACGTCTGCCTGACGGGCCGCAACGCCAAACCCGAGCTGATCGAGGCCGCCGACCTGGTCACCGAAATGACCCTCGTCAAGCATCCCTTCCGCGATGGCGTTAAAGCGCAGAAAGGCATCGAATTCTGATGCCCACGCCCCCTAATCATGGCGCCTGATCCATGACCCGCGCGCTGATGATCCAGGGCACCGGCTCCAACGTGGGCAAATCCATGCTCGTCGCGGGCCTGTGCCGGATCGCGCAGCAAAACGGCCTGTCGGTCGCACCCTTCAAGCCGCAGAACATGTCCAACAATGCCGCCGTTACCTCCGATGGCGGCGAGATTGGCCGCGCGCAGGCCCTGCAAGCGCTGGCCTGTGGGCTCGCGCCCCACACCGACATGAACCCGGTCCTGCTCAAGCCCGAAACCGACACCGGTTCCCAGGTCATCGTGAACGGCAAGCGCCTCACCACCGTGCGCGCCCGCGACTACGCCACGCTCAAACCGCAACTCCTGCACGCCGTCACCGAAAGCTTCGACCGCCTCAAATCGCACCACGACCTGATCCTCGTCGAAGGCGCAGGCTCGCCGGCGGAGGTCAACCTGCGCCCCGGCGACATTGCCAATATGGGTTTCGCGCGCGCCACAGACACGCCCGTGGTCCTGTGCGGCGACATCGACCGTGGCGGCGTCATCGCGCAGATCGTGGGCACCCAGGCGGTCCTCGACCCCGCCGACGCCGCCCTCATCAAAGGCTTCATGATCAACAAGTTCCGTGGCGACCCGCACCTCTTCGACGATGGTTACAAGATCATCGAAGACCACACCGGCTGGCCCGGCTTCGGCGTCATCCCATGGTTCACCGAGGCCCACAGGCTGCCCGCCGAAGACGCGCTCGACATCACCACGCACGCCCGCACGCGGGGCCTGCACATCGTCTGCCTGCGTCTGTCGCGGATTGCCAATTTCGACGATATGGACCCGCTCGCGCAGGAGCCCTCCGTGCGCCTGACCATGCTCAACCCCGGCCAGGCCATCCCCGGAGACGCCGACGTGGTCATCCTCCCCGGCTCAAAATCCACGCGCGGCGACCTCGCCTTCCTGCGCGCCCAAGGCTGGGATATCGACCTCGCCGCCCATATCCGGCGCGGCGGGCACGTACTTGGCATTTGCGGAGGCTATCAGATGCTCGGCCGATCCATCGCCGACCCCGACGGCATCGAAGGCCCGCCCGGCACCGATCCCGGCTTGGGCCTGCTCGACGTCACGACGACCATGACCCCGAAGAAAACCCTCACGGAGGTCACCGCCCGCCACGCCGACACCGACGTGTCCGTGCGCGGCTACGAGATCCACATCGGCGAGACAGATGGCCCCGACCGCGCCCGCCCCTTCGCCCGGATCGACGGCACCACCGAGGGCGCGCAAAGTTCAAACGGCCTGATCACCGGAAGCTACTTGCATGGCCTGTTCCGCGATGACGCCTTCCGCGCCGCGTGGCTCGCGCGGTTCAATGCGACCAGCACCACCCAATACGACCAAAGTGTCGAACAAACCCTCGACGTCTTGGCCTCCCACCTGCGCCACCACCTCGACACCCGCGCCCTTTTCGCTGCCGCAAAATAACACCCGCCTCCAGGCGAACGCCCCCGCCCTCTTTGCTTCCGAAATACCTCGGGGGTCAGCGTCATTCCCTTGGGAAAGACGCGTCAGGGGGCAGCGCCCCCTCGCGCCCGTCAGGGCGCAAAAACAGACTCTCAAATCGGCTCAATCAACTCCGGCCCAGCCGCGCGGTTGGAATTCACCGCCCGGTCCACACGCCACCGCTGGTACGTCCCCTCCGGTGCCGCGCGCATCAAAGGCGCGCCCTTGTCACCGCTCTCGCCCAGCCACGTCGCCCAATCCGCCTGCGTGACCACGACAGGTTCCCGGTGATGGGTCTCGGCCATCCAATCGCTCGCCCCGGTCGTGACAATCGCGCAGGTCGGGATCGGATCGTCCGTGCCCCAGTTTTGCCAGATCCCCGCAAACACCAGCGGCCCGCCATCGGGACGCGAGAAATACCACGGCAGCCGCGTGTCGTCGGCATCCTTGGTCCATTCATAAAATCCCGTCGCCGGGATCAGGCACCGCCGCGCGCGCACCGCCGCCTTGAACGCGGGCTTCTCGGCAATCGTCTCGGCGCGGGCATTGATCAACAAAGGGCCGCCATTGGGGGCCTTGTACCAATGCGGCAGGAACCCCCAGCGCATCGCCCTGTACGACCGCGCGCCGTCGGACACGACCACGCCCACGCTCTGCGTCGGGCACAGATTATACGTGGGCGGTTCCGGCAGATCATTCGCCGGCGCAGCCTCAAACAGCTGCGCCATGGCGTCATTTGGATGGGTCATGGTCATGCGGCCACACATAGGCGCAGCCTAGAGCGCGGGCCGAAAAGTGGGAACCGGTTTTCGGATCAAACCGCGCGATATAGATGTCTCGACGCGGGCCGGATGGGGCGCCAAAATCCGGCGCCCGCTCCGTTTTATTTGCCGTAAACGCTCCTGTAGGCGATCTTCTGCGCGTCTTCGGGGAAGATGCCCAGGTCTTCCACGGCCAACTCGGGCGGCAACGCGGAAATTTCGGATACGATGCGGTTGTAGGCGGCCCGTTTGTGGGCTGCGGTGCGGATCGTAGTCAGGATCGAAGCCATGGTGATACTCCTTTAAGGCCTGCGGTTTCCGTCTCTCTCGATCGCAATATGGGAGCGCTAACATTTCTTACCAGTAAGTGTTTTTCAAAACCGGCCTTGCACCCAATGCATAGCACGCGCAGCGCATGGAAAACCGGCCCGGGGTGGCCCCGGACCGGTTCAATTTTACTGACAAACGACCAGGGCCGGATCATTCCGCCTGCGTGATACGCCCGTCGGTGTAGGGCTGATAAGGGCTGTTGGCGGCCACGTAATCGGCCACGACCTGCTCCAATCCGGGGCCGAAATCATACGCGTTCATGCCGTTCTCGGCGAAGACGGAATAACCGTCGCCACCGCCGCGCATGAAGTCGTTGGACACCACGCCATAGGTCGCCTCCATGTCAATCGGCTCGCCTGCGACCATCACGTTGGAAATCCGGCTGCCCGGCTCCGCACTCAGATCGAAGGTGTAGGACATGCCCGAGACCTGCGGGAACCGCCCCGCGCCGTCCTCGATCTCGCTCACCCCGTTCTCCAGCGCGGCCACAACATCGGCCCCGGTCAGGTCGAACGTCGCAAGCGCATTCTGGAACGGCAGCACGGTGAAGATCTCCCCCATCGTGACCTCGCCCGCATCAATCGAAGCGCGCAGGCCGCCACCGTTCTGAATGGCAATATCGACGCCCTGATCCCGCACCCGCTCCAGCATCGCGTCCGCCACAAGGTTGCCCATCGAGCATTCCATCGCGCGGCACACCGCCCGGTCACCCTCGATCATCTCGGCACTCTCGCCGATCACATCGGCCATCGTCTCTTCGATGGGCCCGCCAAGCTCGGCTACGCGCGCCGCGATCTCGGCATCGGGCTCCACCGACGCATCCAAAAGCATGCTGTCGCCCTGCGCGAAGATCACATCGCCCGCATCGTCGAAGGACACCTCAAGATGGCCAAGGTATTTCGAATAGGCATAGGCCTGAACGATCGGCACCATCGTCCCCTCGGGGTTCGAAATCCACGTCGGATAAGCATAGGCGCGATCGGGGTCCCGCGCGCTGAACAACGTGTGCGAATGCCCACCGACGATCACGTCGATGCCCGTCACCGCCTCGGCGATGCGGATGTCATCGGGCGTGCCGACATGCGTGAGCGCGATGATGATCCCCACACCCGCCTCGGTCAGCGCATCGACATCGGCCTGCAATGCGGTGATCTCGTCCTCGAATACCACATTCTCGCCGGGCGACGAAGTTTCGACCGTATCGGTGGCCAGCGCGCTGATCACGCCCACCTGCGTGCCATCCACATCCAGCACCACATGGTCCAGCAGCAGATCGGCCACCGCAGGTTCCGCGCTCACATCCAGGTTGCCCGCAATCACCGGGAAATCCACCTGGCTCAGGAACCGCGCAAAGCCCTCGGGGCCGTTGTTCCACTCGTGGTTGCCCGACGCCATCACGTCGAACCCGATGGCGTTCATCATTTCGGCGGCCGCATCGCCCTCGTAGGTGGTGAAAAAGAGGCTGCCCTGAAACTGGTCGCCCGCATCCATCACCAGCACGTTTTCACCCGCGCCCTCCAACTCATCGCGCAGCGTGTTGACCGCCGTGGCCACCCGCGCCACGCCACCAAAACACTCGCCCGCCGCGTCATCTTCGGCGCTACACGTGCTGTCGAACCGGTTGATCGGCTGAATGCGACTGTGCAGATCGTTGATATGCAGCAGGTGCAGCGTCGTATCAGCGGCTGCCGGCGCGGCAAGGCTCAGGCCCGCCAGAATCGCGGTTGATCCCAGAATGCGTGCAATCATTGAATTTCTCCCAGGTTTTTGTTGGACTGCCGACAGCTTGGCCTCGCGTCCGATGCAAGTAAAGCGCCCACATCACGCGACCGTGACACTTGACGCCACGCCACCCGCGGGCGAAACGCGCCGCATGCTGATCTACAAAATTCTCCACGCCGCCGAATGGGCCGAGCTTCAGGCCAGGGGCGAAACCCCTGGCGCGCCCATCGATGTGGCCGATGGCTTCGTGCATTTCTCCACCGGCACGCAGGCCCGCGAGACCGCCGCGCGCCATTTTGCGGGCGCCGAAGGCCTGATCCTCGCCGCCCTCAATGCCGACGACCTTGGTCCGGCCCTGAAGTGGGAGGTCTCGCGGGGCGGCGAGAAATTTCCGCACCTCTACGGACCGCTTCGTCTCGCCGATGTGCTCTGGCACGCGCCGCTGCCGCTTGAAAACGGCGCGCATGTGTTTCCGGACATGCCCTGACATGCTGGAACGCCTTGGCCTCAAACTTCTGCGCTCCGTCGATCCCGAACGCGCCCATGGCCTGGCGCTCACCGCGCTGCGCATGGGGCTTACGCCGCTGACCGGCCCCTACACCACACCGCGCCTCAGAACTCAGATCGCGGGCCTTGATCTGCCTAACCCGGTGGGCCTTGCCGCGGGCTTCGACAAGAACGCCGAAGCCGCGAAGGCCCTGCAACGCGCGGGCTTCGGGTTCATCGAGGTCGGCGCCGCCACCCCCCGTCCACAGCCCGGCAACCCGCGCCCGCGTCTGTTTCGCCTGACCGAGGATCGCGCCGCGATCAACCGCTTCGGCTTCAACAACGACGGGATGGACGCCATCGCAGACCGGCTCGCCGCCACCCCGCGCGAAATCCCCATCGGCCTCAATCTTGGCGCCAACAAGGACAGCGCCGACCGGCTGGAGGATTTCGCCGCCGTCTACCGCCGCTGCGCGCCCCATATCGATTTTGCCACGATCAACGTCTCTTCGCCCAACACCGAAAAACTGCGCGACCTGCAGGGCAAGGCGGCCTTGGCCGAGATCATCAAACGCGTCGATGCCGTACGACGGACCGCCGAAGACCCCGCCGCCCTCTTCCTCAAGATCGCGCCCGATCTGACGGCGCAGGACATCGAGGATATCGTCGAGGTCATTCTCGACGCCCCCGGCTCCATCTCCGCGATCATCGCCACCAACACGACCCTCGATCGCAATGGCCTGCACAGCGCCCATGGCGGCGAAAAGGGCGGCCTCTCCGGGCAGCCTCTGTTCGAGAAATCCACCCGCGTGCTCGCGCAACTCCACGCGCTGACACGCGGCACGATCCCGCTGATCGGCGTCGGCGGTGTCGCCTCGCCAGAGCAGGCCTATGCCAAGATCCGGGCGGGCGCGTCTGCGGTGCAGCTTTACACCGGCCTTGTCTATGGCGGGCTCAGCCTCGTGACGGATATCGCCAAAGGCCTCGACACCCTTCTCGAACGCGACGGGCATGCGCATGTGTCCGACGCCACCGGCACCGGAGTATCGGAATGGACCTGACCCTCTGGCACAACCCGCGCTGCTCGAAATCGCGGCAGGCGCTCGCGCTTCTCGAAGATTCGGGCCACGCCCCCGCCGTGCGCCTCTACCTGACGCAGCCGCCGTCCGAGGACGAGATCACCGCCCTGCTGGCCAGCCTCGGCTGCACGCCGCGCGACATGATGCGCACCGGCGAAAAGATGTACCGCGATCTGGGCCTCAAGGACGTCGACGACCCGGCCCTGATCGTGGCGATGGCCACACATCCGATCCTGATCGAACGCCCGGTTCTGCTGGCGGGCACACGTGCCGTGATCGGACGCCCGCCCGAACGCGTGCTGGGGCTTCTCAGCGACTGAACACGCGCCGAAGTCAGGTTAAAGAAACGTAAACAAAATCGCGTTTTTCGTTCCTTTTCAGCGCCCTGCCCCCTGGTTGCAACCTTGCAACCCCAGGTCGGACCGCCGCTTCCTTGTTTCAAAAATACTCAAAAAAAAAGATCACGCCGCCCCACGCTCCAACCCCGGATATTTCGCCCCCAACGTCACCCCGCGCGCCGCAAAACTGATCAGCAGCGCCATCCAGACCCCGTGGTTTCCAAACGCCGGGATCAGCGTCAGCACCGCCACCAGGTAAACGCCCGCGCTGATGATCATCATGTTGCGCATGTCCCGTCCCCGCGCCGCGCCGATGAAAATCCCGTCCAACATCCACGCCGCGCACCCCACCAGCGGCGCCGCGATCATCCATGGCAGGTAGATCCGCCCCGCCGCCTGTACCTCCGGATCCTTGGCCAGCACGTCGATCAGCACCGGCCCCAACGTCCAGAACAGCAATGCGAAGGCCAAAGATATCCCCAGACCCCAGATCGAGGTCAGCACCGCCGAGCGCCGCACCCGCCCCGGATCGCCACGCCCATAGGCCCGCGCGATCAAGGTCTCCGCGGCAAAGGCAAAGCCATCCATCGCATAGGCCGTCAGGTACATGAACTGGATCAGCACCTCATTCGCGGCCAGCGTCACGTCGCCGAATTGCGCACCCAGAAACGTGAACGAGGTGAAAATCGCCATCAACAACGCCGACCGGATCAGGATATCCACGTTCAGCAGCGCCATCTTCACCATCCGCGCCCGCTCGAACACCCGGCCCCAATCGCGCCAATCCGCCCGCGCAAACGCGTCGCGGCAAAACCAAAGCGCCAGCCCCGCGCCCACCACCTCGGCGATGGCGGTCGACAAAGCCACACCCGCAACGCCCCAGCCAAATCCGAGCACGAACAGGAAATTCAGGCTGATGTTCAATCCATTCATCAAGAGCTGAATCCAGAACACCGCCCCCGTCCGCTCCTGCGCGATCAGCCAGCCCGTCAGCGCATAAACCGAGATCGCAAATGGCGCGGCCCAGATGCGAATGAACAGATAGTCCCGCGCCAGCGCCTCGACCTCCGCACTCGTCGGCTCCCACGAAAACGCCGCCCACACGATCACCGGATAAAGCGCAATCAGCAATATACCCCCCGCCCCCGCGATCATCAGCGCACGCGTCAGGATCGCCGAGACCTCCGCCATGTCCCCCGCGCCCTCGGCCTGCCCTACAAGGCCCACCGTGCCCATCCGCAGGAATCCGAAGATCCAGAACACACTGGTCAATATGATCGCGCCAATGCCCACCGCACCAATCGGCGCGGCCTCGCCCAACTGCCCCACGACACCCACATCGACGATCCCCAAAAGCGGCACCGTCGCGTTGGACAACACGATCGGGCCCGCGATCTTGAGTACCCGCTTGTGGGTCAAGGGTTTCGGCGGCGAAGTGTGCGGCGTGCTGGCGTCGGCTGGCACATCCATGGCGCTACGGGCGTTCCGGCATCAGGAAATGCCCCGTCGCCTGCGCAAACAGGCGCTCGCGATTGTCCTGCCACGCTTCGACATGCACGCTTGCATAGCGCCGCCCGGACCGGTTCACCCGCGCTCGCGCATAGGCATCGCGCGGCAGGCCCGAACGCAAATAATCCACGGTGAAATCAATCGTCTTGGGCAGCCGCGGCAACGTGTCTGGCGTCAGGCTGTCGGCATCCAACCGACCGCTTTCCACCTCATCCCACAGCAGGTGGAACGACAATTCCATGATGGCGCAGACTTCCAGAAAAGACGCCGTTGCGCCGCCGTGCAGGGCGGGCAACATCGGGTTGCCGATCAACTTTTCATCATAGTTCAAGACCGCGGTCAGCTCATCGCCGCGCCGGTCGAAACTGACCCCGAGGGTGCGGATATAGGGCACGCCTTCAACCAAAGCGGCCAGCGCCTTGTCGCGCCGCTCCTTGATGACATGGACGGGTTCGGGGGCTTGTCTCATGGGGCCACCTCGTTGCGCGTGACGGTGAAGGCTCCGGTTGCCGCCGCAACCGGGCGCGTGTCGTCGGCGTCAAACGCTTCGGCCCGCACAAACGCCACCGAGCGCGTGACATGGTAGCAATGCGCACGCGCCGTGATCCGGTCACCGGGCGTGGCCGGGCGCATGTAATCAATACGAAGGTCGATGGTTGCGGTCGGCAAAACGGCATCCGGGTGCCCCATCACAGCCGCCCCACCACACGTATCCATCAGGGCCGAGACAGCCCCGCCATGGATCACATTGGTGCGCGGATCGCCCACAAGGCGCGTATCATAGGGCATCGAAATCACCGCAAGGCCATCGCCAAACTCATCCAGCCGCATCTGCAACGCCTTGGAAAACGGCAGCGCCTCGATGAATTGCCGTGCAATCGCCCCCTTGCCGGATGCGGTGGTCTGTGACGTCGTGCGCATGACATGCCCCTCATTTGTCCCTGGATCATGCGGTGTCGCGGGGCGGGTGCAAGAGGGAAGTGACTTAACAAAAATCGCCGCGCGGGTCATACTGCGTCCCAGGGGAAGACAAGAGATAAAAAGCGATGCCCGACGACCGCCTTGATTTCAAAGCGATGTGTGCAAAGTTCGAGGTGACCCCGCGCACGTTGCGCCATTACGAATACATCGAATTGCTGTCCCCCGAACGCGAGGGCCGCGCTCGGTTCTATGGGCCGCGCGAAGTGGCGCGGATGACCCTGATCCTGCGCGGGCGGCGGTTCGGCTTCAGCCTTGAAGAAATCCGGCAATGGCTTGAAATCTACGACAAAGGCGAAGGCTGGGAGGCCCAGAAGGAAATCTGGCTCGACTATGCCGACCGGCAATTGGACGAATTGGCCAAGCGGCGCGTCGAACTGGACGAGATCATCGCCGAGTTGAAGGCCCTGCGCGACGCAACCGCCGCCGGGTGATCGCCGGGTGACCCTTGTCAACGCGTTTCGTGGGCTTCGAAAATTACCCCTGACCTTACGTCATTTTGACTGACCTTTCGTCAGCCGGAAAATGACGCAACGTCCCATTTACGTAAACGTCATCGATGCTTGTAGAAATGGGTATCGACTCGCAAGTGGGGCAGACAACACGGATGTTTTTGTACGGGGAAGCCTGACCATGACCCAGCAAACCATGACGATCCGACAGATGTGTGATGCATTCGACGTGACCCCTCGGACCTTGCGCTTTTATGAATCGAAGGAGCTTTTGTTCCCTCTTCGCGACGGGCAACGCCGCCTATTCACCCGCCGGGACAGGGCGCGTCTGAAGCTGATCCTGCGCGGCAAGCGTTTTGGCTTCAGCCTCGAGGAAATCCGCCAGCTACTGGACCTTTACACCGTCGACGACAGTCAGCGCACACAACTCAGCCAGACGCTGGCCATCGCGAAAGAGCGGTTGTCGGATATGGAACGCCGCCGCGCCGAGCTTGATGAGGCGATCGACGAATTGCGCAATCAGATGCTGTTGGTTGGCGACATGCTCACCAGCAACAAACCCGCCGCCTGACCACGACCCAACACCACCCTCAGGGAGGATATAAACATGCCGAGCTACACCGCCCCCACCAAGGATATGCAGTTCATCCTGCACGACGTGCTCAAGATCGAAGCCAGCGACATCCCCGGCTATGGCGATCTCGATCGCGACTTCACAACGGCGATCCTGGGCGAAGCCGGCAAGATCAGCTCGGAAGTGCTTGCGCCACTCAACGTGGTCGGCGACACCGAAGGGTGCCGGATGGAAAACGGCATCGTCTACACGCCCACGGGTTTCAAGGACGCCTTTGACCAGATGCGCGACGGCGGCTGGCCCGGCATCGACATGCCCGAGGATTACGGCGGCATGGGCCTGCCTTATGTGATGAACACCGCCACCGGAGAAATGTTCTCCTCCGCCAACCAGGCCTTCACGATGTATCACGGCCTGACCCACGGTGCGGCCTCTGCGATCCTCGTGCACGGGACCGACGCGCAGAAAGACACCTACCTGCCCAAGATGGTGTCCTGCGAATGGACCGGCACGATGAACCTGACCGAGCCGCATTGCGGCACCGACCTCGGTCTGATGCGCACCAAGGCCGAACCGCAGGACGATGGCAGCTATAAAATCACCGGCCAGAAGATCTTCATCTCAGCCGGTGAGCATGACATGGCCGACAACATCATCCACCTCGTGCTCGCCAAAATCACCGGCGCGCCCGAGGGCATCAAAGGTGTGTCGCTCTTCATCGTGCCGAAGTTCATGGTCAATGACGACGGCTCGCTTGGGGCCCGCAACGCGGTCGCCTGTGGCAAGATCGAAGAAAAGATGGGCATCCACGGCAATTCGACCTGCGTGATGAATTACGACGGGGCCACGGGTTTCCTGATCGGTGAGGCGCACAAAGGCATGCGCGCGATGTTCACCATGATGAACGAGGCGCGCCTGGGTGTCGGCATGCAAGGTGTCGCTCAGGCCGAGGCGGCGTTCCAGAATGCGCTCGACTACGCCAAGGACCGCCTGCAGGGCCGCGATGTCACCGGCGTCAAGAACCCCGATGGGCCCGCCGATCCGCTGATCGTGCATCCCGACATCCGCCGCAACCTGATGGAGCAGAAAAGCTTCACCGAGGCCGCGCGCGCCTTCCTTCTGTGGGGCTCGACCCTGATCGACCGCGCGCATCGCTCCGAAGATGCCGATGCCGACGGGCTGGTGTCGCTGCTCACGCCGGTCATCAAGGGCTTCCTGACGGACAAGGGCTACGACATGACCGTCCAGGCGCAGCAGATCTACGGCGGGCACGGCTACATCGAGGAATGGGGCATGTCGCAATTCACCCGCGACGCCCGGATTGCGATGATCTACGAGGGCGCGAACGGCGTCCAGGCGCTCGACCTGGTGGGCCGCAAGCTCGGGCAGGACGGCGGCAAACACGTCATGGCCTTCTTCGATCTGGTCAAGGGCTTCTGCAAGGACAACGCCGATGTCGAGGGGATGGAGGCGTTCGTTGAGCCCCTGAAGCGCGCCTCCAAGGATCTTCAGGCCGCGGGCATGTATTTCATGCAGGAAGGCATGAAGAACCCCAATAACGCGCTCTCGGGCAGCTACGATTTCATGCACCTCTTCGGCCACGTCTCGCTTGGCCTGATGTGGTCGATGATGGCCAAGGCCTCGCTTGAGGCGCTGGCCAATGGCACGACCGATCCCGATTTCCACAACACGAAGCTCGCCACGGGCCGGTTCTACATGCAGCGCTCGCTGCCGATGACGGCCACGCATCTGGCGCGGATCCAGACCGGGGCAGACCCCGTGATGGCGCTGGACGCCGCCAACTTCTGATCCCGCCCCGGCGCCATGTCGTTGCAAACGGGCCGGCCAGCTTTCTGGTCGGCCCGTTTCCGTTCGCGGGCCTTTTGCCAACTGCATTCTTGCGCAGTGCGGCGGGCGTATCCGGCCATGAACCGCACGTCCGGGGCCGCACCGCCCTTGTCGTCGGCGGAATTCTGGCCATGATCGGCGGCAGTCTCATCCCAAAGGATCAACGATGCTCCGACGCTTCCGCCCCGTGCCATATCCCATCCACAGCCGATTGTTCGCCCTTGCCACCGTGGCCGCCGTCGCGCTCGCCGCGCCGACAATCGCACAGACCGAGGCCGAGCTTGCCGAAGCGCGCGGCGCGATCGAGCAATTCGAGGCGGCGTTTTCGGCGGGTGAGTATTCCGCGCTTCTGACCGCAATGCCCCCGCGCATTCTGGAAACCATCGCGGCGCAAGCGGGTATTTCGGCCGACATCCTGACGGCGCAAATGGAAACGCAGATGACGGCGATGATGTCACAGATGACGCTGGAAAGCTTCGGGATGGATCTGCGCTCGGCGACCTGGGGCGAGACTTCGACCGGTTTGACCTACGCGCTTGTGCCGACCCAAACCGTCATGACGCCGCCCGGGTCGGACAGCGTCCGGTCGCGGACAACAACCCTGATGCTCAACGAGGCCGGAACCTGGTACCTGATCCGCGTTGACAGCGCACAACAGACAGACATCTTGCGCCAGGCCTACCCGGAATTCACCAACGTCAGCTTCCCTGACGGCTCCATGGAGGTTCTCGACTGATGCCCAAACGCCTGCGCCTGACCCGCCGACCGAACATCGCCATGTCCGAGGATGGCTTTCGCAAATTGCGCGGCCTTGCGAAAGAAACGGGACTGGATGAGGGCGAATTCCTCAGCTTCCTCTTCGAGCATTGGGGCAGCGTGATAAACGAAGAGAAATTCATCGCGCGCCTGCGCCTGTTCAATTCCGAGATCGACGCCCGCAAACGGTAACACCCGGCGCCGCCGGAACAATCAGCGGCGCGTCACCGCAAGAGCGACGCCGAACACCAAATGAAACGGGAGGCAAGGAAGGGGACGTCGCATCGGCCCGACTGAAGCTCCGGGGTCCAACGAAGCGATGCACGGGTCGACACGACGTCTTCACCTATTGCAGCCACCGGCGTTTCCACCAATGCCACATCCCCACAATCGCGCGTTAACCTTAACAAATCATTACCTGCGCCTTCATCTTTTCAGAAAAAACGCATCACCGGTTTTTGGGTGTGAAACCCACGACCGGCGCAGTAAGAACCTTAAGGCCCGAACCGGGCACAGAGAGGGATCATGACCAACACGCTTTATTGCTTCGGGGAATCCGGCAACGCCTACAAGGCCGCGCTGGCGCTTGAATTGGCCGGGGTCGACTGGACACCGCGCTTTGTCGATTTCTTCAAGGGCGCGGCCCGCAGTCCAGAGTTTCTGGCCATCAACCCGATGGGCGAGGTGCCGGTGCTGGACGCGGACGGGACCCTCCTGACCCAATCGGGCGTGATCCAGAAATGGGTCATGGACACGACCGGAGCGCTCGGCGATGCGGATCCGCTGGAGATCCTGCGCTGGACCATATTCGACAACCAGAAGATCTCGGGCGTCGCCGGACCGCTGCGGTTCATGATGAATTTCCTGCCCGAGGACAAACGCAATCCCGATGTGAACGGGTTCCTTTCGGGCCGCCTGAAGGCCGCGCTCGGCGTATTGGAGGGCGAATTGACCAACCGCGACTGGCTGGCCGGGGATACGCTGACCTGCGCCGACATCTCCTGCGCGGGCTATCTGTTTTACGACGAGCCCTTCACGTTTTCGCGCACCACCTATCCCGCCATCGACGCCTGGCTGACCCGCATCAGCGAAACGCCGGGCTGGAAACACCCTTACGACCTGATGCAACGCGCGTTCGGGACTTCTTAATCCCGCCCCGCGTCACAGTTTCAACGGAAACGCGGACTATCCCCCGTCAAAGCCAAGACACCGAACAAACGGGCGGCATCCATGGTCAGTCAAATCGCTCTCGGGGCCATCTGGGGTTACCAACGCTACATCTCGCCGCGCAAAGGCTGGCGGTGTGCGCATTCCGTTCTGCATGGCGGGACGGGGTGTTCGGGTTTCGCCAAATTCGCAATCCGCGATCATGGGCTTTGGTCGGCGCTGCCGCTTGTCCGGGCCCGCTTCCGGGCCTGCCGTGAGGCCTCGCACACCTTGCGCGCCAATTGCGCCGTGCATGCACAGCGCAACCCTGAGGATGGCAGCGGCGAAGATGGGCGCCCATACCGCGGATCGCGCCGTGGCAAACGCAAGAAAGACGGCGGTTGGACGGCTGCATCTGACGCCTGCGACTGCGGTGCGACCGGATGCCTTCCGGCCCTTGCCCTGCCCGCATTTTGCGCCTCCTCGGCAGGCCCGGAGGCACAACCAGCCCCCCTGCCCGATAAGGTGCCCTCCGGCAATCCGGACGCGAATGGATGCGATCTTGGCGGCATGGAGTGTTCCGTGCCATCCTGCGATGGGTGCGGGAGCTGTGACTGCGCGCCGTCCTGCGGCTGAAACCAGCCACAAAAACGTTACGTCGTAAAGGCTTCTGGCGCTTGCGCCGCGCCATTTGATACGCACATGTCTAAGACGACCGCTGCGCTCGGCGCAGTTCTCGCACGATGGAGACACCCGATGACCGACGCCTATATCTACGACGCGATCCGCACCCCCCGTGGCAAGGGCCGCAAGGACGGCGCATTGCATGAGGTCACCGCTGCCCGTTTGTCGGCCTTCACGCTGAACACATTGAAAGAGCGCAACAACCTCGAAGGCCACGCGGTCGAGGACGTGATCTGGGGCAACGTCACGCAGGTCATGGAACAGGGCGGCTGTCTCGCGCGCGCCGCCGTGCTGGCCTCCGATCTCGACGAAAGCATCCCGGGGCTCGCCATCAACCGCTTCTGCGCCTCGGGGCTAGAGGCCGTGAACCTCGCCGCCAATCAGGTCAAGGGCGGCGCAGGAGACGGCTACATCGCAGGTGGGGTCGAGATGATGGGCCGCGTCGCGATGGGCTCGGACGGGGCCGCGATGGCCGTTGATCCGCAGCTTGCCATGGACAGCTATTTCGTCCCGCAAGGCATTTCCGCCGATATCATCGCAACCGAATACGGCTTCAACCGCGATGAGGCCGATGAATTCGCCGTCGAAAGCCAACGCCGCGCCGCCGCCGCCTGGGCCGAGAACCGCTTTGACAAATCCGTCATCCCCGTGCACGATCAGAACGGCCTCACCATCCTCGATCGCGATGAATACATGCGCCCGCAGACCGACATGCAATCGCTCGGCGCGCTCAAACCCGCCTTCAAGGAGATGGGAGAAATCATGCCCGGTTTCGACGCCGTGGCCCTGATGAAATACCCGCATCTCGAAGCGATCAACCACATCCACCATGCGGGCAACAGCTCCGGCATCGTGGACGGCGCCGCCGCGGTTCTGATCGGTAACAAGGACTTCGGCGAGAAATGGGGCCTCAAACCCCGCGCCCGGATCCGCGCCAATGCCAAGATCGGCACCGATCCCACGATCAACCTCACCGGCCCCGTCCCCGTGACCGAAAAGATCCTGTCCGAAACCGGGATGGCGATCGGCGACATCGACCTGTTCGAGGTCAACGAAGCCTTCGCGTCCGTGGTCCTGCGCTTCCTGCAGGCCTTCGACGTGGATCATGGAAAGGTCAACGTCAACGGCGGTGCCATCGCGATGGGCCACCCACTGGGGGCGACGGGTGCGATGATCCTCGGCACGCTGCTCGATGAGATGGAGCGCGCCGACAAGGAAACCGGCCTCGCCACACTTTGCGTCGCCGCAGGCATGGGATCGGCCACGATCCTCGAGCGCGTCTGACCGGGGCCAGCGTCGATGCCGATGGACCCCGCAGGCAACAAGATGCCGGACCCCTCGGCGGTCTACCAGGATTGGTTAGACCGCGGGTCCGCCTGCCTGATGGAGGGCAAGGCAGACGCGTTTTGTGAGATGATCGGCCTGCCGTTCCGCATGGCCACAATCGGTGGCGAAACCATCTTCGAAACGGTCGACGCATTACGCACCGACACCATGAACGTGATCGAGTCGCTGCAAGGCAATGGCGTGACGCACTACATCCGTCTGGTCAAAAAGGCCCGCTACGTGCGCGAGGACCTGATCGAAGGCTGGCATTCGACCCATGTATTGCGCGACGCGATCGAGGTCGTGCCATCCTACCGCAATCGGATGATCCTGCGCCGGACCGGCGGCGAATGGCGCGTCACAGAGGCCGAGCACGAACTCTCCGGCACCCGCACGCCGGTTGCCCTGCTGCGCAGCTTGCCGGGGGCGATGGCCGAGCAATGGGAACAACCGATGAGCGACATCCGCGCCAGTCAGGCGCGCGCCGAACCGCTCTACGCGGCCTTTGTGGATGCTCTCAGCGAGACCGTCCATACCCGCGATGTCGACGCCTGGTGTTCCTATTTCGCAGAGCCCCATGAGGCGCATTTTGACGATGCCGATCATATCGTCGGTGCCGATGAGGAACGGCGATTCTTCGCCAGCCTCTGCACCAAGATGGATGCGTTGAAGGCCAAGCGTTTCGTGCGGCGGGTGAAATTCGCCGAGTTCGTCGCGGCGGACCGTATCGTCGGATACCACGACACCACCATGGAGCGCGACAACGAGATCCTGTTCGGCCCCGTGCGCAGCCGCATGGTTCTAACCCTCAAAGGCGGACGCTGGCTGTGCAGCTCCGTGACAAATTCCCTGTCGAACAAGCAATTCGCGCTGAACGATTTCATCGTGAGTGAAACCTTGCCGACCCTCAGAGACATCGAAAAGAGGATGAAGACAAGATGACCGATTTTACGATGCAAGTGCATGATGATGGCGTGGCCGTTATCACTTGGAATGTGCCGGGCAAGTCGATGAATGTCCTCAACCGCGAGGCTTTTGCGACCTGCGAGGCCCTGATTGACCAGGCGCTGGCCGACGACGCCGTCAAAGGCATCGTGATCACGTCCGGCAAGAAGGATTTCGCCGGCGGCATGGACCTTAACGTACTGGCCTCGATCCGCGAGGAAAGCGGCGACAACCCGGCCCAGGGCCTGTTCGATTTCATCATGAACGGCCACCGCATCCTGCGCAAAATCGAACGCGCGGGCATGGAGCCGAAAACCAACAAGGGCGGCAAACCCATCGCCTGTGCGCTGCCCGGCACCTGCGCGGGCATCGGCACCGAGATCGCGCTGGCCTGCCACCATCGCGTGATGGCCGACAATCCCAAGGCCAAGATCGGCCTGCCCGAGATCCTCGTGGGCCTCTTCCCCGGCGCCGGCGGCACCACGCGCTATTCCCGTATGGTCGGCGCCATGGCCGCCGCTCCCGTCCTGCTTGAAGGGCGCATGCTGGATCCGAAGAAGGCCAAATCCGCCTCGCTGATCGACGACGTTGTCCCTGCTGAAGAGCTGCTCGCCAAGGCCAAGGACTGGGTTCTGAACGCCGCGCCCGCAGATATCGTCAAACCCTGGGATGCCAAGGGTTACAAGATGCCCGGCGGCGCGCCGTATCACCCCGCGGGCTTCATGACCTTCGTGGGTGCTTCGGCGATGATCCACGGCAAGACCAAGGGCGTCTATCCGGCTGCCAAGGCCCTGCTCAGCGCGATCTACGAAGGCGCGCTGGTCGATTTCGACACCGCGCTCAAGATCGAGGCGCGCTATTTCACCCAGGTTCTGCTGAACCCCTCGTCCTCGGCGATGATCCGGTCGCTCTTCCTCAACAAGGAAGCGCTGGAAAAGGGCGCGAACCGCCCCGATGTCGCTGATCAGACCGTCAAAAAGGTCGGCATCCTGGGCGCGGGCATGATGGGTGCGGGCATCGCCTATGTCTCCGCCAATGCCGGGATCGACGTGGTCCTGATCGACGCGGCGCAAGAGAGCGCCGACAAGGGCAAAGCCTATTCCGAAGGCCTGCTCGACAAGGGCATGAAGCGCGGCAAGGTCACCGACGAGAAGAAAACCCAGGTCCTGGACCGCATCACCGCCACCACCGATTACGACGCGCTGAAGGGCTGCGACCTGATCGTGGAGGCCGTGTTCGAGGACCCCAAGGTCAAGGCTGAAGTCACCGCCAAGGCCGAGGCCGTGATGAACGCCGACGGCATCTTCGCCACCAACACCTCCACCCTGCCGATCACCATGCTCTCCAAGGCCTCAAGCCGGCCGGATCAATTCATCGGCATCCACTTCTTCTCGCCCGTCGACAAGATGCTGCTGGTCGAGATCATCAAGGGCAAGCAAACCGGCGATATCGCCGTTGCCAAGGCGCTCGATTTCGTCCGGCAGATCCGCAAGACGCCCATCGTCGTCAATGACGAGCGCTTCTTCTACGCCAACCGCTGCATCCTGCCTTACGTCAACGAAGGCGTGCGGATGGTGCAAGAAGGGGTCACGCCCGCATTGATCGAGAATGCGGCGAAGCTTGTGGGCATGCCCCTGGGCCCGCTGCAACTGACCGATGAAACCTCCATCGACCTCGGTGCCAAGATCGCGCGCGCCACCAAGGCGGGCGATCCGGAGTATGATGACACCACCGACGAGCTGATCTTCTGGATGGAAGACGAGGGCCGTCTGGGCCGCAAGGCCGCCGCCGGGTTCTACGCCTATGACGACAAGGGCAAGCGCACCGGCCTCTGGGATGGGTTGTCCACACGTTATCCCCAAAGTGATACACAGCCCGAGCTGATCGAAGTGCAGCATCGCCTGCTCTTCGCGCAGGTGTTGGAGGCCGTCCGCGCGCTGGAGGCGGGCGTGCTGATGGACATCCGCGAAGGCGACGTCGGTGCCATTCTGGGCTGGGGCTTCGCGCCGTGGTCCGGTGGCCCCTTCGGCTGGCTCGACATTCTCGGGACGGCTTATGCCGCCGAGCGGTGCGATCAACTGACGGCGGATTATGGCGACCGCTTCGCTTGTCCGCCGCTCCTGCGGGAGATGGCCGACAAGGGCCAAAGCTTCTATGGCCGCTTCGGCAGCGGGACCGACGCGAAAGCCGCCTAATCCCCTATCGCGCAATGAAAAAGGGCGCCCAACCGGCGCCCTTTTTGCAATCTGAACGCGGGGCTCAGAACCGGAACGCAGCCCGAGCGCCAAAGGTCGTCACGGTCACGTCACTGCCGCCGAAATCATCCAGATCAATGCGCGAGATACCACCGCCGATCATGATCTGTTCATTCAGCATGTAGTCCGCCCCGATCCCGTATTGGACGCCGCCCTCATATCTACGTCGGTCGCCCGCATCCGAGCGCGTCGCCCAGGTGTGGCCCAATTCGCCATAGACCAGGAATTCACCCAGATCATAGCCGACCTCGACCCCGACCGTCGCCAGCGACCCAAACGACGCATCGCCGCCGCCACCGCCCACTGGCGGCGTATCGAAATTGCCGAACGACAGTGACGCCGCCGCGCCCAGTACAACCTGCCCAAGGTCCTGGCGATACCCGCCGCTGAGCCCGTACATCAGGCCGTCACCATCGGCGGTCGTCGTACCACCGCCCGGCACCTCCAGCTCGACATCGGCGAAATCCAACTGCGCCCCGGCATAAAGCCCGGTCCAATCGCTTCCCTGTGCCTGTGCGGCAACGGGGGTCATCAACACGGCACAAGCCGCGAAAACGCGTATATACTGCATGCTTGCCTCATATTTTTGTATATTTTGTCTATACCGCTACAGTATCGCGGACGACTTGCGCAAAGGCTTTCTGTGGATAACTCGAAGAAGTGATCGTAGCGATCCGGGCCACGCGCCAGCCGCAGAAAAGAAAAGGGGCCCTAAGGCCCCTTCCAATAACTTCGATCTGCAGACCGGATTACGCTTTCGCGCGGCCCCGGCGACGCGCCACGGCGATCCCACCGATACCGGCCAGCAGGAGCAGGCCGGAGGCCGGAAGCGGAACCGGCGCAAGGCCAACCTGTGCGCCGTCGATGGAGAAGCCGTCGTTGCGCGCCTGATCCAGCGTGATCAGGGCCGAGCTCTGCGGCGTATCGTAGACAATCGTCACCAGTTGCGAGGTCGACCCGCGCAGGCCCGAGATCGCTTCCGATGCGCCCCCCGCGTTCACCGTCAACTCCGAGAATTCACCATGGTCGGTCAGCACGAACATCACCGTGTTGAACATCGATCCGGTCGAGGCGAACCAATTGATGCCGAGCGTGTCGTTGCTGTCGAGGAAGTAGGTGCCGCCCACCTGATCGGTGCGGCCGAACACGTTGCCATCGCGCAGCGCAAGGAACTGACCCGTGTTGCCGGGCAATTGCGTAACCGTCCCGCCCGAGCCCGTGCCACCGGCCGTGTTGAACACGCCGACGGAGGTGGAGAAGTTCAGGCCAACTTCGCCTTCGCCCTGCGCCGTTCCGGCCGCTTCGAAGTTCTCGCCGACAAACGCACCGGTGCCGAAGCCATTTCCATAAGAGTTGCCGTCGAACGCTTCGACGGTGATCGTTGCTGCGCTGGCAATACCAGCCGACAACGCAAAGCTAAAAAGGGCCGCTAGGGTGGTTTTCATGACGGGTCTCTCTCGTACAAGTTTACTCAATCTTGACCGGTGATACCGGGCAGATGCGGCATAACAAAGGCTCGGTTAGGAAACACTGTGTTCCGCGGTCGGAATCGGCGATGTGACGTGACGTTCTTTTTGGGTGCCACCGGACCGATAGCCAAGCTAAGGTGCCGAACGTTGGGCGAAGCGTACCGGAAAGGGTGGACCATGGGTTGGATGAAAGACGAAACCGGGCTCGACAGAACGGCGGCCAATTACGTGCCGCTGACCCCGCTCAGCCACCTCGCACGCGCCGCCCGGGTGTTCCCGCAGCGCACCGCCGTTGTCGATGGCACGCATCAGGCCACTTATGGCGAATACCACGGCCGCGTCTCGCGCCTGGCTTCCGCGCTTGTCGCGCGCGGCATCGCCCCCGGTGACGTCGTCGCCACCGTCCTGCCCAACACCTACCCCCATGTCGAGGCGCATTTCGGCGTGCCCGCCGCGGGGGCCGTGCTGAACGCGATAAACATCCGCCTCGATACCGGCACCGTCGCCTATATCTTCGACCATGGCGAGGCCAAGCTGATCCTGGCCGACACGCAATTCCTGCCGCTGGTCGAAGCCGCCGTCGCTGCCATGGAGGGGCCGCGGCCCACGATCATCGAATGCCCCGACCCCGATGCCGGCCACGCCGCCACGGGCCGCTTCACCACCTACGAAGAGCTTCTGGCCGAGGGCGATCCGACCGCCCCCTGGCACATGCCCGAGGATGAATGGGAAAGCCTGGCGCTCAACTACACCTCCGGCACAACCGGGCGGCCCAAGGGCGTCGTCTACCACCATCGCGGCGCCTACCTGATCACCATGGGCACGCCGATTGCCTGGCGCATGACCCTCTACCCCACGCTCCTGACCATCGTGCCGCTCTTCCATTGCAACAATTGGTGCCACACCTGGACCATGCCCGCGGTCGGCGGCACGCTTGTGTGCTGCCGCGAGATCACCGCGCGTGCGATCTACGATGCCATCGCCGATCGCGGCGTGACCCATATGGGCGGCGCGCCGATTGTGCTCAACATGATCGTCAACGCCAAACCCGATGACCGCCGCGCCTTCGATCACACCGTTGAGGTCTTCACCGCCGGTGCGCCCCCCGCCGCCGCCACGCTGGCCGCGATCGAAACCATGGGCTTCAACGTCACGCAGGTCTATGGCCTGACCGAAACCTACGGCCACGCCACCGAATGCCTCTGGCAGGACGACGATTGGAACGCCCTCGCCCCCGATGACCGCGCCACGATCAAGGCGCGGCAGGGCGTGCCACTTCCCAACATGGACGACATCGCCGTGATGGACCCCGCCACCATGACCCCCGTGGCCCGAGACGCGACCGAGCAGGGCGAGATCATGATGCGCGGCAATTCCACGATGAAGGGCTATTACAAGAATCCGGCCGCCACCGCCGAGGCCTTCGCGGGCGGCTATTTTCACACCGGCGACATCGCCGTGCAACATCCCGACAGCTACATCCAGATCGCCGACCGCGCCAAGGACATCATCATTTCCGGCGGCGAAAACGTCTCTTCCGTGAAGGTCGAGGGCGTGCTGATGGCCCATCCCGACGTCTCGCTCTGCGCGGTTGTGGCCAAACCCGACGACAAATGGGGCGAAGTGCCCTGCGCCTATGTCGAGTTGAAAGAGGGGGCCACCGGCGACGCCGATGCGATCATCGCCTTCGCCCGCACGCAACTCGCCGGGTTCGAGACGCCCAAGCGCGTGGTTTTCGAAGAGCTGCCCAAAACCTCCACCGGCAAGATCCAGAAGTTCGAGCTTCGCAAACGCGCCGCCGCGCTTTAGCCCCCGAACGGGCCCCGTGCGCGTTGTCGCACGCGCGTGTCTCGTGCTACTCTCGCGCCATAACAAGCGTGCGAACGGCGCGCGACAAACCCGGGCACCGCAAAACAGGCTATGACAGCGCTCCAGGAATACCGGCGGCTTGAGGCCATTGGCCTCTGGCGCGAACACGCCGAGGATCAACGCCGCGAGGTGATCGTCGCGCTCGGCGATGTGTCCCTTGTGATGTCATCGCCCTCCGGCGAGGCCATCGGCCACTGGTCCCTGCCCGCCGTTGAACGCCGCAATCCCGGCAAGCGCCCCGCGCTCTACGCCCCCGCCCCCGACAGCGAGGAAGAGCTTGAGCTGTCCGACCCCGAGATGATCGCGGCCATCGAACGCATCTGTGCGGCCATCGCCCGGACCCGCCCGCACCCCGGGCGCCTGCGTCTCTACCTTGCGGGCGGCGCGATCCTGGTCGGCGTGCTGGCCGCCGCCCTGTGGCTGCCCGATGCGATGATCCGGCAGACCGTGTCGCTTCTGCCGCCCGCCAAGCGGCTCGACATCGGGCATCAGCTTCTGGCCGAGATCTCCAACATTGCCGGCCGTCCCTGCGGCGCAAGCAGCGGGCGCACCGCCCTGGTCCGCTTGGCCAGCCGCACCTACGGCCCCGATAATCCGCCCCGCATCGTCGTCTTTCCCGCCACCATCCCCGATACGCTCACCCTGCCCGGCGATATTGTCGTGGCCTCCGCCGCGCTGGCGGAGGATTACGAGACGCCCGAGGTCTTCGCGGGCTACCTTCTGGCCGAGCGCACCCGGTCCGAGGCCACCGACCCGGTCGAGGCGCTCTTGCGCCACGCGGGCATCGGCGCGACCTTCCGGCTTCTGACCACCGGTGATATCGCCGCCGAGCCGATCCATGCCCATGCCGCGACGCTTCTGTCCCATGACACGATGCGCGCCGATGAGAGCGTGTTGCTTGATCATTTCGCCGAGGTCGGCATCTCCTCGCAACCCTATGCCTTCGCGCAGGATGTCTCGGGGGAATCTGTTCTGGGCCTGATCGAGGCCGATCCCCTGCGGGGCCAAACGACCGAACCGGTCCTGACAGATGGCGATTGGGTCAGCCTTCAGGAAATCTGCACCAGCTAAACGCATCCGCCCCCGACCAATGGGCCGAGGGCGGATCATATCACCTGAAATCCGGCGCTTGCGGCCGGAAGCTCACGGACGCGCGGTTACTGCCGCAACAGGATCTGACGCGACCCAAGCGGCACCGCGACCAGACGCCGTGGCACCGTATCGGTCCACACCATGCGCATCTGCTGCTCGCCCTCTGCCGTGCCGATCCCGCGATAGGGGTTCAACCGATCGTCCTCCCACGCAAAGCGGTAGCCCGCCGGTGGCCGGTTCATCACAAAGGTGCGCGGCACGCCTGTGGCCGGATCACTTGTGGCCGGTACCAGCAAGGTTCCCGATCCAACCGATTGGCCGTGGCCCGGATGCACCGCATTCGCGCCACAGACCGCCTCCGCCCCGTTGAAATAGGGCTGCGCCGACACCGGATGATGACCGCAGGTGGGGCTGGCCGCATGGGCAACCGCCGTCGCCGGGGCTGTTGCGCGCCCCTGCGCTGCGGTGGCCGGTGCGGGCGCAGAGGCCACCACGCGCGATGGCGCTTGCGGCACCGGTGCGGGCGTCGCGGGCGTCTCGCCGATGACCACGACACTGTCGTTGGAGAACGGATCTTGCACCGCGACATCGCCTCCGCCCGTGGGTTGGAACCCGCAGACCGGCTGCCGGTCGCGTCCGACGCGCGGCACCCATTGCGTTGTCGCCCCAAAGCCCACGCGCACGAAGACGCAGCCCTGACTGTCGACATATTGATCGCCGGTAAACCCAGACGACGGCGTTTCCGCCGGAACCGATTGTGCAAATGCAGCGCCGCTCAGCAAAAGCCCGACCGTCAGGCTCAATGCAGCAGCGCGAAAACGTGGCGTCTTGGCCATACGAATATCCCCCCGGAAATCGTTATCCGCTCAGTTTGGGCGAGTCGCAGGGCCAAGTAAAGGCAACGCAACGTTTATTTGGTCCCGAACATCCGGTCGCCCGCATCGCCAAGCCCCGGCACGATATAGCCGTGGTCGTTGAGATGGGTGTCGAGCGCCGCGGTCACGATCGGCACATCCGGGTGCGCCTGCCGCATCCGCTCCACCCCCTCGGGCGCTGCCAGAAGGCACAGGAACCGGATGTTCTTCGCGCCCCCCTCCTTCAACAGATCAATCGCCGCCGCCGAGGAATTGCCCGTGGCCAACATCGGATCGACCACAATCGTCAACCGCTCGCCAATCGCTTCGGGCACCTTGTAATAATACTGCACCGGTTGCAGCGTCTCGGGGTCGCGGTAAAGCCCCACAAACCCCACCCGCGCATTCGGTATCAGCTCTAGAATACCGTCGAGCAACCCGTTGCCCGCCCGCAGGATCGACACCAGCGCCAGCTTCTTGCCCGCAATCGTCGGCGCCTCCATCGGCTGCAACGGGGTATCGACCGTCATGGTTGTCATGGGCAGATTGCGCGTCACCTCATAGGCCAACAAGTGGCTGATTTCCCGCAACAATTGCCGGAACGACTTGGTCGAACATTCCTTATCCCGCATCAGGGTCAGCTTGTGTTGCACCAAGGGGTGATCCACCACGGTCAAATGCTCACTCATGTCAAACGCTCCCGAAGTCTGTCTTTTGTTGTCGCATCGCAAAAGGCAGCCGCAAGCGCGGTCTCCGTCACCTCCGCGAAATCCTCTTCGCCCCATCCGAATGCGCGCTCCAACCCCTCGTATTCACGGGTCATATTCGTGTGGAAGAACGGCGGATCATCGGTCGAAACCGAGACCTTCACGCCGCGCTCGCGCAGGCGCTGGATTGGATGCGCCTGCAGCGTCGGGTAGACGCCCAGAAACACATTCGATCCCGGGCAGACCTCCAACACGATCCCCCGCTCGGCCAGCGCATCGCACAGCGCGGGGTCGTCAATCGCCTGCACCCCGTGCCCGATCCGCGCCGGTGCGATGTCCGCCACCGCTTCCCGGACCGAGGCCGCGCCGCCCCATTCCCCCGCATGGGTGGTCAGCGCCAATCCCGCCTCCCGCGCGCAGTCGAACGACCACAGGTAGTCGCGTTGATGGCCGACCATCTCGTCGCCCGCCATGCCGAATCCCACGATGAAATCGCCCGCCGTCTCTGCCGCGCAGATCGCCGCCGGGCGCGCCTTGTCCGGCCCGAAATGCCGGATGCAGGTCACGATCCCGCGCAAGGTGATGCCCATGTCACGTTCGGCCTCGGCCCCCACCTCGGCGATCGCCGCCAGATACTCGCGCCACGCCGCCACATCGCCCCCGCCGCAGAAATCCGGGCTCAGGAACGTTTCGGTGTAAATCACACCCTGCGCCGCACTTTCCTCCAGAACCGCACGGGTCAGCCGCGCAAACTCCTCGGGCCCCGTCAACACGCTCGTTGCGGCCTCATAGACCGACAGGAAATGGTTGAAATCGCGATAAGCATAGCTGCCGTCCTCGCGGAAAATCGCGCTCAGATCGACGTTCTTCTCCGCCGCCAGCCCCCGGATGAACGCCGGCGGGGCCGCGCCCTCATGGTGCAAATGCAGCTCGATCTTCGGCAAATCCTTCACAGGAAATTCTCCCCCGCGCCGCGCGCGCGCAACCCCAGATGTGCCGCCACCGAGGCACCCACATCCACAAATCCTCGCACGCCGATCTGCCCCGAATACGGCCCCGCCGCAACCACCGGCACGCGCTCGCGGGTGTGATCGGTCCCGGTCCAGCTCGGGTCATTGCCGTGGTCCGCCGTGAAGATCATCAAATCGTCGGGCCGCAGCCCCGCCAAGACCGGCGCAAGATGCGCGTCGAACCATTCCAAATGCCGCGCATAGCCCGAAATATCGCGCCGGTGGCCGTAAAGGCTGTCGAATTCCACGAAATTCGCGAAGGTCAGGCTACCATCATCCGCCTCTGCCACCGCCTCGGCCAGATGTACCATCAACTCCGCATCCGGCCCTTTAGCCACCTGTCCCACGCCGCGGCCTGCGAAAATATCGCGGATCTTGCCAATCGCGCGGGTCTGCCGCCCCTCCGCCATCGCCCAATCCAGAAGTGTGTCGCCCGGCGGTTCAATCGCGTAATCGCGCCGGTTCGACGTCCGCGTGTAGTCCCCCGGCGTGCCCACAAAGGGCCGCGCGATCACCCGGCCCACCCGCATCGCGTGCAACATCGGCGCCAGCCCTTCGCACAGGGCCAGCAACCGCTCCAATCCAAAACGCTCCTCATGGGCGGCGATCTGGAACACGCTGTCGGCGGAGGTATAGCAAATCGGCCAGCCATCGCTCTGATGCTGCGCGCCGAAATCCTCGATCACCTTCACCCCGTTGGAATGCTGGTTGCCGTGGATCCCCTCGGTGCCCGCGATCCGGCACACCTCCGCCACCACCTCGGGCGGAAAAGACTGCGTCTTGTCCGGGAAATAGGTCCAATCCCACGGCACCGGCAGGCCCGCCAATTCCCAATGTCCCGTCGGCGTGTCCTTGCCGGGCGAGATCTCCTGCGCCGCGCCCCACAGCCCCGTGGGCACAGCATCAAGGCCTTCGCCCTGCGCCCCCGACGCCAGCCGCAGCGCCGCGCCAAGCCCCAGTGCATCCAGCACCGGCATCCTGAGCGGCCCGCTGCGCCCCTCTTCCGCCCGGCCCTGCACGCAGGCCTGCGCGATATGGCCCAACGTGTTCGCGCCCGTGTCCGGCACGCCGTCGTTGAAGAAATCGCCCGCATCCGGCGCGCCGCCGATGCCCACCGAATCCATCACCACCAGGAACGCCCGCCCCATCACCCAACCCTTTCATGGATCAGTGGCGGCGGCTTCACCGCGCGATCCGAAAGCCGGAACGCCTTGCGCAGCTTGGCCGCCACCGCGCGCCCCGCCTCTTCCGTGGCGCAATGGATCCGCGCCAGCGGCACCGCCGCGTCGACCGCCATGCCGATCCGCGCGATATCGCTCAGCCCCACGGCCGGGTCGATCCGGTCGCCCTCCGCCTGCCGCCCGCCGCCCAGCGCGACCACAACCTCGCCCAAAGCGCGCGTGTCGATCTCCGACACCACACCCGCCTCTCCCGCATGAATGTCCATCATCACCCGCGCCGCCGGAAGCCGGTCGGGCCAGCGGTCCACAAAATCCATCGGTCCGCCCAATTCCGCGACCATCTCGGCGAAAACCCCGGCCGCAGCCCCGCTTTCAATGGCCCGCGCGATCCGCATCTCGCCATCCGCCGCATCCTCGGCCAGCCCGCCAAGGGCCAGAACTTCACCGCCCAACGCCTTCGACAGCCAGAACAAATCACTCTCGGCATCCGCCCCCGTCAGCACCTCCATCACCTTGATGACCTCCAACGCATTGCCCGCGCTGTTGGCCAGCGGCTGGTTCATGTCCGTCACCAGCGCCGAGGTCATGCACCCCGCGCCCTGCGCCGTTTTCACCAGCGCCTGCGCCAGTCCCAGCGCATCCTCCGCCGCGCCCATGAACGCCCCCGTCCCGACCTTCACGTCCAGAACCAGCGCCTCCAACCCCGCGGCCAGCTTCTTGGACAAGATCGAGGCCGTGATCAAATCAAGCGACGCCACCGTGCCCGTCACATCGCGCACCGCATAAAGCCTCTTGTCGGCGGGCGCGATATCCGCACTCGCCCCCACGATCGCGCAGCCAACATCGGCCACGATCTCCTGCAAATCGTCCGGGTCCACGTCCACGTTGTAGCCCGGTATCGATTCCAACTTGTCCAGCGTCCCACCGGTATGGCCAAGCCCGCGCCCCGAAATCATCGGCACAAACGCGCCGCAGGCCGCCAGCGCAGGCGCCAGCACCAGCGATACACAATCACCCACACCGCCCGTCGAATGCTTGTCCAGAACCGGGCCGTCGAGGCGCCATTTCAACTTGCGCCCGGTCTCCCGCATCGCGGTCGTCAATTGTACGCGACCCGCCTCGCCAAGGCCCTGCTGGCACACCGCCATCGCAAAGGCCCCCGCCTGCGCGTCGCTTACCTCTCCGGTCGCCAACCCCTCGGCAAACCAATACACCTCCGCCTCCGTCAGCGTCTCGCTGCCCCGCAGTTTCAAAAGGATCGAACGCGCGTCGCTCATGGCGTCCCGGACACGTGCCCGGCGGTGAACTGGCCCGGCAACAAATCCGCAACCGTCACCGTTTCACTGGCTCCGCCGGTCGTGCCCATCGTCACCGTCACATCGCCCTGTGCAAATTCCGCCAGTTTCTGGCGGCACCCGCCGCAGGGCGGCACCGGCGTGGGGCTGTCGGCAATCACTGCGATCTCCGCGATCCGTGTGTCGCCGGCCGCAATCATCGCCGCAATCGCGCCCGCTTCGGCGCAGGTGCCCTCGGGATAGGCCACATTCTCCACGTTGCAGCCCAGATGCACCCGGCCTTCGACCGAGCGCAGGGCCGCTCCGACCTTGAAGTTGGAATAAGGCGCATGGGCGTTTTCGCGCACCCGCGCCGCATGCGGAAGGAGAGGCTCAGCCAAGGGAACACCTGTGGGTCTGTTGATCGTGATCGCGCCCACCTTGCGGCCCGCGCGGGCCAAGCGCAAGGCGTCACGCCGCGGGGTCATCCCCCCGCAGCATCCTCGCGCCCGGCACCGCCATCGTTGCCGCCATCGTTGCCGCCATCGTTCGGGGCGCCATAGGTGTCCCGAAGCCGCGCGACCTCCTCGATCAGCGCCACGAGATCGGCCCGGATCGGCGGGAACAGCACATCGAAGCGCTCCGTCGAATGGCGCTTGGCCGCGATGTTCAGCGTCTCGGCATTGTGGCACAGCCGGTCCGCGCCCACCGCCCCCGAAATCGCGATCAGGATATGGGTCTGCGCGCGCATCTCGTCGGTGTCGGCCGCCGCGTGGGCCCCATCCATCGCCTCCAGCGTCACGGCCAGGTCCTCACCCAGACGCTGCAGCAATTCCGCCCGCCCGTCGGGCCCCGCGACCTCCATCAGGCGGTCGAACCGCCCACGGTCCAAGAACGCGCCCCCCACTTCCACCGGCGCGTCCGCGTCGCCGGGCGGCTGCGTGGCCTCGCCCACATGGCGCAGGATCGCGCGGCCCAGATCCTCGGCGGAGGGCACCGGCTTGCCGATGATCCCATCGGCCCCCGCTGCATAAATTGCCTCGCGATTGTCGCGTAGCACATAGGCGGTGATCGCCACCAACGGCATCGCAGCCACCGCGCCCGGCATCGCGCGCACCGCCTCCATCACCTCAAGGCCCGACATTTCCGGCATCTCGATATCCAGAAGCGCGATATCATAGGGTGCCTCCGACAACGCCCGCAGCGCCGCACGCCCGTCTTCCACGAAATCTGCCTCGGCCCCCATCGGCTCCAGCATATGCCGCAGGATCGTCTGGTTGGTCAGGTTGTCTTCAGCCACCAACAGGCGCAGGCCCGACAGGCTGACGGCTTGCGTCGGCCCATAGGGGATCTCCGTGTCATCGGTCAGGGCGCGCGCGATCCGCAGCCGTGCGCAGGCCCCGCCCGCCTCGTTGCGCAGCGTCAGATCCAGCCCGAGATCGCGTGACAGGTTCCGCGCGATCTTCAACCCAAGGCCCGACCCCGCCGTCGCAGCCGGCTGACGCGCGGCTCCGCCCCGCAGAACCTCTTCGGGAAAGCCCGGTCCCGCGTCGCAGACCTCCACCGCGACCGCCCCGTCGTGCAGCGCGCTGACCCGGACCTCGACATCGCCGTCGGGCACGTGGTGCAAGGCATTGGCAACAAGATTGCCGACCACACGGTTCAATGGCACGGCGGCAAGTTTCAGCCGCGCAGGCAAGTGCCCCTCGCGGATGATCCGGAACCGCCGGTCCTGCTCTGCCGCCGGTCCGCGCCACCGATGCGCCAGGCCCCGCAACCATTCCTCAAGCCCCACCGGCCCCGCATCGTCGCTCGCCGGGCGCTCGCCCGCCGCCTCCAGCAGAACGTGATCCACAAGGGCCGCCAGCGTATCGGCGGCGGCCCGCACCCGGTCGATCTGAGTCTGCGTCTGTGGGTCCAGCCGCGACGGATCGACAAGGCGCAGCCCGCCGATCACGTCCGACATCGCGGCGCGGATATCGTGGGTCATGTGCCGCAGGCTGCGCGGGTCGTCTGCGGTGTCCGAAAGGCTGGCCGCGTCACGCACCGGGTCGCGCGGGGGGATATGGTCCATCATGGCTACAACTATGCGATCGGCCCGGGCCCGGTGTCAGCGCAAAACGTCTCGACCAAACCGGTTTGGCCCGAACTGCGACCGCTCAGCCATAGTGGCTGACCGGCGTCCCCGCGAGCGCCGAGATATTGAGCAACCCCCGTGCCGTGATCGACGGCGTCACGATATGCGCGCGGTTGCCCATCCCCATCAGGATCGGGCCAACCTCCAACCCGTTTGCCTTCATCTTCAGGATGTTACGCGTCGCCCCGGCCGCATCCGTAGACGCAAAGACCAACGCATTCGCCGCTCCCTCCAGGCGGCAGTTCGGGAACACCCGCGCGCGCAATTCCGGGTCCAGCGCACTGTCGACATGCATCTCGCCCTCATAGACGAAATCGCGTGTCTCGCTATCCAGCAACGCAAGTGCCGCGCGCATACGCTGCCCGCTGTCACTGTCGAGATTGCCGAACTGGCTTCCCGAACACAGCGCGATTTTCGGCTCCACCCCGAAGCGGCGAATATGGCGCGCGCAGCCGATCACCGTCTCCGCGATCTGCTGCGGCGTCGGCGTCGGGTGGATCTGACTGTCGGCAATGAACAACGGCCCGTCTTCCAGGATCAAAAGGCTGAGCGCCGCCACCGGATGAAAATCATCCGCCCCAAGGACTTGGCAGATGTAGTTCAGGTGCCAAAGGTATTGCCCGAACGTCCCGCAGATCAGGCTATCGGCCTCGCCGCGCTGTACCATGACCGCGCCAATCGCCGTGGTGTTGGTGCGCATGATCGCCCGCGCGAGGTCCGGCGAGACCCCCTTGCGCGCCATCAGACGGTGATACGTCTCCCAGTAATCGCGGTAACGCGGGTCGTTTTCGGGGTTCACCAATTCGACGTCGCGCCCCGGCTCGATCACCAGCCCCGCGCGCTCGATTCGTGCCGCGATCACCTCCGGTCGCCCGATCAGGATCGGCACATCCGTGGTTTCCTGCACCATCGCCTGTGCGGCGCGCAGCACGCGCTCGTCCTCGCCCTCCGCGAACACGATCTTGCGCTCTGCCGTTGCCGCGGCCTCGAAGACGGGCCGCATGACCAGCGCCGACTTGAACACCGACTCGTTCAGTTTGGCCCGATACGCACCCAGATCCGCGATTGGCCGCGTCGCCACGCCCGACGCCATCGCCGCCTCCGCCACCGCCCCGGCCACCACCGCCATAAGGCGTGGATCGAACGGTTTCGGGATCAGGTAGTCCACCCCGAAGGTGAGTTGCTCGCCCTTGTAGGCCGCCGCCGCCTCCGCGCTTGTCGTGGCCCGCGCCAACGCTGCAATCCCGTCGATACACGCCAGCTGCATCGCGTCGTTGATCTCGGTCGCGCCCACGTCGAGCGCGCCGCGAAAGATGAACGGAAAACATAGCACGTTATTGACTTGATTGGGAAAATCGCTCCGCCCCGTGGCAATAATCGCATCCGGCGCCACCGCACGGACCGCCTCCGGCAGGATCTCGGGCGTCGGGTTGGCCAGCGCAAAGATGATCGGACGCTCCGCCATCTTGCCCACCATCTCAGGCGTCAAAACCCCCGGCCCGCTCAGGCCCAGGAACAGATCCGCCCCCGCGATCACATCGCCCAGACCCATCGCCCGGTCGCCTTGCGCATAGGCATCTTTCTGCGGCGTCGAATTGCCCCGCCCCTCATGGACCAGCCCGTCGATGTCGCACAGCCAGACATTCTCGCGCCGCACACCCAGCTTCAGCAGCATGTTCAGACACGCAATCCCCGCAGCACCCCCCCCTGTCGAGACCACCTTGATGTCCTCGAATGCCTTGCCCGCCACATGCAGTGCATTGGTCGCCGCCGCCCCAACAACGATGGCCGTGCCGTGCTGATCGTCGTGGAAAACCGGGATGCCCATCCGCTCCCGACAGATTTGTTCAACGATGAAACAATCCGGCGCCTTGATGTCTTCCAGGTTGATCGCACCGAACGTCGGCTCCAGCGCGCAGACGATGTCCGCAAGCTTTTCGGGGTCCGGCTCGTTCACCTCGATGTCAAAGCAATCAATCTCGGCGAACTTCTTAAACAGAACCGCCTTGCCCTCCATCACCGGCTTCGACGCCAGCGCCCCGATGTTGCCAAGGCCCAGAACCGCCGAGCCGTTGGAGACCACCGCCACCAGGTTCCCGCGCGCCGTATATCGCGCCGCATTTCCGGGATCGTCCTTTATTTCAAGGCTCGCCTCCGCCACGCCGGGGCTATAGGCCCGCGCCAGATCGCGGCCGTTGGCCAGCGGTTTCGTGGCCCTGATCTCAAGTTTTCCGGGGCGGGGATATTCGTGATAATGAAGCGCCGCTTCGCGCAGGCCGTCGGGTTTATCGTCGCTCATCCACCGTGTCCTACCAATGGTTTAACGTTAAACGATCCCTTAACATCGCCACGCCATGTTGACCCTGCGACACCTGCGCGCCGGGCGGGCCTATTGGAATTGTTCGCGCAGCAGCCGCTCTTCCAACCCGTGACCGGGATCAAACAGGATGCGATGTTCGATTTCGGGCTCCGAGCGGATTTCCACGGCGGCCACCTCTTTCACCGACCGGCTATCGGCATCGGCCATCACCGGGCGCTTGGCGGCTTCTACCACCTCGATCCGCACCAGTGCACCCTTCGGCAACAACGCCCCGCGCCAGCGCCGGGGGCGGAAGGCCGCCACCGCCGTCATCGCCAGGACATCCGCGCCGATCGGCAGGATCGGGCCGTGGGCCGAGTAATTATACGCCGTCGATCCCGCGGGCGTGCTGACCAGCGCGCCGTCGCAGACCAATTCATCCATGCGGAGCTTGCCGTCCACAAAGATGCGCAGTTTGGCCGCCTGCGGACCCGCGCGCAGCAAGCTCACCTCGTTGATCGCAAGCGCATCGGCCGTCGTTCCGTCCACACATTCCGCATTCATTTTCAACGGGTTGATCACCGCCTCTTCGGCATCCTCCAGACGCGCGATCAGGCCGTCTTCGCCATATTCGTTCATCAGGAACCCGACCGTGCCCCGGTTCATCCCGTACACCGGCGCGGGCAAGTCCTGCGTCGCGTGCAGCGTCGAAAGCATGAAACCATCGCCCCCGAGGGCCACGATCACGTCGGCCTCCTCAGGCGGATGCGCGCCGTAGCGGGCCTCGAGCGTCGCCTTGGCCTCCTGGGCCAGCGCCGTGTCCGAGGCCAGAAAGGCGATGTTGCGCGCGGCGGGCATGGCCTCTCTCCCCTTGCGTCCTTGCCCGCGAACCATCGCGCGCGCCTATCGGAAACACAATATCCCATCGGCCTCCGCCAGCCACACTGTATCCCGTTGCATGCCGCGAAATGCCGCAAAACAAGGCCGCCGCGCCGTTTTACACCCTTCCCCGACCGGCGCATTTGCCCTAAGTCGCCCGGCAAGACCCCATCATGGCAGGAGGAGACGCCCATGAACGCCCCGCACAAAGACGACGGTTTCTTCACCGAAAGCCTTGAAAGCCGTGATCCCGAGATTTTCGCCGCCACCACGCAGGAGCTTGGCCGGCAGCGCGACGAGATCGAGCTGATCGCGTCAGAAAACATCGTCTCGGCCGCCGTGATGGAGGCCCAAGGCGGCGTGATGACCAATAAATACGCCGAGGGCTACCCCGGTCGGCGCTATTACGGCGGCTGCCAATATGTTGACATCGCGGAAGAACTTGCCATCGACCGGGCCAAGCAGCTGTTCAATGTGGGCTTTGCCAACGTGCAGCCCAACTCCGGCAGCCAGGCCAATCAGGGCGTGTTTCAGGCGCTCCTGCAGCCCGGCGACACCATCCTCGGCATGTCGCTGGACGCGGGCGGCCACCTGACCCACGGCGCCAAGCCGAACCAGTCGGGAAAGTGGTTCAACGCGGTCCAGTATGGCGTGCGCAAGCAGGATCTCGAACTCGACTACGATCAGGTCGCCGAAATGGCCGCCACGCACAAACCCAAGATGATCATCGCCGGTGGCTCCGCCATTCCGCGCGTCATCGACTTCGCCCGCATGCGCGAGATTGCCGATAGCGTCGGCGCCTACCTGCTTGTCGACATGGCACATTTCGCCGGTCTGGTGGCGTCGGGCCATTACCCCTCGCCCTTCCCGCACGCCCATGTCGCCACCACGACGACGCACAAAACCCTGCGCGGTCCGCGCGGTGGCATGATCCTCACCGATGACGAGGCCATCGCCAAGAAGTGCAATTCGGCCATTTTCCCCGGCATTCAGGGCGGGCCGCTCATGCATGTGATCGCGGGCAAAGCCGTGGCGTTCGGCGAGGCGCTTCGCCCCGGCTTCAAGGAATATCAGGGCCAGGTCATCGCCAACGCCAAGGCGCTCGCCGATCAGTTGATGAAAGGCGGCCTCGACATCGTCACCGGCGGCACCGACACGCACCTGATGCTGGTCGATCTGCGGCCCAAGGGCGTGAAGGGCAACGCCACCGAAAAGGCCCTCGGGCGCGCGCATATCACCTGCAACAAGAACGGTATCCCGTTCGACTCTGAAAAGCCGATGATCACCTCCGGCATCCGTCTCGGCTCGCCCGCTGGAACGACCCGCGGCTTCACCGAGGCCGAGTTCCGTCAAATTGCCGATTGGATCGTCGAAGTCGTCGACGGTCTCGCCGCCAACGGGGAAGACGGCAACGCCGAGGTGGAGGCCAAGGTCCGCACCGAGGTTAAGGCGCTGTGCGACAAGTTCCCGATCTACCCCGACCTTTGACAACCAACCCTTAACGCCAGTCGAAAAAGCGCCCCGCGGGGCGCTTTTTTTGTTTCAAATATTGTCCAAACCGGCGGGGGACCGCCTTCGGGGATCAGGCCGCGTCCTTGATCGCCTCCTCCAGCATCTTCTCGTTCCGCGCGTCCTCGATCCGCTTCAGCCTGTCCTCATCGAGCCGCATATCGAAGCGGTATTTCACAACGTTGATCAGGCTCAGCGTCAGCAGGAAAATTCCCATCGCCCAATAGCCCTTGGTCGCCAGCGGCACGTCCGTAGACAGCCACAGCGACAGCGCCAGCAGCGCATAGGCCAGGCCCACGCCGATGAAATTCAGGTTCAAGATCAATGTGTTATGGTGGCGATCAAACATGGTAATACTCCTTTTTGGATCGAATTTACTTGCTGCCGGTCTGCGCCCGCAGTCGGCGCAGCACATCGGCGGCATTGGATTTCGTCGGCGCGCCAAAGCCCGCCTCGCCCAGCTTTTCGGCCACGTCCGCACGCTCCAAACCGCTGTCGATCTCGCGCAGGATCTGGCCCTGCTCGAACGGATCATCGCGGTTCAGCACCCGCTGGATCAACGCCTCTGCCTCCTCAAACGCCGAATCCTGCGCCACATGACGGCCCAATCGGGTCTGGATATCGGCCTCTTTCTTGGCGGCGCGCGCGGCGAAAGCCCCCTGTTTCAAATCAATAATCCGACGGTTTGCCGCCTCCACCGATTGCCGCAGCTGCAAGATACGACCCTCAAGGCGCCGCACCGTGTCCCGCCGCACCTCCAGCTCGTTTTCCGTCTGTGCGATGGCGCCTGCGGCTTCCGTCGCAAGGTCTTCACGGCCCTCCGACAAGGCCTCCCGCGCGCGCCCCGTCAGGTCCGCCACCCGGTTTTCCAGCGCCGTCACTTGGCGCGATTCCGTGCGTTCGCGCTGAATAAGCGAGGCCAGAGAAAACTTCGCCGCCTTCAGGCTCGCCTCCGCCTCACGGATCTTTTGGTCGATCAATTCAATGCAGAAGTGGTCGCGCAGCCGGTCTTCGGCCCGCGCATTCGCGCCATCAATCAGCGTGGTCAGGGTTCTCAACATCATCTACTCCCAAATCTGAACAACGTTCATGAATTCGATGTAGTGAGAAAATGAACTGCGTTCAAGAATAAAATTGAACGGCGTTCAACTTTTTTGGCCAACCTGCTCCAAAAGCAGCCGGATCATGGCGCGCAATTGCTCGCCCGGCACTCCGGAGATCCGGTTTTCAAGCCCCAGCAACACGATCCCATGCACCGACGAAAACAGCGTCCGCGTCATCAAATCCAGCTCACGCGGTTCATAATGCGGAAAGATTTCCGCCAGCGGTTCCGAGATAAACCGAAACAGCCGCGCCATCGCCGCCGCATACCATTCCGGCACCGGTCCGTCGGAGCGCATCTCTACATCGAACAACGCGCGCCACAGCTTCGGGTGATCGGCCGCAAACCCCAGATAGGCATGCGACATCGCGATCAGGCGCTGGTTTGGCGCCTGGCCCGCCGCTGCATCGACGGCTGCGCTCACGACCGCGCCCAGGCGCACGAATGTCCGCCCGTTCACCTCAAGCGTCAGCGCATGCAGATCGTCGAAATGCGTGTAGATCGCGCCCACCGCACATCCCGCCTCTTTCGCGAGATCGCGTGCCCGGAGTGCGGCCAGTCCCTCCGCCTCGATCCGCGCCTCGGCCAGATCGACCAGCTTTCCGCGCAGCGCCGCTTTGCGCGCCTCAACCTTGCCAGCCATGTGCCCTCCCTGAACGCCGTTCAACCCGCTTAACACGGGCCGCGCATCGGCGGAAGGTCGCAACAATCAGCTTGTTTCAAGCCGATTGTCGGCTCCGGCTTGCCGCAAATTCTGTGGGGTGAGAGTTTGCGAAAGGTAAACAGAATACTAAATAAACCTGTCGAGGGGGCAACCAAGGGGTGTCATCCACCCGTCTGCCACCGGCCCCCATCCGCTAATCTATTGAAAGACAACACAGCTTCACGACCTGGACCGGACCAATGCACGCAACATCGTCCCTTCCCGAGATAACACCGACCTACCGCAAAGATGCTGAACGCGAGATTCGCCGCTTCACACGCGACTGGACCAAACGCGACAACCGCCTCGCGTCGCTCAGCTATTTCGGCACCTTCGCCGGATATCTGCTGACCCTCTGGCTCGCCGTACAGGCCTGGCCGGTCTGGTGGCTCGTCGTGCCGCTGATCGTCATAAACGCCTTCGCAGGCGTGCGTCTCTACGTGATTCAGCACGATCTGGGCCACAATTCCTTTTTCACGACCAAGCGGCTCAACACGCTCGCCGGTCATGCCAGCAGCGTCTTCACGCTCACCCCGTTCAGCGTGATGCAGCACAATCACAACGAACATCACAGTCATCTCGGCAATCTCGACGAACGCGACACCACCGAGATATTCACCATGACGCAGCGCGAGTGGCACGACGCCGGGTTCTGGAAACGGCTGCAATATCGCCTGTATCGCAACCCGTTTCTGATGATCCCGCTGGGGGGTCTGTTCACCTATGTGATCGTCTATCGCTGGCCCAAAAACACGGCCCGCCTTGCCCCGTGGCAGGTGCTGGCGCACAATGCGGGGCTGGCGTTGTGGGTTGCGCTGATCTGGGCCTGGGCCGGGTCTGTCGGCCTGATCATCTATGCGGGAACTGTCTTTACGGCGGGCTGCATTGGCGTGTTTCTGGTGTATCTGCAGCATAATTTCGAAGACACGTGGTGGGATCGCAAGCCCGACCTCAACCCGGCCCGCGCGGCTTTGCAAGGCTCCTCGGCGCTGGATCTGGGCTGGCTGTTTGATTTCGCCGTGGCCAACATCACCTACCACGATATCCACCATTTCAACGCCAACATCCCCTCCTACCGGCTGCGCGCCTGCCACCGCGCCTTGCGGCAGCGCTACGAAGTTCAGACGATCGGCTGGATGGAGGCCTTCCGCTCTTTTACGCTCAAACTCTGGGATGAGGATCAGGGCCGTCTGGTGCCCTTCCCCAAGGTGCCCGCCCCGCAACGCGTGGTCCCCGCACAGTAGCGCGTTCAGCCGCCCTGCACCGCCTTGCGCACCATGTCCCAATACGTGGATTCCACATCCGCCCGCGACAGCCGCCCGCCATCGCGGAACCATGTCGTGACGCCCGTCAGCATGGAAATCACCGCCATGGTCGCCAGTTTCGTGTCCGACACATCGAACACCCCCTCGGCCACACCGGCGCGCAGGATCGCTTCCAGCCGGTCCTCGTAATCGCGCCGGAGTGCCTCGATCACCGCGAAATTCTCGGGGCTGAGGTTGCGCAGCTCCATATAGGCGATGAACACCAGCTCCGGTCGGTCGAGGTGATAGGCGATGTGATGCCGCGCGAAATGCTCCAACTGCGCCATCGCGCCACCCACGGGCGGGGTCCAGTCGGCCAGAAGATCCTGCAAATGATCGCGCATCAGGTCGAACAACAAAGTCTGCTTGTCCGGCGTGTAAAGGTACAACGCCCCCGCCTGTACCCCCACCTCGCGCGCGATCTGGCGCATCGAGACGGCCGCAAAGCCATGCCGCGCAAACAGCCGCAGCGCGGTCGCGCGGATCTTGGGGCCGGTGGTTCCGGCGTGCGAGCCCTGGGTGCGTGCCATGGGGCCAAGCTTATCTGAACGGGTGTTCAATTCAAGGCGTCTGGACTTGCCGCCGCCCGCCGCGCTACGCTGGGTGCATGCGATATGCCACCCTGCTCCTTTGCCTGCTGCCGATGGCCTGCGCCCCCAGCTTTCCGGATCTGGACGACCGCCTGACCGCGCAATCGCAGGCCGCGGACTACCCGCGCCTGGTCCCCCTCGAACCGCTTCTTGCCAGCGCCGAGGCCCCTGCGCCGCGCGCCGCCGCAACCGAAGGCGCCAGCCTTGAGGCGCGCCTGGCCAACCTGCAGCGCCGGGCCGATTGGCTGCGCAATATGCCCCTCTGAGCGACCGTGCGTTGCAGCCTTCGGGCAGAGCCGCTAAACGGGCGGCGCAACCCACCCCGCGCCCGGAGTTCCCGCAATGACTGACCCCATCCGTCTTGGCATCGCCGGGCTTGGCACCGTTGGTGTCGGCGTTGTAAAAATCGTCCAGCGGCAGGCGCACCTTCTGTCCGCGCGCACCGGGCGCGCCATCACCATCTCCGCCGTCTCCGCGCGCTCCAGGGACAAGGATCGCGGCGTGAACCTTGCCGATTACGCCTGGGAAGACGATCCCGTCGCGCTGGCCAAACGCGCCGATGTCGACCTTTTCGTGGAGCTGATGGGCGGCGATGACGGCCCCGCCAAAGACGCCACCGAAGCCGCCCTGGCCGCAGGCAAGGACGTCGTCACCGCCAACAAGGCCATGCTCGCCCACCACGGCCAAGCGCTCGCCGAACGGGCCGAAACCAACGGCGCAGCGCTCCGCTACGAGGCCGCCGTCGCGGGCGGCATCCCGGTGATCAAATCCCTGACCGAAGGGCTGGCCGGCAACCGCATCAGCCGCGTCATGGGCGTGATGAACGGCACCTGCAATTACATCCTGACCCGGATGGACGAAGCGGGCCTGTCCTACCAGGCCGCCTTCGATGAGGCCGACGGCCTGGGCTATCTGGAGGCCGACCCGAACCTCGATGTGGGCGGCATCGACGCGGGCCATAAACTCTCCATCCTTGCCGCCATCGCCTTCGGCACGCGCGTCGCGTTCAACGACATGCGCCTTGAAGGCATCGGCAAAGTCTCCATCGACGACATCCGCCGCGCGGGCGATTTGGGCTACAAGATCAAACTCCTGGGCGTCGCGCAGATGACCGGCCGCGGGCTGGAACAACGCATGACCCCCTGCCTCGTGCCCGCCACCTCGCCGCTCGGTCAACTGGTCGGCGGCACCAACATGGTGGTGATCGAAGGCGACGCCGTGGAACAGGTCGTGTTGCGCGGCCCCGGCGCGGGCGAAGGCCCCACCGCCTCGGCCGTGATGGGCGACATCTGCGACATCGCGCGCGGCCTGCGCCTGCCGGTGTTCGGCCAACCCGCCGACACGCTGGTCGAGGCCACGCCCGCAAACGCCGAAAGCCCCGCCTGTTTCTACCTGCGGCTGGACCTGGTCGACAAACCCGGCGCGCTGGCCAAGGTCGCCACCGCGCTTGGCGAAAACGGCATCTCCATCGATCGCATGCGCCAATATGATCACGACGCCAGCAACGCGCCGGTGCTCATCATCACTCACAAGGCCGCGCGCCCCGATCTTGACGCCGCTTTGGCCGCCCTGCCCGCCACCGGCGTCGTGTCGGGCGATCCCGTGGCCCTGCGGATCGAGGACGTCTGAGGCGTGACACCGGACCGGATCCTCGGCCCCCTCCTGATCCTTGACCACATCGCCGACGGGCGGCTGCATCTGGCCGCCCTGTTTGCCGCGCCGCCCGGCGACACGCCCGGCCCGCTGACCGTCGACGACGTGCACGTCGCGCCTGTCGAACTGCTCTGCTACCCGCAGGTCGCACTTTTTCGCGCGCGCTTTTCCGTGCCCGCCGATGCCCCCGCCGCCTACGTATGGAACGGCGAAACCTATCCCGTCGCCTCTGATCTCACCGGCGACCTGCGCCTCGCCTACGTGTCCTGCAACGGCGAGGAACACGGCGATCTGGACCGCGATGGGGCCGAGCGCAACGCCATGTGGGCCTGCCTCGCCACACAGCACCGCGCGCGGCCCTTCGGCCTCCTGCTCCATGGCGGCGATCAGGTTTACGCCGACGAGGCCACGCACGGCCATCCGCTTTCCGAAGACTGGCCCGACAAGATCCCCCGCGATCCGCTGCCCCATGATCTCGACGATCTGCGCGAGCATCTGCGCGCGCGCTTCGCCGAGCGCTACATCGCACAATTGCAGCACCCCGACTACGCTTGGCTCGTCGCCCGCGTGCCGTCGCTGGCGCAATGGGACGACCATGATATCTGCGACGGCTGGGGCTCCCTGCCCCGCTCGCGCACCTATTCGCCCGTGGGCCAGACCCTCTTCGAGGTCGCGCAGGAGGCCAATCTGGCCTTCCAACACGGCACGGTTGCGGGCGATCTGCCCGCGCGTTTCACCGATCCAAAGGGCTATCACCTTGGCTGGCAGGTGGCGTTGCCCGGCCTGCGCCTGCTCGCCCCCGATCTGCGGTCGGAACGCACCCGCAGGCAGATCATGGACGACGGCGGCTGGACGGCGATGGAGGCGGCGGCGGCGGCGGCGTTCCGGGGCCGAACGCTCGTGATGTCCTCCGTGCCGCTCCTCGGCCCGCGCCTGTCGATCCTGGAGGCGTTGATGGTGCTCACGCCGAAGATGCAGAAGTACGAAGACGATCTGCGCGATCAATGGCAAAGCCGCGCGCATCGCGAAAGCTGGCAGCGCATGCTGGGTCTGATGATGCAGATGCAAGAGGCCGACGGGCAGGACGTCACCCTTCTGTCGGGCGAAATTCACCTTGCCACCCGCGCCGAAATGGCCGCGCACAACGGCCAGCCCCTGCATCAGCTTGTCGCCTCCGGCATCACCCACCGCCCGCCGCCCCGCGCCTGGGCGCGCGCGCTCGGGGCGCTCTCGCGGCTGGGGCAAAGCCCCTTGCCCGGCCATCCGATCCGCATCCGGCGCATACCCGGCCAGAACCTGCGCTATGTTGCCGAACGCAATGCGCTGGTGCTGGAACGGCAGGGCGAAAACTGGCAGGCGATCTGGCATTTCGAACATCAAGGCCCGGCCCCCGCGCTGGAGATCTGAGCCGTCAACTATTCATTTGCGAATAGTTATGGGTTGGGGATTGACCCGATCTATTCATAAATGAATGATCAACGTGCACAGGCCGCCTTCGTGCCCGCCCATCCCGTTAGCGCCCCCAGCCTTGTCGCGCCCAACCCCGCCCGCTATGGCAGTGCCAACCGCTTACAACTTGCGCAGGGATTTCCATGGCCAAGAAAGACTTCAACGACCGTTTGCTTTCACTCGGGCTCGCCCGCGTCTCCGAGGCCGCCGCCATCGCTTCAGCCGAATGGGTCGGGCGCGGTGACGAGAAAGCCGCCGATCAGGCCGCCGTCAACGCCATGCGCGAGCAGCTCAACCGCCTCGACATTTCCGGCGTCGTCGTCATCGGTGAGGGCGAGCGCGACGAAGCGCCCATGCTCTACATCGGCGAAGAGGTCGGCGCAGGCAACGGCCCCGAGGTCGACATCGCCCTCGACCCGCTCGAAGGCACGACCCTGACCGCCAAGGATATGCCCAACGCGCTCACCGTGATCGCCATGGGCCCGCGCGGCTCCATGCTGCACGCGCCCGATGTCTACATGGACAAGCTCGCCATCGGCCCCGGCTTCCCCGAAAACATCGTCAGCCTCGATCAGACACCCGGCGAGCGCGTGCGCCTTCTCGCCGCCGCCAAGCAATGCACCACCGCCGATGTCACCGTCTGCGTGCTCGACCGGCCGCGCCACGAACCCATGATCAAGCAATTGCGCGAAACCGGCGCCGCGATCCGCCTGATCACCGACGGCGATGTGGCCGGCGTGATCCATTGCGCCGAATCCGAGAAAACCGGCATCGACATGTACATGGGCTCTGGCGGCGCGCCCGAGGGCGTTCTGGCCGCCGCGGCGCTGAAATGCATGGGCGGGCAGATGTGGGGCCGCCTGACCTTCCGCAACGATGATGAAAAGGGCCGCGCGGCCAAGGCCGGGATCAAGGACCTCGACCGGATCTATTCCCGCGACGACATGGTGACCGCCGATGTGATCTTTGCCGCGACCGGCGTCACAGACGGCTCGATCCTGCCCGGCATCGTTCGCGAACCGACGCACCTGACCACCGAGACGATCCTGATGCGCTCCAAAACCGGCTCCGTCCGGCGGATGAGCTACCGCAACCCGCGCGCTTGACGGGCGGGCGGACGGGCATGGCCTCGGCGCTGATCCTGATCGACATCCAGATGGGGTTCGAAGCCCCCGTCTGGGGCGCGCGCAACAACCCCGGCGCCGAGACAAACGCGGGCCGCCTGTTGGCCGAATGGCGCAAATGGGCCGCCCCGATCTGCCACATTCGCCATGTCAGCAGCGAATTCGGCAGCCCGTTGGTGTCCGAGGGCACGATCTTCAAACCCGAAGTCGCGCCGCTTGACCATGAGCCGATCTTCGAGAAATCCGTCAATTCCGCCTTCATCGGCACCGAGTTGGAAGATCACCTGACCCAGTCCAGCGTCGGTGACCTTGTGATTTGCGGGCTGACCACGCCGCATTGCGTCTCGACCACAACCCGAATGGCCGCAAACCTCGGCTTCAACGTGCGGCTGGCCCATGACGCCTGCGCCGCGTTTGCATCCAACGCCGCCACCGATTGGGCCCCGACCCTCACCGCACCGGATCCGCAGGTGATCCACGACACCGCGATCAGCCACCTGCACGGCGAATTCTGCACCGCGCTTGCGACCGATACGATCCTGACCGAGGGGCCATGAGCTACCTTGGTGTCGAAACCTCGCTGACGGGGCGTCGCTGGGTCGGCCCCTCCGACGATCTCACCCGGAAGGCTGAGGCGCTGGTTCAACGCGCAGATCTACCGCCTGCCGTGGCCGCGATCCTTGCGCACCGGGGTGTGTCACCCGACGAAGCGTCCGCGTTTCTGGCCCCGGCTCTGCGCGACCTCCTGCCCGATCCGATGACGTTGCGCGACATGGAGCCCGCTGCCGAACGACTTGTCGCGGCGGCCCGCGCCGGCGAACGCATTGCGGTCTTTGCCGATTACGATGTGGATGGCGGGTCTTCTGCCGCGCTGTTGATCTGGTGGTTGCGAGCGCTCAACCGCTCTGCGACGCTCTACGTTCCCGACCGGATCGACGAAGGCTACGGCCCAAATGACGAGGCGATGTCAGCGTTGGCGCGGGATCACGACCTGATCATCTGCGTCGATTGCGGGACCCTCTCGCACGGGCCGATTGCGGCGGCCGTGGGGGCCGATGTGATCGTGTTGGATCACCACCTGGCCAGCGCGGAACTTCCCGAGTGCGTGGCTGTCGTGAACCCGAACCGGCAGGATGAAAGCGGCGCGCTTGGCCACCTTTGCGCGGCGGGCGTGGTCTTTATGGTGCTGGTGGAGGCGAACCGCCGCCTGCGCGCGGACATGGTGCAGGGCCCGGATTTGATGGCGATGCTGGACCTCGTGGCACTGGCCACGGTGGCGGATGTGGCGCCGTTGACCGGGGTGAACCGGGCGCTTGTGCGGCAGGGCCTGAAGGTCATGGCACGACGTGCGCGACCCGGCCTTGTGGCGCTGTCGGATGTGGGCCGCCTGGACCGCGCGCCGACCTCCTATCACCTGGGCTTCGTGCTGGGGCCGCGTGTCAATGCCGGTGGACGGATCGGCGCCGCAGACCTCGGCGCGCGGCTTCTGTCCACGGACAGCATGGCCGAAGCCGAGAATATCGCCGCGCGCCTCGATACCCTGAACACCGACCGACGCGAGATCGAGATGCGGGTGCGCGAAGCCGCCCTTGCCCAGGCCGAGGGGCGCGGGCTTGACGCGCCGCTGATCTGGGCGGCGGAAGATGGCTGGCATCCGGGCGTCGTTGGGATTGTGGCCTCGCGGCTGAAGGACCGCACCCGCCGACCCGCCGTGGTGATCGGCTTCGACGGAGACGACGGGAAAGGCTCGGGCCGATCCGTCGCGGGTGTCGACCTTGGCGCATCGATCCAGAAACTCGCCGCCGAAGGGCTGATCGAAAAAGGCGGGGGTCACAAGATGGCGGCGGGCCTGTCGCTCACCCGCAGGCAACTTGACCCGGCGATGGCCCGCCTGTCGGAGCTTCTGGCCAAGCAGGGCGCGGGGCAGAGCGGCCCGGCCGACCTGCGCCTGGACGCCACGCTTATGCCGGGCGCCGCAACGCCCGAGCTTCTGGAACAGCTCGAGGCCGCGGGCCCGTTTGGCGCAGGTGCCCCCGCGCCACGTTTTGCCCTGCCCGGCCTGCGCATCCGTCACACACGCCCCGTTGGCGAAACCCACCTCAAGTTGACCTTTGGTGATGGCGGACCGGTCACGCTTGATGCGATCTGTTTCGACGCTGTCACATCGGGCCTCGACGCACTGCAATCGCACAACGGGCGCGCGGTGCATGTCGCGGGACGGGTCGAGTTGAACCATTGGCAGGGCCGCACGACCGTGCAACTGCGCCTGGAAGATGCCGCCTGGGCCGAGTGAAGTTTCGCGGGCTTAGGGCAAAGAATCCGCTTGAACCCGCGGCATGGTTTTTCTAGACACCACGTCACTGCCAGCGTGGCCCGTTCGTCTATCGGTTAGGACGCCAGGTTTTCAACCTGGAAAGAGGGGTTCGATTCCCCTACGGGCTGCCACTGTTCAGAAAGATCCCGTAATTTCCGCGACTTGCGACGCGAAATTGTCCCGCCGCTGTGGTGCGTGGCAAAACGTGGGACACTTTTTGCTTTCTGATTGGGTCGTGCGAGGTTTTGCAACGCACTCGCAGCCCTCAATTCTTGTGACTCACAATTGGTGTAGCCGGTGACTTCTTTCGATGTCTGATGGCCGGCCATCCCAGGCCAAGTTCTTACGGTCCCCGGTTGGAATACTCCCTGTTAGGCCATCCTATAGGCCCACATTGCGGCCCGTCAGAAGTCGGCAGTCATTTCCGTCGTAGAGGGGGTAGTGCGCGCGACGACGCATCCGTTTGAGACGACAAGAAGTCGCGCGGGCCGCAGGCGAAGTGCATCAATTGCACTGGTCGCATCAAGAAGCACCAAGCTGGCCCGTTTGCCAGGCTCCAGCCCGAAATTCAGCCCCAAAATGCCCGCAGGCGTCCGTGTGACCATATCAAACGCCGTCCGCATGGCATCAGGCGATGTCATATGCGCGACGTGCAGGCCCATATGAGCCACATCCAGCATGTCGCCAGAGCCCAACGGATACCAAGGATCCTGGACGCAGTCCTGCCCAAAGGCGACCGTAACACCTGCGGCCAGCAACTCAGGCACGCGGGTCATGCCGCGTCGTTTGGGGTAGCTGTCCATCCGCCCCTGAAGCGTGATGTTAATCAGAGGGTTTGGAATGGCATTGACACGTGCCTCTGTGATCAGAGGCAGCAGTTTGGCAACGTAATAGTTGTCCATCGAGTGCATCGACGTCAGGTGCGATCCGGTCGCGCGGCCCTGTAGACCGCAACGGATGGTCTCAGATGCCAACGTCTCGATATGTCGACTGAGCGGGTCGTCGCTTTCATCGCAATGCAAATCGACCATCAAGCCACGGTCCGCTGCCAATTCGCAGGCCGCGCGCACGGCGGCTGCCCCGTCGGCCATGGTCCGTTCAAAATGCGGGATGCCGCCCACAACATCGACGCCTGCATCCAAGGCGCGCACAACGTTGGCGTCGGCTCCCTCAGATCGGAACCAACCATCTTGCGGGAAGGCCACGAGTTGCAGGTCCAACACGCCGCGCACGCGGTCGCGGACCTCTAGCAACGCTTCGACGGTGTTGAAGCTCTCGTCGGTGACATCGACGTGACTGCGGATCGCCAGCACGCCTTTCCCGATCGCCTCGCGGCAATATTTCAACGCGCGGGCAACGATGTCTTCACGGGATTGAAGCTGTTTCAACTCGCTCCAGAGAACGATCCCTTCCAGCAACGTGCCCGATTGGTTTACGCGCGGCTGGCCGTAGCTTTGCGTCGCATCCATATGGAAATGGGCGTCGACAAAAGGCGGACTTACCAGCTTGCCACCCGCATCGATCACCTCGGCGGCCTCTGCCGTGATGCCGGGTTCGACCGCCTGAATGAAGCCGTCCGACATCGCGATATCGGCGCGGCACCCGTCCGGCAAAACGCCATTCTTCAGCAATAAATCAAACGCCATCGTCTCTATCCCGCCATCACGTGGGCCGCATCCGGGAGCCAGCTGAGCCAGAAGGTCTGTCCCGGCTCCGGCGCGAGGGCCGCAAGCTGCGTCTCATTGACTTGGGCTTTGAGTTCCTCGCCGTCCGGGCCCTCAAAGTAGCAGATGATCCCGGTGCCTGCGAACTCTTCAGAGACAAACTCGGCGGGGATCGCGGCCGCGTCGGACACCGTGGCATGGATTTCCATCCGGTCGGCGGCCACCACAATCTCGGCCGGGCCATCTGCGGCTCCGGGCAGCGGATATTCCGCGCCATCGATGGTGATGATGCCGCCGCTCACGGTGCCTTCAAGGATGTTGTTGCGGCCCACGAACTCGGCCACGAAACGATTGTTGGGGGCGCGGAAGATTTCTTGCGGAGTCCCGATCTGCGCGATCTCGCCCTGTCCCATGATCACCACCCGGTCCGCCATGGCGAAGGCTTCGGACTGGGAGTGGGTCACGTAAACGAAGGTGATCCCCAGTTCCTTTTGCAGCTTGGTCAACACACCTTGCATCCGGATCACCAGATGCGCGTCGAGCGCGGACAGCGGCTCATCCAGAAGGAGCATCTGCGGTTCGGTCACCAGCGACCGCGCAAGCGCAACCCGCTGCCGTTGGCCGCCGGACAAAGCATCAACGGGACGTGTCTCGAACCCCTTCAAGCCCATCCGGTCGAGCCACAGCATCGCGCGGTCGCGGCGCTCTTTCGCCTCCACACCACGCATTTTGAGGCCGAATTCAACGTTTTCCACGACGTTCAGGAACGGAAACAACGCCAGAGATTGCCACACCAGCGGCGTGTCCCGCTCATGCACCGGCACGTCGTTCATGACCTGGCCGTCAATGCGAATGGTTCCTGCGGTCGGATTCTCCAGCCCCGCCAACATGCGCAGCGTCGTCGTCTTGCCGCAGCCCGACGGCCCCATGATGGCAACGAATTCACCACGCCCGATGGTCAGGTCCAGTGTCTTGACGGCCTCGAAGGTGCCGTAGTTCTTCTTGACGCCCGAGAAATCGACGAGGGGATCGGCAGCGGTCATTTCGCGGACTTTCTGAGAATGAGCAGTTGCGACACGATGACCAAAGTCATCGAGGTCAGGAAGACAACGGTGCCGATGGCGTTGATCTGCGGATCGACGTTGCCTTGCAGAATTTCGAGGATGATGACGGGCACCGTGCGATGCAGACCCGAAACGAACCAGGCGACCATGAACTCATCAAAGCTGACCGCCGCTGTCAGGCAATAGGCCGAGATGATCGCAGGCATGCAGAACGGAATCACGACGGTGCGCATGGCCCGCCAGGGCGACGCACCCAGGTTGCGCGCGGCGGCCTCCAGCGACGGGTCCATTTGTTGCAGGCGCAGGCGGCAGATCGCCATGGCGAAGGGCGCGCCCATCACGGTGTGGGCGATGATTATGCCCTGGATCGTGCCCGACAGGCCCAGTTGCGACAACCACGCCAGCATCGCGAGGCCCATGATCACCAGCGGGATCGTCGGCGGCAGAAGCGCGAGGGCGAGGTAGGCGCTCTTGAACCGGAAGCCGAAGCGAAAATCGGTATAGGCGGTGGCAAAGCCGATGAAGGTGGACAGGGCCGCCGCCGAGGCCGCGACGACCAGCGAATTGCGGAAGGCGGTCCAGACCTCGGGGCGGGAAAACGCCGTCTCATACCAATGGGTCGTGAACTCGCCCAAGGGAACCGTCGGGAAACGGTCGGAATTGAATGAAAACACCATCGAGGTGAGGATCGGCGCAAAAACGAAAGCAAAAAGCGCCGCAACATAGACCCAGGAGAGTGACCTACCCATGGCTCACTCCTTCCGCCGATAGGCTGCGGCGACCGCTGCGAAGGCCACGATGAAGAGCGTAACGATCATCATCAGTGCGACCACAGAGGCGCGTGGCCATTGCTGGCCGGATTTGGTGGTATCCACGATCAGGATCGAGAGTGTCGGCGGGTTGGACCCCCCCAGATAAGCCGGGCTGACGAAATCCCCAAAGGTCAGGATGAACGCAAAGACAAAGCCGATGATCAGACCGATTTTGGCAGCAGGCACGATGACCCGGAACAGCGTTGCACGCGGATTGGCACCCAAGTTGCGCGCGGCCTCGATCAGGTTGCGGTCGACGGCGGCGAGGCTGAAGGTCTGCAGAATGACTACGAGCGGCAACACCAACGTCATGTAGCCCACCATCGCCCCGAAGCCGGAGTTGAGCATGGTGAACGGGCCAAGGCCCACATAGCCAAGCAACCCGTTCAACGGGCCGCTTTCGGCAAGAAGCACCTGCCACGCGTAGATGCGCACAAGGTATGACGTGAAAAACGGCACAATCAGAAAGAAAATGGCCCAACGACGCACTGTCTCGGACGCGCGGAAGGCCAGCGCGAAGGAGGCCGGAAACGCGATCAGACTGGCCAAAGTGGCGGCCAATGCGGCGCGACCCAAGGTCACGAAATAGGCATCCCAGAAAAAGCCGCGCGTCAGCATCCGTTCCCAATTGTCGAAGACGAAATCGGGCTCCATCCGGTAGTTGCGCACCAGCCAGAAGGTCATTGCCACCATCAGGAGCAGCGGGCCGATGAAGAACAACCCCTGCCAGATCAACAAGGGCCATTGCCAGACGGATCGATAGACGAAGTTGCTTCTGGGCACAGGCGCGGGTCCGAAATGGGGAAAGGCCGCGCCACACGATGCGGCGCGGCCCATAGGTCGGTGGATCAGGCTGTCTTGTATTCAGACCAGAAGTCGTTCCAGTCCTCCAGCGTCTGCTGACGCGGGATGTCGCGGAAGAACAGGCGTTCTTGCTGCAACAGGTTGATCGGGCTTTGTGCATGGCCCTCGATCATGCCGGAACGCTCTGCCTCCGCCGGGTTTTCCGCCTGGATCGCTGCCCAACCGGAGCGGGTGGGCGACAGGCCCGGATAGGCCGCCATCTGGATGGATTTCAGCTGACCGCGCGGGCTGAGCATGTATTGGATAAACTCGTTCACGATCTCCTGCTTGGTGGAGCCGCGACCGATGGAATAGCTTTCCGTCCACTGAATGCCACCCTCTTCCGGAATGACACTGGCCACCGGCGCGCCGTCCTTTTGCAGAACGCCCGTGATCCAATCCCCGATGCCCGCCATCGCGGTGATCTCGCCGTTGCTCATGGAGGCAAAGGTGCCACCGTAATCAAAATAGCCGCCAACCTGCGGCTTGAGGCTGAGGGTGCGTTCCTGCACCGCCTGCCAGGCCGCGTCGTCGATATCAAACGGCGAGGGCGCACGGTTTCCGGCCAGCAGAGAGATCTGGCCAAGGTTCGGCAGGTGCCAGTCGAAATGACCGACGCGACCCGTGACCTTCTCATTCCAGAATGCGTTGTAGCTCATCGCTTCTTCGGCGGTCAGCACATCGGTGTTGTAGGACACACCAAGCAGGCCATAGCGCACCATGACGGACCAAAGCTGGTCGTCGGTCCAGTGGCCGGGGAAGTTCTGATACTCGGGGAAGAAGTCGTCGAAATTGAACAGCGAAGCGTCCATTTCCTCGATATAGCCTGCGGCGTTGAGCTGCTGCACGAACTCGGCATCCGACAGGATAAGGTCGTAAGTGCCCGGAGGCGATTGTGCGATCAGCGCCAACATGTTGTCGCCGCCCGCGTAATACTGCGGGACGAATTGAACGTTGTTCTCTTCCTCGAACTCGGCAACTACGTCCGGCTCTGCATGACCAAACCACGCCAGCATGTTGATCTGCGTGGGCTCCTGCGCCCAGGCGCGGTTGATCATCGGGACCGCAAGTGCGGCACCGGCCGCGGTTGTCATCAATCCGCGCCGGGTGAGCGTCATCTTCGAATGGGACATGGGACCTCCTTGTCGATCGTTCAGATTTCTTGGACCAAGCGCCATTTGCGGAGCCAGCCGATCAATTAGGAACAAGCGTAGTCGCGAGTCCCTCCATTTTGGAAATTTACAGTTTGTATATAGTGATTAAAAATTCTTATGCAGGTGCGGGTTGGTCGTTCTTCTGAATATGGTCGAGCAGATGCTGCGTCAGTGCATGACCGGCGTCGTGCAACACCGCATGCTTGTAGAATAACCCGATCTTCAACGGGGCCAGCTTTGGAAAGCGCTCATCTTCGCCTGCAACCCGCATTCCAGGCTTTAGCGTCGCGGGCGTCAGCGCTGTGGCCCCCAACCCGGCCAAAACAGCAGACTGCAAGCCTTCCACGTCACGTGACACCAACTGCGTGCGCCAGCTTCGGCCCGACATGCGCAGAGCGTTCCGCATCCGGGACGCATATTCGCAGGGGTCGGGATGGCGCACGATGGGGATGGGGGCTTTGCGATCAAACAGCACGTCTTTCTTGACGGCCCAAAGGGGCTCCACCGTTGTTGTCTCGACAAGATACGGCACGTCACCTTCCGGCACGAGAGCCACGCTGATATCAATCCGATCATTGGCCAAGGCGACCCGAAGGTCTGACGACAGCATGCTTTCGATCTCGATACGTACATCGGGATGGCGTGCGGCAAACTCTGAAATCGCCTCCAGAAGGAAACTGTGGGAGAAATCCGTCGGCACACCGACCCTGATCCAACCTGCCAAGGCAGAATCCGAGAAATAGGCGATGAGATCATCGTTCAACCGCAGCATCTGGCGTGCATAGGGGCCAAGCGCCACGCCATCATCGGTCAACCTGAACTGTCGGCCCGACGTGCGGATCAGCTTGGTTTGCAGAATATCCTCCAACCTGCGGATTTGCAGGCTGATGGCGGGTTGCGTTCGGCCAAGCGCCTTGGCCGCCTTGGTGAAACCACCAAGATCGACAACGGTCACGAAGCTGCGAAGAAGGTCTGTGGGGATATTGTTGGGCATCCGTGCATTTTGATAATTTATGAATGCATATCAACTATCAATTTCTGAAATTTCGATGCGTTGGCTAGGCTGCATTGCAAACGGCGGAGGCATCCCTTGAACCACGACACATTCAAACAGGCCGCGCGGGCCGGCGAAACATTGGTGACACCCGTCATTCATGTCATTGACGCCAATCAAGCCCTCCGCAACCTTGATGTGATCGACGCGGCGGGTTGCCCGGGCGCGTTCTTGATCAATCACGACTTCCCGGTTGATCCGTTTTTGCCAATCCTGAAAGAGGTTCGTGCCGCCCGGCCTGATCTATGGTTGGGCGTCAACTTCCTCGATCAACCCGGCAACATAGCATTCCCGATTCTAGGCCAACTGGCCCGCGAGGGATGCCGCATAGACGCGTATTGGGCCGACGATGCCAGGATAGATGAGCGCAAGGACCGCCAAGCCACGGCCGATGAAATCGAACAGATCCGTAAGGACAGCGGTTGGACCGGCGTTTACCTGGGCGGCGTTGCCTTCAAGAAGCAGCGGCCCGTGGCCGAGGACCAATACGCCCGGTCCGCGCGCCTGTCCGTGCCCTACCTCGACGTTGTCTGCACATCGGGCATCGCCACCGGGCACGAGGCGGATCTTTCGAAAATCGAAACCTTCCGTGAGGCCATCGGAGATGCCCCGCTTGCGCTCGCCTCGGGCATCACGCCCGAGAACGCGGCCAGCTACCGCGGGCTGGTCAACTGCTTCCTTGTCGCCACAGGCATCAATTACCCGGGCGACTTCTACAACATCGATCGCGACAGGCTGGACGCGCTTCTGGCGGTCACCCGCAAACAAGGAGAACCCGTATGACTGATCTCAAAGGCCCCCGCGATGCGCGCTGGTATCTGTCGCTGATGTCGCCCAACACCAAGGGCCCGCAATTCGCCTGGCTGGACCCGACGTCGATCTACATCAATTCGACCGCGTTCAACGACTTGCTTGATGATCTGTGTGCAGAACTGGATGCGAACGAGATCGACGTGGTCGCCGGTCTGGATGCGATGGGGTTCGTTCTGGGCGCCGCCTTGGGCGCGCGGTTGGGGCGTGGGTTCCTGCCGATCCGCAAATCCGGCAAGCTCTGCGTGGACACCGACAAGGTAAGCTACGGCAATTATTCCGGTCGCACCCAGGATATGGAAATGCGCACGCCCGCCTTTGCCGAAGGCACCCGCGTGCTTCTGGCCGATCAATGGGTGGAAACCGGCGGCACCATGGACGGCGCAGTCCGCCTGGTGGAGCGCCAGGGCGGCAAGGTCGCGGGAATGGTCGCCGTTGCCATGGAAGAAAACCCTGCCACTGACGCCTACCGCGCGAAGTACAAGGTGGTCACGGCGGTGCAACAGAACACGCCCTGGCAGGCTGAGTGCAACGCACAGCGCCTATCGAGCTTCGACACCTATCAGCCCGAGCGCACCTTCCCCAACGCGGGCCGCACCCCAAGCCCGGAGCCTGTCGGCGGGTAAGCATGCCATGTTGACGGCGGTGAAGCGCGCGAACACAATCCCTTCACCGCGACAACATATTGAGCGCTTGGCAAGATGACGCTCCGAGACCAACATTCGATGGACAGCGCCGTCATCCCGGAAGGTGCTTTCACCAGTGCGATCAAGGCGCCGCGACCGACGCGTTGGTTTGGCTTTATGCTGGTCCCGGACTTTACCTTGCTGGCATTCAGTTCCGCGCTCGATCCCCTTCGGATCGCGAACCAGCTGGCGCAACATCCGCTCTATGGCTGGCACGTCGTATCAGAAGACGGCGCGCCGGTTGTGTCATCCACCGGCCTCACCGTGGGTGTCCATGGAAAGCTCTCTGACATTGCGGACGACCTTCCACTACTCGTCTGTTCGGGAAACAGCTGGCAGAAAAATGTGAGCCAGAAAGCCATTGCGAAAATTCGCATGCGGGCGCGGTTTGGCGCGCAGCACGGCGGCATCTGCACGGGCGCGGGCACATTGGCGCGCGCGGGCCTGCTGGCGGGCAAAAGGTTTACCCTGCATTGGGAAAACCAGCCCGGTTTCACCGAGAGTTTTCCCGATCTTGTGCCGACCCAGAACCGCTTCGAAGAAGACGGGACCATGCTGACATGTGGCGGCGGGTCAGCAGCCGCCGAAATGATACTCGATCGGATCGAAAAGGATTATGGCCGGGATTTTGCCGTTCTCGTCGCAGACATGTGTCTCAACGACCCCGATCCGGGCGGAAATCGCCCGCAACGCTCCTCGCTCGCAACAGCACTTGCCACACGCAACCCGAAGTTGGTCAGTGTCGTGCAACAGATGTACCGCCACATCGAAGAGCCATTGTTGATGGACGACCTGGCAGAGCTTGCAGGCGTCTCCCGACGTCAGTTGGAGCGTCACTTTCGCAAGTTTCTTGGCGAAAGCCCGGCCAAGACCTATTCGAAGATACGCTTGGATCGTGGCCGCTCCCTGCTTGTCGAAACCGACATGCGTGTCGGTGAAGTCGCTGCGGCCACAGGGTTCAGCTCTGCCCAGGTCTTTTCGCGACTTTACAAAGAGCGGTTTGGTCAGACGCCTTACGGCATGCGCAAGGGAACCGACGCCGATACTTAGGGCCAGCCACTTTCGTTTGTGGCGAGCCCCCTGGCTTCCTCAGCCGACCACGTTGAACTCCGGCCCATAGGGATAGCCGGTGATGTTCTCGTTGCCCTCTTCGGTGATGATCAGGATGTCATGCTCGCGGTAGCCCCCTGCCCCGGGTTGGCCTTCGGGGATCGTCAGCATCGGCTCCATCGAGATCACCATGCCGGGCTCCAGAACCGTGTCGATGTCTTCGCGCAGCTCAAGCCCCGCTTCCCGACCGTAGTAATGCGACAACACGCCGAAGGAATGGCCGTAGCCGAAGGAGCGATATTGTAGAAGATCCCGCTCTGCGAAGAAGTCGTTGATCTTGTGGGTGACCTCCGCACAGGACGCGCCGGGTTTCAGCAGGCTGATGCCAAGCTCGTGGGCCGCGACATTGGCCTCCCAGATCTTGAGCGAGGCCGCATCGACCGTCTCAACGAACAACGTCCGCTCCAGCGCCGTGTAGTAGCCCGAGATCATCGGGAAGGTGTTGAGCGACAAAATATCGCCCCGCTCCAACGCGCGGCAGGTGACGGGATTATGGGCCCCGTCGGTGTTTATGCCGGACTGGAACCAGACCCAGGTGTCGCGGATCTCGCTGTCGGGGAAACGGCGCGCAATTTCCAACTCCATCGCGTCACGCCCTGCCATGGCAACGTCTACCTCGCGCGCGCCTGCCTTGATGGCCTCGCGGATGGCATACCCGCCCACGTCGGCCGTGGCCGCGCCTGCGCGGATCAGCTCGATCTCAGCGGCGGATTTGTGCATCCGAAGCTGCATCGTGGTGGGTGCGATGTCCTTTTTGCCCGAGGGCGCCAGGAATTCATCCAACAGCGCCATCTGCGCAATCGAAATGTGATCGCCCTCGAACCCGATGACCTTGCCCACCCCGGTCACAGACACGATCGCGCGCCAGTAGTTGTTCCGCTGCCAATCGGTGTAGGTGATGTTGTCGCCATACCCGCGACGCCACGGCTGCGCGGCGTCAATGCCCGCGCTCATCGTCACGGTCTCGGTCGCGGTCACCACCTGCGCATAGGGCCGCCCAAAGGCGCAATACAGAAAGCCCGAGTAATACGCGACGTTGTGCATCGAGGTCAGCACACAGGCATCAATCCCCTCCGCCGCCATGGCCGCGCGCAGCTTTGCGAGGCGGCCCTCATATTCCGCATCGGAAAACGGAAGGGTCTTTTCGCCCTGGTGAAAACGGTAGAATTGTGGACGGTCCATCAAACCAACTCCTATCAAGCGCAGGGGCGATCGGATGACGGGAGTGGAACCCTCCCCCATCGCCCACGCGACAAAGCAAGATCCCGGCGTTCAGGATAGTGAATAAGGGTTTGCACCAAGTGCTGGCGACGCCATCGCCGACCCTTAGCTTCTATTAGACAAAGGGACGCGGCATTGGCTAGCGTGATCGCGGCAAGCAGGGTCGGAAATGACCGATTTTTCCTTTGGTTTTTCATTCGGCCTTCGCGCGGTCCATCCCCCTGTGGACAGAAGTTCATCCTTGGTGCGCGTCAGAGATGCTGAACCAGGCCTAGCGAACGCAATCCGAAGATCTGCGTCAAACACTGCCGAATTGCTCGCAACCTGGAAAAACACCATCACACGTCCGGACAACTTCTAGAGCCGCCGCTATAGAGACTGCCTTTGAGCACCGCTCATCTGGTTCGCAGATTTTCGCGCCCTATCCGACGCTGACACCAACCAATGCACTGTGCTCTCCCAATGGTCACGTGTTGCAACAAGTGCCTCATCCACATCGCCGGCCTCCAGGGCGGCAATATTGGCCAAATGCTTTTTCAAGGCTGACACGATACGGCGCGACGGGGGGGCAGGTCGTTTTGTGCTGCTGACACATCGCGCAGACGCTTTGCTGCCTTTGGCACACCTTCTGTATGACGCTTCCTCCGCCGCATAAGTCTTGCGGGGTCTTGCGCAAGACGCCCTTGACCATTTTTTCAGCTGCGTCTCCCGATGTTCCGGACTTCTTATTCATCATTGCTTCTTGAAGGCCACGATGAACCAGAAACCAACAATTGCTCAAATCCCCAATTCTGTCCAACGGGTGCTCGCGCCAGACAGAGCGCGATAGATCAACGGCACGACTGTCGGCTTCTGATCAAGCCCTGCGACCTGCGGAACGTCCAAAAAACGAGCGGGACAGGACTTGCAGGAAACTACGGACGCCTGTGGCACATTGAACTATGCCACCTCCATTCAACCTTCTGAGTCGTCATCTCTTCCCCGCCCCCCCAAGGGGCTGCCACGTCCCCTACATTTCACACCCAACTCCGCCTGCGCTTCAAATCAGCGCATCCGATCCCGCGTCAGACGTCGAAAAAGATCGTTTCTTTCGGCCCCTGCAGATGAATGTCGAACCGATAAACGCCGCCCTCTTCGGGATGCGCCAAAAGGGTCGGAAGGCGGATCTGATGTTCAATCTGCGACAGCACCGGGTCAGCCGCGTTGGCTTCGGCCTCGTCCGCGAAATAAATCCGCGTTTGCAGGCCGATGTTGATCCCACGCGCCACGATCCAGACGCTTACATGAGGCGCCTGCATGCGCCCGTCCGGAAATGGGACCGGGCCGGGCTTGACCGTCTCGAAGGTGAATTCTCCCGTCTCCATATCGCCCGGTGACCGGCCCCAGCCGGTGAAGTGCGGATCCGCCTGCCCGCGCGTTTCATTCGCAGAGTTGAACAGACCCGCCGCGTCTGCTTGCCAGATCTCGACCATCGCATCCTTCAGCGCCGTCTCGGTTCCGTCGAACACCGTGCCCTTGATCGTGATTTCCTGTCCTCGCACCGGCCCGGTCTTCATCACGGCACCCAAATCGCGGTCGTAAATCCCGATCCCCGCGAAATTCGGGGTGCAGCCGATGTGCACATACGGACCCGCCGTCTGGCTTGGGCTCTCCTTGAGTTCATCGCGCAGCCCCATCATAGCCCCTCCACCCGGTTCTCGAAATGGGTTTGCCGTCGTCCCCGCAGCACCATGTCGAAGCGATAGGCGCGGGCGTCCATCGGCACCGTGCGCTTCATGTCGAGCGTCGCCGTCAATGCGTCTACTGCCACTTGGCTTTTCAACACTCCCACGATCGGGCAGAGCGGGATCAACGGGTCACCGTCGAAATACATCTGCGTGATTAAACGCTGCGCAAACCCTTGGCCAAAAAGTGAAAAATGGATATGCGCCGGCCGCCAGTCATTCGCGCCGTTCGGCCAGGGATAGGGGCCGGGCAAGATCGTGCGAAACTCATAGCTGCCGTCATCGCCCGTGATGGTGCGTCCGCAGCCTCCGAAATTCGGATCCAGCGGGGCCAGATAGCCCTCTTTCTTGTGCCGATAACGCCCGCCGGCGTTGGCCTGCCAAAACTCCACCAAGGCACCGGCCACCGGGCGGGCATTTTCATCAAGCACGTGGCCGTGCACGATGATCCGTGGCCCGATGGCGCTCTCGCCGGGTTGCGCAAAATTCCGGATCAAGTCGTTGTCGAGCGGCCCCAGAATATCGTGGCCGAAAACGGGCGACGTCTCTTCGCTCAATGTGGTCGGGAACGAGATCAGTGCGGCCTGCGGGCTCCGCTTCACGCTGGTCTTGTAGGGCGGTGTCAGCGCATCGGGTTGCCATGCGCGGTCCCGCGCGATGTACCCACCACGCCGCGTGTCGTCGACCATAGGGCGTCTCCCTTGCCTTGCCTCGCGTAGCGCAGTCGAGCGCAGATTTCCCCGATGCACAAGGCCGCATAGACTGCGAAGACTTGCTCAGCGCAGGAAGCTGGACATGATCGCGCGCAAATCCACCCGCGCCCCAAGCCGCGTCGCCAGCAGGTACAAGCCACCGATCTTGCGCTGTAAAAACAGCGTATCGGCGGGCGGGATATGCCACAGGTCGCGCTCCTGCCCGATGATCTGGCCGCGTTTTCGCAGGTCGTTTGCAAGGTCCGTCGTGCCAAAATCAAAGGCCTCGGGCTGGCGAAGCGCGGAAAAACCCAGCTCCGACATATCGAGGATCGCGTCACGATGGGCCGCAGACAGGCCTGGCCTGATAAACCCTATGGCTTCCAGCTGCGTCAGGATATCACTGCGCTGTCCGTCCAATCCCGCTCTCAGCAGCCGCAAATGACCGTCCGCAAGCGGCGCAGGGATTTCGCGCGTGGCACCAAAATCCAGCAAAACGATCTGGCCGGTGTCCGCGCGCCAGCGGTAGTTGGCAAAGTTCGGGTCCGTCTGCATGACGCGAAATTCGAACAATTCGCGAAGGCACAATTCGATCAACGCTGACATCGCCGCATCGCGATCGGTCGGAGCCTCGGCCAGCGCCTCAATCGGAGCCGCATCCTCAAATGACATCGCGAGCGCCACGTCGGTCGACAGATCGTCGCGATATGTCGGCACGACGAAGCGAGGGTCGTCGGCCAGATGCGTTGCAAACCGGGCAAGATAACGACCCTCGCGCGCGTAATCAGCCTCTTCATGGAGCTGAACGCGCGCCTCGGTCAAAAGCGGCCCCAGGTCGAGTTCCTTCGGCCAAAGGCCGGACCACCGGATCAGCGCCGCAGCGTTGTCGAGGTCGCTGTCGATGGCATCTTTCACGCCCGGATATTGCAGCTTCAACGCAAGCCGCATGCCATCACGCGCCACGGCGCGGTGCACCTGCCCGATCGAGGCCGCCGCCAGCGGCGCCGTTGAGAAGCTTTTGAAATGGTGTCTGAAATCAGCGCCATATGCCGCTGTCAGCACATCCTTCACCTGCGCGGGCGTCATTGCGTCACCCTCGGCGCGCAGCCGTGCGAGGATGCCGGCCAGTTCGGGCGGCAAGACATCGCCCGTTTCCATCGACAAAAGCTGCCCCAATTTCATCGCCGCTCCGCGCATTTCCGCAAGGCGATCGGTTATACGTGTCAAGTTGCGCGGGGTCATCAGCGCGCCCGCCATATCGGCTTCCCCGCCTTTGACGATCGCGCGCGCCTTGGCCAACGCGGCCTGTCCGGCCAGGCCTGTGGCAAGCCCGCCCATGCGCGTGAACCGCGTCAGTCGGCCCGTCGGGACAGCCCGAGGCCGGAGGGAGTTTGCAGGGCTGGGGTCTGACATGATCGGAGCTCAATGCGGCGGAGGGCCGACGAAGGAGAAACTAGGCCGCGGACGCGCCATGTACAGGTCAGCGGGCTGACTTGCTTTCGAGCGCCAATGGCCAGCGCGGCCGGGAAGCCTTCTTGGTGGCAATCGTGTTGATGTGCCAGTCGAACGGCGCATCGCCTCACCCCGAACGCTACGAGATGCAGTCGATCTGTCGTGCCGCCCAGGCTCCTGCAGGACGTATCGGATCTGCGTGGGCGAAACAGCCGTGGGGGACCCTCGCTCCGCGTACGAGCGTGCAGCGTCAAAGGGAGGACAGCACGACGGTAATCCGTCACGCCAGCTCCGGATCAAAGATACTGTATTGGCCTCGGCCATTATGTTTGGCCGCATAAAGCGCATTGTCGACATCTTCCATCAATTGCTTCAACTCGGGACGCCTTTGATAAGATGGGGTCGAGGCAATCCCGACACTGGCGGAGATCCGGACCGTGATATCTTCGATGTAGATCGGTTCCTCAATGCGCCGAATGATGCGGTTTGCAATCCGCGCGACGACAGCGTCGGATTGCGCCGGGCGCAGGGCGATCAAGAACTCATCGCCACCGATCCGCGCCGGAAAGTCGTGGCGGCGCAATTCGCTGTCGAGGATTTTGCCGATCTCCATCAACACCGCATCGCCTGCGGCATGGCCATGGGTGTCGTTGACTTGTTTGAACAGATCGAGATCGAGGTGCATCAGGGTGAAGTCCTGATTGCGCGATGAAATCAGATACTTCAGCTCGTCGTCCATCGCGCGCCGGTTCGACAGGCCCGTCAGCACATCTGTACGCGCCTGTGCCTGGGCGATGGCATGGGCATCCTGCAGCCGGTTGGTGAGGTGTTCTGACAGCCGCGTGGTGGAGGCTTTGGCCTCATTCAGATACAGCAATTCCACCGTCTGATCGGTGGGGGCAAAATCCGTCAGCGTTAGGGAAAATTCGGTCACGGCCCGTGCGAACGAGAGGCCGAAGGACAAGTTCATCACGGCCCCGGCCCCGCCGGGCAACGGCTGGATCACACCGCGGAAGGGCAGATGATCCGCCTGCCGGAGCGACAGGCTCAGGCGTTGATTGGCCGCTTGCATCAATGCATCAAAGTTATCGATCCCATCAGGCCGCCTGATGCGAAAGACATCAAGGATCTGGCGTCCGACACTGCCCGGAGAACCAACCATCCGTTCGCAGGTCGGACCCGCATGCAAGATCGTGCCATCGGCGCCGATATGAATATGCATGGGCAGAAGCGCATCCATGACACTTTGCGGCAGGACCAGCGCGCCGCCGGCTTTGGGGGTTTGGATGTTCACGCCGGCACCTCGCCCAAGACGAACGCGTTGCCCTTGGAATGGGCGGTATCGAAAATGTCGATGTGCAGGCATTCCTTTTTGCCGTCGAAGCCGTCGAGGCTCAACGTGGCCAATGCGCCATAATCATCCGCCATGGCCCGCAGAGCCCCCAGGAGAATCGGACCGATTCCCGGCAAGACCCACCGTGCTTTCAGCTGAAAGGTGCGCTCATCGACCGCGAACACCTCGATCTCGGGCATCTCGATATTGGGCATCGCCATGCGTCCGCGTTCCGGCAGCTCATCCAGCGACAGCAGAAAATCCGATAGGGTCGACCCACCAAAACGCAGCAATCTCTTGAGCGGAGCGTAGGGCGGATGTGTGATCAGGAACGTGCCAAGATCCTCCAGCAACACATTGGGATGTTTATGTAAAAGCGTCCTTGCGGCGTCGAAGCAGGATAGGGTGAGCCGGTCGTCATATTGCAACATCGCCTCGAAATCGACGAAACGGAGTTGCGCAACGCTGCGCACCTCATCCCAGACCTCACGACCGTAGGTATCGACCAGAAACCCCTGGAAGGCGCGATTGATCATCCCGTGCATTGAGCGGCCTGCCTCTCATACGGACCATTGCTGAAGCGACCCTAGAGAGGAGAGGTAAACATTCCCTTGCCACGCCAGGCGGGCCTCAGAAATCGGTCGGCGCTCCGCCTTCGGCTTTTCTGCGGGCCACGAAATCCGCCAGTTCGTCACGGATCGCGATATCCATGGGCGGGGCTTCGAAGTCGTTCAGGATCGCTTTGTACGTGTTGTGCGCGCGTTCCGCCGTCCAGACCGCGCCATCCAGCCGCCACGCCTCATAGTTGCGCCAATCCGACAGGAACGGGCCGTAAAACGCCTCCTGATATCGGTCTTGGGTGTGCTGGCAGCCGAAATAATGCCCGCCCGGACCAACTTCGCGGATCGCGTCAATGGCGATGTCCTCGTCTTCGGTGCCCAGAAGCTGCGGCTCGAAATAGCGTTGGATTTGCTGCAAAACCTCGCAATCCATGACGAATTTCTCGGGGCTGGCGATCAAGCCACCCTCAAGCCAGCCGGCGGCGTGATAGATCATGTTCGCCCCGGATTGGACCCCGGACCACAGCGAATGCGCCGTTTCCCACATCGCCTGCCCGTCGGGCACATTGGCGGCACAGACCCCGCTGGCGCGCATCGGCAAACCATAAAATCGCGCCATCTGCCCGGTCATCTGGGTCGCGCGCATGTATTCAGGGGTTCCGAACGCGGGCGCGCCCGATTTCATGTCGACATTTGAGGTAAACGTCCCGATCGCCACCGGGCATCCGGGGGCAATCCATTGCAAAAGTGCAATGGCGGCAAGCCCCTCCGCAATGCTGAGCGTGACCGCGCCCGACAACGTCACCGGCGCCATCGCACCGGCCAGCGTGAAGGGGGTCACAACCGTCGGCTGGCCACGCCGCGCCAGTCGCATCGCGCCGTCGAGCATCGGGAAATCGTGCTTCAAGGGGCTGACCGAGTTGATGTTGGTATACATCCTTGGCGTGGCGTCGAATTCTTCGTGGCTGAGCCCGCTCGCAATCCGCACCATCTCCATCACGTCTTCGACGCGTTCGGCCCCCAGCGAATAGGCATGGGCGACCTTGTCTGTCAGGGTCAGCTTCTCGAACAGGCAATCGAGGTGGCGCACACTGGCGTGCACGTCGATCGGTTCCACCGGATAGCCGCCCGCAAAATGGATGCAGTTGAAATACTGCGTCAGCTTTATGAATTCGACATAGGTTTCCATGTCGCCGGGCCGCTTGCCGCGCTCCATGTCCCAGGCATTTGGCGGGCTGGAGACGTTGCCAAAGACCATGTGTTTGCCGCCCATGGTGAGCGTCCGGTCCTTGTTGCGCGGCGTGATCGTGAAGGTCTCGGGCGCTTTGGCGACCATTTCCTCGACGAAATCACGCTCGAAGAAGACGTTTTGCCCCTCGACCTTGCAGCCCGCCTGTTTGAGGTAGCCCACCGCTTCGTCGTTCAGGAACTCGATCCCGATCTCCGACAGGATCCGCATCGCACCCCGATGGATCGCCTGCACGCCCTCCTCACCCAGCGGCTCGGTCGGGCGGTCGTTGTTGACCGGCACACGCCAGGGCGTCTGGTCGATTGCATGGGCGGCGGCGCGGGCGGCACCGGCGGCACGACCACCGGAACGGCGACGACGGGGCGGGGCAGAGGCTTCGGTCATGGGACGGCACGTTCGATTAGGATCTATTGTGCGCCATCATCTCCCAAGGCCCACCACATTGCATTGGCACAATGCGACGCAATCACGTCGCATTTGGCCGATCACACGACGCATTGCCCGACCGATCACTCCCCGCGTGCATCAAGCCACGCGCCAAGTGCGCCGATATCGGGCAAAACGGCGTCCGCATGGGGGGCAAGATCGGCGTGGGTGGCCACCCCGGTCAGCACCGCAACCCGCGCAAATCCGGCGGCACGTGCGGCGATCATGTCGTGGGTACTGTCGCCGACCATTACCAAAGCTTCCGGCGGCAAGCCCATCGCCTGCGCAAAACCAAGACACATGCCCGGAGCGGGCTTGGCGCCAAACCCGCTATCCGATCCGGCAATGAAATCAAACGGTTCAAGCGCGTCGACGCTGGCGACGTTCGCACGCGCTGCCGCTTCGGCGTCATTGGTCGCGATCCCAAGGCGCAGGCCGCGCGCCTTCAACGCGTCGAGCGTCGGGCGCAGCCGCACCGCCTCCACCTGCGGGGCGCGCGCGGTCTGCTGTTTGATGTGATTGTATAGCGCATCCGGTTCCCAATCCGGCAGCTCCCGCGACAGCGCATCGACCACTTGCTGCGCCGTGCCCGCGATCACGAAACTGCCGCGCCGGAATGTCCCGGCCTCGGCGTCGAAATCCAGCACATCCGCTAGGCGTTTGGCCAATCCCGGATCGCCATCCGCAAACCCTGCGATCACCCCTTTCGTCCAGGCGCCCCAGGTCTTCTGGAAGTCGAACAGCACGCCGTCCTTGTCGAACAGGATCCCCTCGATCGCAGCCATGGCTCAGGTCCAGTTCGGCAATGCGCCGCCCGGCAGGCCCGCCCGGATCGCGGCGAAATCCTCGGCCCGGATGCCTGTGGCGTCCGACGCGCTGAGGATCCATTGGTCGTCCATCATCAAAAAATCGAGCAGCGACGCCAGAAACTCCGGCTCCCCCGCGCGGTGGCGCAAATCGGTCTCGCTGGTGCCCGTCGCACCCATGAAGATCGGCAACAGGTCCTCGTCGGTGGCCAGCCATGCCAGCAATGTAAGCGCTTGCGTCTCGGCGAAATCTTGCCGCATAATTTTTGTTCCAATTGATACTAAAGGGTTTGTTAACCTTTGAGAGACAGTGTCATGGTGTATTAGCGGGGCGGAATGCGTCTGCCCAGTCTGTCTTGAAGGTGAGGTTCGCATGGCCGGTCGTATTCTGATCGTAGATGACGTCGCGACAAATCGCATTGTCATGAAGGTCAAGCTTGCGGCTGCCTGTTACGAGGTCGAACAGGCGGAGAACGGCGCCGAGGCGTTACGCGCGGCGCGGGAGGGCAAGCCTGACCTGATCCTGCTCGATATCATGATGCCGGACATGAGCGGCGTTGACGTCTGCCGCGCGCTCAAGGCCGATCCCGCGACCGCCGCGATCCCCGTGGTTCTGATCACGGCGCTGTCCGATCATGACGCCAAGATGGAAGGGCTGGAAGCGGGGGCCGACGATTTTCTGATCAAACCGGTGGAAGAGGTCACGCTGCTGGCGCGGGTCCGCTCGCTGTTGCGGGCGCGCGACACGGTTCGCGAATGGCAGGGCGGCGATGACACCGTCGCCGCGTTTGGCTTTGCCGAGCAGGCGGCCGGTTTCAACGGAAAGGTCGCGCCGGGCAAGATCGCCCTCGTCGCACCCGGTCAGCGCGGCGCAATCCTGTGGAAAGCGGCGATCGACGACCGGATCGGGGCCGAAGTCCGCGTGATCCCGCGCGAAGCAGCTCTCTCGCAAGCCAGCTCGGCCGAGGGCGAGGCCACGGATGTCTTCGTGATCTCCGTCGATCTCGCGCAACGCAACGAAGGCCTGCGCCTGTTGTCCGATCTGCGCTCGCGCCCCGGTACGCGCCATGCGGCCACGATCATGATCCTGCCCGACGGCGATACGGAACGCGCGGCCATCGCGCTGGATCTGGGCGCAAGCGATGTGTTGCACGACCCGTTCGATGCCAAGGAACTCGCGATCCGCATCTCGGCGCAGCTTGACCGCAAACGCCAATCGGACCGGATGCGCGCGGGCGTGCGCGCCGGCCTCGAGGCGGCGGTCATCGACCCGCTGACCGGCTTGCACAATCGCCGCTACGCTATCCCGCAGCTTGAGCGCATGTTGGCCCGCCCCGGCCCGGGGCCCGCGGTGATGATGCTCGACCTCGACCATTTCAAGCAGGTCAACGACACCCACGGCCACATGGCCGGGGACAAGATCCTCAAACAGGTCGCGGCGCGGCTTCGGACAGAATTGCGCAACGGCGATCTGCTCGCCCGGATCGGCGGGGAAGAGTTTCTGATTGGCCTGACGACCATCAATCATGCCAACGCGATGGATTGCGCCCAACGGCTCTGCCGGTCGATCGGTGATCTGGCCTTTGATATCGGAACGGAAGTGCCGGTAAGGGTGACGGCCAGTGTCGGGCTTGCCTACCCGTCGCAATCCGCGACCTGTTTCACCACGCCAGAGATCATGATCCACGAGGCCGATACCGCGCTTTACCGGGCCAAATCCGACGGCCGGAACCAGGTCAGCGTCGTCTCCGAAACCGCCGCCTAAGCAGGTCAGTGCCTTAGCGCCGTCCCCCGTAACGCCGCATCACGCGGTTCAGGTTTTCGGCCAATGCGGCGCGCTCGGACGGCGACATCGTCTCGATCTGGTCCAGCAGCGCGCCATGGCCCACTTCCTGCAGGCTCACAACCCGTGCGCGGGATTGCGTAAACGCCGCCTCCGCTGCGCCGCGGTCAAATGGATCAGACAAAAGGGCGGCTTGCACCGCGCGCAGCGCCTGCCCGATGGCGCGACGTTCCTCTCGCAGGGGGTCCGCTTCGGCTTCGATCCGGCCGCGCAAGGCCGCACGATCTTCGCGGTCGAGCGCCACTACAAACGGCCCGAGCCCCAGCGTGCGCAATGCCGGCGGACCATCGCGCTGCCCGTCGCCGAACCCGCCGCGCGCCCCCAACACCGCGCCGCCGACCAGCCCGACAATCGCCAGGTTCAGCGCCAGCGACAACGCCAGTGCGATTTTCAAGCCGCGCCGCTTGGGTGCCGGGGTTTCATTCGGATCAGACATCATCGCCCTCCAGCCAGAGATCCGCCATATCCGGCGTAAAATCATCGCTCACAAACTGCACGCCCAAGGCCTCACCGCCGACCCAATCGACCACGGTTTCGGGCGCATAAAGCCCAATTGACAGCCCCATTATCCCGGCCGCCGTAACGCCCCCGACCGCGCCCCAACCACCAAGCGTTTCCACCACGCCAGCCAGCCAGCCGCGCCGCCGCACCACGGGCCGGTGCACCGTCGCGCTCTGCGCAGGCTGCGCGGCCTCCGCATCCACAAGGACCCGCGCAACAAGGCCGGCGTCCGGCGCGTCGTCGCGCGCGGCGTCAAACAGGCGCTCAAGCCCTGCGTCGTTTTCTGTATCTGTGTCACGTGTCATAGCCCAAGGCCTCCTTCTGACCTTCCAGCGCCGCTTTCAACGCCCGCTTGCCGCGCGCCGTCAAGCTTTCCACCGCCTCAACCCCGATCTCCAGCACCTCGGCGATCTCGGGATTCGACAGCCCCTCGATATGGCGCAGAACCACCGCCTGCCTTTGCCGCTCGGGCAAGCTCGCCAGAGCCTGGTCCAGCGCCGACAACCGCGCGCCCTCCTGCAAGCGCGCCTCCGCGCCCGACGCGGGATCGGCAAACTCCTGATCACCAATCTCGACCGACCGGCCCGACCGCCGCAGCCGGTCAATGACAAGGTTTGCAACCACCTTGTGCAGCCATGTTGCGGGCTGTGCCGCGCCGTCCTTGCGCCAATCGGCGGCGGCCTTCCACAGGCGCACCATCGCCTCCTGCGCAACATCTTCTGCCCCATCCCGGTCGCCCAGAACCCGCGCGGCGTGGCGAAACGCGCGCGGCAACAGCCGCTCGGTCAACAGCCGGGCCGCCTCGGGCGCGCCATTGCCGAACAGCACCATCAATGTGCCGTCGTCCAACGCCTCCAGATCCCGGCCATCCTGCCCCATCATGCCGCCTGTCTACCCTGCTCCGGCCCCGGTGCGGAAGGGGCGGCGCGTGTGCACCACCCCGACCCGCGCCTCACTCGCCGCGATTGCCGTGCCGACGGCCCATCCGTTCGAGGAACCGCGCCACACCCTCGTCGAATTCGGCCTCGGTGACCGCACCGTCGCCATCGGCATCCAGACGGTCGAACATCCGCTCCGGCGACGGACCACCGCGCCCGAACCGACCACCGCGCCCTTCGCGGGCCTCTTCCAACTCGGCCTGGGTCAATTGCCCGTCGCCGTTGTTATCGAGCCGTTCCAGCATCCGGTCGACGCGGGCCTCAACCCGGTCCTGCCCCTGCGCGATCAACTCCGCCCGGCTCAGCGCGCCGTCCCCATCGGCATCGGCACGGGCAAAGCGCCCCTCACCTGCGGCCTGCACTTCTTCGAGGGTCACAGAGCCGTTTCCGTCTGCGTCCAATTCCTCGAACATCATGCGCGGACCCTCGGGCCCGGCCCGCTGTGCGAAGGCGGGTGCGGTCAGGGCGACCGGGATCATCACGGCCAACAGGCCCAGTTTCATCATCGACATGTCAAAGTCTCCTTGTTGTCTTGCGTGTCTGATGGGTTTCACGGACCTGCCCGCCGCTTCCGTCGCAGAAAACTGAAAAAACTGCGCCGATCTTGCGTCCACCTCACGCGGGAAGGCCTTTACCCGCCCCGCCAAGAGGCCCATCTTAGACCTATGGATATTGACCAGACCGAAATGTACCTCCCCGCAGCGCCCGAGCGGCCCACATGGCCCGCAATGCGCCGGGGCCTGCGCCACAAATGCCCCTCCTGCGGTGAGGGCGCGCTTTTTGAGCGGTATCTCAAACTCCGCCCCGAATGCCCGGTCTGCGGCGAAGATCTCAGCCATGCCCGCGCCGATGATGGCCCGGCGTACCTGTCGATCCTGCTCACCGCGAAGGTCATGGGGACACTGCAATTGCTGGTCTATGAGCTGTGGCAGCCGAGCCCATGGGTGCTGGCGACCAGCTTTTCCATCGGCGTGGTCATCATGGCCTTGGCGCTTTTGCCCCGGTTCAAGGGGATGATCGTCGGCATTCAATGGGCCAAGCGGATGCACGGGTTTTGACCGACGCACCGGACGCGTCCAATTCAACGGACAAGACCGCTGTCCCGGTCCGCGACGCGGCCACCGTGATCGTGTTGCGCGACGCGCAGACGCGGCCACGTGTGTTGATGGGGCAGCGCGGCAAATCTGCCGTCTTCATGCCGTCGAAATTCGTCTTTCCCGGCGGCGCCGTCGATGCCGTTGACGCAACGATCCCTCTAGCCCGACCGCCCGCGCCCGCCTGCGATGCCCGACTAACGGACGGGTCCGGCACGCCCCCCTCCGCCCTTCTCGCAGCCGCCGTGCGTGAGCTGTGGGAAGAGACCGGGCTTTTGCTTGGCACCCGCGATGCGCGCGCAGCCGTGTTGGACGCACCGCGGGGTTGGCGGGGCTACCTGGCGACGGGCCACCTGCCCGATGGGGCCGCGCTGGAATATGTGTTCCGCGCCATCACACCGCCGGGCCGCCCGCGCCGCTTTGATGCGCGGTTCTTTCTGGTCCAGGCCGAGGCTTTGGCCTCCGACCCCGACGACTTTTCCGGGGCCGAGGATGAATTGAGCCATCTGCAATGGGTGGGCCTGGATGAGGTGCGCGGTTTCGACATGCCGTTCATCACCGAAGTGGTGCTCTCCGAACTGACCGCCCGCGTCGAGGGTCGCGCGGTGCCGGGTGTACCGTTTTTCGACAATTCGACGGCGGAAAGCCGGTTTCGGCGGCTTTAGCGTTTGCGTGACAACGGCGCCCGCTCCGTCTGTTCATCCCGGCCAGGCGGCCCAGAACACCAGAGCAATCGACACCACGATCAGCGCGATACCGATCACCTCATTGCGCGACGTCTTTTCACGTAGCCAGAACGCCGAAAAAAGGAAGGTGAAGACCAGCTCGATCTGGCCCACCGCCTTTACATAGGCCGCCGTTTGCAGGGCGAAGGCCGTGAACCACGCCAGCGATCCCAACATGGAGGTCAGCCCGGTCAACGCGCAGATCCGCCAGGCGTGCGCCACGCGGGTGATTTCGCCCGGCTCGCGCAGCGCAAGGTAGACGCCCAGGGTCACGCTTTGCACGATCGTCGCCGTCACAAGCGCCACCGCCGCGCGCAATGGGGCATCGCCACCCTCAAGCGCCAGGGTCGCCCCCCGGTAGCACACCGCCGAGACGCCGAACAAAAGCCCAGACGCCAGCCCATAGCCGGAGGCCGCGTTGAACACCCGCGCCGTCCACGGCAGGCCGGTGTCGCCGGGCGGGTCCGACAGCGCGAGCACTCCCGCAAAGCCCACCGCGATGGCCAGCAGAACCGGCGGCGAGACGGCCTCTCCCAGCACCACAAGGCCGATGAGCGCCGTCAGGATCACCTCGGATTTCTTCAACGTGATGCCGACGTAGAAATTGCGCCGCGCGAACAGGGCCACGACGCAGGCCGTCGCCAACATCTGCGCCAGCGCGCCGATCGCCACGAACCGCCAATAGCCCACGCCGGGCACGGGCCAATCCTGTGCGCTGAGGGCCTTGTAGGCCAAAAGCACCACCGCCACGCAGGGCACTGCAAAGGCAAAGCGCGCCCACGTTGCGCCACCCGTCGACAGCGTTGTGACCTTCAACTGCCGCTGCAGAAGGAACCGCAGGTTCTGCATGAAGGCGGCAAAGACGGAGGCGATAATCCACAGGGGCATGGCGCCTCCCTGCCCGCTTTACCCCCGCGCCCGCAATCTATTTCTGTGGATAATGGGGATGGGGTACCGGGTCTTTCGCGCATAACAGGTGGCGGCGCAGGATCTGTGCGTAGTTGTCATAGCGGTAGCCGCCATTGCGCCGCAGGTATCGCGCGCGGTTGTTGAAATAGATCCCGCGCAGGCGATACCAAGGCAACGCCGGATGCATGTGGTGGACGACATGCAGGTTGTTGTTGAGAAACAGAAACGCCAGAAGTCCGCGGTCCTCGATGATCACACTGCGCCCTCCCGCATGGCTGTGGGCCTGATGCTCCAGGAAGGTCCGGATCTTCAGCAGGCTCAGGCCCGCGTAGCATGCGACCAGATACGCCCAGATCGGCAGGGGGGACGCCGCCACAATCGCCAGCACCGCCGCCCCCGTCACCAGATGCCCCATCCAGGTCCACAGCACGCCCCGCGCACCCCCTCGGATCAGATGCCAATCGCCCGCCATGAACGCCACCTGCCCAATCATCGGACCCAGCACCATTCGCCCCAGAAGCGTGTTGTTCCACCGCAACAAAAGCCGCGTCGGCGCCCCCATCCGCGCCCAGTGCGCGGGGTCGAGGTAATTGCTTTCGGGGTCCTCATAGGGGTCGGTCAGCGTAGCATCCCGATGATGGGCCAGATGCGTATCCCGAAACCGTATATACGGAATGGCGAGGTTCAGGCTTGTAAAGACAAGCGGCTCTCCCAGGCGTCGATCGCCGAAGGGATGTCCGTGCAGAACCTCGTGCTGCAACGAGGCCTGCAACGCAATCGCTATCGCCAGAACGGGCACGGCCACCCAGGTCGGCAGGAACAGCGCCCCGGCCCATACGCAATAACACAAGGCGATCAGCCCGAGTGTCGGCCACTCGATCCGCATGTCGTCTCTCCACAATGTCACAAAGCGGCGCGCCCCTGCGCCGTGTGCTGACCCTACGCCCCCTTGCGCGGCGGGCGCAGTCCGTGTTTTCTCCACATGAAACCAACATCGTTTGATAATTTCAACAATGGTGCAAGAAATCGACAAACGGGATCGCGCGCGCCTGTTCCATGATCGGCTCGCCGCCGCCCTGACCACGTCGGGGCTCAGCCGTGCGGCGCTCGCCCGCGCCGTTCGTGTGGACCGCTCCACCATCACGCAGATCCTCGCAGGCGACACTGCGCGCGTGCCCGGCGGCCATATTGTGGCGGCCTGCGCGCAGACGTTGGATGTGTCCGCCGATTGGCTTCTGGGCCTAACAGACCGTCCCGAACAGGCGGGCAAATTGCTCGAAAGCTCGCTCTCGATTTCGGAAACCGGGCGCGCCACGACGCTCGATGACCAGATTTTCGAATGGCAGCGCGAGGCCGAGGGCTACAAGATCCGCCATGTCCCCGCGACCCTGCCCGACATGCTGAAGACCAACGCGATGCTGCAATGGGAATACGCGCCCATCACCCACAAACGCCCCGAGGCCGCGATCCATGCCGCCGCCGAACGGCTCGATTGGCTGCGCCTGACCGAAAGCGATTACGAGATGGCCCTGCCGATCCATGAACTCGACAGTTTCGCACGGGGCGAGGGGTACTACGCGGGCCTCGACCCCGCGATCCGCACCGCTCAGCTTGACTGGATGGCCGAGGTCTACGACCGCCTTTACCCCGGCCTGCGGATCTTTCTGTTCGATGCGCGCACGGTCTTTTCCGCCCCCGTCACCGTGTTCGGACCCAAGATGGCGGTCATCTACATGGGCCAGCATTACCTTGCCTTCCGTGACCGCGACCGCGTGCGCGCCATCTCGCGTCATTTCGACGGTCTGGTGCGCGAGGCCAGCATCTCGGCCCGCGACATCCCCGGTCTGCTGACCCGGTTGAAGGGGCAGGTGGCATGAGCGCGCTGCACGCCGCAATCGGCCAATCCCTCGGGGCCTCGCGCTGGATCGCCGTTGATCAAACCCGCATCGACACCTTCGCCGATGTGACCGAGGATCGCCAATTCATCCACATCGACCCGGACGCCGCCGCGCGTGGCCCCTATGGCACCACTGTGGCGCATGGCTTCCTCAGCCTGTCGCTCCTGTCCACCCTCGCCTACGACGTGATGCCAGCGCTGGGGGGCTACAAAAGCTCGATCAACTATGGCTTCGACCGCGTGCGGTTCCTCGCCGCCGTGCCCTCAGGCGCGCGGCTCAGGGCGCAGTTCACCTTGGCGGATGTGACCGAGAAAGCCCCCGACCGCGTGCTGGTCAAACTGACGGTAGAGCTTGAAATCGAAGGCGCAGACAAACCCGCGCTATGCGCCGATTGGCTGGTGCTCCTGCACCTTTAAGGAAGGGGCAAACGCCCGCTCACCGCTGCCCGACAAACCGCCCCAGCCCCTCCGGCAGCGGCAAATCACGCCCCGCGGCGCAGGCCCGGCGCAACCAATCGCCGACATCCGCGCGTGGCTGCGCCGAGCGTCGCGTGGACAGATCCATATGCAGCAACAATTGCTCGCCCGTCGCGCAGAGCGCCTCCCCAACGCGAAGCTCATGCCACACATGCAGCTTCTTGGCCCCGCCCTCGATCACACGCGTGCGCACCTCCAGGACATCACCGATATCGACCTCGCCCAAATGCCGGATATGCGTCTCGACGGTGAACACCGAATGGCCCTCCGCCACGCAATTCGCATCCATCCCCGCCCATTCAAGCATCTGATCCGTCGCATCCGAAAACGCCCGCAGGTAATGCGCCTCGTTCATGTGACCGTTGTAATCCACCCAGTCGCGCGGCACCTGCATCGCCAGCGTCCGGAACAGACCGCCGCAGCCCGGATCCGGCGCATCCAGCCCGCCGGGCGCCTTGGGCACCGCCACATCGATTAATGCGGCGACCGCCTCGGCCATCACCGCGCCAAAGGTCGTGTGCGCCTCCGCCTCCCAATGCACCCCGTCCACGTCCGACACCGCCACATACGCCCCGGCCGCCACGAATGCGGCCCCTACCCGCTCCGCCGCGGCGCGGATATGACCGGCCAGCCCTACCTGCCGCGCCTCCGCCCCGGCGAAGGCCTCCGTCAATACGCCCGCCTCGCGCACCGGCGCGGGGGCTATCGCCATCAACGCCACCTCGGGCAAAAGTGCCCGCGTCTCGCGCAACAACCGCTCCACCGATTTGCCGATATCGAACGCCGAGGTCGCAAAGCGCGGCTTCAGGTCGTTGGTCCCCAACATGACGATCACCAGATCGAGCGGCGCATGGCTCAAAAGCACCGCGGACAACACCTCCGCCCCGTTGCGATTGCCGCCATCGACGGGATCGTGAAACACTGTCGTGCGCCCCGGCAGACCCTCGCAGATCACGTCATGCCCTGGCCCCAGCATCCTGGCCATCACCTCGGGCCAGCGCGCCTGCGCGCCATACCGATCAAACCCGCCCAAAACCTTCAACGGCTTTGTGCCATGGGAATTGCTATCCCCATAAATCAGGATGTTGGCCATATCGTCCCTCCGCGCCGATCACCCTGCCCGGGCAACGGCACCCGCGCAACCCGGCCGTTCATCTTCACGGCAAAGCCCTCTTCTCACCGCGCCCGCATCAAGTCGGCCCGCATCACAGCCGCCGCGTGGCGCGCCCAATCCGCGTAGATCTGCGGGCCTGGATGAAACCCGTCCTCCGCCATCAGCGACACATCATCGGTGAAATCCATCGGCAAGAACCGCGCGCCCTCCTGCGCCTCGGCCAGCCGCGCGATCACCCGGTCAAACCGCGCCGCCCGTGCTCCCAGAACATCGCGCAACGGGCGGGGCAGCAAGGTAAAGAACCGCGCCGGCGGCAGGCCCGAGCACACGATGGAGCGTGCACCGAACCGCTCCGCCAACATCCGCAAAAGCGCCGCGTAATCCGCCTCGAACGCAGGCTGCAAGCGCCCGTTCTTGGCGTCATTCAACCCCAGACAGATCAACGCGCAATCAAACGGCCCCTCCCCCCGCGCCAGCATCGCCTGTGCATCCGGCACCACCGCACCGGACCGTGCCACGACCTGCCAGCTGACCGTGAAGTCCCGCCCCAACGCAGCGGCAAGCTGTCCCGACAGCGCTTCGTCTTGCGTAGGCACACCAACGCCCGCCGCCGTGCTGTCCCCCAATACCAGCACCCGCACCGGCGGCCCGTGGCCCACCACGCCCGCACGCGGCCCCGCCGCCTCGGGCAAGCGCGAGGCCCGCAGCCGGACCCAAACAAGCTGCGGCACGATCACCGGTGATAACAAAGCCGCCCGCCACAGCGCCATCCGATCCCCCCGAAATCCCTCAGTACGGCATTGGATGCGCCCGGTGCGTGACATCCAGGTCGGCCAGCACCTCATCGCTCAACACTACATCCTTGCCGTCGATGATATGGGCCAACTGCGCACAGGTCGTCGCCCCGAAGATCGTCGACACCGCAAACGGGCGTTGCACCGTGAAGGCCAGCGCCATGTGTACCGGGTCCAGCCCATGTTTTTCGGCCACGGCCAGATACGCCGCCGCCGCCTCGAACGCGCGCGCCGTCTTGCGCCCGCCCAGTTCCGGCGTCAGCGACATGCGGCTGCCCTCGGGCACCGCGCCGCCCTGATACTTGCCGGTCAAAAGCCCCGTGGCCAGCGGCGAAAACGCCAGCAACGTCACCTTTTCATGCATCGACAATTCGCCCATATCCGTGTCATACATCCGGCACAGCAGCGAATATTCATTCTGCACCGATTGGACCCTCGGCAACCCATGCTCCTCCGACAGGCGCAGCCATTGCGCCGTCCCCCAAGCGCTCTCATTGGACAGCGCGACATGGCGCAATTTGCCCGCTTTCACGGCGCGCCCCGCCGCCTCCAGCACATCTTGCATGTTGGCCAGGATCTGCGCCTTGTCGCCCTGCGGCCGATAGGTCCAGTTCTGGCGGAACATGTAACTGCCCCGGTTCGGCCAATGCAGCTGGTAGATATCGATGTAATCGGTCTGCAACCGCTTGAGCGAGCCGTCGAGCGCCTCGGCAAACGTCTCGCCCGTGATCGGCTGACCAAAGCGCACGAACCGCTCGTTCAGGCCCGAGATTTTCGTCGCCAGCTTGTACGCCCCGCGCCGCGCACGATGGGCGCCGTTCCAATTGCCGATCACCGTTTCCGTCAGACCCACGGTCTCCGCCTTCACCGGGTTGACCGGATACATCTCGGCGGTGTCGACCACATCGATCCCTGCCTCCAGCGCCATATCCATCTGACGATGCGCCTCGACCTCCGGCGTCTGCGTGCCCCAGGTCATGGTACCCAGGCAATAATCGGAAATCGTCTCGTCGGTGGTGCCGAGGGGGATGGGGCGCATCAGGCGGTCCTTTTGTCTGGCTTCGGATGCGCCGAACCCTAGCGGGCGGTGGGCCAAGGGCAAGGGCGCTTCGGTGCTCGCCCGCGCAGCCCCTCCACCGCACCGCGGGAGGCCCGCGCGCCCGGCTCCGCCGCGCCCCTGCTTCCTTGTTTCAAAAATACTCTCGGGGGAGCGCGAGGGGGCAGACAGCCCCCTCGCAGGCCCGCCTCCTCTGCACCCCCCTCCCTCACACCTCTTGAGAACAAATACAGAACATATATACTCACACCCCATGGACATCACCCGCCTCACCCGCCAATCGCACCGCAAGGCGCGCCCCGGCCTGCGGCTTCTGGACCGCTTCGAGCTGACCGGCGCCCGCGCCCATGAAGCCTGCGGCCCCGCCCGCCGCCGCCTTGCGCTATGGCTTGCCCAAAGCAGCACGCGCGACGTGCTCTGGATCCGCCCCGACTGGCACCCCGACCGGCTGCACATGGCCGGGGTCCGGGCCGAGATTGACCCCGGCCGCCTGATCTTCGTGGAATGCTGCCGCGCCGCCGATCTGCTGTGGTGCATGGAAGAAGCGTTGCGCGCGGGCCTGATGGATCTGGTGATCTGCGACCTACCTGAACCGCCGGGCCTGACCCCCGTGCGACGCTTGCATCTGGCCGCCGAAGCCGGGGCCGAGCGCAGCGGCCGCGCGCCCCTGGGCCTCCTGCTGAGCCCAAGCGATGGCGGCGCGCCGGGGGTGGAAACCCGCTGGCATCTCGCCCCCAAACACCACTCAGAGGCCGACAGCTGGACCCTCACCCGTCTGCGCGCCCGCGACGCCGCGCCCGCAGACTGGACCATCGCGCGGACCCGGGCGGGCGCGCCCGAGGTGCAGACGGCCGACACCCCTGCGGATTTGCAACCGGTCTGACCCACGCGCCCGCCTCTGTCCCTCCCAGCCAAGACCCGCACCGCCCAAGCCCGCCCTTTCACAAACCGCGCCGCCGTGGCACATCTTTGCGCGCAAAGGCGGGATCGGCACGCCAGTCACACCGAAGGAAAGCTTGGAGCATGGCCACCATTCTGGGCTGCATCGCGGATGATTTCACCGGCGCCACCGATCTCGCGGGCCTCCTCGCGCGCAGTGGCCACCCGATCAGCCTGCGCATCGGCGTGCCCGATCAGCCCCCCAATGAGGCCCCCGGTGACACACCGCAGGACGCCGCCGCGTTCGAAGTCATCGCACTGAAATCGCGCACCGCCCCCGTCGCGGACGCCGTCGCCGAAAGCCGCCGGGCCTTGGCGTGGCTGCGCGCGGCCGGTGCCCAACAGGTCTTCTGGAAATATTGCTCCACCTTTGACTCCACGCCTGAGGGCAACATCGGCCCGGTGGCCGAGGCGCTGATGGCGGATCTGGGCACGGCGCAGACAATCTATTGCCCCGCCTTCCCCGAAAACGGGCGCGCGGTCTTCATGGGCAATCTCTTCGTCGGCCAACACCCATTGGCCGAAAGCCCGATGAAGGATCACCCGCTGACGCCGATGCGCGACAGCAACCTGATGCGCCTGCTTGCGCCGCAAGTCACAGGGACGGTGGGCCTCGTGGACCGCCTGACCGTCGCGGAAGGGCCCGACGCGGTGCGCGCCGCGCTCGCCGAACACGCCGCGAACAAGGTGGCCCATGTGGTCGTGGATGCAGTTGCCGAGGCCGACCTGCACACGATTGCGGCCGCCTGTCATACCATGCCCCTGCTCACCGGCGGCAGCGCACTGGCCATGCCCCTGCCCGCCTTGCTGGCCGCCGATCCGCCCGCGCCGCAGGCCCGCACGCACGCCATCGAGGACGCGGCCATGATCCTGTCGGGCAGCTGTTCGGCCATGACCCGCGCGCAGGTCGGCCATTACGCCGCCCTTGGTCCCAGCCGCCTGCTCGACCCGGTCGCACTGGCCCGCGATGGCGTGCAATGCGCCCGCGATTGGCTGGCCGCGCAAGCGCCAACCAGCGCCCCGATGCTCTACACCTCTGCCGAACCCGCCGATGTGCAGGCCGCGCAGGCCGCCCTCGGCCCCGACCGCGCCGCGCAGATCGTCGAAGACGCGCTGGCCAGGCTGGCACTGGCCGGACGCGACATGGGCCTGCGCCGGATCATCGTGGCGGGCGGCGAGATATCCGGCGCCGTCACCCACGCCCTCGGCGTTACCCGCCTCGACATCGGCACGGAAATTGCGCCCGGCGTGCCATGGACCTTCTGCACCAGCGGCGGACATGCCATGGCGTTGGCGTTGAAATCCGGCAATTTCGGTGCGGAGACGTTCTTTTCCGACGCCCTTACCCATCTGCGGGAGGCGACATGACCGACACCGCCCTGCGCGAGCATATGTGCCTGCTGGCCAAATCGCTCTTTGACCGCGGCCTGACGCACGGCAGCACCGGCAACATCTCGGCCCGGACCGAGGATGGCGGGCTTCTCGTCTCCCCCACCGGCACCAGTTTCGGCCGGCTCGATCCCGCCCGGCTCAGCCGCTTTGATGCAAGTGGTGTGCCGGTCTCCGGCGATCCGCCGACCAAGGAAATGCCGCTCCACACCGCCTTTTACGACACCCGCAGCACGGCGGGCGCGGTGGTCCATCTGCATGCTTGCCATTCCGTTGCCTTGTCGATGATGCCCGACGCAGATGCGGATGATTTCCTGCCCGCGCTGACGCCTTACGCGATCATGCAACTGGGCCGGGTGAAGCTCTTGCCGTTCTTTTTGCCCGGCGATCCGGCCATGGGGGGTGCGGTGCGCGGCCTGGCCGGAAAACGCTCCGCCGTGATGCTCGCCAACCACGGCCCCGTCGTTGCAGGCAAGGATATCGAAGCCGCCTGCAACGCGGTGGAAGAGCTTGAAAACACCGCCCGCCTCGCGCTCTTGACGCGGGGCACAGCGGCGCGCGGCCTGACCGATGCGCAGGTCCGCTCCGTTGTCACAACCTTCGATGTGGAGTGGGACACGTGACGCGCTTCTCCGCCAATCTGGGCTTTCTCTTTGCCGAATATTCGCTGCCTGACGCGATCCGCGCGGCCCATGTCGCGGGCTTTGACGCCGTCGAATGCCATTGGCCCTATGACACACCCGCCGCAGATGTCGCTGCCGCGTTGGCGGAAACCGGCCTGCCGATGCTGGGGCTGAACACACGGCGCGGCGATGTGGCGGCGGGCGAAACCGGCCTCGCCGCGCTGCCGGGCCGCGAGGCCGACGCCCGCGCCGCCATTGACGAGGCCATCGACTACGCCCGGCGCATCGGCGCCCAATCCGTACATGTCATGGCCGGTGTCGCGCAGGGCCCGGAGGCGCGGGCCACCTTCGCCGCGAACCTCACCTACGCCTGCCGGAGGGCCGCCGCGCATGGGCTGATCCTCCTGATCGAGCCGCTGAACCGTTTCGACGCGCCTGGATATTTCCTTTCCACCACGCAGCAAGCGGCGGATTTGATCGACACGATTGACTGTCCCAACCTGCGGCTGATGTTCGATTGCTACCATGTCGGCCGCACCGAGGGCGACGTGATCGCCCGACTAACCGCGCTTTATCCAATCATCGGGCACATCCAATTCGCCGCCGTTCCCGATCGGGGCGCCCCCGATCACGGCACGCTCGACTACGCGGATGTCTTCGCCGCGATCACGGCCTTGGGATGGTATCGCCCGCTCGGCGCCGAATACAAACCCGATGGCCGTACCGAAGACACCCTCGCGTGGATGACCGATCTCGCGTGAAACACACACACCGCCAGCGGTCCATGTCGCAAACGGGCGCGCCGCGCCGCCCGCGCGCGGCTAGACCGAACCGGCACAATCCCGGACCGGCCCCATGCGCCTTCTGATCTCCTTCGCCGCCCTGTTTCTCAGCGTCATCCTCCTGCAACTCTCCTCCGGCGGTGTCGGCCCGCTCGATGTGCTTTCGGGCACAGAGCTCGGCTTCACCTCCGGGCAGATCGGCCTGCTTGGCTCCGCGCATTTCCTCGGGTTCTTCGCAGGCTGCTGGTGGGCGCCGCGCCTGATGGGATCGGTGGGCCATTCGCGCGCCTTCGCCGTCTTCACCGCCACCGGGGCCATCGCCCTCATCGCGCATATGATGGTCGTGGACGCCTACGCCTGGGCCATCATGCGGGTCGGCACGGGCCTGTGTATCGCGGGCTGCTACACAGTGATCGAGGCCTGGTTGCAAGCCAAGGTCACCAACCAGACGCGCGGGCGCACCATGGGCATCTACCGCATGGTCGACACCGGCGGGTCCTTCGCGGCACAGCTGATGATCGCGGTCCTGACGCCCGCATCCTACGTCTCCTACAACCTGCTCGCGATCCTGTGCTGCGCCGCGCTGCTGCCGCTGGCGCTGACCCGCCTGCCACAACCCGCCACCCCCGGCGCGCCACGCCTGCGCCCGTCGCTGGCCTGGCGGCTCTCGCCCCTTGCCGTGGCGGGGGTCATGGTGGCGGGCGTCTCGGGCGCGGCCTTCCGCATGATCGGGCCGCTTTACGGCACCGAGGTCGGCTTGCGCGCCGATGAGATCGGCCTCTTTCTTGCCGCCTTCGTCCTCGGCGGCGCTCTGGCCCAATGGCCCGCGGGCTGGCTCGCCGACCGCTATCCCCGCCGCAACGTGTTGATCTGGCTCTCCATCGCCTCCGCGCTGGCCTGCGCCGTGACCGTGGCCGTTCCGGCCTTCGGGCCACTGGGCATCTTCGCCGCGTCGTTCCTGTTCGGCGCCACGACCTTTCCGATCTACTCGGTCTCCGCCGCTCACGCCCACGATTGGGCCGATGACACGCAGCGGGTCGAATTGTCCGCAGCGCTGATGTTTTTCTACGCCTCCGGCGCAATCGCCGCGCCACTTGCAACCTCGGCGCTGATCAACGTTTTCGGTCCGGCGGCCCTGTTCTACTTCATCTCCGCAGCACACCTCGCCCTGATCGCGTTCAGCCTACTGCGCATGCGCCGCCGCGCGCCCACCGAACACCGCAGGCCCTACGTCTGGATCCCGCGCACGTCGTTCCTCGTCGGTCGCCTGTTCCGTAAATCCGACGATGACCGCCCCCCAAACGGCTGAACCGTCACCGGGGTCTGGCCCCCGCGCGCCCGGGGCGCTAAAGGCATGGGCCAACACATCCGGCAAGGGCCTATCGGCATGGCACGCACGCTCATCACTTCAGCGATCCCTTACATCAACGGGATCAAACACCTCGGCAACCTGATCGGAAGCCAGCTGCCCGCCGATCTCTACGCCCGCTACCTGCGCGCGCGTGGCCAAGAAGTCCTGTTTCTGTGTGCCACCGATGAACACGGCACCCCAGCCGAGCTTGCAGCTGCCAAGGCCGGCAAACCCGTCGCCGAATATTGCGCCGAAATGTGGGCCGTTCAGGCCGAGCTGGCCCGCGGCTTCCGGCTTAGCTTCGATCATTTCGGGCGCTCCTCCTCGCCGCAGAACCACAAATTGACCCAGCATTTCGCCGGACGTCTGGCCGATGCAGGTCTGATCTCGGAAGTCTCCGAGAAACAGGTCTATTCCAACGCCGATGGCCGCTTCCTGCCCGACCGTTATATCGAAGGCACCTGCCCGAATTGCGGCTACGATAAAGCGCGCGGCGATCAATGCGAGAACTGCACCAAGCAGCTCGACCCGACCGACCTGATCGATCCACGCTCCGCCATCTCCGGCTCCACCGATCTGGAGGTCCGCGAAACAAAACACCTCTACTTGCGTCAATCGCAGCTGCGCGGACAGCTGAGCGATTGGATTGCCTCCAAAGCCGACTGGCCGATTCTTACGACCTCGATTGCCAAAAAATGGTTAAACGACGGCGACGGATTGCAGGACCGTGGCATCACCCGCGACCTCGATTGGGGTGTGCCCGTCAAACGCGGCGATGCCGATTGGCCGGGCATGGAAGGCAAGGTGTTCTACGTCTGGTTTGACGCCCCGATCGAATATATCGCCTGCGCTGCCGAGGCTGTGGAGGAAGGTACGATTTCTGATTGGGAGCGCTGGTGGCGTGTGGATAAGGGCGCAGATGACGTCCGATATGTCCAATTCATGGGCAAGGATAACGTCCCCTTCCACACCCTGTCATTCCCCGCCACGATCCTTGGCTCGGGAGAGCCCTGGAAGCTTGTCGATTACATCAAGTCCTTCAACTACCTGAATTACGACGGCGGCCAATTCTCCACCTCGCAGGGGCGCGGTGTCTTCATGGATCAGGCGTTGGAGATCCTGCCGTCGGATTACTGGCGCTGGTGGCTGTTGTCCCACGCCCCCGAGACCTCCGATTCTGAATTCACATGGGAGGCGTTCCAGCAGGACGTCAACAAGGACCTCGCCGATGTGCTGGGAAATTTCGTCAGCCGGATCACCAAATTCTGCCGGTCCAAGTTTGGCGAAACCGTACCCAACGGCGGCACCTATGGTGAGCAGGAAACCGCGTTGATCGCCGATCTCGAAAACCGTCTCGCCGCCTATCAGGCCCATATGGATGCCATCGACATCCGCAAGGCCGCCGCCGAACTGCGCGCCATCTGGGTCGCGGGCAACGAATATCTGCAATCCGCCGCGCCGTGGACCGCGTTCAAGGAAGACCCTGACCGCGCCGCCGCGATCACCCGCTTCGCGCTCAACCTGATCCCGTTCTACGCGTCGCTGTCGGCGCCGTTCATCCCCGACGCTGCCAGGACAATGGCGGATGCGATGGGCGTCGACCTCGATTGGCCGTCGAACGCCGCAAGCGCGCTGGAGCGACTGCCCGCCGGGCATGCCTTCACGGTGCCGGAGGTGCTTTTTGCGAAGATTGCCGATGAACAGCGCGAAGAATGGGCTTCAAAGTTCTCAGGTATTCGCACCTAAACACGATCTTTTTTGTCGTTCTGTGCGAAAGCTGTGTAGTTACAGAAAAACTACAAAAGAACTACAGAAGAACTACAGCCCCTCAGCGCGCAAAACCGCGCCGGGATTGAGGATATTTTTTGGATCCAGCGCCGCCTTGATCGCCCGCATCGCCGCCAGTTTTCCGGGGTCACCGTAACGCTCGAGATCTCCGACTTTGAGCCGCCCGATCCCATGTTCCGCACTGACCGATCCGCCCAGTTCATGGGCAAGATCATGCACGCAAGACTTCACCGCGTCGCGTTCATGTTCATGGTCCGAGCGGGATTTTCCCTTTTGCGGGAAGACGTTATAGTGCAGGTTTCCATCGCCCAAATGACCGAAGCAATTGATCCGAAACGCGTTGATATTGGACAGCCGCCCCGGCGCCTGCGCAATGAAATCGGGGATCCGCGCAACCGGCACAGAGATGTCATGGGACGACACCGACCCGATCCGCCGGTTCGCCTCGGGGATAAGCTCCCGGATCGCCCAGAATTCCGCGCGCTGCTGCTCGGATTGCGCAACCACCCCATCCATCACCAAACCCTCTTCAAACGCCTGAATAAAAAGACTTTCCAGCGCGTCGGCGCACGATCCACTGGCCAGGCCAAGGTCGATCAAACAGCACCATTCCGGCACCTCTTCGAACGGCTGCCGCACCTCCGGCCCGACCTCTGACAGGAAGTCGAACCCGGTCCGCCCTATCAGTTCGAACGCCGAAATCCCCTCTCCGATCATGTCGTGCGCAAGGCGCAAAAGCCGCAACGCCGCCACCGGCGAGGGCACCGTCATCAAGGCCGCGCCAGTCTCTCGCGGTTTCGGAAACAGCCTGAGCGACGCCGCCGTGATCACCCCCAGCGTGCCTTCCGAGCCGATCAACAGGTGGCGGAGATCGTAACCCATGTTGTTTTTCCTCAGTGGAGACAAGGTGTTGACGATGGTTCCGTCCGCCAGAACCGCCTCCACCCCAAGCACCAGATCGCGCGCGTTTCCGTAACGGATCACGTTCACACCGCCCGCATTCGTGGCCAGCAATCCGCCGATCCGAGCGGAGCCTTGTGAGGCCAACGTCAGCGGGAAGATCCACCCTTCAGCCTGCGCGATCGCGTGCACCTCCTGCAAGATCGCGCCCGCCTCCACCGTCAGTGTTCCGGCCTCGGCATCGAACTCCCGTACCGCCTTCATTCGCTCCAGAGATAAGAGAACCGGCGCAGGTCCGTCTTCGACGATCTGCCCGCCGACAAGTCCGGTCCCCCCGGAATAGGGCACGACCGGAATGCCGAGTTCATTGCACGTTTTCAGGAGGTTGGAGACCTCATCCACGGAACCAGGTGCCACCACCGCACGGGCCTGACCCTGCCAACGCCCGCGCGGTTCTTCAAGGTAGCGCGCCGTATCTTCGCGAAACGCAGCGGCAGGCAAGAGCCGCTTCAAATGATCCAGATTAGTCATGCGACAGACCTAGCGCGATGGCGCCCCAAGGTCACCCGGCATCGGTTCTTCCGCGCCGGTCATGGCGCAAGTTCGCGTAAAGCACATGGTTTCGCCAACGCCCATTGATCTGCAAATAGCTTTGCGCGACACCTTCGTATTTGAACCCGGACTTCTCCAGAACCCCCCGCGACGCGGCATTTTCCGGCAGGCACGCCGCTTCCAGCCGCGACAGATCCAGAGAGCGGAAGGCAAAATGGCTCGCCGCATCAATGGCTTCGCGCATGTAGCCTTGCCGGACAAACGGCAGCCCGATCCAGTAACCCAAGGTCGCCGATTGCGCTGGACCACGCCGCATATTGTCGAGCGTGATCGCCCCCAACAGCGCATCATCCGAGCGGCGCATGATGAATAGCGGCACGGCAGAGCCTTGGTTAACGGAGCGCTGTGCCCAATACACGCGGGCCGTGAAGCTCTTGCGCGTCAGGTGATCGTCGGCCCAGGTCGGCTCCCACGGGGTCAGAAATTCGCGGCTTTGCTGGCGCAGCGTCGCCCATAGCCGGAAATCGGCGTGACGCGGCAGACGCAGGGTCAGACGCTCTGTCTCAAGGCGCAGATTGCGTTTGCGCACGAGCATCAAGCGGCCAGACGCTCCCTGACATGATCGAGGGACGGCGCATTCTCGACCGGCCCATAAAGCGCCATTGCCGCGCGGCCAGATGCCCCCAACGTGCCGGCCTGGTCCGTGAGCGCCTCCAGGGACACCGCGTCGATCTTGGCGACGGTTTCGTCCAACCCCGGCACCCGGTTCCAGATCGCGACAAGTCGGGCCAACCGTTCCGCACGCGCCGACGGGCTTTCAAGCCCCATCAGAAGCCCCGCCTTCATCTGCGCCCGGGCGCGCGCCAATTCGGCCTCGGTCATGGTGTCGGCGGAGCGCTTCAACTCATCAATCGTGAGGCCCACAAGCTCTGGCAAATCCTCGCCCGACGTGCCCGCATAGATGGTCAGAAGCCCGGTATCATCGTAGCTGCCGACCTGACTGTAGATGGTGTAACACAGGCCGCGTTTCTCGCGGACCTCCTGAAACAGACGCGACGACATCCCGCCGCCCAACGCCGTGGCAAAGATCTGTGCGGCATAGATGTCGTCCGAACGGTAGCCCGGCGCTTCCAGCGCCAGGGTGAAGTGCGCCTGCTCCAACCCTTTGATAACGCGATGTTCTCCACCGGCGAAGCTTCCGGGTTGCGGCACCGATCCCGACACCGGGGCGAGATGGCCGAACGCCGCTTCGGCCAGACGCACGATCTGAGCGTGATCCACTGCACCGGCCGCCGAAAGGATCAATTGCTCTGGCCCGTAATGCTGCGCGATGAAGCGGTCGAAATCGCCGCGATCAAAGCTGCGCACACGGTCCACGGGGCCAAGGATCGTGCGGCCAAGCGGTTGTTCGGGAAAGGCCTGCGCCTGCAACCAGTCAAAGATGATATCGTCCGGCGTATCGGCGGCTTGTCCGATCTCCTGCAAGATGACGCCGCGCTCAACCTCGATTTCACGCGGGTCGAAGATAGGGTTCAGTACGATGTCCGATATCAGGTCCAGCGCCAACGGCACGTCATCCTTCAAGACCCGCGCATAATAGGCCGTCACCTCGCGGCTGGTGTAGGCGTTGATGTAACCGCCGACATCCTCGATTTCCTCGGCGATCTGCAGGGCCGAACGCCGCTGCGTGCCCTTGAACGCCATATGTTCAAGGAAATGCGCGATGCCGTTTTGCTCGACCGCTTCGTGGCGTCCCCCGGCGCTGACCCAGACACCGATGGCCGCCGATTCAAGGCTCGGCATATGCTCGGTGACGATGCGCAAGCCATTGGAAAGGGTGTGGATTTCGACACTCACGCGAAGACACTCCCTTCGATGATCGCCTCGATCTCGTGCAAATCATCCTCGACCCGGGTGATGCGCTCGGGCCGCTCGAAAAGGTCCGCCATCCGCGCGGGCAGGGGCGGACGGATGCCCGAGGCTGCTTCGACAGCGTCGGGAAATTTCGCGGGATGGGCGGTCGCCAAGGTGACCATGGGTGTTGCGCCCATGAATTCCTGCGCGACGTGCACGCCGACGGCGGAATGCGGGCAGAGCAATTCGCCCATCTCGGGCAACGCGCGGGCGATCATCGCAGAGGTTTCCGCCTCGGACGCACGGCCGCTCACGAAATGGTCACGCAGAACGCCGATCGCGCCCTGGCTGATCTTGAACCCGCCGCTCTTGAGTTCGTCCATCAACTGCGTCACTGCCGCCCCGTCGCGGCCATAGGCGTCGAACAGCGCGCGTTCGAAGTTTGACGAGACTTGGATATCCATCGACGGGCTGATCGATGGCGTCACGCCTTCGGTCAGGTAACCGCCCGACACCATCGCGCGGTGCAGGATGTCGTTCTGGTTCGTCGCGATTACCAGCTTTTCAATGGGCAAGCCCATGCGCTTGGCGATGTAGCCTGCAAAGATATCGCCGAAATTACCGGTGGGCACACAGAACGACACAGCCCGCTGTGGTGCGCCAAGCGAGACGGCGGCGGAGAAGTAATAGACCACCTGCGCCAGAACCCGGCCCCAGTTGATCGAATTCACCCCGGCCAACTTCACCCGGTCGCGAAACTCGAAATGGTTGAACATGTCCTTGAGGCGCGCCTGGCAGGTGTCGAAATCACCGGTCACGGCCAGCGCATGGGCGTTGGCCTCGGTCACGGTCGTCATCTGTCGACGCTGCACCTCGGAGACGCGGCCATGGGGGTACATGATGAAGACGTCGACATTGTCGAGGCCGCGAAATGCCTCCATCGCGGCGGAGCCGGTGTCGCCCGACGTTGCGCCGACAATCGTTACCCGATCACCGCGCCGCCCAAGCGCCTTTTGGAACATCTGCCCGATGAGTTGCATCGCGAAATCCTTGAACGCGAGCGTTGGGCCGTGGAACAACTCCAGCAAGAAATGGCCCGGTTGCAGCTGCTTGAGCGGTGCGCGCGCCGCATGGCCGAACCCGGCATAGGCCTTATCGACCAGCTCGGCAAACTCCGCGTCGGTGAATGTGTCGCCGATAAAGGGCCGCATCACGCGGAAGGCGATCTCCTCATAGGACAGGCCCGCCATCGCCGCGATATCCCCGTGGCTCAGCGCAGGGATCTCGGTCGGGACATAGAGCCCGCCGTCGCGCGCCAATCCCGTCAACATCGCGTCTTCAAAGCTCAGGTCAGGGGCCTGCCCCCGGGTCGAGACATATCGCATCGAAAATCCTCTAGGCCGTTAGCTTCGCCTGATACGCCAAGCCAGGAACGCTGTCATCCCCAACCACACCAGAGCCAGCCCGAACCATTGCACGGCATAGCCCAGATGATTGTTCGGGATCCCTTCGGCGGTCACCGGCAAGGGCGTTATGGGCGCGTCCGGCACAGATATCTCGCGCAGTACGATGAAGGTCGGCTCGGTTTCCAGATGTGCGGCCATCGCGTCCACGTCACGGGCGAACCATTGGTTGCGGGCAATATCCGCGTCAGGAGTGAAGCTATCGATCTCATCGGGCCAGTGCAGGTTTCCGGTCACGGTGACAGCCCCTTGCGGCGTGGGCGGAAGTGCGACCCCTTCGGCCAGGAATCCGCGGTCCACCAGAACGCGCCGCCCGCCCGTCTCAAGCACAGAGATCAGGCGATAGCCCGGGCCGCTGCCCTGGACCGACACCAAAACCCGCAATGGATCGCCTGTAAACGTGCCCTCGGCTGCAACGGGCAAATAGCGGTCGTCGATCGGATCGGGCGTGGCGGGCAAGGCGACGGGGGCGGCGGCGATACGCGCGTCGATCTCGGCCAGCACGCTTTCCTTCCAGGCGAGGCGTTGCAACTGCCAAACCCCCAAACTGATAAGGATCGCCGCCCCGATCAGGCCAAAAACACTTACCGTCACAAGTTTGCGCGTCATCTTATCCCATCTGACAAAAAGGGCCCACCGATCCGGCAGGCGCCCTTTTCATCTTGCTCATAAACCTGGTCCGTGCGGGCCTCGGCCCGACGCGCGGCGGCGGATGGGCCCTAGCCCTGCCCCCAGATATAGACCGCCACGAACAGGAACAGCCACACCACGTCCACGAAGTGCCAATACCAGGCAGCAGCCTCGAACCCGACATGTTTCTCGGCGGTGAAATGGCCCTGTTTCACCCGCAAATAGCAGATGAACAGGAAGATCGTGCCAACGACCACATGGAACCCGTGGAAGCCCGTGGCCATGAAGAAGGTCGAATAGAACTTGTCGCCGTTGATGAATTCCCAGCCGTGGTGAACGATCAACTCGTAGTATTCATACGCCTGCAGCCCGGTGAAGATCACGCCCAGAACCACCGCGCCGATCAGACCGTGCTCGATATCCCTGCGCGCGCCGCCATGGACCAGCGCATGGTGCGCCCAGGTCACAAGACAGCCCGACAGCAACAGAATCAGAGTGTTGATCAGCGGCAGGTGGAACGGGTCCACGATGTAGATCTCCGGCGGCACATAAGTGCTGGCCTCGTAGCTGTTCATGGGGAACAGCGCGTGTTTGAAGAACGCCCAGAACCAGGCCACGAAGAACATCACTTCGGACATGATGAACATAATGAACCCATACCGCAGGCCCAGGCGCACCACCGGAGTGTGGTCGCCCTCGTGGCTTTCGCTGACCACGTCGGACCACCAGGCGAACATGACGTAAAGCACCGCCACGAACCCGATCAGGAACATCCACGGGCTGCCCGCATGCATCCAGTTGACGCCACCAAAAAGCATCACAAAGGCCCCGACCGCCGCCACAAGTGGGTGCAGTGAGGGGGGCAGGATATGGTAGTCGTGGTTCTTGACGTGCGCCATTGTGGTCTCTCCGGTCTGTCGTTCAGTTGCCTGCGTCAAGCGCGGCGTAATCGTCATCTTCGGGCATGTCCGTCACATGGAACGTGTAGGACAGCGTGATTGCGGGCGTGTCGCGCACCGTGGTGTCATCTAGCAATTCGGGGTCGACGAAAAAGGTCACAGGCATCTCGACCCGCTCGCCCGGTTGCAGCACCTGCAATTCAAAGCAGAAGCACGCGATCTTCACGAAATAACCGCCCGCATCAAAGGGTGCGACGTTAAAGCTGGCCGTTCCTGCAATCGGCTCGCTCGTCGGGTTGTAGGCTTCGTAGAACACCAGCCCCGTCTCGCCGATCCGGATGTCGACATGGGGCTCGACCGGGCGAAATTCCCACGGCATGTCGCGCGCGGTGTTGGCAGCAAATCGGACGCGGATTTCCTGATCGAGGATCGTGTCGCTGCCTTGATCGGCCTGCACGGTTGCGCCGCCAAAGCCGGTCACGCGGCAGAACCAGTCGTAGAATGGCACCGCCGCCATGGTCAGCGCGCCCATGAAGCAGATCACGCCCAGGAGTTGCAGGACGGTCTTGGACTTGGGATCCATCGCGCGGCGGGTGCTCACTGGCTGATCTCCTCGGTAATCGGCAGGGCCGAAGCGCGCGGCTGGTGGTCGTGGGCCTCCAGAAGGCTGCCTTCACGCACTTTGGCGATTGTGAGGCCGAAGACGATTGCGCAGAAGCCGATCAGGCACAATGCGGTGCCGAAGTTGCGACCAAAGCGGCGCTTGTGGATTTCGTGGGTCTCCACCAATGGCATCAGATCAACCTCCACAGCGCGTCCGCAAGCAGCGCGCCGAAATGCAAGAAAAGATAGAACAGGGAGAAGCGGAACACCTTCTTCTCGACCGCATATTCATCGGCCTCGGCCATCGCCTCATCGCGACGCCAGATGTCCCAGGCCCCTTTCAGGAAGATCGCGTTCAACACCACTGCCGTCGCCAAATAGACCGGGCCCGCGACGGACGTGAACGCCAGGCCAAGGGCGACCGGAGCCAGCAGAATCGTATAGATCAGGATCTGCTTACGCGTCTCGGCGCGGCCGTGAGTCACGGTCAACATCGGCACATCGGCCTTGTGGTAGTCGGATTTCATGAACAGGGCGAGCGCCCAGAAATGCGGCGGCGTCCACATGAAGATCAGGCCGAACATCAGGATCGAGGCCAGCGACACATCCCCGGTCACAGCCGCCCATCCGATCACCGGCGGAAACGCCCCTGCGGCCCCGCCGATCACGATGTTCTGCGGCGTCGAGCGCTTCAACCACATGGTGTAGACGACCGCGTAGAAGAAGATCGTGAAGGCCAAAAGCCCCGCTGCGATCCAGTTGGTCGCAAGACCCAGCATCGCCACCGAAATCACGCTCAACCACAGACCAAGCGACAACGCCTCGCCCGCCGGCACCTTACCCGCCGGAACGGGGCGTTTGGCGGTGCGCTTCATCACCGCGTCGATATCGGCATCGTACCACATGTTCAGCGCGCCCGAGGCCCCGGCCCCCAGCGCGATGAACAGGATCGCGGTGAAGCCGATCATCGGGGACACGCCGCCCGGCGCAACCAGAAGGCCTACCAAAGCCGTGAACACGACAAGCGACATCACCCGCGGCTTGAGCAGCGCGACATAATCGCCAAAGCCCGCCTCGCCCTCGCTGGTGCGGGGCACGCTTCCGGTCTGTGCAGTGAAATCACTCATGGGGTTCGCTTACTCGGCTGCGGCCAGTTCGATATATTGCGGCGCGCGCGCGCCTTCGAGCGAGGCAAATTCCGCCGCCTCACCAGCCAGCCACGCCGCGTATTCCTCCGGGGTGACGGCGAAAACGGTGATCGGCATGTAGGCATGGGCCGCGCCACAAAGCTCGGAGCATTGGCCGAAGTAAATGCCTTCCTGGCCTTCGTTCACCTCGAAATGCAGCTCGGCCAAGCGACCCGGTACGCCGTCTTGCTTCACGCCGAAGGCCGGGATCGTCCAGGAATGGATCACATCCGCTGCCGTGACCTGCACCACGACCGTCTGCCCCGTGGGAACAACAACGGCGGTGTCGGTGGCCAGCAGGAATTCGTCGCGGCTGTAGCCGTAATCGGCCAGCTCATCCTCGGCCAGCATGAAGCTGTCGTAGGCGATGCCCTCTTCGGGATATTCATAGCCCCAGTACCACTGGTAGCCGGTGGCGCGCACGACGACGTCGGCCTCGGGAATGGTTTGCTGCCGGAACAGAACCGGCAACGAAAACGCTCCAAGAAACATCAGCAGCAGCAGCGGCACGATGGTCCACGTCACCTCGATCTTGGTGTTGTGCGTGAAGGTCGCAGGTTCGGGGTTGGCCTTCGCGTTGTGCTTGACCGCCGCATAAACCATCAGCGCCAGAACGAAGAGCGTGATCAGGGCCGCACCAATGTGCAGCGCGTAGTCGAGCGCCTGAAGGTCCTGCGCGCCCGCGGTCACGCCGGGCTGGAAGTCGATGCCGCCCGGCACCGGTGCGCCGATCACCTCAAGTCCGTCGCGCATCCCGGTGGTCTGCGCCGAGGCCGCAGTCATGGTAAGAGTTGCGCCAAACGCGGCCCAAAGGCCGCAGAGCTTCATGCGAAGTGCCATGTGGTCTGTCCTGTTGTCCGTTCGGGCCTTTGGGGCGGGGTCATGCCTGCCGTGCGGGTCCGGTCGTGTTCGCTTGGGCCAGACCATATCGTGTGAACCTGCGCAAGGCAGTGGCGTAAATTGTCTCACTTGCGGCTGCATTCCCGGAGCAGTCAGACCGTCAGGGTTGCGCGGACTGGAATTGCCACGCAGTGGGTTGTGGCCTGAAAAATCTGACTTTTCTTCGGCATGCTGCCCGCCCATCCGCGAATTCGGCGATCAGGCGAGACGGGGTGTCGCACCTTGGGCAAATCGGCATATGTATGAAGGGCAACTCAGGAGAGCTTCCGATGTCCGACACGCCCCCGTTCCGCCCGTTCGAGACCCACCTTGATGAGGGCGCCGCCCTGCGCATTCTGCGCGCGGCCACCGACGGGGCTGAGGATGGCGAATTGTTTCTCGAACGCCGTCGGTCCGAAGTGCTGGTGTTTGACGATGGCCGCGTCAAGACCGCTTCTTATGATGCGGCACAGGGTTTCGGCCTGCGCGCGGTGAAGGGCGAAGTTGCGGGTTACGCACATTCCACCGAGATGTCCGAGGCGGCCTTGTTGCGCGCGGCGGAAACCGCACGCCTTGCGGTGGGCGATGGCGGCGGCACGTTGGCCGATGCGCCGCGTGGGACGAACGAAAAACTCTACACCGACGCCGACCCCATGGCGGGTGCCGAATTCGGCGTGAAACTCGATACTCTGGCCGAGATTGACGCCTACGCCCGCGCCCTTGATCCCCGCGTCGTGCAAGTCAGCGCATCGATGGCCGCGTCCCATCAGGAGGTTGAGATCCTGCGCCCCGAAGGCACCCGCGTGTCCGATGTCCGCCCGATGGTGCGCCTGAATGTCTCGATCATCGTCGAAGAGGCGGGCCGCCGCGAAAGCGGGTCCGCAGGCGGCGGCGGGCGCGTCGGTCTTGTGGGTCTGATGGAGCGGCCGCATTGGGAGAGTGTCGCGCGCGAGGCTCTGCGCATCGCAATTGTGAACCTTGCGGCCGAACCCGCCCCCGCCGGCGTCATGGACGTGGCTCTCGGGCCGGGCTGGCCGGGTATCCTGTTGCACGAGGCCGTGGGTCACGGGCTGGAGGGCGATTTCAACCGCAAGAAGCAAAGCGCCTTCGCCGGTCTGATGGGCCAGCGGGTGGCGGCCAAGGGGGTCACGGTGCTCGACGATGGCACTATCCCGGATCGGCGCGGCTCGATCTCCGTCGATGACGAAGGCACGCCGTCGCATGCCACCACCCTTATCGAGGATGGCATCCTTGTGGGCTACATGCAGGACCGCCAATCTGCCCGTCTCATGGGTGTCGAGCCCACCGGCAACGGGCGCAGGCAGGGCTTCGACCACACCCCCATGACGCGGATGACCAACACCTACATGCTTGGCGGCGACACGGATCCCGGCGATATCGTGGGCGATGTGAAGGACGGGATTTACGCCGTCGGCTTCGGCGGCGGGCAGGTCGACATCACCAATGGCAAATTCGTCTTCTCCTGCACCGAGGCCTACCGTGTGAAAAACGGTGTCGTCGGTGCGCCGGTCAAAGGCGCCACGCTAATCGGAGACGGCGCCACGGCCATGACGCAGGTGCGCGCGATCGGCAATGATATGGCGCTGGACCCCGGCATGGGGAACTGCGGCAAGAACGGCCAATGGGTGCCGGTGGGCGTGGGACAGCCGACGCTTCTGATCGGTGGGCTGACCGTGGGTGGTTCGGCGGCGTAAGGGGCGCGACGCGACTGTCGAGGAGGTGCCAACTATGCGTGACTGCGCCAGTTTTGCCGCGCCCCGCCGTTTGATGAACCTGCCAACGCGATTGGTAACCTTCCGTTAACCATTCCATCCCAAGCCTGTTCGCATGTGGACAGCGCCCGATTCTCAATTGCACTATACCCCCGACCCAGGTTTCTATGAGGCTCCGGTCGGTTTTGTTCCCCCGCCCGCAAGGGGCGACGACGACAGGTTCACGCGCCTGCGCCTGATCCGATCGCGGCGTGTCGGGCCCGCCACCTACCTGCGTTTGCTGGCCGAACATGGGTCCGCCGCCGCCGCCCTGGACGCTTTGCCCGAGGTGGCCAAAGCCGCGGGCGTGCAAGGTTATGAGCCCTGCCCGGAGCCGGTGATCAAGGCCGAGCTGCGCGCCGCCGCGCGCGCCGGGGCCCGGATGCTGTGCCTGGGCGATTCCGAATATCCCGAACATCTGGCGACCATTTCCGACGCGCCGCCGATCCTTTGGGCGATGGGTCAGACCGCGCTGATGATGCGCCCCTGCGTCGCGATTGTCGGCACGCGCAACGCCTCCAGCCTTGGGGGCCGGATGGTGCGCAAACTGGCCGGAGAACTGGGCGAGGCCGGTTTCACGATCGTCTCGGGCTTGGCGCGTGGCATCGACGCGCTGGCCCATGCCGCAAGCCTCGACACGGGAACGATTGCAGTGATGGCGGGCGGCGTTGATGTGGTCTACCCGACCGAAAATGCCGATCTCGCGGCGCGCATCACCAAAGCTGGCCTGCGCCTGTCCGAACAACCCCTCGGCTTGCAGCCGCAGGCGCGCCATTTCCCGCGCCGCAATCGGATTGTGTCCGGCCTTGCCCAAGGCGTGATCTTGATTGAGGCCGCCGCGCGGTCCGGCTCGCTCATCACCGCGCGCCTTGCCGCCGATCAGGGGCGCGAAGTCATGGCGGTTCCCGGCCATCCGATGGACAGCCGCGCCTCAGGCGGCAACATCCTGTTGCGGGACGGCGCGACGCTCGTGCGCAGTGCCGAAGACGTCATCGAAGCACTTGGCGCACCCGGTCACATCATGCGCCCGGCCGCCCCCGAGACCGCGCAGGCCGCTCCGGAGTCCGCCACGCCCGCCGTGCCCTCCACCGACAATTCCGGGCCGATCGAGGCGCGCATCCTGGCCGTGTTGGGACCTGTGCCCACGCCCGAGGATCAGCTGGTCCGTGACCTGCAAACCACCCCACGTGATCTCGCGCAGGCGCTGGCCGTACTCGAATTGTCGGGCCACCTGCGCCGCGCGCCAGGTGGAATGGTGCATCTGACAGGCAGCTGACCCAGAACGACGCTCACAGTTTGGGCGCGCACCTCGCGCCCTGTGGGTTCCATGAAGATGCAATTCCGCATCTCCCAGCCCGCGCGCCGCCCGATCCGCCCAATCCGGTGGTCGGGTTCCACGCGCCCACTCGGTGCTCGAACCCGCAAAATCGCGGACCCTCAAACACCCCTCATTGACAACCACCCCCAAGGCCCCACATGTTCCGCCGCCAACCCGAGTGTCCTTGAAAGGTGTCCCGTCCATGCCCGTTGTTGTTGTCGAATCCCCGGCCAAGGCCAAGACAATCAACAAGTATCTGGGCAAGGATTACACGGTTCTGGCCTCTTATGGACATGTGCGCGACCTGCCGTCCAAGGACGGATCGGTGGACCCCGAAGAAGGGTTCTCGATGAAATGGGAGATCGGATCCGACTCGAAAAAGCACGTCAAAGCTATCGTTGATGCACTGAAAGACGACCCGTCGCTGATCCTTGCGACCGACCCCGACCGCGAGGGCGAAGCGATCTCATGGCACCTGCAAGAGGCGCTGACTTCGCGCAAGGCGATCAAAAAGGATACGCCGGTCAAACGCGTCACCTTCAACGCGATCACCAAGGACGCCGTGACCAAGGCCATGGCCGAGCCGCGCGAAGTGGATATGGAACTGGTCGAGGCCTACCTCGCCCGCCGCGCGCTGGATTATCTGGTGGGGTTCACCCTTTCGCCGGTGCTCTGGCGCAAACTGCCCGGCGCAAAGTCGGCGGGCCGAGTGCAATCGGTCAGCCTGCGGATCGTGGTCGAGCGAGAGATGGAGATCGAGGCGTTCAACGCCCGCGAATACTGGTCGGTGCGCGCCGTCCTCGAAACACCACGCGGCCAGCAGATCGAAGCGCGCCTGACTGTTCTGGGCGGCAAGAAGCTGGAACGCTACGACCTGCCCACCGCCGCCGAAGCCGGCCTCGCGGTGCAGGCCGTCGCCTCCCGCGCCCTTGAAGTGCGCGACGTCGAAGCCAAGCCCACCACACGCAACCCCTCGCCGCCATTCATGACCTCAACCCTGCAGCAGGAAGCCAGCCGCAAATTCGGAATGGGCGCACGTGCCTGCATGTCCACCGCGCAGCGCCTCTATGAAGCCGGGCACATCACCTACATGCGGACCGACGGGATTGACATGGCGCCCGAAGCTGTGGACGACGCCCGCTTGTCGATCAAGGACCGCTACGGCGATGCCTACGTTCCCGGCAAGCCCCGGATCTACAAGAACAAAGCCAAGAACGCGCAGGAAGCTCACGAATGCATTCGCCCCACGGATATGTCGAAGGCGGCGGATGATCTGAAGCTGTCAGAAGACGATCAGCGCAAGCTCTACGACCTGATCTGGAAGCGCACGATTGCCTCGCAGATGGAAGCCGCGCGGATGGAGCGCACGACGGTCACAATCGGCGACAAGGCCGGTGAGGTCGAGCTGCGCGCCACAGGTCAGGTCGTCCTCTTCGACGGCTTCTTGAAGGTCTACGAGGAAGGCCGCGACGATGTGCAGGGCGATGACGAAGACAGCCGCCGCCTGCCGCAGGTCTCCGCCGGTGATGCCATGGCACTCAGCGCCGAGGGCTTGGCGGGCGATTACACCAAGCTCGCCGGGGACGATGTTATAGAAGAACAGGACGGCGACCTGCGCCGATCAAAGGCCGCACTTCTGTCAGCAAACGGTGCCGTGCTGGGACAGCAACACCACACCCAACCCCCGCCGCGCTACACCGAGGCGACCTTGGTCAAACGGATGGAAGAGCTCGGCATCGGGCGTCCCTCCACCTACGCCTCGATCATGGATACGATCCAGAACCGCGGCTACGTCATCAAGGACAAGGGACGCCTGATCCCCGAAGACAAGGGCCGCCTGGTCACCGTGTTCCTGTCGAATTATTTCAATCGCTACGTGGGCTACGACTTTACCGCCGATCTGGAAAACCAGCTTGATGAGGTGAGCGCGGGCGACCGGCACTACAAGGACGTGCTCGACCGCTTCTGGCGCGATTTCCACGCCGCCATCGAAGAAACCTCCGAGCTGCGCATTACCGAGGTGCTGGAGAAGATCAACGAGGTGCTTGAGCCACATCTCTTCCCCGCGAAGGAAGACGGCTCCGACCCGCGCCTCTGCCCCAATTGCGGGATTGGTCGCCTGTCGATGCGCACGGCGCGCGCGGGCGGGGCCTTCATCGGGTGCTCGAATTATCCCGAGTGCCGCTACACGCGCGCCTTTGGCCCACCTCAGGAGGGCGCCGATCAGACCGGAGATATCCTTGGTCCCGACGGCAAGATGTTGGGCGTCGACCCCGACACTTCCGAAAAAGTCACCTTGCGCACCGGCCGGTTCGGGCCCTACGTACAACTCGGCGATGTCACCGAAGAGAACAAGAAACCGCCCCGCGCCTCCCTGCCCAAGGGATGGGAGGTCGACGATATCGACCTCGAAAAGGCCCTGACGTTGCTAAGCCTGCCGCGCAAGATCGGCGATCATCCCGAGGATGGCGAACCGGTCGAGGCCGGGATCGGGCGGTACGGGCCCTATGTCAAACATGGGCGCATCTACGCCAACCTTCCCGAGGTCGAAGAGGTGTTCACCGTCGGCATGAACCGCGCCGTCGAGTTGATCGCCCAAAAAGCCGCGGGACGTGGCGGACGTGGCCAAGCCGCAGCCCCGCTCAAGGAATTGGGCGAACATCCCGACGAGGGCGGGCCGGTGCAGGTCATGAAGGGCCGTTATGGGCCCTATGTGAAATGGGCAAAGATCAACGCGACCCTTCCCAAGGACGTCGACCCCGAAGCCGTGACCATGGAAAAGGCCCTCGAGGTGTTGAACGAGAAGATCGCCAAGGGCGGCAAGGGCACCGGCAAGCGCAAGACGACGGCCAAGAAAAAACCTGCCGCCAAGAAGAAACCGGCGGCGAAGGATAAGACCTGAGCGGCGCACCGGGCCGTCGATTGGCCCTGCTGGCGCCGCGATCGGATAGTGACGGGGTCTTGACCCCGGTTCACTGGCGCACGACATGCCCCCTATGGACAATACGATATCGCCCCTCGCACCCAAACCCGATGTGCTCGATTTCCTGCTGAAGCGCCGATCACGCCCGCCGCGTTCATTGGGGACCGACACACCCGATGACGCCACCCTGCGCCGGATTCTGACCGCCGCACTGCGGGTACCCGACCATGGAAAGCTGGAGCCTTGGCGGCTGATCGTATTGCGACGGCCCGCGATTGAACGCCTTATTTCATTGACCAGGACGCGCGGGGCGGAGCGCGGACTTGGGACGGAGCGCATTGAGCGTGACATCAACAGCTACACGGACGCTCATCTGATCGTGGCTGTCGTGTCGTCCCCCAAACCTTCGGAAAAAGTGCCCGAGCCCGAGCAACAGGCCTCCGCCGCTGGTGTCTGCCTCAGCCTGCTCAATGCCACGCTCGCGTCCGGCTGGGGGGCCGTTTGGCTGACCGGCTGGCGGGCGACGGATCGGCCCTATCTGAGCCAAGGGCTTGAACTTTACCCCCATGAAACCGTCGCGGGGTATCTCCACATTGGCAACGAGATCCGCACCCCGCCGGAGCGCCCGCGCCCCGATGTGGATGCGCTGACAACCTGGGTAGAGACATGATCATAAACGCTTTTCTGAAAGCTCTCAGCCAATTGACCGACAGCCGCTTCCTCGGCGTGCTCGGTCTTGGCCTGCTTCTGACCGTCGGCCTTCTGGTCGGGTTCTACGCGCTGTTCGCAGGTGTCGTCGGCTGGTTCGTCCCCGACACGTTCACCCTGCCTTGGATCGGTGAAGTCAACTGGATCGACAACGCGCTTACGCTCGCGGGAATCCCACTGATGCTGGTGCTGTCGATCTTCCTGATGGTCCCGGTCTCGGCCGCGTTCATGGGCATTTTCCTCGACCGGGTGTCTGAGGCGGTCGAGGATCGCCATTATCCCGGTCTGCCGCCCGCTCGCGGCTTGTCAATTGGCGAAGCCCTTGTGGACGTTGCGAAATTCCTGGGAATCCTGACGCTCGTCAACCTTTTGGGCCTGGTGTTCTACCTGATCTCAGGCCCGTTCGCCCCGATTGTGTTCTGGGTTGTGAACGGCATTCTGATCGGTCGCGAATATGGTCAGATGGTCGCCCTGCGCCGCCACGATGCCCGTGGCGCGGCAGAGTTTCGCAAACGCAACCGTCCGACCCTGTTTGCCGCAGGGGTGCTGATGGCGGTGCCGCTGACCGTTCCGGTGGTCAACATTCTCGTCCCCATCCTCGGCGCGGCAACGTTCACGCACCTCTACCACGCGCTCAGCGGTCGGGAGTCGAGCCCATCCCGAAGCGCGTGAAGAGGTCGATGTCTTCCAACGTGATCAGCTCGAAGATGATGATCACCGCGACGACAACCCAAATGCCCGCCGCGACGAGGCTGGTCCATTTGATCCGCGTCTTGAGCTGCGCGTCCGCCGGCGCGGAGCCATGGGTGCCCGCGACACGTTCGCCCGCTTCATCCTGACTGGTGACGCGCACCTGCAACGCCACCAGAAGTGTCATGAACCAGATGATGGCATAGAGAACAATCCCGGTCACAATCCCCATCAGACCTGCTCCAACTCGACCAGCGTGCCGGTGAAATCCTTCGGGTGAAGGAACAGAACCGGCTTGCCGTGAGCCCCGATCTTTGGCTCGCCATCGCCCAATACCCGCGCGCCTTGCGCCTTGAGATGATCCCGCGCTTCTAGGATATTCTCAACTTCATAACAGACATGATGCATTCCGCCGGACGGATTCTTTTCCAAAAACGCAGTAATGGGGGAGTTATCCCCAAGGGGGTAGAGAAGCTCGATCTTGGTATTGGGCAGGTCGATAAACACCACGGTCACGCCGTGATCCGGCTCGTCCTGTGGGGCACCGACTTTGGCGCCAAGCGTGTCACGGTATTGCGCGGCGGCCACATCGAGGTTGGGCACGGCAATGGCCACGTGGTTCAAACGTCCGATCATGGGGTCCATCCTGAGCTTGCAATTCAAGGGCGTGATATGGCCCGCGCGCGGGCGAGGCAAGCCGGACCAATGTCGCATTTACCTTTCATAAACCGAGATCGTGTCAGGGTTCCTGGGACCTAGGGGAATCATTCCCGTTTGATAGGGGCATCATTATGGACGATCTGCTTTCCGAGTTTGACATGCGGCCGCAACCGACGGCCGAGCGCCCACTGCTGGGATTGACGATCCTTGTGGTGGAAGACAGCCGTTATGCGTCCGAGGCGATCCGCTTGATGAGCCTGCGCTCGGGCGCTCGCCTGCGCCGCGCAGATTGTCTCGGATCGGCCGAGCGACATCTGAACGTTTATGCCCCGACCGTGGCGATCGTCGATATCGGCCTTCCGGATGGATCGGGCCTCGACCTGATCCGCTCGATGGCGGAGCACAAGACAGCGGGCCAGGTCATTCTCGGCACCTCCGGCGCCGAACGTGAAGAAGCCGAAAAACAAGTGATGGAGGCCGGCGCCGATGGGTTCGTTTCCAAACCCGTCCCCAGTATCGCAGCTTTTCAGGCCGCGATCCTGGCGCATCTCCCGCAGGATCTGCATCCGAAGGGACCGCGCATGGCTGCGATCACCTCCGTTGATCCCGACCCATTGGCGTTGCGCGAAGACCTGAGCCACGCGATGGATCTTTTGGCGCTCGACGCGCCGCCGGTGGGCTATCTCAAGCGGTTCCTCATCGGCCTCGCCCGCGGGATCAAGGATCAAAGCCTTGAAAACAAAGCCCAAGAAATGTCTGACACGCTCCGTGCCACCGATCGCGCGGCGCTGCGGACCTTGCTGTCGGTCCGAATTCAGGCGATGCCCGAAATCGTCTGAACCGACGCGCAGCGCTTACTCCTGCGGGATCACGCGCAGGCCCAATTCCATCAGCTGATCCGGCATCGGCTCCGACGGCGCAGCCATCATGAGATCTTCCGCCCGCTGGTTCATCGGGAACAGGATCACTTCGCGGATATTGGCCGTATCAGCCAGCAGCATGACAATCCGGTCGATACCTGCCGCACACCCACCGTGGGGCGGCGCGCCATATTGGAACGCATTGACCATGCCACCGAAGCGCTTTCGCACTTCATCCGCGCCGTATCCGGCCATTTCAAAAGCCTTGAACATGATCTCGGGCTTGTGGTTGCGGATCGCGCCCGACACCAATTCATAGCCGTTGCATGCCAGGTCATATTGATAGCCGAGCACCGATAACGGATCCCCGTCCAGCGCCGCCAGCCCGCCCTGCGGCATCGAAAACGGGTTGTGCGAGAAGTCGATCTTGCCCTCGTCATCTGCCTCATACATCGGGAAATCGACGATCCACGCAAAGGCAAAGCGGTTCTGTTCCGTCAGGCCAAGCTCATCGCCGATCACCACGCGTGCGCGGCCCGCAACGCCTTCGAACTCCGACGGTTTGCCTGCAAGGAAAAACGCCGCATCGCCGACGCCAAGGTCCAATTGCTGCCTGATCGCCTCCGTTCGCTCCGGCCCGATATTCTTGGCTAGCGGACCGGCCGCCTCCATCCCATTCTCACCGTCGCGCCAGAAGATATACCCCATCCCCGGCAGGCCTTGTTCCTGCGCGAACTTGTTCATCCGGTCACAAAACTTGCGCGAGCCGCCTTTCGGCGCGGGGATCGCGCGGACTTGCGTGCCGGCTTGCTCCAGAAGTTTCGCAAAAATCGCAAAACCGGAGCCCGCAAAATGCTCCGATACCACCTGCATCTTGATCGGGTTGCGCAGGTCCGGCTTGTCGGTCCCGTACCACAGTGCCGCATCTGCATAGGAGATCTGCGGCCAGTCCTGATCGACCGATGCGCCCTCACCGAATTCCTCGAATACCCCGCGCAGGACCGGCTCAATCGTGTCGAACACATCCTGCTGCTCGACAAAGGACATTTCCAGGTCGAGCTGGTAGAAATCCGTTGGCGAGCGGTCGGCGCGCGGGTCTTCATCACGGAAGCACGGCGCAATCTGGAAATACTTGTCGAAGCCCGACACCATCAGCAGCTGCTTGAATTGCTGCGGCGCTTGCGGCAGCGCATAGAACTTGCCCGGATGCAGCCGCGACGGCACCAGAAAGTCGCGCGCGCCCTCCGGGGACGAGGCCGTGATGATCGGCGTCTGGTATTCGCGGAAATCGATGTCCCACATGCGTCTGCGGATCGAGGCCACAACATCCGAACGCAGCGCCATATTGGCCTGCATCTTTTCGCGCCGCAGGTCGAGATACCGATACGACAGCCGGGTTTCCTCAGGGTATTCCTGATCGCCGAACACCTGCAGTGGCAGATCACCGCTCACGCCGCCAAGCACTTCCATATCGCGAATGAAGACCTCGATCTCACCGGTGGGCAGTTTGGCGTTCACCAACTCCGGATCGCGCGCCTTCACCGAGCCGTCGATGCGGATGCAAAATTCGCTGCGCAGCTTTTCGACCTCGGCAAAAACCGGGCTGTCGGGATCACACAGAACCTGCGTGATGCCGTAATGATCGCGCAGGTCGATAAAGATCACCCCACCATGGTCGCGCCGGCGATGCACCCACCCCGACAAGCGAACGGTGTCACCAACATTGGCGGCGGTCAGGGCGGCGCAGGAGTGGCTGCGATAGGCGTGCATGGGGCTCTCCGGGATGGGTCTTTGGCGGTCCGCCCGGATAGACCGCCCGCGCGCGGTGAAGTCAAGTCCACCGCATGGCTAGAGCGTGCAGTTCAAGGCGGCGTCCACATTTTCGGCGCTGAACGGCGCCACGCGACGGCTGCTCAGCTGGCCCTCCCGAAACCCCGTCACCCGAACCTCGGACCAGGTCGTGTCCGCCGTCACCATCTCCGGCCCCGCGCCGCACTCCCGCACGCCACCGGTGATGAATGTCTCGCCGATGCGGTGATTGGTCAGACCCTCCCGCGTCGCAATCTCGCTGAGGGTCTCATCTTCGAACCGCCAGACCCGCAGCACACGCGCCAGATGCGGACGGTCGATATAGGCGATGTCCATCGCGCCATCGCCGTCAAAATCCGCCATGCCGATGGGCGCGAGCCAGCGATTGCGCCGCCCGATGAACGGCGTCGTGGCGACCAGATCGAGGGAAATCCCATCCATAGCAGCCCGATAGATCGCCAATTGCGCACCAAGGCGTTGATGGCTTTGCACCACGATGATCTCGGGCGTCCCGTCCCCGTCAAGGTCGGCCAACCGGGGCGCGGTGTCTTCAAACACGAGCTCGTCGGGCAAGATCAGCGCCTGAACCCGGCACGAGGACACGGCCCCGTGCGTGTAGACATGAAGCTGCGTTCCCTCGACTGCGTCGCCCAGAACGCCATGGGCGTATCGGGTGGTCGGCCCGTCATACCAGGCACGCACCTCGGGGTCCCCGGACCATGGCGCCGACACGCTCTCCGGCATTTGCGTGGCGGTATGGGGCGCAATTGTGCAGGCCGACGCCCCCAAAGCCGCCGCCAGCAGGGTTGGAGCTGCCAAAAGCGCAGACCGGAGGAGCGTTTGCCGCGCCACCCTAAGCGGATGCCCCAGCCCCCTCAAATCTGCTTTTCGGGCATCTGCACCACAAGGCCGTCCAGCGCATCCGTGACCTTCAACTGGCACGTCAGGCGCGAGCGGGTCGTGTCCGGCTCATAGGCGAATTCCAGCATATCCTCTTCCATCGGATCGACGGCCGGCAACTTCTCCACCCAATCCGGCGCAACATAGACGTGACAGGTCGAGCAGGCACAGGCGCCGCCGCAATCGGCCTCGATCCCCGGAATGCCATTGTCGCGCGCGCCTTCCATGACGGTCAGGCCATTGGCGACCTCCACCACATGCTCAGTTCCATTGTGTTCGATATAGGTGATTTTCGGCATCATCCGTCCCCAATGCTCGCATTCGTTCCGACGTAGGTAATACGCCACCGCTCCGCTTTCCAGTCAGAATACAATGGCTTGCACGCGGCAGTGTTTGTTCTATCTTTGTTCCAATGATTGAACCTGAAATCCGCCCACCGGACTGGCCACGCCCGCCTGATTGCCTGCCGCATCATCTGCTGCACCTACCGCCCGAGAATGCGCGGATCTGTGTGGCAGGTCTTGTGCTGGTGCGCCAACGGCCGGGCACTGCGAAGGGGGTGATCTTCCTCACGCTGGAAGATGAATTCGGGGTCTGCAACGTCATCGTCTGGCAGAAGCTTTTTCAGCAATACCGGCGCGCGGTGATCGCGGGGCGGCTTTTGCGGGTCACCGGACGGGTGCAGCGTCAATCCGGTGTGACCCATGTCATCGCCGAGCATGTCGAGGATATCTCTCCGCTTCTGGACCAACTTGTGCACCTGCATCAGGGCGCAAAAGCAGGCGATCAACCGTAATCCTTCCCAGCCGCGGTCAAATGCGCTACCCTTAACGAATAACAAAAAGCAGGACCCGAGCAGGCCCATGCGCAAACTGATCCTACTGGCCGCCGTTGGCGGTTTGTCTGCGTGTCAAACGTCCATTCCGGACGACACCGCGTTCACGTCGGTGATCGAACCCGTGATCCATACCGGCGTGTCAGGGGTCGAGGTCATGCGCGGGTTTGGCCCGCCCAATGCCAATCCCAGCAGCTGCTATGGCCGCGAGATCGAGCCCGCCGTGATCGAAACCATCACCGAGCAGATCATGGTCGAACCCGAGCAACTTGATCGCGACGGCAACGTCCGCAGGCCCGCCGTCTTCGTGACAGCCACCGAACAGCGGATTGTCGAGGATCGGACCGAAACCTGGTTCGAAACACCCTGCGCGATGCAAAGCGAAGATCCCGATTACATCGCCACTTTGCAACGCGCCCTGGCCGCCCGCGATCATTATGCGGGGCCGATCACCGGTGTTCTCGACCGCGACACGGTGGATGCGGTGCGCGCCTATCAAGCGCCGCAAGGGCTTGATTCCGGAGTGCTGAGCCTCGCCGCCGCGCGTCAGCTTGGCCTGTCGGTCTGGGATCCGGAACTGGCCGCAGGCGGCGCCCCCCTCGACTAAAGCGGTTCGGTTTGAACCTGCGTGAGCATATCAAATCGAAGCGCCCACGACGGTCGAATGGTGTGCGCGGTCCGAGACAAGCTGATGTCTCGGGTTTGTCTCGAAACGCTTTGGGCCGCGCCCGGCATCGCAGCACAGAAGAAAGCCCCCGACGCGATCACGCCGGGGGCTTTTTCAATCGTCGGGCGGGTGAGGTCAATTGCCGCCGTCAATCGCCAGCGCCATGAAGCGTGGGTTGCCGTCGCGCCGGATCAGAAGCAGGATGGATTGCTGCCCCGCATCGCGCGCAGCCTGCACAAGCGTCTGAAACTCGGCCACATTTTCAACGGACTGCTGGGTCACTTCGGTGATGATATCGCCGACACGCAATCCCATTTCCGCCGCTTCCGACACAGGGTCCAGCTCTTGGATCACGAGCCCGCCGCTGACGTTTTGAGCGTTGAGCTGTTCACGCAGCTCATCGGTCAGCGGTGCCAGCGACATGCCGAGGATCTCGCTCGTCGGGGCTACATCCGGCGTCGTGTCCGATCCTTCGGGCGCGGCGTCTGCGGCTTCCGCCGTTTCGCGGCGTCCCAACGTCACCCGCAGGGTTTCGGTGGCGCCGTCGCGAAACACCAGCACACGTACCGTTTCGCCGACATTCGACTCGCCCACGATGCGCACCAACTCCCGCGTGTCGCTGATGTCGCGCCCGTCGAACGACAGGATTACATCGCCGACCTCAACACCCGCGTCGAGTGCCGGGCCGGTGGGCACATCCGTGACCATCGCGCCGCGCGCTTCTTCCAGGTCCATGGCCTCGGCCATCGCCTCATCGACATCCTGAATGCGCACGCCCAACCAGCCGCGGCGAGTCTCGCCGAATTCGCGCAATTGCGCCACGACGTTTGTCACCACGTCCGACGACATCGCGAAACCGATGCCGATAGAGCCCCCGGTGGGCGACAGGATCGCGGTGTTGACGCCGATCACATCCCCTTCGAGGTTGAAAAGCGGACCGCCCGAGTTGCCCTGATTGATCGCGGCATCGGTCTGAATGAAGTCGTCGTAACTGCCCTGAAGCGAGCGGCCGAAGGCGGAAATAACGCCGACTGACACCGAAAATCCCTGCCCCAGCGGGTTGCCCATGACCATCACCCATTCACCAACCCGGTGATCCGCCGACACGCCGAATTCAACGAACGGCAGCGGCGCATCGTTTTCGACCTTAAGAAGCGCGATATCGGTGGTCGGGTCGGTTCCGATCAATTCGGCAACCAATTCGGTGCCATCGCGGAACTCGATCATGATCTCGTCAGCGCCCTCGATGACGTGATTGTTCGTCACCAGATAGCCGTCTTCGGAAATCACGAAACCCGAGCCCAAGGCCTGACTGCGGCGCGGCGCGCCATCGGGGCCCTGCCGGTCGAGGAAATCCTCGAAGAAGTCTTCCAGCGGGGAGCCATCGGGCACCTGCGGTTGCGGCCCACCGGCGCGACCGGCAACCACGGACGAGGTGGTGATGTTAACGACCGCATCACCAACCTGATCCACGAGGTCTGCGAAATCCGGCAACGCGCCCGTTTGCGCGCGTGCGGGCAAGCTCGACACGACCAGGGCCAGCGCCATCAGTGTTGCCAAAACGGCGCCCAGGATCAGGCGCGGATCAAAGCTGGGGGTTTGCGAGCGGGCGATTACACGCGCCTGCGATCGCTGCATATGGGGGGGTCTTGAGTGGATCGTCACGACTGCTAAGCCTCCTGAAATACCGTCCGACAGGCACGCCTGTCTGCTATTGAATATTTGTCCGCCGCGGGCCGTAATCAAGTTCAGGGACCCCGACCCCACCTACACCCATTGTCACATGGACGTGAGGCGCCGGACCTGTCCCGCGCCGCAACCGCTCGGGAACTAGAACACAATTTAGCGCATCCTGTCTTGGAATAAATGCCGCGCCCGTCAGTTCAGGCTGAGGGCCCAGGAGGTCAGGACCGCACCCATGGCCACGGCGGCGAAGCCGATCATCCGACGTGTTTCCGGCGGGATCGCGGTCAACGCCTTGAGGAGGTCCTCCAAACGCGAAGGGGCCAGTGCGAACACCAGCCCCTCAATCACAAGGACCATGCCAAGGCCCATCAGAATGGCAATCCACATCGGATTTTACTCGGACGGGCCCGCCAGCGAATTGCCACCGCCGAGCGCCGAGCCATCGAAATATTCGAAGAACTCGCTATCGGGGCTGATCACGAAGGTCGAGTTCTGCCGCAGCGCCCGTTCATAGGCCGCCAGCGAGCGGGTGAAATCGTAGAACTCCGCGTCCTGTCCGAAGGCTTCGGCAAAGATCCGCGTCCGCTCGGCGTCGGCTTCACCTCGGGTAATCTCGGCCTCCCGGTTGGCGTCGGAGACAAGCTCCACCACGGTCCGGTCCGCGGTGGCCCGGATCCGCTGAGCGGCCTCTTCACCGCGTGCGATTTCGTCCGCAGCTTCGCGTTCGCGTTCCGCCCGCATCCGGGCGAAGGTCGCATCGAGGTTCTGCGCGGGCAGGTTTGTCTGCTGCAGACGTACATCAAGCACCGTCACACCCAAGGAGTTGGAGCGCGTGCGGGCCTGCACCGTGATCTGCTGCATCAAAGCGGCCCGTTCTTCCGAAAGGATCGTGTTGGAGGTAACACCATCGGCACCCAGAACCGCGCGAATACGGTCGTTCAGGATGCCCTCAAGCAAGCCTTCGACCTGACGCACACCACCCGGCACAGCTTCGACGAAGCGTTCAACGTCCACGATGCGGTAACGTGCAAAGGCGCTGACGACCAGGCGGCGATCATCCGACGGCGTCACCTCGGTCGGGTCGGTGTCGAGTGACAGGATCCGGTCTTCGTAATATTGCACGTTCTGGATGAACGGCAGTTTGAAGTTCAGTCCAGGGTCATTGATCACCTGACGAATCTGACCGAATTGCAGGACCAGCGCGCGCTGGCGTTCATCGACCACAAAAACGGACGACGAGATCAATACGACCGCAAGAACGGCAACGGGAATGAGATAAGCGATACGCGACATCTTAGTTCGAGCTCCCCGTGGTGGTGGTGTTGTCGCCCGACGGACGGCGCAATTCGTTCAACGGCAGGTACGGAACAACGCCTTGGCCGCCGCCGGTATCCCCGTCGATGATGACAAGGTCCGTCTCGCCCAGTACCCGTTCGAGGGTTTCAAGGTATAGACGACGTCGGGTCACCTCCGGTGCGACCTCGTATTCCGTCAGAACGGCGAGGAAACGGCTGGCTTCACCCAACGCTTCGTTGACCACGCGCGCGCGGTACCCTTCGGCAACCTCAAGGATCTGCGCGGCTTCACCACGCGCCCCGGCAGTCACCCGGTTCGAATAAGCGTCTGCGGTCCGCTCAAGGCGATCGCGTTCCTGCTCGGCGGCCTGAACGTCGCGGAAGGCGTCGATCACTTCGGCGGGCGGGTCGGCCCGGTCGAGGTTCACACGCAGGATGTTGATGCCCGCGTCATAGCCATCGAGCGTCTGCTGGATCAGCACCTCGGCCTGTTCACCGATCAACTGACGATCCCGGTTGAGGATCGGCGCCAATTCGGAGGCCGCGATAATCTCGCGCATCGCCGATTCAGAGACCGCGCGGATCGTGGATTCTGGATCGCGCAGGTTGAAGAGGAAATCGGCCGGGTTCGAAATGTTCCAGACCACGTCGAAATCGATATCGACGATGTTTTCATCCGTGGTCAGCATCAGGCCCTGATCGGACGCGCCGGAGCGGTTGTTGCCGATGCTTTCGGTACGCTCCTGCTCGGTCGCGAGCACTTCGGCGGTGAAGACTGGCCACCAAGCGAAATTCAGACCATCATCGGTGATGCGGTATTCGGAGCCAAGGAACAACTCGACCCCCTGCTCACCGGGTTGCACCGTGTAGGCCGAGGCGAAGAGATAGGCCGCCACCGCAGCGATACTGCCCCCAATCCACATCGTGCGTGGGCTGATCGGGCTTTCGCCGCCGCCGCCCGAGCCACCGCCGGTGCCACCGCCGCGACCGCCCATCAGGACGCGCAGCTGTTCCTGGCCCTTGCGGACAATATCGTCGATCTCGGGGATGTTCTGGCCACTGCCGTCCCGACCGGGCCCACCGGGCCGCCGAGGATCGTTGCCGCTGCCATTGCTGCCTTGGTTGCCGCGGTTTCCACCGCCACCGCCACCCCAGGGTCCGCCACTGTTACCCGCCATCTGTCGTCTCACCTTTTGGATGCGTCATCTGTTGTAGCCCTATATGGGGCAGAAAATTCGCTTTGCACCTGCTCCTGCGCGTTTTCGCCGCGAAAAAGCACCGTTATGCGGTGCGCATCGGCTCTCGCATGGTCACGATCTCTTCCGACATCGTGGGGTGGACTGCAACCGTGCGATCGAAATCTTCCTTGGTCGCGCCCATTTTCACCGCAATCCCGGCCAACTGTATCATCTCACCGGCCCCCGGTGCCACGATGTGACAGCCCAAGATTTTGCGCGTCTTCTTAGACACGATCAGTTTCATCAGGACCCGCCCCGGTTTGCCGGCAAAGGCCGTCTGCATCGGGCGGAACGAGGTGCAGTAGACCTCGATCTCCTCCTGCTCGCGCGCCGCCTCCTCGGTCAGTCCAACGGTGCCGTATTCCGGCTGCGTGAAGACCGCCGACGGGATCAGGTCATGGTCTATGGGCGTGGGGTTGCCGTTGAAGACAGTCTCCACGAACGCCATGCCTTCGCGGATCGCCACCGGGGTCAGGTTCACACGGTTGGTGACATCGCCGATGGCGTAGACTGAAGGGACGGCGGTCTGGCTGTACTCGTCGACCACCACCTCGCCGCGCCGCCCGACCTCGATCCCGGCCTCTTCGAGCCCCATGTCGATGGTGTTGGGTGCACGACCCGTGGCGAAAAGCACCTGATCGAAGACGCCCTCGCGCCCGTTGGTGGATTTCACCCAGATCGGGCCGCCTTCGACATCTCCGTTGACGTCGTCCTGCAGGGCCTGCATTTGCTTGACGTCGGCGCCCATCGCCGCATCGCTGCCGGTCGGGATCACCTTTTGGGCGTCCTGCGCATCGGCGGCGGCCGGTTTCATATCGACGATATTGGTCCCGGTGTGCAGGTCGATGCCCTGCGCGCGCATCATCTCCGCGATCAGCCCGCGCGCCTCGTCATCGAACCCGCGCAGGATCTGCGCCCCGCGGTAGAATTGCGTCACCTCAACGCCGAGCCCCGCCATGATACAGGCGAATTCGCAGGCGATATAGCCACCGCCCACGATCAGGATGCTCTTGGGCAGGGTGTCGAGGTTGAAGATATCGTCCGAAACGATACCCAGGTGCGCATTCGGCATATCAGGCTTCACGGGGTGTCCGCCCGTGGCCACAAGGATATGCTTGGCCGTCTTCGTCACGCCGTTGCCGAACTGGATCGTATGGGCATCGGCGAGCCGCGCGCGGCTGTCGAAAATTTCCACGCCCGATCCGTCGAGCAAATTGCGATAAACCTGTTCGAGCCGGTCAAGCTCCTTGTGCAGGTGATCGCGGAATACGTCCCAGTGAAACGCGCCGTCCTGCACCTCCCAGCCATAGGCACGCGCATCGGAAAAGCCCTCGCGGTAGGACGAGGCAAACACCATCAGCTTTTTCGGAACGCAGCCCCGGATCACACAGGTCCCGCCCATGCGGTTGTCCTCGGCCAGCGCAACCTTGGCACCCGTCGCCGCCGCCACACGCGCGGCCCGAACCCCGCCCGACCCTCCACCAATAACGAAGAGGTCGTAGTCGAAATCGGCCATTGTGCGTCTCCGGCAAAGCAAGGATGCGCACGGTCTAATCCATGAACACGACCTTAACAACCAAAGGGGGTGCGAACGCAGCCCCGTGCGTTCACTTTTCCGTAGGAAACCGCTGTATAATCGTGGACGATGATCATCGCATCCGAAGCTGTCGGTCACAGCCGGAGGCCCCCAGACCACCCCCGACGCGCAGGCGTTCCATCGGGTGCAGGGTGTCCGGCCACAGGACCCGCGCAATTGTCCCACCCCGTCGGCTGAAACCCGAGGGGCCCACGTGACCGCATTCAAGCGGCGCCGCTTTCTTTTCGCTTCCCCCCACCCACCGGAAGCCCCAACACGAGCCCCCCGCCACACGGCCCGCCAGCCCCCCTGCCCTGCAGACATGCAAAGGCGGGACGCCACACCTCCGTGCACGCATGTCTTCCTTGTTTCCGAAATACTCCGGGGGAGGCGCCGAAGGCGACGGGGGCAGAGCCCCCGGATCTGAGGCAGACGCGCACGCGTCGGACGAGGTGAACAGACGGCGGCGCAAGCCGTGCCTTCAGGTCAGAGGCACGCCGAAAAGCTCAATCGCGCACGTCGACGAACAGGTTCTCGCTGTCGGCCACATCAACGCGTTCATGCTCGATCGTGCCGTTGTTGATGTCGCGCACCTCAACGGTACCGTCGGCATTGCCGATCACCAGCACATCGCAAATATCAAGGAACAGGCCGTTCTCGACCACACCGGGGATCTGGTTCAGCACCAGGCTGACCTGCGCGGGTTGCTCGATCCGGCGCAGATGCAAATCGAGGATGTAATTGCCCTCGTCGGTGCGGAACGGCTCCGTCCCGCTTTGCCGCAATGAGGTGGAGCGGCCCAGAACGCCAACATTCGACAGCATCTCTTCGATCAGCGCCTTGGTCGTCTGCCAGCCAAACGGGATGATCTCCACCGGCAGCGGAAACGAGCCAAGCGTGTCGACCTGCTTGGAGAGATCCGCAATCACGACCATCAGGTCGCTGGCCGTCGCCACGATCTTTTCATGCAACAACGCCCCGCCGCCGCCTTTGATCAGGTTCAGGTTTGGATCATATTCATCCGCCCCGTCGATCGTCAGGTCGAGCCAGCGCACCTCGTCGAGCGTCTTGACGGTCACCCCCACCTCGCGCGCCAGATCGGCGGTCCGTGTCGAGGTCGCGACGCCGGTGATCTGCATCCCCTCTTCGCGGACCAATTCCCCCAGGCAGCGCACCATCCAGGCCGCGGTCGATCCGGTGCCGAGCCCCACGCGCATGCCGTCCTCCACAAATTCCACCGCCCGGCGGGCGGCCACGTACTTGGCTCTGTCGATGGGGGAAAGCTCGGCCGTCATGGGCAGGTCTCATTCGTTAATGGCAGCTATGGGACACCCTTAACGCTTGCTCAGGCGGGGGGCGAGTGGAAATCCGCGTGCGCCAAAGCGCCGATCACCAGATCAAGCTTCTCGCGCGGCAGGATGAGCAGGCATCCCGGCCGGTCCGCCTGCATCTCCACGACCCCGCCCGCCGCCCGGTTCGACGTCCCGATCCGGCGCGCCGGGTGCAGGTCGATCGCCTCGAACGACCATTCCAGCCCCGACAGGCCCAAGCGCACGGCATCAAAGGGAAACAACGACACGCGCGTGCCCGCAGCCAGGTCGATGCTGAGCCGTGCGGGAAGGTGCACAATCAGGTCGCTCGCCCCGATCACGATGACACGCTGCTGGGGAAACCGCACCAGCCCATGCAAGACGGCCAATTCGTGATCAAGCCGCGCCCCCGAAAACCCTGTCGCGAGGATCAAGGGCGCGTCGATGCGGGTCAGGGCCTTTTCGAAATCGGTGCTGTCCTGTTCGCTCACATCGATCAGCCGCGCGGGGGGAATCGCCGCGCGTCCAGCCTCCGAAAACGAATCCATATCGCCGATCACAGCGTCCGGAACCGTGCCACGGCGCAGGATTTCATCCCCACCACCATCCACCCCGACAAAGAATTTTGCGCGCTTTTGGGACAATTCGAAGGCAGTTTCATCCGCAACACCGCCCCCCACAAGGGCCACAGGAGCGTTGTATTTCAAGGACAATCCACCCCTGTCCGTTGGATTGTCCACATTGTTGCCATGGTCGAAGGCTTTGATCACCAAAAGGTCCAATTCGTGTCGCTTTTTACTGGAAACAGTTTGTTACACCTTTTGTGAGGATGATAAATTCCGGTTTCAAGCCGGACGAGCAGAGTGGCAGAGCTATGAGTGATGAAAACAAGATCCTGACGGTTTCCTACGGCACGTTTTCCTGCACCCTTGAGGGTTTTGAACGCCCGTTCGAGGCGATGAAGGCGGTGGCAGAATATTTCCGCGATCTGGCGGCGGAAGACCGCTATTTCGGGGCCGAGCCGCCGACACCGGATGCCGACACGCTGCACCGCATCACCGAAGCGGCCATTCAGCGTCGTGTCGAATCCCGCATGGTCGAAAACGGGCTGATCATGCGGCCAGAAGGGGCCCCTGCGGAAGACACGCCCGCCTTTGAAAGTGCAACCGAGCGCGCGTTCAACCGCAGCCCCGAAGTTGAAGACGCCGTCGAGAGCGTCGCCCCCGATGCCCCCGCACCTACGTTGGCCACGACCGCGGCGGCAACCGCCGCAACCGCCGCTGCTGGTCTGGCGCAGGACGAGGATGAAAACGCGTTCGAAGAAGAGGGTGATACGGACGAAACAGCGGCCGAGGCCGCTTGGCCCGAAGATATCTCCGAGGACGCGGCCGAAGAGGCCGTGGAAGAACACGAGACCAAGGAAGAATTGGCCGAAGTCCCTGAGCTGTCCGACATGGACGCCGCGCCCGAAATGGATGAGGGCGCAGCTGACGCGGAGCTTGAAGCGGAAGAGACCGCCGAAGACACAAGCGCCGACATCGCCGCCGACATTGAAACGGACATCACGCCCGAGATCAGCCTTGAGACGGCGGATGATCTGGCTGGCGACGATCTCGCCGAAAAGGATTCCGTCGAAGAGGATCCCGTCGAAACCAACCCGGTCGAAATCGAGCATCCCGATGGCGCAGCCGGTGAGGATACGCTGATCGCGGTTGCCGCGGCGCTTGCCTCCGAAAACACGGCACTGGAGCAAGACGAAAGCGAACTTGCTGCGTCCGACGTGGATCTGGAAGAGGTCGATCCCGAAGAGAACACAACCATCGCCGCAGGGCTCGACGATCTTGATCTGGGCAGTGACGATTTGGACGACGAAGGCGGGCTCGACTCGATCTTCGCCGAAGAGCAGGACGAAGAGGCCGCGTTCGACGGGGCGTCTGTGGCCGCTCGGCTCGCGCGCATCCGCCGCGCGGCGCTGGCCGATATTGACGAAACCCAGGCCACGGTGCAGCCCGACGACGAGCTGATTTCGGCTGGTGGGGAGGGCGCAGACCCGGAGCCGGTGCTGGAGACCGACGACGATGCGGCCGTCGCGGCTCTCGCCGCCGCCTTTGCGACCACGCCCTCCGCACGGGCAGCCGCGCCGGACGTGACTGAAGAAAAGATGGACGGTGCGGGCACCGAAGCCGAGGCCGGATTGGATGCGGCGGACGATACACTTGGCACTGATGCCGAGCTGACCGCGCCCGAAAACGACGTCGTCGCAGATGACGCCGCCCCCGATGCCACGATTGACCCCGTCGCGGAGCCCCCTTTCGGCGATGATCTGCCGGAAGATGAGACATCCGATCGCGCCCCTTTCACGGACAATGAGGAACGCGGTGACGGGGATATGGATCGCCTTTTCGAGGCAACCGAAGGGCGTTTGGCCACGGTGGAGACGACCCGCCGCCGCGCCAATATCGAGCATCTGAAAGCCGCCGTTGCCGCCCGTGCCGCCGAGTCACAGCTTGCCGCAGAGGGCCAATCGGTCGCGGATATGACCGGCAACGAGGATGACGCCGCCGAATATCGTGAGGATCTGGCTCGGGTGATGCGTCCGCGTCGTGTAAGCGTCGATGTTTCGCGCCGCCCGCAAGCCGCCGAAGAACGGCCCGCTCCGCTGGTGCTGGTCTCCGAACAGCGCATCACGGATGACGACGCTGCGCCAGCCGCGGCCCCGGTGGCCCCGCGCCGCGTGTCGGCCGCCGACACCGAAGCGCCCGGCCGCGCCGCAACCACTTCGGCGCCGCTGGTGTTGGAAAACACCGTCGCCGCGGACGAAACGGATGCCATTGCCGAACAGGATGACGTCGCGGAGCAACAGCTCACGCGGTCCGCGCCAAGCAAGATGGTCAGCTCTCTGGCCAACCTCGCCCAACGCGCCGGTTTGATCGCCGCAGGTTTGGGCCGCAACAGCCAGGGCAAAGCGGAGGTCGAACCCGAAGAAAAGGCCGAAGCGCAGGTCGACCCAGAAGACGCAATGCCCGAAACCGACGTTGACCAAGCGGTTGAGGCGGAGGCCGAAGCTGCCGTCGAGGACGTCGCAGAAGCGCAGCCTGAGGCGCCAGCCGCATCTGAGTTCGCCGAACCGAAAAAGGAGGCCGCAGCAGAGGTGGACGCAGAAGGCATCGAAGCGGACGCAACCGAAGTGGATGCCGACGCCCCCGACGCCGACGAAGCGGTCATGGCAGCCGTTGCCAGTGCCGCCGAAGAGATCTCGGAAGCCCCCGACGAAGACGACGAAGACGACCCCATCGCCGCGCTGGAGGCGCAACTGGCACGGGAAATCGACGAAGGCGGCAAGGATAGCGCAGACGAGACCCCGGCCACCACCGACGCAGAGGAAGATATCGACCATTTCGCCGCATTCGCGAAATTGCTCGATGCCTCGCCTGCAACGGAGATCGAAGAAGTCGTCGAAATGGGCGCGTCCTACCTCAGCAATGAGGCTGGCCTGACCCAGTTCAAGCGCATGCAATTGTTACGCCTCGTGCGGATCGCCACAGACGGGTCGATCTCGCGCGACGAAGCCATCACGGCCGTGGACGAATTGACCGAAAGCGGTGTGCTCGAAGATCTGGGCGGCAACCAATATCGCGTGACGCGCGCGCTCTGATACAAACAATCATCGACACTGGATCAGGGGCGCTTAGGCGCCTCTTTTCTGTCGTGCGCCCGCTTCACTCGTCGGCTTGCGCGTCCGGATCGGCCTGCCCCACCCCCAGGAAGACCGCTTTGAGCGGGAAGGCCCAGAGGATGCTGAAGGCGAGGCAGATGCCCATTTGCAGCCATATGTTCCAGCCCTCGATCAGGCTGAGGATGAACCAGACCGCCGCGATGTAGACCGGCAATCCGACCAGCAAAACAAACAACGACCAGCGTTTGCGGGACTTGTAGCTGAGCGCCATGGGGCCTCCGTCAATCAGCGGGTCAATCGGCGAACGGGTCGGTCACGAGGATCGTGTCGTCGCGTTCGGGCGAAGTGGAGAGTAGGGCCACGGGGCAGTTAATCAACTCTTCGATGCGGCGCACGTACTTGACCGCATTGCCGGGCAGCTCGGCCCATGACCGAGCGCCTTCGGTCGACTCAGACCACCCCGGCATCTCTTCGTAGATCGGCGTGCAGCGCGCCTGTTGGTCGGCGGCGGTCGGCAGATAATCCAGCCGCGTTCCATCGAGGTCATAGCCAATGCAGATCTTCAGCGTCTCGAATCCGTCGAGCACGTCGATCTTGGTTAACGCGATGCCGGTCACGCCCGAGGTCACACAGGTCTGCCGCACGAGACAGGCATCGAACCAGCCGCATCGGCGCTTGCGGCCCGTGGTGGTGCCAAATTCATGGCCGCGCTTGCCCAGACGTTCGCCGTCGGCGTCGTTGAGCTCGGCTGGGAACGGGCCCTCGCCAACGCGGGTCGTGTAAGCCTTCACCAGACCCAGCACATAATCGATGGCGCCGGGTCCAATGCCGACACCGGTGGCCGCCTGCCCCGCGATCACGTTGGACGACGTCACGAACGGATAAGTGCCGAAGTCGATGTCCAGAAGCGCGCCTTGCGCCCCTTCGAACAGGATCCGCTTTCCGGCCCGACGCTTTTCGTTCAGCACCTTCCAGACTGGCGCGGCGTAGCGCAGGATTTCGGGCGCGATCGCGCGCAGTTGATCCAACAAGGCCTCGCGGTTCACAGCCTTGATGCCCAAGCCCTTGCGCAGCGGATCGTGGTGCTGCAACGCACGATCCACGCGCGCCTCAAGCGTGGCGGGATCGGCCAAATCGGCCACCCGGACCGAACGCCGCCCGACCTTGTCCTCATAGGCCGGCCCAATGCCGCGCCCGGTGGTGCCGATCTTGGTGCCCTTGGAGGCCGCTTCTTCACGGGCGCGGTCCAACTCTCCGTGGATGGGCAGGATCAGCGGCGTGTTCTCGGCGATCATCAACACCTCGGGGCTGATCTCGACGCCTTGCTCCTGAATGGCGCGGATTTCCTCGACAAGATGCCAAGGATCGAGCACGACCCCGTTGCCGATGATAGACAATTTGCCACCGCGCACGACACCCGAGGGCAGCGCGTTCAACTTGTAGACCGTCCCGTCAATGACCAGCGTATGGCCGGCGTTATGACCGCCCTGGAACCGTGCAATCACATCGGCGCGCTCGCTGAGCCAATCAACGATCTTACCCTTGCCCTCATCGCCCCATTGGGCGCCGACAACCACGACGTTGGCCATGAATTCCTCCGGACCGCGAAAACCCCCGGCGCTATAGCGGCACAGGCCACGCGGGGGAACCGGAAACTTTCGTCGGATTGGTTAACGTCCTTTTAACACATTGGCCGTTGTTTGATGGAATTGAAAAAGATCGGTTCATATGAAACGATCACGAAGCGGAATTTGCGGAATCACTGGTGTGATAGTCTGCGGGGCCTTGCGGCTCCCTGTAGCATCTCATAGATGAGGCGCGGATCAGGGCTCCGCCCGATTGAAAGAAAGCGCGACCATGGAAAACGTCATCCTTGTCATCCACTTGATCCTTGCGGTCTGCCTGATCGGGGTGGTTCTTTTGCAGCGCTCCGAAGGGGGCGGGCTCGGCATGGGTGGCGGCGGTGGCGGTGGCGTGATGAGCGGCCGGCAGGCGGCTACGGCGCTTGGCAAGTTGACCTGGGCCTTCGCGATTGCGTTTTTGGCCACGTCGATCACGCTGACGGTCATTGCGGCGCAAAACTCGGCGAACTCATCGCTTCTGGATGATCTGGGCGGCTTGCCTCCGGCCAACGGCGGCGAGGCTGACGACAGCGCCCTGCCCCCGGTCGACTCGCTCCTGCCACCCATTGACGGCGACAGCCCGGCCCTTCCGCCGGTAGAGTGACCCCGCGCCGGTCAGTTCGCGAGAGCCACCCGATTTTGGGTGGCTTTTTTCTTTGTCCACATGATCTTCGATTTTTGGCGGCCCGCTGCCTTGTCTATTGGGGCCGAATCCGGATATTCTCAAATCCCGTGGAAAGAGACATGGATGGACCGCCAATCGGCGCGCGAACCATCCGCACGGGGGACTTTCGGGCATGGCACGATTCATCTTTATCACCGGCGGCGTTGTGTCGTCGCTTGGCAAGGGTTTGGCCTCGGCCGCGCTCGGCGCTTTGTTGCAAGCGCGCGGTTTCTCGGTGCGATTGCGCAAGCTCGACCCCTATCTGAACGTCGATCCCGGCACGATGAGCCCATTCGAACATGGCGAGGTGTTTGTCACCGATGACGGCGCGGAAACCGACCTCGACCTTGGCCATTATGAACGCTTCACCGGAGTGCCCGCGCGCAAGACGGACAGCGTGTCGTCGGGGCGCATCTATACCTCGGTGCTCGAAAAGGAGCGCCGCGGCGATTACCTTGGCAAAACGATCCAGGTGATCCCGCATGTCACCAATGAAATCAAAGACTTCATCGCCATTGGAGAGGATGAAGTCGATTTCATGCTGTGCGAAATCGGCGGCACCGTCGGCGATATCGAAGGCCTGCCGTTCTTCGAGGCGATCCGCCAGTTTGGGCAGGAGCGCCCGCGCGGCGAGTGTATCTTCATGCATCTGACCCTGCTGCCCTACATCGCGGCGTCGGGCGAGTTGAAGACCAAGCCCACGCAGCATTCGGTCAAGGAATTGCGCTCCATCGGGCTGGCGCCGGATATTCTGGTATGTCGGTCGGAGGGGCCAATCCCGGAGAAAGAGCGCGAAAAGCTGGCGCTGTTTTGCAACGTGCGCCCCGATAGCGTGATCGCGGCGCAGGACCTGAAATCGATCTACGAGGCGCCGCTGGCCTATCACCGCGAAGGCATGGATCAGGCGGTGCTCGATGCCTTTCAGATCAGCCCCGCCCCCAAGCCTGACCTGAGTGTGTGGGAGGATGTCGCAGACCGGATCAACAACCCCGAAGGCGAGGTAAAGGTCGCCATCGTCGGCAAATACACGCAGCTTGAGGATGCGTATAAGTCGATTGCCGAGGCGCTTACCCACGGCGGCATGGCAAACCGGGTGAAGGTCAAGGTCGAGTGGGTCGATGCGGAGGTGTTTGACCGCGAAGACCCGGCGCCGCATCTGGCGGGCTTCCACGCGATCCTGGTGCCTGGCGGTTTTGGCGAGCGCGGAACCGAAGGCAAGATCAAGGCCGCCGAGTTCGCACGCACCCGAAAAGTGCCGTATCTGGGCATCTGCCTAGGCATGCAGATGGCAGTGATCGAGGCGGCACGTAACCTGGCGGATCTGGGCGATGCGGGATCCGAGGAATTCGACCACGAATCCGGCAAAAAGCGTTTCACGCCGGTGGTTTACCATCTTAAGGAATGGGTGCAGGGCAACCACAAGGTGGAGCGCAAAGTGACCGACGACAAAGGTGGCACGATGCGGCTTGGGTCCTATGACGCAGTGCTTGCGGAGGGCTCGAAAGTGGCCGAGGCCTATGGCGGCACGGCGATCGAGGAACGCCACCGCCACCGCTACGAGGTCGATATCAAATACCGGGACGCGTTGGAGGAAGAGGGCCTCATGTTCTCGGGCATGTCCCCCGATGGTCGCTTGCCCGAAATCGTCGAAGTGAAGGACCATCCGTGGTTCATCGGTGTGCAATTCCACCCCGAGCTCAAGTCGAAACCTTTCGCGCCGCATCCCCTGTTTCGCGATTTTGTGCGCGCCGCGAAGGAGAACTCGCGCCTCGTATGAGGGGTGCGCTCGGCGGGTCGTGCGGCTGCGCAGCAAGGCCGAAAACCCCGACAGATCAGCGACATCCCCCGGTTTGAGGATCACATGAGCGTGAAAATGCCAAAAACTGTCACCGAAATGGTGCAGTTGCAGCACATGCGGTGGCCGACCGTCTTTGCGCAGGCCCATCTTAACGCTATTGTAACGGTACCGGGTCACATTTCCCGCGTGCCAGAAGGACAAATGATGCGCCTGACCGTTCTTACCCTGACTGCTTTACTTGCCTCTGGCACTGCATCCGCGCAGGACGCGAGCCAGTGGACGGGTTTCTACGCAGGTTTTGCCACCAACATCATCTCACCTGAATTCGACAATTCGACCGCGACGACCCCCCTGCAGGAAGGCACCGGTTTTGGCGCCTACGGCGGCTATAACCAGGCGTTCGGTGACAACTTCGTGGTCGGCGCTGAGTTGGGCTTTTCGGGCCCGGCCTCGTTCCAGACCTCCCTTGGCAACCCCGACTTCGAATTTGACCGCGTGTTGAATGCGCGGGTGCGCGGCGGCTATGCGCTTGGAAACGCATTGGTTTACGGCTCGCTCGGCTACCAAACGGTAGAATATGGCGCGGCAGCGGGTGTCTCGGATGCGGGCAGCGCGGATGGCCTGGTCTATGGGATCGGCTTGGAAATGCTTCTGCAGGACAATGTTTCGGTGCGTCTGGACTACACTTCCACGCATATGGCACCGGACCCCGGTACCATTGTTGGCGGATCGTCAGGGGAGCAGATTGACGCAAATGCCGTTGGCTTGGGCGTTGCGCTGCATTTTTGAACTTCGACACAGCTGGATTGCGCAAGGCGGCCTGATCGGGTCGCCTTTTTTGATGGCGTTTAGCGTGCGACAGGGGCTTTCGCCGAATTCCTACTCCGCCGCTTGCGGCAGGGCGGTGATCACCTCATCACGGATGATCTCGGCGATCAGCTTTGCGTCCTCGACCGAGAATGTCAAAGGCAAGCGCATGTCGAGCAGGCCAGCGAGGATGTCATCGGTCTTTGGCAAGGTCTGCGCGGGGGCATAACGCCAGCTGTCGTAGCGCGATGTGAAGGCGACCGGTTCCGCCGCGCCGAACCATTTCAACTCCACCCCACGGTGCAGGCAACCGTCGACGATCGCACCGATCACGTCAGCCGAGGCACCGGGCAAGAGCAGCTGTATCGAGGATCCGACGATGTCTTCCTCGGCCGGGCGCTCGATCACTTTCAGGCCGGGCGTGTTGCGCAGCCCATCCTCCAGCGCATGATAAAGCGCGTTCCACCGCGCGATCTGCGCAGGCAGATCGGCCAGTTGCGGGCGCAGGATCGCCGCCCGCAGATTGTCCATGCGACCCGATACATTTGGCGTCACGTACTTTACATTTTCGAACGTATCCACAGGGGGAACTGCGCCGTTTTTGCCATAAAGCATATAGGAACCCGACAGCATGACGGCTTTTGCCATCACTTCGGCATCGTCGGAAATCAGCAGCCCGCCCTCACCGGAATTGATATGTTTATAGGTTTGCGTGGAGTAGCAACCCACCAACCCGTGCCGCCCCGAAGGCACGCCGCGCCAGGCGCCACCCATGGTGTGTGCGCAATCCTCGATCACCTTCACACCGGCCGCATCACAGATTTCCATCAAGCGATCCATGTCGCACAGATGCCCGCGCATATGGCTCAGCAGAAGGACCCGCGCGCCTGAGCGTTCGATCTTGGCGGACAGGTCCCCAAGGTCGATCACGAGCTGGTCGGTCACTTCAACGAAGACCGGCTCTGCGCTCACGGCCGCGATAGCACCCGGCACCGGGGCAAGCGTGAAGCCGTTGGTCAAAACCTTGTCGCCCGGGCCCACACCGATGGCACGCAGGGCCGCCCCCATCGCATAACCGCCCGACGCCACCGCGAGGCAATATTTCGCGCCGGTAAAGGCGGCGAATTCCTGTTCCAGAAGCGCGGTCTCCCCGGCTTCACCGGGCACGACATTGTAGCGGTGCAAGCGGCCCGACCGCATGACAGCGACCGCGGCGTCGATCGCGGCCTCTGGGATGGCTTCCTGCTGTGTGAAGCTACCGGTGAAAACGGGTTTACTCATGGGCGGGAAGATCGTGCGCAACGCGCGTTTCGTCAATGGAGGAGTTGGTCGAGCACGGCGTCAAGTTGATCGTAGTGATCCAGGAGCGCGTCGGGCGCAAGGTCTGCAACCGCCCGCCCGGTGGGCCCAAACGTCACCAGAACGCAGGGAATGCCCGCCGCGGCGGCGGTTTTGCGGTCGGTCACCGTGTCGCCGATCAACACAGCGTTGTCGGGTGATCCGCCAAGGCGTGCGATGGTCTCGAACAGCGGCGCGGGATCGGGCTTGCGCGTGGGGAGCGTGTCGGCCCCAATCAGCGCAGGAAAGCGGTCGGTGAGACCGAGGCGCGCAATCAGTGTGACGGCAAGGCCTTCGGGCTTGTTGGTGCAAATGCCCGTTGCATGACCGCCCCTTCGCAGGCGATCCACCGCCGCGACCGTACCGGGATAAAGCGTCGTATGGGTGTCAATCTCTGCGCCATAGGCGTCAAGCAGCGCCTGATATCCGGCGTCGGCCAAGCCTTCGCTATCAGCAATCCCAAGGCGCGCCGCCGCCAGTCGCAACATCGCGCGCCCCCCCGCGAACGCGGTCGCATCGTCGTCGCCCATAACCAGTTGAGGCGTATGACCCAGGCCTTCCAGCGCAGCATTTGCTGCGGCGATCAGATCGCCCGCCGTGTCCGCAAGCGTGCCATCCAGATCAAAAACAACACTGCGCATGGCATTCCTTTCGGCAGGTTTCCGCCCAGACCTGTTACAGGCTGACGGCCAAATTGAACGGCGCAGGGCTTTGCGCCGCCGCGTCGCTCTGGTTAATAGGCACAAAGCGCGAAGGAAAGGCGTTACATGCAGGCGAAATCGCGATCATTGGCGCTGGTGGTGCTGGCCGCCGGTGCGGGCACGCGGATGATGTCCGACCTGCCCAAGCCGCTGCACCCACTCGGGCAGGCGCCGCTTTTGGCGCATGCGCTGGCCTCGGCCGCGCCTTTGGCACCGTCGCGGATCATCGTGGTGACTGGCCACGGGGCCGACGCGGTGGAAGCCGCTCTTGCCGATATCGCCCCCGAAGCGGTCAGTGTGCGGCAGGCGGAGCAACTGGGCACCGGACATGCGGTCTTGCAGGCGGCGGAGATGTTGCAGGGGTTCGAGGGCGACGCGGTGGTCCTTTACGCCGACACGCCCTTTATCCGCGCCGAAACGTTGGACGCGATGCGCGCGGCGCGGGGCGCCCATGATGTGGTGATGCTGGGGTTCGAGGCCGCCGATCCGACCGGGTACGGGCGCATGATCATGGACGGCGAGGCCCTGTCGCGGATCGTGGAACACAAAGACGCAAGCGATGCCGAACGCCAGATAAGCCTTTGCAATTCAGGCCTTCTATGTGCCGATGCGCAGGTGTTGATAGCGCTGCTGCGCAAGGTCGGGAACGCCAATGCGAACGGCGAATATTACCTGACCGATGTGCCGGAGCTGGCGACGCAGGCGGGCTTGAGCGCGACGGTTGTGGTCTGCGACGAGGACGAGACGCGCGGCATCAACTCGCGCGCCGAACTCGCCCGGGCAGAAGCGCAATTCCAGGCGTTGCGGCGCACAGAGGCGTTGGAAAACGGCGTCACCCTGCAGGCGCCAGAGACGGTGTTCTTCGCCCTGGACACGTGGGTGGGGCGCGACGCAGAGATTGAGCCGAATGTCGTCTTCGGGCCGGGTGTCACGGTCGAATCCGGAGCGCGCATCCGGGCCTTTAGCCATCTGGAAGGCGCCCATGTCAGCGCCGGGGCCATCGTCGGACCCTATGCGCGATTGCGGCCCGGTGCGGAGATCGGCAACGACGCGCGGATCGGCAATTTCGTCGAGATCAAAGCCGCCGAAATCGGCGAAGGCGCAAAGGTGAACCACCTCACTTATGTGGGCGACGCGACTGTCGGGGCGCGCGCGAACCTCGGCGCGGGCAGTGTGACCTGCAATTATGATGGCGTGATGAAGCACCGCACCGAGATCGGCGAGGACGCGTTCATCGGGTCGGACACGATGCTGGTCGCGCCGGTCAAGGTCGGGGCGCGGGCGATGACGGCGAGCGGATCGGTCGTGACCGAGGATGTGCCGGAGGCCGCCTTGGCCCTTGGCCGCGCGAAGCAGGTGAACAAGCCGGGGCTGGCCGTGAAGCTGATGGACCGGCTGCGCGCGATCAAGGCGAAGAAGGGGTAAGCCCATGTGTGGTATCGTTGGCGTTCTGGGCAATCACGAAGTCGCGCCGATCCTTGTCGAGGCGCTGAAGCGGCTGGAATATCGCGGCTATGACAGTGCCGGCATCGCGACGGTGCAGGACGGCACGCTCGATCGTCGCCGCGCGGTGGGCAAGCTGGTTAACCTGTCCGACGCCTTGGTCCATGACCCGCTGTCCGGCAAATCCGGGATCGGCCACACGCGGTGGGCGACCCATGGCGGGCCGACCGTCACCAACGCACATCCGCATCAGGCGGGCCGGGTGGCGGTTGTGCACAACGGCATCATCGAAAATTACCGCGAGCTGCGCGACAGGTTGCGCCATCGCGACTTCGTCACCCAGACCGACACCGAGACGGTCGCGCAATTGTGCGAGGAATTCATGGATCAGGGCATGGGCCCACGGGATGCCGCCACGGAAACGCTCAAGCACCTCGACGGGGCCTATGCATTGGCCTTCCTGTTCGAGGGGGAAGACGACCTGATCGTTGCGGCGCGCAAGGGGTCTCCGCTGGCGATCGGGCATGGCGAGGGCGAGATGTTCGTGGGTTCCGATGCCATCGCGCTGGGGCCGATGACCGACAAGATCACCTATCTGGAAGAGGGCGATTACGCTTTCGTCACCCGCGCCGGAGTGGAAATCCACGATGCCGATGGACGGCTGGCGAACCGCGAGGCGCGCACGATCCCGGTGCAGGCCGCCGCGCTCGATAAGGGTGGGCACAAACACTTCATGGCGAAAGAGATTTTCGAGCAGCCCGTGGTGCTGTCGGATTGCCTGAACCAATATTCCGCTGCGGACCGTGTCACCGTCCCCGAGGGCCTTGATTTCACAAAGACCGACCGGATCACGATGGTCGCCTGCGGTACGGCCCATTACGCCTGCGCGGTGGCGAAATACTGGTTCGAACAGATTGCGGGCCTGCCGTGTGACGTCGATATCGCCAGCGAATTCCGCTATCGCGAGGGGCCGGTTTCGCCCGCATCGACCGCGATTTTCGTCAGCCAGTCGGGCGAGACCGCCGATACGCTCGCGGCCCTGCGGTATGTGCAGGAGAAGGCCGCAAATGTCGTGGCGGTGGTCAACGTGCCGGAGAGCTCCATCGCACGCGAAGCGGATGTCATCGTGCCGATCCTGGCAGGTGTCGAGGTTGGCGTCGCCTCCACCAAGGCGTTCATGAACCAGTTGGGCGTGTTGGCGCATCTGGCGATCCTCGCCGCCCGGCAGCGTGGGAATATCGACGCCGCGCGGGAGGCGGAGTTGCTGCAGGCGTTGCGCGGCATGCCCGCCTTGATCAACCAGGCGCTGGCGCTGGAAGACAGGATCGTCAAGCGCAGTGCACGTCTCGCGGAGGCGCGCTCTGTCTTGTTCCTGGGGCGCGGGGCGATGTTCCCGCTGGCGATGGAAGGCGCACTGAAACTTAAGGAAATCAGCTACATCCACGCCGAGGGCTATGCCAGTGGTGAGCTGAAGCACGGGCCGATTGCGTTGATAGACAAGACGGTTCCGGTCATCGTCCTGGCCCCCAAGGATGCGCTGTTCGACAAGACCGTGTCCAACATGCAGGAGGTCATGGCTCGCGACGGGCGTGTGTGGCTGATCACCGATGCCGACGGCGCGGCGGAGGCCGGGGATGGCACCTGGGCCACCTTGGTGATGCCGCGGGTGGACCCGGTGTTCGCGCCGATGCTCTATGCGATCCCGGCGCAGCTGATCGCCTATCACACGGCGCTGCACAAAGGCACGGATGTGGATCAGCCGCGCAATCTGGCGAAGTCGGTCACGGTCGAATAAGCTGCGACCATGCCCCTGCGCCGGATCATCGCGCGGCAGGGCAACAAGGAACCCGCACCATGGCCAAGCCTTTCGCGCCGCACGACCACGCCGATGTCGGTTGCACCCGGGCACGCTCGCTGCTGCGCGGCGGTTTGGCTGTGCATGCCGCGTGGACTGCACTTCACAGGTTTTGTGGCTTGCCATCGGGAACGGCGCAATGACGCGGCTTGGACCGGTCGATCTTGAGCTGCGCGGGCGCCATGTTGCGTTGGTTCCGCTGCGCCCCGAGCATAGGTCGGCGCTGGCGGCAGCGGTCGGCGATCTACACCGGCTGTGGTACACATCCGTGCCCGATGCAGCAGGAATGGAGGCGGAAATCGCGCGCCGGATCGCGCTGCGTGACGCGGGTTCGATGATCCCGTTCACATTGCTCGACACGCGCGGCACGCCCATTGGCATGACCACCTACATGCACATCGATCATGCGGTGCCACGGGTGGAAATCGGCTCTACCTGGATCGGGCAAACCGTACAGCGCGGCCCCCTGAACACCGACGCCAAGCGTCTGCTTCTGGGCCATGCGTTCGAGATCTGGCATTGTGAAGCGGTCGAGTTTCGGACCCATCGTCTGAACCAGCAATCGCGCCGCGCCATCGAGCGGCTCGGGGCGCAGCTTGACGGTGTGTTGCGCGCTCATCTGCGGATGGAGAACGGCACGATGCGTGACACTGCCTGCTACTCGATCGTGAAAAGCGAATGGCCGACCGTGCGCGCGCATCTGGAGTGGCAGATCGAGAAACCGCGATGACCCCCGACGCAGCATTGGCCGCGCTCAGGGCCGAGGCTGACCCGGCGCGGGCGATTGAGATGGCCGCGTATCACAAGGCCCCGCGGGAATATCTTGGCCTGTCGAATGCGGTGACCGGCGCGTTGGCGACCGAGTGGCGGAAGGGCGCGGTGGATCAGGCGGCGCTGGTGGCGCTGGCGCAGGGATTATGGGACAGCGACATTTTCGAGGCGCGCGTGGCGGCGGGCAAGATGTTCGTACAGGCGCGGATGCGGCCCAACGATGCGCTGGCGTGGGATTGGATCGAGGGCGTGGTGCCTCAGTTCGATTCCTGGGCCATCGCGGATGCGGTGGCGCAAGGCGGGCAGAAGCGCGTTGTGCAGGTGCCACAGCGGCTCGACGTTCTTGAGGAATGGACAGCCTCCCCGCACCTCTGGACGCGCCGGGCGGCGTTCGTGTTTGCCCTGCCGTTTTGCAAGGCGCGCCATCCGTCTGGGGTTGAAGCAGCGGCGCGCGGGCGGGTTATGGGATGGGCGGAGCGGCTTGCCGAGGACCCGGAATGGTTCATCCAGAAGGCTATCGGCTGGTGGCTGCGCGATCTGTCAAAGCACGATCCCGAGGCGGTTCGGTCGTGGCTCGAAACCCATGGCGCGCGGCTTAAACCCTTTGCCCGGAAAGAGGCCGCCCGGCACCTGCCCTGAGCTCTCGCGCGCCTGCGAGCGTGGCCGGGCGTCCTGACCGAGATGGTGGCGATCTTTGTGCGTGGCGCGGCATGGGATGCGAAAGCACTCTCAGACGCTCGGGACACCGCCTTGCAGTACGGTCAGGAACCAGTCGGTGTCGATATTGCCGCCGCAGAGGATCACGCCGACTTTTTTGCCCTGCATCCGGTCGCGCTCCTGCATCAGGGCCGCAAGGGGGGCGGCACCTGCGCCTTCGGCGAGGTTGTGCAGGTCGCGGTAATAGACGCGGATGGCCTCCGCGACCTCGGTGTCGGAGACCGCGAGGATGCGGGCCGCGCCGGTGCTGTAGATGTCGTAGGCCTCCTTGATCGGGACGCGCACGGCCATGCCATCGGCGAAGGTTGTGGCGCTGTCGGTTTCAATCAATTCGCCGGCCTCAACCGAAAGTTTCGCGGTCTGGGCATTGGTACTGACGACGCCAACGACGTTGGCCTTGGCGCCAAGCGCATCGCGGGCGAGGATCGTGCCGCAGATGCCCGAGCCACAGCCAATCGGGACGTAGATCGTGTCGAGGTCCGGCGCGGCGCTCAGAAGCTCATAGGCATAGGTGGCGACGCCGCGGACGAGTTCCTCGTGGAACGGCGGGACGATCATCAGGCCTTCGGCGGCGGCGACGTCGATGGCTTTGGCGCGGGCCTGTTCGAAATCATCGCCATGTTCGATCACCTCGGCCCCGAAGGCGCGCATGGCGGCGTTCTTCTCAACCGAATTGCCATGGGGCACGTAGACCTTGGCGGTGAGGCCTGCGGCGATGGCGGCGCGGGCCTGGCTCTGGCCGTGGTTGCCGCGGGTGGCGGTGCAGATGCCGGGCACGTCCGGGTGAGTGCGTTTGAGCCAGTCGATATAGGTGATACCGCCGCGCACCTTGAAAGCGCCGGTCGGTGTATGGTTCTCGTGCTTGACCCAGACCTCGCAGCCGAGCCTCCGGGCCAATTGCGGCCAGGCATATTGGGGCGTGGGGTGCATCTGGGTGTAGACCAGATCGGCGGCATTGCTGAGGTCTTGGGCAGTGAATTTCATCGGCGTGCTCCGGTTGGCTCAGGCCAGCCTAGGCAGGGCGAGCGGCCCGTGCAAGGCGTGGGTTGCAAGGTTGCAACCAGGGTTTAGGTATCTGAATTTCCACCATAAAACCCATCTTGTTTACCTTTCTTTAACCCCTGATCACAGGATTTCATCACCGCGCATTCATCCACTGGGAAAAGACGGAGAGCGCCGGTTTTGCCTGTCCCTCCACATCATACAGGCCGGACGTCGCATGGAAGGTTTCGGGGTCGTCGGTGAGCTTGAAATAATACGCGCGGTCGATGGGCAGGGCCGCGATCGTGTCGAGATAGACGGCCAGACGCTCGGCCTGATAGGCGGGGTCGGACGGCTCGTTCCAGGGCCACGGGCCGCCGAATTCCGTGACCCAAACGGGTCGGTCGGTCTGCCGCTGCATCCAGGCGACGGCCCCGGGCCAGAGGCCGGGCGCATCGTAAAGGTGGATATCGGCGACGTCGTAATCGGCGATGGCCAGCGCGGCGGAGACACCGGCCTGCGCGGCCTCGTTGAAGGCCATGCCACGGTTGCAGAGCCATTGCCGAGCCTCTTCATCGCGCAGGCCCGGCACGCCGTGCTCATCCCCCTCAAAGCAGAGCGCATGTGACAGGCCCGCGCGCCCTGTGACCCCGCCCAGAACCAACGTGAGGTCAGGGCGTTCGGCGCGGATCACAGCCGCCGCTCGGGCGTGGATCGCAAGGAAATCTGACGTGCTGCCGGGAAAGCGGTTGTCCCATTCATTACCGATCTGGATCGCGTCGAGATCGTCGCCGACGACATGCAGGAGGGTGCGCAGATAGGCCTCGAACGGGGCGTCGTCGCGGATCACGCAGGCAGGTTCGTTGGACGGACCGCAGGCGGCGTCGGGAGCGCGGAGTTCGACGGTGAGCAGGATGTGAAGGTCTGCTGCGCGCAGCTCGGCGATACGGCGTGCGAGGGGGGCGAAGTCGTTAGGCGTGGGGTGGAGCGCGCGGCGTGACCAGGCCTCGGCGATGCGAATGTGACGGACATCGAGATCGGACAGTGCGGCGATGGTGAAGGCGCGGTGATCGGGCTGCGCCACCGGCGGAAAGGCGATGCCAATAATGGGCTCGGCGCGCAATGGGGCGGTGAAGAGCAGGAGGAAAAGGGCGAGAACGAAGCGCATGGCGGCAGCTTGGCGCAGCATGACGCAGGGGACAAGGCGCGCGGAGGCGCCAGTTGTCGGGATGGGGGGCGGCGCTAGTTTGGCGCAGGGTCAAGGAAAGGGACCCCCATGCATATCCTCATCACCGGCGGCAATCGTGGCATCGGGCTTGGACTGGCCGCGCATTACCGCGCGGCGGGCCATGCGGTGACGGCGACATCTCGGGATGGGGCAACGGGCGTGGCACTCGACGTGGCGGATGCGGGGTCGGTGCGCGCGATGGCGGGACAGATCGCAGAGCCGGTGGACTTGCTGGTGTGCAACGCGGGCGTGTTCCACGACCGGGACGAAGCCTTGGCGGGGGGATACGGGGCAGACATGTGGGCAGAGACCTTTGCGGCGAATGTGACGGGGGTGTTCCTGTGCGTGCAGGCCTTGTTGCCGAATTTGCGGGCGGCGGACGGCGCGAAAGTGGCGATCATTTCAAGCCAGATGGGGTCGAGCACCAAGGCCCCAGGAAATGCGTTGATCTATCGGGCGTCGAAGGCGGCGGCGTTGAATTTGGGGATCAACCTTTCGGCGGCGCTGCGGCCCGAGGGGATCGCGGTGGGGATTTACCATCCCGGCTGGGTGCGCACGGACATGGGCGGCGACGCGGCGGCGATCGCGGTGGCGGAAAGCGTGGCGGGCCTGTCGGCGCGGTTCGCGGCGCTGGACCTTGCGACAACGGGGTGTTTCGAGAATTGGGACGGGCGGCCGCATGCGATTTGATGGGGCGGCTCTTGCCTCCTCTGCGCCTGCCCCGTAAGACGCGCCGACGCCAGAGGGACCCAAGACATGCCCACCCTTGTGATGAAATTCGGCGGCACATCCGTCGCCACGTTGGACCGTATCCGGCGCGCTGCCAAACGCGTGGGGCGCGAGGTGGCCAATGGCTACGACGTGATCGTCATCGTCTCGGCGATGAGCGGCGAGACCAACAAGCTGGTGGGCTTCGTCGAGGAGACGGGCGGATTCTACGATGCGCGCGAATATGATGCGGTGGTCTCGTCGGGCGAGAACGTCACCGCGGGGTTAATGGCGTTAACCTTGCAGGAGATGGACGTACCGGCGCGGTCCTGGCAGGGCTGGCAGGTGCCGCTTTTGACCACATCGGCCCATGCCAGCGCGCGGATCGAAGAGATCCCGACCGAGAATATCTCGGCCAAGTTCGCAGAGGGCATGCGCGTGGCGGTGGTCGCGGGCTTTCAGGGGATCAGCCCGGAGGGGCGGATCACGACGCTGGGGCGCGGCGGGTCGGACACCACGGCGGTGGCCTTTGCGGCGGCCTTCGGAGCGGAGCGGTGCGATATCTATACGGATGTAGACGGCGTATATACCACCGATCCACGGATCACATCGAAGGCGCGCAAGCTCCACAAGATCGCGTTCGAGGAGATGTTGGAGCTGGCCTCGCTCGGGGCGAAGGTCTTGCAGACGCGCTCGGTCGAATTGGCGATGCGCTACAATGTGCGCCTTCGGGTGCTGTCGTCGTTCGAAGAGCCGTCGGATGACGCCGGCACGCTGGTTTGTTCAGAGGATGAGATCATGGAAAGCAATGTCGTGGCCGGTGTGGCCTATTCCCGGGACGAGGCGAAGATGACCTTGCAAAGCGTCGAGGATCGCCCCGGCATCGCGGCGTCGATCTTTGGACCGCTGGCAGAGGCGGGCGTGAACGTCGACATGATCGTGCAGAACATCTCTGACGGGGGCATGACGGACATGACGTTCTCCTGCCCGGTGGGCGAGGTGGCGCGGGCCGAGAAGGCGATGGCGGATGCCAAGGCGGCGGGCGATATCGGGTTTGCCGGGCTCGTCGCGGATACCGACGTGGCCAAGGTGTCGATCGTGGGGATCGGGATGCGGAGCCATGCGGGCGTAGCCTCGAAAATGTTCCAGACGCTGCGCGACGAGGGGGTGAACATCAAGGTCATCACCACGTCCGAGATCAAGGTCAGCGTGCTGATCGACCGGAAGTACATGGAGCTGGCCGTGCAAGCGCTGCATGATGCGTTCGGGTTGGAGAAGGCGGCCTAGGGCGGCGATTGGGGTCGCGTGTCGAGCGCGGGTGCAAGCAGGCGCTGACCTTTCAGAAAAAAAAGCCCCCGGCCACGAGGACCGGGGGAAGTCAAGTTCATCAGGCGCGCATCAGCGCGTGTGAACGGCGCGGCCCCGAGGCAGAGGGGCGGCGCAGGTGATCCGGGCAAGGCGCGCCGGATCAGGCGGCCAGAGGCAGATCTGGCCGGACGTCTGGAGTGGGCGGCACGGAGGTCGCGGCTGTCAGCATCGCCGCCGCCCGGAGCAGGCGGGCACGGCTGCCGCCGATCCGCGTGATCGGGGTATTTGCAAGCGTCTGACGGCGCGCGATGACGTATTCGTCGCCAACCCGGTAAGCGATTTCGATATCGATCAACGCCTCAAGGCAATATGCGAAGCGATCGCGCCTGGCCCAGAGGACGTTGGCCTCCAGCACGAGGATGCCACCGGCGGTCAGACCGATGCGGTCAGCGAGGTCCTTGGGAGGAAATATTGTCATCATCTTGGCTCCAAATTGCCGGCGCAGGCCGGATCGTGATCCGAAGTTGTCCACAGGTCTGCCCCCAATGTTGGGGCTGTGGATAACTTTGCAACGACATATAGGGGGGAATTGTTCCCGATGGCGCGTCATTTTTCTGCACGAAGGCGTGTGTTCGAAGCGATCAAGGGGGGATCAGGAGGTGGAGCCGTCCGCGCCCCCTGCCCCGTTTGCACGACGCGTGGGCCAGATCTCCAGTACCGCGGCCACCAGAACCAGAGCGCCACCTAGGATTTCGGCGAAGCTCAGGGTTTCGCCCGCCCAGAGCGCAGCGGTGGCGGTCCCGATCAGGACCTCGGCCATCAGCAGGATGCCGACCCGGGCCGGGTCGAGGCGGGCGGCGGCCCACATCAGCGCGGCCATGGCCGTCCCCCACCAAAGCGCGCCGGTGCCGATGGCGACGGGGATCAGGGCAGCGGGATTTGCGATAGCCCCGAGATCCGGCCAGGGCGCGAGGAGCGGGGCAAGCGCGAGGCTGGTCAACGCGGCCCCGAGGGTGAAGATGAAGCCTGCGGTGATCGGCTCAACCTCCGGGCGGAGCCGGACGCCCGTGGTCGACACGGCCCAGATCATGCCCGCAAGCAAGGCCATCCATTCGCCGATTCCGCGCGGCAAAGGCACCTGCCCACCCGCGCCGAGCATGACGAGAAGCCCGGCGAGACCGGCAAAAATCGCCCACAGACGCAGGCGCGTGGTGGGCCAGCCAAGGATAAACCGCGTGATCAGCGTGCTCCAGATCGGGGTCAGGAACCACAGCAGGATGATCATCGCGACGCGGCCATAAACAAAGCCGATGGAATAAAGCGCAAAGGCCGCCCCCCCGAGCGCCACGGCCGTCAGTGCCATGGGATCGGCGGCGCGCACGGCATCGGTGCGGCGCAGGATGCGGGGCAGCAACAGGAGGCTGCCCGTGAGCGTGATGGCGAAGGTGCCCCATGCGCCGGGCAGGCCCATTTCCGCGATTTGGCGAACGGGCATCCAGTAAAGGCCGTAGAGCACGCCGATGGCGATCACGATGGCGGTGGCCAGACGGGTTTCGCGCGCGAGGATCATGGCACCGGCGTAGCGGGCGCGCGGGATGGGTGCAATGCGGGCGGCGACGATCACATTTTTGCATTCGGCGAAAACGTGATGAAGGGGGGTGCGACATTCCTGCTAGGCTGCATGCACAGGGACAATTTGAGAGGTTCAGTTATGCGATATGGTTTGGCGGCGGCGCTGATCTGTGCTGCAGCACCTGGGTTTGCCCAGGGCGAAGATGTGGAAATCCGGGGCGAGGTGATCGACACCTGGTGCTATTTCTCGGGCGTGATGGGCGGGCCCGACGCGGTGCAGGGCACGGCGCATCATACCTGCGCGATCTGGTGCTCGGCGGGTGGCATTCCGGTGGGCCTGCTGGCCGATGACGGCACGGTTTACATGATCCTGGCCATCGGCGGCGATGACCAGAGCGCAAGCGGTCAAACGCAGTTGGAATTGGCGAGCCATGAGGTCACCGTGTCGGGGCAGCATTTCGCGCGCGACGGGTTGAACTATCTGGTGATCGACGCAGTGGTCGAGGACCACGGCATCACCAATATCAATCACACGGATTTCGGCGTCGTTCCCGGCTTCGCAATCCCCAATCCGGAGGGCTGAAACGATGTGGAAATATATGATTCCGTTGGCGTTTCTGGCAGCACCCGCCGCAGCGCAGGAGGGCCCGTTCTCGGAAGGCTCCGAGGCGCGGTCCTGGAACCTGGCGTGGGAGGAACCGGCGCGGTTCGAGGCGGACGTCGTTGATATGTTGTGCGAAGTGGCGGGCGATTGCGCCAATGCCTGCGCCACGGGACGCCAATTGGGACTGCTGCGCGCGGCGGACGGCGTGCTGACGTATCCCAACAAGAACAATCAGGGGATTTTCACCGGCGCGGCCGTTGATTTGCAGCCATTTTGCGGGATGCAGGTCGAGGTGGACGGGTTGATGATCGAGGATGAGTTCCTCGGCGCGACCAATGTCTACCTGGTGCAAATGATCCGCGAGGTCGGGTCCGAGGACTGGGTCACGGCCAATGGCTGGACCGCGGCCTGGGCCGAAGAGCAGCCCGAGGCGGCCGCACAGGACGGGCGGTGGTATCGCAACGATCCGCGCGTGCTGGCCGAGATCGAAGCGGACGGATACCTGGGCACCGGCGAGACCTGGACAGAGGCATGGGAGATAACACGTTGAGATTGCTGGCATTCGCGATATCTCTCTGCGCCGGGGCGGCCTCGGCGCAATCGTTGGAGGACGGGCTTGGCGGGGCGTTCGAATTGATCGACCACACCGGGGCCGTGCGCACGGAGGCAGACCCGGACGGGCAGCCGCAACTGGTGTTTTTCGGCTATGCGAATTGCCAGGAAATCTGCTCGGCGGTGTTCCCGACGATGGCGTCGATCGTGGAAATCCTGGAGGCGGACGGGACGGCCCTACGCCCGGTGATGATCACCGTCGATCCAGAACGCGACACGGTGGAGACGATGGCGGAGGCGCTGCATGTGCACCACCCGGCGTTTGTCGGCCTGACCGGATCGGAGGCCGCGTTGCAGGTGGCCTATGACGCCTACTCCGTTGAATTCGAAGAGCTATTCGTCGATCCGTTTTATGGCACGGTGTTTTCGCATGGCTCGTTCATCTATTTGCTGGACGGGGCGGGCGAGGTTCTGACGCTGTTGCCGCCGGTGCTGGGGCCGGAGATGATGGCCGAGATCGTCGGCGGTTATCTGGAGGCGTCCTGAGGTGAACAGACGGCGGTTTTTGATCGGCGCGGGTGCGCTTGCGCTGGTGGGCGCGGGCTTTGCGGCGACGGAGGGGCGGAACCTGTTTTATGCCGCTTTGTCGGAAAATGTGGGCGAACAGATCCGCGTTGGAGCCGCCCATGAGATGGCGCAGGCGGGTGAGATCGTGTTGATCGACATTCGCCGTCCGGACGAATGGGAGGCGACCGGATCGCCCGCGTCGGGGCATCGGCTGGATATGCGGCGCGACGATTTTTCCCAAGCATTGCTGGAGCTTACGGGCGGCGCTACGGATGCGCGGGTCGCCCTGATTTGTGCGCGCGGGGTGCGATCCTCGCGGCTGACGAACCGGCTGATGGAGGCCGGATTTACCAACATCATCGACGTGCCGGAGGGCATGCTGGGGTCGGGCGCAGGGCCCGGATGGATCAGGGAAGGATTGCCGGTTGATCGCTCGTAAATGTTTGACGGCGCTTGGTGTGTTGCTGGCCGCCGCTGTGCCTGCGCTTGCCGATTGTGCGGGCGTCGAGGGCGCCTGCGAGGTGCCGATGGGCGCCTACCATATCGCGCTTCCCGAGGGCGAGGGTCCGTTTCCAGCGGTGATGATGCTGCATGGCGCGGGCGGGCGCGGCGAAGGCATGGTGAACATGCTGCGCGCCGCCGTCACCGCGCGGGGCTATGCGTTGATCGGGCCGCAGGGCCTGCAGCGCGAAGGGTCCCGGTTCGGCTCGACCTGGTCGTTTCACCCCGAGTTCGAGCCGATCCGCGACGAGGCCGCGTTCTTCGAAGAGGTGCTGAGCCACGCGGCGGAGACCCACAATGTTGACCGGCAAGATATTGTAATCGCGGGTTTTTCCATTGGCGGGTCCATGACCTCCTACCTGGCCTGCGCCGCGCCCGGCATCGCGCGGGCCTATGCGCCGGTGGCGGGGTCGTTCTGGCGACCGCATCCGGCGCTGGATGCCTGTGCGGGGCCCGTGGATGTGCTGCATACCCATGGCTGGACCGACGGAACGGTGCCCATCGAGGGCCGTGTTTTCCGCGATGGAACGGTGCGGCAGGGGGATGTTTTCGCGGGCATGGAGATCTGGCGCGAGACCAATGGATGCGACCGCTCCGCGCCCGATGAGATCAACAATGACGGTTTCTACTGGCAGCGGATCTGGACGTCATGCGACGCGGGATCGCTGCGCTTTGCGCTGTTTCCTGGCGGACATGCGGTGCCGCGCGGATGGGCCGACCTGGCGCTGGATTGGTTTGAGGCGCTGCCCCGCGACTGAGCTCTGCGGAACAATTATGCGCACAATTGCACGGGTTTTTCCGAAATTGCGTCGAGATGAACGGGGTTTTGCGGCGGCGGAGCGGAGGACCGCGGGTCCGTGGAGGGGCTGAGGGCTTATTCGGCCGCGTCGGGCAGATCGCCGAGCGTGGCGCGCAACTCTGCGCGGTGGGCCTTGGCGGCGCGAATGATCGCCGGCGCGGCGTAGACCTCGGGCGTGCCCATGGCGCGCGCGGTGGCCCGGAAGCGGGTCAGGTTCAGGCCCGAGAGCGCCGAAAGCGGTACGGCCATGGCCAGCGACACCGCAATCGGCAGCAGCCAGAACGAGACAATCCCCGCCCCCATCCCCGCGATCAGGCCGATGCCAGCGACGGTTTCCAGCCAGTGAAATTTCAGCATCGACCAGACGGAATACTTCCCGGCGGCGCGGGTCTGCGGTTTCCAGTCGACGCGCAAGCCCAGGGTCGTGCGGAGCACGGCGAGGGTCTGTTGCACCATCAGGATCGGCGCATAGAGGATCGACAGGATCAGTTCGGACACGAAGGAGGCGGCGAAGCGGATCGGCCCGCCAAGTTCCGCGATGCGAACGCCGATGGAGCCTACGGCGGCCGCGCCAAGCGCCTTGGGGGCGAGCAGCATGCCGTACATGAACACCAGCAGCGCGCTGGAATGCACGACGGTCATCTCGGGCCATTGCACCTGTGGGTTGAGGCCGGAGAAGTAGCGGATCACGTTTTGCTCGGTGCCCGTGCCGATCAGGGCCCAGACCATCAGGAGCGCGAACCACATCGGCGACAAGAGGTAGCTGATCGCGCCGTGGAAGAGGTGGAAGCGCGAGACGCCGTGAAAGCCGCGCGAGGCCAGCAGCTTGAGGTGTTGCAGGTTGCCCTGGCACCAGCGTTGGTCGCGGATCACGTAATCGATCAGGGTGGCGGGGACTTCCTCGTAGCTGCCCTTGATGCGCGGCGAGAAGCGCACGCCCCACCCGGCGCGGCGCAAAAGCCCCGCCTCGACGAAGTCATGGCTCAGGATCAGCGCGCCCTTGCCGGTGCCCCGACCCATCAACGGGCGGATTTTCGGCAGGCCCGCGCAGGAGGCGAAGGCGGCGGTGCGTATAATGGCGTTGTGGCCCCAGTAATTGCCCTCGCGGTCGGACCAGGTGGCCAGCCCCTCGGCCAGGCCCGCGCCGTAGATCGTCGAGGCGAATTGCTGCACCCGAGCGAAGACGGTTTCGGCCCCGAAGAGTTGCGGCACCGATTGAATCAGCCCGGCGGAGGCATCGGTCGAAAGCTCATCGGTGAGTGCCACGATGGCGGCGCCCGACATCAGGCTGTCGGCGTCGAGCACCAGCATCGCGTCATGGGCCCCGCCCCAGTTTTCCACCCAATCGGCCAGATTGCCGACCTTGCGGTCGGTGTTCATGGCGCGGCGGCGGTAGTGCAGGCGAATATGATCCGGCAGGCGCGCGCGCAGGGTTGCGAAGGCGCGCAGTTCCTGCTCGGCGGTGGCCGCGTCGCGGGTGTCGGACAGGATGAAGAGCGTGTAGCGGTGGCCGGTCGGATGCGCGTCGAGTTCTTCGAGCATGGCGCAGGCATTGCCGAAGACGTCCCATGGCACCTCGTTATAGCACGGCACCAGCAGGGCCACATCCATCGCAGGCCCCGGTTTCGGGGCGGTGGCGGGACGGCTCAGCGCGAGGCGCGCGACGCCGATGGTGACGGTCGAGACCGACAGCGAGATCCAGAAGAACGTCAGCGCGATCAGCGTGACCAGCGCGATTTCGAACCCGTTGAGCCCGCCCATTGCGAACCAATCGGTGAACGCCGCGACCAGGGCCAGCGTGGTGGCGAAGGCCGGGATGAAGGTGGCCAGCCGCCACATCCACGCGCGGGTGTGAGCGATGCCGGGGGCGGCTTTGTCGGTATAAGGCGCGCGCAGGTCCTGGACCGGGTGGGCCAGAGGCGCATGCGGTGGCATGTAGGGATCGACGCGGGGCAGCGGGGCCGTCATGCCGACCACCGGTAGAGCCAGACTTCCGTCGCAGGCTCCCCATCCTTCAGCAGTTGGGCGCGCAATTCCATCGACGGGTGATCCTGCGGATCAACGGCAAAGGTCAGGCGCAGGCCACCGGTGCCGGGGTTGCGCTCCAGCACGCCTTCGGTGGTGGTGCCCCGGCTGGATTGCACAACGCGTGTGAAGTCCGCCGGATCGCCCGCGACCGTTTCGTGATCGGCAAAGTCGATGGCAATCAGGGTTTGCGTGCGGTTCCAATTGCCGCCGATGGCTGTGTTCATCACGCGCGCCACATCGCGGGGGCGTTCGGGTTCGGCGCACCAATCCATGCCGTAGGTGAAGCGATATTCGGTGCCTGCGGTCAGGCCGCCCCGGGGCCGCCAATAGGCGACGATATTGTCGTAGATTTCCAGCTCGGACGGGATTTCGACCAGTTGCACCGAACCCGAGCCCCAGCCTTCGCCGGGCGTGATCCAAAGCGCGGGGCGGCGTTCGTAATGGGCCTCGAAATCCTCGAAATCGGCGATGTCGCGGGCGCGTTGCACGAGGCCGAAGCCAAGCGGATCGGTGTCGACGAACGACGAGACCTGCAACATGTCGGGGTTCTTGAGCGGGCGCAGCAGCAGCTCGCCGTTGCCGTTGTGGATCATCAGCCCGTCATTGTCGTGCACGGCGGGGCGGAAATCGTCATGGCCCGCGCGGTTCGTCTGATCGTAGAGGAACATGGAAGTGAGCGGCGCGAGGCCGACATCGGGCAGGTCGACGCGGGGGTAAAGCGTCGCCTCGACCTCCATATGGGTGACGGGGCCGGGCGTGATGCGAAAGGTGTAGGCACCGGTGCAGCTGTCGCCATCCAAAAGCGCATGGAGCACCTGCGTGGTGTCGCCGGGCATTGGCGACTCCAACCAGAAGCGGGTGAATTCGGGAAATTCCTCGCCCGCGTCGGTGGCGGTGCCGATGGCGAGCCCGCGCGCGGAGAGGCCGTAGTTCATGCCGGTGCCGATGGCGCGGAAATAGCTGGCCCCTTGGAAGACGGCAAATTCGGTGAAGATGTCGGGGCGTTCGAGGGCGGCGCGCAGGCGCAGGCCGGAATAGCCCATCGTCTCGGTGATCGGCAGATCGGGAAACTGGTCGGTGCGGTCGAAGAGCGACAGGTCAAACGCGAGGGTCTGCGCCTCGCCGCCCTGGACGACGTTCACCTCGACCGGACGCGGGAAGTAGAGGCCGGGGTGGAAGAAATCGACCTTGAAGGGGCGGTCTTCGTCCATCCAGAGGCCACGCTGGGGGTTGAACCACATCCAGCGGTATTCGTCGTAGGTCAGGTCCTGCCAGCCCTGCGGCACCTCGGGGAGTGGTTGGTAGGGCTGCTGGCTGAGGCGGCGGGCCTCGGCCTCCAGCCAGGCGCGGTCGAAGGGATGAGCGGTGCCATCGCGGAACATCGGCAGACCCACCGCGGGGCTTGCGGCGAGGGCAGCGAGCAGGGCGAGCGTGTCACGGCGGTTCATCATTTGTTTTTCACGCGCCAGGGTTGGCCTTTGAAATAGCTCGCCGCGTAGGCGGTCAAGATCAGGACGGCGCAGCCGAAGCCGTTGACTAGCAGCGTCATGGCGACATCGCGGCCCAGGACATCCATCGCGAAGCCGTTGAACCGCGCGATGAAGATCGACACGACGAAGACGGCGAGGCTTTGCTGCCCGACCTTGAGGAAGGTGTTGAGCAGCGGCGCCCAGAGATTGCGCCCGACCCAGCCCGCGCCCGCGCGCAGCCGGTCGCCACCATCGCCCGCGATGACCCATGCGAGGTAGGCGAGCGACAGGAATTGCACATAGCGCAGAATGCCGAAATCGGTCTTGGAGATCAGTTGCCGGTTCTCGATGCGCCAGTCGCGGGCCCAGTCAAAACCGAACTCCCGCACGCCGATGCTGCTGAGGGGGATGTTGGCCAGCACGATGAACGCGGCCAGCCCGATCAGCAAAGCGTTGACCGGCGGCTTGGGGATCCAGCCGCGCATGAAGGCGAAGCCGGTGAAGAAGACCAGTTGCCAGCCGAACGGGTTCAGGAACCAGCGGCGTTGCCAATCGTCGCTGCCGACCCACGGCTCGGCGGTAAAGTTGAGGTAGGGCAGGCCAAGGGCTTCGGTGAAGCCGCGCTGCGCGAAGAACCACAAGATGAGGGAGACCGCCGCAAGCGCGCCCAGATGCACACGGGCCAGCGCGTAATATACGGGCATCATCGCGAGGATCACCATGTACATCGGCAGGATGTCGAACAGGTTCGGCACCCATTGCAGCGTCATGAAGCGAAACAGCATGTCGGGGTTGGCCCAGAGGTCGTCCTGATGTTCGACGAAGAGCATCCAGAGGTTCATCTGGCCCCAGTAATTGCGGTCGGTGAAGGGCAGATCGGTGAGGAACACCAGCAGCGCTGCGGTGGCGAAGAAGAGGCCGACATGGGCCCAGTAGACCTGCCAGATGCGATAGCCGACGCGCACGGAGCCAAGCCCGATCCCGGCACGATCAAAGGTGCGCCCGAAGGCGATGGCCGAGGCCATGCCCGAGCAGAAAACGAACATCTCGGTCGCGTCCGAAAAGCCCCATCGCGCGGGGATCCAGGCGGTCAGGAAATTGCCGGGCGTATGGGCGAAGAGGATGATGAACATCGCCATGCCGCGGAAAAAATCGAGGCGGATGTCGCGCACAGTCGGGGCCGCAGCACCCTGTGCGGCGGCGGAAGGGGTCGGTTTGAAGGTTGGACTCGTGCTTACCATGGCCACCGGGCGTGTCCTTTATTCCGCAGGAACGCGCAAGGGGGTGGACCGGTTCCCGAGCATCTCGCGGCGGGTGCGCGCGAAAGTATCGTCGCGTCCGGCGCGGCGGGCGGAGCGTTCGTCGATCATCTGCGCGGCCTCGGACATACGGCCTGCGCGCAGGCCCGCGTCGATGGTCAACCGCTCGAACACGTCGCGTTGCGCATGCGAGCCACCGGCCAGTTGCATGTGCTTGCGCGCGCGGGCGAGGCCGCGGAAGGCGGTGGCGTAATCGCCCTCGCCGAAGGCTTCGAGACCGAGGGCGGCGGCGGTGCCGGGATTGGCCATGCGCAAGGCAACCTCGCCCTGCCCGGTCGCGCCGTCCTGCGCGATGCGCGCGACAAGCTTGGCGGTGGCGTCTTCGCGGCGTCCGCCGATCAGGGCCAGAAGGTAGTGCAGATCGGCAAAGATCAGCGAGCCGTCATCGGTGCGCGCGGCGGAAACATCGGCCAGCTCATCCCAACGGGTGCCGACGTCGATGCCTTCAAGTTCGAGCCGCATCAGAAGCGAGGTGGCGTTGGAGATATCGCGGTAATCGTCGGTCTTGTCGGCCCGGATCAGCGTGTCGTAGAGGTCGAGCACGATATCGGTCTGTCCCAGATCGAGATGCATCAGCGCCTTGTGCCACCAGACGTGATAGCGGAAATTGTTGCAATGCGCCCAGGCAGCCTCGCGGCCTTTGAGCCAATTCAGGCCCTTCGCGGGCTCGGCGACCATATCGTAGACATGGGCCACGGCATGCAGGCCCCAGGCGTCGTCGGGCGAGAATTCCAGCGCGGCGGATCCGGCAGCGGCGGCACGGCCATATTCGCCGGTTTCCTCAAGCGCGAAGGCGTGGCAGCCCATGACATAGCCACGGGCGGGATGGTCGGCACCGTAGGCGGGCATGACCTGTTCGATGGAGCGGCGCATGCCCTGGGCGTCGCCAAGGATGAAGCGGATCGCGTGGCTGATCTTCATCGCAAGCGGGTCGCCGGGATGGGTCAGCAGCACCTGGTCGAGATGCGCAACGGCCTTGGACGGATAGCCGCCAAGCCAGACATCAAGCCCGTCGATGAAGGCCCGTTCGCGCGGCGTGACGGGGCGGTTGCGGTCGGAGGCGCGGGCGATATTGGCCGCCTCCTGCGCGGTCTGGACAAGCTCCCGCCGGCCCAGAAGCAGGAGGAAGAAGCCTTTCACGGCATGGGCGAGCGCGAAGTTCGGATCGGCGTCCAGCGTCTTGGCAAGGTGGTCGGGCGTGGCCGCGCTGTGGGCGAGAAACGCCTGTTGTGTCTGCGTCCAATGCGCCAGCCCCGCGCCTGCGGTGATCGTGGTCGGCTGCCCGAATGCGTCGAAGTGCGTCATACGCCTGTCCGATTCTGAAAGTAACTTCCACCTTCAGGTAGACTATGGCCCGGCTTGCGCGAAGCCTCGTCCGGCCCAGATGACGGACATGTGAGCCGTGGACAGGTCCGTGTGAACGGATATACGCCGAAACGCGGGCGAATCGGCGGATTTTTGCTTTATTTTCAGGTGTAAACGTTCCGAGAGCGCCTGATTTGGCGGCACCTGTGCCTAAGCGTCGGGCGCGTCGCGGCGCCCTGCGAGCCAGTCGAGGACGGCCTGCGTATCCTCGCCCAGATGCGGTGGCGGACGGCGGTAGGTGACCGGCGTGGCGGAGAATTTCAGCGGATTGCCGATAAGCTCGACACCGCCACGATCAACGCCGGGCTTGGCCATGTCGATGCGCATGCCACGGGCCGCGACCTGGTCGGAGGCAAAGGTCTGCTCCACGGTATATACGGGGCCGACGGGGACCTTGCGCCCCTCTAGCCCTGCAACGATATCTGCTTGATACTGCTCGAACATCAGCGCTTCGAGCATGGGGATAAGCGCCTCGCGGTTGCGCACGCGATTGGCATTCGTGGCAAAGCGCGGATCATCGGCGAGGTCGGGCCGTCCGAGGAAATCGCAAAAGCGTATATACTGCGTGTCATTGCCCACCGCGACGAGCACGTGGCCATCGGCGCAGGCAAAGGTCTGATACGGCACGATGGTGGCATGTTCATCGCCCCGGCGCGGGCGGGGTTGGCCGGTGGTGAGGTGTGCCACGCCCTCGTTGATCATCCAGGCGACGGTGGCATCGACGAGGCTGAGGTCGATATGCTGCCCCTGCCCGGTCTGATCGCGGTGGCGCAGCGCGGCGAGGATCCCGGTGGTGGCATACATGCCGGTCATGACATCCGCGATGCCGACGGCGACCTTGGCGGGCGGGCCATCCTTGGCGCCGGTGAGCGCCATGATCCCGGAATAGCCTTGCGCCATAAGGTCATAGCCGGGCTTTTCGCGATGCGGGCCGGTTTGGCCGAAGCCGGAGATCGAGCAATAGACAAGCTGTGGATAAGCTGTGAGCAAGCTGTGGAAATCCAACCCGTACTTTTCGAGGCCGCCGGGTTTGAAATTCTCGATCACGACATCGGCGCGGGCGGCGATGTTGCGGATCGTCTCCTGCCCCTCGGGCGTAGCGATATCGACACCGACCGAGAGCTTGTTGCGGTTGGTGCACATGAAATAGCTGCTGAGGTCGGTGGGCGTGCCGTCGGAGCCATTGGCAAAGGGCGGGCCCCAGCCGCGGGTGTCATCGCCGCGTTCCGGGTGTTCGATCTTGATGATCGTGGCCCCGAGATCGCCCAGGGCCTGCGTGCAGGTCGGACCGGCAAGGATGCGTGACAGGTCGAGAACGATGAGCCCGTCGAGCGGCCCCTTGAGGCCGGTGCCGTCGTAGGTTTGCGGACCTTCAGATGCGCCCATCGTAGCCTCCCTTTTCAATTTGCGCCGCGATCACGGTGAAGGTGTCGGCGGTCAAAGCGGTCTCAATGGCGGCGCGCAGCTCGGCCCGGTTGGTGACATCAACCCCGGCGCCGCCCATCGCACGGCCCATGGCAGCGAAATCGTGACGGTGGGCGTAATCGACACCGGCGTTGGCGAGTTGGCGTTCGCGCTGTTTCTTTTCGATCAGCGCAAGCGAGGCGTCGACGAAGGTGATGATGATGGGTTTGAGACCCAGCTCTGCGGCGGTGGTCAGATCACCGGGGCTCATTAAAAATCCGCCATCGCCGACGAAGGCCACGGCGGGGCGGTCGGGTTCGGCGAGGGCGAGGCCGATGGCCATCGGCACGGCGCAGCCCATGGTGCACAGACCGGACGATTGGATGACGGATTTGGGATAGGGCGCCTCCCACATCTGGGACAGCAGGATGCGGTGCGCGCCGCTGTCGACGGAGATGCGCGTGTCGGGCGGCAGGGCGGCGCGGGCCTCGGCGATGACACCGGCAGGGCCCCACGCATCGTCGTGCGGAAACGCCTTGGCCAGGGCGGCCTTGGTGGCGGCGGGCTCGCCTTCGGGCCAGGTGTCATGGGGGCGGGTGCTGGACAAGGCCGCCAGCCCTGCCCCGATATCGCAGGTGAAGCTGAGCGTGGCTTGATGCATGTAGTGGTGGTTCGGTGCCGCCTGAAGGTCGATCACGCGCTGGGTTTCGGGATCCCAGATCTCGCGCCAGCCAGGGCGCATCTCGATGGGATCGTAGCCTGCGCAGATGATCAGGTCAGCCTTTCGGACAAGCGGCAAGAGGTGGGTGTCGGCCAGAGGCGATAGACCTGCACCGCCAAGGGCCAGCGGGTGGTTTTCGGGGATCACGCCCTTGGCTTTGTAGGTCGTGATGACGGGGATTGAATAGGTCTCGGCGAAACGCTGCAGGTCGGGGGCCGCGGTATCGGCCATAACGTCGAGGCCCGCGATGATCAAAGGGCGCTTTGCCTGCAGCATCCATGCATCGGCCAATCCAAGCGCCTCACCAAAAGGCGCGACAGAGCGATCCGCCATCCGGCGGCGGCCTTTGGGCAGGCTCGGCGCGTCGGCCACTGCGATGGGCACGTCGATGAGGACAGGGCCCTGCCGGCGCTCCATCGCGATGGCGACGGCCTTGTCGGCGATGGTGTCGGCCTCCCCGGAGGTCAGCGTGAATGTCGCCTTGGTGACGGGGGCAAGCACGGCGCGGTGGTCGAGCACCTGATGGGTATAGGTCAGCGCCTCGTCGGCATCGAGGCAGCCGGTCAGCACGACCATTGGCACGCGGTCCTGTTCGGCATTGGCCACGACATTGACGGCGTTCATCAACCCCGGACCGACGGTGGCCACCAGAATGGCGGGCGCGCCGTCGACATGGTGCACCGCCTCGGCCATGAAGCCGCCGGCGTTTTCGTGTTTCACCAGATGGAACGCGATCCCGGCCTTTTCCAGCGCGTCGACAATCGTGAGCACCTCGCCGCCGGGCATCCCGAAGGCATGGCGGCATCCGGCCTCGAAAAGCCTGCGCGCGACCAGATCCGCCGCTCTGAAATCTGCCATGGTATGCCTCCTGCCCCGGTTGCAGAAGCCCCTACCCCATCGCGCGCCCGCCTCCAAGCGCGGCATGGATCAAAGCCGCGTGTGCGGGCGCGTGTGCGGGTGGGGCGGGGGCGGTTGCCGGGGGCCGTGTGGAAACACTCAATCCCGAAGCCGCCCCTTGACCCCATCCGTGTGACGCCCGACGTTGGGCCCCATGTTTCCGATCCGCGACCACAACCCGTCCAACCGCACGCCAATTGTCACCTGGGCCCTGCTTGTGGCCAATGTGGTGATCTTCCTGAGCTATTTCCCGGCACTGTCGGGCAGTCAGGCGGATCTTCTGAGCTTCTATCAGGAGTGGGGCTTGATGGCCGGCGAGACGACGCAAAACGGCATCGGGCGCGGAATGGTGACGCATATGTTCCTGCACGGAGGCTGGATGCATCTGATCGGGAATATGCTGTTTTTGTATATTTTCGGCGACAATCTTGAGGATCTGATGGGGCATCTGGGCTTCGCGGCCTTCTACCTGCTTGGCGGGTTGGCGGCGGCCTATGGTCAGATCCTGGCCGATCCCCTGTCAGACGTGCCGATGGTGGGTGCGTCGGGCGCGATTGCGTCGGTGATGGGGGGATATCTGTTGATGTTCCCGCGCGCGCGGATTGACGTTTTGGTGATCCTGGTGGTGTTCATCAAGGTCTTCACGATCCCGGCCTGGCTGATGCTGGGGCTGTGGTTCGGGCTGCAATTGGTCAGTGGATTGCAGATGGACCTTGTGGGCGGCGGGGTTGCCTATTGGGCGCATGCGGGAGGGTTTGTCGCCGGTGTGCTGCTGACGCTGCCCATGTTCTTGCGGCGCGGGGGAGCGGCGTTTTGGGCCGCGTTCGGCGGCAAGCCGCCCCATGACGAGGTCGAATACCGGGTCGAGAAGCGCCGCTCCGGCATCCCGCGTGTGCGCCGGGTGCGCTCAGTCCAAGGGATGGACCGGCCGTTGTCGGACCTGGCCCGGGTGCCGCGCAGCGGGACGCCGCGCGGGCCGCGAGGGCCATGGTCGGGCGGGCGATAAGCCGCGTGCCACACCGCGAAGCGTGAGGTCGCGTGCCACGCCGACGAGCGTGAGGCCAGATCAGGCGCGTTCGGAATATTCCATCGTTTCGGTGTTCACGACGATATCTTCATCCTGCCCCACAAACGGCGGCACCATGACCTTGACGCCATTGTCGAGCGTGGCGGGCTTGAACGAATTTGCCGCCGTCTGGCCCTTTACGACCGGCTCGGTCTCGACGATCTTGCAGGTGACCTTCTGCGGAAGCGTCGCGTTGAGCGCCTCTTCCTCGTAGAATTCCACGACGATGGTCATGCCGTCCTGCAGGAACGGGCGGCGCTCGCCCAGAAGATCGGCGGGCAGCTGGATTTGTTCATAGGTTTCGGCATCCATGAACACGAGCATCCCGTCGTCTTCATACAGGAATTGCTGATCCTTCTGCTCCAGGCGCACGCGCTCGACTTTGTCGGCGGATCTAAACCTTTCATTAAGCTTTGATCCGTTACGCAGGTTGCGCAGTTCGACCTGCGCAAACGCACCGCCCTTTCCGGGCTTTACATGATCCACCTTAACGGCGGCCCAGAGACCGTCATTATGCTCAAGGACGTTCCCTGGCCGTATCTCATTTCCGTTGATTTTTGGCATGTGGCAAAACCTTGGCAAAACCTTGAGAATTTGTTGACGCGCCCTATATATCGGCGTTGGAGGGGTGTCCATACACCGGAAAACGTGCAGTTTCCCGCCGATCTATGCATCTGGCGAATACCACACATGCGAAAATCGCATGCCACAAATGCACAGAATCCGGGCATACCGAACGGCACGCCGAAAAATGCAAGAGCAAAAAAAGGATACCGCATGCGGGATTTTGTTGATGGGACTGCCTTCAACTTCGAACAGGGAACTCGGGCGCGCAAATTGTTTGCCGCCGTTGTCCTGGCGGCGTTGGACGATGCAATCGCCGACGACAAGAAATATGGCAACGGACCGGAGCAGATCGCACGGTGGGCGCGCTCGCGGGATGGCCGCGAGGTCTTGTCCTGCGCGGGTATCGACCCGAACGAACGTGTCGTGAACGGTCTCATGGCCTTTGTCGGAAATGGCGTGCGCACCTCAGTGGCGTTGAGCCGCGAGGAAAGCGAACGGCGCAGCCAGGCCGAAGCGGCCTGAGCGATCCCAAAAGACGACAAGCTGCCAGCTTCGAAAACGCGCCCCTCTGCAGGGCGCGTTTTTCGGTTTCGGGGGTGGTGTTCGCCCGTGCGCCCGCACAGGTTGGGCGAAAGCGCTCGGAGGATGGCATGGCAGACGCGGACATCGGATTGATCGGGTTGGGGACGATGGGATCGGCGCTGGCGCTGAACATCGCGGAGAAGGGCTTTACGGTTGCGGTGTTCAACCGGACGACGGCCAAGACCCACGCGTTTGTCGAAGAGGCCGGCGATCTGGCGGCGCGAGTGGTGCCGTGTGAGACGCTGGAGGCGCTGACCGCTGCTGTGCGCGGCCCGCGTGCAGTGCTTTTGATGGTGCCCGCAGGCGCGCCGGTGGATGACCAGATCGCGGCGCTGGACCCCTATCTTGGGGTCGACGACCTGATCATCGACGCGGGCAATGCAAATTTCCGCGATACGATGCGGCGCATGGAGACGCTCGACCGCCCGTTCCTGGGCGTGGGCGTTTCCGGCGGAGAGGATGGCGCACGGCACGGCCCGGCGATCATGGCGGGCGGCGACAAAGCGCATTGGGATCGGGTCGAGCCGATCCTGACGGCGATTTCCGCGAAATTCGACGGCGTGCCCTGCGCCGCGCATCTGGGGGAGACCGGCGCGGGCCATTTCGTCAAAGCCGTACACAACGGCATCGAATATGCCGACATGCAGCTGATCGCCGAGACCTACGGGCTGATGCGCGACGGCTTGGGGATGGCAGCGGCGGACATCGCACCGGCCTTCGCACACTGGAACGAAGGGCGATTGTCCTCCTACCTGATCGAGATTTCCGCCGCGGTCGCCGCCGCCCATGACGCGACCACGGACGGCCCATTGCTTGACGTGATCGTCGACGCGGCGGGCCAAAAGGGCACTGGACGCTGGACCGCGATCGAGGCGCAGCATCTGGGCACGCCGATCCCGGTGATCGAGGCGGCGGTGGCCGCGCGCAACATGTCGGCGCGGCGCGATTTGCGCGCGGCACTGGCCGACACATTCGGCGGGACGGAGCGGTTGCAGCTTGGCGAAGACAGGCTGGAGGCGGCGCTGACCTGCGGCAAGGTGCTGTGTTACACGCAAGGGTTCGACATGCTGCGCGCCGCCGCGCGTGCGTTCGAGTGGTCGTTGATGCGCGAGGACGTGGCCCGCAATTGGCGCGCGGGCTGCATCATCCGCTCGGCCATGCTCGACGATATGGCCGAAGCATTCGAGGTCGCGCCGGGCAAGACCCTGATGGAGGCGCCACATTTTGCCGACATCCTGTCGCAGACCATCGGCGCGTTGCGCGAGGTGGTCGTCACGGCCAGCGCCGCGGGCCTGCCGGTTCCCGCGATGGCCGCCGCGTTGGGCTATTTCGACACAATGCGCCTGGAGCGCGGGACCGCGAACATGATCCAGGGGCAGCGGGATTACTTCGGGCTGCACGGGTTCCAGCGGCTCGATAGCGGCGAAAGCGGGCAGCATGGGCCCTGGGCGGAGGGATAATTTGCAGGCAAATCGGGGCACAAGGCTTTCGTGGTTTTTTCGAAACCACTGCCGCTGCTGGTGTCCTTCGGGCGTTCCGGGAGCTTTCTGCGAAAGCGCCGGATGGTGCGGGCGGTGGGACTCGAACCCACACGGGCCAAGGCCCCACGGATTTTAAGTCCGATATGTCTACCAATTCCATCACGCCCGCAGCGTCTTCACGCCTAGCGGGACGCGGCGCAAATGACAATCCGGTGGCGCGAGGAGCCTGGACTAGGAGGGGGCGCCGCAGTTGCTGCACGTTCCGGATTGGGGTCGGAACGTGCAGCGTCTGGGTACGGCAAGCAGAGAAGTCCACACACTACACTGTGGATGTGTACGGTATACCGGGGCGTGGTTAACGCAGGGTTAATCAACCGTAGGGCGATAATCTTTTTCTTGCAGCGCCTTAAAGGCCGTCGAACGCGCAGATCGCATGCACCGGAACGCCCATCGCCTCGAGCCGTTTGCGCCCGCCCAGATCGGGCAGATCGACCACAAAAGCACAGCCCAGGACTTCGGCCCCGAGCCGTTCAAACAGCTTGATCGAGGCCTCCGCCGTGCCGCCGGTGGCCAACAAATCGTCCACGATCAGGATCTTGTCGCCGGCGGCGACGGCGTCGTCATGGATCTCGACCACTGCCTCGCCGTATTCGAGTTGATAGGCCTGCTCGATCGTGCTGCCGGGCAGTTTGCCCTTCTTGCGCACGGCGACAAAGCCTTTGGAGAGCTGATGCGCCACGGCTCCGCCGAGGATGAAACCGCGCGCCTCAAGGCCTGCGACGGCGTCGATGTGCTGCCCCACGAAGGGCGACAGGAGTTGATCGACGGCGAGCCGAAAGCCACGCGGATCCGAAAACAACGTCGTGACATCGCGGAACAGGATGCCCTCATGCGGGAAATCGGGGATGGTGCGGATGTAGTCGCGCACGGGTTTGTCGGCGATCATGTCAGACCTTTCAATCCGATCCGCGTACGGGCACGCCGGGCCGCGGATAATGGCGCCGGAGGGCGGCGGCATCCTGCCCGCGCAGGCGGGTCATGGAATTGCCGTTCTCGGCAAAGATCGACCGCTCATAGGCAGGCGACGCGATATCGGTGACAAGCCCAAGCGATTGCACCAGTTCTTCAAGCACGACCGATGCGATTTCGCGGCGCCTGATGTCGTGGCTGATGGCGATGGAGGCGGCGACGATGTCTTCGCCGCGCGAGCGGATCGCGACCCGGCCGATGGCAATGGAGGAGCCGTCGAGTTCGTCGAGGCCGGTGCCTTCGATCACGCCGCCCTGCGGGGCGTCGACGAGGAACACGGGGATGTCCATTTCGCCCTCGTAGACCCGTTCGAGAAACAGGTGCGCCCCGGCGCCGTTGATCTCGTCAATCGCGGCGTCGATGGCGGCATCCACCAGATCGAAGCGGTAATCGGCAAAGCTTTCGGCGGAGGCGGCGATGCCGACGCGCAGGCCCAGGCGGCGCTCTTCGGGCCAGTAGATGAACGGTTTGGAACATTCGCCAGCCGGTTGCGCCCCACAGGCGACCAGCCGGTAGAACGCATTGTCCGAGATGAGGTCGGGAACGGTGATGAATTCCTGTGCCGCGGCGGGGCGCGGAAGAAACACAAGGCTCAGAAGAATAAGAAGAATGGACCGCAACATGGGCAAAGTGATGGCGTGCCGGGCGGCGTGGATCAAGCGCGCGGTGCACAAAGCCCGCAACCTGTTGCGCGCGGGCAAAGGTCAGCCGCCCCAGCGCGTCACCGCCCCCGCGAGACCGTCCCAGCTGCCCCAGCCCAGGACGCGGGCGGGGTTGGTCGGCGGCGGCATGCGCACGGCATCGAGGCGCGCAAAGCCGAAGCGCGCGTAATAGGGCGCATCCCCCACCAGAAGCACCCGCGACCAGCGCGCCTGCACGGCCGCCTGAAGCCCTTCTTCCATCAACAGCGCCCCCAGGCCTTCGCCCTGCCGCGTCGGGTGGACCGCGATGGGCCCGAGCAGCAGGGCCTCGGCCTGCGCGACCCGCACGGGCCAGAAGCGCACTGCACCGGCCACGATGTCGAGATCATCGCGCGCGACCCGGCACAGACCCGCCACCGGCGGCACGCCATCGCGCAGCCGGTACGACGAAAGGGCCTCCCGCCCGGGTGCAAAACATGTGTCGTAGAGCGCTTCGACCTCCGCGTGATCTTCCGCGCATTCCTGAATGATCCGGTACATGGCCTTCCCGCCGCCTCTGGTCAGCGGCCTAGCACGGGGGTAGGTCTTTGCCAAACCACGAGGATTATCGCACATGTTCTATCGACCAGCCGAGGGCCATGGCCTGCCGCACAACCCCTTCAACGCCGTCGTCACCCCGCGCCCGATCGGGTGGATTTCCACGCGCGGATCAAACGGCGCCGACAATCTTGCGCCGTATTCCTTCTTCAACGCGGTCGCCTATGTGCCGCCGCAGGTCATGTTTTCCTCGACCTCGGCCAAGGACGATCGCGGCGACACCAAGGACAGCGTCGCAAACATCCGCGAAACCGGGGTGTTCTGCGTGAACATCGTGGAATACGCGGCGCGGGACGTGATGAACCAGACGTCGGGCCCCTGGCCGAAGGAGACGGACGAGTTCACCGATGCGGGCATCGCGCGCGCGGCCTGTTCCGAGATCGACTGCGCCCGCGTGGCGGACGCGCCTGCCAACCTCGAATGCCGGGTGACGCAGATCGTAAAGCTGGAAGGGGCGGCCAATTTCGCGGTGTTCGGCGAGGTTGTGGGCGTGCATCTGCGCGACGATTGCCTGGTCGATGGCCTGTTCGATGTGACCCGTTTCAACCCGCTGACGCGCTTGGGGTATCGCGACTATTCGGTCGTGCGCGAGGTGTTTTCACTCACCCGACCGGGCGAGTGAGGCCTGGCGGGGCGCTCGCGGCCGAGCGCCCCTTATGTGTGACTGCGCCCTCTTTGGTTTGAAAAATACCTCCCGCAGAGCGTCCTCCCCCCACCACCCCGAGACGGCGTGCGTGGCTCAAGCTCAATGATCGCCGAGAATACCGGTGCGCACCGAGTAATCGGTTGCAATCTCGTAGTCGGGGTCATCGTCGCTGTCGATCACCAGATGGCCCGCTTTTTGCAGCAGCGCATGGCAATCGCGGGTCAGGTGGCGCAGCTCGATCTTCTTGCCCGCCGCCTCGTATTGCCCGGCCAGCTTTTCGATGGCTTGCAACGCGGATTGATCGGCCACCCGACTCTCGGCGAAATCCACGATGACGCGGGTGGGGTCTTCGGCAGGGTTGAACAGCTCGCCGAAGCCTTCGGCGGATCCGAAGAAAAGCGGCCCCTTCACCTGATAGACCCGCGCGCCCTCGGGCGTTTCATAAGCGGTGGCCGAGATGCGCTTGGCGTTCGACCAGGCATAGGCCAGCGCCGAGACGATGACACCGACCACCACCGCGGTTGCAAGGTCCGTGGCGACCGTGACCACCGTCACGAGCACGATGACGAAGGCATCGGTCAGCGGCACTTTGAAGAGGATTTTCAGGCTGTTCCACGCGAAGGTGCCGATGACGACCATGAACATCACACCGACCAGCGCGGCCAGCGGGATTTGTTCGATCAGGGGCGCGCCGACCAGGATGAAGGACAACAGGAAAAGGGCCGCCGCAATGCCCGCGATGCGGGTGCGCGCGCCGGATTTCACGTTGATCATCGACTGCCCGATCATCGCGCAACCGCCCATGCCGCCGAAAAAGCCGGTCACGGTATTGGCCACGCCCTGCGCCACGCACTCCTGGCTCGCGCCTCCTTTCTCGCCGGTGATCTCGCCGACGAGGTTGAGGGTCAGCAGGCTTTCGATCAGGCCGATCGCCGACAGGATCAGCGCGTAGGGCAGGATGATCCAGAGGGTTTCAAGCGTGAACGGGGCCAGCAGATCGCCGTAGAGCCCCTGCACTTCGCCGCCCGAGAAGGTGAAGGGGATGTGGAAGGGCGGCAAGCCCCCCGCGATTTCCGCCAGATCGCCGACGCGCGGCACGTCTATGTTGAAAATCAGCACAATCGCGGCGGTGATCCCGATGCCTGCCAGCGGCGCGGGCACGACGCTTGTGACCTTTGGCAGAAGCCAGATGATCACCATCGTCAGGGCCACAAGCCCCAGCATCATCGCCAGTGGCCAACCGCTCAGCCATTCGCCCCCCGCCATGCCGTGGCCCGATACTTCCGCGGTGCCCGGAACCTGGAATTGCGTCAGCTGTGCCAGGAAAATCACGATCGCCAGACCGTTCACGAAGCCGAGCATGACCGGGTGTGGCACCAGGCGGATGAATTTGCCCCACCGCATGATCCCCACGAAGATCTGGATCAGACCCATGAGGATCACCGTCGCGAACAGGTATTCCACCCCGTGCACGGCCACGAGGCTGACCATCACGACCGCCAGGGCCCCCGTCGCGCCGGAAATCATGCCGGGTCGCCCACCGATCACCGCCGTGATCAGGCCCACGAGAAACGCGGCATAAAGCCCAACCAGCGGGTGCACGCCCGCCACGAAGGCAAATGCCACCGCCTCAGGCACCAGCGCCAGCGCCACGGTCAGGCCCGCGAGGATCTCGATCCGGATGCGGCCCGGTGTCATGCCCCCGCCCATGTTCGACAGATCAGGAGAAAAGCGGCCAGACGTGACCGCCGCCAGAATGCGGCTCATATGTAAAACCTCGAAGGATGATGTGCGCGTCACAGGCCCGGCACGGGCCCTTGTTTGGTAGGCTGGTAGAATGAATGCAGCGTTAAGTCACGGGTTTCCTGCGCGGTGCTGATGGGCCGCGTTGCGCAAAAACCATAGCCAGAGCGCTTGTGGCACACCGGGTTTTCCGACGCCAATGCGCTTGCGGCTGCGGCCCTGCGGTGCAACGCTCGCCCGGCAGCAAACGGGGGTGCCCATGGACAGATATCTTGCCATCATCGGGGGATCGGGCCTGTATCAGATCGACGGGCTGACGCATGCAACCTGGGTCGAGGTCGACAGCCCTTTCGGCAAACCATCGGACGCGATCCTGACTGGGCGGCTGCACGGGATTTCCGTCGCCTTCCTGCCCCGCCACGGGCGCGGCCATGTGCATTCTCCCACGACGGTGCCCTACCGCGCCAATATCGACGCGCTCAAACGTCTGGGCGTGACGGATGTGCTCAGCGTGTCGGCCTGCGGCTCGTTCCGTGAAGATATGGCACCGGGCGATTTCGTCATTGTGGATCAATTCATCGACCGGACGTTCGCGCGGGAAAAGTCTTTCTTCGGAACGGGTTGCGTAGCTCATGTGTCGGTCGCGCATCCGGTGTGCCCGCATGTGTCCGCCACTGCGCGGGCGGCCGCACAGGCGGCGGGCGTGACGGTCCATGACGGCGGCACGTACCTTGCGATGGAGGGGCCGCAATTCTCGACACTGGCGGAATCACAGCTGTACCGCGAGCGTTTTGGCTGCGACGTCATCGGCATGACCAACATGCCCGAGGCCAAACTCGCCCGCGAGGCCGAGCTTTGCTATGCCTCCGTCGCCATGATCACCGATTACGACAGCTGGCACCCCGATCACGGCGCGGTCGAGATCACCGAGATCATCGAAACCCTACACGGCAACGCGGCCCACGCGCGGTCCATGGTCGACGGTGTCGCCCACGCCCTGTCACCCGTCCGCGCGCCCTGCCCCGCAGGATGCGACCGGGCGTTGGAGCATGCGATCATGACCGCGCCCGAGGCCCGCGACGCGGACGTGATGGCGCGCCTTGATGCCGTGGCGGGCCGGGTGCTGTGACGCGCGGGATCGGGGCGACATAACAAAAGGGACTACGTTTCATGCCAATGGACACCTGGCTGACCTTCGTCGCCGCCTCGACATTTCTGGTCCTGATCCCCGGCCCTACGGTGCTTCTGGTGCTCAGCTACGCGATCAGTCAGGGCCGCCGCGTCGCGGTTTCCACCGCAGCCGGTGTCGCAGTGGGCGATCTGGTTGCGATGACGGCGTCGCTGGCGGGGCTCGGCGCGCTGGTGCTGGCCTCGGCCACGCTCTTCACACTGCTCAAATGGGTGGGCGCCGCCTATCTGGTCTACCTCGGCGTCAAGATGATCCGCGGCGCGCGCACCGCCGCGTTCGCCCTACCCGAGGCCGCGGCCGTTTCCGCCCGCCGCACCTTTGGCCACGCCGCCGCCGTCACCGCGTTGAATCCCAAATCCATCGCCTTCTTCATCGCCTTCGTGCCGCAGTTCATCGCGCCGCAGGCGCCGCTGCTCCCGCAATTCGCCATTCTGATCGCCACATTCGTGACCATCGCGACCCTCAATGCGTTGGCCTATGCGCTCCTGGCCGGAAGCCTGCGCAACCGCTTGTCGCGCCCGGGGGTGATCGCATGGCTGACGCGTACAGGCGGCGCAACATTGATCACGATGGGGGTGCTCACCGCTACTTTGCGACGGGGCACCTGACCTGACTTTGACTTCCTTGTTTCAGAAATACTCCGGGGGAGTCGCCAAAGGCGACGGGGGCAGCGCCCCCCAGACCCCATAACACCTACGCGCAAGGCCCGCGGCCTCAGCCCTGCCGCTTGAGCCACGCCATCACGCCGTCGCGCACCGACTGCGCCCCGGTCGCGCGCGCCTCTGTGATCACGGCGCGCGCTTCGCGCAGGTCCACCCGCCGCAGCAGCGATTTCACCGGCCCGATGGAGGCCGGGCGCATCGACAGGCTGCGCAGCCCCATCGCCGCAAAACAGACAGCCTCAACCGGACGTCCGGCATCTTCACCGCAAAAGCTCAACGGCGTATCCCCTTCGGCGCAGCGATGCACAACCTGCTCCAGGAAGGTCAGGAAGCTGACGTTGAGCGTATCATAGCGCCGCCGCACCCGTTCATTCTCGCGATCCGCGGCGAAGAAAAACTGTTTCAGATCATTGCCGCCAATGGAGATGAAGTCGGCCAGTTCGAAGAAATGCGGGGGTGCAAAGGCCAAGCTGGGGGTTTCCAGCATCGCGCCCACCTGAAGCGTTTCCGGCAGCGCATGGCCCAGTGCCGCTTCACGGTCCATCTCGCGCATCAGGTGATCGCGCGCCTGGGTGAACTCATCCAACTGTGCGATGAACGGGAACATCACCGACAGGGGACGCCCGTTCGCGGCGCGGATCAGCGCCTGCAATTGCATCCGCATCACGCCGGGCTTGTCGAGGCCCACGCGGATCGCGCGCCAGCCCAGGGCCGGGTTCGGCTCATCCTGCGGCTTCATGTAGGGCAGGACCTTGTCGGAGCCGATATCCAGGGTACGGAAGACCACGCGCTTGCCACCCGCCGCATCCATGACCCGCGCGTAAAGGTTGGCCAATTCGCCCCGCCGCGGCACACGCGCGCGGGTCAGAAATTGCAACTCCGTGCGAAACAGGCCAACCCCTTCCGCGCCCGAGGTCGGCAGCGACGGAAGATCGGCCATCAGGCCCGCGTTCATGTTCAACTGCACCACGGTGCCGCATTTGCTTTCGGCGGGCTTGTCACGGATCGAGGCATAGCGCTCCTGCGCCTCGGCCTGCATGGCAAGCTTGTCACGAAAGGCGCTGGCGACCGTGTCTTCGGGGCGCAGGTGCACGATGCCCTGATCGCCATCGACCAACACCGGATCCCCGTTGAGCGCCTCGGTCGCGATGCGTTTGGCGTTGATCACCAACGGGATCGCCAGCGCGCGCGCGACAATCGCGGCATGCGAGCCGACCGAGCCGCCCTCCAGCACCACCGCCTTCAGGCTGCGCCCGTAATCCAGCAGTTCCGCAGGCCCGATATTGCGCGCCACCAGCACCGGATCGGAGGGCAATTCCGCGCCGGTGTCCTTGCCCTGACCGGTCAGTCGCCGAAGCAGGCGGTTCGACAGGTCATCGAGATCATGCAACCGGTCGCGCAGATACGCATCGGGCACCGTTTCCATCCGCGCGCGCGCGCTGGATTGTTCCTTCTCGACCGCGGCCTCGGCGCTGAGGCCAAGGGCGATGTCCTCTTCCATCCGCCGCAACCAGCCACGGGATCGGGCGAACATGCGATAGCTTTCCATCACCTCGCGCTGTTCGGCGTCACCCACCGGCGCGCGGGTCAGCATCTGATCAATATCCGTGCGCAGCTGATCGACGGCTTCCACAAGGCGCGCGCGTTCGGCATCGGGGTCCTCGGCCACGGGGCGGGTCACGACAACGCGCGGCTCGTGCAGCCAGACATGGCCCATCGCGGCGCCTTCCTGCGCGCAGACGCCTTTGAACATGAACTGGCTGGTGTGCCGTGCCGACAGGGCCGCGCCCTCGCCGACAAACGCACCAAGCTCGGTCATCTCGGCCAACACCATCGCGACAACTTCGAGCCCATAGACCTCATCCTCGGAAAACTCGCGCGCGTCCTTGGATTGCACCACCAGAACGCCAAGACGTTCCCCCAGGCGCTGGATCGGCACACCCAGGAATGACGAAAACCGTTCTTCGCCGGTCTCTGGCATATAGCGAAAGCCGCGCTCGTCGGGGGCATTGGCGGTGTTGATCGGGCGGGCGCTTCGCGCCACGCGCCCCACAAGCCCCTCGCCGATGCGCATCCGGGTGACGTGGACTGCTTCAGCGGCAAGCCCTTGCGTCGCGCAAAGCTCAAGCGTTTCGGCATCGCGCAGAAGGTAGATGGAGCATACCTCCGAGCCCATCGAATCCGCGATCAGATGTGTGATCCGGTCCAGACGCTCCTGCCCGGCATCGGCTTCGGCCATGACAGCCTGCAGCCTGGAGAGCAATTTCCGGCTTTCTGTTTCAGGTGTTTTTGTCATCTGTCCCGCATCTTGGCGGCGCATGTGCAGCCGTCACACAGGATGTAGCCCGCCCACAGGCGGTCGCGCAACAGCGGCTGTGCCGGTGGGCCACAATCGTGGCCGTCTAAGTGCCGGTCGCGACGGGGGTGATGTCAGGGACGCAAGCGGATGTTGAGGGCCCGGATCAGCGGGTCACTCCAGATCTTCCGCCGCAAGTGCCAGCCGAATTTCCCGGCGAACCATCTTGCGCACGTTGCGCGTGATGCGCTGGCCAAGGACGCCCTGCAACTCCTCGCGCACGACATCGACGATGATGTCGCGCAACGTCTCTTCATCGAGCACACCTTCCTCGGCGTCGAAGATCGTGGCCGATGGGACCGCATCTGAGGCCTCGTCGGCGGCAAGGGAGGCCAATTCGGGCTCGGCCTGCGTCTCGACCTGCGGCTCTGGCGCGGCGTCGGACTGCACGGGAGGCTCGGCGCGCGGTCGTTTGCGTGAGAACACCGGCGTGATCCGCATCGCGTCGTCGGTGTCTGTATCGGCTTCGGTTGCGGTCTTGGTTGCGGAGGCCTCGGATGCAAGCGCCACAGATTTTTCGATGGGGTTGGCTTCTGCATTGGCGGCATCGCTGTCTGGCTCCGCCGCGGGTACGTCTGCGGGCCTTGTCTCAGCGGTCTCCGGTGTCTCTGGGTCGCTTTCGATTCCATCTTGCGCCGAGTCTTCCGGCATGTCGATTGGCGCATCCGCTTGCGTCATCTCCGACTCTGCTATGTCCAGTTCGGCCTCGGGCGCATCCGCTTCGGCGTCGGATGCGTCCGTTTCAACGGGGCTGCGCAGGTCATCACTCGGCGGTGATTCTTCCGCCACCTCCGGCCCTGCGGCGTCCGGCGTATCCTCGGGTTCAGGCATGGCCTCTGGCTCGGCCCGGACCGGGTCGCGGCGGGCCACAAGGGTAAGCAGAGCGGCCTCCGCGCCGTCGCCCGGCCAATTGTCATCGCCGGTCTCGGATTCGAAATTCGAAGGCTCGGGAGCCATGCCGTCCAACAGGGCCAGGTCGGCCACATCTTCGGCGCTGGCGATGTCATCTTCGGGGGCTTTTGATGGCGCGGGATCGGCGGTGTGGTCCTGTGTCGTATCCTCGATGAACGGCTCATCTTCGGCATGCGCGCCGCCCGCGCCGACGGTGTGATAATCCATCAGGCGATCTTCGGGCTTCCACGCGCTTTCATCCGCAATCTCGGAAGGTATTTCAGACCCTTCTTCTTGCGTCGGCGCGCGGGAGAGCACGTCGAGAACATCGGCTTCCACGGCTGCGTCAGGCGTTGCATTCTGTTCCGTCTCGGTCACCGGAGCCCAGGGATCATCGGCCTCGCTGACGCGCTGCGATGGGGTCAGGACGAGGCGTTCGGCCGAGGTGTCGTCGGCTGCTTCTGCGGCCTCGGGTGCCTGTGGCGAAGCGGCGTCCTGGGCCAGCTCTGCGACGTCCTGCGTCGCGTCTGTTCCTTCGGAGTCGTGGTCGGAGACAAGCCTGCGAATGGACGCAAGAACATCTTCGATCTCTGCCGGCGTTTTCGCGGGGTCGGACATTCCATGCTCTCCTCTGGCGCGGTCCCGATCATGGAAATCGCACGCACCACTGGCGGCCCTGTGCCGGGCCGTCCTGGACCTCAATTGGCCTTCTAGATACTCAAAAGCGGTTAATCATACAATAAGCCCGGCCCGCTGCGTGCGGCCGATTTGCTTCAAATACGGCAGGCTACGGCCACGAGCAGGCACATCAGAGGTCGGGTTCAGTCCCGGCCGATCCGTTCCAGCATCGAATCGAGTTGCGCGCCCTGGGGGCTGTTGAGCCGCGACGGTGCGTTCGAGAACAGATCCGCATAGGCCGCCGGATCGTATTCCGGCACGTTCAGATGCAGGTTCGACACCGTCAGCAAGCCAGAGGCCGCGAGCAACTGATAGCAGGAGAGATAGAGGTCGGTCTGCGCCTGGATCCGGCTGATGCGCGCATCGAGCACGTCCTGCTCGGCGTCGAGCACGTCAAGTGTGGTGCGCGCGCCCAGGGACGCCTCTTCCTGTACGCCGCGAAAGGCCAGTTCGGAGGCTTCGATCTGCTGATCGGCGGCCTGGATCTGCGCGTTGGCGATTTGCATCCGCGCCCAGGCATTGCCGACCGCTTGCAGGTTCAGGCGCACCTGTTGGCTCAGGCTGGAGCGCACAGCGGAGGCCTGCGCGCGCGATTGGCGTTCCAGCGACAAAAGCTGCCCGCCGCGGTAGATCGGCTGGGTCAGGGTGATGCCTACGGTGCCCGTTGTGCCCTCGGCGAAGGGATTGGCAGAGTTTTCAAAGACTTCCGTGGCGCGGCCTTCGAGGCTGATCTGCGGACGCACGCCGGCGCGGGCTTGTTCGATCCCCAACTCGGCGGCTGTGACCTCGTGCTGCAAGGCGCGGATCGCGGGGTGTTCCTGCCGCGCGAGGGCCTGCGCGGCGGCCTCGGTGCGGGGCACGTTGGGCAGGCTGCCGGGGCCCGACAGGCCGTTGGGGTAGCGCCCGACGGCGAGGTTGAACAATTCGCGGCTGATATCGAGCGCGCCCTGCGCGGCGGCCAGTTGCGAGCGCGCTTGCGCCAATTGCGCTTCGGCCTGCGCCACGTCTGTGCGGGTGTCTTCCCCGACCTCGAAGCGGTCCTGCGCGGCGCGCAGCTGCTGGGTGATGACGCGCACGTTGCGTTCACGCACACCCACGACCTGAATGTCGCGCCAGACGTTCATATAGGCGGTGACGGCGTCCATAAGCACCTGCTGCTCAAGCGAGATGAGTTGCTCACGCGTGGCGAGCACGGTTTCCTCGGCCGCCTCGACCGCGAAGCTGCGCGCGCCGCCGTCATAGAGCAGGTATTCCAGCACGAGCGAGGCCGACGCGTTCGATGTGTCGTTCACCAGCTCGCGGTTCATCGACGCGACGAAGGTGAGCACCGGGCGCAATTGCGCGACGGCCTGCGCCACGCCCTCGTCCTGCACCCGCAGCAAATAACGGTTTTGTTCCAGTAGGTTGGAATGGCGGTAGGCGTCAATCATCACCTGCCGCAGAGTGTCGGCCTGCACCGGAAGAATTGTGATGCACGACACGCCGAGAGCCCAGGCCGTGGCCTTCGCCCGCGCGATCCATTGAAATGCCATGCCGATCCCCCGATTGACCCGGACTGTCCTGGAGCAGCGCCAGTCGTCCCTTGATGTTTGCGGGCAGCCGCTGCCCTCAGAAAGCGAAACTTGGTGCGTTTTCGAAGCCGGGCAAGACCGGTGCGGTTGCGTTGAAAACCATGCGCCAGCTGACCTGACCGCCGGTCTTCACACCAACGCGCGCCTCGCCCAGAGCGCCGTCCATGAAGATCGCTGCGATGTGGCCGCCGTCCTTGAGCTGATCGAGGAGCGTGACCGGCACGTCCTGCACCCCGCCGAAGATCATGATCATGTCGAAGGGGCCGTGCTTTGGGCTGCCGTCAGACAACGGGCCGGTCACGAGGGCGGCGTTGTCTACGCCTTGCTCGGCCAGCGCGGCCTCCGCGTCGCGCGCGAGGTCTTCGTCTTCTTCGACCGCGACGACCGCCTCGGCCATACTGGCCAACAGCGCGGTGGTGTAGCCGGTGCTGGCACCGATTTCGAGCACCAGATCCGTCGGCGCGGGCGTCAGCGCTTCGAGCAGCTTCGCGATCGCGCGCGCATCCAGTAATTGGCGCGCGCCGCCCAGATCGACGGGCGTGTCGGCATAGGCAATATCGCGTTTCGCATCGGGCACATAGGCCTCGCGCGGGACACGCAGCATCGCATCCAGAATTGGGAATTTGGTCACATCCGAGGGCCGCACCTGCGTGTCGACCATGGTGACCCGGCGTTGCGTGAAGTCCGGCATGAAACTGAACCACTCCGTCTAGTTTTCCGATTTGTTGTTGCACAAGCGCGTTTTGGTGGCAACCGCCCTCGCCGCGCAGCGCGCCCGATGCGACGAAAGGCACCGGGTCCGCGCCGCGCAATTCGCCCGCACCCTTGCCCTTTCGGGAAATCACGCGGAAAAGACGGCATTCTAACACCCCTTCAGCGGATCTCAGGCCTCGCCATGGAAAACGACACCGAAATCGACGACGGCGCGGACGTCGGCGCGGCAGAAAACGGCGCGGACGCCACAGCCGAGCCCGCAATGGAGGCGGTCGAAATTCCGCCCGCGCCGCCCCTTCCGGAATGGGCCGAGGGCTTGCCGCCCGTCGCACAGCAAGCGGTCGAATTGGCAATGCAGGGCCTCAACATCGCGCAGGCGTGGCTGCTGAGCCCGGCGGCGTGGTCGCAATTTGCGCTGCTCTTGCTGGCCTTTTTGCTGGCGCGATTCATCACCAAACGGCTGCGGCCCAAGTTGCGCGTATGGTTGACACCGCCCGAAGGCGCGGCGCGCATCTTCGACAAGGCCCGCGTGTTCTTACGCCAATTCCTGCCGCTGACCATGCCGCTTTTGGCATTTGCGTTCACCGCATTGGGGGAGCAGGCGACGCGCACGATCTTCGACAGCGGCGCGGTGATCGCGCTCGGAAAGGGATTGTTCTTGTTCCTCGCCGTACGCGCGCTGGTCCGAGATATTCTGGCGGACGGATTCCTGAAACTGCTGGGGAAATTCGTCCTGCTGCCGATGGCAGCCCTTTACGCGATTGGCCTTTTGGGGCCCGTGATGGCCCGGCTTGAGGCGGTCATCGTGCCGCTTGGCAACCTGTCATTCAGCCTGCTCGACCTGATCCGCTTTGTGGTGATCGGCGGCGTGATCTTCTGGCTCGGGCGCTGGTCGAACGACCAATCCGCGACGCTGATTGAACGCCAGGCCGAGATGCGTCCGGCGACCCGCCAACTGGCCGTGAAAACCGCCGAAATCGCGATTTTTGGCGCGGCCTTTCTGGTGTTCATGAACATCATGGGCATCCCTTTGACGTCCCTCGCTGTGCTGACCGGTGCCATTGGTGTGGGTCTTGGGTTCGGGCTTCAGAAGATTGCATCGAACTTCATCTCGGGCGTGATCCTGTTGCTTGAGGGGCAGGCCACTGTCGGCGATTTTGTCGAGCTTGACGGCGGTGAGGCCGGGACGATCATCAAGATGACCGCGCGCGCGGTGATCCTGGAGACTTACGATGGCCGCTGGATCGTGGTTCCGAACGAGGATTTCATCATCACGCGAGTGGTGAATTATTCCGACAGCGGCTCCGCAAACCGGTATGAGGCCGCGTTTTCCGTCAGCTACAACACTGATATCAACACCGTACCCGCCATCGTCGAGGCCGCCGTAGCGACCCATGCGGACGTGCTCGACGCGCCCTACCCGCCCGATTGCGAATTGCGCGGCTTCGGCGACAGCGGCATCGATTTTGCGGTGGAGTTCTGGGTCAACGGGATCGACGATGGGGCGAATAAATACACCTCCGACGTTCTGTTCCTGATCTGGAACGCGCTCAAGGCGCACGACATCGAAATCCCTTTCCCGCAACGCGTGGTCGAGATCAAAGGCGGCCTGCCAGACGCCGGGTCCCGCGATTAGGGCTTGCCGCGCTCGGGCCGCTCACATATTGCATGCACCACACCACGGACGGCGAGTTGGCGGAGTGGTGACGCAGCGGATTGCAAATCCGTGTACACCGGTTCGATTCCGGTACTCGCCTCCATTTCATTCTAAATCATAGGGTTAGCGGCTGAGCGCTCGGGTGGGACACAAAGTGGGTCACCCGCCCTGTGATGCTGTCATCCTATCTAAGCCCTTCTCTGCACGGTGTTTATTGCTTCCGTTGCCCGTTCCCTCCGTCCAAAGAGGGAAAGCGAACCACCGTTCATATCTTGTTGCGGACCCATTGTGCGGATCGGGCTGGTGATTTGGCCCGCCATCTTGCATCGTGCGGTCGAATACTGCGCGAGAACAATGCATTGGCGGGACTGAGACATCCGAACATGGTGCATCGCCGCACGTCCCATGATCTCGGGGCTCAACGTGGAATATCAAACGCCGGTGCGTTTGGTCATTCGGGAAGGCTCCTTCGACACCCGGCCCGTCTTACGGAAAGCGCCACTGATGATGCCGTGTCATCTAGATGCCCAGGCTTCCGATGGCCACGAACACCGCCAGCACCGCCGCCCATTGCGGGACGCGCATCCGCTCGCCCATGAAAATCGTGGCAAGAACCACCGTGATCAACCCGAAGGTCGAGGCTGCAACAGCGGCAAATTCCGGATAGGGCAGACTGCCTGCCGCCGACACAGCGCTGATGGCAATCAAGTCGAGCGTGCCCATGATCGCAAAGATCCAAAGCGAGCCTATCCGCGGCAAAAGGCTTGTGCGCCACAGCACTGCAAGGGCCATGACCATCACAATGGCCGCGACGCGGAACGGCAGCATCATCGTCCATTCATCCGCAAGGACCGTGGCGGATTGGCTTAGCGCGAAGGCAATCGCAAAGCTTGGCCCCGAGACCAGCGACCAGAAGATCGCCGCACCCTTTGACCCGTCGGAGGCGCCGTCATCGCTGCTCATCGCGATGAAAGCCACGCCGCCGATCACGACGAAAACCGCGGCCCAGTGAAACAGCGTCAAGGGACTGCCCGTATAGGCCGCCCATCCCATGGAGATGATCGGATAGGCCCCGATGATCGGTGCGACCAGCCGGACGGGACCGATTTCAAGCGCCTTGTAAAGGCCCAGACCCGCCACGCCGTACACCAGCCCCGCCGCGAATGCGCGCACATATGCCTCTGTCGGGGCCTCGGACGCCGCCCCCCACGCAAGCGCGAACGGCAAGGCGACCAATGTGCCAAGGGTCAGGACCGACACCAGCGACGCGAATGTCCCCTCCGCGGCGCTGACCTTGCGCACGCACAAGTCATGTACCGCCCAGGAAAACGCGGCCAGAAGACCCAGAAGAAGTGAGGCCAAAGGTCTCTCCGATCCGAAACTTGAGCTGTGTCCAAGTGTCTGTGACACTGCCAGGACCGGCTGAGCAGATTGCAGTTGATCCCTGCATCATTATTCTTAAAGTTAAAGTAATTTTCCGCTGAGGCAACACTTGTGTGCTAGGGAGGTCAGCGTGCTAGACGAAGCTTACCCCAATGTTGTGCCCGGTCCGCCAAGGCCCAGCCGGGTCTTTGTCCCGTCGGTCTTTACCCTCCCGCCGGGCACTGAACGCTATGTCGTGGAAGGCTGCGGCGCGGCCCTGATACCGATCGAGGCCGGCGACACGATCCGCGTCGTCAACACCGAGGGCGGCCAGCCCTGCGAGATCATCACCGCAGGTGCAGGGGGGCGTCTGGTGGACCTGCTCGACGCCAGGGCCACCGCCCCGGCAGGCGGCCTGCAACGGCTCCTTACCTCCGCCGACCACTCGCTGCGCGGCCTGCGTCTTGGCATTGAGACACGCGGCATCGACATCGCCGCCGCCAATGCAATCCATCTGTTTGAAGCCACAACCCCCGCCGGCACCGACGAAACCCTGACCGCCCAATCCGACGGCATTCTCATCGTCGCGGCCCCGCACCCCAACCCCACCGGCCAGATGGACCCGGAGGTCCAAGACACCGCCTCCCCCCTCACGGTCTGGATCACGCGGGCCACGATCAAGCCGCAAACGGGCTTTGCGCTTCCCGATCCGCTGGCCGAGCCGATTGAAAACATCCGCGTCCACTCAGCCACCGCCGAGGCCTATTTCGTCAAGGCCGGGGACTACATCCAGATCCTCGACGTCGATGGTCGCCAATGCACAGACTTCGAGTGTTTTTCCGCCCGCAAGCTCGACCAGGGCATCGAACACGCGCTTGACGTCACCACCACACGCACGCTCATGGGCCACGCCTATCCGATGCCCGGCCTGCACGCGAAATACTACGATCAGGAAATGCTGCCACTGGTCGAAGTGGTCCAAGACACTTGCGGACGCCACGACGCCTTCGCGCTGGCGTGTTCCGCCAAGTACTACGATGACATCGGCTATCCCGGCCACGCCAACTGCTCGGAAAACTTCAACTCTGCCCTGGAACAATTCAACGTCTCGGGGCGCCGCGGCTGGATGGCGATCAACTTCTTCTTCAACACCGCCATCGACGAGCACGGTGTCATGTATGGCGACGAGCCGTGGTCGCGCCCCGGCGATTACGTGCTCTTGCGTGCGCTGACCGACATTGTCTGCGTCACCTCAGCCTGCCCCGATGACACCTCGCCCGCGAACGGCTGGAACCCCACCGACATCCACGTCCGCACCTATTCGGGCGACACGACCTTCCAACGCGCCATCGCCTTCCGGGCGACCCCAGAGGCGGAGCCCAAAATGACCAAACAAACCGGCTTTCACGAGTGCTTCGCCCGCCACACCCGCAATTTCATCGAATACAACGGCTACTGGCTCGCCAATTGCTTTGCCGAGGCCGGGCCCATCGAGGAATACCACGCCTGCCGCGAGGCCGTCGTGATGATGGACCTCAGCCCCTTGCGGAAATTCGAGATCACGGGGCCCGATGCCGAGGCGCTTTGCCAATACATCTTCACCCGCAACATGAAGACGCTGGCCGTGGGCGGCGTGGTCTATACCGCGATGTGCTATGAACACGGCGGGATGATCGACGACGGCACGGTCTTCCGGCTTGGCAAGGACAACTTCCGCTGGATCGGCGGCAATGATTATGGCGGTGAATGGATCCGGAAACAGGCCGAAAAACTGGGCCTCAAGGTGCTCGTGCGATCGTCGACCGACCAACTCCACAATGTCGCCGTGCAAGGCCCAAACAGCCGTGATCTCCTGCGGGAACTGGTCTGGACCGCGCCGCACAATCCCGAATTCGACCAGCTTGGCTGGTTCCGCCACACGCCTGCACGCCTGCGCAACGAATCCGGCACGCCCTTCGTCTTGTCCCGCACAGGATATACCGGCGAGCTTGGGTATGAAGTCATGTGCCACCCCAAGGATTGCGAGGAACTTTTCGGTGCGATCTGGGACGCGGGCCAAAGATACGGACTCAAACCCATGGGGCTGGAAGCGCTCGATCTGGTCCGTATCGAGGCGGGTCTCATCTTCGCGGGCTACGACTTTTCCGATCAAACCGACCCGTTCGAGGCCGGCATCGGCTTCACCTGCCCGCTCAAATCCAAGACCGACGATTTCATCGGCCGTGACGCGCTGATCCGGCGCAAGGAGAACCCGATGCGCAAGCTGGTGGGCCTCGACATCGACAGCAATATCGACATCGCGCACGGCGACTGTCTCCACATCGGACGTGCGCAAATCGGAGAGGTCACCTCCTCCATGCGCTCGCCGGCTTTGGGCAAGAACATCGCCATGGCCCGCATTGACATTGCCCACGCCGCGCCGGGCAACCAGATCGAGATCGGCAAACTCGACGGCCACCAGAAACGCATCCCCGCCACGATCCGTCCCGATCTGGCCGCCTATGACCCCAAGAAGGAAAGGCCCCGGTCGTAATCCATGCAAACCGCGCTGGACCAGATCGGCGGGGAAGACGCGCTCTATCGCCTTGTCACGCGCTTCTACGATCTGCTGGAGAGCGACCCGGCGCTTTATCCCCTTCACCGCTTGCATCTTCGCGGCCACGGCCTGAACCATACTCGATCCGAGCAGTTCAATTTCCTCAGCGGCTTTCTGGGCGGGCGGCGCCATTACCACGAGAAGCACGGCCATATGGACCTGCGCGAAATTCACGCCCATGTGCCGATCCGCGACGCCGACGCGCAGATGTGGCTCGACACCATGGACCGCGCGATCTCGGATTGTGGCCTCGGCGCCGATTTGCCCGAGCCCGTCCGCGCGACGTTGCGCAGAGCCGCGCTGATGCTGGTCAATGATGTGGCCGATTGGAGGATTGAATCGTGAAACACCTTCTCACCACTGCCGCGATCTGGGCCGCAACAGCGCTGAACGCCCAGCCCGTGGCCGTGCAACTCGACGCCGACGAGGTCACCGCGCTGCTCACCGGCAACACCGCGATCGGCGACTGGGATGGCGTGCCCTACCGCCAGTATTTCGGCGAAGACGGCGTGACGCTCTTCGCGCAGACCGAGGCGCGCACGACGCGCGGCCAATGGCGCATTGATCCCGAGAGTGACGAATATCAAAGCCTCTGGCCCGGTGATGACGATTGGGAAGGCTGGATCGTCATGGTCTGGATGGACGAGTATTATTGGCTCAGCCGCTCCACGCCGCCCACGGTTTTCGAAGTCGTCGAGGGCCAGCAATTGGTGGAGGAATGAAAGGCGCGGCCACGGGTCTCGCGCTCTTCCTTGCCGCGAATAGCGCCTTGGCTGATGAATTTTGCGATACGCTGGCCGCGATGCAGGCCGTGGCGGGCGACCCGGATGCCCGCCACGTCACGGTAGCCTTCCCCGATGCTGCAGCCACCGAGGCGCCATGCCGCGCGGTGCTGGAACTGGGCGGCATTCGCTCGCTCTCGTGCAATTGGTCGTTTGCGTACCGCGCGGCGGAGGCGCAGGCGGCGTTCGAGGCGCTCTCCACGGCGATCACGGAATGTCGCGGCGACGCGCTCGCCAGCGACGCGCCGGTCAACCATCCCGACACCTATGATCTGCTGAGTTTTGAGGGCGGTGTCAGTGCCGCCCTCAAGGACAAGGCGAACCTTGGCGAGACCTTGGTGATCTTGCGTGTGCAGGGCTGAGGCGTGGTTAATCAAAGGTAAACGAAAACGCGTTTATCGTTCTTTTTCAGACTCTTAACCCCCGGTTGCAACCTTGCAACCCTGCCCTCAGTTCCGCAGGTAGACCTCCAGACTGTCGTCCAGGGCATCCTTCCACGGCGTGTGGTGCCTGGGCGCCATCGTGCCCGTGATCACCGACTTATACCCGTTGTCGCGGAAGGTCATGATGCCCTTCTTCTTGTGGCCCTTCCATTCCTTGAACGCCATGCAAGCGCCCTCGACATCGAAGCTCGGGTAATCCGTCTCGTCGATCAATTCCTTCACATAATCACCCTGGTACCAGATCGCATCATAATCATCCGCACCCGCATCCTCGCGCGCCTCGCGCTCGGCCACGTCGGCCTCCATCGCCGCGCGGTCGGGCAGCGCGATCTTGCCCAAGATCACATCCCGGACCCACCAGGCCTGCGCATCGAACATGTTGAAGGTGAACCATTGGTCCTGCATCCCGATGTAAAACAGCGCAGGATTGTCAATAAACGTAGTGCCCTTGTAGAGCATCGCCGTCGCCAAGCGGTTGGTCGTCTTCAGCCGCAATTCATCAGACATGAACGGGAAATGATGCTGATAGCCGGTGCACAGGATTACCGCATCGACCTCACGCGAGGACCCATCCTTGAAATGCGCGGTCTTGCCCTCCAGCTTTGTCAAAAGCGGCACCTCCGCCCAATTGTCTGGCCAATCATACCCCATCGCCGCCGTCCGGTGGCTCACGGTGATCGACTTCGCGCCGTATTTCCAGCATTGCGATCCGATGTCCTCCGCCGAGTAACTTGTCCCGATGATCAGAATGTCCTGGCCCTTGAACTCCACCGCGTCGCGGAAATCGTGGGCATGCAGCACGCGACCCTGAAAGCTCTCGAACCCGTCGAACTGCGGCACATTCGGTGTCGAGAAATGCCCGGTGCAGCAGATCACATGGTCGAACTCTTCCGAATACAACCGATCGCCCGGCAGATCCTTGACCGTCACGGTGAACTTATTGTCCGCAAAAGACACATCTTTCACTGCGGTCTCAAAGCGGATCCAGTCGCGCACACCCGCTTTCTTCACCCGACCTTCGATATAATCGAAGAGCACTGCACGCGGCGGATAGCTGGCGATCTGTTTGCCGAAATGCTCCTCAAAGGAATAGTCGGCGAACTCCAACCCCTCCTTCGGTCCGTTCGACCACAGGTAACGATACATCGACCCATGCACCGGCTCGCCGTATTGATCGAGCCCCGTGCGCCAGGTGTAATTCCAAAGCCCACCCCAATTCGCCTGCTTCTCGAAGCAGACGATCTCGGGGATTTCTTCGCCCTTTTTTGCCGCCGATTGAAAGGCACGCAGCTGCGCAAGCCCCGAGGGGCCTGCGCCCAGAACAGCAACACGTTTGGTCATTCAGTGATCTCCTAAAGCATGAACGGCCGGCTTATCCCTGCGCCGGCACATTTCCGGTGAAATGGAAAAACGGCGCGCGCATCAAATGTCGAGCGTGTTGTCCTTTTCCCACTGGCTGAAATGCGAGACATAGGAATTCCATTCCTGCATCTTCATCTTCAGATACGCGGCAGAGAATTCATCCCCCATCGCCGCCTTCAGCCCCTTGTCCTTGTCATATTCGCGCAACGCGTCGAGCAGGTTCAGCGGCAGTTTCGGCGCCCCGCGCACCTTGTGACCTTCGGCATACATGTCGATGTCGTGCCTCTTCCCGGGATCGGCCTTCGAGCGAATGCCCGACAGGCCTGCCGCGATGATGACTGCTTGCAGAAGGTACGGGTTGGCGGCCCCATCGGGCAGGCGCAATTCGAACCGGCCGGGGCCCGGCACCCGGACCATGTGGGTGCGGTTGTTGCCGGTCCACGTCACGGTATTCGGCGCCCAGGTTGCGCCCGACATGGTACGTGGCGCGTTGATGCGCTTATAGCTGTTGACGGTCGGATTGGTGATCGCGGCCAGCGCCGAGGCGTGCTTCATGATCCCGCCAAGGAAATGCTTGCCGCGTTCGCTAAGGCCCACCTCCCCGGTTTGCCCATCACCTTTGCCTGCGAAGACGTTGGTCTTGGACCTGTCGCCCGGCGCGTCCCAGACCGAGATGTGCGCGTGGCAGCCATTTCCGGTCAGACCCTCGATAGGCTTAGGCATGAAGGTCGCACGAAAGCCGTGCTTTTCGGCGACAGATTTGGTCATGAACTTGAAGAAGGAATGCTTGTCGGCGGTGCGCAGGGCATCGTCGAATTCCCAATTCATCTCGAATTGGCCATTCGCGTCTTCATGGTCGTTTTGATACGGGCCCCAGCCAAGCTCCAGCATGTAATCGCAGATCTCGCGCACCACATCGTAGCGGCGCATCACGGCCTGCTGATCGTAACACGGCTTTTCGGCGGTATCGAATTCATCGGAAATCTGCGACCCGTCGGGCGTCAGCAGAAAGTATTCCGCCTCAATCCCGGTCTTCACGTGCAGCCCCTCGGCGGCGGCCTCGTCGATCAGGCGGCGAAGCACGTTGCGCGGGGCCTGGGCAACGTCTTCATCTTCCATCACGCAATTGCCCGCGACCCAGGCCACTTCGGGTTTCCATGGCAGCTGGATCACCGAGGACGGGTCGGGCACAGCCAACATGTCGGGGTGCGCCGGTGTCATGTCGAGCCATGTTGCGAAACCCGCAAAACCCGCCCCATCTTCCTGCATATCGGCAATCGCCTGCGCCGGAACCAGCTTGGCGCGCTGGCCGCCGAACAGGTCAGTGAAGGATATCATGAAGTATTTGACGCCGTTGTCCTTGGCGAATTTGGCCAGATCAATGGTCATGTTTTGGTTCCCTGTCGTGGTCTTTTATTTCGTATTTACATAGACAAAAGGCGCGGCGTTCGATCGCCGCGCCTTTTGCGCTGTTCAGTAGGTTGAACCGGGTTTGCCGGGATACCAGTCGGTGCCGGCCAGCGGGATCTTCGCCATCGCCGCAGCCTCCATCGTCAGGGCGCAAAGATCTTCCGGCTCCAGATTGTGGAGGTGGTTCTTGCCGCAAGCCCGCGCGATGGTCTGGGCCTCAAGCGTCATCACCTTGAGATAATTGTTGAGCCTGCGCCCGCCCTCGATCGGGTCGAACCGGGCCATCAGTTCCGGATCCTGCGTCGTAATCCCAGCCGGGTCCTGGCCTTCGTGCCAGTCATCATAGGCGCCAGCCGTTGTTCCGAGGGCGTTGTATTCCTCTTCCCAGCGCGGGTCATTGTCGCCCAAGGCAATCAGCGCGGCGGTACCAATGGCAACCGCATCCGCACCAAGCGCCATGCATTTGGCCACATCTGCCCCGGTTCGCACCCCGCCTGACACGACAAGCTGCACTTCGCGGTGCATGCCGAGATCCTGCAGAGCGCGGACGGCTTCGCGGATGCAAGCCAGGATCGGTTGGCCGACATGTTCGATAAACACGTCCTGCGTCGCCGCCGTGCCACCCTGCATCCCGTCCAGCACGACCACGTCAGCGCCCGCCTTCACGGCCAGAGTCGTATCGAAATAGGGCCGTGCCCCGCCAACCTTGATGTAGATAGGCACGCGCCAGCTGGTGATTTCGCGCAATTCGAGGATCTTGATTTCAAGATCATCAGGGCCGGTCCAATCCGGGTGCCGGCAGGCCGAGCGCTGGTCGATCCCCTTGGGCAGGTTGCGCATCTCGGCCACACGGTCAGAGATCTTCTGACCCAGCAGCATACCGCCACCGCCGGGCTTTGCGCCCTGCCCCACGACCACTTCGATGGCATCAGCCTTGCGCAGGTCGTCGGGGTTCATCCCATAGCGAGACGGCAAGTATTGGTAGACCAGCTTGTTGGAATGACCGCGTTCTTCCGGCGTCATACCCCCGTCACCGGTGGTGGTCGAGGTTCCCGCAAGTGTGGCGCCCCGGCCCAAAGCTTCCTTGGCAGGACCGGAAAGCGCGCCGAACGACATGCCCGCGATCGTGATCGGAATATCCAACTCGATCGGGTTGAGCGCATGGCGCGTCCCAAGCGTGACGGAGGTTTCGCATTTCTCGCGGTAGCCTTCGAGCGGATATCGCGAGATCGACGCCCCAAGGAACAGCAGATCGTCGAAATGCGGCACTTTCCGCTTCGCGCCACCGCCGCGAATATCATAGATGCCGGTCGCTGCCGCTCTCCGGATTTCGGCATTGATGCTTTCGGAGAACGTGGCCGATTGAATCGGCGTCGTACGCGGGGGGCCGTTTTGCTTCATGTCTTTCATGGTCGTTTCACCTCAGTCGGCGTCGCGCGTCATCGCGCGCATTGTGTCCGTACGCGTTTCCACGCGTCTGGCTTTCAAACGCGTTACCGCGCGCTCAGTAGGCATTGTCGATGTTGAAGTTGTAGAGTTTGCGGGCCGAGCCGTAACGCTTGAACTCCTCAGGCTTCGCATCGCACCCGCCGCGTTCCAGCAGGTCGGCCAGGATTTCCAGATGCTCGGGCCGCATCTCTTTCTCGATGCAATCCGCGCCGAGCGATTTCACCGACCCGCGCACGAACAGCCGCGCCTCGTAGATCGAATCTCCCAACGCATCGCCCGCATCGCCGCAGACGACAAGGTTCCCCGATTGGGCCATGAACGCGCTCATGTGGCCGACACTGCCATGCACGACGATGTCGATGCCCTTCATGGAAATTCCGCAGCGCGAGGACGCGTTGCCCTTGATGACAAGCGTGCCACCATGGCCCGTTGCGCCCGCGTATTGCGACGCGTCTCCATCAATGACGACCGTGCCGCTCATCATGTTTTCTGCGACACCGGGGCCTGCCGAGCCGTGGACGTGGACGGTCGCCTGCTTGTTCATGCCGGCGCAATAGTACCCGGTGGACCCCTTCACATTCACCTCAATCGGCGCATCGAGACCCACGGCAATCGCATGACTGCCTTTCGGGTTCACGACCTGCCAAATTGTCTGGTTGGTTTGTTCACTCTGCGCATGAAGCGCCGAGTTCAGGGCGCGGAGGCCTTCAGCCTCCAGATCGAAAGTCTGCATGCTTATCCCCTTCGCGCTGTCGCTTCGCTTTCTGAGCGCATGTTAGTGGTTCCAGAAGTAAACGGTTGCGGGTTCAGGCTCCCATACGCGGGCGTCTGCAATACCGGGAAGGTTCACCAGGGCGCGATACTCGCTTCCAAAGGCCACGTATTGATCCGTTTCAGCCATCACTGCGGGCTTGCAGGCAATCGGGTCGCGCACAACGCCGAAGCCGTCCTTCGTACCGACCACGAAAGTGAAGAACCCGTCGAGGTCATCAAGGCTGCTTTCCAGCGCCTCACCCAACGTCGCGCCGTTCTGCATCTTCCAGGTGAGATAGGCGGCGGCGACTTCGCTGTCGTTCTCGGTCTCGATATGTACCCCCTCGCGGCGCAACTTCCGGCGCAGTGAGTTGTGGTTCGAAAGCGAACCGTTGTGCACAAGGCACTGGTCGGCGCCGGTGTTGAAAGGATGCGCGCCCATCGTTGTCACGGCAGATTCGGTTGCCATCCGGGTATGACCGATTCCGTGACTGCCACCCATTTTTGCAACTTCGAAACGCGCTGCCACATCTTTGGGCAGTCCGACTTCCTTGTAAATCTCAAGGATTTCGCCCGTACTCATCACCCGGATCGAGCTGTCGATTTCACGCAAAGCGGCGCGGGCTTCGACCACCTTTTCAGCAGGCATTTCAAGCACGGCATGCGTGTCCTTACGGCGCAAACTTACAGGTGCACTGATCGCCGCGGACATTGCATCGGCGAGGCCGTCATAAGCCGTATCTGCGGCATCCGACTGGATCGTCAACTTGCCGTTAGCCTCTGAATCTTCGCTGTAAATCGCGATCCCGGCGCTGTCGGGACCACGATCTGTCATCGTGATCAGCATATCCGTCAGCATGTTGCCCAGTTCGGACTCTAGCGACTTGTCTTTCAAAAAAAGCCCGACGATCCCGCACATGGCGACGCCTCCCTTTTCGGCCCTTGCACTCTCGACTCAGACGCTAGCACCAAATTTGCGAATGCGACAACCGCCAGGAAACTTTTTTTCACTGAAGGCAAAAAACCCTTTGGAGATACCGCGCGGCCATGTTTCATTTTCGACGCGCTTCCGCGCGAAATGGACAACGATCAATAAATCCACAAGGAGGGACCCGTGGAGGAACAAATTGCAGAGCTGGCCGCACAAGTCGCGGCGCTCGAGGGGCGGGGCGCTCTGACGAACACGATGTTCGCGGAAATGTTCTACTACATCACCATCCCCTTGATGATCATCATTCACGCGGGCTTCCTGGCCTATGAGATGGGCGCATCTCGCGCTAAGAACGCCTTGTCATCGGGCGTCAAGAACATCCTCGCCTTCGCGTTTGTCATTCCGGCCTTCTACTTCTTTGGCTGGTGGATTTATTGGGGCCTGCCGCAAGGTTTTTCCGGCGCTGCGGGGCCAAACGGGTTGTCCGGCGCGGAGTTTGCCAATTCCATCGCGTGGGGCTGGGGCGAGTCGGCTGCCTTCATGGGGCCGAACCTGAGCGACCAGATTTCTGGCGTATTTTGGGGCGCTTTCGCGCTGTTCGCGGCAACAACCGCTTCGATCATGTCAGGTGCTGTGATCGAACGCATCCAGACGGTGGGCTTCGTGATCCTCGCGATCATTCTTGGAGGCTTTAGCTGGACACTTGCAGCGGCCTGGGGCTGGCATGCGGATGGCTGGCTGGTCCTGAATTGGGGCGTGCATGATTTCGGCGCCGCCGGCTTGGTGCACGCGGTCGCCGCATTCTTCGCGCTTGGTGTGCTGATCAACCTCGGCCCGCGTATCGGCAAGTTCAACGCCGACGGCTCGTCCAACGATCTTCCCGGTCACAATATGCCGTTCACGGCGACGGGCCTGATGCTGATTATCGTCGGTTTTTGGGGCTTCCTCATGGCCTGTGTGGTCGTCGGCGGCGAGGCCTGGTCCTGGGGCGGCAACTACGCGACCATCTACGGCACGCCCATCACGCTTGGCGCATTGGCGTTCAACATCTTGATGTCTATTGCCGGCGGCATCATCGGCGCGTGGATTTACACCAAGGATCCATTCTGGATGATGTCTGGCGCACTGGCCGGGATCATTTCGGCAGCCTCAGGTTTGGATCTCTACTTCCCGGCGCTCGCGTTCATCGTGGCCTTCGGGGCCGGTATCATCCTCAAGCCCTGTGCATCGATCCTTGAACGCATGGGCATCGATGACGCGGTTGGCGCGGTCACTGTGCACGGCACCATCGGCATCTACGGCATGTTGATGCTCGGAATTGTCGGGGCCGGCTACCCGGCGGCATTGGGCGAAGGGGCGGCCACCATCAGCCTCATCGGCCAGCTTGTCGGCGCAGTGGTGTTCATCGCCATTGGCCTGATCACAGGCTACGGATCCTCGTTGATCCTGCGGATGCTTGGCATGCTGCGCGTGCCGGAAGCGGCCGAAATCGCAGGTCTCGACACCGTCAAGGTGCCCGCACAGGCCTATCCCGAAGGCATTCTGGCCTCCGCGCCGGCAGCCGAATAATAAGGAGAAAGACTCATGTTCGGATTTCCATACGACAATGGCGGCACATGGGACGGCGTCGACGGCGCGGTTTTCATGGGGGCCAATGGCGGCGCCGGCACCTTCACCGTGATTGCGATCATCATATGCGTCGTCGCGTTGGTGATTGGCCAGTTGGCTGAAAACGGCAAGTACAAGAAGCACAGCGCCCGCGTCTAGGCTGAGCCAAGGGCAAGCTGGAAGGGCCGTCCATTTGGGCGGCCCTTTCGCTTGAGGGTGGCATTTTGCCTATCAGGAAAAAAATCTGCACCACAGTATTGATTTTGAACGTCGCATGCGCCTGAATACCTCTAACCAAAACGTCAAACAGGGGGGCCGATCGCATGGCCATTTTATGGAGAACATCCGCGCTTGCGCAGCGGCACGCCGAAATCGGTGGCGAGCTGGAGGATTGGAACGGCATGGGAACCGCCTGGTTCTATGACGATACGCCCGAGCGCGCGAAGGCCGATTACGAAGCGATCCGCACAAAAGCGGGCCTTATGGATGTTTCGGGCCTCAAGAAGGTTCATGTCGTTGGCGAAGACGCGGCCTATGTGATCGACCGCGTCACCACCCGCAATGTCGAGAAAATCGCACCGGGCCGGGCCGTCTACGCCTGTATGCTTGATGACCGCGGCCTGTTTGTGGACGATTGTGTGATCTACCACATTGCCGTGAACTCATGGCTGGTGGTGCATGGCACGGGCATCGGGATGGAACAGTTGACCACTGTGGCTGCGGCAAAGAACTGCTCGGTCATCATGGACGACGACCTGCATGACATGTCGCTGCAGGGGCCGAAGTCAGTGGATATTCTGGCCAAAGAGATTCCCGCAATCCGCGATCTGGCCTACTTTGGCATCATGCAGACCCGCCTGTTTGGGCGTGACGTGATGATCTCGCGCACCGGCTACACCGGCGAGCGTGGGTACGAGATTTTCTGCCGTGCCAAGGATGCGGTGCATATCTGGGACAACGTGCTTGAGACCGGCGGTGACGATGTGCGCCCGACGCAATTCTCGACGCTCGACATGTTGCGCATTGAAAGCTACCTTCTCTTCTACCCCGGCGACAATTCTGAAACGTTCCCCTTTCAAGATGGCACGCCCGCAGGCGACAGCCTTTGGGAACTGGGCCTCGACTTCACCGTGTCGCCGAACAAGACCGGTTTCATCGGGTCCGAGAACCACTACGCCATGAAAGGCAAGGAACGGTTCAAGATCTACGGTGTGCAACTGTCCGGTGGTGCAATGGATCAGATGGAAATGTTCGCGCGGGTCCATCACGACGGCAAGGATGTGGGTGTCATCACATATGGCCTGTCGTCCGAGCTGAACAGCTATTCCGTCGCCATCGCGCGGCTTGATCCGTCGGTGGCCAAGCCCGGCACCAAGTTGACCGTGGTTCAGCCCGATGGCGCCAAACTGGCGGCCACGGCCGAGGAGATGCCGTTCTACGACAAGGACAAAACGATCCGCACCGCCAAGGGCTGATCATGGTTGGGCGTCCTTGGTGGGGCGCCCTTTTTCATTCCGACTGACGCAGGGAGCACCCGACGAAATGTCGAAATTCCAGTTTCCGGAAAGCATCAAGAGCCGTCCGGTTTACGGCACGTTAGAAACTCGGCCCGGCAAGGCACATTTGTTCGTCGCAGATGCCGAAGGAGCCGAGGCAATCCTGGATCTTGCGGCGCAGGACCCTGGCCTGATGGCCAAATCCCACATCATCTACATCGCCAAGGGCACAGATTTCGCCGACAAGCTGCGTTCATTGGGCCCGGCGCAGTTCTACGAGGGGCCGACTTATGAGGCCTCCGTCTCGCGCTTGCGGCATGTGTTGGAGAACGCGCACCAGGGCTTGCAGGTATATCTGGCCGGCACAGAAGGCCTGATGGGACAAGCGCAAAACGAGGTGATGCAGGCCGGCATTCCCCATACCGCGATCCAGACCGAACATCGCGGATCGGTCGCGCGGCGGATGCAATGTGTGCATTGCAAAGGCATCACCGAGGACGTGATGACCGACCCGTTCGTATGTGCGCATTGTGGGCTAAACCTTTTTGTGCGGGATCACTATTCGCGCCGACTGGCCGCCTATCAGGGCGTCTGCATCGACGCCGAAGACCCCGGAAATGTTCCTGACCCTGTGGAGCTTTACAAATGAGCGCCGCCCCCCAGAAAGCCAAACCCGGCGCCGAGCAGATCCCCGTTGTGGTCAGTGCTGTTGTGCCTTTGAACGACCTTGTCACCCGGTTCGAATTTCAGCGCCGCGATGGCGCGCCCTTCCCGCCGTTCTCCGGCGGCGCGCATACTGTGGTGCAGATGCAGGACGGCGACCTGACCCGTCTGAACCCATATTCTCTGATGAGTGATCCGGCCGACAGCTCGACCTACGCGATCTCGGTCCGGCGCGAGGATGAGGGGCGTGGTGGCTCCTTGTTCATGCACCAGCGTGTGAAGCAGGGCGACGAGATGGTGATCTCCTATCCCGTTAACCTCTTCTCGCTCGATTTGCGGGCGAAGAAGCACATCTTCTTTGCAGGTGGTATCGGCATCACGCCCTTCATAGCGATGATTGCTCAGCTCGAGCGTTCGAACGGCAATTGGGAGCTTCACTACGCGTGCCGCACCGAAACACTCGGCACCTACGTCGACATGCTGTCCAACAAGTACCCCAACAAGGTCCACGTCTACTACGACGACCAGAGCCAGGCGATCCCGCTGGAGGATCTGCTGGACGGCCAGCCCCTTGGCACCAACGCCTATGTTTGCGGTCCCAAGGGCATGATCGACTGGGTCCACGCCACGGCGTCGGCCGCCGGATGGCCCGAGGCGCAGGTCCATTCCGAAGAGTTCCTCAAGCCTGAGCCTGGCAAGGAATTCGAGGTCCGGCTGTGCAAGTCCGACAAGACGATCACGGTGGGCGAAAACGAGAGCCTGCTGGAAGCAATCGAACGCGCAGGCGTCGAGGCTCCGTTCCTCTGCCGCGGCGGAGCCTGCGGGCAATGCGAAACAGACGTGGTGACAGCGGACGGTGAATTCGTCCACCGCGATCACTGGCTGGACGATGATCAACACGCCAGCGGCAAGAAAATCATGCCATGCGTCAGCCGGTTTCTCGGCACGCTTGAGTTGGACCGATAGAAAGGCCCGAACAGATGACCATTCAGTTCAACGACGAAACCTTCCGCGACGATTACTCGTTCCACAATTCCGACTGGGCGATCAAACGCTTCCCGTTTCCCTTCCATGAGGACAGCTACATGTATGCCGTCAACATGGAGCAGCACCGAGGCGGACCGGAGGGCTCGGTCTACGAGAAGCGGTTCGATGTGGACGAACACTATGTCTCGGAGATGCGCGACCGCGCGATGGTGCTGGCCGACGATCCGCTGCGCTGCCAATCGCTGCCGCATATGACGCTGGCGGGCTGGGACCTGCTGGAGCTCATCATGGTCTCCAAGTCCGAGGATTACCCGGACCTCTTCCAGCTGCACCGCGATGGCAACAAGTGGCGCTGGATCAACAAGCCACTCGGCATCGACGATACGTTCACCTTCCTTGATGAAACCACCCTGTCCTACGGCCCGATGGAATATATCACCCGTCAGGCGCAGGGCGATTTCTGTGTGCTGGACCAGCGCGATGAGATGCTTTGGATGGACGCAGGCATGGTCACGACGCAGGCGGACTGGAGCCTCGATTTCGACATCGGCATGAACTTCTTCGAATGGCATGCGCCCGTGCCGCTTGCCCATGAAATGGGCATCTTCAAACGCGCGCTGAAGTTCCTTTTGAACATCCAGCAAGGCGCCCCCGCGCGGCGGTTGAACTGGACGATGACAGTCAATCCGCTGCTCGATACCAGCCCCGAGAATTACCACAAATGGGGCATCCAGAAGACGACGCTCACGCCCGAGAACATCGGATCGAAGCAGCATCTTCGGGTGGAACTGCAAACCTTCTTCCGCCTGCCGCGATCAAACGCGCTGGTATTTCCGATCCGCTGCTATCTGTGCAGTTTCCAAGACCTGATGACGATGCCCAAATGGGGTCGTCGCCTGCACCGCGTCGTGCGCGACCTTCCCGAAGAGCTGGCGACGTATAAGGGCTTCATAGACAACCGTCCGATGATGCTGGATTACCTGAGCCAGTTCGATGATGGCCTGCCCACATCCCCCGGTGTGTGGCCGGATCAGGAGACCGAACCGCCATTGCAGAAGTGACGACGCGCGGGCAACAGCGCCTTAGGCATTCTGCGGATAACTGATGATGGCCAGGTAACGGGCTGGGAGTTCCACCAAACGCTCCGGCCCGTGCGGCGCATCTGCATCGAAGTGCAACGTATCGCCGGGACGCAATGCAAAGATCTGATCACCGTGACGGTAATCGACTGCGCCCTCCAACATATAGATCGTCTCGATCCCGCCATGTTGGAAGACCTCGAACGTGTCAGACGTGCTGGTAAGGGTAATCAGGTAAGGTTCAACAATCACGCCGCTGGAATTTGACCCGATATGACCCAATAGATTATATTGATGGCCTGCGCGCGTCCCCTCTGCCACGACCACGGACCCGGTTCCCGCTGGCGTGTGAACCGCTTGTCGACGCTCCTCGAACTTGCGGAAGAACGACGTGAGCGGCACAGCCAACGCGTGCGACAGCGCTTCCAGCGTTCCGAGAGACGGAGATGTATTCCCGTTTTCGATTTTCGACAGCATCCCGATGGACAACCCGGTCATCGTGGAAAGCTCGGCCACGGTGATGTTTTGCTGCTTTCGGAACGCGCGCACCTCGCGCCCGATGGCCACTTCAAGGATGTTTTCTCGCTGCTCGCGAATGGAGTGCGGATTTTGCGTCAGCACGAGTTTATCGACTTTGCTCATCGAGCCCCCCCTTTTATGTAGACACCCTAAAGAGTTTCTTGTGAAGGCGCAAATTTTTCCTCACAGTAGCGATCATGTTCGACTCGGGACCATATAGAATTGGGTTTCTCCTGTTTCCAGGGTTCCCGATGGCGTGCCTGACGTCGATGATCGAGCCCCTTCGGGCCGCCAATGAAATCTCTTCCTCGGAAACGTTCATTTGGTCTCTCGTATCCGAGAGCGATGAAAAGGTCGAGGCGAGCGCCAATGTGGCGTTTGAGACGGAATTGACGCTGTCCCAATCACTGGATCTTGACTGCCTCATTATCCTTGCAGCCCCGGTGTCCGAATTCCAAACGAACCAATCGGCGGCGTGCCTGCGCGCGCTGGCGCGCCATGGCATGACCTTGGGGGCGGTGTCGGGCGGCGTATTCCCGTTGGTGCGAGCGGGCGTGCCGTTGCGCGATCCGATTTCGGTTCACTGGTGCTATGAAGCGGCCTTCGAAGCCGAGTTCCCCGACATCGAGAAAACCGAACAGGTGATTGAAACATCGGACCAGATCATGACCGCCGCCGGTGCCACTGCCGCCTTTGATTTGTCGCTGCAGCTTGTGCAGGATCGTTTGGGCCCGGCTGTCGCAACGGAGGTGGCTTGCTGGTTCCAGCATCCGATGATGCGCAATACCGATGTGAAGCAATCCATCCCCGCCATCAGCAGCATCGCGAAATCAGAGCAGGCCCTCCCGGCGAAAGTCGCGCGGGTTATTGAAATCTACTCTGCCACCCTGACCGATCCACCAAGACTGAGCGATGTGGCCGACGAGATCGGGATTTCGACCCGTCAGCTTGAGCGCAGCTTCAAGAAAGCCACCGGCGTAAACCCGTCGCGCTACCTGCGTCGGATGCGGATGAAGGCGGCGCGGCAGTTGGTGATGTATACCAATCAGTCATTTACCGAGATCGCAGAGGCGGTTGGCTACAGCAGCACAACCATTCTGAAGCGCTATTACACCGAAGTGTTCGGGATGAGTCCTCGCGAGGATCGCGAGCGGATCAACCTGTTCCGGGTCACCGGAAACATGCCCTTGCCCTCAACTTAAACTGCTGAATGCATCGCGGTCAGAATGGCATGGTGCAACGATCCCGCGGCCGAGCGTGGCCCCAGGATGCGAACCCAATCGGCGGGGTCGCGGCGGAGTACGAAACACCCCAGATGATCGATTACCGTTCGGGTTCCGTCGCCCGTTTCCATCGCACGGATGTCGATGGCGCAAAGCCGCTCCATGACATCCTCCATTCCTGACCCGCGCAGATCAAACACCACCCAGGCGTCCGTTTGCTCAGTGATCGACGCCGTCTCGCCAAACCGCGCCTTCAGTTGATCTGCCAAATCCTCGTGAGTGTCGAACGGGGCACCAACCATCCACAAATCCGGCCCCATCCAGAAGCCTGCTTCAGGATCATGCAATTGCACCTTGCCCGGTTCGGGCACAGCATCAATGACATCTTTCAGGTGCTCGCGGCACGCCTTTTCCTGACCCAGGCGCGCTGCGACGGAGGCAAGGGCAATGCCTGGTTTTTCGGTCAGGATCACAGAGCCCACGACGTCTTCGCGAGGTTCTGTGCCACCCAGGGCGGTCATCGGAGCCAGATCATGCACGGAGCCTCTCCCCCTCTGGATCAACGAAATGGGCGGAGACGACTTCGACCTCATGGTCCACGCCGGTCAGCGGACTGACCAGTCGGATGATCTCGCCCAATCGCGTGTCGCCGGATTTCAAGAAACCGATCCCGATGGCGTGGCCCAGGTTCGGCGAATAGCAGGCCGACGTGACGTAGCCCTGATCATGTGCCGCATCAACTGGCGACCCCTTGGTCATCAGATGCGCCCCCGCGGGTACGGCATGGGCCCGATCAACCGGCTTGAAGCCCACAAGCTTGAGCGCATCTGGCTCATTCAGGCCTTCACGTTCCGAAAGGGTGGAACCGATGGAATCCTTTTTCTTCGACACCATCCGCGCCATCCCAAGGTTCAACGCGGTGGTCGTCCCGTTCAGTTCATTGCCCGCCGCATGGCCCTTCTCGATCCGCATCACGCCAAGGGCTTCGGTGCCGTAGGGTACAACGTCAAACTCTGCGCCTGCCTCCATAATCCGGCGCATCAGCGCATCGCCATAGCGCGTTGGCACGGCGATCTCGAAGGCCAACTCGCCTGAGAAGGAGATCCGGAAGAGCCGCGCACGCAGGCCACCGCAGACGGTAATATTTGCGCAGGCCATGAAGGGAAAACCCTCGTTCGTGATGTCAAACTCCGGGTCCACGATCTTTTGCAACAACGCGCGCGAATTCGGCCCCGCTACGGCATATTGCGCCCAAGCCTCGGTGGTCGAGATCAACTGCACGTCCAGGTCCGGGTAAAGGCACTGCCGCACGAATTCCATGTGGCGATAGACCGGCACGGCATTGGCGGTCGTGGTGGTGACGACGAAATGATCCTCTGTCAGACGCCCGGCGGTGCCGTCGTCCATGGCAATGCCATCCTCGCGCAGCATCAGGCCGTAGCGGGTCTTGCCAACAGGCAGCTTTGCGAAGGCGTTGCAGTAGATCTTATTGAGGAACGTGGCCGCGTCGGTGCCCTGCACATCTACTTTACCCAAGGTGGTCACGTCACAAACACCCACCGATCTGCGCGTTTGCAAGACCTCACGATCTACGCTTTCGCGCCAGTGGTTCTCTCCGGGTTGCGGGAACCACTGAGCGCGCAGCCACATCCCGACTTCAACGAACACGGCCCCCTGTTCCTCGGCCCAAACATGGGATGGCGTTTTGCGTGTCGGGCGGAAGTCTTCATCTCGCGATCGGCCTGCGAAGGCGCCGATGGCCGTGGCCGTATAGGGCGGGCGAAAAATCGTGGTGCCGACTTCCGGGATCGGCTTGCCTGCCAGCTCGGCCATGATGGCCAGGCCACCCATGTTCGAGGTCTTGCCCTGATCTGTCGCCATGCCCAGGGTCGTGTAGCGCTTGAGGTGCTCGACTGAGCTGAAATTCTCTTGATGGGCCAGTTTCACATCCTTGACGGTCACATCGTTTTGCTGGTCGACCCAAGCCCGAGTGGCACCGGGGACGGTCCAGTAAGGGGTGATATTGACGGGGCTATCTTCAGCCTCGGGGACGTGCATGGCCGTCGCCTTGATCCCAAGATCGCAAAGCGCCGAGACAGCCTCCGCCGCGCCGCTCTCAAAAGCACTGCGCGTTGACATATGGCCTGCGGCGGCCCCCGCAACGCGCTGCCCCGGTACGCCCATGACATCGGGCACAAAGGCCGAGAGCGCCTCGTTCCACCGCGGTCGCCCGCGCTGGTGGCAGGTCATGTGCACATTGGGGTTCCACCCGCCCGAGACCGCGAGCGCGCCACAATCAAGCTGAAAGGTGGAGCCATCAGGCCGCGTCACCGTCACCGCATCCACGGCCAGGCGCCCGCGCGCATTGCAGATGTTGCCGCCCGCAATCACCCGATATTCGTCGCTTCGCGGCGCGTCTTCCCGCACGTCAATGACGGCAGCGATCCGCACGCCCTTGGCCTGCAAATCCGCCGCAGTGCGGTGGCCATCGTCGTTGTTGGTGAAAACAGCGATCTTACGCGCGGGCGTTGCGGCGAAACGGTTGGCATAAGTCCGCATCGCGCCGGCCAACATGATGCCGGGGCGGTCGTTGTTCTCGAACGCAATGGGGCGCTCGGTCGCGCCGCCCGCTACGATGGCGCGCTTGGAATAGATGCGCCACAGGATCTGCCGGGGTTTGCCCCGCGCTGGCATGGCGAGGTGGTCGCTGATCCGTTCAACCGCGCCATAGGTCCCGTGGTCAAAGGCCCCGATGATCGTGGTGCGCGGCATAACACGGACGTTGTCGAGGCTTTCCAATTCCGCGACCGCCTGCTTCGTCCAATCCGTCGCGCTATTCTGCCCCACACCGAAGGTTTCCGAGTTGAGCCGCCCGCCGAGCACGAAATCCTCATCCGCCAGGATCACGCGCGCACCCGCCCGGCCCGCCGTCAGCGCCGCGGCCAATCCCGCAGGGCCTCCGCCGATGATCAGCACGTCGCAATGCAGGAACCCCTTGTCATAGCTGTCAGGGTCCGGCTCGAACGAAATAGATCCCAGTCCGGCGGCCCGGCGGATGATCGGCTCGTACAGCTTTTCCCAGAAGGCTGCGGGCCACATGAAGGTTTTGTAGTAAAAACCCGCTGTCAAGAACGGCGACAGGCGGTCGTTGATCGCCATCGCGTCGAACACGAGCGACGGCCAGCGGTTCTGCGACTTCGCCTCCAGCCCGTCGAAGAGTTCTGCCGTCGTGGCCCGCGTGTTGGGTTCTTGCCGCGCGCCAGCGCGCAGTTCAACCATCGCGTTTGGCTCTTCCGAGCCAGCCGTCAGAGGCCCACGGGGGCGATGATATTTGAACGAACGGCCCATCAGGCGCACGCCATTGGCCAGAAGTGCAGAGGCCAAGGTATCGCCGGGATGGCCCTGATATGCCGTCCCGTCAAAGGTGAAATTCAGGCAAGCGGAGTGGTCAATCTGCCCGCCCTGAAGCCGGTTCTTCTGGCTCATGCGCTGCGTCCCTCGGCCCGGGCCACATCACGGGCCAGTTGCACGTCGGTGATCTCGTGGGTTGTCGTGTCACGCGTCACGACAAGCCAAGAGCGATCGCCCTGTTCGTGGAACCACAGCTCCCTGTGCGCGCCGGCTGGGTTATCGCGCAGGTAACCATACTCCGTGAACTGAACCACGGCGTCCTCGGCCTCCCAATCGGTGGGGCGGTAGATCATTTTGGCGTCGCCGAGGTAGGTGAACTCTGCGGCATCGCGGGGGCCGAGAAGGGGGTGATTAATAATCATATCGTCTCATTCCTTCGCACTCCCAAGCCGCAAAACCGGTGCCCACTTTTGCAGGGGGTTCTCAATGCAGATTGGGCTGGTTGCCCATCCCTTTTTCGTCGATCATCCGGCCCCTTTCGAACCGGTCGAAGCGATAGGCGGTCGCGGTCTCATGCGGGCGGTCGGTGGCCAGAAGATGCGCATATGCAAAGCCGCTGGCAGGCGTGGCCTTGAAGCCGCCGTAACACCAGCCGCCGTTGAAATAGAGCCCGTCGATATGGGTGCGGTCGATGATCGGCGAACCATCCATCGACATGTCCATGATCCCGCCCCACATGCGCAGAAGCCGCACGCGCCCCAGCATCGGGAAGATCGCCATTCCGCCTTCGCAGACGTCCTCGACAACGGGCAGATTGCCGCGCTGCGCGTAGGAATTGTAGCCGTCCAGGTCCCCGCCGAAGACCAGCCCGCCCTTGTCGGATTGGCTGCAATAGAAGTGCCCCGCGCCAAAGGTGACAACGCCCGGCAATACCGGTTTCAGCCCTTCGGACACGAATGCCTGCAAAACGTGGCTCTCGATCGGCAGGCGCATCCCGGCCCTCTCCATCAAGCGGCTAGACGAGCCCGCCACGCAGGCCGCAACCTTCTTGGCCCCGATGAAACCCCGCGATGTCTCCACGCCGAGACATTTGCCATCCACGATCCGGAAGCCCGTGACCTCACAATTCTGGATGATATCCACTCCGCGCCGGTCCGCCGCCCGCGCATAGCCCCATGCGACCGCGTCGTGGCGCACGGTGCCGCCGCGGTGCTGCGCTAGCCCACCCTTGATCGGGAAGCGCGCGTTGTTGACGTTCAGGAACGGGTAGCGCTTCTGGATTTGCTCGGTCGTCATCAGATCCGCATCTGCTCCGTTCAAAACCATGGCGTTGCCGCGCCGAATGAAGGCGTCGCGCTGTGCGTCAGAGTGGATCAGATTGAGGATGCCACGCTGGCTGACCATCGCGTTGTAATTGAGGTCCTGCTCCAATCTTTCCCAGAGCTTCAGTGAGAACTCGTAGAACGGCTCGTTGCCGTCCAGCAGGTAATTCGAACGGATGATCGTCGTGTTTCGACCCACATTGCCGCCTCCGATCCAGCCTTTCTCGATAACCGCAATACGCGACTGGCCAAACTCCTTGGCAAGGTAGTGGGCGGTAGCAAGGCCATGCCCACCACCCCCGATAATAACGTAATCATATTCAGGTTTGGGTTCAGGGCTCCGCCAGGCTGGCCCCCAACCGCGATGGCCAGTCAGTGCCTCTTTTATGACCCGAAAACCCGAATAGCTCATTTTAGCAGCCTCCACGCCGCATCTTGCGTTCGGAATCGGACATTTTCAGCGGCAATTTCGGACAAAAAACCTTCCAAATTCGACACGTTTTAGAAACGCACCGTCTGATCCTTTGCCAATCGGAGATGAAAACGGCACCCTTGTCAGGAAAATTTCTTGATCTGTAGGAAAATCCTTGTGACGCTGTACACAGGCCCGGCGTTCTACCAGAGATTCGACGCGCGTCTGCTGGCCAAATCGTTCGGAACGAACCGACCACGCATGGGGGCATCGGAGCTCGCGTGCAACGAACAGGGAGACCGCAAATGAAGAAACTCACAACAGCACTGGTGACGAGCCTCGTCGCGTTTGCACCGGCCGTGGCCGCAGCGGACAGCGAGGATCCGATCGTCATTCCGATCCACAACTGGTCGTCGCAAATCGTGATGTCCAACATCGTGGGCCAGATCTTCGAAGGCATGGGCCTGAACGTGGAATACGTGACCACCGACAGCCAGGCCGTCTACGAGTCGATCCGTCTCGGCGACGTGACGCTCGAAATGGAAGTATGGGAAGGCGCATTCGGGGCATCTTTTGACGCCGCGATGGAAGCAGGCGGCATCGTCGAAGTGACCACCCATGACGCGATCACCCGCGAAGACTGGTGGTATCCGGAATGGACCGCGGACGCTTGCCCTGGCCTGCCCGATTGGGAGGCGCTGAACGAATGTGCGGCGCTTTTCGCGACGGCGGAAACCGGTGCACAGGGCCGCTACCTCGACGGTCCGGTCGACTGGCTCAAGCACGGTCAGGAGCGGGTTGAATCACTCGGCATGGACTTCGTTGTTGTGAACGCAGGCTCGGCCGCAGCACTTTGGGCCGAATTGGCCGCAGCTGAAGCTGACCGCACACCGATCGTTTTGTTCAACTGGACGCCGAACTTCGCCGAAGCCGTCTGGCCCGGAGCGTTTGTCGAATTCCCGGAGTGGGAAGATGGCTGCGACAGCGATCCGTCGCTCGGGCCGAACCCTGATATGGCGTATGATTGCGGCAACCCTGCCGACGGCTACCTGAAGATCGCCGCTTGGGAAGGGATGCAGGAAAACTGGCCCGATGCCTATGCGGTTCTTGAGCAGGTAAACTTCAGCAACGCTCAAATCGCCGAGATGGCCCGCCTCGTGGACATCGAAGAATATGAGCCCGATGAGGCCGCCGAGATCTGGCTCGAAGCAAACACCGAAGTCTGGCAGCCGTGGGTTGGCGGTTCCTGATCCAACGACTTTGCACAAACATGCCCCGTCCGGACCAACCGGGCGGGGTTTATTGAAAGAGGCACCCAAATGACCACAGGCACCGCACCCGTCATCTCCTGCAAGAATGCTTGGAAAATCTTCGGGGCGGGTCCCAAGGGGTATCTAAAGACCCTGCCCGAAGGTCGCAGCTTCGACGAGATCCGCGCAGACGGCTATATCGCTGGCGTGCGCGACGTATCGCTTGAAGTCTACAAGGGCGAGATGCTGGTGATCATGGGCTTGTCTGGCTCGGGCAAATCCACATTGGTGCGCTGCTTCTCACGGCTTCACGAAATCACCGGCGGCACCATCGAGGTTGAAGGCATCGATATCGGGCGCCTTCCGGAACGTGACCTGATCGAATTGCGCCGCTCGAAAATGGGCATGGTGTTCCAATCCTTCGGCCTGCTCCCGCACCGCACCGTGCTGGAGAATGTGGCCTTCCCGCTTGAAATGCGCGGACAGGAAAAACACGCCCGCCGCGACCGTGCGATGGAAGTCATCAAACTCGTGGGGCTTGAGGGCCGCGAGGAATATTTCCCGCGCGAGCTTTCCGGCGGTCAACAACAGCGCGTGGGGATTGCACGCTCGCTCGCCATTGAGCCCGATATCTGGTTCCTCGATGAACCATTCAGCGCCCTCGACCCCTTGATCCGACGCGAGATGCAGGATGAATTCCTGCGACTGCAGGAGATGCTCGGCAAGACCATCGTTTTCATCACCCACGATTTTGACGAGGCTTTGCGGCTCGCAGATCGCATCGCAATCATGAAGGACGGCGCGGTCGAACAATGCGACACGCCCGACCAGATCGTCCTGAACCCCGCCACCGAATATGTGCGCAAGTTTACCGAAGACATCGACAAGGCGCGGGTTGTGCACGCGCGCGTTCTCGTTGAGGCCGGCGCCACCGCAGAGGGCGCGCCAATAGACGGCGCGGTCTCGGTTCATGACATGGCCAAAATTCTGATCACCGACCCGCGGGACGCCTTCCCGGTGACTGAAAACGGCGCGTCATTGGGCGCAATGCCCAAGGCCAAGGCGCTCGATGTGCTGCTGGGTGAACGATGAGCGCGGCAGATCAACAAAGCTTGCCAAGCGCGCCACCTGTTGTGGGCATCGATCGCCCAAAGGCCGCGCTGATTTGCGTCGCCACGGCGCTTGCGCTGATGATCGCGCAATATTCCGGGCTGTTGCCAGCTTTTCTGCATCGCCTGCCTGAAAGCGTAATCCCGCCTTTTGCGGACTGGCTCGATGTGATTTTCGAGTTCGTGAAAGATGATCTGGGTCTCTTGGCCTTCACCCGCTTCCTTACCGAAGGGTTGGAATGGGTGCTGGACGTGACCGGCAACCTGCTCTTCGGGCGCCGTCGCTGGCCCTATCTCGGCCCTATCCCCTGGTCGGCAACTGCCGCAGCCGTTGCCGTTCTGGGCTACTGGCTTGGCGGATGGCGCATGGCATTGCTCGCAGGTGGCACATTCCTGTGGACCGCATTGATCGGCCAGTGGGAAATCGCGATGCAGACGATGTCCGTCCTGGTTGTCGCCGCCCCCATGGCCTTCGTCATTGGCTTGGCTCTTGGCATCACCGCGTGGAAATATCCGGCTTTCGAGAACACAATCAAACCGATCCTCGCCGTTCTGCAGACCCTGCCTTTCTTCACCTACCTGCTGCCCGCCGTGATCTTCTTCAAAGTCGGCCCCACTGCCGGTGCGGTGGCCACGATCATCTACGCCATTCCACCGATGATCCTTATGACAATCCTCGGCCTACAAAAGGTCTCGCCTGAGGTGGTCGAGGCCGGAAAGATGAGCGGCTGCACACGGTTTCAGATGTTGCGACATGTCTACATCCCTTCGGCCCGGACCGAGATCCTGGTCGGCGTGAACCAGGTGATCATGCTGTGCCTGGCGATGGTCGTTCTGACGGCGTTCATCGGCATGCCTGGCCTTGGCGCGACATTGCTGCAATTCATGGGCAGCTTCCGTCTGGGCCGGTCATTTGAAATCGGGATCACCATCGTCCTGATCGCAGTCGCCTTGGATCGGATGTCGAAAGCCTGGGTCGCCAAACAGCCGGAGCACTTTGAGAAAGGCACGCCGTGGTGGCAGCAGCATCGCTTTGCATTGATCGGTCTTGGCGCCTTTGTCTTTTTCTACATCCTATCCCAGTTCGTTCCCTACCTCTCGGAGATCGGGCGCCGCCAAAGCCTGTCGATGGGACGCGAGATCGACGGGATCATGCGCACCTTCCTGGCACTCGATTGGGTGACGGCCATCACCGGAGGCCTGCGCGCGTTTCTCAACAACAACGTTTTCATCCCATTCCGCAACTTCCTCCTGTCGATTCCGACACCGGCTTTGATACTCCTGATCGTCGCCTTCGGCCTGTGGTTGGCCGGGCGCAAGCAGGCGATGCTGGCGGGCCTGTTCTTCTCGTTGGTCGCTTTATCGGGCTGGTGGGATCGCGCCGTGATCACGCTCTATTCCGTACTCGCCGCTGTGATCCTCGCCACGCTCATCGGCCTGCCCATTGCAATCCTCGCCGCCCGAAATGAGAACTCCGCCCGCCGCGTCCTGCTGGCCTGCGACACCGCGCAGACTTTCCCGAGCTTCGTCTATTTGCTGCCCGCGATCATGTTGTTCGGGATCACCGATATCGCGGTGATCTTTTCGATCTTGATCTTCGCGACGGTTCCCCTTGTCCGCTACACCATCGAAGGGTTGCGCACCGTCCCGCCGGAAATCACCGAGGCCGCTGACATGTCCGGAGCCACGCGTTTGCAGAAACTGCTCAAGGTGCAGATCCCGCTGGCGTTCCCGACGATGGCTGTAGGTTTCAACCAGGCCATTATGTTCGCCTTCTTCATGGTCATCATCGCGGCCTTTATCGGCACGCAAGACCTGGGCCAGGAATTGCAGCGAACATTGGCGGGCACGAACCTGGGGACAAACTTCGTGCTCGGCATCTGCGTTTCGCTGATGGCGCTCAGCTTTGATCTGATCATAATGAAATGGGCAGAGGACAAGAAACGTATGCTGGGGCTGGGTGGGTAAGGGGCCATGCGCCGAACCTTACGGCATCCGCTTAACGCCGCGTGCCGTCACACCGATTTGAATCCGTCTCAACTAGGACACGTTGGCTGTCGCTTACCTGACACACAGGTCCCGCCCCTTGGCAGGTTCTCGAAGAGCTTGATGGTCGGGGCCGCAAGCGGAACGCCAGCCGGTCGACCGGATGTCAGGGTCCTTGAGGACTGTCGATTTGTGTTACAACCCAAAGCGCAAACAGACGAACACCGGCATGCTGTCGCCGGTTGACCTCGAGGTCAGGCGGTGGAACCTGAACGCGGCAGATATCTAGGAAACTTGGACCACCTCAACGATCCTGTTCGGCCCTGTGGCAAGACATCCAACAAGCCCCAAAGCGCACGTTTGGACAGCATCCGTAGCGCGCTGGAGCCGGGATAGAAGCTTTCGCTCGGGATGCCATTGGTGTCGATCGCTGCGTGTCGCGACAGCAGGATGTGATGGCAGGTGACCTTCGTGCGACCAAACGCTAAGGACGCAAGTTCGGTTTCTTCCGCGAGGTGTTTTCCGCGCGCGAACACGGGATCTCGGGTGAACGGATCCCGGATCAAGATGCATTGCTGTTGCGACACGAGCAGAGCTCTCTGGTTGCCGAGCGGCCCGCGCTTGATCCTGACCGGGACAGCGTTTGGGACAAGCTTCGATGTGCCATTTCCGCGGGCCGTCTTGTCCGCTCACAGCACCGCTGCGGGCCGACGTCAGTGGTATGGACCAAATCACCGCATACAAGGGTTTCCTCCGAGCGCGCACCGTTCGGCGTGTCGCTCCGTGTGCCGGATGTGAAACAGGGCATGCCTGCGTGGTGGAGTGCTACAGTCGTGCCCATCTCGGAGGGTGAGACGCCCAGTGGGACCACCGTTTCGCCTTTGAGAAAGGTCTGGCGAGCGTTTCCGGACCCGCCATCGGTGACAACCCAGCGTATCTCCGCCTCCCGTCGACGGCATCATCGCCCAAGGCGGCGCAGGTGCTTCCATCGCCGTCACCACCATGGATGGTATCATCATTGCGCGGACCCGGAGGGGCGTTGGTTGAAAACACCACCTTCGGGTTGGGGCTGGTGCTGTTGTCGTGAAAGATGTCGAACGCCTGTTGGTTTCCGTTGGCATGGGTCAGCGTGTAGGAGACATTGGCGCCGGGATCCTTGGACGTGCTGGAAAACACCCCTTCGCCGTAGCCAGCAGGGCCACCGAGGCCGGAATTCACGGCTGGCACGGATGGTCCCTGGGATCATCCATCGAACCGAAATGGCTGACAAAGACCCAGCGCGCCGAAATTACAATTGGCCTCAAGCGGCTTATGCTTTTGTTGAACCTCAAGAAACTTGCTGCCGACGCGCTTACGGATGCTTCCTTTTCAGGAGCATCGGTTTGGCCACTTCTGCCATTGTCACACATTCCGACACTGCGCGCCGCCACCGTGGCATACGGATACTCGTAAAGGGTCGTATGGGCTGCAATCGGATGGACCCTTTTAGCAATTACCGTTCGCTTGGCGCATAAGCGGGGCCCTTCAAGACAATGGCATTCATTCTGGCGCGCATTTCGGCTTGTGTCCCGCGATCTCGCGTCAATTTCCGCTGGTTCTTTGACGCTTGCTATCTCGCAGTGCGAGCCAGACGGAAAGTGCGAGGAACGCCGCCGTCGCGACATAGAGGGCGATCGAGATCCAGCTCGATACGAGCACTTTGTAATCTCCGCCAGAGATCGACAGGGCACGGCGAAGGTTGTTTTCCATGTCGGCCCCCAGAAGCAGGCCAAGGACCAACGGGACGAGCGTGATATCGAGCTTGCGCAACACGTAACCAAGCACACCGAAGCCAATCATCAGGTAGAGATCGAAGGTTGAATTGCTGATCGAATAGACACCAATGAAGCTGATCGCGACGACGAGTGGCATAAGCGCCCAGGTCGGGGTCGCCATGAGCCGCGTGAACAGCCCGATCAGCGGCAGGTTCAGGATCAGCAGCATCACATTGGCCATGTAGAGCGAGGCCACGAGGCCCCAAACGAGATCCGGCTGACGTTCGAACAGGAGCGGGCCGGGCTGCACGTTCAGCGAGATCAGCATGGCCAGCATCACGGCCGTGGTGCCCGAGCCGGGCACACCAAGCGACAACATCGGGATCAAGGCCCCGGCAGAGGCGGAATTGTTTCCCGCCTCGGGGGCGGCCACGCCTCTGGGATCGCCCTTGCCAAAGGTGCCATCGCGGTTGGAGACCTGCTTTTCGATCGAATAGCTCATCACCGCGCCAAGGGAGGCACCAGCACCGGGCAAGACGCCCGCAACGAAACCAACGACCGCGCCACGCACAGTGGCCCAAGCGGTCGAGACGATCACGCGGACCTCGGGGATCCAGGTGGTCAGGCGGATCTGCGCATCGCGATCCTTCATGGCGCGTTCCAGAAGGAATAGAAGCTCGGAAATCGCGAAAAGGCCGACAAGAGCGACGATCGGATCGATCCCGTCGTACAGCTCGAACGCGCCGGCAGTATAGCGCGGAATACCGGTGGCCGGGTCCAGGCCGATGGTCGCGATCATCAACCCGATCAGAGCCGACAATAGCGTCTTGCGGGGGTCCACGCCCGCAAGACCGCCGATGGTGGCGAAGGCCATGACGTAGAGCGCGAAATAATCAGCCGGGCCGAAATAGATCGCGGCGCGGGCGAGCAGTGGCGCGAACAGCGTCAGGCCGATGATGGCCACGGTTGCGCCCACGAACGAGGCGACGCCGGAGATTGCGAGCGCGTTGGCGGCCTGGCCCTGCTGTGCCATCGGGTAGCCGTCGAGCGTGGTCATGACCGCGGGCTCATCGCCGGGAATGTTGAGAAGAATCGAACTGATCCGCCCGCCGTACATGCAACCGAAATAGACGGCGCTGAGCAGGATCAGCGATGCGGTCGCATCGAACCCGAACGCGAAGGTCAGCGGGATCAGGATCGCCACGCCATTGACCGGGCCAAGGCCGGGCATCGCACCGATCAAGGTGCCAGCGAAGCACCCGAACAGCAACAGGGCAAGGTGCAGCGGTTGCAGGGCGACGGAAAAGCCGAGGCCAAGGGATGCGAGTGTTTCCATGAAGCTATCCGCCGAAAACCGAGCCGAGGAAGTCGATCGGCAAGCCAAGCAACTGGTCGAAGAGCGCCCAAAGCGACAGCGCTCCGGCCAAGCCGATAATCGCGGATTTCAACACTGGCCCGTCCATGATGATCGCGATCACCGCAACCAATGCCGCCGTGGCCAGCGGAAAACCAAGCGGTTCGAGAAGGACCGAATAGGCCACCAGCGCCACAATCGCCAAACCCTGCCGCAGCAACCGAGCCGGCGCGGGCCAACTGACCGTTCCGCCAGGAAACACCACCAGCGACAGGGCGAGGATCATGGCAGGCACACCCACCATGATCGGAAAGACGGACGGCCCAAGCACATCGCCGAAGCTGACGGTGTAGTCTTGTGCCGTCCAGGCGTAGAGCGCCGCGACCAGAAAGATCGCGACGCCCGCAAGCCTGATGCTCATTCAATCACGCCGATATCGCGCGAGATGTCGGCCATGACCTGCTCCTGTTCGCGGACATATTCCTCGAACTCGGCACCGCCGCGCCAGATCGGCACAAGGCCGAACTCCACGGCGGCCGTCTGCCACTCGTCGGAATTGTACAGGGCTTCGAGCTGTGCGACGCGCGCATTGTAGTCTTCGTCCGACACCTCGCCGCCGGTGTAGAGGCCGCGCCAGTTATAGCCGGTCACATCAATGCCCTGGCTGATCGCCGTGGGGATGTCGGGGAAGGCCGGGATCGGGTCGGACGACAGGGCCGCGAGGATCCGGATGTCGCCGGATTCAACGAAGCCTGCAATTTCACCAAGATCGGTCGAGACAACATCAAGCTGGCCACCCATCATCTGCGTAACCGCATCGGTGCCGCCGTCGAACTGCACCCAGCGCAGGGCGGGCAGGTCTTCCAATCCGCCTTCGCGGGCAACCATCAGAAGGCGAATGTGATCCCAGCCCCCCGCGCCCGACGATCCAGCCGTCACAACCGAGGACGGATCGGCCACAATGGCCTCGTTCAGCTGCGCCAGCGTCTCGTATTCGCTGTCGGCGGCCACGGCAATCACGCCCACATCGGCCCCAAGCATCGCGAGATAGCGCATCGTGTCGATGCCGGAGGGATAGCGCCCCTGCGCAATTTGCGTAACACCCACGGTGGACGTCGCCACGATCAGCGAGGCGTCGTCGGGACGCTCCGCATCGACCATCGCATAGGTCACGGCGCCCACGCCGCCGGGCATGTTGGTGATCTGCATGTTGCCTTCGATCAGGTCCAGCTCACCGAGAATGCGGCCGATCGTGCGGCAGGTGAAATCCCAGCCGCCGCCCGGGTTGGACGGCGCGATGCATTCTTCGGCCTGGGCCACCTGCGGTGCGGCGGAAAGGGTGAAAACGGTTGCGGCTGTGGCAAGGGCTGCCTTGGCCGAAATGATGGTGCGTACTCCCATTGGTCTTGATCCTCCCTGATAAAACCAGCGCCCAAGAGAGGCGAGCGAAGGGGAATATTCAAGCCCTCTCTGCGCCTGTCATGGGCGATGGGCGTTCATATGCCTGTCTTTGTTGGGGAAACTTAACCCTACGGAATGCTCAGCGGGCCGGGCCGCTGCCCGCTTTAAGTTATCCACCTGAAAAGCAATCAACTTTGGCGGGTATTCTTGCCGAATTCGAGCGCTCGCTATAGAAATGACACGTTACAAAATCCCAAACCGATCAGAGGTTGGCAGATGTCGAACACGCCCCATGCGCTTCCCGAGGGAAGCCAGATCACCGTTTGCGAGGTCGGCCCGCGCGACGGATTTCAAAGCGAAAAGACAATCATCCCGACCGCGCGAAAGATCGAGATCGCAAATGCAATGTTCGCCGCCGGATTGCGTCATATTCAGGTGACATCATTCGTCAGCCCCCGCGCCGTGCCGCAACTGGCCGACGCGGCCGAGGTGATCGCGGGGCTCGATCGGCCCGAAGGCTCGGTCCTCTCGGCGTTGATCCCGAACCTCAAGGGCGCAGAGCGCGCAGCGGCGGCGGGCGTGGATGCGGTACACACGGTCGTGTCGGCCAGCGAGACCCACAACCTGAAGAACGTGAACCGCCCCATCGCCCAGTCGCTGCAGGATTTCGCGGCGGTGGCAGACCTGATGCACCGCGAAGGTATCGTGGTCGAGGGCGGCATGGCCACGGCCTTCGGTTGCCCGTTCGAAGGCGTCGTGCCGCCCGAACAGGTCGCGATGATTGCCAGGCGTTACCAAGATCTCGGGGCCAAACGCGTGAGCCTCGGCGACACCACCGGCATGGCAACGCCCGCGACCGTGCGCGCCGCGGTGCAAGCAATCCGGGCCAAGGCCTCCGAGATCGACATTTGCCTGCATTTCCACAATACGCGCGGGGTCGGTCTTGCCTGCGTGATGACCGGGCTGGCCGAAGGGGTGAGCTATTTCGATGCCTCCATCGGCGGGCTTGGCGGCTGTCCGTTTGCCGCCGGGGCGACGGGCAATATCTGCACCGAAGACCTTGTCTACCTGCTGGAAGAAAGCGGGTATTGCACCGGGATCGACCTTGAGCGCCTGATCGCCGTGGCTGGATTGACCCAAGACACAATCGGGCGCGACCTTCCGGGGCAGGTCCTGAAGGCCGGGCCGCGCCTGCGGCGATACGACCCCGACCTGACCGTGACGGCCACCGGATGACCGACGCCCCCCTGCCGCTTGCGGGCGTCAAGGTCGTGGACCTGACACGGATCCTGTCCGGGCCGTTCTGTTCCATGATCCTGGGCGATCTGGGGGCCGATGTGATCAAGGTGGAAAGCCCAGGAGGCGATGCCGTGCGCGGGCAGGGCAGGATCGTGGGTGGACTGTCGTGGTATTTCGCGGGCTTCAATCGAAACAAGCGCTCGATCACACTCGACCTGCGCAGTGATGGTGGCAAGTCGGTACTGCACCGTCTTCTTCAAGACGCCGATATCGTGACCGAGAACTTTCGACCCGGGGTGATGGCCAAGATGGGGCTCGGCCCCGACCGGCTGAAACAGATCAACCCCGACCTGATCGTGGTCAGCGTGAATGGCTACGGCTCGACCGGGCCATATGCCGACCGCCCGGCGTTCGATTTCATCGCGCAGGCCATGTCGGGCTTCATGTCGACCAATGGCACGCGCGAGACGGGTCCTTTCCGCGCCGGCAATCCGATCAGCGATCTGGTCGCTGGCCTCTATGCCGCCCTGGGTGCTGTTGCCGCGTTGCGCGGGAGGGAAGCCGGTGGCCCGGCGCAATCGGTCGAGGCGTCGATGATGATGTCGACGCTGTCCATGATGGCCTACCTGTCGTCCGATGCACTCGCCAGCGGCGAGAACCCTGTGCCCACCGGCAACGACCATCCGATCGCCTCGCCCTATGGCTTGTTCCACGCCTCCGACGGCGATATCGCGGTCTCTCCCTCGACCGAGGCGATTTGCGCGAAGTTCATGGCCGAACTCGGCCTATCCGACCTGTTGAACGACCCGCGTTTTGACACCAACGCAAAGCGTCTTGCCAACCGTCCCGCGTTGAATGCGCGGATCAACGATGTGACGGTCGGCGACACGCAGGCCAGCTGGATCACACGGCTCAATCAGGCCGGAGTTCCCTGTGGCCGCGTCCAAAGCATGATCGAGGTCTTGAACGACCCACAAGTCGCTGCGCAGGAAATGGTGCTTGATGTCCCGCATCCAGGCCATGGATCCGCGAAGATGACAGGTTTCCCCGTGAAGTTCAGCGAAACGCCCTTGGAGGTTCGCCATGCGGCCCCCAAGTTGGGAGAGCATTTTGAGATTATTCTGCGAGAGGCTGGATACTCGGACCAAGAGATCGAGCAATTGCGCGCTGAGCAGATGAATTCGGGCGGTTCACGGTGATGTACTCTAGGCAGCTCCCGAGGGGCTGTTCAAAGCAGAGCAGAAGCAGCATGCTGTCGGGGCATGTCAGGATCGATGTGTTGCGGAATGGCTCCGCTGGGGTCGTTTGGCGCGCCGCGGCCCTTTTTCAACCACAACTCACGTCTTTGCAATGTGTGGATTTTCGCCATGGCCCGATCCATTGGCCCGATACCAACACGCAAGCTTTGACGGATATCTTGATAAGCCCGGTCGTCGGACAGAAGACCCAAATCATTCGGACAAGCAGGATTGCTTGGGCGGCGGCCACTGTCAGAGGAGCCCTGTTTGCGATGTGCGGGTGACTATGTGGCTTTGTCGGATGCCCAAACGTCCCCCACTTTCAAGAACCCGGAAACGGATCATGGATCCGCGAAACTGACAGACCAAGGGACAAAGCCAGGCCGTTTGCGATCGTGTCTGGATGACGTGTTCGCCAGTAAGCACGGCGGACGGCCCAACACCTTGGGGATCTTTTTCGGTGCGTGAAAGGCAGGCATCCTTCCATAGATGATAATCGTTTAAATTCTCCCCATGGCAGCCGTGAAGCAGGCTTTGGTCAAAGCGGGGATCGAAATCCCTTTCCCCTACCGCACGTTCAAGGGTAACGAGTTCTAAAGTGAATGGCCTTGCGCCACGGGAAATTGCCGCCTGATGAAATCGAACTCCACCCTCGGTGATGGCGCGGACACATTGCGCCAGCAAATCCGCGCCGGCGTTATCTTGTTGACGCTAGCCAAACATGCCCCTGTATTTGCCGTGCTGTACCTACCGCCAGCGCTTTGGGGCATGGCGGAGGGGGAATGGACCTTGGCGCTGAGCCTTCTCGGTCCGGTCCTGATTGCAATCTGCACCTATGCCGCCGTCGCGCGGCGGGATCTGCCGAAAGACCTGCGTGCTGCCGAGGCGATGGCAAGCGTTGCGCTGGTCTTCTTGATCGCCGCCATCGGTTCAGTTCCCGCCTTCCTCACACTCGGCTTCACACCCGTCAGCGCGTTGTTCGAGGGCATGAGCGGGCTGACAACCACAGGTCTGTCGGTCGCACAGGATCCCGACAGTTGGCCCTTCGCAGCCCATTTCATGCGAGCGTGGTTGCAATGGATCGGAGGTTTGGTGATGGCAACGGCGGTCTTGGCGCTGATCCTGCCGGCGGGCATGTCGACCAGGCGATTGGGACAGGCCGGGATAGATCAGGGCGATCGCATCGCATCCACCCGGGCGAAGGCGCGGCAATTGCTTGTCGTATATGTGGGCCTGACCGCGCTCATGACGGGCCTCACGATTTTGGCGACCCCCGATTGGCGCGAGGCAGTGGCGCTGACGCTGTCGGGGATTTCAACGGGCGGCTTTGCGCCGCGATCCGACAGCCTCGCAAGCTATGGGCCGGTCGGGCAAGCGATGGTGATCCTGTCTTGCGTCTTGGGGGCTGTGTCGCTTCTCACGTTCGCATTGATCCTGAAAGGTGACTGGCGCGGCGCGTGGCGCATCGGATCGGCGCGTCGGGTTGGGACAGCCATCGCGCTGCTGGGGTTTGCTTTCATGCTGGCCTACGCGCTTTCACCCGACGCCCGCGCGGCGAACGACGCTTATGGCAGCTTCCTGAATTTCGTCTCCGCGCTGACAACCGCCGGCTATTCGACCAGCGCCATGCCGGGCGGCGCGCTTCTTGTTGTCGTGCTACTGGCGATGTTGATTGGTGGCGACGCAGGCTCGACCGGCGGCGGGTTGAAGCTTGCGCGCGCGGGCTTGCTGTTTCGGGCCTTCCGCCACGCCTTCCGTGCCCCCGCGATGCCCGACCGCGCCGTAGCGCCCCTGCGTATGGATGGCGAAAAGGTCAGCGATCAGACGATCATCGGTGTGCTCGCACTGATCTTTGTCTATGTCACTGCGATGCTGGCGCTTCTGGTACACTTCACGCTTCATGGTTACCCCGTCGCGCAGAGCCTGTTTGACACCGTCTCGGCCCTCTCGACTGTTGGCTTGTCGAGTGGCCTGGTCGGGGCGGATCTACCCTGGGACCTAAAGGTCTCACTTACCTTGGCGATGTGGTTGGGACGGCTTGAATTCATTGCCGTACTCGTTCTGCTTTGGCCGCGAAATTGGATAAGAGGACATTGACGATGCGCGTTACAATCCTTGGCGCTTCCCGGTTCGGGGCCGCGATTGCGGAGCAGCTGATCGACGCCAACCACGAAGTCGTGCTGGTCGATAAGGATCGCGCGCGCCTCGACAAATTGTCCGAGCGGCTCGATTGCGGCATGATCGAAGGCGACGGCACCATGCCGACGGTCCTGCGCGAGGCGTTCCGTGACGGTGACGATGTCTTTATCGCCGTGACCAATGCCTCGGACGACAATATCCTCGCCTCGATTGTCGCGCGATCTGTGGGCTATGGGCGTGTGATCCCGCAGATCACGTCAATGGAGTTGATGGATGTCTGCCATGAGCTCGAATTAAACGACGTGATCAATCCGCATGCGACCGTCGCTGACAGTATCTGCTCAGGGCTGGAGGATCGCACCGCCGTGGATCAGGATGCGACACTGCACCATGAACTGGCGTTCAAGCGGATCTTGGTATCCGAGGCGATGGCGGGTCAGGTGTTCGGCGATTTGGACGTACCAGAATACGCTCGCCCGATTGCTTTGGTTCGCGACGAGCGTGAGGCCTGGCCAAAAGCGGACACCAGCTTGCAAGCCGACGATTACATCCTCTTTGCGGTAGAACGAGACCGGATCGACGATCTGACCCAGCACTTTGGCGGCTAAGCGCCTACCAGGTCCGACATCCGCTTTTTGGACGGCAAAAGATCGGCGCGTTTAGCAAGGTAGATTGCGCCGATGACAGCTGCGGCGTTTGCCAGAACGGCCGCGCCAAGGATCCCCGCATAGCCAAACAAAATGACCCCCGCCCATGCCGCTGGCAGGTAGATTGCGAAAATGCGCGCAAGGCTCAGCGTCATGGAATAGACCGCCTTGGATCGCGCGTTCATGGCGGCGTTTGCGGTGACCAGGATGCCGTAGCCAAACAAGCTCCAGCCGACGACTTTCAGGTACAACGCCGCAAACTCTGCGGCTTCGCTCTCTCCCGCGAAGGCGCGGGCCAACGGATCGGCAAAGGCGGTCAGAGCGATGGCCAAGAGCACGCCATAGGCAAGGCAAAAGGTCCAGGCTTGCACGACAGCGGCACGGGCGCGGTCGTTCTTTTTCGCGCCCCAGTTCTGCCCGACCACCGGCCCAATCCCGGCCGAGAGCGCCAGAAGCACGACGATTGCCACCGACTGCACACGGCTCGCCGCGCCGAAGCCGGCGACCGCGGCCTCGCCCAAGGTTGCTACGGCGGCCGTCACCAAAGCCATCCCCGCCGGGTTGATTGCGTTTGAGAACGCCGCAGGTCCTCCAACCGCACCCACCTCGCGCATGCTGGATCCAAGGCCTTTCAGGACGTCCCCGCAGACCCGCAAATACCCATATTTGATCGCAACGATCGATGCGGCTGCGACGGCGACGAGGCGCCCGATAAAGGTCGCCAATGCCGCACCGCCCGTACCCATACCCTCCACCGGGCCCCAACCGAAGATCAGGACCGGATTGAGAGCGATATTGACTGCCGCCGCGCAGATCATGAACACCGACGCGTAAACCGCATCGCCATGAGCGCGGAAGATGGCGTTGATGATCATCATCACCACGAGAAACGGGAATGATGCCGACCAGATCGGAACATAGGCCCGGATCTCATCCATCACGGCGACGCCTGCGCCCATTGCGCCGAAAATCCACGGGAAGATCAGAAAGAAAAGCGCCGCGACACCGGCCGCAAGGACGGCGCCCAAGCCAAGCGAATGCAGTGATAGGCGAAAGATCTCGGCGCCCGTGGCCTCGCGTCCAATGGCCTGTGAGATGGTGGCATTCGCCCCGGCAGATAGACCGATGGCCAAGGACGATAGCGCCGTGGTGACAGGATAGATGAAGCCGACCGCCGCCAACGGCTCGCCCCCCAATTGCCCCAAGAAATACGCGTCGGCCAAGCCGATGGATAAGACCGCCAGAATGCCAAGCGACATCGGCGCAGATACACGTGCCAGCGCACGCCAAACTGGGCCCTCGGTCAGGTTTCTTTTCGCCATATTCTATTCCGTCGCCCGCCTTACACAAAAAAAAAAACGCGCCGCCCGCGGTGGCGGACGGCGCAGTATGAAATCAATTGAACGCCTCAGATCTTGGCGAGGATCTTGTCCATGGTCTCGCGCACTTCTTCCTTGGATTTGCCAAGCTTCTGCTGAAGTTGACCCTCCATCTGGTCGCGGTCACCTTTGGCCTGCTCAAGATCGTCATCGGTCAGGTCACCATAAGCTTCCTGAAGATGACCCTTGATCTCAGTCCACTTGCCTTCGATTTGGTCGCGATTCATTGCGTGTCCTTTCCTGTTTGGTGGAATGCCGTGCGTACACGACAGATCCGATTAGCTGTCGTCTGCTTCGGGCGGGGTCACCTCGATGCTCGGCACGGTGACGGTTTCCTCGGTGACTTCGACGTCGCCCACCTCGGCGTCGAACTCAGGCAGCTGACCACCTTCAACGGACACCTCCGGAAGTTCGCCGTCCTGCGTCTGATCAATGTCGACCATGTAGGCCCCACCAATGGCCAGAAGGGCGATGGCGACAGCCGCAATGATAATTCCGGTTCTCATAATCAATCTCCTTCGTGTCTGCTTGGAAAACGCGGCCCGCCACAGAAGGTTCCGGAAAAAATACGTTTCAGGCCAATGATCCGTCGTAGCGAACCGGAACAGTGATCAAGTGCCTGCGCTCGGGCGCAGTGCGCACCGCCAGGCAATCGCGAAGGTCGCGCGCCGTGTTGCACGATGTATGGTGCCAGCCAAACGCGCCGGCCAGTTGCGCCCAGTCGATCTGACTGAAGCCGAGGTCGGGGCGCTGCCCGGTCTCCCCTTCCTGCTTGTCCTCGATCAGGCCGTATCCGCCATCGATCCAGACCACGACGCTCATGGCCAGATCCAGCCGCGTGGCCGTCTCCATATCTTGGATGTTCATCATGACGTCGCCGTCGCCACACACCGCCAGCACACGGTCGTAGCGGCCCAACCGGGCGGCCGCGATCGTTCCGGGCAAGGCAAGCCCCATCCCCGCAAGGCCATTTGCGATGATGACCTGTCCAGGTTCGCCCGGCATCAGGTTGCGCGCCAGCGACAACTTGTGCGTGCCGACACCGGAGAGGATGAGATCGCCGTCACCCAGCGTGTTGTTCAGCGCCGCGACAAGGGCCGTATCGGACGGCGGCGTGTCGTCCAGTTTGCCAAGCGCATGGTTCAGATCGCTCAGCAATCCGGCCCGTGCCGCCCGCGCATCTGCCCAGAGGTCAGCCTTCCGTGACGCCGCGCGGCCCAAACCGTCCAGGGTCGCCTCAAAATCCCCAATCACCTCAGAGGTCACGCGCCAGCCGAGATCGCGCTGACCTTCCGTCGTGTCGATCCGAAGGGTCGGGATCTCGCCACCTTGGGATAGCTTTGAGACAGGGTATTCCACCGGATCCAATCCGACCGCGATCAACAGGTCCGACGCGGCAATTGCGCGATCCACATGGTCGTTCACAGGCAATCCGAAAGCACCCAAATGCAACGCATGGTCCGGCGGCAAAAGGCCCTTGGCCATAAAACTGGTGGCCACCGGGAGGCCTGTGCGGTCTATGAAGTCCGCAAAGGCCCCATCGGCCCCGGCGCGTCCGACCCCGGCACCGGCGAGCACCAAGGGTCGCGTTGCAGCGTTGAGCTGATTGACGGCGTCGGAGAGTGCTTTCGGGTTTGGGAAAGGCGCGGCGATCTGCGGTTTGCCGATGCTGCTCGGCGCAGTATCCAGCGTGGCACCGGCAAGATCTTCGGGAAGCGAGACATGCACAGCCCCTGGCGTGCCACCAATTGCCGTGCGCAGGGCCTCGGCAACGAGGTCGCCGATTTGGCTCGCCTCGCGGATCAGCACAGATTGCTTTGCAACCGGTTGGAACAGGCGTTCAAGATCAATGATCTGATGTGAGGCGGCGCCCCGATGCAAACGCGAGCGTGCGCCCTGTCCGGTGATGGCGATCAACGGCACATGGTCAAGCGTTGCGTCGGCCACCCCGGTCACCAGATTGGTGGCACCCGGCCCAAGCGTTGCAAGGCACGCCGCGGGTCGCCCGGTCAGCCGACCGTGAACCGACGCCATGAAGGCGGCCGCCTGTTCATGGCGGCACAAGACGATTTCGATTTCGGAAGCCTGCAGCGCAGCCATCAAGTCGCTGGTTTCCTCACCCGGAAGAGCGAAGACCGTGTCGATGCCTCCATCCGACAGGCATTGTACGAAGGCCTCCGCGCCCGTGATCGGCTTCGTCATCAAATCGCTCCCATCGCAGCGATCGCATCTGCCACGGTTCGGAAGGCCGCAATATTTGCCCCCTTGGAATAGTCGATCCGGTTGCCCGACCGCCCCTCGTCGGCGGCGCGGGCATGAATGCGTTTCATGATCTGCTTCAGGTCTGCGTCAACCTCTTCTGCGGTTGCATAGCGGCGATGGCTGTTCTGGCTCATCTCAAGGCCCGACACCGCAACACCTCCGGCATTTGCCGCCTTGCCCGGCGCGTGCAACAGCCCGCCGTTGGCGATAATATCGATGGCATCGGAAGTCAGCGGCATATTCGCGCCTTCGGCAACGATTTGAGTGCCTTGATCGACGAGCGCCTTGGCCATGTCCTTGTCTAACTCGTTCTGGGTGGCGCAGGGCAAGGCGATATCGACGTCCTGCTCCCACGGCATTGCCCCTGCCACGTAGCGTGCTTTCGTATCTTCAGGCGGGTGAGAGATATCTTCACCGGCCTGTTTGCGGGCCCGGACCCAGGCGATTGTGGCAGCATCGATTCCATCCTCGGCCACCAATGTGCCTGAGGTGTCGGACAACGTGATCACGTGGGCCCCAGCTTCCACGGCCTTTTCCGCCGCATGGGTGGCGACATTGCCCTTACCCGAGATTGCGACGCGCTTGCCCGCCAAATCGGCACCCTGTTCGGCCAACATGGCCTGTACGAAGTAGATTAGCCCATAGCCCGTCGCCTCCGTCCGGATCTGGGATCCGCCAAACGATGCGCCCTTGCCGGTCAGCGCGCCGGTAAACTCCAGCGCATGTGCCTTGTAGGCCGCAAAGAGCCAGCCGATTTCTCGTGTTCCGACATTGATGTCGCCCGCCGGGACGTCCCGGTCAGGCCCGATAAATGGCGCAAGTTGGCACATGAAGGCATGGCAGAAGCGCATGATCTCTGCGTCTGACCGGCCGGTAGGGTCGAAGTCCGCACCCCCCTTCCCGCCGCCAAGCGGCAGGCCCGTCAACGCGTTCTTGAACACCTGCTCAAAGCCAAGAAACTTTAGGATCGACGGCGACACCGTCGGATGAAAGCGCAGGCCACCCTTATACGGGCCGATCGCATCGGAATATTGCACGCGCCAGCCGCGATTGACCTGCGTCTCGCCCGCGTCGTCTTGCCAGACAACCCGAAAGCCGATGACCCGATCCGGTTCGGCCAGCCGGTCGAGCACTTTCGCGGCGGTATAGCCAGAATGCGCCTTTTCAATGGTGATCACGTCTTGCGCAACATGGCGCACGGCCTGATGAAATTCGGTTTGGTTGGGCGAGTGTGTCTCGACCCTGTTCATGAATTCGTTGACGAGCGTATGCCGTGACATCCACTGCCCTTTCGTTTTTGCCATGCAAAAAGGGCAGCCAATCCGCGTCGGATCAGCCGCCCTCTTTCGATCTTCGCCGCTTTACGACGAGCTTCTGACAGCCCGCACGATCAGCGTGACAACAAACAGCGCCACGAAGATGAAGAACAGGATTTGCGCGATGCCCGCAGATGCGCTGGCAATACCGCCAAATCCAAACAGTGCCGCGACAAGCGCGACGATCAAAAATGTGATAGCCCAACCAAGCATGGTATATCTCCGTTACAGTTACGGATAAGCAACCGGCCCACGCGCGTTGGGTTCCAAAAAAATCAGAAAACCTTCACCTGGGTCAACAAGTTCTGCACATCTTCGCTGCGAAATGGCTGCTTCAGCAGATGGACGCCACGCGGGACGGACGCCATGCCGCCACATCCGTTCATGGCGACCACGGGCGTGCCACGACGAAGCCAGCCCTGAATCTGCACTGCCTGCAGCAGCAATTTGGCCGAGCCTTCGACAAACGCAATTGCATCACTCTCGATCTGAACCTCGTCAAGGCTCCGGATCACCAGCACCTCACCTGCCCCCTCCGACAACAGCAATTGGCGCAAATCCTCTCCCACCAGCGGGTTGCCGTGGCAGACGACGGCCCTGCTGCGTGGCCCGTCTATCAAACGGTCCATCACTCACCTCTAAATCACATTTGGAACAAACCGATTGCTTGTTCGTTGACCCCCAATGCCAACAATGCGCTGGCCGCGCATTAAACTGCGACATAGCTACCGCAAGGAAACATGGTTACCGATTGTCAGAACTGCCCGCTTCGCAAGATTGAGATTTTCGAAGATCTCGGTCGTGATGAACTTGCCTATATGCAGCGTTTCAAACACGGCGAGCTGAAGATCGACCCACAGACGACCGTGATGATGCAAGGCTCCAACAGCCCGCAATTATTCACGGCGCTCAAGGGCATGGGATTGCGTTACAAGACATTGCCCGACGGTCGGCGACAGGTGGTGAATTTCGTGCTGCCCGGCGATTTCATCGGTCTGCAGGCCGGCGTCATGGGCGAGATGAAGCATTCGGTCGAGGCGACGACGCCGATGGTTCTGTGTGTCTTCAACCGTTCGGAATTCTGGTCGCTTTACAAAAATCAGCCCGAGCGCGCCTTTGATGTGACGTGGGCCGCTGCCGTAGAGGAGCATTTTCTCGGCGAGGCTCTTGCGTCGCTCGGGCAGATGAACGCTACGGAGCGAATGAGCTGGGGCCTGTTGCGCTTTTTCCTGCGATGTCAGGCCCTCGGCCTGGTTGATGGCGACCGCTGCCCCTTCCCCTATCGTCAGCAGGATCTTGCAGACGCCTTGGGATTGTCACTTGTCCACACGAACAAGACGCTGATGAAGCTGCGCGAGCGCCAGCTTTTGTCACTGGAGGACGGGATCTTGGCCCTCCATGCGCCGGAAGAACTCGAAGAGCTCGCCACACTTGAGATTGATCCGGTTCTGCGTCGACCGCTCATCTGAACCGCAAAGAAAAGCCCGGCACGAAGGCCGGGCTTTTCATTCGTTATCAAACGTTTTGAGCGGCGCCTCGCGGTCCAATGAAGAACCACAAGATAAAGCCGATCAACGGCAGGATCAGGACCAGCAGACACCATAGAACCTTCTTGCCGGTGCTCGCGCCAGATCCGATGATCGACACGATGGCCCAGATGTTGAGTACGAGCAAAATCAGCCCGCCGATACCAGTAACTTCCAACATGATTTATCCTCTCTTTATTAGGCTGCTTTGATCTCGGTACAGGATTTCAGGACCTTGTCACCGTCGGCCTGTTCAATCAGAAAAGCCGGCTCATCTGCAGACGCGTTGCGCGACACTTCCGTACCCTTGATCGTACGGCTCACATCGTCCTCAAAGCGCTCGGCAATCTTGCCCTCGCCTTCGCCGTTGCCCCAATCCCATTTCACGTTTTGGCCGACCTGAAAGCTCATTGATCGGCGCCTTGCACGGTGACGGGTGCGGCCTGGCTCTCGGGCTCCAGACCGTCCCAGGCAATAAAAACTGCCGCCGCTACAGCAGCGACGATCAGGGCCAGTGCAATGCCGAATAGGGATGGCTTGTGACGGCGCGTCTGCTTGTCGATGTTTGTGTCAGGTGCTGACATGCTTATACTCCTTTGATCTGGCAAGCCAACGCGCGGCGCGCTCATTTGTTCCCTACTGCGTTTTCCTCCGGCTCGACTTCGGCTTTCACCTGCCCCCAGGCGAGCAAGGTGAAGACCAACGTGCCGCCCACGATGTTGCCTGCCAGAACAGGCAGGAAAAACTGGACCAGAGCCGGGCCAAAGCCCAGATTGCCTTGCAATGCGAGGAACCACATCTCGACCGATCCGGCGATGATATGGGTGAAATCGCCTGCTGCGATCAGCCATGTGAACAGCACGATCAACAAGACCTCGCTGCCGTTCTGGCCAGGCATCATCCACACGATTGACGCCACAAGAACGCCCGCCGGGATCGCCCGAAAGAACGCCTCGCCGGGCGGGAAGCCGGTGGCATGACGGGACAAATCTCCGATAACGGCCAACAGGTCGGCGTCGAACGCACCGCTGAAGGCCATGAAGGCGGCCGCGCCCAAAGCGCCGACGATATTGGCAGCCAGGACGATGCTCCAAAGGCGCAGGACGCGACCGAAGCACGACGCCGACCGTTCAGCAACCAGCGGCAGGATGGTCGTAATGGTGTTCTCGGTGAACAATTGCATCCGGCCGAGGATCACCAGCAGAAAGCCGAAACTGTATCCAAGATTTTCAATCAGATACCGCCATGGCGTCTCAGGCAGGTTATCGCGCAGGACCGCCTCGCCCAAGACCGAGAATGAGATCAAAAGGCCCGCCGCGATGCCAGACCAGACCAAGGACTTGGCCGGTCGCTCCAACTCCTCTTCGCCGTCGCGGCGGATCACCTCATAGATCAATTTCGAATTGAGCCGAGTGGCTTCGCGGATCGCTTGTTCTTCGGCCATGGCATCCTCGCTGGTTGGCAATGCCTAACGCGCGCCACGCCCAGTGGTTCCGCTTAAAATCAATGGAACCTTGCGCCAGGTTCTTCGTTAAACATTCCGAGAGGAGTTCCATGCATGACCGAGACATTGAAAATTACACCACAAGCCGAAACCGTAAATACTGGCGTACGGAAAATCGAGGGGATCGCGGATGGCCTGGCCGACGTGTTGGCCGACACTTACCGTCTGATCTTCAAGACCCACGCCTATCATTGGAACGTGACTGGCCCCGCCTTCTATTCCATCCACAAACTCTCCGAAGAGCAGTACGAGAACATGTTTGCCGCTGCCGATGAGCTCGCCGAACGCATCCGTGCGCTTGGTCAGCTCGCACCGATGCGCATGGATGACATCATGAAGCGTTCAAAGATCGAAGATCTCGACAAGATGCCGAGCGCCCAGGAAATGGTCGACGATCTGGCAAGTGATCATGAGGCGTTGGCCCATCGCTTGCATGCGTTGATTGACCTGGTTGAAGGTCGCAAGGATCCGGTGACGGAAGATCTGGCGACCGAACGTTCGGCGTTCCACGAACAAGCCGCGTGGATGTTGCGCGCCCTGTCGGCCTCGTAGACACGATTTAAGCCCCGGCCTTTCGCCGGGGCTTTTTTCTTGCGCTCGAAATCATACGGTGACGTCGATGCGTTCGGAGGTCGCAAAGAACATGGCCTGACTAACGGCGGCGCGCACTTGTTCCTCGGAGTAAGGTTTGGTGATCATAAACGCGGGCTCGGGCCGGTCTCCTGTCAGCAGCCGTTCAGGGAACGCTGTGATGAAGATAACGGGGCGGTTGCCCAATTCCTTCAGCAGATCGTTCACCGCGTCGATGCCAGACGACTTATCGGCCAATTGGATATCGGCCAGGATCAGATCCGGCGCTGTCGCGCGCCCCTTGGCAAAGGCCTCGTCGCGCGTCCGCGCGATATCCGTCACCGTGTGACCCATGCCTGAGACGATGGATTGCAGGTCCATCGCAATGATGCCCTCATCCTCGATGATCAACACGTCGCCGGTCACCATCTCGCCCATGTCGTCCATGGCGCGCGCGAAGAGTTGCTCGACCTCATTTTGTCCCAACCCCATGATCTGCGCGATGGACCCGAAACTGAAACCTTCGATTGTGCGCAGCAAAAGCACCTCGCGGGAATTGTCGGTCAGGTGTTTCAACCGCCATCTGGCACGCATTTCCAGAAGGTCATCGCCCGAGGCGCCTTCATCCAATTTCGCTCCGGAACTCGACCAGATGGTGTGGAACGTTTTGAACAACGCGGTTTTGGCGTCATTCGCCGCAGCCAAAAGATCGGGGTCGGCCACCACGGTTTCCAACGCCGCAATCGCATACCGGTCGCCGCTCTCCTGAGCGCCCGTCAGGGCGCGTGCGTAACGCCGCAAAAAGGGGATCTCAGCACCAATTTTCGCGCTCAGATCGCCCTGATCAGTCGCATCATTCATTCCAATTCTCCCGTCATGAATTTTGTTTGGAACCTTTGGCGCGCTAGTTGGTTCCATAGTGAACCCAAATTTTCTCGTAGTGAGCACATGGACCAGAAGCCAAAAAAATCCAGCACGCGACCCAAGGCAATCGACAGGCAGATCGACGAAAACTTGCGTCGGGTCTATGATGAAACGCTGAACGAGGCCCTGCCGGACCGATTTACAGACCTGCTTACGCAGTTGAAATCCGGTAAAAAGGTGGCGTCGAATGACAAATGACCCTCGCGACGAGATCGTGGAACACCTGGGCTCCCTGCGGGCCTTCGCGCGCTCGCTGACCCGAAATGCAACCACCGCCGATGACCTGGTGCAGGACACCGTGGTCAAGGCCTGGTCAAACATCGACAAGTTTGAGCCGGGCACCAACATGCGCGCCTGGCTTTTCACGATCCTGCGCAACACGTTTTATTCGCTGCGTCGTAAACGCTCGCGCGAAGTGGCGGATGTGGATGGGGTCATGGCCGAACGATTGTCCGAAAAGCCCGCCCATGACGGTCGCCTGGTGATGCAGGATTTCACCGCCGCCTTCGCTGAACTGCCCGATGAACAACGTGAGGCTCTGCTTTTGGTCGGGGCCTCGGGCTTTTCCTACGAAGAGGCCGCCGATATGTGCGGCTGCGCGGTGGGTACAATCAAAAGCCGCGCCAACCGTGGTCGCAAACGCCTGGCTGAATTGATGCATCTTGATGAAAACGAGCCGCTTGAGATGACCGATCAGGCCACGATGGCGGTCGTGACGGGGCGACCGGCTGCATGAACAAAGCGCAGGATCAGCGGCGATGGTGGACATCGTTGCGGGTGCGATTGGCGGCCTTGGTCAGCATCGCGATCCTACCTCTTGGGATCGTGGCGGTGTTCCAGACCGCCGCTGTCGTGCGCGAGGCCCAAGCGTTGGAGCGTACCGCGCTCATGTCGCGTACCTTGCGCGCCGTTTCGACGGAACGCGCCCTATTGCGGCGCGCTTACGGATCTGCCGAAGCATTGGCGGTCGCCGCAAAAAGCGTCGGGTCGGAAACACCGCTGTGCGGAACCATCATGCGCAACTTTGTTGCCGAGAACGATACGATTGTGTTCGCCGGTTTCATTGACGCCTTCGGCTTCATGCAGTGCTCTTCCACCGGCGACACACAGGATTTCTCGGACTTCGACGATTGGCAAAGTTTCGTCGCCGATCCAAGGCCGATGATCGCCTTCAATCCCCAAGGTGCACTAAGCGGACGCCCGGTCATGATCGCCACGATGCCGGTTTTCGATGCAGATGGTCAGTTCCTCGGCGGCGCGTCCGTTTCCATCTCCGACGCCCTGTTGGGAACGGCGCAGGACCCCGAATTCGATGGTGTCCGCCTCGCGCTTCTGGATGGGGAGGGGGCGGTGCTCGCCGCATCGGTCGAGCCCGAGCAAATCGCGCGCTTCGGCTTTGTCCCGGCGGACCTTGTGATCACCGAAACGGGCTTCACCCGAGATGTAACAACGCGTGACGGGCGAACGGATTTGGCAGTGCTGGTGCCACTGATCGCCGACAGGGTTTACGTGCTGGGTCTTTACGAGGCCGGAACACAGGCCCAATCGGTCTCATTCCTCGGCACGGGCGCGCCCCTGTTCCCGATCTTGATGTGGGCAATCGCGCTTTGCGTGGCAATTTTTGCGATGGACCGTTTGGTGTTGCGTCACTTGCGCGAAGTGCGCGCACGCATGGCCAGCTTTTCGTTCGAAGATCCCGGCGACAGCTTTGCCATGCTGGAGTCTGCGCCTGACGAAATTACCGAAATCGCCGATACCTACAATCGCATGGTGGACCGTATACTTGGCGACCGCACCGAATTGTCGGAAGCACTGGCCGAAAAGGAACTTCTTCTGCGCGAAGTGCATCACCGCGTGAAGAACAATCTTCAACTGATCGCGTCCATGATCAACATCCAGATCCGGTCGGTCCCCGACGGTGAAAGTCGGCGCGTGCTGCGGCGTATGCAAGATCGGGTGATGGGCCTGTCGTCGATCCACAAAGCGCTTTATTCCGGCAACACACTTGCGCGCGTCCGAGCCGACAGGCTGCTGCACGATGTGCTGCAATCAACCTTGAGTATCGGATTGCCGCCCGGTCAGGGCGTCGAGACGCGAATGCAATTTGACCGATTGAGCCTTGAGCCCGACCATGCCGTGCCGCTGACCCTGCTGGCCAGCGAACTGACCACGAATGCCGTGAAGTACGTTGGGCGCCCCAATACCGGGCCACCGATGATCCGCCTGAAACTGGAGTGGAGGGAACGCGATGTCGTGTTGACAGTGGAAAATACGCTTGGCCGCGTTGTGCAGGAGGAAGACGGCGCACAAGGCACCGGCCTTGGCGCGCAACTGATCAGTGCCTTCGTGTCACAATTGGGTGCCACAATCGACGTGGATCATGATGCGGAGTTGCACAAGACCACGGTCATCTGCCCGGGGCTAGCAGCCGAAACTGTCGATGACGAGGAAGACACCGACGAGGATGACGCCGACGCCCCCGAGATCGAATTGCCCCGCGCCAGTTAAGGACCCCAACGCCCATGACGGTCGACCTATCCACCGCGAATGCCATCGAAGCGTTCGACCTTCTGGTGACCGCCGAGGAGGCGTTCGCAGCCTTTGAAGACGCCGTTCTTGCGGCTGAGCATTCTGTCGTTGGCTGCTTCCGCGTCTTCGACCTGCGCACGAAATTGCGCGGGGCATCCGCGCGAAAAATCGGCGACACATGGTTCGACCTGATCCTCCATGCGCTCAATCGCGGTGTCGCCTTCTCGCTGACGGTCACCGATTTCGACCCGATCATCGCAACCGAAGACCACCGGCGAAGTTGGTCCAGCGCCCGTCAATTCGCGGCCGTGAACGAGCTTTCAACCGACGCCCGTTTCACCTGGACGATTGCCGATCATCCCGCGCGCGTCGGCCTGATCCCGCGCGTCGCGCTGCAGGCCAAATCGCGGCCCGAAATGAACGCGACGGCAGAGGATCCGTTGACCCCGGGATTGGCGGACCGCAAATCGCGGATGGACCTGCCGCTGATTCCGGCCACACATCACCAGAAACTGGCCGTAATCGACAACCGCAGCCTTTATATCGGCGGGCTCGACCTGAATGAACGGCGCTATGACACCAAGGATCACGCTCTCCCTGCGGAGCAGACCTGGCACGATATCCAAGCCGTCGTAGAAGGCCCGGTGGTCGCCGCTGCTCTGCGCCACCTCGACAGTTTTCAGGCAGTCACCGCAGGACAACGCCCCGCTACCGCATCTGCGCCCGGTTTTCTTCGAACCCTGTCTATGAAACGCAGCGCTGAGGTGTTGCACTTCGGGCCCAAAGACCATGTTGCGGAGATCGAAAAGGCCCATCTGGACGCAATCGCCGAGACAGTTGGGCCGATCTATTTTGAAACGCAGTTCTTTCGTCACAAACCATTGGCCGAAGCCCTGGCCAAGGCCGCCCGCACAAAGCCGCAGCTGACGTGCACCATGGTGCTTCCCGCCTCGCCCGAAGATGTCGCTTTCGAGGGCAATCGCCGCGAAGATGCGCAATTCGGCGCGCAGCTTCAGATGGAGTGCATTGACATCGTTGCGGAGGCCTTCGGCAATCGCCTCTCGCTGGCTTCTCCGGCCCGCCCCGCGGTCGCACCAACTGACAGTTCACGTTACAGCACACTTTTCGACGCGCCGATCGTCTACGTCCATTCGAAAGTCTCGCTTTTCGGCGCGCAACAAGCCATCGTATCGTCGGCCAACCTCAATGGGCGCAGCCTGAGATGGGATACCGAAGCGGGCGTGCATCTTGTCGACCCCGACCATGTCCAAACTCTGTGGCACCGGGTGCTGAGCCATTGGTTGGGCCGCCATCCAATCGACCCTCTGGAGGATCAAACGACCTTCATCCACTGGCTGAACGGAGCTTTGGCGCAGAACATTGCAACCCCGCCGGAAGAACGTTCGCATTTCCTTTTGCCCTACCCACGGGGGCGCGATATCGAATTGGCGTCGCCCCTGCCCGGCGTCCCCGACGAGATGGTTTAGGACCGAACCAAGGGGAACTTGCCACGTGGTCGCTCCCTTGCCCGCCAGCGCACACCAACGACGCTTTCGTAGGTCGGCGACACGTTCCGATGGTTTTTGTCCGTCGGAAACGACCCGTGGCTCACCGCAGGCCCGGCGGGCGACTTGGCGCTTCGCTTGGCAATTGCCAACACCGTCCACCGCGGACCGACTACGCTGCCAAACGTCCCTTAAATACCTGATGCATATGAACGGGCGGCCAAGGCCCCATCGGGATTGATGCCGTCATCGCAAGTCTGCAACACAATGACAAAGGAACGCACGCGCCCACCAGGGCGGAACGCAAGGCCCTTTCATCGGGGTCCGTCGCTCTAGGGCCGGACTTACCTGTTCTGCAAAGGCCAGAGGCGTCCTGCAAGAAATCCACCCGGCAATCGCAACGTCGGCTTCGATCCGCCGTCGCGGCTGAAGCGCTCTTGGCTCAATCCGATGCTCTCAGAAATGCGGTCATCCCGTCTTCACCGATCCGCAAAAGCTCCGGCGCGTCCGTCCGGTCCTTCGGCAACACCGCACCATCGCGCACTGCGTCGATGATACCCGGATGGATGTAGCTGTTACGCGCAATTGTGGGCGTGTTGTGGAGGGTCTGCGCGGCTGCCGTCGAGACATGTTTGATCGTGGGCTGCTCTGCGGCCCGCGCAGCCAGAAATGCCGCGCGACTGCCGTTCCAGGTGCGCATCAGGCGCGGCGTCACCTCACAATCCAGGATCTCGCGCATGGTATCGACCACCACTCCCGGCTGTACCGCGCGCCAGCGTCCGCGCGCATCACGCCACCCAACCAACCGCTCGCGCGCCCCGTCCGGACCGATATGCAAACGCCGCCTGAGCGCTTGCGACAAGCCCGATTTCGTCACCTTCGCGCCCCCTTTGGCCGAATAGGCGAGCATCATGCCCTCATCCATTTCAATCAAGTGGCGCTGCTGCAAGGTAGTGGCCGCGAAGCTACCATTCTGGCGGCTGTAATCGGGATGACCAACGCGCAGTGAATGGCGATCTATGAGGCAAAGTATTGTGGCAACCGCCGCCTCCTCGCTCGGGTCATTGCTCCGGATCTGGCGGGAAATCCACCGCCGCAGGCGCGGAAGGCGCGGCCCGATATTGCTCAAATGCTCAAATTTCCGTTCCTGATGATGGCGGGTCCAATCCGGATGATACCGGTATTGCTTGCGCCCCGCCGCGTCACGCCCCGTCGCAAGCAGATGCCCCTGCCTGTGCGGGGAAAGCCAAACCTCGGAATAGGCCGGCGGGATGGCCAGTGCATCAAGAGCTGCACGGTGCTTGGCGTCTGTGATCCTGTTGCCGTCGGGCGCGCGGTAGATGAATCCCGTCCCGCGGCCCGACCGCGTGATACCGGGCTCACTGTCGGGGTAGAAAATCAGGCCCAACTGGCGACACAGGTCCTCTGACGCGGCGACGCCCATCTCCTATGGCGCACGCAGCGCGTCAATCAGCTCATCTTTCGTCATGTCCGACCGGCCGTTGATTTCCAATTCACGCGCACGCCGGACCAGATCGTCCTTTGTCCAATCCTCGTAGGGCGGTTGCTTGCCACCCTTGGCAGATGGGTCGCGGTCAGGGTTCGCGTTGGCATTGGCGATCCGGGCCGCCTTTTCCTTGCCCATACCGTCCGCACGCAGGGACTCATACATGTCTTCGTCTTTGATACTCGGTCGATCAGCCATCTTCGGTCCTCCATGGAACCGAGACGAACGCACAAAGACCTTGGGGGTTCCGCCAAGGTTCAAAAATAAATCTCGGAACTCATACGCAGGCCGGTTTGTTCATTCTGCAACCAATCACGGAGGATCACATGCCTGAAACAATGCACACCGCAGCGCCCGGCACGACAACCGGAGATCCAGCCATTTCGGCTATGAGCGACATCGCGAACACCCTTGCCGATCTGATCAAGGGGTATGAAGAGATGGTCGACCGCGCGGACGACGATCTGAAGCCGATTGTTCAACGTCTCCTGGCCATTCATCAAGGCCATGCCGCAGAGGTTTTCGAACATTTCGAACGTCTTGGCGGGCAGCCCGGTGAAGCGGGCTCGCTCATGGGTCTCGTTCACACCGCCGTCGCAACCGTGCGCGATTGGGCCGATGCGCTGGATGCGTCGGCCATCGAAGCCATCGCCGATGGCGAAGAGCAGATTGTCGACACCTATGACAAGGCGATCGAGAAGGTCGCCGATCGACGCGACTACGCCGATCTCCTCGTGAAACAGCGCGACGACCTGAAAGTCCAGATCGACGCCCTGCGAAGCTAACCGAATTTCTTGCATTAAAAGGAGCATGCTGATGAGCACGCAACAGCAAAAAAGTGACCCGAAAACCGCGGCCAAGGATGTCGCGGCGAAGGCAAAAGCCGAAGCGTCCAGCACCGCAGATGACATCAAGGACGCGGTCGCGGACAAGGCCGATGACGTCATGGATGACGTTGCGGCCAAGGCCGACGCGCATGCGGATGACCTTCGCGACGCTGGTGCCGCGTTCGAGAACAACCCATATGCCCGGCAGGCCGCCGAGCAGATTTCCGACAGCCTGACGCAAATGGCATCCACCCTGCGCGACACGGATCTCAGCACGTTGCAAAATGACGTGTCGGCATTCGCGCGCCGCAACCCGCTGGTGTTCTTCGGCAGCGCAGCCGCTTTGGGTTTCCTTGCCGGGCGGGCCGTGAAGGCCTCCGAACGCGCCGACTATCAGGTCAGCGCATCGGATCGACACAATTACCCGTCCGTGCCTGATGCGCAGCGCGCCTACCCGGACCAGAACAAGCACCGCTGGGGGTATTCGTGATGCCAGGACCCTCTCCCTCGCCGCTGTCTCACGCAGCGCGGCTGCTTGAAGCCGCGGCGGGCATGGCGAAACACGAATTCCGTCTGGCAAGGGCCGAGATATCCGAAAATCTCGGCCACGCCAGGGTCGGGGCCGCATTGATTGGCGCTGCCGCGATGATTGCCCTTGTCGCCGTGTTCGTCCTGTCCGTGGCCGCGGTCGCCGGGCTTGCGGCGGCCGGCTTGCCGGTCTGGATGGCCGCTCTGATCATGGGCGGTGCCCTTGCGCTGATCGCCGGGGTCTTGCTGGCACTCGGGCTTTCGAAGGTGAAGGCCAAACGCCTGATCCCTGACCGCACGCTCAGCAACATCCAACGCGACATGCAGGTGCTGAAGGAGGCCGCAAATGCCTGATCTGAACGAAATCGAATGCGACCTAGTTCGCGAGCGTGACGCGCTCCGAACACACATGTCCGCCTTGGGTGGCGATTTGCGCCCCGCGCGCCTGATCGACGGCGCCATGGCGCAGATGACAGGCGGCGATCTGGCCGCAGCGGTCGGCCCGGCATTGCGCAGCCCCAAGGTGCCCCTGGCCCTTGCCGGTCTGGGCATCAGCTGGTTCGCGGCGCAAATGGCAACCACCAAGGCGTCCCCGCGTATTCACCCCGCGTCCAGTTCACCCTCATACGACCCGAGCGACACCGGCAGCGTGCAGGGCTTTCGACGCCCCACGATGGATGGACCGGAAATGGCCGAATTCGACGCGCGCCTGCGGGCCGCCGATGCCGCCAGCACCGGGCGATTCGGAACCGAAACCTATGAAGGAGACACCGATATGACGACCTCCAATCACACAGAAAATCCGAGCCTCCGAGACCGGGCCTATGCCTCCGCCGAGGTCCTGCGCGGCAAGATCGAAGACGGCATGGGGAACCTGCCCAACGGCGCCAAGGCCCGCATCCGCGCGGCGCGCGAAGCGGCGATCAACGCACAAGCGCAGGCCGAGCACCACGCCAGCCGCGCCGCCACCGCCACAAAGCAGACGGCGCAGGAAAATCCCTTGTTGATCGGAGCGCTTGTGTTCGCCGCAGGGGCCGCGCTTGCCGCTGCCTTGCCCCGCACGTCGGTCGAGAACCGCAGCATCGGTGCACATCGCGACCGCCTCTTCGACGAAGCCGATCGTGTGTTCCGCGAAGAGGTGGAGAATGCCAAAGTCCTGGCGCGCGATACCGTCGCCAAAGGTCAAGAGCAGGTGAAAGACACCATCGGCAGCGTCGCCGACACCGTCAGCGAAAAGGCGCAGGATATGAAATCCGGCAACGGCCGTCCCAAAGTTGCCGCGCACGGCTGAAGCGCTGTCTCAGGACACGATCAAGGCCCCGGCACCCGAGTGCCGGGGCTTTCTCATGCCGGCCTGTCGGATGCTCCCATCATGTAAAGCGCCCAAACCAACACCGGGATCGCCACGAGCCCGCCGACCGGGCCCCAAAGCCACAACCAGCCGACCAGCGACAGGAACACCAAAAGCGGGTTCAGAGACATGTGCTGACGAACCAGCGTCGGCGTGGCGAATTGGGCCTCAACCATGTTGAGCGCAAGAAAGATCGCGTCTGGCAGAAAGCTGAACGCGCCGTCGAATGTCACCATACCGACAACAATCAAAGCAAGCGCAACCAGCCCGGGTCCGAGATACAGCATGTAATTCAACAGGAACGTCGCAAGCCCCCAAAGATCGGTTTGGGGCATGCCGATGGCCATCAGTGCGAAGGTCACGCATGCCCCAAATCCCGCATTGATCAAGGTCACCGTCAGGAGATACCGCGACACCCGGTGTTCGGCTGCCTGCAAACGCCGCACGTCGATGCTTTCGAAGGCGGCGGCCATGTGCGCATAGAGCTCGGTTCGACTAGCGAGAAAAAAGTAGAGCGTTCCGACGAAGACCAGAAACGCGCTGAAGACGGCGGGGCCGTAGGACAGGGCATCGAGGAGGTTCGGGATCGGTAGATCGTCCTGCGCAGTGGCGCCCTCCTCCGCACCGTTGGACGACTGCGCCTCTTCTACCAGCGCGTCGGCCACGGTGTCCTGCAGATCGCGCATGCCGTCCAAGGCGTTTCGGGCCAAGGCGACAAGGCTTTCGAACTCGAACCAAATCACGGGCGCTTGCCGGATCGCGTGGCTGAGCGTCGGCTCAAGCAACACGACCAACGTGATCGCAGCCAGCAGGAACATCGAAAGAACCGCAAACGCCGCCGCCGCCGTATGAAAGCCACGGTTTACCATCCAATCTGTCAGCGGGGACAGGACGACGCCGATCACAACCGCGCTAAGGACCGGTGCCAAGATGGATTGCCCGAAGTCCATCGCGGCAATCGTGGCCAGCGCGCACAAAACGATAAGGCAGGCCCGGACGGCGCGCGATTAATTGTTTTCCATTTCACGCAAGCGCGCGATCCGGCGTTTGGTTCCCCGCCTCCCATAACGAGTCAAATGGCAAAGGACCCGGAACCAAAGGGCGATCGAAGGGTTGTTGTCATGCAAACCAATCGCAGGAGACTTCGCCATGAGCCACATCGCCAACGACGAAAACCTTGAGAAACTCAAAGGCTCCGAGCAGCATCACGAATTGAAGAACCGGCCCGGCAAGGAAGGCGATCCCAACCACGTGCGCAAGGCCGACAAGGAAGCCCTCGGCGTGACGCCGCAAGGGGAGAAAACCTGACCCTTTCCGTGTAGGTGTCGCAGGTCGCGAGAACATCCCACGCCCCGCACCGCCCAAACCTTTTGTTTGTTTGCGCGGATGCGGGGTTTTGGGGTGTCTCGGTCCCGTCTTTCGAAACTTGATCGGCGCATCTGTTGCCGGGCAGGAATGCCTCCCGAACACAATCAGGGGTCGTCTTGCTGAGGCCAGGCTTGGTCGATCTGTCGCTGTTCCATATCGAGTGGATCGCACCCCGTTTCCACGCGAAGACTTCTCGCTTTATTGTCCGCGGCATCTCACAACCGTGTTCGATCCGGCCCCTCTCGAAATCAAAGGCCATTGAAAAAGTCGCGGTCCCGGCACGGCTTTGATCGCTGTTCCACTGGCTTGATCGTTATGGTCGATTGCCCACATATTGAGGCGCACGGACCCGGCCGCCCCCACCGCCTAGCTTTCGTCCCGCGCCAAGGACATCAAGATCGGGCAATCCGGTCGATGATCTCCGGCGCAGCTTTCGACCAGCTCGCCAAGGGTTGCCCGCATTTCCGACAGATCCGTGATCTTGCGATCAATCTCGGCAAGGTGTTGCTGCGCCACCTGCTTCACCTCGGCGCTGCTGCGCGCCTCGTCTTCGTAGAGCGCCAGAAGCGTGCGGCAATTGGCAATCGGAAACCCCAGCGCCCGTGCGCGGCCCAGAAACGCCAGCTTGTGCAAATCGCTGTCCCGGAAATCGCGGTACCCGTTTTCACCGCGACGGGGCCGGATCAACCCGATCTCCTCGTAGTACCGGATCGTCTTTGGCGGGACGCCCGACGCCTTCGCAACTTCACCGATGTTCATGGGCACCCCCCCGGTTCATGCTGCCGCCACCGCCTCGGCGGCTGCCGCGCTTGGCGCGGGCGGCCCTGAGTTCGGCAGGGTCACCGGGCGCACCCCGCGCAGCCGCAGCGCATTCGACAGCACCGACACCGATGACAAGGCCATCGCGCCCGCCGCGAAAACCGGCGACAACAGCACTCCGAACACCGGGAACAGCACGCCCGCCGCCACCGGGATCAGCGCGGTATTATAGGCAAAGGCCCAGCCGAGATTCTGGCGAATGTTGCGCAGGGTCGCACGCGAGATTTCGTGCGCATTGACCACCGCGGACAAATCGCCCGACATCAGGACAACATCCGCCGCCTCGACCGCCACATCGGTGCCGGTGCCAATCGCCACACCAACGTCGGCATGGGCCAGCGCCGGTGCATCGTTGATTCCGTCGCCAACGAAGGCCACCGTTTTCCCGCCAGCACGGAGCCGGTCGATGGCCTCGATCTTGCCGCCCGGCAGGACCTCTGCGACCACGTCATCGATCCCGACCTCTGCCGCGATGGCTTGCGCGGTGGCCTGCCTGTCGCCGGTGATCATCGCCACGCGCAGGCCGCGCGCCTGCAACGCCCGCACGGCGGCAGCGCTCGTTGGTTTGACCGCATCGGCCACGGCGAATTGCGCGGCGATGGCCCCGTCGATGGCCAGGTAAAGCACCGTCTTGCCCTCTGCGGCGCGATCCTGAGCGGTATTGCCCATGGCACCCATGTCGACCCCGGCGCGCTGCATCCAACGCTCGGCCCCGATCACCACCGCACGCCCATCGACTTGGGCGCGCACACCATAGCCCGGCGTTGCCTCAAAGGCAGATGGCTCTGACAAGTGCACCCCCTCGTCCCGCGCGGCGCGGACAATGGCGTCGGCCACCGGATGCTCTGCCCGTGCCTCGACCGAGGCCGCCAGCGCCAATGCATCCGCGCGCGTGATCCCCTCCGCAAGGTTCAGGTCGGTCAACTCTGGCCGCCCCTCAGTCAGCGTTCCGGTCTTGTCGAAGGCCACGACATGAGCGTCCGACAGCCGTTGCAACGCGTCGCCTTTGCGAAACAGGATGCCCATCTCGGCTGCGCGCCCCGTGCCCACCATGATCGAGGTCGGTGTCGCCAGCCCCATCGCACAGGGGCACGCGATGATCAGGACAGACACCCCCGCCACCAGCGCGAAACTCAGCGCCGGTTCCGGCCCCACCAACAGCCACACCACAAAGGTCAGCGCGGCCAGCGCCATCACCGCCGGAACGAACCACATCGTCACCCGATCCACCAGCGCCTGGATCGGCAGTTTCGCGCCCTGCGCCTCCTGCACCATGCGGATGATTTGCGCCAATGCGGTGTCCGCCCCCACCCGCGTCGCGCGATATCGCAGGCCACCCGCGCCGTTCACCGTGCCGCCCGTGACAGCGTCGCCAGGCCCCTTGCTTTCGGGGATCGGCTCCCCGGTGATCATGCTTTCATCGACATGGCTCGTGCCGTCGATCACCGTGCCATCCACCGCGATCCGTTCGCCGGGGCGTGCGATCACGACGTCGCCGACCCGCACCTCCCCCAGCGCCACATCCAGGATGCCGCCATCGCGCTCCACCCGCGCTTCACGCACCTGAATGCCGACAAGTCGCTGGATCGCTGCACCCGTGCGCCCCTTGGCACGCGCTTCCAAAAAGCGACCGACAAGGATCAAGCTCACGATCACCGCCGCCGCCTCAAAATAAACGGCGCGCGCAATCTCGGGCAAAAGGCCGGGTGCAAACGTCGCCACCAGCGAGAACCCGTAGGCCGCCAGAGTGCCGACAGCGACAAGGCTATTCATGTCGGGCGCGCCCTTGACCAGCGCGGGCAGGCCCTTGGCGTAAAACCCTCGCCCCGGCCCCAAAAGCACCAGCGTCGTCAGCGCAAACTGGATCAACCAGCTTGTCTGGTGCCCGATCGTCGCCTCGATGACCCCGTGCATCCCGGGGATCATATGCGCGCCCATTTCCAACACGAAGACCGGCAGGCTCAGGACAACCGCCCACCACATGCGCCGTTCGGCCGCGTCGGCCTCTTCGGCCCTCCGGGCGCTCTGATCCACCGGGGCCTCGGCAGTCTCCACCTGACCAGGATACCCCGCCTGCGTGACCGCGTCGGCCAGCGCCTGCGCCGGGACCACGCCTTCCAACACGCGCACTGCGGCCGCCTCGGAGGCCAGGTTGACCGATGCCTCGACCACACCCGGCACCTCGGCCAACGCGCGCTCGGCCCGCCCGACGCAGCTCGCGCAGGACAGCCCCCGAAGGCTCAGTCGGATCTCTTCGCCACGCGCCGGATACCCCGCCACCTCCAGCCGTTGCGCCGCACGCGCCAACGCTTCCGGCGCGGCGGCCTCGAAGGTCGCCTGCTCGGTCGCAAGGTTGACCTGCACCGCACCGATGCCCGGTACATCTCCAAGCGCCTTCTCCGCGCGTCCGACACAAGACGCGCAATTCAATCCTTCAAGGCTCAACGCATAACGCGCCATAAACGGCTTCCCTTCGCAGCGCCGGGCCAAAACAGCCCCGCACACCGTCATATGAGGGTTCCATCAACTGGAAGGTCAAGCCGTTGCGGCAAAATCCGCGCCCGCCCACGTACCGGGACGATTTGCCTTCGACCGCCGCTTCGCCCTATCTGGGCGCAACGTCTGGCCAAAATGCGGGGGCACCGGGTGACCTTCTACCTCGGGATCGACATCGGAACCTCTGCCGTCAAGCTCTGCCTTGCCGATAAGGCGGGGCATGTGCGGGCCACCGAAGACGCGCCGTTGACGGTGCGAACGCCGTTCCCCGGCGCCAGCGAACAGCACCCGCAGGACTGGCTCGATGCATTGCGCGAGGCCGCCGCGAAACTCCCCTCCGAGCTGCGCGCAGAGGTAACGGCCATCGGCCTCTCGGGGCAAATGCACGGCGCGGTTGTGCTTGATGCCGACCTGACCCCCATCCGCCCCGCGATCCTGTGGAACGACAGTCGCGCCGACACGCAATGCACGACCTTGACGGCACGTGTCCCCAACATCGGCACACTTTCGGGCGTGCCGCCAATGCCCGGCTTCACCGCACCCAAGCTGCTCTGGCTGGCTGAACACGCGCCCGATGATCACGCGCGCATCGCCCGGGTGATGTTGCCCAAGGATTACGTCGGCCTCTTCCTGCACGGCGTGCGGGTCACGGACCCCTCCGACGCCGCCGGAACCTCCTGGTTCGACCAGGACGCGCGCACTTGGTCGCCCAGGCTCTGCGCCGCCTCCGCCACCGATCCCGCATGGCTGCCCGACATCCTCAACGGCACCGCCATCGCGGGCCACCTCCGGCACGAAGCCGCCGCTGACCTCGGCCTGCCCGCGGGCATTCCGGTGGCCACCGGCGCGGGCGATGCGGCGGCGGGCGCGGTGGGCATCGGCGCGGTCGAGCCCGGCGATGGCTTCATCTCGCTTGGCACCTCGGGGCAGCTTTTCGTCACCACTGAAACCTTCCGCCCCAACCCCGAAAGCCGCATCCACGCCTACGCCCACACCCTGCCGGGGCGCTATTTCCAGATGGCCGCGATGCTCAACGGCGCGCGGCCCATGGCGTGGCTTGCGCAACTTCTGGACCGCCCCATCGCCGCACTTCTGGCCGAGGCGGAGGCCATCGCCGACACGGCCTCAGGGCCCTTGTTCCTGCCGTACCTGACTGGTGAGCGGACACCACACGGCGACGCCGATATCCGCGCCGGGTTCTGGGGCCTGTCCGAGGACACGACCCATGGGGCCCTCATGCGGGCCGTGGTCGAGGCCATCGCCTTCAGCTTCGCCGATGCGCAGGCCGCCATGGCCGCGGCGGGCACAAACCCCGACCGCCTGCTGGCCATCGGCGGCGGCACGCGCAGCGATTTCCTTTTGCAGATGATCGCGGATGTCATGGGGCTTGCGATTGGCCGCTCGGACGGGGCCGATGTCGGCCCGGCCTTGGGTGCGGCCCGTCTGGCACAAATCGCCACCGGCGCACCCGCGGCGCAGGTCGCCACCAAGCCCGAGGTCTCGCGTTGGTTCACCCCCGATAGAGCGCGGGCCACGTCGTTGGCGCCGCGCCTTGCCGGATATCGCGCGCTTTATCCGGCGTTCAAATCGGTGAATACCGCGATGGCTCAGGCCTCTTTCAACACGCCGCGGTCGATCTGATCGGCTTCGATCGACTCGAACAGCGCCTTGAAATTGCCCTCGCCGAACCCGTCATCGCCCTTGCGTTGGATGAACTCGAAAAAGATCGGGCCAATCACGGTCTTCGAAAAGATCTGCAACAGGATGCGCGTCACGCCGCCATCAACGACCCCCTCCCCGTCGATCAGGATGCCGTGCTGCTTCATCCGCGCGATCGGCTCTTCATGGCCGTGCACGCGGTCATGGGACATGTCGTAATAGGTGTCGGGCGGGGCGGGCATGAATTCGATCCCGGCGGCGGAAATCCGGTCCACCGCGTCGTAGATATTCTCGGTGGCAACCGCGATATGCTGGATGCCCTCGCCGCCATATTCCTGCAGGTATTCTTCGATCTGGCTGGTCTCGTCCTTGGATTCATTGATCGGAATACGGATCTTGCCGCACGGACTGGTCAGCGCGCGCGAAAACAGGCCCGTCTGCTTGCCCTCAATGTCGAAGAAGCGGATCTCGCGGAAATTGAACGCCTTGGCATAGAAATCGTACCAGGTGCTCATGTTGCCGCGCGCCACATTATGCGTCAGGTGATCGAGGTAATAGAACCCCGCGCCCTCGGGCTTCGGGTCGGCCTCCGCGAGCCAGTCGAATTCCGCCGCATAGGGCGACCCGGCCTCGCCATAGGTCTCGACGAAGTACAACAACGAGCCGCCAATCCCGATGACCGCGGGCACATCCAGTGTCTTGTCCGCGCCCTTGTATTCCTCGGCCCCGTAGTCGACCGCACATTTCAGCGCGTGCTGCGCATCAACCACGCGCCACGCCATCGCCGGTGCACAGGGTCCGTGGGCGTCCACGAACCGGCCCGCGTGGCTGTTGCGGTCGCAGTTGAGGACATAGGTGATATCGCCCTGCCGATAGAGCGAGATATCGCGGCTCTTGTGACGCGCGACCTCAACGTAACCCATGGCCTGAAACAACGTCTCCAGAACGCTCGGGTCGGGATGGGCGAATTCGACGAATTCGAACCCGTCGGTTCCGGCCACATTCAGGGCGTCGATGACAGCTTTCGGGGCGTCGTGCGGAAATGGTCCCATCGGGGATCCTCCTGTTTTTCGCATCGCGTGGAACGTGCCCTTCACGCGACAAACAAGACCCCGGCCCGCGGGGAGCCATCCGGCTCGGTTGCAGGTGTAACCAAAAAGGCCGGCGCAATCAAGTTTCGGCTGAACCGAAGCGGCGCTCGCGCGTTGGCAATATGAAACCTTGAAAGGACGGCCCCATGTCGAATCCAACCTCGAAATCAATCCTCATCACCGGCGCATCCAGCGGCATCGGCGCGGCCACGGCCCGCGCGGCTGTCAAGGCGGGCCATCGCGTCGCCCTGCTGGCGCGGACCGACGACAAGCTGTCCGACCTCGTCGCGGACCTGGGCGATGCCAACGCCTGCAGCATCCCCTGCGACGTGACCGACGTGCGCGCTCAGACCGCCGCGTTCGAGGCCGCCGCAACGCGCTTCGGCGGGATCGATGCGGTGTTTGCCAATGCCGGTCTGGGCGCGGCGGCCAAGGGAACCGAGCAGGGCGATCTCGAAAACTTCCGCACCATGATCGACGTGAACATCTTCGCGCTGACCGTGACGTGCAAACTTGCCATCCCCTACCTAAAGGCCAACGGGGGCGATTTGGTCGTGACCGGGTCGCGCGCGGGATACGAAACATTGGCCGGGTCGGTCTATGGCGCCACGAAATGGTTCGTGCGCGGCTATGCCGACAACCTCGCCGCCGAGCTTGAGGGCACCGGCGTGCGTGTCACGAATGTGAATCCGGGCATGGTCGACACGCCGTTCTTCGACGATCCGAAACCCGATGCGCTCAAACCCGAAGACGTGGCGCGCGCCGTGATGTTCGCCATCGAAGAGCCGGGCCACGTTCGCATGTCGTCGATCCAGATCTATCCGGCGCGCTAGAACTGATACCCCATGGCCGCCGACAGATCGTCGGCGGCGCGCACCACCGAGGCCGCAAGCCGTTCCGTCTCGGTGGTGCTCACCCGGCTGACCGGGCCCGACACCGACAGGCCCGCAATCGCCCCGCCGCTCAGGTCAAAGATCGGCGCCGCGATACAGCGCATGCCTTCGTTCTTCTCCTCATCGTCGATCGCATAGCCCCGCTCCCGCGTCGCCTCCAGATCGGCGCGCAGGGCGGTGGGTTCGGTCAGGGTCTTGGGCGTGAACTGATCCAGTGGCGCCGTGGCAAACAGGCGCGAAAGCCGATCGTCGCTCATTTGTGCCAAAAGCGCCTTGCCGATCCCCGACGAATGCATCGGCGACAAGGTGCCCGGCGGAAAAAACGCCCGGATCGTCGCGTGGGTCTCGACCTGACCCACGAACAACACATTCATATCCCGCGCCACGCCCAGGTTCGCGGTCTCCCCGGTGGCTTCCATCAATTGCCGCAACACCGGGCGCGCGCGATCCACCAATGACGTGCGCCGCAGATACCGCGCCCCGATCACAAACGCCCGCGCGCCCACATGCCAAACCTGCGCGCCCTGATCGAATTCCACCAACCCGCGCCCCTCCAGCGTCACAAGGATGCGGTACACCGTGGCCGGCGATTGGCCCAGATCCTCGGCCAATGCCGACAACGTGGCGCCCGGCAGGGTCGACAAATGCTCAAACACCTCCATCGCGCGATCCAGCGACTTGATCGTGTTCTGCGCCGTTTTATCATCCCAATCCCGAGGACGTCCCCGCGCGCGCGCGCGCGGCGAACGGAACGGGTCGGGGGAAGAATCGCCGTCATTCATGGTCATGCCCGCATAGGTTGAAAATCTATTTCACAGGATGAAAAAAGATAAGTCTCTGATTTTTCAACCCTAACCGACCCTCTACCACTTTTGAAAAACGATTTCAAAAAAATTGTGAAAAAGGGGCGCGCGCCGTAGATTGCGGCATCGATTGGAGGAGACGGCACCATGACAACCCAGAACCCAGTGTTCATTCCCGGCCCGACCAACATGCCCGAGGCCCTGCGCCGCGCATGTGATCTGCCGACGATGGACCACCGCTCACCCGCGTTTGCGGACATCTTGCACCCCGCTCTTGCCGGCGTGAAGCAAGTGCTGAAATCCAAAGACGCCGAGATCTTCGTGTTCCCCGCCACCGGCACCGCCGGGTGGGAAGCCGCGATCACCAATACGCTGTCGCCGGGCGACAAGGTGCTGGCCGCGCGCAACGGCATGTTCTCGCACAAGTGGATCGACATGTGCCAACGTCATGGCCTCGACGTTCAGGTCGTCGACGTGACCTGGGGCGAGGGCCTGCCCGTCGCGCAGTTCGCCGACATCCTCGCCGCCGACACCGCGCACCAGATCAAGGCCGTGCTCGCCACCCACAACGAAACCGCGACCGGCGTGGTCTCCGACATTGCGGGCGTGCGCCGCGCGCTCGACGCCGCCAGCCACCCCGCGCTGTTCTTCGTGGACGGCGTCAGCTCCATCGGCTCCATGCCGTTCGACTTCGACGCCTGGGGCGTGGATATTGCCGTGACCGGCAGCCAGAAAGGGTTCATGCTGCCCGCGGGCCTCGCGATTATCGGCGTGTCGCCCAAGGCCATGGCCGCCATCGAAGGCGCCACCTGCGCGCGCACCTTCCTCGATATCCGTGACATGAAAAAGGGATACGAGGCCAACGCTTATCCCTACACCCCGTCCGTTGGCCTGTTGAACGGTCTCAAGATGGCTGCCGACATGCTGTTGGACGAAGGGCTCGACAATGTCTTCGCCCGTCACGCCCGCATCGCCGATGGCGTGCGCGCCGCTGTGCACGCCTGGGGGATGGAGCTGTGCGCCGTCTCGCCGGATCTCTATTCCAACACGGTCTCCGCAATCCGCACGCCCGAAGGCTTTGACGCGGGCCGCATCTGCAGCCACGCCGCCGCGCGCTACGACGTCGCGTTCGGCGCGGGTCTGGGCGATGTCGCGGGCAAGGTGTTCCGCATCGGCCACCTCGGCAGGCTCACCGATGTGCAGGCCCTCTCGGGCATCGCCACGGCCGAGATGGTCATGGCCGATCTGGGCCTCGACATCACGCTCGGCTCGGGCGTTGCCGCGGCACAGGAAACCTACCGCCAATCCGCCGCCACCCTGGCGCTGGCCGCAGAATAAGGAGCAATCTTATGAAAGATATGGCCTCTCCCCTGCCCACCTATGATGACGTGGTCGCCGCGCACGAGCGGATCGCACCCTACATCCACCGCACGCCAGTCCTGACCTCCACCTACCTCAACGAGCTGACCGGGGCAGAGCTGTTCTTCAAATGCGAGAACTTCCAGAAGGCCGGCGCCTTCAAGGTGCGCGGAGCCTCCAACGCGGTCTTCGGCCTGTCGGATGAGCAGGCGGCCAAGGGCGTGTGCACCCATTCGTCCGGCAACCACGCGCTGTCGCTCAGCTACGCCGCCGGGCGTCGCGGCATCCCGTGCCATGTCGTCATGCCGCATTCCGCGCCGCAGGCCAAAAAGGACGCGGTGCGCGGCTACGGCGGGATCATCACCGAATGCGAACCCTCCACCACCTCGCGCGAGGCCGTCTTTGCCGATGTCCACGCCGCGACCGGGGCCGATTTCGTGCACCCCTACAACGATCCGCGCGTCATCGCCGGGCAAGGCACCTGTAGCCGCGAATTCATGGAACAGGTCGACGGCCTTGATAGCGTCATCGCCCCCATCGGCGGTGGCGGCATGATATCCGGCTGCTGCCTGACCCTGTCGCACATCGCCCCCGACGTCGATATCTTCGCCGCCGAGCCCGAGCAGGCCGATGATGCCTACCGCAGCTTCAAGGCCGGACACATCATCGCCGACGACGCGCCCGTGACCATCGCCGATGGCCTCAAGGTGCCGCTCAAGGAAAACACCTGGCACTTCGTGTCGAACCATGTCACCGACATCCTCACCGCCTCCGAAGACGAGATCATCGACGCGATGAAACTCACCTGGGCGCGGATGAAAATCGTGATGGAGCCGTCCTGCGCCGTGCCGCTGGCCACGATCCTGAAAAACCCCGAGGTCTTCAAAGGCCGCCGCGTCGGTGTTGTTATCACCGGCGGCAACGTTGACCTCGCCAAGCTGCCCTGGATGGCCGCGTAACCCCTGTTTGAACATCGGAGAAACACTATGAAAGATATGGATTCCTTCGCCGACTTCGAGGTTGGCTTCGACATCCCCGCCAAGCCCGGCATGCCCGCATCCGAGGTTCAGACGCCCGCGCTGGTGCTCGACCTCGGCGCGCTGGAGCGCAACATCAAGAAGATGGGCGATTACGCCAAGACCCACGGCATGCGCCACCGCGTGCACGGCAAGATGCACAAATCCGTCGACGTGGCGCTTTTGCAGGTCGAACTGGGTGGTGCCTGCGGCGTCTGCTGTCAAAAGGTGTCCGAGGCCGAGGTCTTCGCCCGTGGCGGCATCAAGGATGTGCTGGTGTCGAACCAGGTCCGCGACCCGAAGAAGATCGACCGCCTGGCCCGCATGCCCAAACTTGGCGCGCGCACCATCTGCTGCGTGGATGATCTGAACAACATCACCGATCTGTCCGCGGCCGCCATGCAGCACGGAACCGAGATCGAATGCCTCGTGGAGATTGATTGCGGCGCGGGCCGCTGCGGCGTGACCACCACGCCCGAGGTGGTCGAGATCGCCAAGGCCATCGACGCGGCCCCCGGCCTCAAGTTCGCAGGCATCCAGGCCTATCAGGGCGCGATGCAGCACATGGACTCGTACGAAGATCGCAAAGCCAAGATCGCCATCGCCGTGGCGCAGGTCAAAGACGTCGTGGATACCCTCAAGGCCGATGGCATCTCGTGTGACATCGTCGGCGGCGGCGGCACCGGCTCGTATTATTTCGAGAGCACATCGGGCGTCTACAATGAGCTTCAGTGCGGCTCCTACGCGTTCATGGATGCCGATTACGGCCGCATCCTCGATGCCGACGGCAACCGCATCGACCAGGGCGAATGGGAGAACGCGCTGTTCATCCTCACCTCCGTCATGTCCCACGCCAAGGCCGACAAGGCCATCGTCGACGCAGGCCTCAAGGCGCAGTCTGTCGACTCCGGCCTGCCTGTGATCTTCGGGCGAACGGATGTTGAATATGTGAAATGTTCCGACGAACATGGCGTGGTTGCAGACCCTGATGGTGTTCTGAAAGTGAATGACAAGCTGCATCTCGTGCCGGGCCATTGCGACCCGACCTGCAACGTGCACGACTGGTACGTCGGCGTCCGCGATGGTGTCGTTGAGACCGTCTGGCCCGTCTCCGCACGGGGCCGCGCTTACTGATGAGCGGCGCACAACATGAAATGGCGATTGTCCCCGAGGGGATGATCGCCGACCTGCTGACCCGCGATGCGGCGTTTGCAGCAGTCGAAACCGTCTTTGCTGCGATGGCCGCCGGGGCTGCGCAAAACTTTCCCGTGGTGCGCGAGGCGATGCCCACCGAAGACGCGCTCTACGGCTTCAAGGGCGGCGTGGCGCCTGGTGTGCTCGGCCTCAAGGCAGGCGGCTACTGGCCGCATAACCTCGACAAGAACGGCCTGATCAATCACCAATCCACCGTCTTCCTGTTCGAGCCCGAGACGGGCCGCGTCAAGGCGATGGTGGGCGGCAATTACCTGACCGCGCTGCGCACCGCCGCCGCGTCGTCGGTGTCGATCAGGCACCTCGCCCGGCCCGACGCGAAAGTACTCGGCATGATCGGCGCGGGCCATCAGGCCACGTTCCAGATGCGCGCCGCGCTCGAAACCCACGATTTCGAAAAGGTCATCGGCTGGAACCTGCATCCCGAAATGCTGCCCAACCTTGCCGCCGTCGCCGCCGAGATGGATATCCCCTTCGAGCCCGTCGATCTGCCCGGCATGACCCAGGCCGATGTGATCATCACCATCACGTCAAGCTTCGCGCCCAGCCTTCTGGCCGAGCACGTCAGCCCCGGCACGCACATCGCGTGCATGGGCACCGACACCATCGGCAAGCAGGAGGTCGAGGCCACCCTGCTCGGCAAAGCCACCGTCTTCTGTGACGAGGTCGCGCAATCCACCAGCCTGGGCGAAGCGCAACACGCCGTGGCCTCGGGCCTCTTGAAGGCCGACGCCATCACCCAGATCGGCGCGGTCATCAACGGCACGCATCCCGGCCGAACCTCCGCGGATGAAATCACGCTGTTCGACGGCACCGGCGTCGGCCTGCAGGATCTCGCCGTGGCCTCATCCATCGTCGATACGGCGGTCGCCAATGGCACCGCGACCATCGTGCCGATCTAAGGCGCCATTCGGCCGGGGCGGGTCCAGCGCTCGCCCCCGCCACCCCGCGCACAGTCTTTCTCCCCAACGCCCGCGACCCACAAACCACACCCCTGCGCCGCGAAATCCGTCTTGACGCAGCTTCCCGCTTTCCCCCGCGCCGAAACCCGGTATCGTCCCCCCGGGAGAAATTGGGAGGTTTCACACCATGACGGATCGGCCTTGGACGGCGTTCTATCGCCCCGGCGCGCGCACCGAGATCGCGGCGCCGGCCTACCGCAATCTGGGCGACCTGATCGGTTCGGTGGCCGAGACCTTCGGCAAGGCACCGGCCTTCACCTGCTGCCTGCCCAACGGCATGAACGGCACGCTCAGTTTCGCGCAAGTCGATGAGATGTCGGATGCCTTCGCCGTCTACCTGCGCGAGGTCGCGGGGCTCAACGCGGGCGACCGTGTCGCGGTGCAGATGCCCAATTGCCTCGGCTTTCCGGTCGCAGCTTTCGGTGTGCTCAAGGCAGGCTGTGTTCTGGTCAACGTGAACCCGCTCTACACCGCCGAGGAGATGGCCAAGCAATTCGAAGATGCCCGCCCCCATGCGCTGGTGATCGTCGACATGTTCGCCGACAAGATCCCCGCCGCCACGCAAGGCCACCCGATCCCCAATATCATCGTCACGCGTGTGGCGGAATTCTTCCCCGTCCTGCCGCGCGGCATCGTGGGGCTGGTGCAAAAGGTCTGGGACCGCTCCGTCCAACCCATTGAAATCGCCCATATCCGCCTGCCCTCCGCGCTTTCGGCGGGGCGCGCGCATCGCGACAGCGGCGCCATCGAGGTCGAGAAATACCACCAGGGCGTCGGCGCCGATGACATCGCCGTCCTGCAATACACCGGCGGCACCACCGGCGTGTCGAAGGGCGCGATGCTGACCCATGCCAATCTGCTCTATAATATGGAGCAATCCATGGATTTGCTCAGCGGTCTGGACCGCGGCAAGGAAACCATCCTGACCGCCCTGCCGCTCTACCATATCTTCGCGTTCACGGTGAACATGCTGGCGTTTTACTGGATGGGATCGCGCAATATCCTGATCCCCAATCCCAGGCCGCTCGGCAACCTCAAACGCGCGTTCGAGAATTACAAGATCACCTTCATGACCGGCGTGAACACGCTCTTCAACGGGCTCACAAACGAGATCTGGTTTCGCGACAGCCCGCCCAAACACCTCAAATTCGCGGGCGCGGGCGGCATGGCTTTGCAGGCCTCGGTTGCCGAGAAGTGGGAAGAGATCACCGGCAAACCAGTGCTGCAGGGTTACGGCCTGACCGAAACCTCGCCGGTCCTGACGTTCGAACCCTTGGGCAAGACCCGCCCCGGCACCATCGGCATTCCCGTGCCCTCCACCGACATCGCGATCATGGACGATGCGGGCAATCCCCTGCCTCTGGGCGAGACCGGCGAGATTGCCGCGAAGGGCCCACAGATCATGAAGGGCTATTGGGAAAAACCCGACGAGACCGCCGCCACCATGGCGGGCGAATACTTCCTGACCGGCGATATCGGCTACATGGATCCCGACGGCTACATCCGCATCGTCGACCGCAAGAAGGACATGGTCGTGGTGTCCGGCTTCAACGTCTATCCCAATGAGGTCGAGGATGTTTTGGCCGCCCACCCCGGCGTGATCGAGGCCGCCGTGATCGGCGTGCCGGATGAGGCCAGTGGCGAGGCCGTGAAGGCCTTCGTTGTGCTCAAGGACACCAGTGTCACACCCGAGGCGATCCGCGCCCATTGCAAGGAACACATGACCGCCTACAAGGTGCCCAAACGGGTCGAGCTTCGCGATGAACTGCCAAAATCAAACGTCGGCAAGATCCTCCGCAAGGACCTGCGCGCCGAAGAAATGAAGGGGGCCTGAGGCACATGGTTGATGAATTCACCCAGACACTCCTCGGGATCATGGTTGCGATCATCATGCTCGGCATGGGCGCCTCCCTGACCCCGCGCGACTTCTACCTCGCGCTCAAACGCCCCTATGGCCTCGCCATCGGCGTGATCAGCCAATACGGCATCATGCCGCTTCTGGGCTTCCTGCTCGCCACCTTCCTCGTGGTGCCCGAAACCATCGCCATCGGCATCCTGATTATGGCGTGCATGCCGGGCGGGACGACCTCGAACATCTTCACGTACTTCTCCAAGGGCAACCTGGCCCTGTCGGTCCTGATGACCGTGACAAGCACCGTGACCGGCTTGATCCTGATCCCGGTGATCTTGCTGCTCTATGCCGCAGCACTTGATCTCGAAATCCCCCGCGAAGATATCATCGCCGTGCTGATCGTGCTGCTGGTGCCTGTCGCCATCGGCATGACCTTGCGCAAACTCAACGCCAATGTGGGGGCTGTGCTGGAATTTGGCGGCGCTTTGTTGGGCGTGTTCTTCATCTTCTTCATCGCCGTGACCTGGGTGCCGCAAAACTGGCAATTCCTGCTCAACACCACGCCGGCGACCTACGCGGCGGCCATTGGCCTGGGCCTCGTGGGCATCACCATCGGCTACCTCTTCGCCAAACTGCTGCGCCTGCACCCGCGCAATGCGCGGACCGTGGCGCTTGAAACCGGGATCCAGAACGGCCCCCTGGCCATCGCGATCGTCGTCTTCACCTTCCCGGCTGAGCAGCAGCAGGCGATCATGGCCGTGCCCGCGCTCTATTCGCTCTTCATCGTCTTGATCAGCACCGGCGTGACGCTCTTCTTCCGCCGCGCCAACACCGCCGCCGAGCAGAAAATGCCCGACAGCCTCCTCTGACCGAACCAACGGAAACCCCGCACCCCACCCCTCCTCGAGCCTCCGGCTCTCCTCGCAACCACGCCCCCGCGCCTCTCCTCCATCCTGCGGATGTCCTCGCAGCGGTCCTGCCTCCGCTCCGCCCCCATTCCAAACGCCCGGCCAGCCGTGCTAGCGTGGCGCAAACACCGGCAGATCCGGGGGCCAACCCGGAACCCGAAGGGGCAGATGTGCAGCACCTGAAGACCACTTCCAAACACGGGCAGATCCTGGCCGTGTCGATGATGAAGGACGAAGCGCCGTTCCTTTTGGAATGGGTGGCGCACCATCTTGCTGTGGGCTTCACCGACCTGCTCGTCTACACCAACGATTGCTCTGACGGCACCGACACGATGCTGCAGCGGCTCGAAACCCTGGGCCTTGCGCATCACCGGGTCAACGACATCGCCCCCGGCCTCAAGCCGCAGCCCTCCGCCCTCAACCATGCGCAGGCCGAACCCATCGTGCGCACCGCCGATTGGGTGATTGTGTTCGATGCCGACGAATTTCTCTGCATCCGCCACCCCTCCGCCTCCGTCGAAGGTCTGCTCGATGACGCCACCGCGCAGGGTGCGAACGGCATCGTCATCACGTGGCGTATTTACGGCTCTGCAGGCAAGGTGGACTGGTCTCGCGCGCCCGTGACCGAACAATATACACGCGCCGCGCCGCCGTTCTGGAACAAGGGCTGGGGCGTAAAGACACTCTTCAAATTCGACCATACGAAATGGAACCTCGGCATCCACCGGCCCAAGATCAAAAACAAATGGCTCGAGACCGACTTCCCCGACAGGGTCAAATGGCTCAACGGCTCCGGCCTGCCGATGGAGGAGTATTTCAAGTTCCGCGGCTGGCGCTCGATCCGCCGCACGCTTGGATACGAGTGGTGCCAGATGAACCATTACGCCGTGAAATCCGTCGACAGCTATGCGATCCGCAAATTCCGCGGCAATGTGAACAACAAGAAGGACAAGTATAATTCCGACTATTGGGCGCTGCAGGACCGCAACGAAGTTGAAGACCGCACCGCCCTGATCCACGCCGACCGCCGCGCCGAAATCATGGCCGAACTGCTCAAGGATCCGGTCCTGCACAAGCTTCACCACGCCGCCATCGACCGGGTCGAAGCCCGCCTCGCCACCTACAAGCAAACCCCTGCCTACACCAAACTCCGCGCCGACCTGATCGACGCCGGCAAAACCCCCATCACACAGGTCGAGGCCAAACCGCCGCAGGCCCGCGACCCCGCCAAGATCGCCGCCCTGATGAGCCGCGTCGAAAAGCAGGCCGCCGATACACCGCCGCAGGAGCGCCGCAACGACACCATCGCCGGGTGGGCCACCGTCGATGGTGACCCCTATCTCGACACGATCGACCTCTCCGGCGACATCGCGCTGGAATGGGTCGAAAACCACGGCATCGCCCTGCCTGCCGACCCACGCATCTTCGCCCCCGAAAGCCTCGATGTGATCCTTGCGGGGCGCTTCGACCGACGCCATGCCCGCAACATCGCCGGTTATCTCGATGGCTGCACCCGTGTGCTTGAACTCGGCGGCGGCGTCGGCTTCATCGCCCTGCGCACACTCTCGATCAGCCAGGGCCTCACCTACATGGTCCACGACAGCCGCAGCGCGTTGATATCCTATGGAAAAACGCTGGCCCAACGTGCCGGGCTTGCGGACACAAGCCGCCTCAAATTCACCGATGGGCCGCTGATGATCAATGGCGCGCCCACGGGCCTTCAGGCCTGTCTCAGCGATTTCAAACCGGTTGCCCTGCGCCTGGGGCGCGCCTCCGAACTGCCGCCCGAAGCCCTCCCCCAACTCGACCTCGGCACCCTGCGCCGCGTGCTGATCCCCGTGGTGTCCGACGACCAGGCCGCGCAATTGCGCGCCGCCTACACCCCCGCGCTGGCCGCCAAAGGCTTCCGCGAAGACCCCGACCGCGCCGCCTCCGGCTCCCTGCAATTCGACCGCTGCGAAGACGGCTCCGCCGGATAAGCGCTCGCTCCGCGAAACCGGGCTTCCATCGGCCCCGCCGCTTCGCCTAACGTGGCGCAACGAAGGGGGCCGCGCCGTGACCGACACACCGCAAGACAAGGATGAAACCGCCAGCCACGGCGTTGTCCTGCGCGCCAGGAACGGCGATTTGATCCGGTACGACCCTTCGGGGCTCGTGATGCGGCTGAGCGATCGCGTTGTCGCCGATCTCGCCCTGCGCCTGCCGGATCGCGGCGATGCAAGCGCGCCCTCGGCGCAGGCAGAGCCGATTGATCCGCCCCCCGGTATCGACGCGTGGAACGCCCGGCGTGACGGCTGCTGGACCCGCTTCACGGCCCGCCTCGAAGGCGCGCAAGGCGTGCGCGCGTTTCGTCAGCATCGCGACGGCGGTGACATCATCGCCGACGCCAATGGACCCGTGCTCGGCCTTCTGGGGCTCGGTGGCGCGCGGGCGGCGCTGGCCAACCCCGGCCGTGCCGATTTTCCCTTTCACATCACCGCGCCCGCCGATGATATCGGCGCCGTGGGCCATGCCGGGATCGAACAGGCGACGCGCACCGACCGGCTCGAACATCTGCGCGAGATGACCCACGAGGCCCTTGTCGCCCAGACCATCGTGCAGTGGCGCATGGACGATTACGGCCCCCTGCCGCTGTTCATGGCCCGGGTCGAGACCGACAGTTCCGCCACCGCCGCGGACCTCGCTTGTGGAAAAGCTGTGGAAAACCTGTTGATCGCTGCGGAAAACCTCAAATCCGCCGCTGCGCTTATGGACAAGCGGGCCAAAATCCTCGCCGTCACGCTCGATTTCGCGCTGGAGGATCATTCCCCCTCCGCCACGGCCTATCGCGACGGCATGCTTGCGGTGATGGAGGCCGTGTCCTCCGGCCTCTGGGCGCTTGGCTTCGATCGCCCGTTGTTCGTCACCCGCATCGAATCCGGTCTGCCCGAGGTCGCGCCGCAACCCGCCCTCGATGGCCAGTGGGAATTGTCGTGGAACCACGGCGATCAGCGCCTCGTCCCCTCCGCCCCCGCCTATATGTTCGATCTCGACGCTTACGACCGTCCGACCGAGGCCGCCCGCATCCAGCAGGCCGAGATGACCGCCCATGCAATCGTCGGGGCCGCGAGCTGGAAATGCCCGATCCTGCATCTCGCTGAAATCGAAGGCCAATCGCTTCGCGTCACGGCCCGTGCCGATGGCCCGCTGGTCCTCGATACCGTCGACGGTTTTGCGCTCACCGATTGCGTGAACGGCGCGCGGATCACCGGCGGACAGATCGCCCCCGACGATCCGCAGGCGGTGCTTCTGACCCTCGACAAAGTCCCCGAAGGTGCGGGCCTTCGCCTTGCCTATGCGTGCGCCGGGCAGCCGCGCGGATACCTGCGCGACACCTGGCAGGACCAAAGTGCAACCGGCGCGCCCCTGCACCGCTATGCCCTGCCCGCCCATCTCCCCGTGACCGGGGGCCGCAATGCTTGAGCTGCCCGACGCCCTGCCCCAAGGGGCCCTGTGCGCCGCCAGCCCCGCCGCCGCTGGCCCGGCCCTGCAATCTGCGTTGTGGTGGCACGGATGTCCCGATGCGATGCAACTCGACAGCACAACCGGGGCCGTCACCCGGTGGAATGCGCAAGGCTCCAGCCCCGCAGCCATTCCCACGGAACCCAACAAGAACAACGGCCTGATCACCGAGATCGACACGCTTTTCGGCCTGCAATGTCGGGCGCAGACCCATTGCGGTCTGGTGGCCGAGGCCATCACCGAAAACGCCGCCACCGCCACGCTTGCGATCCGTTTCTACACCACCCCCGGCGACGACGCCCGCACCTTGCTGACGCTCAACACCGGCGACAATTACCTCTTCCTCTCCGGTGCCGACGGCCTGCTCACCGCCAAGGATGATCAAGGCCGCGTCTCCACCGATCTCCCCCTGCCCGCACAGGACGCCCCGCATCTCGCCATCGTCTCGCTCAACGGCGACCACCTCGCCCTCTCGCTCGGCGACGCACACGCCACCGCCACCGCCGCCATCGGCATCCTCTCCGGCCCCGCCGACCTCTTCATCGGCTGCCGCAACCAGCGCCCGCGCCTGCTGAAGACCCTCGGCGCTGCGCTGATCCTCGACGTCTGGCTCTTCCCGGGCCGCACCCTCTCCCACACGGACCCCGCAACCAAAGCCCTCCAACGCCACCACCTCTGGGCCTCCGAATGATCCCCCGCGACGGCAATATCTGCGTCATCTGGGTCGATGACATGATCGACGTCTTCACCTGGCGCGACACGTTCGGCCTCCGCATCCAGACCCCCAACCTCGACCGCCTCATGGCCGAGGGCGTGCGCTTTTCCAACGCCTACGCCACCGTGCCGCTCTGCGCGCCGTGCCGGGCGGAACTGGCCACTGGCATCTCGCCCTTTCGCTCCGGCCTCGTCGATCTCAACCGCTTCTGGCGCGACATCTCACCCCCCGAAAAGGCCTGGGCCTACGACCTGCGCCGGGCCGGGTTCTACAATTTCACCACTGGCAAGGTGGACGCCAATTACAAACCCATGCCCGAGGCGTACCGCCGGCTTCTTTTCCACGAAGACCCCCTCGCCGAAGACCGGGGCAAACGCCACAATGTCCACGCCTACCTTGACCGCGGCCCCGGCATCAAAGGCGTGAACCACCCCAACGATGCGGGCGAATACGATCACACATTCTATGATTACCGCGTCGCGCAGAACGCCATCGACCACCTCGCCCGCGCGGACCCATCCCGCCGCCACCTGATCCAGCTCGGCTTCAAACACCCGCATTACAACCTCGTCGCCCCCGACCGGTTCTACGCCCAATACGACCCCGCCGACATCGTCTGGCCCACCATCGCCTCGCCAGAGGATTACTTCGGCCCGCAACCCGGGTTCGCCGTCTACGAGGCCGCCTATATCGCCAACGGCCAATGGACGCCCGAAAAGGCCGGCGACAACGCCTGGCGGCAAGTCGTGCGCGCGTATTTCGCCTGCATCTCCCATGTCGATCACGAGATCGGGCGCTTCATGGAGGCCCTGCGCGCCTCGCCGCTGGCAGCCAACACAACCGTCATTTTCCTGTCCGACAACGGCTTCAACCTCGGCACACACGACAGTTTTCACAAGATGTCCCAATGGGATAGCGCCGCCCACGTCCCCCTCGGGATCTGGCACGCCGACCTAGCGCCGCGCGAGATTGACCTGCCCGTGTCGCTCCACAACATCCCAAAAACCATCATGGACCTCGCAGGCCTCCCGCCGCGCCCCGACTGGACCTCCGGCCAATCGCTCCTGCCCCTGATCGAAGACCCCGCAGCCTTCGACGCCACCAAATCGCCTGTCACCTGCGTCTTTGGCACCCTCTCCGTCCGCCCCTCCGTCGCAGGCCTCTCGCAATACCGCTACTTCCGCTATCCCAACGGCGAGGAACACGTCTACGATCTTGTAGAAGATCCGGGCGAAACCACGAACATCGCCGACACCGCGCCGCTCACCGCGCTCCGCGATGAGCTCATCCGCGGCGCGCTCGACCTTGGCCTCGACCTGCGCGGCTTTGAAAACCCGGCCTGCGGCGTCAACGCGATGATGGCCGTCGACGGCTCCGTCGTTCTTGCGGGCGGGCGCGCCGACAATGATTACTGGGCCTATGGCGCGGATGCCGAAAAGATCGTGGAGGATGAAGACGGCGGCACCGATACCCTTTGGTACATGGCTGGCCCCGACGATTACGTCCTCCATGTCCCCGCCAACATTGAAAAAATCCGCATTGCCACCGTCGTCTCCCGCAAGGAAGATGGCGACCCGAAAGACCGCGAGGGCAAGCGCATCCGCATCGTCGCCCATCCCGACAGCCCGATCGAGTTCGAGACCTCCGAGCGCGTCGAAGTCGATGTCACCGGCTCCTCCGGCGACGACATCATGATCGGCCTCAAACACGGCGCCGCCACCTTTTACGGGGGCGCGGGCAACGACACGATGATCGCCCGCGCCAAACAGGCCAACCGCCGCCATGCCTTCTACGGCGAGCAGGGAAACGACACGCTCCACGGCGGCCCGGGCCGCGACACGCTCGACGGCGGCACCGGCGACGACGTCATTTACGGCCACACCGGGCGCAACCACATCTACGGCGGCCACGGCAACGATCTTATAGAAGATAGTGAAGGCGCGAGCACCATCGACGCAGGCCCCGGCCGCAACACGCTCCTGCTTGGCGAGGGCGGCCACGACGTCACAACCGGCCCCGGCGTGACCCACATCACGCCCGAGGCGGGCGCCAAGACCTTCCGCCCAGCCTACGGCGGCGTCACCGTGATCCACGGCTGGCAGGCGGACCAAACCTACGACCTCAGCGCATGGCCCGAAGCGCCGACCATCACCCAGACCGGAGACGTCGTGCGCCTGCGCTGCGGCCTCTCGATTGTCGACATCACCGGTGTGCCGCACGGCACTGACATCACGGGACAGATCGCATAGCCCCGCTCTCGTCGGGCCTCGGTTCGGCGATCCAACGGCTGCTCTCTGGCACTTTATGGTGGCCAGGACATCGCACAGAACGAGCGGTGCACCAAGCCTCACCAAATCGCCGGGCCTTGGGGAGGCCCAACGATAGCGGGTCGGCTCCGCCGCTGTTAACCCGCTGGGTGCTCAACATGGGCTTTTGGCATGATGGCCGGCGCCAGTTTATAGACCAAGAGCGCTTTATTGCCCTACCAGTCAAAATCACGATGATGCCCTGGTAGCCAAAAACTTGTGAGGCGTAGCTTAATGAATAAATATACTATCAGACACGAGAAGACTAACGACGCAAATCACCTCTTAGGTGATGGAAAAATAGCGGTTGGAATGACGCTTGGTGTTATTACTTCAGCGTTGGGCTGGATAGCGCTCACATACCTTGCCGATACCAATTCAATTGGTGAAGGCCTCTCAATCGACCCGATTTTGGTTTCACTACTAGTCGCATTTACTTCGACCTACTTAGCCGCCAAAGCGCTGACCGAACAACGCAAAACCAGGGAGGCTAGCACGGACCCTGTTTTGATCGCTCATCTAGGGCAGCGCGCAGATGCAGCCGAGATGGTAACGTTTCTAATCAGCAACATAGGAGCAGGCGCTGCACTGAATGTTCACGTGGATGTCGAAAAACCTGACGCTGATACGGAGAGGTACAATTTGTCTACAGACATATTCCGACGTTATCATCCATTTTCCGTTATTCCCCAAGGAAAGGACATCGAGTTCAATCTCGGTGTAGGTTTTCGGCTGTTTGAAGTTGGCCCCTTACCACCGTTCAAGGCGACGCTTTCGTATGAAGATCTCGCAGGTGACCAATATGAAAGCGATTTCACCATCGATATTCGTCAAATGGAAAAAATGACCTCGCATAAGTCTCCTCAAATGCGGATCGTGAGCGCTTTGGAAGATATGGCCAAAAATTAGTGACCACCCGAGCTCAAGAAGAAGCGAGATCAAATCCCTAACAAACCCTTACCAAAAACGCCTTTCTATAACCAAATCAACACCTTAACCCCCGGTTGCAACCTTGCAACCACCCAACCCGCATGCCCTCCCTCCCAAAACCCTTTGCCTTGCCGCCCCCAATCGGCGAAAACAGGGGCCAACGCGAGCGGGACCAATCCCGCCCACCCCGAGCAGCAATCAAAGGCCAGCCAAATGGACCTCTCCCGTCGCCCCGTCGCCTCCCTGTGGATCGGCGAGCGCCTGCAATATCTCAACCAACTTTGCCTTGCCTCGCACCTGCGCCACGGCCATCCGGTGACGCTTTACTGCACCGATAACGTCCAGAACGCCCCCGAAGGCGTCGACGTTCGCCCCGCGACCGAGATCATGGATATCCCCATGGATATCGTCGAGCAGACCTCGGCCAGCTTCCTCAGCAACGTCTTTCGCTACAAGATGATCCAGGCCACCGGCGCCATCTGGATCGATTGCGACGCCTTCTGCCATGCGCCGTTCCCCGATGAATGGGAACATATCTACGCCGGCCACGGCATGCGCGGCGCGCTCAATTGCGGTGTCGTCGGCATCCCGCGGCAGGGCGAATTGATGGACCAGCTTCTCGATTATTACGAGAACCTCCCCGATTTTCCGCCCTGGTGGAACGACCGGCAGAAACGCCGCATGGGCCGGCAGGACGACAAGCTCCCCCACCCCGTGCGCATCTACAAGACCGAGCGCACCGCATTTGGCCCGCAGGCCTTCACCCATTTCGCCAAGCAGACCGGCGATATCGAACGCGCGATGACCTCCGACGTGCTCTACCCCGTGCCGTTCCAGCTCAACGATATTTTCTACGACCCCCACGGTCGCGTGGAGGGCTGGTTTACCGATAGAACCGTCTCGGTCCATCTCTACACCAACGGCACGAAACCGTGGTGGCGCAAGAACCCGCCGCTGGAAAATTCCTACGCGTGGCGCATGGCCCAAGAGGTCGGGATCACGCCCGAGGACGCGCTGGAATAATGTCCGACGCCGCCCCATCGCTCGACTTCCGCCCGGATGAACCGATGCGCTGGACGCCGGAATGGCACGCGGATGTTGTCTCGGTCCCGTGGGGGGAAGAGGAGCCAAAGGGATACAAACGCGCGGCGGGCCTGTTCACCGCAGACGGCGCGCATCTGCCCGACAGCCACTCCTGGCGCTACGCCGACGAGCCGGTCACCGTTGTGCCGAACGGACCCGCACCGCAACCGGTCGAACGGTTGGAGGGGCGCTGGCTTTATGGCGGGGTGTTCTATGCGCATTTCGGACATTTCCTCGTCGAAACCACCGCGCGGCTCTGGGCCGCAGAACAGGTGCCGGACCTCGCCGGCTTGTTCTTTTTTCCCAAACCGCGCCTCACACATGAGTTCAAGCCGCTCAAACCCTACCGCCCGTTCTTCGAACAATTGGGCCTCGGCCACCTAAAGATCCGCCTGCCGCAAAACCCGGTCGAGATCGCCGAAATCACCTGCCCGCCGCCCGGCTTTGGCATCGACACGATGATTGCAGGTCGCCCGGAATACCGCGATTTCATGCGCCGGCGCCTGTGTGCGGACGTCGCCCCCGAAGGTGCCGAAAAGCTCTATATCACCCGCTCGGCGCTCACCTCCCGGCGTGGGCGCGTCGTGGGCGAAGAACGGATCGAAGCCTTCCTCGCCGCCGAGGGCTACCGCATCTTTCATCCGCAGGATCACCCGATCGCCGAACAAATCGCGCAATACCGCGCCGCGCGACAGATCGTGGCGCTGGATGGCTCCGCGCTGCATCTGGCCGCCATCGTCGCCGACCCGGAGGCTGAGGTTGCCCTGATCAATCGCGGACCGTCAATGAATATCGAGGATTACATCCTGCAGTTCCAAACCTTTGCAGGCCTGACACCGACCCGGATCGAAGCCATTCGCGGCTGCTGGTCGCCCGACGGCAAACGCTTCGTCAAACGCGAGGCGCAGGCGCATTTCGACTTCCGCGCCGCGGGCCAGGCGCTGCACCGAGCGGGTTTCATCACCAAACCCTCTGTCTGGTCCGACCCGCCCGAGGCCGAGCTTGCCGAACAGATCGCCCGCCTCGCGGAGCGGTTCGGCATCGGCCTTGTCTACCGGGACCTGCGCTGATGCTGTGTGGCCAGCCCGCCCTGATCGTGACCCCGATGAAGAACGAGGGGCCGTATATCCTGGAATGGATCGCCCACAACATGGCCTGCGGGTTCGACCGGTTCATTGTCGTCACAAACGATTGCGAGGATCAGACCACCCGCATCCTCGACCAGTTGGAGGCGCTGATCCCGCTCAAGCACCTGCCCAACCCCAAGATGATCATGCGCGACCGGGGCAATTGGCACATCATGGCGCTGCGCTATGCCTCGCTGTTGAATTTCTACAAGGACGCGGGCTGGATCTATTTCACGGATGTCGACGAATTTCTGAAAATCCATGTCGGTGCTGGCACGCTGCAGGATCTGCACGACGCAGCCGGGGGATTTGACGTTGTCTCTCTGACCTCGATGCCGTTCGGCTCGAACGGGGTGACGGCGTTCCGCGACGCGCCGGTGGTCGCGCAATTCACCACCCAATCGAAGGATTACGAGGCTGGCGATATCACTGACAGCGCCATCAAGACGATGTTTCACAATGATATACGCTTTGACGTGCGCCGCAACCACCGGCCCCGGCGCACGGATTTCTCCACCACCGGAAAACGTTGGATCGACGGAAGCGGGCGCGCGTTTTCGGACGCGTGGACGGATGGCAAAGCCAAATCCATCTCGCCGCTCGGCTCTACCGATCTTGCGCAGTTCAACCACTACGCCGTGCGCTCGGCGGAGGCGTTCCTGATCAAGGTCGCGCGCGGCGATGCGGTCACGCAGACCCGCCTCGATGTGCAGCGCAGCCTCGATTACTGGCACCGTTACAACCGCCCCGGCACGCCAGATTCCTCGCTCGCAGATGGCCTGCCGGAAGCCGCCCGCATCCGGGCTGAATTGCTGGCAGATCCGGAACTGGCCGCGCTGCATGCGGAGGCGGTGGCCTGGCACGAAGCCAAGGCGCACGCGCTGCGCGACGACCCAGAGATTGCAGACCTCGTCAACGCCCTCGATCTGGACGATCCGGTCCGATGAGCGACTTCACAATCGCCACCATCGCGCGTGAGCCTTGGCCGATCCTCGCGCGTTTCCTGCGCTGGCATCTGGATCAGGGGGCCAAGCGGATCATCCTTTACCTCGATGACCCGAACGATCCGTCGCTGCGCCGCTTGCGCGGTGATCCACGGATCGACGCCCGCCCCTGCACGCCCGCGCTTTGGGCCAGCTTGGGTCTGGACCCCGACAGCCGCTTCACCCGCCGCCAACGCCACGTTCTCGCGCAGGCCTATGCCGATACGCCCGAGGGCTGGTTGCTGGTGCTCGACGCGGATGAGCTGGTGTGGTTCCAGGGCCGCACCGTGCCGCAGGCGCTCGCAAGCCTGCCCGCAGAGGCCCGAAGCCTGCGGGTCAAAAGCGCCGAACAGGTGATCTTGCCCGATGGCGGCAGCGGGTTCCGCGTGCCGATCGAGCGCAGGGCGGTGACGCGCGTCTACGGCGCGGATGCCGCGTTGCTGCGCATCCGGTACGGCCTTGTCTACCACCCCGAAGGCAAGAGCTTCCACCGCGCGGGGCAAAGTGGGCTGACGATGCGGCTGCATTGGGCCGAAGATGCGCACGGAACCCGCACCCCCGGCCCCGTCTGGGGCGCTGCGGAACAGGCGCATCTGATCCATTACGCTGCGCCCGATTACGAGCGCTGGCGCGCCAAGGTCGCATGGCGACGTGGCGCGCATGGGTTCTCGCAACCCGTCAAGGACCGCCTCGATCAGATCGCAAACGACCCCGATCCTGAACCCGGCTACCGTGCGATGTTCGATACGTTGCACCGACTGACGCCCGAGATTGCGGCGACGCTTGAGGCCGAAGGCGGCCTGTTGCGGGACGGTCCCAAACTGGACGGGGAGGGTTAGGCCATGGCCGGGCGCGTGATCATCACCATGATGAAGGACGAAGCGCCGTTCCTGCTCCATTGGATCGCGCATCACCGGTTGCTCGGGTTTGACCACATCATCGTCTTCACGAACGATTGCAGCGATAGCAGCGACGCGATGCTCGACCGGTTGGCCGAGATGGGAGAGGTCACGCATATCCGCAACCCGGTCCCCGAAGGCGGCAAACCGCAACCCATCGCCCTGCGCCACGCGGACAAGCTGGCCGAAGTGCAGCGCGCCGAATGGGTGATCGCGCTCGATGTGGATGAATACCTTGCCATCAAGCCCGGCGCCGGACGGCTGGATGACCTTTTGGCCACCGCGCCCGAGGCCGACGGTTTTGCGCTCACGTGGCGCATGATGGGCTCGAACGCGCGCATCGACTGGACCGATCACCCGGTGACCGAGGCCTATCCCCACGGCGCACCGGACCTGTTCCGCAAAGGGTGGGGGGTGAAGACCCTGTTCCGGCCTTTCGCGAATATGAAGCTCGGCATCCACCGCCCCACCGTGAAGGGCAAAGACAAGACCGCGCTTTTGAACCGGGCCTGGGTCAATGGCTCCGCCAAGCCGATGACCCGTGCCTTCAAGACGGAGATGTGGCGCTCGTCGCTGGCCACGCTCGGCTACGCTCACGCCGAGATCGCCCATTTCGCCACCCAATCGCAGGAGGCCTACCTGCGCCGCGCCGCGCGCGGCAACGTCAACGCCAAGCCCGCCAAATACGACGCGACCTATTTCGGCATCTTCGACCGCAATGAAACCACGCCCGACACTCTCGGACGCTACGCCGAGGCCACGCAGGACCGTGTCGCAGGCTATCTTGCCGATCCGCGCCTGTACGATCTACAGCAACGCGCGCAGGCCTGGCACGCCGATCACCGACGGATCATGCGCGCAGCTCCGGATTTCGCACAGTCCCTCGCGGCCCTGCAGACAGCAAGCGACATCCCGTTTGATGCGCTTGACGAAGTCCTCTTCACGCAACCGCTCGCCCCCGCAGGCAAAGACTTGGTCGCACGCATGCAGGCCGACGGTGTGCCCGACCGCGACATCGCCCGCAGGTTGGCCCGGACCATCGCGCAGATCGAAGCAGACCGCGATGCGGCCGACGCAACCGAATTGCGCGCCATGGGTGTCACGCCCGACTATGGGGACTGGGACCAAATGCCCGCTGGTTTTGCCAAAAGAGACTGAACGCTCCACCACCGACCAGCCCCGCGCCCTCCGGACACCGCAGTGCTCAATTCGCCTTTTCGGGCGGCGGACCAGGCAGGGGCAGGATCGGCACGCCATCCTCGATCAAGGATTTCGCCTCATCCGCGTTGGCCTCACCATGGATCGGCCGTTCGGGCACATCCCCCAGATGCATCGCGCGGGCTTCTTTCGCGAAGCTGCCGCCGACATAGGTGGATTTTTTCTCGACATGTTCCCGCATCTGTCGCAGCAGCGCCTCGGCCGGATGTGCGGGCTCCGACAAGGAGGGCGTGGGCGTGGGCACAGGTACAGGCGCCGGGGCCTCCTCCGCCGCGCGGCCCTTTTTCGGCACCGGCGGTGCCATCATCGCCTTTTGCACATCCGTGGCTCCGCAGATCGCACAGGCCACCAACCGCTTGCCCTGCAACGTGTCGTAGGCATCGGCGGATTGGAACCAGCTTTCAAACCGGTGTCCTTCGGCGCATTTCAACGTGTAGCGTATCATCGTGGGTAAGACTTATGGGGATCGCGGGCCGCTTCAAGTCGCCTTATCAGCGCAGCCGCTCCAAGGAGAACGATCGGATCAATTGTTTCAGCTCGCGCTCCGCCAACTTGCTCGCCGCCTTCTTGAGGCTCATCCACTTGCGCCTGCGTTGCCCGGCTTCGGGGTAATCCTCGGCCAAATCCCGCACACGGATCGGGAAAACGGCAACGATCACCGGCAGGGTCTCGGACGGGCTCATCCACTTGTTGTAGGTGTACAGCCCCAGGCAGATGTCATGCACATCGCCGCGGGCACCGGCCTCTTCCCAGACCTCCTGCGCGGCGGCTTCGGCCGGGGTCATGCGGTCCATCGGCCAACCCTTGGGAAGGATCCAACGCTTCGAATAGCGTGACGTGACCAGCAAAACCTCGACTTTTTTCTGCCCGTCCTTCTTTACCACGCGATAGGGCAAGCCCGCGAATTGCGTGCGAGGGTCGCGTTTGGACCCGGTGCGCAACCGCAGGGGCGGCTGCTCGGCGGTGAAGGTCTTTTCGGCCATGGGGTCTGTTTACATGCGGCAAGGCTGTGCGCAATCGCCCCGGCCCGGCTATGCTTGACCACGGGGCAGTTTGGCGTAGCTCTGTGGCCGGATGAACATGCCCGCGCGCCCCATAAACCCGAAGCCCGCCCCGTTGGCGCAGCCGTTATTCCTCGGCTCGGAGATCTATCGCGGGTCCAGCTATGGCGCCTGGCATCCGTTGCGCGTGCCTCGCGTGTCGACTGCGATGGACCTTTCGCGCGCCATGGGATGGCTGCCGGGCGCGCAATACCGAACCTCGCCGCGCGCCAAACCCGCCGCCCTGCATGCCTGGCACACCCCCGACTACATCGCAGCTCTGCAACAGGCCGAGGAAGCGCAGGCCGTCACTGACACCATACGCGCCCGCCATGGCCTCGGCACCGTCTCGAACCCCGTCTACCCCGAGATGTTCCGCCGCCCCGCCACCGCCGCCGGGGCTTCGCTTCTGGCCGGAGAACTGCTGCGCCACGGTGGCGCGATCTACCACCCCGGCGGCGGCACACATCACGGCTTTCCCGACCGCGCGGGCGGCTTCTGCTATCTCAACGATCCTGTTCTCTCCATACTGTCACTGCGTCGAAACCGCGCCCGGCGCATCGCCTATGTCGACATCGACGCGCATCATTGTGACGGCGTGCAACACGGCTTTGCGGGCGATCCCGACACGTTGCTGATTTCGGTCCACGAAGACCGGCGCTGGCCGTTCACCGGCGCGCTGGACGACGCGGGCGGCGGCAATTGCCTGAACCTTCCAGTGCCGCGCGGGTTCAACGACAACGAAATGGCGTTGATCCGCGATGCGGTGATCCTGCCGGCGGTGGCCGGGTTCGCCCCTGATGCGATTGTCCTGCAATGCGGCGCGGATGCCGTGACCGAGGATCCGCTCAGCCGCCTGACCCTGTCCAACAACGCGCATTGGGCCGTGCTGCGCGGCTTGATGTCGCTCGGTGCGCCCCGCCTGCTGGTGCTCGGCGGGGGCGGCTACAATCCGTGGTCTGTCGGGCGGCTCTGGACCGGGATCTGGGCCACGTTGAACGGCCACGCGGTCCCCGAGCGCCTGCCGCCCGAGGCCGAAGCTGTTCTGCGCGCGCTGCGTTGGGACAAGGCGCGCGCCGGTCGCAATCCGCCCGAACATTGGTTCACCACGCTGCGCGACATACCCCGACCCGGCCCGATCAGCCACGCGGTCGAGGCCGGTGTCGCGGCCCTGCGCGCACGCCAGATCATCTGAGCCGTAACCCGAGCAAAATCATCAGGATTGACACATCCGACTCTTTTAGTCAGATTTAGAGGATGAAGCGGACCCAACAGAGAGATCGACCCATGACCTACCAGGCGAGACTGACCGAACCAGATACGACGCCCCCGCCTGCGCCGCGTCCCACGGCACCGATCTATGATGCGCAACGCCTCGTAGGTGCGGATCAGACGGCGCAGATCGTGCTCGACGATAAGACTTACACGCTGCGCGTCACGCGGGCGGGTAAATTGATCCTGACGAAATAACGACGTGCACCCAGCCAACCGAGGCCAGGAATGACCAAGAAAGTCCCAAGCCCCTGCATCGACGTCTGCAAGTTCCGCCGTGGCGGGCATTGCATCGGCTGTTCAATGACCAAGGCGCAGAAGTCGCTGTTCAAGCAGCTCAAGAAACCCGCCCACAGACGGGCCTTTGTCGAGATGCTTCAGGCACAGCAGACGGCACTGGGAAAATACAAGCACTGGTCGCCGGAATATGCGCGCAAGTGCCTGAAGAAGGGCTTGAAACCGCCGTTCAAAGAGGTGGCGAAGGCCGGGTGATCCCGCCCTCCGCGTCTCACCATCGGATCAGCGCAGATGGGCGCGCAACATCCATGCGAATTTTTCGTGGACCTGCCCCCGCGCAATACACAGATCTTCGGTCAGCGTATCTTCATGCTCGGACGCAAGCGCGCCCGCAGCGCCAAGCGTCGCGGCCAGCGTTTCCTGCGCCGCCTGCATCGCGGCAACCATCGTCTTGTCATCGGCGTGGCCGTCATGCTCGCTCACCTTGGAGCGCGCAACCATGGCCGAAAGCACGCCCTCAGCGTGCCCATCCAGCGCCTTGATCCGCTCGGCAAGATCGTCCTGCGCGGTGAAATGATCTTCGTAGATTTCCTGAAACAAATCATGCAGCGGACCGAACGCCATGCCGGTCACGTTCCAATGAAAGTTTTGGGCCAGCATCGTGGTGACGGCGGTTTCGGCGACAGCCTGATTAAGCGCTTCGCAGATGGCGGTTTGCGCACTGGGGCTGAGATCGGCAGCAGGTTGCATGGATGTCCCTCCGGATTTTTGGATTTCGAATGGCTGGCGACCGCTACGGCTGGCTGGCTTGATGTCAGACATAGGCGATTGACCGAACTTGTCTAGACTCGTTCTAAGTTATTCCTCACGCCACATGACGCAGGCGGCCGGTGTTGAGCGCGCGGGCCAGTGATTGGATCAGGAACCCGACATTGCGTTGGCCGTGGCGCGGGATGCGGCGCGTCAAGAGAAACGTCAGGCTGTCCGTGTCGCGTCGGCTGGCAGCGTCCAGCGCCGCCAGCAACCACAGCTCATCAAAGCTCACGTCCCGCGCGGAGGGTTGGTAGATGCGCAGCTTCGGCAATCCGCCCTGCCCCGACAGCCCCCGAAACAAAGCCAGCGCCAGCGCGTCGGCGGCGCGGGTCGGGTCACTCGACAGGGCCGCGCAGGCCTCGAACAGATCCGAGCGCGCGGCGCAGCGGCTGCGCGCGGAGGCCACACGCAGAAACCCGAGCCTGGCGCGATCCACGTCCGCGTCGGGCGAGGGGACATCCGTTTGGTGAGCAAGGGCGTGCATGGCGTCATTATTCCGAGTGTTATACTCAGGTAACGCATTCGCTCCAATTCTGCAAGGTCTTCAGAACACCAGCCGCCAGATGTTGTTGGTGCCCGCCTCCGCCAGAAGCAGCACCGCAAACAGCACGCGCCACGACCAGTCGCGCACCCGCCGCCACAGTACAACAACAAGAAACGCCGACACGGCCAGCTCCAGCGGCCCGATCCAGCCCGCGCCATACAAGCTGTCCCAATAGCTGAACGGGCTGTCGAAGACCCAATCGCTCAGGGGCCAGAGATGCGGCCGCCCGTCGCCCGCATGCAGAGGCAAATCCAACGCGATATGCAACAAACCCGCCCCCGCAAACGCAAGCAGAACCGGCAGGCTCCGCCACAGCGCCACCCCCAACAGCGCCCCCCACAGGATCAGCGAATTGTCGATCGCAAAAATCGTTTGCCAGCTGTCCGAGAAATAGAGCTCATCGAACACCACCTGCGCAGGCGTCCCCACCACCAGCAAATGCCATCCCACCATCAGGTACAAAGACAGATCGGGCAGCAAGCCCCCGGCCAACGCCGCGCCAAGCGTCCAACGCATCTCGGGCCGTCCAAAAGCGGCGGCTCCGAAGATCAGGTGGGCAGGCGTGTTCATCCGCGCACCCTGCCCGCCCGCCCCTGTGGAGGGAAGCGTTCAATGGCGCGCGCGGGTCAGACGAACACGAATTCGATCACATAGCGCTCCTGTGCGCCGCTGCTGGAATGAACGTAGACGTAAAGCTGCCCGTTTGCGGTGCGGAAGCGCACGTCGTGAAAGGTGCCGTTGGTATGCGTCGTCGTGAAGAAGCTCGGCCCGTGAAGGATCCGAACGCGCGCCTGCTGTCCCGGACGGACGCTAAGATACCAGCATTGCGACGCCTGTCCGGTCACGTAACCCTGCACCGCATGGGCATAGGCGCCGCTGGGGAATTGCACGGTGTTGCAGCCGTGACCCGTGGCTTGGGCGGGCATCGGGGAAAGGGTGGCGGTCACGGACGAAATCGTCAGCGCGGACGCAGCGAGAAGGGAACGGAACATAACGGGCCTCATGGAACGACTTTGGGGACAATGCCCCGACGCTACACAACCGCAGGCGATTCACCGAATGAAATCGCACCCGCCCGCTTAACCTTGTTCCCAAATCTGCGCGCAGGCCTCTTCCAGCTGACGCAGCGCCGCGCCGCTGCCACGCAGGTCGAAGCTGGCCGCCTCGAACGCCGCTTGCGCCGGAAGGCTCACGCGGTTCCCGCCGCTCAGCTGCGCGCGCAGCGCCACGATCTCCGGATCATCATAGGCAAGATCCGAGCGCATGATCTGCAACCGCCCGCCCGATGGAACATAGGCCTCGACCTGCACTTCCGTTACCGCACCGCCGATCTCGAACACTGCGCCGGTGGCATCACCTGTGGCGTTTGCAGTGGGCGCGACCGTGTATTCCACCCGCATGCGACCGTCGCGCCGCCGGTCACACGACAACGCCAATGAGGTGCCGTCCGCATTCGTCGTCCAGACCCCGGCCGATGTCCCCGCCCACCGGAATTGCCACTCCGCTGCCGCAGGCCCCGCCGCCAAAGCGCACACCGCAAAACACAAAAATCCGATCCGCATGAAAAATCCCCCGAACACATGTCCGGGGGATCATCGCAAATCTTGCTGCCTTCCGGCAAGAACGTCCGACCGGCCCTAGCCGACCTTGGGCAGCAGGCTGTCGATGGACGCCTTCGCATCGCCGTAGAACATCCGCGTGTTGTCCTTGTAAAACAGCGGGTTCTCGATGCCGGAATAGCCCGTCCCCTGGCCCCGCTTGGACACGAAGACCTGCTTGGCCTTCCAGCATTCCAGAACCGGCATACCGGCGATGGGGCTGTTGGGATCGTCTTGTGCTGCCGGGTTCACGATGTCGTTGGACCCGATCACGATGGCGACGTCCGTATCGGGGAAGTCGTCGTTGATCTCGTCCATCTCCAGCACGATGTCATAGGGCACCTTGGCCTCGGCAAGAAGCACGTTCATGTGCCCCGGCAGACGGCCCGCAACGGGGTGGATGGCGAACCGCACCTCCTTGCCCGCCGCGCGCAGCTTGCGGGTCAACTCCGCCACGCCCTGCTGCGCCTGCGCCACGGCCATGCCGTAGCCGGGGATGATCACGATGCTGTCGGCCTCGTTCAACGCATTGGCCACGCCGTCCGCGTCGATGGCGATCTGCTCGCCCTCGACCGCCATCTGCTCCCCCTGTGCGCCGCCGAAGCCGCCAAGGATCACCGATACGAACGACCGGTTCATCGCCTTGCACATGATGTAGGACAGGATCGCACCGGACGAGCCCACAAGCGCACCCACAACGATCAAAAGGTCATTGCCAAGCGAGAAGCCGATGGCCGCCGCCGCCCACCCCGAATAAGAGTTCAGCATCGAGACCACGACCGGCATGTCCGCGCCGCCGATCCCCATGATCAGGTGGTAGCCGATGAACAGCGCCAGCGCCGCCATGACCACAAGCGTCCAGCCGCCCGATCCGCTGAGGTACATGATCAGCAGGACCACCGACAATGCCGCCGCCGCCGCGTTCAACATGTGACCGCCCGGAAGCTGCGTCGCACTTGTGTCGATCTTGAACGGCAGCATCGAAGAATTGCCCGACAACTTGCCATAGGCGATGACCGACCCGGTGAAGGTCACGGCGCCGATCCAGATGCCAAGCGCCAGTTCGACCCTCAAAATGCCGATCTCGACGCCGGTTTTCTTGCCGATCAACTCGCCGAAATTCGACATTGTGCCCAACAACGCATAGGCCGCATCGCTCAGCGGGCCTTCGGGTTGCGGGAACGGCAGGTCTGCGGCGGCAAACTCGCCCGCCACGCGCACGATCTCGATATGGGCGTTGAACCCAACGAAGACCGCCGCAAGGCCGACCAACGAATGCATGATCGCCACAAGCTCGGGCATCTGCGTCATCTGCACCTTGGTGGCCAGTTGATAGCCAACCGCAGCCCCCGCAGCGATCAGGATGATCGACATGACCCACAGGCCCGATCCGGGCCCGATCAACGTGGCCACGACCGCAATGGCCATGCCCGCAATACCGTACCAGACGGCGCGTTTGGCGCTTTCCTGCCCCGAAAGGCCCCCAAGCGACAGGATGAAGAGAACAGCCGCAACGGCGTAGGCGGCGATGGTAAATCCGAAATCCATGGTCCCGTCCCTCGCTTAAGATTTCTGGAACATGGCGAGCATGCGCCGTGTCACGAGGAAGCCACCGAAGATGTTCACGGCGGCCATGAAGATACCCAAAGCGGCCAATATCGTGATCAGCGCCGAGCTGGACCCGATTTGCATCAGAGCGCCCAGAATGATGATCGACGAGATCGCATTGGTCACCGCCATCAGGGGCGTGTGCAGGCTGTGCGCCACATTCCAGATCACCTGGAAGCCGATGAAAACCGACAGGATGAACACGATGAAATGCTGCATGAAGCTGGCCGGCGCAATGAGACCAACGGCCAGCACCAGCGCCGCGCCGATCCCGATCAGGGTGATCTGGTTCTTGGTCTGCGCCTTAAAGGCCGCGACTTCCTGCGCGCGCTTTTCCTCGGGCGTCAGCTCGGGCGGCGGGGCCGCTTTGGGCTGCGCCGCGATGGCCGCGACTTTCGGCGGCGGCGGCGGGAAGGTGATCTCGCTGTCGAAGACCGCCGTGGCGCCGCGGATCACGTCATCGTCCATGTCATGGTTCACGACCCCGTCCTTCTCGGGCGTCAGGTCGGTCATCATGTGGCGGATGTTGGTGGCATACAGCGTGGAGCTTTGCGCCGCCATCCGGCTGGGGAAGTCGGTGTATCCGATGATCGTCACGCCATTGTCGGAGACGATCTTTTCGTCTTTCACCGTCAATTCGCAGTTCCCGCCACGCTCGGCAGCAAGGTCCACGACGACGGAGCCGGGCTTCATCATCTCGACCATATCCTTGGTCCAGAGGATCGGCGCATCGCGGCCCGGGATCAGCGCCGTGGTGATGACGATGTCCATATCGGGCGCGATTTCGCGGAATTTCTCAAGCTGCTTGGCCTGGAATTCCGGGCTCTGTGGCGGCGCGTAGCCACCCGTTGCGGCACCGTCGGGCAATTCGTCGTCGGAGAATTCGAGGAACACGAACTCCGCGCCCATCGATTCAATCTGTTCGGCCACTTCCGGGCGCACATCGAAGGCGTAGGTGATCGCGCCAAGGCTCGTGGATGTTCCGATTGCGGCCAGACCGGCCACACCGGCACCAACCACCAGAACCTTCGCCGGCGGCACCTTGCCCGCCGCCGTCACCTGGCCCGTGAAGAACCGGCCGAAGTTGTTACCGGCCTCGATCACCGCGCGGTAGCCCGCGATATTGGCCATCGAGCTCAGCGCGTCCATCTTCTGGGCGCGGCTGATGCGCGGCACCATGTCCATCGCGATGACATTCGCGCCCTTGGACTTCGCGGCCTCCATCAGCTTTTCGTTCTGACCGGGGTAAAAGAACGAAATCAACGTCTGCCCATCGCGCAGTTTTTTCGTCTCGGCCGTGGTCGGCGGGCGCACCTTGGCGACGATGTCACTGGCCTTCCACAGGGCGGCGGCGGTCTTGACCACCTCGACGCCCGCGTCGGCATAGGCCGTGTCCGAGAACCCGGCGGCCTTGCCCGCCCCGGCCTCGATCACGCATTCATATCCCAGTTTCTGAAGCTGCAATGCGCTGTCCGGCGTCATCGCCACCCGCGCTTCACCGGCTTCGATTTCCTTCGGAGCCCCTATTTTCACTGGCATTCCCCCGTCTTTGTGGTGGTCGCTCACCATCTGTACCGGCGCCCCATAGCAAGGCACGCGCACATCCACAACGATGATTAGTGCGCATTTCTTGCGTGCACAGGTGTATACCGTTTTCATTTGTTTCGCGGTTGCCGCTAACGGATCCGGAGTTAGGCTGCACCGAACGGGAGGGCGGATCATGGAACATTCGGGACGACACGCAGTGGTCACGGGCGGCGGCACGGGCATCGGGCTTGGCATCGCCATGGGCCTCGCCGAGGCCGGGGCCGAGGTCACGATCACCGGTCGCAACCAGGCACGCCTCGACGCCATCGCCGCAGATCACCCGCGCCTGCATGCCCTGCGCATGAATGTCGACAACGTCGAAAGCGTGCGCAACGGCATCGCCACCGCCGCCCAGGCGCGCGGCCGGATTGCCATCTGCATCGCCAATGCGGGCATTGCCGAACCCGCCCGTTTTGCCAAGGAAACGCCGGAACACTGGCGCGCCATCATGGCCACGAACCTCGACGGCGTGTTCCTCACGTTTCAGGCCGCGATGGCCACTCTCGGGCGCGACGAATGGGGCCGGATGATCGCCATTTCTTCCATCGCGGGGCTGCGCGGGTTGAAAGGAGCGATTGCCTACACGGCCTCCAAACACGGTGTCATCGGCCTGATCCGGGGGTTGAGCGAGGAATACATGGGCTCCAACATGACGTTCAACGCGCTCTGTCCAGGCTATGTCGACACCCCCATCGTCGACCGCAATGCCGCCCAGATCGCCGAGCATCAGGGCATCTCCGAGGCCGATGCCCGCGCCGCCCTGGCCCGCGCCAATCGCCACAAGAAATTGCTCGACACCTCCGAAATCACCGCCAGCGCGCTCTGGCTTTGCTCGGATGCGGCGGGTTCGGTGAACGGGCAGGCGATCCAGATTGCGGGCGGCCATGTGACTTGAACGCCGACCTCAAGGCGCAATTGTTCTGCCTTTCCGGGGGGTTGCACCGTTCGGTATACAATTGCACCCCACCAACCCTTTCAAATCATTGAATTTTCCGGTTTACACCTGCGTTCATTCGCCTATGTGGAAGATCAACATCTATTGGCACGAAAGCCCTACGGTCCATGCCCCTTGAAGACCATCCGCTGCGCTATCAGCTGTCCAACGAACTTCACGCGCGCCCGTTTCCCACCGTGTCCTGCCCCGGTCAGGCGGTCTATCTCGCGATCAAGCCCGCGAAACAGGCCGCCAAACGCGACCGCGCGCGCGACCGGGCGCACCTGCTTGCGCTGCTCGATCGCTTCGGCGCGCAACATCCCGGCCCGGACGCCACGCATTACTTCGCCCAACTCGGACGGTTCCACCTGAAGTGGGAAAGCCACACCGAATTCGTGACCTACACCGCTTTCCTCGAAAACGGCGCAGACCGCCCGTTCGATCCCGCCGCGTGGGAGGTGTTTCCAGAGGATTGGCTTGATGAGGCCCCCGGCACCCGCATCACCTCCGCCCATATCCGCTACGTCGATGCGCCCGGGGACGAGGCCGATATCGTCGATCAGATTACCGAATGGTTCGTGCCCGAAAGCCTCACGGCCTCACGCGTTCTGGACGACGCCGCCATCGTCGCGGGCGATTTCCGCATCGACAGTGCCGGGCACATGCGCTTTGCCATCTTCACGCAACCCAACACCGGCGCGCGGCGGATCGGGCGCATCGTGCAGCGCATCTGCGAGATCGAAACCTACAAGACCATGTCGATGCTCGGGTTTCCGCGCGCCCACGAGATCTCGCGCCAGATGGCGGAGATCGACGTGCGCCTCTCGTCTCTGGTCGGGGATCTGACCGGAGATGTCAGCAAACCCGATGAAACGCTCAACGATCTGCTTTCGGCGGCGGCGGAGCTTGAGAAATTGCAAACCGAATCGGCCTTCCGTTTCGGCGCGACCGGGGCCTATGAGGCGATTGTGAACCAGCGCATCGCCGTGTTGCGCGAGGAGCGTTTCCAGGGTCGCCAGACCTTCGCGGAGTTCATGACGCGGCGCTTCGATCCGGCCATGCGCACCGTGAAATCGACCGAGGCCCGCCTGTTGGGCATGACCGACCGGGCACTGCGGGCCGGAGACCTGCTTCGAACCCGCGTCGATGTGGACCGTTCGGCGCAGAACCAGCAATTGCTCGAATCGATGGATGCGCGGTCCGACCTGCAGTTGCGGCTGCAGAAAACGGTCGAGGGGCTGTCGATTGTCGCGATCAGCTACTACGCGCTGAACCTCGTGATCTACCTGATCCGGCCCATGGCGGACCCCCTTGGCGTGTCCGAGGGCCTGCTGACGGCGGGCGCGGTCTTGCCGGTGGTGTTCGCGGTCTGGCTCGTCGTGCGTTCTATCCGCAAGAGCATCGAGAAATAGCGCGCGACTTTGCGGTTGCGGGGAGCTGGCAAGGGGCAGGCGACCTGTATCTGGCGGATTTTTTTTGAGTATTTTTGAAACAAGGAAGATGGGCCTGCGCGCTGAGCCCGTCCGTGCGCCTTATGGCGCGCGCAGGGCGCGGCGCAGGATTTTGCCCGTTGCGGTCATCGGCAGGCTGTCGCGCCTGTGGATCTGGCGCGGCACCAGGTGGGCGGAGACCTTGTCGCGCACGAGGGCCTTGAGGGTCGCGTCGTCCACAATGGCGCCCGGGCGCAGCACCACATGGGCCACGACGATTTCGGTTCGGATCGGGTCGGGCCAGCCCACCACTGCGGCCATCGTCACATCGGGATGGGCACACAGCGCCTGTTCGATCTCCACCGGGCCGATGCGATACCCGGCCGAGGTGATAACGTCGTCGTCGCGGGCGTGGAAGATCATCTGCCCGTCGCTTTGTCGTGTCGCCAGATCGCCGGTGCGCAGCCAGCCATCCACAACCTTCGCCGCCGTCGCCTCGGGCTTGTTCCAATAGCGCAGCATCATCACCGGATCGGGGGCCGCGACACAAATTTCGCCGATCTCGCCGCCCGAGACCGGTTTATCGGCGGGGCCCAGGACCGCCACGTCGTGGCCAGGGACCGGCAGGCCCATCGCACCAGAGGTGCGTCTAAATAAGGAGTCGGCACCGGAGGTGCGTTTAGATAAAGAATCGGCGCCGGGTTGCCGCGTCATCACACCATCGCAGGCCGCCACAACCAGGTTTGCCTCGGTCTGACCGTAGAATTCGTTGATCGGGCAATGCAGCGTCTCGCGGCCCCAATCCAACAGGTCACCGCCAAGCGCCTCGCCGCCCGATCCGATGGCGCGCAGCGCAAGGCCTGTGGGCGCCTTGGTCTGCCGCAAGAGGCGCAGCGCCGTGGGCGGCAGGAAGCTGATCGTGACGGGGTGGCGCTTGAGGAAGGCGAACGCGGCATCGGGGTCGAATTTCGCGAACCGGTGTGACATCTGCGGCACGCCGTAGAAAAGGCACGGCACCGCCATATCCATCAGCCCGCCGATCCACGCCCAATCCGCCGGGGTCCACCCGAGATCCCCGGTCTTCGGAAAGCCTCCGTAGGCCAGCTCCAGACACGGCAGATGCCCGTAGAGGAACCGATGCGCATGCAAGACGCCCTTCGGATCACCCGTCGTGCCCGAGGTGTAGATCATCACCGCCGGGTCTCTAGCCGCCGTCTGCGCCATCGCAAAACCGCGCGCGTCGCAGGCCATGGCCGTGTCCAGCGCAAGCGCGCCCGCGCGGTCCGTCGTTGACACGATCAACGCATCCCCCGCCACCGCGCGCACCCGCTCTTCGAAATCGCCATCCACGATCACCGCCGCCGCGCCGCTGTCGCGCAACCGGTAGCGCAGCGCGTCTTCGCCGAACAACGTAAACAGCGGCAGAGAGATCGCCCCGAGCTTCCACGCCGCCAGATGCGCGACCAGAACGCGCGGGTTCTGCGCCATGGCAATCGCCACCCGGTCGCCGCGCCCGACACCCTTCCCGGCCAGGGCCACGGCCAACCCGTCAGAGGCGCGCTTGAGATCCCCGAAGGTCCATATCTCGTCGGGCGGGCCGATGTGGCGCACGGCCACGCGGTCGGGGTCGCGGCGCGCCCACCGCTCGCAACAGACCTCGGCCAGGTTCAACGCCTGCGGGATGTCCCACGCGAAACCGGCCCGCATCGCGGACCAATCGTCAAGCTCCCGGATCAGACGCCTATTCGGCAATCACCGTCACCGTCGGCAACGACGTCAGGTCCAACCCCAATGCCTGGAATGCCGCCAACGACAGGCGTGAGCCCGAACCCTGGGCACCCCCCGATGGCCGCGCCGCTACCTCGACCGTCGTGCCGTTGGGCGCAACGACCGTCGCAATCCGCTCGCGATCGACCAACGGTGTCTCGATCCACAACCCCGGCTCGGCCGCATCGCCCAGGCTCGCCACGGTAAAGCCACGCACCGCATCGCCCTGCGCCGTGTCGCCCTCGGCCACGGCGTCCGCGCGCAGAGCATCATCGCTCGGTGCGATGTCGGCCGCTTCGGCCTCGCCCACCTCGGGCTCCGTGATCACCGCGCCACCGCCACCGCCATCGCCACGCGCGAAGGGGCTGCTGCCCGCCGATCCGCCCTCGAACATCCCGCCAAGACCGCCGGAACACCCCGCCATCGCCAAAACCGCCACACCCAATGCAATAGGTCGCATCTCGCACCTCCTCAAAACCCTATTGCCGCAAATGCTATGCGCGCCCCGCATCCCTCGCAACCGTGACTTGCCCCGGCCCCGGCACGCGCATACGGTTCCCCCATGGACCAGACCGCCCCGCTTATCGACCCGTTCCAACGCGCCATCACCTATCTGCGCGTCAGCGTCACCGACCGCTGCGATTTCCGCTGCGTCTATTGCATGTCCGAAAACATGCAGTTCCTGCCCAAGAAGGAACTCCTCACCCTCGAAGAACTGGACCGGATGTGTTCCACCTTCATCCATCTGGGCGTGCGCAAGTTGCGTATCACCGGGGGGGAGCCGCTGGTCCGCCGCGATATCATGACCTTCTTTCAGGGCATGACGCGCCACCTTGAGGCCGGGACGCTCGATGAATTGACCCTGACAACCAATGGCAGCCAATTGGCCCGCTTTGCCGAACCGCTGGCCGCCGCCGGGGTGCGCCGGATCAACGTCTCCCTCGATACGCTGGACGGGGCGAAATTCGCCGAAGTCACCCGGTGGGGCCGCTTGCAACAGGTGCTTGATGGCATCGACGCGGCCCAATCGGCGGGCCTGCGCGTCAAGATCAACGCCGTCGCGCTCAAGAACTTCAACGAGGATGAGCTGTTCACCCTGCAGGAATGGTGCGCCAGCCGTGACATGGACCTGACCTTTATCGAAGTCATGCCGATGGGCGATCTGGGCAACGAAGACCGGCTTGATCAATATTGGTCGCTCAAGGATCTGCGCGCGCGGCTGGCCGAACGCTTCACGCTCACCGACCTGCCCCTGCGCACTGGCGGCCCGGCCCGCTACGTGGAGCTTGCACAAACCGGACAGAAAATCGGCTTCATCACGCCACTGACCCACAATTTCTGCGAATCCTGCAACCGCGTGCGCCTGACCTGCACCGGGCAGCTTTACATGTGCCTGGGGCAGGAAGACATGGCCGACCTGCGCGCGCCATTGCGGGCCTCCGAGGGCAACGCGCTTCTCGAAGACGCCATCCGCGCCGCCATCGGGCGCAAACCCAAGGGCCACGATTTCGACTATTCGCGGCAGGCGGTCGACGGCCAGATGTCCCGCCACATGAGCCATACGGGCGGGTAAATGCCGAAACTCTGGGTGCGCTTCGACAAGGCCAACGACGTCATCATGGGCGACGCCTATGTCGAGTTGATGATGCTGACCAGTCCGACCTTCGATGCGGTCTTTGTCGCCCACGGCCAAAAACCGCTGCTCGATCTGATCGGCTCTTCTCGACAAGAGCACGAGGTCTTGAACGAGGCGATGCCAGAAGACATGCGGCGGCCCCGGCAGCCCTCCGACAGCCCATGGACGGATGCCGACACGGGCCTCGCCATGTGCCGAAACCTGCGCCGCGCCATGGCAGACCGGCCCGAGGATTTCGACGAATGGCCGGGGATGGTTGCCGATGTGATCGAAGTCATTGCACCGTTCGAAACGGTCCTGGCGCGCGCCAAAACCCGGGGCGCCCGCTTGCAGACCTTCGCGGATTACTGAGGCGAGTGCCCCCTTCGAACCCGCCCCCGGAATCCGCCGCTCGCCTGCCCGCCGCCCTTGCCCTTGCGCTGGCCGGTGGCCTGAGCCTCTTTGCGGCGCTGCTGACCCACGAATTCCTGACCTTCGGCGCCCCCGGCCATGGCCTTCTTAATGCCGACCGAAGCCTCTGCCCCGACATCGCCTGCCCCACGACCGGCATGATCGTCGTGGCCCATGTCGCCAAGGCCATCGGCGCCGCGATCCTGTTTGCGTTTATCGGTGTGATCTGGCCCTCGGGAGGGTTCCGGCTAGGGGTCGCGGCGCTTGCCTTCACGCTTCAATATCTGGTGTCACTGGTCGGCATCGCCTCCGGCTACCGCGCGCAATTCGGCACCACCTGGGCCTGGTGGGAGCCGTTCGCCGAGCTTCTGTGGAACCCGCTCCTGACGCCGCTGTTGTTGCTGGCCGGGTTGGCCCTTCTGTTCGGCCTCGATCGCCACCTGAACCGATCCCGGCTATAGTGCGTCCGCGCGCGCAGAAGCCCGCGCAACTCACCGGCAACGGTACTGCTAGAAGCCCGCCTACAGCCGATTTTGTGGTTTATTCCGGTTGAACCCCGAGGGCTTGAAAATGCGCGCACCAATCCACCGCGTCGTCGCCGGGGCTCCAAGGTACGACGTAATCGGTGCGCATCATCATCGTATCTATACGAGAGCCCCGCTCCGTATTGCGCCGCAACACGTCTGCGATGAACCGACCGGAGAAACTACCGGGTTCGATGTATTCCAGACGAACCTCGGTTCCGTTCGGAAGCATGTCCTCCAGTTCCAGCCGCGCCAAGCTCCCATAATAGGCCTCTTCTTCGCAATCCTCAGACCGGTGCATTTCCGGTGCGTCGATTCCTCTAATTCGAATGCTGACCTCGGTTGTAACGTCTGGCCAGATATTGACACGCGCATCAAAGGTATCGCCATCAATGACACGCAGAACCTCGCCAAAAAATGGCCCCTCAAATTCCTCCGCCTGTGCGCTCAAAGGCGGGTGGCCGAATAACGCGCTCATCAATGCTAAGGAAAATCTCATCACGAGCCTCGGTTTGATTGTATCTCCAGACCGTGCATGTCCACAGGACCGCAATCAAGGGCAAGTTCCGCAGGCCACCACGGCGCGCCGCTTCGCCTTTGCGCACCAAAGCCAATCACAGTGAAATCAGCCACGAAAAATGCGTCTCCACGTGTATATCACGTTTCATAACAATGGCTTATAACGCAACCGCCCGCCCGCCACTGTACTGGCGATCGGGCGTTAACCACGTTTCGATTAATTCTTATACAATAATAAGAATGTAACGCAATAACAGATGCTTAACCCCTTTGCGCACGCGTGCACATCCGCCTTACGCCGCTGGCATCCGCCGTTCCACGATCTCCGCCCACCAGCTGCATCCCGCCGGGATCGCCTCGTCGTTGAAGTTGTATTCCGGGTGGTGGACCATCGCCGTGTCGCCGTTGCCCACAAGGATATAGGCTCCCGGACGTTCCTCCAGCATGAAGGCGAAATCCTCGCCCCCCATCACCAAAGGCGCGTCCTCGCAATCGCCCGAGACGGCCTTGGCCACCTCGGCGGCAAACTCGGTCTGTTCCTCGGAATTGACCATAACCGGATAGCCGCGGGTGTATTCCACCTCGGCCCGGCCCCCAAACGTCGCCGCGATCCCTTCGCAGATCTCCGGCACCCGTTTGTTGGCGAGATCGCGATTTTCCGGCGACATGGTCCGCACCGTCCCTTTCAACGTCACCGTCTCCGGGATCACGTTGAAGGCTTTGGATTCCGTCTCGAACGAGGTGACGGAAACAACGATCTGGCTCACCGGATCGGCGTTGCGCGCCGCGATCGTTTGCAACGCCGTGACCGCATGGGCCGCCATCACGGTCGTATCGATTGTTTCCTGGGGTTTCGCGGCATGGCCGCCTTTGCCCTTGAAGACGATCTCGAACACATCCGTCGCCGCAAAGAACGCGCCGGGCCGGATCGCGAACGAGCCCACCGGACGGCCCGGCCAATTGTGCATGCCATAGACCTCGTCGATGCCGAAGCGCTCCATCATGCCATCGTCGCACATCTCCTTGCCGCCGCCGCCGCCCTCTTCGGCAGGCTGGAAAATCACCGCGACCGAGCCGTCGAAATTGCGGGTCTCGGACAGGTATTTCGCCGCCCCCAGCAACATCGCCGTGTGCCCGTCATGGCCGCAGGCATGCATCGCGCCCTCGGTTTGCGACGCGTAATCAAGGCCCGTCGCCTCGAAAATCGGCAGCGCGTCCATATCCGCCCGCAGGCCAATCGTACGCCCCTTCGTGTCGGATTTGCCCTTGATGATCCCGACCACGCCGGTGCGCCCAATTCCGGTCACGACCTCATCACAGCCGAACTCGGCCAGCTTCTCGGCAACCAGTGCCGAGGTGCGGTGCGTCTCGAACAGGATCTCGGGATGCATGTGGATATCACGCCGCCATTCGGTGATTTCGGGCAGCAGTTCGGCAAATCGGTTCTTGATCGGCATTTTGGTTCCCCTCGGTGGACGTCCGCGGAAGCGACGGCACGTGATGTGTTTGGGCTAGATATTAGGGCCTGCGCGGTCACGCGCCACCGCATACGAACGGTTGAGCGCAAATCTGGTCAGATCATGGCCCGGATCGCGCCCCAGCGCCAGATCCGCAACGATGCGCCCGTACGCCGGACCGATGCCAAATCCGTGCCCGCACATGCCCGTGGCGACAATCAGGCCGGGGATCTTGGCGCAATGATCCACCACAGGCACCTCGTCCGGCAAAACGTCGATCATCCCGGCCCACGCATCGCGGTGATTTACGTGGCCTATATCCGGGTAGGCTTGCGCGAAACGGCGCTTGATCTCGCTTACCTTGGCCATGTTGGGCGCAGGGTCGAGGACACGCATACGCTCGAACGGGCTGACCTCATCGTGGCGCCAGAACCGCGGCGTACCAAGCGCGTCGGGAAACCCCTTGGGCGCCGACCCGCTGAGCACCACGCTGAACGCCCCGCTCAACGCCAACGGCAAGTAGCGGCGCGCGTGGCGGATGGTATCCTTGCCCAGGTGCAATTCCGCGAACCCCGCCGGGGCCAGCGTATAGCCGCCATCTTCGCGCGGGCGCGCCGCCCATCCTTCGGCGGCAACGCCCCCCGGCAACGCCTGCGGCAACGGTCCCGTCGCCAGCGCGGTTGAGCGCACGGACAGTTGCGGAATATCCACGCCGTGTCGGTTCAGGAACAAAGATGACCAAGCCCCCCCGGCCAGCACGACCTGCGCACAGGCAATTGTCCCCGCCTCGGTGATCACACCGCTAATCGCGCCACCGGTGCGCTCCAGCGCGCGCACGGCGCAGCCTTCAATAATCTGCGCCCCTTCGGCCTCGGCCATCCGCGCCAGCTCGGGCACGGCGCCCCATGGCTCGGCCTTCATGTCCGTGGGCGTGTGCAGCCCGCCGACATAAGGCCCGACCGGCCCGCCCAACACTTGGGCCAGCTTTCCGCGCGTCATCAGGTGGCTGCTAACCCCCAGCGGGCGCGCCGCGTCGAGCCAGCGTTGAAATCCGCCCATCTCGGCGTCGGTCTTGGCCAGATAACTGACCCCCACTTGCCGCACACCCAGCCGCCCCTGCGCCTCGGCATCGAGGGATTGCCACAGGCTTTGCGCCTCCATCGCAATCGGGATTTCCGCAAGATCGCGCCCCTGCACCCGGATCCAGCCCCAGTTGCGGCTCGATTGTTCCGCGGCGACCCGGCCCTTTTCCAGCACCACGACACGCAACCCGGCGCGCGCCGCAAAAAGCGCTGTCGAGATACCGATCACGCCCGCGCCGATAACGGCAAGGTCCACGGTTTGGGGCAAATCCCCCCGGAACGGTTTGGGTGGCGGCAGCCGGAAAGGCGCGGTCATGCAAGCTCGGTCAGAAGGTTTTCCATGAACGTTTCACCCTGCCGGAACTGATCCAGCGTGATGAATTCGTTGGGTTGATGGGCCTGGTCGATGTTGCCCGGACCGCAGACCACGGCGGAATAGCCGCCCGCCTGAAACTGCCCGGCTTCGGTCCCGAAACTGACCACGCCCGAGGCATTGCGCCCGGTCAGGCGGCGGACCATGGCCTCGGCCTCGCCCTCCGCTTCGGCGCGCAGGCCCGGCACGTCCCAGCGCGGCGTCACGTTGATTGCGGCCTCCGGGCGCACGGCTTTCATCCTGGCCTCGATCTCGGCAATCTTGGCGAGGATCCTGGCCTTCCACTCGGCCACATCATCACTCGGCAAGGCCCGCAGACCCAGGATGAACCGACAATCCTTGGCGGTGATGTTATGGGCCGTCCCGCCCTCGATCATGCCGACATGCAGGGTGGAAAAGTTCGGATAATACGGGCTGTCCGGGTCGGCGGCAGCGGCGCTTTCGTCGTTTTGTTCATTGGCCCATTGGATCAGGCGCGCGGCCTCCATGATCGCTGACACGCCGTCGGGTTGCAGCGAGGAATGGATCTCGAACCCACGGAAATGCAGGTCGAACCCGGTGCCGCCCTTGTGGCCATTGATGATGCCCATCTCGGTCGGCTCGCCAATGATGGCCATGGAGGCTTTGGGCACCACGCCTTGCATCGCTTCGATCATCGGGGGCGCACCGACGCAGCCGATTTCCTCGTCGCGGCTCAGCGCGAGTTGAACGGGCCGGGACACGCCCCGACGCTTGGCCTCCACCACGGCCCAGATCGCCAGCGCGTCGAAGCCCTTCATGTCGCAGGTGCCGCGTCCGTAAAGCTTGTCGTCTTTCTCGGTCACAATGAACGGGTCGGTGTCCCATTCCTGCCCGTCGACCGGCACCACGTCTGTGTGCCCCGACAAGATCACACCGCCATCTTGCTGAGGTCCGACATGGGCAAATAGCGACGCCTTCTGCCCGGTGTCATCGTAATCACGGGCGGCGGAAATCCCGTGGTCGCCGAGATATCCTTCGACCCAATCGACCAGCGCCAGATTGCTATCGCGGCTGATCGTGGGAAAGCTGATGAGTCTGTCCATCAACGCGCGCGGGCTGAGCGGATCAGGCATAAAGCGGGCTCCCCTTGCCTTTGGCAGGTTCGCGTTCGAACTCCCCCCAATCGCCGACAAGCACTTTGTGACCGGGCGAGATTTCTTCGTAAAGCGACGGACCGGGTTCGAAATCCATGCCATGCACGGGCGACGGTATCGGCTTGAAGTTGAGGTCCTTGTCGGTCTTGCGCTGCGCCGGATCGGCCACCGGAACCGCACTGAGCAGCGCGCGGGTGTAGGGGTGCTGCGGATTCTCGAAGATCTGCTGGCGGGGGCCGATTTCCACGACCCGGCCCAGATACATGACGCCTACATCGTGACTGACCCGTTCGACCACGGCCATGTCGTGGGAAATGAACAGGTAGCTCAAGCCCATCTCCTGTTGCAGCTCCATCATCAGGTTCAGAACCTCGGCCTGCACCGACACGTCCAGCGCGCTCACCGCTTCGTCGGCGATGATCAGCTTGGGTTGCAAGGCCAGCGCCCGCGCAATGGCCACGCGTTGGCGTTGGCCGCCTGACAATTCATGCGGATAGCGTTGCATGTAATCGCGCGGCAATTGCACCCGGTCGAACAGGGCCGCGACCTTGTCGGTGCGCTCCTGCGCCGAGCCTGCGCCGTAGTTCACCATCGGTTCGGCCACCTGAAGGCCCAACCGCATCTGCGGGTTGAGCGAGGCGAACGGGTCCTGGAAGATCATCTGCATCTGCTGGCGCGCGCGGCGCAACTTTTCGGGGCCCATGGCGAGGATATCTTCGCCGTCCAGTTCGATGGAACCTGATTGCGGCTCGACCAACCGCAGGATCGACCGCCCGCAGGTGGATTTGCCACAGCCGGATTCGCCCACCAGCGACAACGTGCGCCCTGCGTTCAGGCGCAGCGACACGTCTTCAACCGCGTGAACCTGCGCCACCGTGCGGCGCAACAGGCCGCCGCGCACCGGAAAGCGCGTGATCAGGCTGTCGACCTTCAAAAGCAGCTTGTCCGTCCCCTCGATCGGGTCCGTCGACAGCTCTTCCCGACCCAGAAGCTTCATCGGTTCCGGCAAGGCCTTGCCGCGCATCTCGCCCAGTTTCGGGACCGCTGCCAGAAGCGCCTTGGTGTATTCGTGCTGCGGGTTGTTGAAGATGTCCTCGACCGGGCCTTCCTCGACCTTGCGGCCGCGGTACATCACGATCACCCGGTCGGCCATCTGCGCCACAACCGCCATGTCGTGGGTGATAAACAAGACGCTGGTGCCGGTCTCGTTCTTGAGCCGGTTGATCAGCGCCAGGATCTCTGCCTGGATCGTCACGTCGAGCGCGGTGGTCGGTTCATCTGCTATAAGAATGCGCGGCTCGCACGCCAGCGCCATCGCGATCACGATGCGCTGCCGCATGCCTCCGGACAACTCATGGGGATATTGCTTCAGGCGGCGCTCGGGCTCGGGGATGCGCACCAGCTTCAGCAACTCAAGCGCGCGCGCGCGGGCCTTTTCACCCGACATGGAAGTGTGGACACAGATGCCCTCGGTCAGCTGCCGTTCAATCGTGAAGACCGGGTTGAGGGCCGTCATCGGCTCCTGAAAGATCATGCCGATGTCGTTGCCGCGGATGCTACGCATCATGCCGGTGCCTTGCTTGGCAAGATCCGTGGGCTCCGCTTCGCCCCGATCAAACAGCAATTCGCCGCCTGCGATCTCGCCGCCGCCAAACTCCACCAACCGCATCAGCGACAGCGAGGACACCGATTTGCCGGACCCGGATTCGCCAACGATGCAAACGGTTTCGCCGGGCTGCACGTCGAACGAGACGTCTTCGACCCCGACCACGCGGCCGTTCTTTGTCTCGAACTCCACGCGCAGGTTGCGCACTTGGGCGATGGGCTGGTCCAGCATTTGGAAAGACGCTCCGGAAAGGATGGTTGGCAGACGGTAGGACCGCGCCGGAATGCTGTCAAATTCTACGATTGCCCATTGATTGGGCAGAACGCCCGGTAGAAGGCTTGCTTTTTCGCGGCGTTATGCAAACGATGTGCAAATTGGCAGATTGCGTTCCGCGCCGCTTGCGGCCCTGCGCGTCGGCTTCCACAAAGACGCGCATGCGCCGTCAAGGCGATAGGCCCATCAGAGGCGAGAGCGCCCAACAAGGAGAGAATGAAACCCATGACACGCAAAGTTCTTTTGCTCGGAGCAGCCGCAGTGGCGATGGCTCCGATGGCCGCCTGGGCCGACGGGCACCTTGCCCGCGGCGGGTCGGGCCACCTCAACATCATCTATTGGCAAGCGCCCTCGACGCTCAACCCATATCTTTCGGGCGGCACGAAGGAAGTCGAATCGGCCTCGCTGGTTCTGGAATCGCTGGCCCGCTTCGATGACACCGGCACCATGGTGCCGTGGCTCGCCACCGACATCCCCACCGTCGAGAACGGCGGCGTCAGCGAAGATCTGAGGCAGATCACATGGACCCTGCAAGACGGCGTGACCTGGTCAGATGGCTCGCCCCTGACCGCCGCGGACGCTGTGTTCACCTGGGAATATTGCACCCACCCCGAAGGCGGTTGCGCGCAGAGCAGCTTCTTTGACGGCGTGGAAAGCATCGTGGCCGTTGATGACCTGACCATTCAGGTGACCTTCGATCAGCCCACACCGTTCCCCTATACCGCCCTTGTCGGCTCCGAGAGCCCGATCATCCAGGCCGCTCAATTCGCGGAGTGCATGGGCGCACGCGCGCCCGAATGCACCGAGGCCAACTTCGGCCCGATCGGCACCGGTCCTTTCGTTGTCACGGATTTCCGTCCAAACGACGTGATCGAATATGCGGCGAATGAAAACTACCGCGTACCGGATCAGCCGCACTTTGCCTCCATCACCTTCAAGGGTGGCGGCGATGCAACCGCGGCAGCGCGTTCGGTTCTCGAAACCGGCGAGTTCGACTACGCCTGGAACCTGCAGATCGACCCGACGATCCTCGCGCAGATGGAAGCGCAGGGGAATGGCACGGTTGTGACCGCGTTCGGTACCTCGGTCGAGCGTCTGCACATGAACCAGACCAACCCCGACCCGGCGCTTGGCGACCTGCGGTCCACCGTAGAGGGTGGCGCGCATCCGTTCCTGACCAACCCGGTCATCACGACGGCCATGTCCATGGCCATCGACCGCGCGCTTCTGGTCGAGGTGGGCTACGGTGCCGGCGGCCAGCCGACCTGTAACGTGCTCCCCGCGCCCGAGCTTTATGCATCGACCGCCAATGATGGCTGCCTTGTGCAGGACATTCCGGGCGCGATTGCGATGCTGGATGAAGCCGGCATCGTCGACAGCGATGGCGACGGCATTCGTGAATACGAAGGCACGCCGTTGCGCGTTCTCTACCAGACCTCGACCAACGCCGTCCGTCAGGACACGCAGGCGCTCGTCAAGCAGTGGTGGGATGAACTCGGCATCGAAACGGAACTGCGCAACATCGACGCGTCGGTCTTCTTCGGTGGCGATCCGGCGTCGCCCGACACCTTCCAGAAGTTCTATGCCGACATCGAGATGTACACCAACAACTTCTCTGGTGTGGACCCGCAGGCCTACATGGCAAGCTGGCTGTGCAGCGACATGCCAAGCCCGGCGTCGCAGTGGCAGGGCAACAACGTGCAGCGCTTCTGCTCCGAGGATTACGATGCGCTCGTCGAAGAGATGGCCGGTACGGCCGATCTGGATCGTCGTGGTGAATTGGCCCGTGCGATGAACGACATGCTGGTGCAGTCCGGCTCGATCATCCCGCTGATCCACCGTGGTGGCGTGTCCGCGCATGCCAACTCCCTCGGCGGCATCCGCATGTCCGACTGGGATTCGGAGTTGTGGAACATCGCCGAATGGCACCGTATCCCGGAATAATGTGACACTGGCCCGCGCAGCATCTGTTGCGCGGGCCACCTCATGCCCCTGACCCCATGATTTATCGCGCCCTCCCCCTGGCCCTCGGCCTGACAGCCCTCGCGCATCCCGCGAGCGCTTTTGGCGACCTCGATTGCTTCGCCGTCGAAACCTGCACCGCTGGCACCTGCGTCGCCGATCCGGCTATATTACCGTTTCCGCTTGAATTCGACTGGGCCGAGCGCACCGTCGCCCTGCCCTATGCCGGCGAGGTCTTCACCCTCGAAAGCGTCGCCACAGAACTGTCAGGGTCGGACCATCAAGGCTACCTCGCGTTCGAAGACCCGGCGGACCGGGAACATGGCCCGAGTCTTTTTCTGCAATTCACCGGCCCATCAATCACCGCAACCTTTGACATGGGTGCCGGCAGCCAGTCCCATACGGCCCGCTGCGCACCACAGGAAGCCGCCTGACATGATCGGACCCGACCGCCCATGCTGACCTACACGATCCGCCGACTGATCCTAGCGATCCCGACGCTGCTGTTCATCAGCTTCATCATCTTCATCATCGTGAAGCTGAGCCCATCCGACCCGACGGCAAACCTGCCGCTGACCATCCCGCCTGAAGTGCGCGAACAGATCCGTGAAAGCCTCGGCGTCAATGATCCGATCCTCGTGCAATACCTCAAATGGCTGAAGCTGATGGTCTGGGACGAGCCCCTGCACCTGATCGACGGCTGGCTCGGCACCGATCTGGCGCCACCCGATACGCCCGGATCGCGCATCATCTCCTACCAGACACGCTCGCCGGTGATGGACCTGATCATGCAGCGCATGCCGCAAACGCTCTGGGTCGTGGGCACCTCCTACATCGTCGGCATCCTGATCGCGCTGCCGCTCGGCATCATCTCGGCCTACAAGCAATACTCCGTCTTCGATCAGCTTGGCACGTTCGTCTCGATGCTCGGCTTCTCGGTCCCGACGTTCTTCACCGGGGTGCTCTTCATCGTGATCTTCGCCGTGAACCTGCAATGGTTGCCCTCGGTCTATGACACCACGCTTGAGGTCACGAATTGGGACACCTTTGTGCTCCAGTTCAAACAGATGATCATGCCGGTCATGGTGTTGGGTCTGTTCAACGCCAGCCAGATCAGCCGCTACATGCGCGCCTCGATGCTCGACAACCTCAATCAGGATTACGTGCGCACGGCGCGCGCCAAGGGGCTTGGCGAGTCGACGGTGGTTCTGGTCCATGTGCTGCGCAATTCGATGATCCCTGTTGTCACCGTCATCGCACTCAACGTCCCCGCAGTCTTTGGTGGGGCCATCATCACCGAGCAGGTGTTCAAGGTGAACGGCATCGGTCAGCTTCTGATTGTCGCCATTCAGGCCGGGGACGTGCCCGTCGTGCAAACTGTCAGCTTCATCTTCGCGGTGCTGATCGTGCTCTTCAACCTGATCGCCGATATTCTATACGGCGTGCTGGACCCCAGGATTCGCTATGACTGATCGTAACGATCCCTCCCCCCGCCCGCTGGCCACATCCGGTGCCACGCCCGCAGGCGCCGCACCGCTGGTCGATCCCGCCGAGCCGAGCGTCAGCCGCATGATCCAGGAGCGCCCGCCGCGCAACCAATGGTTCGACGTCTGGGATCAGTTCAAGACCCACAAAGGCGCGCTCTTCGGGCTGGGGTTCTTCCTCTTCGCGCTGGCGTTCATCCTGATCGGGCCGCTGGTCTGGACGGTGGATCCACAATTCGCCGACATCCGCGCACGGAATTCGAACCACATGCTGTCCTGCCTGAATGTCGAGGGCGCAACCTGGGGCCAATGGTTCCAGTTGATGACATCCTGTTTCACTGGCCCGGAGGAGTTCAGCCGTGCCAATGCGGATCAGTTCCTCAAAGTGTCCTGGTCACATCCGCTTGGCACCGACCAATTGGGCCGCGACATGCTCGCGCGCCTGATGACCGGCGGGCAGACCTCCATCGCCGTGGGGCTGACCGCGATGCTGCTGGCGCTCTTCTTCGGCACGCTGATCGGGGTGCTGGCGGGCTACTTCAAGAAGCTGGACGGCGTCTTGATGCGGATCACGGACCTGTTCCTGGCGATCCCACTGCTGCCCCTGCTGTTGGTCATCATCATGCTGTTTCGCGATCAGCTCCGGAATGCGTTCGGACCCGAGGGCGGGATCTTCGTGCTGATCGTTGTGGTGATCGGCCTGACCTCATGGATGCAAACCGCGCGGGTCGTGCGTGGTGACGTGCTGGCCCTGAAGGAGCGCGAATTCGTGCTGGCCGCGCGGTCCATCGGCACCAAGCCCTCGAACATGATCATGCGGCACATCCTGCCCAATGTCATGTCGGCGATCATGGTTTCGGCCACACTTGGCATCGCCAACGCGATCATCACCGAAAGTGCGTTGTCGTTCCTCGGCCTCGGCTTCCCGTCGGATTTCCCGACCTGGGGCCGGATCCTGTTCGACGGCACCGATTGGCTCAGCGCCTATCCCGAACGCGTCATCTGGCCCGGGATCCTGATCTCGCTCACCGTGCTGTCGGTGAACTACATCGGCGACGGTTTGCGCGACGCATTGGACCCCCGTATCCGCGGCCGCTAGAACAGGCTGCCCTGCCCCCCACCCGGCTTTGGCGTCTTGGCGGGTTTCTTCGCGGCGGGTTTCGGCGTGGCCCCGGTTGGCGTCACGCCCAACCGGCCATCGGCAAACTCGATCTCGAGCGCGGCCTGCGCCTGGGCCTGGGCCTTTTCGGTCAACACCGCCTCGCCCGACCGGATCACCGCATAGCCACGCGCCAGCGTCTGTTTGTAGCCCAAGGTCGTGCGCAGACGCTCCAACCCCTCCAGCTGCGCGCGCCGCCGCATAACCGAGGCCTCGGCGACCTGCGCGAAGCGTTCCGTCGCGGTGCTCAGGCGCTCCTCCATCTGCGATGTCCTCGTCGTCAATCTTCGCGGGTCGATCCGCCAGCGGCTCAACGCCCGACGCCCTTCCCGCAGCAGCGCCTGCAGGCGCGCCGGGCTCAACCGACCCGCTGCGCGCCCCAGGTCCAAACGCTTTGACGCCACCGCACGCTCCAGCGCCGGGTCGAGTCGCGCGGCGAGGCGATCCAGTCGCGCGCGCGCATCCTGTGTACGGCCCTTCAAGGCCGGCGACAGGCGCAGCGCGGCCAGGTCCAACCGTTGCCGCGGCGCCTCCAACACAGCGTCCGGGCGTGGCAGAGCGCGGCTCACATCGCGCACCCGTTGGCCGCGCGCCGCCAGAGCGCCCGTGATTGCACGGGTCAGGATGCCATCCTGCTGACGCACCCAGTTCAGCATATCCAGCCGCACCGGCACCGCTTTTTCCGCCGCGCCCGTCGGCGTCGGGGCGCGGTAATCGCTGGCGTAATCAATCAGGGTCGTGTCCGTCTCGTGCCCCACGGCAGAGATCAGCGGGATGTCGCTTTCGGCGACCGCGCGGACAACGATTTCCTCGTTGAACCCCCACAGATCTTCCATCGAGCCACCGCCGCGCGCAACGATCAACAGGTCCGGCCGCGGCAATGCCCCACCCGGTGTCAGTGCGTTGAAGCCCCGGATGCCATTGGCCACCTCGGGCGCACAGCGCTCGCCCTGCACCGTGACGGGCCAGATCAGCACCTTGCGCGGAAACCGGTCGCGCAGACGATGCAGGATATCGCGGATCACCGCGCCCGATGGCGAGGTCACAACGCCGATCACCTCGGGTAGAAACGGCAGGGGCTGCTTGCGGGTTTCGTCGAACAACCCCTCGGCGGCCAAGGCGCGACGGCGCTTCTCCAGCATCGCCATCAATGCGCCCGCGCCCGCGATCTCCATTGTATCGACGTTGAGGTTATATTTCGATTGCGGCCCGAAGGTCGACAATCGCCCGGTGACAATCACCTCCATCCCCTCTTCGGGACGCATCCCCAGACCGGCGATCTGACCTTTCCACGTGTTGCACGCGATCACCGACCGGTCATCTTTCACATCATAGTAAAGATGCCCCGATTTCGCCTGAACCACGCGCCCGATCTCGCCGCGCACGCGCACCCGCCCGAACGAGCCTTCTAGCGTCTTCTTGATCGCGCCCGTCAGCTCACTGACGGAGAATTCCGGCGCGTTTGCACCCGGCGCAGTTTCGTCGTCGATCAGATCATCCATGGGAAGCCCCCGCCGCCTGTGTCTCGCATGGGCTCACATGTTGTGCGCCCCGGCTCTGCTCGTTATGCCTGCGCCAACCATATAAAGGGGGGGACGGCCCGTGAACATCCTAATCCTCGGCTCCGGTGGCCGCGAACACAGCCTGGCCTGGGCCGTGTTGCAAAACCCCAAATGCGACCGGCTGATCGTGGCGCCGGGCAATGCCGGCATTGCACAGATCGCAGATTGTGCCACGCTGGATGTGAATAACCCAGCGGCGGTTTGTGAATTCTGTTCAGAGGAATCCATTGATTTCATTATCGTAGGCCCTGAAGCACCGCTGGCCGCCGGGGTTGTGGATCGGTTGACGGATGCCGGATTTCTGACATTTGGCCCGACCAAAGCCGCCGCAGAACTGGAAGCCTCGAAGACCTTCACCAAACAGATATGCGATGCAGCGGGCGCACCCACCGCAGCCTGGGCCCGGTTCACGCAAGCGGACCCCGCCAAGGCCTACATTCGCCGACAGGGCGCGCCGATCGTGGTCAAGGCCGATGGGCTCGCCGCGGGCAAAGGCGTGGTCGTCGCCATGGACGAAGCCACGGCGCTGTCGGCCATCGACGACATGTTCGGCGGTCAGTTCGGGGCCGCCGGGGCCGAGGTGGTGATCGAGGACTTCATGGACGGCGAAGAGGCGTCTTTCTTCCTGCTGTCGGACGGCACAGATGTCCTCTCCATCGGCACCGCACAGGATCACAAACGCGCCTATGACGGCGACGAAGGCCCCAACACCGGCGGCATGGGCGCCTATTCCCCCGCTCCGGTGCTGACCGAAGTCCTGCAAGACAAGGCGCTGCGTGAAATCATCCGCCCCACGATTACCGAAATGGCTCGGCGCGGCACGCCCTACAAAGGCGTGCTCTATGCGGGCCTGATGATCAAGGACGGCCAACCTCGCCTCGTGGAATACAATGTCCGCTTTGGCGATCCGGAATGTCAGGTCCTGATGATGCGGCTTGGCGGGCAGGCGCTCGATTTGATGCTGGCCTGCGCCGAGGGGCGGTTGGCCAAGGCGCAGGTGAATTGGGCCGAGGATCACGCGATGACCGTTGTCATGGCGGCAAAGGGCTACCCGGGTACTTACGAAAAAGGCAGCCGGATCAAGGGTCTCGAAACCTGCTCGGAAACCTCGTCGGAGATGGTCTTTCACGCCGGAACCACCGCCAAAGACGGCGCGATTACGGCTACGGGTGGGCGGGTGTTGAACGTCACGGCGCGGGGCGAAACCCTGCAACAGGCTCGTGACCGCGCCTATGCGATGGTCGACCGGATCGATTGGCCCGCAGGGTTCTGCCGCCGCGACATCGGCTGGCGCGCGTTGTGAGGCAAACCGCCGCCTAGCTCAGCCATTTCGCGTAATCCGACACCAGCAAATGGGTCGGATCGACGTTTTCCTCGATCTCCGCAAAGCGGCCCAACGGCTCGCGATACCAATTGTCGGTCTCGTCATCGTTCACCGTCGACACCTCCCCGATCAGAACGTCGCCACCCTCGCCCCAAAACGCATGCCAATCGCCAGGCATCAGCGTGACCGACTCGCCCGGTGCGAACAAAAGCACCTCGCCGGGCGTGAACCGCCGCTCGATTCCGTCGCACATCACAACCCCGCCCGCATTCGGATCGCACGAGCCGTCTTCGGCAGCGCCGAACATCTCAACGGCCAGTGTGGCCCCCCCGCGGTTGATGATATCCTCAGCCTTCAGGTAGTGGCGGTGCATCGGGCTCATCTGATCCTTCTTTGAGATCAGCAGCTTCTCGGCATAACACATGCCGCCGCCACCCTGAAGATCGCTCAACCGCCCATTGCGCAGCGTGAACAGAAAAAGGCCCAGGTTCTCGAAATCACCTGCGCCGAAATCGGTGATGTCCCAGCCCAAACGCTGATCGATCACCGCGCGCGCCGCGTCCTTGCGGTCCACGAATTCGCCGGGTGTCCAATACGCAAAAGGCGGCAATGCAAAGCCGAACGAGCGCATGAAGGCGTCGGCTTCGGCCATGATATCGTTCACTTCAGAGCGCTTCATTCCGGTCCCCTCCGTAGCTCTCAATCCCGCAGGTTTCCCCCGCCCGTACGGTTTGCGCAAGCCCCCCACGCGACCGAAACCTCCCGACCGCCCGCCCCTCCTTGTTCCGGACAAATGCCGGCGGGATGCGCAAGCAGCCGGGGCAGCGCCCCGTCCCACGCCGCCACACACCACACCGTCAAAAACCAAGCACCATTTTCACCATTCGGTCCTCGCGAAGCGGGCCACGTCCGTCTAGGCTCATCCCCAACGCTACGATACGGACATCGCCATGGACGAGACCCTGCTTCAGGCCACGATATACCTCGGTGCGATGCTGATCGCAGTGCCGATCTCGGTGCGCCTCGGACTGGGGTCGGTCCTTGGCTACCTGCTGGCAGGGATCGCCATCGGTCCGGTGCTTGGCCTTGTCGGCGGATCGGAAACCCAACACCTGCAGCATTACGCAGAATTCGGCGTCGTCCTGATGCTGTTTCTCATCGGGTTGGAGCTTGACCCCCGCGCCCTGTGGGAGATGCGCAAACGCCTGATCGGGCTTGGCGGTAGCCAGATCGCGCTGTCGATCATGGCGCTGGCAGGCGGCGCGGCGCTTCTGGGCATGGAGACCCCCTTGGCACTGGCCATCGGGATCACATTGGCATTGTCGTCCACCGCCATCGTGCTGACCACGCTCAATGAGAAGCAATTGATGCGCACACCGGGCGGACGCGGCGCGTTTTCCGTGCTGCTGACGCAGGACATCGCGGTGATCCCGGCGCTGGCGGTGTTGCCGCTTCTGGCCACATCCTCGCTGCTGCGGCTCAATGAAGACGGTTCGATTTCACGCGGGCTGGAAAGCGACGGCCATCATTCGCTGTCGTTGGTCGACGGCTTGCCCGCATGGGGCGTGACGCTGGTCACACTCGCCGCGGTGGCGGGCATTATCCTAGCCGGGCGCTACCTTCTACCACTGATATTCCGTGCGCTCCACACCACCCGCCTGCGGGAAATGTTCACGGTTGCAGCGCTGGTGATCGTGGTCGGCATTGCAGTACTGATGCTTCTGGTCGGCCTGTCCCCCGCGCTTGGCGCGTTCCTGGCCGGGGTCGTTCTGGCCAATTCCGAATTCCGCCATGAGCTGGAAGCCGATATCGAGCCATTCAAAGGCCTTTTGCTCGGGCTGTTCTTCATCACCGTGGGCGCAGGTATCAATTTCGCCACCTTCTTCGGCATGCCCTTCCTGATCCTCGGCCTCACCCTCGCGGTGATGCTGCTCAAGGGCCTGATCCTCTACGCCATCGCCCGGATCAGCCGGATAGAAGGCCGCGACCGCTGGCTTTTCACCCTCAGCCTTGCGCAAGCGGGCGAGTTTGGCTTCGTTCTGGTAGCGTTCGGTGTGCAGCAGGCTGTCTTTCCGGACCGCATCGCGGAAATCCTGCTCCTGATCGTGGCGCTGTCGATGCTGTTCACCCCGCTCAGCTTCATCCTCTACGAACGGATCAGCGCGCGCCTGGGCGATGGCGGCGACGACGCGCCCGGCCATGACGAGATCGATGATGAAGCCCCGATCATCATCGCGGGCATCGGCCGTTTTGGGCAGGTCGTGAACCGTATGGTGCGCGCCGCCGGCTTCAAAACCGTGGTGCTCGATGCCAACCTCGAAACCATCCGCCTCATGCGCCGCCTCGGGCTGAAAAGCTTCTTCGGCGATCCGACCCGGCCCGAATTGCTCAAGGCCGCCGGGATCGACACGGCCAAGGTGCTGGTGGTCGCGGTCGACAACAAAGCCTCCGCCGTGCAGCTTGTCCGTTACGCCAAGCGCACCAATCCCGATATTTCGGTCGTCGCGCGGGCCCATGATCGGTTTCATGTCTATGAGCTTTATGAAGCCGGGGCCGATCACATCATCCGCGAAGTGTTCGACAGCGCGCTGCGCGCCGGTCGATATGTCCTCGAAGACGTGGGGTTGAGCGATTACGAGGCGCACGAGACCGAGATCGCCTTCTACCGCCACGACCGCCACCATTTGCGTGAATTGGCCGATGTCTGGAAACCCGGCGTCCCCGTGGCAGACAATCCCGAATACATGCGCCGGGCGCGGGAAATGGCCGACAATCTGGAAAACGCCATGGCCGAAGTGCTCAGCGAAATGGGCGACGAGCGGCCCGACATGACGGCCCGCGCGCGGGGCGATGTCAGCGCCTTGTCGGGCCTGTCGCGGGCGCGCCGCCCCGGCGGATCCGGGTCTTAGCTTTCGCGCCGGGTGGCTGCGGAAATCCTGCGGTTTGCGAGCCGGAAATCCTGCGAAATTCGCCCGCGCCTAGCCGTCTGACACACCCGCCTCGGCAAAGCTCGCCATGCCCGAATGACACGCCAGGGCCCCTTTCAGGATCTGGATCGCCAAGGCCGCACCCGAGCCTTCGCCCAACCGCAGATCCAGCGACAGCAGCGGCACCTTCCCCAGCTGTTCAAGCATGCGAATATGGGCCTGTTCCGCCGACGCATGACCGGCGATGGCATGATCCAGCGCGCCTTTGGCCGTGCGGTCCAACACCGCCGCCGCTGCGGTGCAGATGAACCCGTCGAGGATCACCGGAATGCCCTCGACCCGCGCGCGCGCCATGGCGCCGGCCATCGCGGCAATCTCGCGTCCACCCAGACACCGCAGTGCCTCCAGCGGGTCTTTGGCAGCACCGGGGTTCGCGGCCAATCCGTCAGCCACGACCTGCGCCTTGAGGGCAATGCCCGCCGCATCCACGCCCGTGCCGCGCCCGGTCCAATCGGCCGCCTCTCCGCCGTAAAGCGCATGGGCGATAGCCGCCGCCGACGTGGTATTGCCGATCCCCATCTCGCCGACCACCAGAAGATCCGCGCCGGTATCGACAGCGTTCCAGCCGGTGTTGAACGCGAACAAGAACCCCGCCTCATCCATTGCGGGGCCTTGGGTGAAGTCTTCGGTCGGCGTCTCCAGATCGATCGCATGGGCCGACATTGCTGCACCGGCCAGATCGCTGAGCTGGTTGATCGCCGCGCCGCCGGCTTCGAAGTTGGCGACCATCTGCACCGTCACTTCCGGCGGAAAGGCCGAGACACCCCGCGCCGCCACACCGTGATTGCCCGCGAAAACAAGGACCTGCGGCGCCTCGATCCGGGGCCGGGCATCACCGCGCCAGGCCGCATACCAGATCGCGATCTCCTCCAGACGCCCCAACGCCCCCGGCGGCTTTGTCAGCACGGAATTGCGCGCCTCCGCCGCCTCGCGCGTGGCAGTATCAGGCGAGGTTGCCGCCTTCAGGCGCGCGCGAATATCGGACAGGTCTTGCGGTGCACTCATCAATCGGGTCCCTTGCGTTGCGGGGTCATTTTCGTGTTTAGCGGTCGCCAATTCGTCCGCAGGCGGCAAAAAAGGTCATCCCGATGTCTGATACCAAGGGCTTCGCTCCGCAACCCCGCGATGTCGTCCGCGCCTTCCACCTTTTGTCGCGCCTGCCGCTTCCCGGCGGCGATGCGACGCGTGCCGCCTCCTCGGCCTGGGCCTGGCCGCTGGTCGGGTCGCTGATCGCGGCGCTTCAGGTCGGGCTTGGCATTGCGGCGCTGGCCCTCGGCGTTCCGGTCTGGGCTGCCGCGGGTCTGGCGCTGGCGCTTGGCGTGATCCTGACCGGCGGGCTCCATGAAGACGGGTTGGCCGATTGCGCCGACGGCTTCTGGGGCGGGCATAGCCGCGAACGCCGGTTGGAGATCCTGAAAGACAGCCGCGTGGGAAGCTACGGCGTCTTGGCGATGATCTTTGCCGTCGGCCTGCGGTGGAGCCTGCTGGCCGCCCTTCTGCCCACGGCACCCTGGGCGCTGCTCGCAGGCGCCATGCTCAGCCGCGCGGCGATGGCAGTCTTGATGGCCCGGATGCCCTTCGCGCGCAGCGATGGCCTGGCGCAGCATGTCGGCAAACCGCCGGTCATCGCAGCGGCCTTGGCCTGCGCAATCGCATGTGTTGGTGCGGTGATCAGCGCGGGCCTGTGGCCCGGCGCGGTGGCCGCGCTCCTCGTTGTGGGAGCGGCCTTTACGGTGGGTGCGCTTGCCCGCGCGAAGATCGGCGGGCAAACAGGAGATGTCTTGGGGGCCGCGCAGGTCATGGGCGACATCGCCGCCCTTTTGGCCGTCGCAGCCCTTCTGATATGATCAGCAGGGGCCTTGGCTGTAGACGTCCTGACCGAACTGGTTCTGACCCTGATAATAGGCGCATTGCCCGGTCTGGCTGTTGCGCGCAACCTGTGTGCCCACGGCAGCGCCGCCAACGGTGGCCAGAACGGTCCATGCCGGGTTCGCATCAAACGCATCGGCAAGCAGCAGGCCCGCGCCCGCGCCGCCCAAAAGGCCGAGGTTCGCACGATCCTGGTTCGACAGCGGCTGGCAGGCGCTGACGGCGACAGCTGCGATCAGCAGCACGGGTGCAACAAACGTCTTCATAAGAGGTCTTCCTTTCAGTGATGGGCGATTCACGCCCGTTCGGTCATGAGATCCGCGTTTCCCTGATCCACCTAGTAGCACAGAAAAAAACCTGCCGCGAGGTCGCGACAGGTCTGGAAATCCGGCCCTTAGGTCAGGACCGCGTGAACTTGCCCGCGCCGGGGCGGTGTGTCGGCGTTATGCCGCCACCCGTTTCGACAGGACCTCAACCACATGGTTTGCGGCGCCTGCCTCGTCGAGCCCTTTGACCGCCGCCAATTCGCGGGTCAGCCGCTCCAATGCGGCTTCATACAGCTGACGTTCGGAATAGCTCTGCTCACGCTGATCATCGGCCCGGTGCAGGTCGCGCACAACCTCCGCGATGGAAATCAGGTCGCCGGAATTGATCTTTTGCTCGTATTCCTGCGCCCGGCGCGACCACATGGCGCGCTTCACGCGAGCCTTGCCCTTCAGCGTATCAAGCGCCTTGGACACCACCGTCGGGTCGCTGAGCGGGCGCATGCCCACCTGCGTGGCCTTGGCGGTCGGCACGCGCAGTGTCATCTTGTCCTTCTCGAACGAGATGACGAACAATTCCAGCTCCAGCCCCGCAACCTCCTGCTCCTCGATGGAGACGATCTTGCCAACGCCATGGGCAGGGTAGACGACATAATCGTTAGGGCTGAACAGCTGCGACTTGCGGGCTTTACTCATGCGTTTCATTTCCTTTTTGTGGCGCTGGTCACCGGCGATGAACGGCGGCGACGCGCGAGACTGCAGGCGTAAAAAACGCATGCGGGATGCGCGAGCATTCCGTTTGCGTTGCTTTATAACTGCAGAGTTTACAGGCCGATCAGGCGACCCCTCAGTGGTACGGACGATGCGATTTGTTTGCCATATATAACACGAATCGCCCCTGATTCCTAGCGTACCACCCGCAAGGGTTAGCGAAGCCCTTAAAAGAAGGGGCAAATCTTAGGTCAATTGTGCTCACCTTTCGGCACCGGGGCCCCGAACAGACGGTTTAACCGCCCTCACCTGCCGCTTCAGAGAACAGCTCCATCTTGCCATCCTTGCCGTCCATCTCTTCGGCAGTCGGTAGCGGGTCCTTCTTGGTGATGATGACCGGCCAAAGCTCGGAATACTTTCGGTTGAATTCCACCCATTTCTCCATGTCCGGCTCGGTGTCCGGGCGGATCGCGTCGGCGGGGCATTCCGGCTCGCAGACGCCGCAATCGATGCATTCGTCGGGATGGATCACCAACATGTTCTCGCCCTCGTAGAAGCAATCTACTGGGCAAACCTCCACGCAATCGGTGTATTTACAGGCGATGCAGGCGTCGTTGACGATGTAGGTCATGGCTGTGCGGTCCAGGTCGGTCTGTACGTGATGCCTGCTACGGCAGGCGTGGGATGGATGCAAGGCGACCAAATGGCCCCTCACAGGGTCGTCAATTTGGTGTAAGGCAAAGTTTACACTTTGCCAATAACCTCTTCATTCTCCATCGCGAAAGGCCTGCAAATCGCGTCGGTCCTTCTTGGTCGGGCGTGGGCCGACACGGGGGGCGACCGGTTCGGCCTCAGGCGTCAAATCCTCGTAAAGTGCCTGCGCCTCGGCGGCCGGTCCGCGCCGTTTCGCCAGCGCGGCAATCCGCACCACTCGGATTTGTCGGCCCTGCGGAAAGGTTAAGACATGGCCCACGCCCACTTGGGTCGAAGACTTCGAGACCTTGTCGCCATCCACGCGTACGGCGCCGTCGCCGACGACGCGCGCCGCCAGCGAGCGGGTCTTGAAGAACCGGGCCTGCCACAACCAGCGATCAAGCCGATCCTTCTGGCCCGGCTCGCTCAGGATTTGTCCTTGAGCGCAGCCAGAACCGCGAAGGGATTGTCGGGATCGACCTTGCCGCTTTTCTCGGGTTTCGCGGAATAGGTCTTGGGCTTGTCATCGCGCGGCGGACGTTTGCCCTTTGGCTTGCCCCCGCCCTTGCGCTGACCGCCATCGCCGCGTTTGCCGCCATCGCCACGCCGACCGCCGGACGCACCATCGGCGCGGCCACCCTGCGCGCCATCGGCGCGGCCACCCTGCGCGCCGTCGGCGCGACGCGGACGCTGCGCGCCTCGGCCACGCGGGGCCCATGTGAAGGTGTAGAACACCTCCATCTCCGCCTCAGTCGCCGGCTCGACAGGCGCCGCCTCGCCGGACAGCGCATCCGGGGTTTCAACCGCCGTGCCGGGCACAGCCTCAAGCAAGGTCTCGTCCGCGCCTTCCGGAGCCATAGTCGCCGCCGGTTCCGCCTCGGGCGTTTCTTGCGTCGTGGTCTCAGCCGCCGCGTCCGCCGACGCATCCTCTGCGGGGGCGGCCTCAGGCGTCGCCTTGACCTTCACCCGCTCGCCCTGCTCCGCCTTGTAGCCAAGCCCACCCATCAGATCGGCGAATTGCTCCAGCGTCAGGCCCGAGATCGACAACATGTCCGGGTTCGCCTCGAACCCATTGCGGCTGTCTTCGCCGCGCAGCAGATCGGCCAACCGTTCCAGCATATCGATCCGAATCGACCGCGCGCCCGATACGCGGTAGCCCGCCATTGTCGCGTGACCCGCAGGCGCGCCTTCGACCGTCGGGATCGTGACGAGGCCCGGCGGCGGGCTGTCGGGGAAAGTGTCCAGCCCCTGCCAAAGCCCCCACATCACCAGCCGCAGGCGCGTCGGCGCGGGCTTGAGAAGCAGCGGCAAAAAGATCGTGTACTGACCGAACCGCACGCCATGCTTGCGCAACAAGGCGCGCGCGTCCTGATCCAGCGCCTTGATATCGTCGGCGATCTCACCGCGCGGCACGATCCCGAAATTCTCCAGAAGCCGGTACGCCACGCCCTTGGCGAGACCCGAAATCGCCTCGTCCCGGCTCATCGCCAGAAGCGGCTCGAATTGCGCGGCCACGCGGCGGTCGATGAAATGCTGCAACCGGCGTTGCACCTTTTGCACAACATCGGCACCTGCCGCCTCTTCGTCGACGAACGCCTCGGCCACCGGCTTCATCGGGTCGTCGCCGCGAACCAGCTTGCCGACCGCCTGCTCGCCCCACATCAACCCGCCCTGTTCTGTGACGTCGAATTCTGTGTCGGGCGCGTTGTACATGCGGTCCGCGCGCAGGTGGAATTCCGGGCGCAACGCCGCCATCGCCGCCTGCTGCAACGTCTTCGCCTCATCCGGGCTGGCGGTTTCATCCATGCGAAAGCGGAAGCCTTCGATGCGGCCAAGCACCTGGCCCTCCACCGTCACTTCCCCCTGGTCGTTTACTTCGGCCACAAGGCTCTCCCTCTGTTTCAACCGGCGAAGCAGCATGCTGGTCCGCCGATCGACAAATCTTTGTGTCAACGCAGTGTGAAGCGCGTCTGACAGTCGGTCTTCTACGGCACGGGTCGCGCCGCGCCAATGGCTTTCATCATCGACCCAACCCGTGCGCTGCGCGACATACGTCCACGTGCGGATATAGGCCAGCCGTTTCGACAGCGTGTCGATATCGCCCTCAATACGGTCGATGCGCTTGACCTGACGGGCCAGCCAATCGTCGGGCACGCGGCGTGACTCATGCAGAAACTCAAAGATCCGGCCCAGAAGATCGGCATGTTCGGCGTGGCTGATGCCCCTGAAATCGGGAATATTGCACACGTCCCACAAAAGCTTCACCGCGCGCGCATCGCCAAGCCGATCCGCAATCTCCGGACGCGCCACCAATGCCTTGAGCGCCTGCAGATCGTCGGCCTCCCGCGCACGGGCCAGCCATTCGTCCTCGGTGCGTTCTTCCAGCGAGCCGATCAGCCGCTCCGCCGAGCCGAACTCAAGCGCGGAATTCCGCCACATCAACTTGCGCACCGGCGCAAAGCGATGCTCCACGATCGCCTCCGCCACCTGATCATCCAGCGGCGGCGCCTCCCCCGTCACGCCAAAGCTGCCGTCGGATGTATGCCGCCCGGCCCGCCCCGCGATCTGCGCCAACTCATTGGGCCACAGGTCGCGCATCTTTCGCCCGTCGAACTTGCGCAGCCCCGAAAACGCCACATGCTTGATATCGAGGTTCAGGCCCATCCCGATGGCATCGGTCGCCACCAGCACATCGACATCACCGTTTTGATAAAGCTCCACCTGCGCGTTGCGCGTGCGCGGGCTGAGCGCGCCCATGACAACCGCTGCCCCGCCCTTCTGACGCCGCAGCAATTCCGCCATCGCATACAGATTTTCAACCGAAAACCCCACAATCGCGGACCTCGGAGGCATCCGACTGACCTTTTTCGAACCTGCATACACAAGCTGTGAAAAACGCTCCCTGCGGACAAACTCCGCCCCCGGTACCAGCGCCGAGATCGCCGGGCGCATGGTTTCGGCTCCCAGAAACAGCGTCTCGTGCAACCCCCGCGCATGCAGCAATCGGTCCGTAAAGACATGCCCGCGCTCGGGATCTGCGCAAAGCTGTATCTCATCAATGGCCAGGAAATCCGCGCCGTTTCCGGTCGGCATCGCCTCGACCGTGCACACCCAGTATTGCGCACGCGGCGGCACGATCCGCTCTTCGCCCGTGACCAGCGCCACCACGGACGGCCCCCGGATCGCGACGATCTTGTCGTACACCTCGCGCGCCAGAAGCCGCAGAGGCAGACCGATCACCCCGGTCCGATGCCCCAGCATCCGCTCGATCGCGTAATGGGTCTTGCCCGTGTTGGTGGGGCCCAGAACGGCGGCTATTCTTTTCATCTGCGCTACCGCCTTCGGCTACTTGAGCGCGTCGGAATTCTCTTCATCTGCGCTACCGCCTTCGGCCACTTGAGCGCGTCGGGGTTCTCTTCATCTGCGCTACCGCCTTCGGCTGCCTGACCACGCAAGACGCCTCGCTTGCAAACCCCGAATATGTGCGCACTCCGCGCGCCGCCGCAACCCGAAACGCCTAAAGCGCCTCACCTTCTTCGCGCACGCGCAGGTTGGTCAGCAAACGGAAGATATCCGGCTGGTTCGGATGCAACTCATGGGCCATCTCATAGGCCTCCATCGCGCGGTCGGCCTCGCCCATATCCTCCAGCATCAGGCCCATCGACACCAACGCCCCGAAATGGCGCGGTTCAAGCGCCAGCACCCGTTGCAGATCGGCAATGGCCGGGCCGTACATCTGTTGCTCCACAAACATCCGGGCCCGCGTGTGCCACCCTTCGGCGAAATCCGGCGCATGATCGACCAGTGCCGTGAGATGATCGTAGGCCTGTTCGTAATTCTGCGCCTCAAGCGCCTCGATCCCGCGCCGCAACAGGTAATCCGCACTGGCCGAACCCGAAAGCTGCCAGCGTTGAAATACCTCCTGCTCGACGATTTCCCAGTTGCGGAGCTCGGGATTCGCCAGCCGATCCAGGAAATCGTCCGTCGTGGATTGCGCGAATGCAACTACGGGAATCCCGCAGATGACGGACGCAACGGCAAAGTTGATGATGCGAGATGAAATCGTCATGGTCACGAACGTAGCATTCCGCGCGGCAGATACCAGATCACTGTTGCGCGAGGGCGCACGTCCAAAGGGATTTCAAGGGGCCAGAAAATGGGCAATGCAATCATCGACGCCGCAGTGACGGCAATTTCCGAAAAACTCGGCGGGCAAAGCTTTGACGGCTCCGCCAAGTTCGAGATCAACGGCGAAGGTGCCGTGATCGTTCAGGGCACCGAGGTGCGCGAAGCCACCGATGCCGATGCCGCCGACGTCACCATGTCCGCCGACACCGAAACCTTCCAGGAAATCATGTCGGGCGACTTGAACCCGACCGCCGCGTTCATGTCCGGCAAGCTCACCCTTGATGGTGACATGGGCACCGCGATGAAACTGGGTGGCGTTCTGAGCTGATGTTGACCAACCCCGCACCCGACACCCCCGTTTCCAACGGGCTTGAACCCGCGCCGTTTCACGCCGAGGTCGCCGAAGGCCCCGCCGGTGTGAAGGCGTGGTGGGTGCGGGCCAGCGATGGTACGCGGCTGCGCTTCGGGGTTTGGCCGGAGGGGCCGAAAGGCACTGTCCTGATGTTCTGCGGCCGCACCGAATATGTCGAGAAATATGGCCGCGTCGCCGCGGATCTCGCCAAGGCCGGCTACGGCATGGTCAGTTTCGACTGGCGTGGCCAGGGGCTGGCCGACCGTCCGCAACATGAACCCGGCATGGGCCACGTGCTCAGCTTCGATGAATACCGCTGGGACGTGACGGCGTTTCGGACCGCGCTCGAAGATCTGGGTGTACCGAAGCCGTGGTACCTGATCGGTCATTCCATGGGCGGCTGCATCGGCCTGCGGGCGCTTTACGATGGTCTGCCGGTCGCGGCCGCCGCATTCACCGGCCCGATGTGGGGCATTCAACTCACGCCCCTGCTCAAGCTGATCTCGCCGCTTCTGATCGGCGGCAGCACGCTTCTGGGCCGTGACAACCGCTTTGCGCTCACCACCGGTCCGTGGAAGGAAGAGCCGTTTGACGGCAACATCCTGACCACCGACCCCGACCAATACGCCTACATGAACCGCCAGACCGCGGCCCACCCCGAGCTGACGCTTGGCGGGCCTTCGTTCCGCTGGGTGGCCGCCGCCGAGGAAGAGGCCGAGGCATTGATGGCGATGCCGCCGCTCGACCTGCCCGTGGTCACCATTGTCGGCTCCGACGAACGGCGCGTGTCTATCGACAACGCCCGCAAGCGCATGGACACCTGGCCGCGCGGTGAGTTCGTGCTGGTCGATGGGGGGCGCCACGAGGTGCTGATGGAAAGTCCCGCCCGCCGGGGCCAAAGCCTCACGGCGATCCTTGACCATTTCGACGCGCACCGCCCGGACGCGTCCGCTTAGCGCAATCCGCTCGGATCAAGCCGCCTCAAGCACTCCATTCTGCAACCGAATGACCCGGTCCATCCGGCGAGCGAGCGTGTGGTTGTGGGTCGCGATCAGCGCCGACAATCCGGTTCCGCGCACCAGCTCCATCAACACATCAAAGACCGTATCGGACGTCTCCGGGTCCAGGTTGCCGGTCGGCTCATCGGCCAGCAACAGGGCGGGCCGGTTCGCAAGCGCCCGGCAAAACGCGACGCGCTGCTGCTCGCCGCCGGACAATTCCGCCGGACGATGCGCGGCCCGAGGCCCGAGCCCGACACGGCCCAACAAATCCGCCGCTCTCTGATCGGCCGCGGGCCGGCTGATGCCATTGGCCAGCTGCGGCAGCACGATGTTCTCGGCGGCGGAAAACTCCGGCAACAGGTGGTGGAACTGGTAGACAAAGCCCACCCGGTCGCGCCGCGCCGCCGTCCGGGCGCGGTCCGACGCCCCGGTCACCGCCTGCCCGCCGATCTCGACCGTTCCGCCGTCGGCCACATCCAGCAGCCCCGCAATATGCAATAGCGTCGACTTGCCCGCCCCCGAAGGCGCAATCAGGCCGACGATCTCGCCTTGCGCGATCTCGACAGACGCGCCGCGCAACACGGCGATTTCGTTCGGTTTCCCGTGGTTGTACGCCTTTTCGATGCCATCCAGCCGCAACGCCAGCTCATTCATAGCGCAACGCCTCCACGGGGTTCATCCGCGCCGCGCGACGTGCCGGAAAGATCGTCACCACAAACGACAATCCCAGCGACATCGCCATCGCCGTCAACACATCCGCCCCCTCCAGCCGCGCAGGCAGCGCCGAGATCAGGCGCACGGACGGGTCCCAGACGCCGCCCCCCGCAACCCAGTTCACGAACGAGAAAATCGGATCGATCCAGATCGCGAAAGCACAGCCCAGGATCACCCCCATAACCGTGCCCGCCACACCAATCGCCGACCCGCAGATGAAGAACACCCGCAAGATGGCCCCCTCGCTCAGACCTATGGTGCGCAGGATCCCGATATCGCGGCTTTTGTTCTTCACCAACATGATCAGGCCCGACACGATGTTCATCGTCGCGATCAACACAAGGATCGACAGGATGATGAACATGATATTGTCCTCCATCTGAAGCGCCCTGAGATACGCGCCGGAACTGTCCTCCCAGGTCCAGATCTGCACATCACCGCCCGCCTGCAACAACGGCAGGACGTATTGGTTGATCCGCTCAGGTTCGGCCACTGTCACCTGCACTTCATCGGCCACGCCGTCGCGGTTGAAATAGGTCTGCGCTTCGCCGAAGGGGATGTAGACGCGCGTCCGGTCGATATCGAACCGCCCGACCTGGAAGATATAGGCGACCGGATAACTCGACACCCGGGGCGACGTGCCAAACGCCGTGCGCGCGCCATCGGGCGAGATCAACCGGATGCTGTCGCCGACATTGGCCCCCAATTCCCGCGCCACGCCCGCGCCGATGGCGATCCCCGGCGCCATCGCATCGCCCTGCGGCTGCGCGAATTCCGACAGCGCGCCCTGGCTCCATTCCGGGTCCGCGACGAGCGGAATGGCCGCAAGATCCTCAGGCGAGATCCCGATCACCTCCACACCGGCATTGCGCCCGCGATAAGCCGAAAGGACCTGCCCCCGGATCACCGCAGCGGCATGCTCCACCCCGTCAACGCCCCGCACGGCCTCGGCCACCTCGGCGTAGTTCTCCATAGAGCGGTCAAGCTGCCCGGCGGCGTTCTGCTCGGCGATGTCATAGACCGCCACATGGGGGTTCGCGCCCAGGATGATGCCCACGAATTCGTAGCGAAAACCCGACCGCACGGCGAGCGTCGCAATCAACGCCATGACCGCCAGCGCGATGCCCAGAAAACTGATCCAGGTCATCACCGACACGCCGCCTTCGGCCCGACGCGCCCGCAGATACCGCCAGGCGATCAGGAACTCGTATTTCGAAAACGGGGCGGGGGTTGCCATGTGCTCGTGCCTTTTTCGGTCGTTGGCGCAACCTCGCCATTCCAGCGGCCAAGTCAACCGAAACCCTTGTGATATTGGCCAACGCGGCTATCGTTGGTGCGGATCGTAGGGGGACAGACCATGAAACTGGGCGCATTTTCGATCTCGCTGGCGGTGAAAGACCTCGCGATGTCGCGCACCTTCTACGAGAGTATGGGATTTTCGAGCATGGCCGGCACGCCCGAGCACGGCTACCTGATCATGAAGAACGGCGACACGCTCATCGGCCTGTTCCATGGCATGTTCGAGGGCAACATGCTGACCTTCAATCCCGGCTGGGACCAGAACGCGCAAGAGCTCGACACATTCGACGATGTCCGCGCCATCCGGGATGCGCTCACCAAGGCCGGCCACCCCATCGAAAACGAACAAGGCGGCGACACCGGCCCGGGCAGCTTCGTCACCCGCGACCCCGACGGAAACGTCATCCTGATCGACCAGCATCGGTGATCCGGCAATGACGGAATCACGCTCCGCTGCGGAGATTTACCAGGCTTTTCTCGATGCCGTGGGCGAGACCATCGCCCAACGCGATTTCGCGGGCTACAGCCGCTATTACCTGTTTCCCAACCGCCTGATCACCGTACAGAAAACCCTGCTGATCGAAACCGAGGCCGACCTTGAACGCCTGTTCCGCAGCATGTGCCACACGTTGGAATTGAAGACCGTCGCGGCCCCGTCCCGAGCCTGCAGTTCGGCCGAATTCGCCGAAGACGGGCGCACGATCCACGGCGCCCACACCACTTGGCTTGTCAATGCGACCGAGGAAATCCGGCAAAGCTACAAGGCCCGCTCGACCCTGCGTCTGTGCGATGACGGTGCCTGGCGGCTCAGCGCCAGCCAGTACGAGGACAGCGGCGGCATTCTTCCCAATCAGGTCGTCTCGATGACCGACGATATCCCCGGTCAGAAGCCTGACGATGATTGATCACACCGGCCTGTCCGTGTCGGATTTCGCCGTTGCGCGGCGCTTTTTTGATGGCGCGCTCTCCCCGCTTGGCATCGACTACCTGTTCACCGTCCCCCCGGAACACACCGGCGGAGTGAAGGTCGGTGGCTATGGCCGCGACCGGCCGCAATTCTGGATCGACGAGGGCGGCGCGCAACGCCCCCCGATCCACATCGCCTTTGCGGCAGCAACACGCGCCGAGGTGGTAGCCTTCCACACCGCAGCGCTTGCCGCCGGAGGCACCGACAACGGCGCGCCCGGCCTGCGCCCGCAGTATCACCCGACCTATTACGGCGCCTTCGTCCTTGATCCGGACGGCAACAATATCGAAGCGGTCTGCCACGCGCCCGAACCTCAGGCGTAGTCGCGACGTAGCGTCACCCGCCTTGACGCGCCAACGCGTTCGCGCGCAAGTAAACGTCCTGCCGAGGACCCAAATCATGCATCAACCAGCCATCACCGGATCGGGTGTCTTCACCCCCGCGCTCAGCATCTCCAATGAAGAGCTCGTCGTGGCCTTCAACGCCTATGCCGACACGTGGAACGCCGCAAATGCCCCTCAGATCGCAACCGGCGCGGTCGAGGCGATGGCGCATTCCTCCTCCGACTTCATCCATGCTGCCTCCGGCATCGAAAGCCGCTTCGTGCTCGACAAGGACGGGATCCTCGACCCCGACACGATGCATCCGTGGTTGCCCGAACGGTCCAAGGACGAGATTTCCGTCATGGCCGAGATGGGCGTCGACGCCTGCCGCAAGGCGCTTGATATGGCCGGTGTTGCGGCCAGCGATGTGGATGCGGTGATCTGTGCCGCGTCAAACCATGAACGCGCCTATCCCGCCATCGCGATCGAGATCCAGCAGGCACTTGGCACCGGCGGCTTCGGCTTTGACATGAACGTCGCCTGCTCCTCCGCCACCTTCGGGATACAGGCCGCCGCTGACATGGTCCGCTCCGGCTCGATCCGCCGAGCGCTGGTGGTCAACCCCGAGATCTGCTCGGCCCATCTCGAATGGCGCGACCGCGATTGCCACTTCATCTTCGGCGATGTCGCGACAGCGGTGCTGATCGAACGCGCCGACGACGCCAAAGGCCCACATTTCAAGATCAAATCGACCCGCTGCGCCACGCAGTTTTCCAACAACATCCGCAACAACAACGGCTTCCTGCGCCGCACCCGCGATGGCCACATGGACGACCGGCGCGACATGCTCTTCATGCAAAACGGACGCAAGGTCTTCAAAGAGGTCCTGCCGCTCGTCTCCAAACATATCGCCGAGCATATGGATGACACCGGCGTCACCGCGCCCAATCTCAAACGCCTCTGGCTGCATCAGGCCAACAAGACGATGAACGACTATATCGGCAAGAAGGTCCTGGGCCGCACACCGGAAGACGGCGAACAGCCCAACATCCTGCAGGATTACGCCAACACCTCTTCGGCGGGCTCGATCATCGCCTTCGCACAACATTCCGACGACCTTGCGCCGGGCGACACCGGCATCATCTGCTCGTTCGGCGCAGGCTATTCCGTGGGCTCCGTGATCGTCGAACGCGCATCCTGACCGCCCTGCTGCGCCACGCGCTTCCTTGTTTCGGAAATACTCCCGGGGAGAGTGTGAGAGGGGCAGGCAGCCCCTCTCGCGGCCCCGCGCAAGCGCACCCGTCCATCTTGACCCGCGCGATCTGACCCGCGCGATGCACTGGCCTACGACCGGCTGTCGGCCTCCAGCCGCAGCTTCATCTCGATCAGCACCTTCTGAAGCTCCAGCGTCTCTTCCAACAAACGCCGCGCCTCGTTGATCGAAATCACGCCGTCCTCGATCGAGATCTGATACTCCCCCATCAAGGTCGCAAACCGCTGGCTCAAGGCAATGACATTGGCATTCACATTGCCATGGTTGTCGCCGCGCATCGCATTGCGCTTGTCGGCGCCATAACTCAATTGCCCACCATTCAATTCCGCCAAGGCCGCGGTCACATGCGGGAACGACGATTCCGCCTCAAGAGCGGCCACCGCATCCACCGGCATGAACCGGTCCGCGTGCTCGTCCGCTTCCGAAAAATAGCGCCCCAACGTCGCTTTGGACCGCCCCGTCAGGTCGCACGCTGCCGCATATCCGACGTCCTTGATCAATCGCTCCGTATGGCGCTTCAAATAGCCCTTGGCCGTTTCGGTCATGGTGTAATCCCCTCGCTGGTGTCAGCAAAGCCGCTTCCGCCCCTATTCGGTCACGCCCATAGCATATATCTTGTCAGTCCGCCCCTCATGGGCCAAACCTGCCCCCATGGCAAAGCTCTATTTCCATTATTCAACCATGAACGCAGGCAAATCGACTTTGCTGTTGCAAGCCTCCTACAACTATAATGAACGTGGCATGGCAACCTATTTGCTCACAGCCAATTTCGACAACCGCTCCGGCGCGGGCAAAATCGCCAGCCGGATCGGGATAGAGGCCGAGGCCGACACCTACACGCAATCCGATGATCTGTTCGCCAAGATCGACGCCCGCCTCAAGGCCGGGCCCTGCGCCTGCGTGATGGTCGACGAGGCGCAATGGATGACCCGCGATCAGGTCTGGCAACTGGCCCGCGCCGTCGATGACCTGAACGTGCCGGTGATGGCCTACGGATTGCGCGTCGATTTCCGGGGGGAGCTCTTCCCCGGCTCCGCCGCCCTTCTGGCGCTGGCCGATGAGATGCGCGAGGTCCGCACGATCTGCCATTGCGGGCGCAAGGCCACGATGGTCATACGCGTGGGTCCCGACGGCAAGGCCATCCGCGAAGGCGCGCAGATCGAGGTCGGCGGCAATGACCGCTATGTCAGCCTGTGCCGCAAACACTTCCGCGAAGAAATCGGGGATGCCACGAGCGGCTAGAACCGCTTTTCTTGCCGGGCCTTGGCGGGCCAAAAAACCGCGCCGTGGATCGCAGGACCGCCCCCACACGGGCGCAGTCTTCCACAACGATATGCCGCTGTGCAGGACAAAGCGCTAATTCGCTGCACAAGCAAGATCAGTCGGAGGGGAACTACCACGTTACCGGGTCAGGAACTCTGCAAGCGTGCGGTTGTAGCTCTCCCAGCAGGGACTCCCGTGCAAGGGAATATGGTTGGCGGTTTCAAGCACGACCAGCTCGGCCCCGGGAATGCCCGCCGCCAGCTTTTGCGCCTGCGACAGGGGATGCACGGAATCGTCGCGCGCATGCAGGATCAACACCGGGCACCGCACCTGGCCCAGCAGATGTGCGTTTGTTGCGTGATTGATGGCGTCGCGATGGCGCAACATCGTCTCGGGCGGGCAGGCCGCCTGCGCCATGCGCTGCACCTGGCGCATTTCTTCCATGGGGCCTTCGGGAAAGTAAGCCGTCGCAAAGGCGCGCGCGAAGGCGCTATCGGGGCCCGCCCAGCCTTCGGCGATCATGCTTTTCAACGCATCTGGCGCGGCATCCGCACTGCGCCGCGTCCGTCCCTCGACATATCCGCCCACGATCGCCAGCCGGGTCAGCCGTTCCGGGAAGAGGGCCGCGAAGGTCAACGCGGTCATGCAGCCGCCAGAATAGGACATTGCGGAAAAGCGGTCAAAACCGGCGGCATCGGCGACGGCGGCCGCATCGCGCGCCTCGGTCTCATAGTCGAGATCGCGCAGAACCCGTTCCGACTGGCCGCTGCCCACATTGTCAAAGCGCAGGTGCCGGGTGGTGAGCGCCATCGCCGTGCTCCAAGAGCGGTGAAGCCCGTAGGCCCATTCCATTTCCAGGTCGTGAACTCACAAAGGGCCGAACCGCAGCACGGGCGGGCCCTCGCCGCTGACCGCATAGGCGACGGCACTGCCATCCTCGCTATTGCAATAGCGGATCCGTTGGGCTTCTGCGGGGATCGTCGGCGCCGCGACTGCGGCCGGGGCGACCGCCTCACCGGACACCTCCGCGACCAGCATCAGCCCCCGCCGCGCAATGGTTCGAATGACTGCCTGTTCCTTGCCGGTATCACCGACGGCCTTTCGCGCCGACGCGATGCAAGCAGACATCGCGGACTCGGACACGATCCGTCCACCCCAGACCTCTTCCACCATCCGGTCGCGCGTCACGAGGTCCCCGGCATTGCGCACCAGCAAAAGGATAAGGTCAAATACCTTGGGTTCCACGGCCACCGGGCTGCCGCCGCGCGTGAGCGTCAGGCGGGCATCATCCAACGTGCAATCAGCGAAATGGTGTTCCATTCTCCTCTGGTTACGCCACTTTTTCGGTTCTGTCCTACAAGATTCAGCAGCCCAAACGGTTTCTCAAGGCAATCCCAAGGATTTCCAAGGGTCCCCCTCAAGCAAGAGGGCAAAAGATCAAGCACCTTCGGAGCATCAACCAAGGAGCCACGCCGTGATGACCCCGATGCACACCGACCTGATGAAGTACAGTACCCCCACAGCACCGACAGAGCATCAGCGCCAAGCACTTTACGCCCGACGTCGGGCCCGGCGCGCCGCGTTCTCCGCCTTCATCAAAAAGGTCTTCTTGCACGTCTCGCGCTTCTCGGTGGCTCTGAAGCGGCTACGCGTGCACTCGCAGTCCTGATCTCCGCTCACCGACACGGTGGAGTTTGGGCCAAGCTGCGGCAAAAGATGTGTGCCTGCCGTTCTCGAAGACTACCACGCAACGGATCAATGTCGCGGAAGGGCACAAACCCGCCCTTCGCTGCGGCAGCAATCGGACTTATCCTTGCGCAAAGACCGCAATAAACCATTTCGCCGAAGCAAAAGACGGCGACGCAGGCGGGCGGTCTCAAAAGCGTCCGAGGTGCAATGAATGTACCCTGCAATTCTGAGAAAGGATCGCGGTTTTGCGGATTAACAAAACGTAAACAGAAACCGCACTTACGTTTAATATCAATATTTTAAGGCACGGTTGCAACCTTGCAACCAGGGTCAATCACACCGCGTTCGGCGCTGGTCGGCCGTCGGCCACGGCAATCACATTGTCCAGCGCCATGCGCCCCATATCCTCGCGCACTTCCAAGGCCGCCGTGCCCAGATGCGGCAAGAGCGTCACGTTCTCCATCGCCATCAGGGCATCGGGAACCGCTGGCTCGAACTCATAAACATCCAGCCCCGCGCCGCCGATCTGCCCCTCCGACAGCGCCCCGATCAGCGCGGCTTCGTCCACCACATCCCCGCGTGAGATATTCACGAAGATCGCGTGGTCCTGCATCGCCGCAAATTGCGCCGCACCAATCAAGTGATGCGTGTCCGCCCCGCCCGGCGTCGCCAGAACCACGACATCGGCCGAGGCAAACGCGGCGTCCATCGGCATCTGCTCCGCCGGGAAATCCACGTCCTTGGCCGAGCGGTTCACATATACGATCCGGCAGCCGAACCCGTAGTGACACCGCCGCGCAATCGCCTGCCCGATACGCCCCATCCCGATCACGCAGATCGTTTTGCCCGACAGGTGCATCCCCAGCATCTGTGTCGGGTGCCAACCGGTCCATTGCCCCAACCGCACCATGCGCTCGCCCTCGCCCGCCCGCCGCGCGCTCATCAGGATCAGCGTCAGCGCTATATCCGCCGTCGCATCCGTCACCGCACCCGGCGTGTTCGACACTTCGACCCCGGCCGCGCGCGCCGCATCTGTGTCGATATGGTTGTAGCCCACCCCGAAATTGGCCAGCAGCTTGGCGCGGATCGTTCCAGCCTCGTCAAAAGCGGGCGCGCGAAACGCGTCGCCAAGGGTTGGCAGGATCAGGTCATACTCGCGCAACGCGGCCACACATTCGGTATGGTCCATGGGCGTTGTGACCTGTCGGCAGGTGACGTCAAAGCGCGCCTCGGCGGCCTCCATCACAATTTCGGGCAAGCGGCGGGATACAAGAAGGCTCAGCACATGCGTTCTCCGTTCGGAACCGGTTTGTCGGGCGACAGCAAGACGACGCCACCGGCCTCATCGTGCAACCCCAGGATCAGGACTTCGGACCGCATCGGGCCGATCTGACGGGGCGGGAAATTGACCACGCCGATCACCTGCTTGCCGATCAAGGTGTCCGGCGCGTAATGGGCGGTGATCTGAGCGGAGGATTTGCGTTCGCCGATCTCGCCGCCAAAATCCACCCACAGCTTGATCGCAGGTTTGCGCGCCTCGGGGAAGTCTTCGGCTCGCGTCACCGTGCCCACGCGGATGTCCACGGCCATGAACTGATCAAAGGTGATCTCGTCGCTCATTTGCGCAACTCCCGGCTGCGCGCAGTCGCGGCGGCCACGGTTCGACGCATCAACGGGGCCAGACCGTTCTCCCCCATCAGCACCTCAAGCCCCGCTTGCGTGGTGCCGTTGGGCGAAGTGACGTTGATGCGCAGCTGCTCGGGCGTTTCATCGGTGGCTTCCGCCAGCGCGCCCGCGCCCGCAACAGTTGCCGTGGCCAATTGCATCGCCATCTCGGCCGGAAGACCTTCGGCGCGGGCGGCGGCGGCCAAAGTGTCGATCATGTAAAAGATGTAGGCCGGTCCCGAGCCCGAGATACCGGTGACCGCGTCGATCTGCGCCTCGGTCGTCAGGCGTACCACCTGCCCGATCGCGGACAGCATCGTTTCTGCAAGGTCAAGATCGTGTGCCGTCGCCTCCGCATTGCCGACCAGCGCCGTGATGCCTTTGCCCACGGCAGCCGGCGTATTTGGCATCGAGCGGACCACACGCGTCCCAGCGCCAAACGCACGCTCGAACGACGCGATGGGTGTGCCCGCAGCGACCGACAGGATCAGCGTCCCACCGCCGCCGAACCGCGCAACCTGCGGCAGAGCATCTTCCATCATCTGAGGCTTTACCGCGATCATCAAAACCGCCGGCGAGTCCGGCAGGTCACCGTTGATTTGCGCACCAGTGCCCTGCACCCACGCGCTTGGGTGCGGATCGATCACATGGACGGCGCCAGGCGTCAACCCATTGGCCAGCCACCCGCGCAGCATCGCCGAGCCCATCTTGCCGCATCCAAGCATGACCAGCCCGTTCCGATTGATGTCGGACATGTCCATGTCACCTTCCCCCGTCCCCGTCTTTCCTGCAAAGAGATACATCAGCCGTCCCGAAAGGCCAGTCCTCCAAGGCCAAAACGTGAAAGAGCCGCGCCTGAGCGCGGCCCTTTTGCCCGTATGAAAGGCACGCAGTCGGCTTATGCGCGGCCATAGCCCTCGGAGATTGCCACATCCATCGCCTCTTCGGGCGTCTTGTCCGACCACATGGCCAGTTGGAATGCGGGGTAGTAACGTTCGGCGGCGAGCACGGCGGTCTCGACCATGCAGGCGATCTGATCGGGACTGGCCAATTGATCGCCCGCCAGCACCAGGCCGTAGCGATAGACCATCAGTTTCTGCGCCGCCCAGTAGGTGAACGCCCCCGCCCAACATCGGTCGTTCACAAGGTTCAACGCCTCGTATAGCTTATGCATGGTCTCCTGCGGCGGCTCCATTTCGAAGGTACAGATCATGCGCAGGGTTTCGTCGTAAGTGGACCAGGCCAAGGTGATCGAATACGTCCGCCACTGTCCTTCGATGGCCATCGCGATCTGGTCGTCGGCAATGCGGTCGAAATCCCATTCGTGATGGGCGGCAAGTGTCTCGACAATATCGATCGGGTGCAGCTCTTCGATATCGAAGTAGTTTTCTGTATGCGACATGGTCCCAGTCCTGGTTGGCAGCCAGCGGGGCCTTGGTGGTTAAATCCCAAGACTCCCACGAAAGCTGGGTGTCTTCCATAGGAATGGGCTGCTCGGCCTCGGTTCCTACAAAATATGGTGGAGCGTTGGGGACTCGCTGTAAAGACATATTTTTGCGGTGAAAATAGGGGGTGCCCACATTTCCATGAGTTGCCCACAAGATATAGCGGTTCTCACCATTCGCCCCACAAGGGAGAGTCAGTTACCCACAAAAACAGATTCAGAAAAAATGTGCGGCTCCCTACGAACCGTCATCATGAACGTGGCAGAGGGGCGTTTAGCCGGGGATTGTGAGGACAAATCACCTTGGCACGCGCTCTAATTTCAAAAAAAAAGCGCCGGAGCGACCCGACGCTTTTGAAATTCCGATTGTGCCTCCACCCTCGGCGAGAGATTGGAATGGCCCGTCAGTCGGATCCGCCTTCAAGCGCCGCGATCCGAGCCTTGAGGGCTTCGTTCTCTTCGCGGGCTTTCTGGGCCATGGCACGCACGGCATCGAATTCTTCGCGGGTCACGAGGTTCCGGCTAGCGAGCCAGCGGTCCATCATGGAGTTCATGGCCGTCTCGGCCTCGTCTTTGGCACCTTGGGCCACGCCCATGGCATTGGTCATCAACTGGCTTAGATCATCCATGATCTTGTTGCGGGTCTGCATGGGCGGCACTCCTGTCTGTGTTATGACGGATATGGGCGGCGCAGGCCTCCGGATCAAGGTTGACTTCGTCGCACCGCGCCCGCAACCACGGGGAAATCCCAGCGCTTCGAGGCCCCGTTCGTGTTCGCCATCCCGTTCCCACCGCTATCGCCCGAGCTGTTTTCCATCGAGATCGGCAGCTTCAATTTCGCCCTGCGGTGGTATGCGCTGGCGTATCTGTTCGGGCTTGGCCTCGGGTGGTGGGTGATCTGGAAAGCGGTGGCGCGGCCCGGCCTTTGGCCCCGCGACACGCCCCCCCTGAAGCCCGAACAGGTCGAGGGCTTGCTGACGGCGGTGGTGCTAGGCGTGATCCTTGGGGGTCGGGTGGGCTACGTCCTGTTCTATCAACCGGGCGCCTATGCCGACGATCCGCTTGCCGCGCTGCGCATCTGGGAAGGAGGGATGTCGTTCCACGGTGGCCTCGCCGGGGTTGCGATCTCGGCTTTCCTGTTCTGCCGCATGGTCAAGGCGCCCCCGCTGCAAATCGCCGACGCGATGTCGATGGTGATCGGGATCGGATTGCTGTTGGGACGTCTGGCGAATTTCGTCAACGCAGAGCTTTGGGGGCGAGCGTCGGACGCGCCCTGGGCGGTGATCTTTCCGGGCACTGCGGCGCAGGATTGCGCGGGGCCGGTGGGGATCGTGGAATATCTCGGCGCAACCGTCTGCGCGCGGCATCCGTCGCAGCTTTATGAAGCTCTGCTCGAAGGGGCGATCATGGGCGCGCTTTTGTTGTGGCTGGCGTGGCGGCGCGGCTGGTTGAAACGGCCGGGCGCACTGACAGGTCTGTTTCTGCTGATTTACGGAGCGTCGCGGTTCCTCGTGGAGTTTTTCCGCCAGCCCGATGCGCAATTCACCGGCCCCGACAATCCGATCGGCTTCGCGCTCGCGCTATCGCCACAGGTTGGCCTGACGATGGGTCAGATCCTGACACTCCCGATGCTGCTGATCGGGCTCTTCGTGCTTCTGCGGGCGCGCCATGTCTCTTAAGGACCGCCTCATTGCGCGCATCGCGCGGCTGGGGCCGATATCGGTTGCCGACTTCATGGCTGAATGCCTGCACGATCAGGAGTTCGGATACTACGCTACCCGTGACCCGTTGGGTCGGGGCGGGGATTTCATTACCGCGCCCGAAATGACCCAGATGTTTGGGGAATTGATCGGCCTGTGGATCGCGCAGGTCTGGATGGATCAGGGTCGCCCGACCGGCATCCTGGCCGAGCTTGGGCCGGGGCGTGGAACCCTGATGGCCGATGTCTTGCGCGCGACGCGGAGCGTTCCGGGGTTTCACGCCGCGATGGATTTGCATTTGGTCGAGGCCTCAGACGTGCTGCGACAGATGCAAGCCGAAAACGTGCCGGGTGCGGCGTTCCACGGGTCCGCGGCCGACCTGCCCGAAGCGCCACTTTTCTTGATCGCCAACGAGTTTTTCGATGCCCTGCCGATCCGACAGTTTCAGATGAACGCCGCGGGCGATTGGCAGGAGCGCCAGATCGGCGCCGGGGCGGATTGCCTGATCTGGGGTCTGGCGCCCCCTGCCCCACTGTCGGTCCGCGACGGCTTCCGCCCCGGCATGATCACGGAGACCTGCGCCCCCGGCGAGGCCATCGCCGAAGAGGTCGGGCGCCGGATCGCCACCCATGGCGGCGCGGCCCTGATCGTCGACTATGGCGACAGCGAAAGTACCGGCGACACGTTTCAGGCACTGGCGCAGCACGCCTATGCCGATCCGTTGGAGGCCCCGGGCGATGCAGACCTGACCGCGCATGTTGCTTTCGGCCCACTGGCCCGAGCGGCGCGCCCGGTGGTTGCATCGGGCCTTGTGCCGCAGGGCGTCTTCCTTGAGCGGCTCGGCATCACGGCGCGCGCGCAGGCGCTGGCCGACGGCCTGAGCGGTTCGGCACTCGATACGCATATCGCAGCACACAGGCGGTTGACGCATCCGGCGGAAATGGGGACGCTGTTCAAGGTGATGGCACTGACCCCCGACGGCGCACCTGCGCCGCCAGCCATGGAGCCTGCCCCATGACGATGACCGCCACATGCCTCGACCCGATCACCTCGCCGCTTCTGGAGGGCGTGACGCATGGCTTTTTCACTCGCGTCGGCGGGGCCTCGACGGGGATCTTCGCCGGGCTCAATTGCGGTGGCGGGTCCAGCGATCAGGCCGAGGTGGTGGCGATGAACCGCGCGCGCGTGGCCGCCGAATTGGGCGTCTCGCCCGAGGCATTGGTAGGCGTCCACCAGGTGCATTCCGCCGATGTCACGACCGTGCACGGGCCCACCCAAGCGCGTCCGAAGGCCGACGCCATCGTGACTGCAACACCGGGCGTGGCCCTTGCGGTCCTGACCGCGGATTGCCAGCCGGTTCTTTTCGCCGATCGCGAGGCCGGTGTGATCGGCGCCGCCCATGCGGGCTGGCGCGGGGCGTTTGACGGTGTGCTGGAGGCGACGGTAGAGGCCATGGAACGCCTTGGGGCGCGGCGCACGCGGGTCCGTGCAGTGATCGGTCCCTCAATCAGCCAAAGCGCCTACGAGGTGGGACAGGAATTTCTTGAACACTTCATGGATGCGAACCCGGAAAACGGGCGCTTCTTCGTCAACGGGGTCGACGGAAAATACCTGTTCGACCTGACCGGTTTCGGCCTGACCCGCCTGCGTGCGGTCGGTGTGACGGAGGCAGAATGGACCGGGCATTGCACCTATTCGGACCCGGCGTTGTTCTATTCTTACCGGCGCGCCACGCACCGGGCAGAGGTGGATTACGGGCGTCTAATATCCGCGATTCGTCTCTGAACGCATTGGCGTCACGCCCGTGAAGAAATGCGCCGAGATCTGGGCATATTACGCCCCGACATCGGCACAATTCGCGATGCATTTATCCTAAATGCCTTAGAAATAGACCTCTGCGTGTCGGGGGCTTGCCCCAAAATCGCCCAGATGATTCACCTGGCCTTAGGGTTTTTGCCGCAAGACTGCCCGAAAGCCGCGTCACTATGATCTTAGTCGCAAAGATCGCTCGGCAAAGACGAGCAAGCCAAAAGGGACGTGGCACATGAAAACGCAACGCTGGATGAAAACAGCCCTGAAAGAAGCAGACAAAGAGCAGATTGAAATGCCGTGGTCGCGCAAGGTGCGCATGGCCCGGCGCGCGGAGAAGCCGCAAAAGCTCGTGGCCGCCGAATAAAGCGGAAACCCCGGATAAAGACCCCGAGGACCCCTCATCAAGAACGCTTGCACGGGCGGCCAGAATGGCCGCCTTTTAGCGGTTTGGGCACCGGCAACACAGACCGACCCGGCGCCTCACTCCAACGACACTGGCATCTCCAACGCGTCGAAGAGCGGCTGCAAATCCGCCGCATGCAACGTCCACCCGGCTACCGACGAGCGCGCGATGGGTGCGCGGGCCTGCGCGAAGCTCAGCGTTTGAATGCGCCGCGCGTTGTTTTGCGGTGCAAGGCAAGCCGCATCCCACGGCAGATCAACGGCCTCCAGAAGCGCGCGGATCTGCGTTTCGGGATCGGCCGTCAGCTCTTCATATCGGATTGTATGCACCTGTCCCGGCAACGCGGCACGCCAAAACGCTGTCACCGCATCATGCAGCCGGATATATCGCCCCATGGCGGTCAGGTCATAGGCATACCGATGCAACCCATCCGGAAAACGATTGCGATAAAGCGACAGGCCGACATCGCGCGGATCACGGGTAACATGCACGATCCGCGCCTCCGGCAGGGCGCGAACTGCGTGCCCCATGCGCGAAAAGGTCGAGATCGCCTTGTCGACGATCACATCGGGGGTCCCTGTGCGACGGCGCGCCAAGGTCAGATAACGGTCCCCGGCCTGCTGCAAGGCCCGCGGGTCTGCGCGATTTTCCCGGCGCAACAAGTCACGGGACGGGGCAAGAGCCTGGCCGAGAAAAGGCATCTCGCCTCCCGCGCCAACCTGTGGATGCGCGTCAAGAATGGTCTCGACCAATGTGGTGCCTGAACGCGGCAGACCGGTGACGAAGATCACCCGTCCTTCGGGGCTTTCCGGAGCCAGAGGCCCGAGCGCGCCCCATTCGTCGACAAGCGCCTTTGCGGCAGCCACATCGGCCTCGAAACTATAGGGAAACGCCTTGGTCATCAGGCGGTTGGCGCGGTGCAAATGGTCCATGACGGCGCTATGCTGCGCGAGATCAGAGGCGCATTTCGCCGCAGCAAAGTGGAGACCGGCCCGGTCCATGGTCGCGGCCCCTGCCTTTTCGAGCGCCTCGGCGATCCGACCTGGCAAAGCGGCCTCGGGGGTGATCTTTCGGCCGTTGGCAAAGGCGCGGAAGGCCTCGCCATTTGTGGGTTCGGCCGCAAGTGCTGCCTCAAGATCCACCTCAGCCTGCGCCAGTTCGCCCGAGGATTGCGCCATTTGCGCGCGATGGATGAGCAGCGCGGGCGTTGATGTGTGCGCAAGCGCGGCCTCGATCAACGCCGTCGCCGTTTCGATATCCCCCGCTGTTTCCGCCGCACTCGCAACGCGCCGGGCTATGGCCTCCATCGGGGCACCAGCAGTGACGGCATGCCGAAGCGCCGCCTGCGCTTTTGCGCCTCGAAACGCCGCCGCTGCTGCCAGCGCAAGCTCCATCTGCCAAACGCGATCCTTCTCGGGACCATCCGACAACAATGCGACCGCCGCATCCGGTTGCGCCGTCTCTCGCAGGGCTTGGGCGCGCAGAACCGTCGCGGCCGGTGGTAAATCGGGCGCGGCCAACAACACGTCCACACGCGCGATCTGTCCAGTTGCCAGCGCCGCGCGCGCAAGTGCCAGTCGCGCGCCGACGTGCGTTTTATCGCGGGCGTGGGCTGCCTCAAGTGGCGCAATGGCGGCGGCACCTTCACGGATCAAACCCAGCATATACATCGGCCAAAACGCTTGCGGCGCGGCCTTCGTCAGGCGCACGGCCTCAGCTTCCGCCGCCGCCTTGTTCCCGTCGCGCCACAGCCGTTGCGCCTTGGCAAGATCCCGTTCCGAGCCGATCAGGACGCCTGCCCTGGCGGCCTGCGCCTCAAGTTTGGCTCGCGCAGAACCGGAGAGCACAGAGTACAGACCCTGCCAAATTGCGGCCTCTTTCGGCTTCAAGGACAGGGCCTCGCGGAACAATCGCTCTGCCGCGGGGGGGTCATCGGGCAGACAGCGCGCTTTTTGGAACAGAACCTCGGGGATGTCGGCTTTCAGCGACAGGATGCGGTCATAAATTGCAGCTGCTTCGGCCAGGCGGCCAGCCTGCTGGAGCGCTTGCCCCTCACGGTAGAGCGCCGTCAGATCAATCGGAGGCATCCGCTCAGGCCGATTGCGCGAGACGTTCTTCCATCACGTCGAAGGGCACGCCGGGCGTGTCTTTAGCCCCCCGGATCACAAGCGACGTGCGGACCGACGCAACATTTGGTGCCGATGTCAGTTCGCCCGTGAGGAAGGATTGAAACGACGACAGATCGGGCGCCACACATTTCAGGATGAAGTCAATTTCGCCGTTTAGCATGTGGCATTCGCGAACCAGCGGCCAGTTATGGCACCGCTCTTCAAAGGTGACCAGATCGGCTTCGGCCTGGCTCGACAGGCCGACCATGGCGAACACTTGCACCTCAAACCCCAACTGACGCGCGTCGACATCTGCGTGGTAGCCCTTGATGAAACCGGCCTCTTCCAGCGTACGCACCCGGCGCAGGCAAGGGGGCGCAGAAATCCCAACCCGCTTGGCAAGCTCGACATTCGTCATGCGACCGTCACCTTGCAATTCAGCAAGGATCTTGCGGTCGATCGGATCGAGTTTCGCGCTTTGCATCTGGGCCGTGCTCCCTTGGAGCGGTTTTCGAAACGACCGCTCTTCAATTCGATTGCGCAACTTTATTTCACATGCGCGCAAGAAATGGAATAGCTATCAAGTGCAAAGAAGGGCTGCCTTGCCAGCACCAAGATAACCCAACGCATCCGTGTGTGGGCAGGTCTTTCCTCCGCCAAGCGGCGGGCGTATATCCGACGGACGGATGCTGCCACCCCGGGGGAGAAACCCATGACCGACAAACGCCATACCCGCCTTTTGATCATCGGCTCGGGGCCTGCGGGCTACACCGCCGGCGTCTATGCCAGCCGCGCGATGCTGGAGCCGATCCTGGTGCAGGGTATCCAGCCCGGCGGGCAGCTGACCATCACCACGGATGTGGAAAACTGGCCCGGCGACGCCTCGGTCATGGGGCCGGATCTCATGGTTCGTATGGAGGCGCATGCCAAGGAAATGGGCACAGAGATCATCGGCGACCATATCAGCGCGCTGGACCTGTCGACACGTCCGTTCACCGCCCAAGGGGACAGCGGAACGACCTATACCGCCGATGCCGTGATCCTGGCGACCGGCGCCCAGGCTAAATGGCTCGGGCTACCATCAGAGGAGCATTTCAAGGGCTTCGGTGTGAGCGCCTGCGCCACCTGTGACGGCTTCTTTTATCGCGGACAGGAAATCGTGGTGGTTGGCGGCGGCAACACCGCCGTGGAAGAGGCGCTGTTCCTGACGAATTTCGCGAGCAAGGTCACCTTGATCCATCGACGTGATAGCCTGAGGGCAGAGAAAATCATGCAGGACCGGCTCTTCAAGAACCCAAAGATCGAGGTTTTGTGGAACCATGAAATCGAAGAGGTCGTCGGAGCGAGCGAGCCGCGCGGGGTCGAAGGCATCCGCGCCAAACATGTGCAAACCGGCGAAATCACTGAAATCCCGTGCAAAGGCTTTTTTGTGGCCATCGGGCACGCCCCGGCGACGGAGTTGGTCAAGGATCAGCTCGAGATGCACAACGGCGGCTATGTGAAGGTGCAGGCAGGTACGACAAAGACCTCCATTCCCGGCGTGTTTGCGGCGGGCGATCTGACGGACCATGTGTACCGGCAGGCCGTGACCAGCGCCGGCATGGGCTGCATGGCCGCGCTGGATGCGGAGAAATTCCTAGCCGAGATGGAAGGTGAAGACACGGCTGAAGCAGGTGCCTACGCCGCCCCGGTGGATGCCGCCGAATAGCAGCCTGCAGACGGCTTTTCCTTCTCGGGCCGCCTAAGCCCGCCGAAGTCTCTTAGCGAAACGGGCAAGGGCGGTTGGTACGCGTTGCTGCTGACCAAAGCTGCGGACAGCATCGGCGTAAGCGTCAGGCCCGGTGCGCAGGGCCCGCTTGGCCTGACCGGATTGCGCCACGAGCCAATCGCGGGTCTCGGGTAGGATATCATCGAAATCGGTGTCACCACGCAGGGCACGCGGCGTTGCGTGCGGCTCAGGCTCTTCGAACGTCCAGCCCATCCTGGCCTGTGCCCAAGGTCCGGTCGCGCGCGCCATGTCCAGTGCGCCCGCTAGCAGGTCGGGATGCATCCGAAATGGCGCGCCTTCTAGAGTGGACAGGCAGGCCAGAATGCGTCCGTCGCCGGGGTGACGCGCCGGGTATTTGCGGCGGTATTGCACCAAGAGGCGCGTTGCTTCGTCACACAGGCTTATATTGGCATCGCGCCCCTGCTCCGGGAGCGGCCCAAGGTCCAGCGCCTCGGCAAAATGCTGCACCACCGATCCGCCCGCCAACGCATCGCGCTCAAACGGGAAAAGGCGCACGTTTTCCGCCCCAAGCGCCTGGTCCCACATGGCAATGTCGGCAGAATAAGGGCGCGTGGCCCGGCGAAGAACATCCGCGATCGGTGCATGCCCCGTCTTGTAGAATTGCTGCACATAAGAAGTGACGAAGGACAATGGCGGGCGAATGAAGGCTACCGCAGAGATTGAGCGCGCATGCCGATTGAGATGGTCCAGAAGGCTGGTCACCGCCGCTGCGGGAAGCCGCAACATCGCCTCTGCCGACAGGATCGCGCGGGGGGTTCGAACCGCGTACAGCGCATCGGTGATGTGATTTCGCGCATCCATCGGGGATTGCGCCTCAAGCGGACCGGCGTGGATCGCGACCGGCGCGATACGTCCATGGGCACGGAGAACCACCGGATTCGCGGAATGCGGCGGGTTGAGGTCCAGATAGGTCCAATCCTCCCCGGTTTTCACGGCATTCAGCGCGCGCTGAATAGAGGTGGTGCCGGTTTTCGGCATGCCGATATGCAAGACAAGTTCGTCGATCATGGGTATGTTCTGGCGCAAGGGCGTTAAGAAACCATTGGGCGTCCATGAAAATGCCCGGTTTCGACGAAAGACGCAGGGCGCGTTTGAACCTGAGGATATCGGAAGATTTCCACCATAGAAACAAATTGTTCAATCTTGAACAAACCTCTTTTCATTAGGACTGATATCCCATATGCGTTCATCCGTGAACAAACTGATGAATGACTGATTCCCGACCCGATGTTGATGACCGACACAGATTTGCTGTTCCGGCTGCTGCGCCAGATCGATGCCGCGCCGCAGGCGTCGCAGCGCGCGACGGCGCAGGCGCTTGGCATCAGCCTCGGCGGCCTGAACACGGCCCTGCGCGCCGCTACGCAGAACGGGTTGGTTCAGATCATCGACCGGGACAGCACCGACCGTCGCCAGAAGGTCGCCTATGCCCTCACCCCGAAAGGGGCGGCGGAAAAGGCGCGCCTGGTCGACACGTTCCTGGCCCGCAAACGCGACGAATATAATGCCCTGCACGCGGAATTGACCGGCACGGGCGCCACTCTTTCCCCCACGAAAAGGACCGAAACCATGGCCATGCCACTCCACGCTCCGATCCCGGAGCTCTATGTCTCCTATGACAGCGCCCAGAAACTGAAGATGGAGGCTGCTGAGCTTCCCAGCTGGGATCTGACCCCGCGTCAGGTTTGCGATCTGGAGCTGCTGATGAACGGTGGCTTCAACCCGCTCAAAGGCTTCATGGGCAAGGACGACTACGATGGCGTGGTCGAGAACATGCGCACTGCCGATGGCGCGCTGTGGCCGATGCCGATCACGCTCGACGTCTCCGAAGGCTTTGCCGAGACCGTTGACGCTGGCCAGGACATTGCGCTGCGCGACGCCGAGGGCGTGATCCTTGCGATCCTGTCGATCTCGGACAAATGGTCGCCCGACAAAGCGCGCGAGGCCGAAAAGGTTTACGGTGCCGACGATCTGGCACATCCGGCTGTCAATTACCTGCACAACGTTGCAGGGCCGATCTACCTGGGCGGCGCGATCACCGGCATTCAGCAGCCCGTGCATTATGATTTCCGCGCCCGTCGCGACACACCGAACGAGCTGCGCGCCTATTTCCGCAAGCTTGGCTGGCGTCGTGTGGTGGCATTCCAGACGCGCAACCCTCTGCACCGCGCGCACCAGGAGCTGACGTTCCGTGCCGCGAAGGAGGCGCAGGCCAACCTTCTGATCCATCCGGTTGTCGGCATGACGAAGCCGGGCGACGTCGATCACTTCACCCGCGTGCGCTGCTATGAGGCCGTGCTCGACAAGTATCCGGCGGCGACCACGACGATGTCCTTGCTGAACCTGGCGATGCGTATGGCCGGTCCGCGCGAGGCGGTCTGGCACGGTCTGATCCGGCGCAACCATGGCTGCACGCATATGATCGTGGGTCGTGACCACGCGGGGCCGGGCAAGAATTCGGCCGGGGAGGATTTTTACGGTGCCTATGACGCGCAGGATCTGTTCCGCGAGCACCAGGAAGAAATCGGCATCGAGATGGTCGATTTCAAACACATGGTCTACGTGCAGGAACGCGCACAATACGAACCCAATGACGAGATCGCGGATCGCGACAATGTCACCATCCTGAACATCTCGGGCACGGAATTGCGCCGTCGTCTGCGCGAAGGGTTGGAGATCCCGGAATGGTTCTCGTTCCCGGAAGTGGTCCAGGAATTGCGCCGCACCTCGCCGCCGCGTTCGAAGCAGGGCTTCACGGTGTTCTTCACCGGGCTGAGCGGGTCGGGCAAATCGACGATTGCCAACGCGATCATGGTCAAGCTGATGGAACAGGGCGGGCGTCCGGTGACGTTGCTGGACGGTGATCTGGTGCGTAAGAACCTGTCGAGCGAGTTGGGCTTCTCGAAAGAGCACCGCGACCTCAACATCCGGCGCATCGGTTATGTGGCCTCGGAAATCACCAAGAACGGCGGCATCGCGATCTGCGCGCCGATCGCGCCTTACACCGCGACGCGGCGCGCGGTGCGCGAAGAGATCGAGCAGTTCGGCGCCTTCGTGGAGGTGCACGTGGCCACCAGCGTCGAGGAATGCGAACGCCGGGACCGCAAGGGGCTCTACAAGCTTGCGCGGGAAGGCAAGATCAAGGAATTCACCGGGATCTCGGACCCCTACGAAGCGCCGACGGCCGCCGAGCTGGTGGTCGATACCGAGAGCGTGGACGTGGATTATTGCGCGCAGCAAGTGCTTCTGAAGCTGGAAAGCATGGGCCTGATCGCGGCGTGATTTTGGGGGTTGGCGCGGTTTGTGCACGCGTGCACAAGCCATTAAGGCGCTGATTTTAAATCAAATTCCGATTTTCCACTCTGGCCAGGACCCGGGACGGATAAACACGACAGGGGCGGCGCGCGACTGCGGGCCGCCCCTTCCTGTTTGCGGCAGGATCACGGATGCAGACAATATGTGACTTGTCACGGAACTTGTTGTGCGCTTCTATTACCCGACGCAATGGGAGACGAAAATGGATCATGGAGCACCAACACGGGCGCAGCGGGTTGCAGCCCGCAAGGCGCAGCACCAAGATAACCCTTTCGGTCGCTTGCAGGCGACAGCGAGTGCGTCGCGCCGCCAGTCGCAGCGCCTTCTGGCGCAGGCGGGCGGGCTGAGTATCGCGGAATGGCGCATCCTCTGGGATCTGTGCGAAGCCGGGCCGTTGAGCGTGCAGGACATGGCGCAGATCCAGCGCACCGATCATGCGCTGATCTCGCGCGCGCTGCCGGGGATGCGCGAGAAAGGCTTTGTGCAAGTGCTCAGCCATACCGGCGACCGACGCGAAACCCTGATCGAGGTCCTGCCTGCGGGCACGGCGGCATTTGCCGCCGCAGCTCCTATCATGCAACGCCGCCGCGCCGCCCTGTCGGAGGCGTTAACGCCCGAGGGACTGACGCAGATGATCCAGTCTTTCGACCGGCTCGACGCTTATCTCGACATCCCAATTGATGCGCTTCTGTCGCAGGAAGACGCGACATGAACAACGTCCGCCCCAACGTGCTTTGGATCATGGCCGACCAGCTTCGGTTCGATTACCTGAGCTGTTATGGCCACCCGCATCTGCACACGCCCCATATCGATGGGCTGGCCGCCCGCGGAGTGCGCTTTACCAATGCCTATGTGCAATCACCGGTCTGCGGCCCGTCGCGGATGTCGGCCTATACCGGGCGCTACATGCGCAGCCATGGCTCGACCTGGAACGGGATGCCGTTGCGGGTCGGTGAGCCGACGCTTGGCGACCACCTGCGCGAAGCGGGCGCGCGCGCGGTACTGGTCGGCAAGACCCATATGCGCGCCGACCTGGAAGGGATGGCCTGGCTTGGGATTGATCCCGAAAGCGAGATCGGCGTGCGCCGTGCGGAATGTGGGTTCGAGCCGTTCGAACGCGACGACGGGCTGCATCCAGACAGCGTGCGGCAGGGCTGGTCAGCCTATGACGACTACCTCGTGGCGCATGGCTACGAGAGCGATAATCCGTGGGAAGACTTCGCGAATTCCGGGCTGGATGCCAACGGCGATCTGATGTCGGCGTGGTTGTTGAAGAACTCCCGCTTGCCCGCAAATGTACCCGAAGAGCATTCCGAAACCGCCTATATGACGAACCGCGCGATGGCCTTCATGGACGAGGCGCGCGCGGATGGGCGCCCTTGGCTTTGCCACCTGAGTTATATCAAGCCGCATTGGCCCTACATCGTGCCCGCGCCGTATCACGACATGTATGACGCGGGGCATATTGCGGACCCGATCCGGTCCGATGCGGAGCGCGATGGGGAGCATCCGTTGTTGCGGGCGTATCGCGACGGCCGTGTGTGCCAGACCTTCGCCCGCGACGAAGTGCGCGAGACCGTGATCCCGGCCTACATGGGCCTGATCAAGCAGCTCGACGACAATCTGGGGCGGCTTTTCGCGTGGATGGACGCGACCGGGCTGAGCGAAAACACGATCATCGCTATGACGTCGGACCATGGCGATTACCTTGGCGATCATTGGATGGGCGAGAAGGATTTCTACCACGAGATGGCGGTGAAAGTACCGATGATCCTTGCCGATCCGCGCCCGCAAGCGGAGGGCACGCGGGGGGTCGTTTGCGACGATCTGGTGGAAATGATTGACCTTGCCCCGACCTTCATGGCTGCGCTGGGAGCCAAGGCGAAACCACACGTGATCGAGGGGCGCGACCTGACCCCGATCCTGCACGGCACGGGCGGCGTGAACCGGCGCTATGTGATCAGCGAATACGATTATCACTGGTCCGAAATGGCCGATACCCTTGGCGTGGCGCAGGAGGATGCGCGCACGGTCATGATCTTCGATGGACGCTGGAAATACATGCGCTGCGAAGGGTTTGACCCGATCCTGTTCGATTTGGAGACGGACCCGGCCGAGTATGTCGATTTGGGCCGGTCGGAGGCGGCGGAGCATCGGGAGGTGCGCGCGCGGATGGAGGCCGCCCTTTTGACTTGGGCCACGCAGCACCACACCCGCATCACCGCCACGCCTGCGGTTCTGGCCGGGCAAAAGATGGCCGCTCAGCAGGGGATTCTGATCGGGTTCTGGGATGAGGCCGAATTCGAGGCGCATACCGGCATGCGGTTCGAGGATCTGACACCGCAGGGCCGCCCGTGACGGTGCCGGGTCGGCGACAAGGCGCTTGACTCGCGGCGCGCTTTCCCAAGATTATTTCGCGACACAAAATAAATGGCCGTGAACGGCTGAGGGGGAGGCACATGTATCTCGGACTGGATCTGGGCACGTCGGGGTTGCGCGCGCTGTTGACCGATGATGCGGGCCGGACGATCGATACGGCGGAGGCCGCGTTTTCGGTGCAGACCCCCCACAAGGGTTGGAGCGAGCAGGACCCCCGCGCCTGGGTGGACGGGTTGCGGGAGGCGTTGGGCACGTTGAAGACACGTCGCGCGACGGCGCTTGGCCAGGTGCGCGCGATTGGCCTGTCGGGGCAGATGCATGGCGCGGTGGTGTTGGACCGCGATGATGCGGTGCTGCGGCCCTGCATCCTGTGGAATGACACCCGCTCAGCGGAAGAAGCCGCGGCGTTCGACGCGGTGCCAGAGGTGCATGCACTGTCGGGGAATATCGCGTTTCCCGGGTTCACGGCGCCGAAGCTGATCTGGATGGCGCGGCATGAGCCGGAGCTTTTTGCGCGGGTTGCCAAGGTGCTGTTGCCAAAGGATTACCTTCGGCTCTACCTGACCGGCGAGCACGCCACTGATCTCTCGGATGCCGCGGGCACGGCGTGGTGTGATGTGGCCGGGCGGACGTGGTCCGAGGCGCTGTTGTCTGCCAGCGGAATGCGCAGCGATCAGATGCCGCGCCTTGTGGAAGGCTCGGAGGTGTCGGGACGCCTGCGCAAGGCGATTTGCGAAGACTTCGGCCTGCCTGCAACAGCGGTCGTTGTGGGCGGCGGGGCCGACAATGCGGCGGCGGCCTGCGGGTCGGGATGCGTGCAGGAGGGGCAGGGTTTCGTGTCGCTTGGCACGTCGGGCGTGATCCTTGCGGCGCGCGACAGATGCTTGCCGGACCCGACCACGGCGGTCCACACGTTTTGCCATGCGCTGCCAGAGCGGTGGTATCAGATGGGGGTTATCCTGGCGGCGACGGATGCGTTGAATTGGTTGGGCCGTTTGGTCGACGAAGCGACGGGGCATTTGGCCGGGCGTCTGCCGGAGCGACCAGAGGGGCCGAGCGCAACGCTGTTCCTGCCGTATCTGTCGGGGGAGCGAACGCCGCATAATGATGCGGAGGTTCGGGGCGCGTTCGTGGGCCTTGATATCGCGCAGGACCGGGCGGATTTGACGGCGGCAGTTATGGAAGGGGTGGGCTTTGCGTTACGTGACTCGCTTGAGGCATTGCGCGGAACCGGTGCGCAGGTCGATCACCTGCTGGCCGTGGGCGGCGGCACGCAGTCGCGCTACTGGCTGCACGCGCTGGCAAGCATCCTGAACGTGCCGCTTCAGCGTCCGGCGGAAGGCGAATTGGGCGCGGCTTTGGGCGCGGTGCGTCTGGCGATGATGGGCGACGGGCGGAGCGTGGCGGAGACGATGACGCAGCCTGAGATCGCCGAGCAGATCGCGCCGGACGCCACGTTGCGCGGTGCGTATGAACAATCTTATGGAAGATATCGGGCGCTCTATCCAAATATAAAGGCGGCGCTGACATGAGCCGTTTCAACACAGACGTCAAACGAGGGGTTTGGCGCATGGCTCCCGGATTGGCACGGCAGTTCATAAAGCGCGGTGGCTTTGCGGCCGTCATGACCGTGCCGCTCCCGCTGCTCGCCGATCCGGGGGACCTATTGCGGTTTGATATGGCCGAATTCGCCGACATCGCGCCTGAACGTGTCACGCTGGGGCAGCTGCTGTTCTACGATCCGATCCTTTCGGGCAACGAGGGCGTGTCTTGCGCCACCTGTCACCACCCGCGCTTTGCAACCTCGGACGGGCTGTCGCTGGGGTTGGGGGATGGCGGCATCGGGCTGGGTCCGGAGCGGCGGGTCGATGCAGAGAACCTGCCGGAGCAACGCATCCCGCGCCATTCGCCGGCGCTGTTCAACCTCGGCGCCGAAGAATTCGACGTGATGTTCCACGATGGGCGGTTGGAGACCGACGCGACGCGGCCCAACGGGATTCGCACGCCTCTGGGCGATGCCATGGCGGAGGGCTTTGCCTCGGTCCTGTCGGCGCAGGCGATGTTCCCGGTGCTGTCAGCAGATGAAATGGCGGGGCATTATTCGGAAAACCCGATCTCGCAATCGGTGCGGTTGGGGCATCTTTCGCTCGACGGCGGCGCATGGGAACAGATCGCGGCACGGGTCGACGCGGTGACGGAGTACCGTACACAGATCGAGGCGATTTACGGGGCCGGACATCAGGTCAGTTTCACCGACATATCGGACCTTCTGGCAGACTTCATCGCCGTGGAATGGCGCGCCGACGATAGCCCCTTTGACCGGTATGTGCGGGGTGACGGCACGCTTGAGCCCGCGCAGATGCGGGGGATGGAGCTGTTCTACGGCGCGGCGGGATGCGCGTCGTGCCATGCCGGGCAGTTTCAGACCGACCACGCGTTTCACGCCATCGCCATGCCGCAACTTGGGCCGGGCAAGGCCGCGCGGTTTGAGGATCATGCGCTTGATGTCGGGCGGATGCGGGTGACGGGCGATCCGGCGGATGCCTTTGCGTTCCGCACGCCATCGCTGCGCAATGTGGCGCAGACGGCACCCTATGGGCATTCGGGGGCCTATGCCACGCTTGAGAATGTGATCCGCCATCACCTTGATCCGGTCGCGTCCCTTTACGCCTACGATCGGTCGCAGGTCATCCTGCCTGACCTGCCGGGGGCGGCGGATTGGCGGGTGATGGACGACGCGCAGGCGGTGGCCGATATCGCGGCGGCAAATGTGTTGGAGCCGCAGACGTTGAGCGATGCGCAGATTGCGGACCTGATCGCGTTTTTGGGGGCGCTGAGCGATGAGACTTCGCTTTTGGGGCGGTATGGCATTCCGGCTACGGTTCCCAGCGGCCTGGAGGTGGCGCGTTAGGGCGGGTCAGGGTGACGCCCTGATTTGTAGGGATATCCTCGTGCTGTGTGCGGGTGCCATCGGGCCAATGCACGGTGATCTGCACTCTCTGCACCTCTCCAAGCCCGAAGTGCAGCGGCCCGGCACTTCCCCCGGCATGGCCACCGCCGATGGTGCGCTCCTGCGACCACAGCCGGTCACCGACCCGTAGATCGACGATGGCCCCGACCGCCCGCGGGTTGGGGCCGGGTTGCAGAAGATCGATGGAGAGATAGCCCCCCGCATCGGGCGTGATGTTTTGATAAAGCTCCATCGGGGCCCCACGGTTCACCACGGCAATGTCGAGCAAACCGTCGCCGTTCAGATCGCTCAGAACCGCTCCGCGCGAACGCGCCATCGTGGCGATGCCGGCCCGCAAGCCACCTTCGACAAAGGTGGCGTCAGGCTGACCCAGCAGAAGGTTATTGGGATCGTCCATCGCACTTCCGGGCATCTGTTCGACATTGCCTTTGGTCACGAACAGGTCAATGAGGCCGTCATTGTCGGTGTCGCCAAAGGCCGGGTGCCAGCCGGTCGAAGGCCGCCCGTCGTCGCCGGTATAGGGGCGGTGGGCGGTCGCGCCCTGATCAAACGGCGCATCGAGATAGGTCGGACCATCCGCCGCCAGGTCGCGCGCTTGCAGGCGTTGGTCGCCCATGGAGGTCAGGTAGACCTCGGGCCAGCCATCGCCGTCGATATCCTGCGACGCGATGCCCATCCCCCAAAGCTGATGGCGCATCCAGCCGTCGGCCTCGGTGTAGAGGCGGGGGGTGCCGTCCATCGCCCACAATTGCTCGGCCCCGTCGCGGACGTAGTAATGGCGGTCGTTTGATACGCGCAGATCGGCCCGCCCCTGCCGCGCCCAATCGGAGAACAGCATCGAGAGGGCACAGAAACCGGGGATCAATTCAATCGGAGCGCCGTAGGTGTCCCCGGTCGGGCGGTAGAGCGCATTGGCCGCGCAGGTGCCGAAGGGGCCATCGGAATTGGCGCGGTCGACATAATTGCCGAAGGCCAGCGTGGGCAGGATTTGACCGGCTTCCCATGTGGCGGAGAAGGCGGTGGTCCAGCTGTCGTCATCGGGAAGCGTGAGGCCCTGCCATTCCGCGAAACGGCACGCGCCGGCGCCGCGGAAGATGCGGTTCTGCCCAACGCGCAACACGACGAGGTCCATATGACCATCGCTGTCGATATCGAGGGGGTAGCTGCCGGTCACCCCGCTGAGCGCGAGGGCGCTTTCGACGGGGTCGAAGCGGAGGGTGTCGTCACTTTGGTTCAGGAACAGCTGCGCGGGTTCCTCACCCCCGGCGGCAAAAAGCTCGGGCAAGCCATCGCCGTTGCAATCAAAGCTCGACAAGCCTCCGCCGACGAAGAATTCCCATCCGCCGGTGTAGCTGTGGGGGGCAATGTCGCGCGGGGCGAAAATCGGCTCGGCCTGCGCGGGCAGCGCCAGAGCGCAGGTTATGGCAAGGATGTCATGCCGCATCGCGCGACAGGGCCTGGATTTTCTGACGGGTTACGGCCTCTATCGCATAGGCCGCGGCCCCTTTGGCCCACATCAGATCGCCCCAATTGTGCAGCCGGATCTCCGGCAAGGGCGCATCGACCTGCACCACACTGGACTTGACCCAGTTGCGCAGCCGTTCGGCGTCGAACACATCGAGCGAGGCCTGTTGACCGGACAGGATCAACAGCTTTGGATCGAAGATGTTGATGATGTTTACAAGCCCCATGGCCAGCATCCGGCCCGCGCGTTCGAAAATGCGTTGCGCGGTGGGATCACCGGATTTGGCGTGTGCGTAAAGGGTGGCGACGCTGTCGTGGGGGATGTCTTGCCCGTAGACGGCGGCCTCGCGCAACAAGGCATAATCGCCGACATAGGCTTCGAGGCAGCCGCGTTGACCACAGCGGCAGAGCGCGCCTTCGAGTTGCACCTTGGTGTGGGCCAGTTCCGCGCCGCAACCGCGTTCGCCGCGGTAGATCTTGTTGTCCAGCACGATGCCCATCCCGACACCCTGTTCGATGGTGATGACGATGAAATCGGTCTCCCCCTGCCCTTCGCCGAAATGCTGTTCGGCCTTGGCCACGAGGTTGGCGTCATTGTCGACGAAGACCGGCATCGGAAGCGTCTTGGCCAGCACCGCGCCAAGCTCGACGTTGCGCGGTTTGAGGCTGGGGGACCAATAGACGAAGTTGCGTTCGGCATCGATCAGGCCTGCCATGCCGAGGCCAAGGCCCGCAACCTCATCGACACCGCGGCCAATGGTCTCGCAGGCACTTTGCAGCACATCGCGCACGAGGACGGCCAATTCGCCTGGCTCCATCCGGCCGTTGGGAAGCGGGTGGGAGAACTCGCCAACGGTCTCCCCCACGAAGTCGAGCAAGACGATGGTGGCCTTGGCATCGGCAATTTTCATTCCCGCAATCAGGAAGGCGGTGCCGCGCACGCCAAGGGCCACACGCGGGCGGCCCCGCTTGGCCCCACCCGGGATCGGGTCAGGATGCAACTCGTCGATGAGACCGGCAGACAGCAATTCGGACGTGATGGCGGTCACGGTCGCGGGGCTGATCGAGGTGCGTTGGGCGATGTCGATCCGGGCGATCTGACCCGCGTTACGAATCGCCTCGAACACCTGGTGCCGGCCGCTTTCCCTCTGGTCCAACATGGTGAACACATCCTCCGCTTCCGCCGTCTGATCCGATTTAGAGTGCCCGCGTATTTCCGTGGCTTCTAAAGGGCAATCTCCTTAGGCAACGATAGGCAGGATATTTAATTTGTGCCACGAAAAAAATATGGTACAACTCCCGGTAGCGCATGGCCCGTCAGGGCGAACGCCAAAAAGGCCAGCGCAAAACACATGGGAGGATTACATGACTATCAAATCATTCGTGGCCGCTGGTGCCATGTCGCTGATGGCGACCACCGCGATATTCGCACAAGACATCACCGTTGGCGTGAGCTGGTCAAATTTCCAGGAAGAGCGCTGGCAGACGGACGAGGCGGCCATGGTTGCAGCGCTGGAAAGCGCGGGCGCGGGCTACCTTTCGGCGGACGCGCAATCCTCGGCCTCGCGGCAGCTTTCGGATGTGGAAAGCCTGATCGCGCAGGGTGTTGATGCCCTGATCATCCTGGCGCAAGACGCCGCTGCGATCGGACCCGCCGTACAGCTGGCCGCCGACGAAGGTATTCCGGTTGTCGCCTATGACCGCCTGATCGAGGACGATCGCGCGTTCTACCTGACGTTCGACAACGTCGAAGTGGGCCGGATGCAGGCACGTGAAGTCTTCGCCGCACAGCCCGAAGGCAACTACGTCATGATCATGGGCTCGCCCACCGACCCGAACGCAGACTTCCTGCGCGGCGGTCAGGACGAGATCCTGGCAGACGCCGTTGCAAGTGGCGCGATCACCATCGTGGGTGAGGCCTATACCGATGGCTGGCTGCCCGCCAACGCACAGCGCAACATGGAGCAGATCCTGACCGCGGTGGACAACGAAGTGGACGCAGTCGTTGCCTCCAACGACGGCACGGCCGGTGGTGTTGTCGCGGCGCTCGCGGCACAGGGCATGGACGGGATCCCGGTGTCGGGTCAGGACGGCGATCATGCCGCGCTGAACCGCGTTGCACTCGGCACGCAGACGGTTTCCGTCTGGAAAGATGCCCGCGATCTGGGTGCAGCAGCGGCAGAGATTGCCGTGGCTCTGGCCGGTGGCAGCGCGATGGGTGACATCGACGGCGCGCAGGAATGGACCTCGCCCGGCGGCACCACGATGACCGCCATGTTCCTGGAGCCGGTGCCGATCACCGCCGACAACCTCACCACGGTGGTCGATGCAGGCTGGATCGAGCAGGACGCGCTTTGCCAAGGCGTCACGGACGGCCCGGCACCTTGTAACTGATCCTCCCGATTGGTGCTAAACTGAACGGGCGCCCCATCTCGGCAGGGGTGGGGCGCCTTTCTTTTGCGACAGAATTCGACCGTCGGAGCCGTCCATGAGCGATACGACCAACCTGTCCCCGCCCGCTGCGGAGACGTCCTTCATCAAGAAATTGGGGTTGGACACACGCCTTCTCGGCATGGTGGCCGCCTTCATCGTCTTATGCTTGCTGTTCAATCTGATCACGGATGGTCGGTTCCTGACGCCGCGCAACATCTTCAACCTGACGATCCAGACGGTCTCGGTTGCGATCATGGCCTGCGGCATGGTCTTCGTGATCGTCAATCGACACATCGACCTGTCGGTGGGTGCGCTTCTGGCGACCTGTTCGGCGGTCATGGCAATGACGCAAACGGTGATCCTGCCCGAGATGCTCGGCTTCGGCCTGAACCATCCGGCGACCTGGATCATCACGATCCTCGTAGGCATTGTAACCGGCGCGCTCATCGGGGCCTTTCAGGGTTGGCTGGTGGGTTATCTGGGGATCCCGGCGTTCATCGTGACGCTTGGCGGTTTCCTGGTCTGGCGCAACGTGGCGTGGTTCCTGACCAATGGCGCGACGATCGGGCCACTGGATGGGACGTTCCTGATCTTCGGGGGCACCAACGGCACGCTCGGCGCCAGCTTGTCCTGGGCGGTGGGGATCGTCCTAGCCGTGGCCGCCGTGGCCGCGATGTGGGCCGGTCGGCGCGCCAAGTTGCGACATGGCTTCGAAGTCAAGCCGGTTTGGGCCGAGGGCTGGATGTCAGGCCTGGCGGCGGCGGCGATCCTCGGGTTCATCGCGATCCTGAATGCCTACCAGATCCCGACCCGCCGCTTGGAGCGCATGTTCGAAGCACAAGGCGAGGTGATGCCCGAAGGCTTCACACAGGCCTATGGTTTGCCGATATCGGTCTTCATCCTGATCGCAGTCGCCATCGTGATGACGTTGATTGCCCGCCGCACCCGATTGGGGCGCTACATCTTTGCAACCGGTGGCAACCCCGACGCGGCAGAATTGTCGGGGATCAACACGCGGCTTTTGACGGTCAAGATTTTCGCCATCATGGGGATTCTGTGCGCCATCTCGGCGGTCGTTGCCTCGGCACGGTTGGCCAACCACACCAATGACATCGGCACGCTCGACGAATTGCGCGTCATCGCCGCGGCGGTGATCGGCGGCACGGCTTTGGCGGGTGGCGCGGGGACGATCTATGGCGCGATCCTTGGTGCGCTGATCATGCAGAGCCTGCAATCGGGCATGGCGATGGTGGGCATGCCGACACCGTATCAGAACATCGTTGTGGGCGTTGTCCTTGTGCTCGCGGTGTTGATCGACACGATTTACCGCAAACGCCTGGGAGCGCGCTGAGATGACCACACCCCTCGTCGAAATGCGCAACATGTCGATCTCGTTCGGGGGCGTGCGCGCCGTCGATGATGTCAGCGTCGACCTTCATCCCGGCGAAGTCGTGGGGCTACTGGGCCACAATGGGGCCGGGAAATCCACGCTGATCAAGATGCTGTCGGGGGCCTATGCACCCGATGCGGGCGAGATCTACATCGACGGCGAGCGCGCCACGATCACCAACCCGCGTGAGGCGCGGTCCTACAATGTCGAGACGATCTACCAGACGCTGGCACTGGCCGATAACCTTGATGCGGCGGCAAACCTGTTTCTGGGACGCGAGTTAACCACCCCGTTGGGGCTTGTCGATGACGATGCCATGGAGGCCGAGACGCGCAAGATCATGGGGCGTCTGAACCCGAACTTCCAAAAGTTCAGCGCGCCGGTCTCGGCCCTGTCCGGTGGGCAGAGGCAATCGGTGGCGATTGCGCGGGCGGTCTATTTCAACGCGCGTATCCTGATCATGGACGAGCCGACCGCAGCCCTTGGCCCGCAGGAGACGCAAATGGTGGCCGAGCTGATCCAGCAGTTGAAATCGGAAGGCATTGGCATCTTCCTGATCGACCATGATGTGCATCAGGTGTTGAACCTTTGCGATCGGGCGAGTGTCATGAAAAACGGCAAACTGGTGGGGACGGTCAATACCAAGGACGTGACCGATGACGACCTGCTGAGCATGATCATCCTTGGCAAGTCACCAGAGGCGAAAGCGCAAGCAAACGCCTGAACGCGCGATGGCGATGATAGAGGGCCGCGTGCGAGGTGCAGGCGGCCCTTTGGGTTCGCGTGATCCGGGAGGCGCGCGGCGCGCGCGTTACTCGGTGGCTGGCGCCTCTTCCGTTTCGGCGGCCTCTGCCGGCGCTTCTGCATCAGCCGTGCCTTCGCCCGGACCGACCTCGCCGGTGTCAGGATCGGCGGCAACGGCTGGCGCATTGGCGTCGTTGGGCAAGCCGTTTTCCCACTCCGTCTCAAGCACTTCGCCGGTCGCATACGTCATGGTACCCGCCCCCTGACGGCGGCCGTTGACGAAGGTGCCGGTATAAACATCGCCGTTGGAATAGGTTGCCGTGCCGGTGCCGTTGATCTCCCCGTCGTCCCATTGGCCCTCATAGATGAAGCCGTCGGGCATGGTCAGGCGCCCCTGCCCTTCGCGCTGCCCGGCCTCGAATGTGCCCTCATAAACCGTACCATCGGCATAGGTCGCGACGCCTTCGCCGTGGCGCAGACCCTCTTCCCACTGGCCCTGGTAGCGGTAGCCGTCGGGGTGGGACATCGTACCTTGGCCGTGCTGGCGGGCGTTGAGGAAGTTGCCCTCGTAGACCAAACCATTGGCATAGCGCGCCACGCCAGAGCCCTGGATCACGCCGTCGACCCATTCGCCGGTGTAGCTTGAGCCGTTCGGATAGGTGATGGTGCCGGTGCCATGCGCAAGGTCATTGCGGAAAGTGCCCTCGTAGACCGAGCCGTCGGGATAGGTCACTTGACCCTCGCCCTGGATCGAGCCATCGGCCCAGGTGCCCACGTAGACGTAGCCGTCAACGCCGGTGAAGGTGCCCTGACCGTGGCGGCGGTCATTGGCGAAATCGCCCTCATAGACGTCGCCATTTTCGTAGGTGACCCGCCCCTGCCCCTGCCGCTGGCCGTTGACGAGAGCGCCGACATAAACGTCGCCGTTAGGCTGCGTCAGCGTGCCGGTGCCGTTGATTTGGCCCTCGGCCCACTCGCCCTCGTAAATCACGCCATCGGCCATTTCCAACCGTCCGATGCCCGAGCGTACGCCACCCTCAAACTCGCCCGAATACGTCGCGCCATCGGGATAGGTGATCGCGCCGGTGCCTTGTTTCAGCCCGTCGATCCATTCGCCTTCATAGCGATACCCGTTGGGGCCGGTCATGGTGCCGGTGCCATGGTGCAGCGCGTTGCGGAATTGGCCAGTATAGGTCACGCCGTTGGAATAAACCGCGGTGCCGCTGCCTTCGATCCGGCCTTCGACCCATTGTCCTTCGTAGGTGGAGCCGTCAGCGAAGGTGATCATCCCCTCGCCCTGCGGACGTCCAGCGACGAAATTGCCGACGTAGACGGATTGATCGGGAAAGGTTGCCGTGCCCGCGCCGCGAATTTCGCCGTCCACCCAGGTGCCGGTATAGGTGTAGCCGTTGGGCAGGCGGTAGGTGCCGGTGCCGTGTTGCACACCGTTGCGGAACTCGCCCTCGTAGATACCACCGTTGTCGTATTGCTGAATATCGGTGGTGGTCTCGCCGGTGGCCTGCGTGCCCGTATCCTGAGCCTGCGCCGCGCCGGTCAGGGCCACCAGTGCCGCTGCCAAGATTGCCTGTTTCATTCCTGCACCCTCCCTTGATCGGAGATGTTCGTTTTCGACAGCAAAGCTAGGGGAGGCAGCCCCTCGTGGCAACGGCTTTAACCTTTCGCATCGGCAGGTTGGCGCTTGGCCTCGGGCACAGAGTTGTTATGTCAGGGGCTGAAGGGCTCTGGAGGGTGCGATGGCCGATACATTCCGTTTGTGCATGGCGCAGTTGAATGCCACCGTTGGCGACCTTGCGGGGAATGCGGAAAAGGCCTTCGCGGCCTGGCAAGAGGCCAAGGCGGATGGCGCGGATTTCATAGCCTTCCCCGAGATGTTCGCCACCGGCTATCAGTTGCTTGACCTGGTGATGAAGCCCGCCTTTGCGCAGGACGTGGAGAAGGTCATCAACGATCTTGCCGCGCGGTGCGCCGACGGGCCCGCGTTCGGGATCGGGGGGCCGTGGTGGGGCGACGGCGACGCGCGTGGCGGGCCGATGTGGGGGGCTGGGTCGCCCTACAACGCCTATTATGTGTGCGAAGGCGGCGTGGTGAAGGCCAAGGTTCTAAAGCACGAATTGCCCAATTACGCCGTTTTCGACGAGGTGCGGTATTACCATCCCGGCGATTTGCAGGGGCCGGTGTCGGTTGCGGGCGTGCGGTTGGGGCTGCCGATCTGCGAAGATGCGTGGTTCGAGGATGTCTGCGAAACGCTTGAGGAAAGCGGCGCAGAGATTTTGGTGATCCCCAATGGCTCGCCCTATCACCGGGGCAAGATGCCGGTGCGCCATCAGGTGATCGTCAGCCGCGTGGTCGAGACCGGCCTGCCTGCGGCCTATGTCAACCTGCTCGGCGGCCAAGACGATCAGGTGTTCGATGGCGGATCCTTCGTTTTGAACCCCGGCGGCGCGCTGGCGATGCAGGCCCCGCAATTCGAGGAAGACCTTTACTACGTCGATTTCCAGCGCGGGGACGAGGGGTGGCGCGCGGTGGAAGGGGAGAAGGCGGTTCTGCCAGACGCCTATGAGGCCGATTACCGGGTGATGGTGATGGCGTTGGGGGATTACTTGCGCAAGACCGGCTTCAAACAGGTGGTTCTGGGGCTTTCGGGGGGCATTGACAGCGCGATTGTGGCGACAATTGCCGCCGATGCGATCGGGCCGGAGAACGTGCATTGCGTGATGCTGCCGTCGCGCCACACGTCGCAGGTTTCGCTCGACGATGCGCGCGATGTGGCGGAGCGGTTGGGATGCCGGCTCGACACGATCCCGATCACGCCCGCCCGCGAAGCGGTGACCGAAACGCTTGCGCCGTTGTTTGAGGGGCTGGATGCGGACGTCACGGAAGAGAATATCCAGTCTCGCCTGCGCGGTGTGATGTTGATGGCGCTCAGCAACAAGTTCGGGTCTATGTTATTGACCACAGGCAATAAATCCGAAGTCGCAGTGGGCTATGCCACGATCTACGGCGACATGGCGGGCGGCTATAACCCGATCAAAGACCTTTATAAGACGCGCGTGTTCGAAACCTGCCGCTGGCGCAACCGGGTGCACCGCGATTGGATGAAGGGCCCCGAGGGCGCGGTGATCCCGCCGCGCGTGATCGACAAACCGCCGACTGCAGAGCTGCGCGAGGATCAGAAGGACGAGGATTCACTGCCGCCCTACAGCGATCTGGACGTGATGCTGGAGATGCTGATCGATCAGGAACGCTCGGTCGCGGAGGTGGTGGCCGAGGGCTATGATCTGGAGTGGGTGCGCAAGGTGGAACGGATGATTTATCTCAGCGAATACAAACGCTTCCAATCCGCGCCGGGTGCCCGACTGACCGAGCGGGCGTTCTGGCTCGACCGGCGTTATCCGGTGGTGAACCGATGGCGGGACGGCGGCTAGGATCCGCGGGGCGGCAAACCCGCCCCTCTACCCGAGCTGATAGCTGACCGGGACCCAGCGGAACCCGTCTTCGCGGGTCTCGACGAAACCGGCGGCCGGGAACGGCATGTGATAGCCCAACATCGGGATGCGGTCGGCGGCCAGCATGCCAAGGATCGCGCGGCGGGAGGCGGCAGCCGCTTCCTTGTCGGCGTCAAAGCGGACCTCCCAATCGGGATAGGCCAGCGACCAGACATAATGGTTCGCCAGATCTGCGGTCAGCAGGATCTGCGCATCGCCGTCTTCGATCATGTAGGCCATGTGGCCCGGGGTGTGCCCGAAGGCGGCCATTGCGGTGATGCCCGAGCGCGGGCTGTCGCCGTCGCCGATGAAGCTCATCCGTTCGGCCAGCGGCACGACCTCCGCGCCGATGCGCTGACCAAGCCCGTTGTCGGCACCGGGTCCGGTCCAGAAATCGTATTCGACCTGACCGGTAATATAGGCGGCATTGGCAAATACTTCGGCACCGTCCTGCACCAAGCCACCGATATGGTCGGGGTGCATGTGGGTGATCACGACATGGGTAATCTCGGCAGGCGTCAGGCCAATCTCGGCCAGCGCGCTTTGAATACCGCCCTGCCCCAATCCGGTATCAAAGAGAATCTTGTCGTCGCCCGCTTCGACCAGAACCGGCGTGAAATAGCCCTGAAATTGGTCGGAAGGGATGAAGTTTTCTTCAGACACCTGCGCGAATTCGTCGGGCGAGATATTCATGCCGAAGATGCTCTGCGGTTGATCGTTAGCGCCAGATCCATCGAGCAACGTCGTGACGGTGAACGACCCGATGGTGAAGCTGCGCGCGCGGGGCGCAGGCGCAATTGAGGCATGGCCCTCGGCGCGGACGGCAGTGGACAGCGCGGGCAGAAGCGGCAGCGCGCCAGTGGCGGCGAGAACGGAACGGCGAGGCATATGCAGAGGCATGACGATTTCCTTTCGAGACACCACCAAGCGTAACCCGCCCGCGCCGCACTGCAAGGCCGGAGCATTGACCAAAGCGGGCGATCAAGGTCTTGTGATCGGCGATAGGCAAGGGACCTTCCAATGACCGATTTCCTCCTCCTCGCCACGATTTTCCTGGTTGCCGGTGTTATCGCCGTGCCGATTGCCAGCCGACTGGGTCTTGGGTCGGTCCTCGGTTACCTGATCGCGGGGATCGCGATTGCGCCGTTGCTGGCCGGGCTGGGGGTCGACGTGATTTCGATCCAGCATTTCGCCGAATTCGGTGTGGTTATGATGCTGTTTCTGGTCGGCTTGGAGCTTCAACCCAAGGCATTGTGGGAGATGCGGGGGCAGCTGCTTGGGCTTGGGGGTGGGCAGGTTGTGCTCACGACTTTGGCGGTGATGGGGGTGGCGATGGCCATTGGGCAACCGTGGCAGATCGGGCTGGCGGCGGGCATGGTCCTGGCGTTGTCCTCGACGGCTATCGTACTGCAAACGCTCAATGAAAAGGGTCTGATGCGGTCAGACGGGGGGCAGGGGAGCTTTTCGGTCCTGCTGATGCAGGACATCGCGGTGATCCCGATGCTGGCGTTTCTGCCGCTGCTGGCGATGCCCGAATTGATGGATCTGGGCGTCGAGGCTGCGAGCCACGGGGCGGATCACACCGACGCGCACGGTGACGGCCAGGGCGATGGTCATGGACCGGCGATGAGCCTCGTGGACGGGTTGAACGGGTGGCAGACGGCGCTGGTGAACCTTGCCGCGATTGCCGCGGTGCTTGGGATCGGGTCGGTCCTGACTGGGCCGATCTTTCGCTTCATCTCGGCAGCGAACCTGCGCGAATTGTTTACCGCCACCGCCCTGATGCTGGTAATCGGCATCGCGCTGTTGATGAGCCTTGTGGGACTATCGCCGGCGCTTGGCACCTTTCTTGCCGGTGTGGTTTTGGCGAATTCGCCCTACCGGCATGAACTGGAGTCGGACATCGACCCGTTCCGGGGCCTTCTGCTTGGACTGTTCTTCATGACGGTGGGCGCGTCGATCAACTTCACGCTTCTGGCCGAAAACATCGGCGCGGTCTTGGCGATGACGCTGGGGTTGATCGCGTTGAAAGCGCTGGTGCTGATGGTGCTGGCCTTCGTGTTCCGTATCCGGGGCGCGGACAAATACCTGATGGCCCTTGGCCTCGCGCAGGCTGGGGAATTCGGCTTCGTCCTATTGTCTTTCACCGTGGCCAACGGGGTGATCCCGACGGCGATCTCGGACATCCTGTTGCTGGTCGTGGCGCTTTCGATGCTGCTGACGCCGGGGTTGTTCATCCTCTACGACCGGGTCATCGCCCCACGGTTTGTCGCGAGCGAAGAACGCGACGCCGACGAGATGCCCGGCGACGGCAAGATCATCATTGCAGGCGCCGGCCGGGTCGGCGGCATGGTCGACCGCATCCTGCGCGCGGCGGGGCACGAAACCACGGTGATCGACTACAACTCGCGTCGCTTGCAGATCATGGAGCGGTTCGGGATCAAGACCTATTTCGGCGACGCCCGGCGGCCTGATCTGTTGAACGCGGCGGGGCTGGCGGAGGCGCAGATCCTGATCGTGGCCATCGACGACCGGGAAGGGATTAACCAGATCGTGGAATACGCGACCGCGACTTATCCGAACCTTCATGTGATCGGCCGCGCGCGCGACCGCGACCATGTCTATGACCTGTGGTTCAAAGGCTGCCGCGACATCATCCGCGAAACCTATGACAGTTCGCTGCGCATGGGACGGTCGGCATTCGAAGCTTTGGGCGAAAGCCGTGATACTGCGGACCAGATGATCACGGCCTTCAATCATCATGACCGCGAGGCGATGTTGATGATCGCCGAGGTCCACCAGCCCGGCGTCGCGCCCCATGAGAACGAGGCATATGTAGCACGTGTGAACGCGTTACGCGGCGACTGGGAAGAGACTTTGGCCGCCCGGATCTCGGAGATCAGGGCGGGCAGTGGCTCGTGACGCAAGGCACATGCCGGGCAGACAATCGAGCGGCTCTGATCAATGCACGCTCACCGGGCGCATATCGTTCTGGCGGGCGACGATAAAGGCAAGGTCGCGGTCCTTGACGAGGGCGATCTGATCCCCGTTTTCGGCCCCGATGGCATAGAGCGTTTCGATGCCCTGTGCGCGGACCTGCACCTCATCGGGGAGGTCGGCCACGGCCACTTTGCGGATGTAAACGATAGGCCGTTCGGCCTGCTCGATCTGATCTTCGGTCATCACGATGCACCTCCGGTTTCGATCTTGATGGTTTGAACAACGCTATCGGGCACGGCCCGGTTCAAATCGACGTGCAAAAGCCCGTGTTCCATGGCTGCGCCCGCGACTTCGACCCCGTCGGCAAGAACGAAGCTGCGCTGAAACTGTCGCGTGGCGATGCCACGATGCAGGAAGATACGGTCTTCGTCGGCGGGCGCCTGCTTACCGCGGATCACCAATTGGCGGTCCTCGACGGTGATCGCGAGGTCTTCCTCGGCGAACCCGGCCACGGCCAGAGTGATGCGATATGCATTTTCGCCGCGCTGTTCGATGTTGTAGGGGGGATAGCCTTCGTTGCCGGACTTCGCGGTGCGTTCCACCAAGCGTTCCAGCTGATCGAACCCCAAAAGATAGGGGTGAGAGGCAAGGGTCAGTTTCGTCATGTCGCGCACATCCTTGGTCAAGCGATCTGCAAAAGTGGACGTCCCGCATTCGGCAACGCCGTTAGGGGAAAGATGGGTATTGATCCGGCACGAAACAAGGCCATCAAGGCTTGGAGTGGCGCCCCATTCGGCCTATCTCTAGGGAGCAAGAGAGGGATACCGCGATGAATGCCCCGTCCGAGATGAGCCGCGAGGATGTGTTGCGCGTGAAGCTGGAGGCTTTGCGACACGAACATCGTGACCTCGATGAAGCCATCGAAGCGCTGGGAGAGCGCGTGACGGTCGATCAACTGACGCTGAAACGGCTGAAGTCCCAGAAGCTGCGCCTGAAGGACCAGATCGCCCGGATCGAAGACGAGCTGACACCGGACATCATCGCCTGAACGCGACCGGCGTAGGTACCGCGCCCCGGTCATTGCCCAATTGCACCCCCGCCGCTTTGCGCTATACCCCATGGCTCAGGTTTTCTTCCGGGGGTAGGCCATGGTTCAGGTCGCCATCATCATGGGCTCGCAATCCGATTGGCCCACCATGCGCGAAGCCGCCGGGATACTGGATGCGCTCGGCGTGCCGTTCGAGGCTAGAATTGTCTCGGCACATCGCACCCCCGACAGGCTTTGGGACTTCGGCGCATCGGCAGCGGGCCGTGGCTTGAAAGCCATCATTGCGGGTGCGGGCGGCGCGGCCCATCTGCCTGGCATGGTGGCCTCCAAGACCCGGGTGCCGGTGATCGGTGTGCCGGTCCAGACAAAGGCGCTTTCCGGCGTCGACAGCCTTTATTCCATCGTGCAGATGCCGCGCGGCTATCCGGTGGCGACCATGGCGATTGGCGCGGCGGGGGCGGCAAACGCCGGCCTGATGGCGGCGGCGATCCTCGCCAATGACGATGCCGCGCTTGCTGAGCGGTTGGAGCAATGGCGAGCGGACCTTAGCGCCTCGATCCCCGAGGAGCCGCGCGATGAGTGAGCCGCTGGCACCGGGCAGCACCATCGGCATCCTTGGCGGCGGCCAATTGGGCCGGATGCTTGCCATGGCCGCGGCGCGGCTTGGCTACAAGACACATATCTTCGAGCCGGGCGCCGCACCCGCCGCCGATGTGGCGCATACCTGGACGCAAGCGGGCTACGACGATCTGGACGCCCTTCGGACTTTTGCCGAAGCCTGCGATGTGATCACCTTCGAATTCGAGAACATCCCCGCCGAGGCGTTGGACGTGCTTTCGGAGACGACGCCGCTCTACCCCGACCGTCGCGCGCTGGAAGTGAGCCAGGATCGGTTGATCGAAAAAAGCTTTCTGCGCGATCTGGGGCTCGCAACGGCACCCTTTGCCGCGCTGACCTCGGACGTTCAGGCCGACCTCAAGATGACCGGCGTTCCCGCGATCTTGAAAACCCGCCGCTTTGGCTATGATGGCAAGGGGCAGGCCCGGATCACGGCAGCCGATGGCGCGGAGAGCGCCGTGGCCAGCCTTGAAGGTGCTCCGGCCATCGCGGAGGGATTCGTTGAGTTTTCCAAAGAGATCAGTGTCATCGCCGCACGCGGACAGGACGGCGCAATCGCCGCCTATGACCCCGGCGAGAATGTCCATGAAGACGGCATTCTTTCCACCACCACCCTTCCCGCCCAGATCGCCGCCTCCCTCAGGACCGATGCGGTCCTGATCGCGTCGCAAATCCTCAATGCACTCGATTATGTCGGCGTGCTCGGGGTCGAGCTATTCGTGACTCCTTCGGGCCTGGTGGTGAATGAAATTGCGCCGCGCGTGCATAATTCCGGACACTGGACGCAAGCGGGCTGCGCGGTGGATCAGTTCGAGCAGCATATCCGTGCGGTGACCGGCTGGCCCCTTGGCGATGGCAGCCGTCATGCAAACGTGGTGATGGAAAACCTGATCGGTGCGGACGTGACGCGTGCCGCAAGCCTTGCAGGGGAGACTGGCGTGCAAATCCACCTCTACGGCAAGGCCGAAACACGTCAGGGGCGCAAGATGGGCCATATCAACCGGGTGACCGGGTCGGCCTGAAGGCGCTCTTTCAACTTGCCAGAAAATCCAAGCCATCAGCCACTTTTTTCGCGGAAATGGGAGGAATGGAGAGAGCGCCCACTCACTCGATCAGATCACCAATTGCCTCGATCACACCGAGATCGTGGTCAAACACTCCGGTCTCCAGAAACGCCTCCACCTGGGCCAGAACCAGCGGGCTGTTCATCATGAACGTATGGGTAACCGGCAACACAATGTGATCGGCCATACCTGTGACCTGGGTATTGTCGACCGCGACCTTACCGTCGTCGGGACCAGGAATCAGCGCCGAATAAATCGGATTGAGGCTGCGGTTCCCGGCAATAACCCCAAGCTCGAAATTTACCTCGCCCAGACGGTTGACCAGATCGCCATCTGCGGTTCCAAGCTGTTGTCCGGCGGGTCCGTTAAGCCATTCGAACGGCTCCAGCGGCCCCAAAACATCCACAAGTTCCGAACCTCCATTGGGCGGGGCCAGCATCACCACGCGGCCAAGCCGGGTCATACGATGCTCCCCCAGCCAATAGCGGACCAGAATACCACCCATCGAATGGGTCACGAAATGGGTCTGTTGCAACCCGCATTGCGCGACCGCCGGAGGAATGGTCGCTTCGGCCAATTCGGCAATCGCGGCCCGCGTCGAGGGGTAGCCGCGATTGACCACCGTGAAACCCTCGGCGCTCAGGCTTTCCTCAAGCAGGAACAGGGACGTCTCGCTGCGACCCAGCCCATGCAACAACACGACGCAATCGGCCAGGGCCGGGATCGGAGCAAGTGCGAGGAACGAAGCAAGGAGAGGTGTGCGCATGAGTCAAACATAAAGAGTTGCAGAGAAATTCCGAGGGGTCTTGCCCTCACCGCGTCGTAACGTAACTGTGCGGCCATGTCCCGCCCTGTTCGCCTTGCTGTCCGTGGTCTTCTGCTGTTCGAAAATCATCTGCTGCTGGTCAATGCCTGGCCGGGAGGCACGTCCGACCTGCTCTGTGCGCCGGGCGGTGGCGTGGAGCCACACAGTTCGCTGGAAGACAATCTAAAGCGCGAGTTTCATGAAGAAACGGGACTGGGGATTTCGGTGGGCGCACCGTGTCTGGTGAACGAATTCCATGACCCCGCTCGCGATTATCACCAGGTTGATGTCTATTTTCGCGTTTCCCTCATCTCCGGGCAACCGCTGCAACCCTGGTCCGATCCCGAAGGCATTGTGACCGAGCGCCGTCTGGTGTCGCGCGCGCAGATGGATGGGTTGCGGTACAAGCCCGACAGCCTTCCCGAAATCGCTTGGAGTGAGACGATCTACTATGATCCGCTGGAGCCGGTTCTGCGTTGAAACGCGCCAAGGCCGTAGGCGACGCCGCCAAGGGTCACCAGAGCCGCGCCGATCATGCGCCACGTCACCCCTTCCCCCAACAGGACAAATCCAGCTGCCATCGCGATGATCGGCACCGTCAATTGCAGCAGCGCCGAGACGGTTCCGCCCAATTTCGGCAACACCGCATACCAAAGCGCATAGCCAAGGCCGGACGTGAACGCCCCTGCTACAATCGCCAGGGCGATGCCCGTGGCCGTGCTGTCTACGCCGTCGATCTGCGCCGGGCGCAGCAGGGTCAAAAGGATCAAGGGCGGCACAGACCAGATGAAATTTGCTCCGGTTTCCGCCATCGGATCTTGCGCGGCACGCCCCGCAAGGCTGTAGATGCCCCATCCCATGGCGGCCAGCAGCATGGCGACCACGGCAACGCCCGGAACCGCCGCCTCACCCGACGGCCAGCTGAGCCATGCAAGCCCCGCCAGCGCCATCGCCGCTCCGATCCAGCGCCGCAGGGGCGGGCGCTCACCGCCAAAGAGTGCCCCTGCAAACATTGTGACCTGTACGCCGCCGAACAGCAAAAGCGCGCCGAGGCCGGCGTCGATCTGAATATACGCAATGGAAAATCCGATCAGGTAGATTGTCAGGCTTCCCGCCCCGACGATCCGCGCGCGGTGAAACACCGGCAAGGCGCGGCGTCTCGCCAGCACCAGCGCAGCCAGCATGACCGCCCCCGCAATCGCCCGGATCACGGCGAAGGCGATGGCGTCAATCTCGCCATTGCCGACCGCCATCCGGTTCAGGATGGAGTTCGAGGCAAAGGCGATCAGGACCACGCAGGTCAGCAAAGCGAGGCGCATGTCAGGGTCCAATCAACCGGGCGGCGAATGGGCCGCAAAGGTAGGCGGCGCGCCCCGCGCTGAACACGCCTTCGATCCGGCGGGTTGTGGCGTCCATCACGATCAAATCGGCGCGCGACCCCTGCGCGAGCGTTCCACGATCGCTCCAGCCCATGACCCGCGCCGGGCCGCCGGATATAAGGGCCCAAGCCTGGTGTAGCGGCAGACCATCGTCCCAAAGGGCGAGGGCTGCGCGATGCGGGGCGGGATAGTGGTAGTCGGAAACAAGCGCGTCAACGAGGCCATCGGCGATCAAGTCGCGCGCGCCGATTTTGCCATCGTGGGAGCCGCCCCGCACGACGTTCGGCGCCCCCATGATCACCGGATCACCCGCCGCATGCGCTGCTTCGGCGGCGGCGCGGGTTTCGGGAAACTCGGCGATCTTCGCACCAAGGGCACGGAACCGCGCGCGGGTATCGGGTGTGGTGTCGTCATGGCTGCCGATCTTGACGCCCCGCGCCGTCATCCAGTTGGTGAGCTCCGGCAAGGCGTCGAGGGCCGCGGGCGTTTGTTCATGCAGGCGGGTCAGAAGGGCCATGTGGTCGTCCGGAGAGCGGCCCGATTTCAACGCCTGTCCAACTAGGCGGGGCGGGCGTTTACCGACGGACAGCGCCGTGTGGTTGAGGTGATCGTTCAGGACCACATAGCCGATATTTTCATGTTCGATCAGGGCTTTGACCCGGTCGAATGCTTCCAAAAGGGAGAATTCGAACCGAAGTTGAATGCGCAGATCAAGGGCGGACGCATAACTGCCAACGGCGGCGATCAGCGCCTCGGCGAAATCGGGGCCGCGCATGCCGCCTTCCCATGAGAAAAACTGCGCAAGCACCGCGGTGGTGATGCCGTTCGCGGCCAACTCGGCCTCGACCGCGCGCAGGCCAAGTTGCGGATCCGTCTGCGCACCCCGGCGCGGGGCCATGTGATGCTCGAACCCGTCGCCGTGCAGGTCGATGATACCCGGCAGGATCAGGTAGCCAGCCGCGTCGATGTCGCGGGACGCCGCGTCTGTCAGGACACCGTTTTCCATCGCAATGGTGCCGTCGCCCACCCCATCCGGGCCGAGCACCTGCGCACCAATGAACCGAAGGGAGAGCGGGCGTTCCATGCCCGTGGTCTGGCAGGCGCGTGTGCAAAAGAAAAGGGGCGCCCCGGCAGGATGCCCCATCAACTCTTGGCGATCATGCATCCAATCGGGGGGGGCTTCGGGTCGAAAACGGGCCCCGTCAGATGTGCGAACAAATGTGCAGACGCCCACGTGGCCATCTTCACAACAAAGGCCCCCGAGGGGGCCTTTGCACTGCCGTGTTCGACCGAATTCACTTACGTGAATTAGTGTCTTACATCATGCCGCCCATGCCGCCCATGTCGGGCATGCCGCCACCGGGGGCGCCAGCGCCTTCTTTGGCGGGCTTGTCGGCAACCATGGCTTCCGTCGTGATCAGCAGGCCAGCAACCGAGGCGGCGTCCTGAAGCGCGGTGCGCACGACCTTTGCGGGGTCAATCACGCCGAACTTGAACATGTCGCCATATTCTTCCGTCTGCGCATTGAAGCCGAACGCCTTGTCGCTGGACTCGCGGATCTTGCCCGCAACCACCGAGCCGTCGACGCCGGAGTTTTCGGCGATCTGGCGCAGAGGCGCTTCGAGGGCGCGGCGCACGATGGCGATGCCGGCGTTCTGGTCGGAATTGTCACCCGTCAGGCCTTCGAGTGCCTTGGCACCCTGAACCAGAGCAACACCACCGCCAACAACGATGCCTTCCTGCACGGCAGCACGCGTTGCGTTGAGCGCGTCGTCAACGCGGTCCTTACGCTCTTTCACTTCAACTTCGGTCATGCCACCGACGCGGATGACGGCAACGCCGCCAGCCAGCTTGGCCACACGTTCCTGCAGCTTTTCACGGTCGTAATCGGAGGTCGTGTCCTCGATCTGGCCCCGGATCTGGGCGACGCGCGCTTCGATCTCGGCCTTTTCGCCGTTGCCGTCGATGACGGTGGTTTCGTCCTTGGTGATGGTGATGCGCTTGGCGGTGCCGAGCATGTCCATCGTGACGTTCTCAAGCTTCATGCCGAGGTCTTCGGAGATCACCTGACCGCCGGTCAGAATACCGATGTCCTGCAGCATGGCCTTGCGACGGTCGCCGAAGCCAGGTGCCTTGACGGCTGCGATCTTCAGGCCGCCGCGCAGCTTGTTGACCACAAGGGTCGCGAGCGCTTCGCCTTCGACATCTTCGGCGATGATCAGAAGCGGCTTGCCGGACTGGATGACGGTTTCCAGAAGCGGAACCATCGGCTGCAGCGACGAAAGCTTCTTCTCGTGCAGAAGGATCATGCAGTCTTCAAGCTCTGCAATCATCTTGTCGGGGTTGGTCACGAAGTAGGGCGAGAGGTAGCCGCGGTCGAACTGCATGCCTTCGACAACTTCGGTCTCGGTCTCAAGACCCTTGTTCTCTTCGACGGTGATGACGCCGTCGTTGCCGACCTTCTGCATCGCGTCGGCGATCTGACGACCGATTTCCGCTTCACCGTTGGCGGAGATTGTGCCGACCTGTGCAACTTCATCGCTGTCTGCGACTTCGCGTGCGGAGCCCTGGATCTCAGAGATTACCTTGCTGACGGCTGTATCGATGCCGCGCTTGAGATCCATCGGGTTCATGCCGGCGGCAACCGACTTGAGGCCTTCCTTGATGATGGCCTGGGCCAGAACGGTCGCGGTGGTGGTGCCGTCGCCGGCCTCATCATTGGTGCGCGACGCAACTTCCTTGACCATCTGTGCGCCCATGTTCTCGAACTTGTCTTCCAGCTCGATCTCTTTGGCGACGGACACACCGTCCTTCGTGATGCGCGGGGCACCGAAGGATTTGTCGATCACAACGTTGCGGCCTTTGGGGCCGAGGGTAACTTTGACGGCATCGGCCAGGGTGTTCACACCCTTGAGCATACGATTGCGCGCGTCGGTATCAAAACGGACGTCTTTAGCCATAGTGGCTGCTCCTTATCTGGAATTGTCTACGGATTGCAGGATCGAACCTCAGGCCATGACGCCGAGGATGTCCGATTCTTTCATGATCAGAAGCTCTTCGCCTTCGACGGTCACTTCCGTGCCGGACCACTTGCCGAACAGGATGCGGTCGCCAGCCGAAACGGCCATCGCGATCAGCTCGCCGCTGTCTTTGCGGGCGCCTTCGCCACACGCGACAACTTCACCTTCCGAGGGCTTTTCTTTTGCACTGTCGGGGATGATCAGACCGCCAGAGGTCTTTTCGTCCGACTCGACACGGCGGACCAGAACGCGGTCATGAAGCGGTTTGAATGCCATTTTTGGCCTCTCCTCTTTTCCGAAAACGGAATGTCTCTCTGTTGCTGTTGTCACTCAATGCGTGCGAGTGCCAACGGCGGAGAGATAGGAGGCAGGATTTTTCGAGTCAAGGGGTGGGCGGCTTTGCAATGTCGTCAATTTTTGCATCCCCACCCCGACACCGCGCAAACGCGAAACACCCATGGCCGGGCACCGCGCCACCACGCCCCGTGACAAGCCAAACTGACGTGGATAGAAGGGCGCAAAATCTGACACGCGATACGAAGGACGCCGCCCATGACAACGCTGGTTTTTGGCCATAAATCCCCCGACACCGATTCAACCGGATCACCGATCATCTGGTCCTGGTTCCTCAACCAGATCAAAGGCACGGCCGCAGAGCCCGTGCTTCTGGGCGAGCCCAACACGGAGGCTGCGTTCGTTTTGGAACGCTGGAGCCTCGACAAACCCCGCATCATCGATAGCGTCGCGGCCGACACGCCGGTTGTGATCGTGGACACCAACAACCCCGGCGAATTGCCCGACGACATCAACGCCGCCGACATCCAGGGCATCATCGACCACCACAAGCTGGTCGGTGGATTGGAGACGAGGGGCCCCATCGATATCCGGATAGAGCCGCTGGCCTGCACCGCAACGATCATGTGGAAGATGATCGGCAAGCACATGGCGCAGGCGCCGGAAAACATCAAAGGCGCGATGCTGAGCTGCATCCTGTCGGATACGCTTGAATTCCGCTCGCCCACCACGACGCAGGAAGATCGCGCCATTGCAGAAGATCTTGCGAAGGATCTGGGCATCGACATTCCATCCTACGCCGCCGAGATGTTTGCGGCGAAATCGGACGTCTCCGCCTTCTCGGACGCTGAGCTCCTGCGGATGGACAGCAAGACCTATGAAGTTGGCGGCAAGACGTTCCGCGTCAGCGTTCTGGAAACCACTGCGCCGGGCACCGTTCTGGACCGCAAGGCCTCGTTGATGGAGACGATGCCGAAGGTCGCCGAAGAAGACGGCGCCGATCAGGTGCTGTTGTTCGTGGTCGATATCCTGAACGAAGAGGCCACGATGCTCGTTCCCAACGACCTGACCAAATCGGTGGCAGAGAAGTCGTTTGCGACCGTGGTGGGTGACGCCGATCAGGTCGTGCTGCCGGGCGTCGTCAGCCGAAAGAAGCAGATCATCCCGAACCTCACGGTGTGATTGGGCAGGCGGGAAACCCCCCCTTGTGAGATGGGGCCCCGGAGGCGCAAGCTACAGGCTGCACCTCCGGAGGTTCTCATGTGCCGTTTCCTTGCCCTTTTGTTGGCCCTCGCGACGGCCCTGCCCGCGCAGGCAAATAGTCACTGGCCGCAACCGACCGATACGATCATCCCCACGACCGAGGGTCTTTTGCGCCTGAACGCAGAGGGTGTGCCGCACGACCCGATGCTCTTTGGCACCGGCTTCGAGGCGGTCATGCACACGCTGATCCCGGTGTTCGGCTGGGACGCGCCGTATGAAATTAGCTTCCCGTCCGAATGCGGTGCCGGGCCCATGGTGTCCGTACATTTCCCTGGCCGTATCCAATTGATGTTCCAGGACGATGTGCTTGCGGGATGGATGTTGATTCGGGACGCGGGCCTTGTGACCGACACCGGCTTTGCCGTCGGGTCGCCCATCAGCGCGCTGTCGGCCGAGGGGCCAGTCAGCACGTTCGAAACTGGGCTCGGCACCGAATTTCAGGCTGGCGAAACCTATGGTCTACTGACCGAGGACGGAACGCGGGTCGAGGGCCTCTGGACCGGCACAACCTGCATCTTCCGCTAGAAGCCGCCCCGCCAATGTCCTAAGCCTGCGTCGACAGGAACGGAGCACCCATGACCCGCATCATCGAAAATTTCGCCGAAATCTCCGGTATGTACGACGCCGTTTTTTGCGATCTTTGGGGCTGTGTGCACAATGGGGTGGAGCCGTTCGCCGAGGCGATCAACGCCTTGCTTGCGTTCAAAGCCCAGGGCGGCACGGTGTTGTTGTTGACCAATGCGCCCCGCCCGCGCGCCTCCGTCGCCACGCAGTTGGATCGGATCGGCGTGCCCCGCGATTGCTGGGACGTGATCGCGACTTCGGGCGACAGCGCGCGCGCGGCGATGCTGACCGGGGCCGTGGGCCAAAAGGTTTGGCATATCGGCGAGCCGCATGACGCCCCGTTTTTTGAGAAGATGGAACTGATCGACAACGCGGTCGAAATCACACAGGTGCCGTTGGATCAGGCCGAAGGCATCGTCTGCACCGGCCCGTTCGACCCCAAGGCCGACCCCGCCGACATGCGCCCGCAGTTCCTGCTGGCCAAAACGAGGGGGCTCAAACTGCTGTGCGCCAATCCCGATATCATCGTGGACCGGGGTGAAAGCCGCGAATGGTGTGCGGGCGCGTTGGCCAAACTTTATACCGAGATGGGCGGCGAGAGCCTGTATTTCGGCAAACCGCATCCGCCGATTTACGATCTCGCGCGCCGCCGTCTGACCCAGATCGGCAAAGGCACGTCCGACGACCGCATCCTTGCCATCGGCGACGGCATCGTAACGGATATTCCCGGCGGCGTGGGCGAAAACATCGACACGCTTTTCATCACAGGCGGTCTTGCGCGCGCGGAGACAGGCACCGACACGCAGCCCGATGCATCGAAACTGGCGCGATTCCTGACCGATGCGCAGTTGGAGCCAACCTATTCGATCGGCTACCTTCGCTGAGCGGCGCGGGCAGGGTTTTGGCATGGCGGGACCTCAACGCTTCGCGCGCCACGCCATTTTCATATAAACGTCGCCTGCACGGAGCTCTTTGAGCATTTGCGCCACCCGCCGCTCGCGCGTGTCACCGCGTTTGGCCTAGACAATCCACGCCAGATAGTCGTTGCGTTGATACCAGGGCCGCTGGTCGTAATGCGCACGAAGCCCTGCCGCGTTGAGCGCCTCAAAAACATGCTGCGGCATCGGCTGTGCGAGCCGTTTGGCCATGTCACGACGCCACAATCCCGTCACTTGCGGCCAACTTTAACTTGGTAGGGGCACCTGCGTCGATACAGTGGGCCAGCGTTCGGATGCAGCGTTCAGTTTTGGAGCGCAACATAATTACGATTTAGCATCCCATTTTCATACTTTATTACTTTCTGCATTGCAGAATGCCCGCGAGTCGCTGTATACATCCGCCAAAGGAGGCGACCGTCATGCTCGATAACATCAATACCGGCACCATCGTCGTTGAAGACCTTGAGGTGGGGATGACCCGCTCGCTAACGAAAATCGTGACCGATCAGGATATCGAGATGTTCGCCCAGGTCTCGACAGACCGTAATCCGGTCCACCTTGATGACACCTATGCACAAGACACGATCTTCGAGGGCCGTGTTGCCCATGGTATGCTGACCGCGGGTCTGATCTCGGCGGTCATCGGCGAGCAGCTTCCCGGTCACGGCTCGGTTTATCTTGGTCAGACGCTGAGATTCATGGCACCTGTGCGCCCCGGCGATGCCGTCGAAGCGATCGTTGAGGTTTTATCGATCGACTATTCGCAGCGCCGCGTAGAGCTCAAGACGATCGCGCGGGTGGGCGAAACCGTGGTCCTGAAGGGCGAGGCTACCGTCCTTGCGCCATCCGGCAAATTCGACTGAGCCATGTTTTCGGCCCCACGCAGCCTGCAACCTGCGCGGGGGTTCTTGCCCTTCCCCGCCCCGGACCGCTAACTGCGGCTCATGCGAGTCCTGCGCGATTACCAATATGCTCAAACCCGCGATCGCGGTGCATCAATTGCCATCGGCAATTTCGACGGCGTGCACCGAGGTCATCAACATGTTCTTGGGCTGGCAAAACGGCTCGACGCGCCACTTGGCGTTGTCACGTTCGAGCCACATCCGCGTGAGGTCTTTGCACCTGATGCGCCGCCCTTTCGGTTGATGAATGCCGAGGCGCGCGCCAATCGCCTGGAAAAACTCGGCGTCGATCTGCTGGTCGAATTGCCCTTTGACGCGCAACTCTCGGGCCTCACGGCGGAGGCTTTCGTAAGTAATGTTCTGATCGACGGCCTTGGCATCAGTCATGCGGTCGTTGGGGCGGATTTCTGTTTCGGCAAAGGGCGCACCGGCACCGCCGACCTGCTGCAGACGCTCGGGGCGCAGCACGGCTTTGACGTCACCATCGCGACCCTGCTGGAAGGCCATGGCGGCGCGGTCTCGTCCACCGCGATCCGGCAGGCCTTGCGGGACGGCCGTCCGGCGGATGCAGCTGAGATGCTTGGCCATTGGCACCGCATCGAAGGCCCGGTTCTTCACGGCGAAAAGCGCGGACGCGAGCTGGGGTATCCTACGGCGAACATGGACCTGGACGGGCTGCACGTGCCGAAGCCAGGGATCTATGCCGTCACGGTCGAAGTCCGTGAGGGCCTGCATGCGGGCACCTATGGCGGGGTTGCCAATCTTGGGTTCCGTCCGATGTTCGAGCGCGAAACGCCAAATCTTGAAACCTTCCTCTTTGATTTCACCGGGGATCTTTACGGCACACATTTGTCGGTCGGCCTGGTCGCCTACCTGCGCGGCGAGGCCAAATTCGCCAGTCTCGAGGCCCTGATCATCCAGATGGATGCGGACAAAGCGGCGGCCAAAGCCGCATTGCGCGCATGAGAAAAGAGTTCTGGGCCCGCGTGCCGATGGCCAAGATGACGTCAGCGGAATGGGAGGCATTGTGCGATGGCTGCGGAAAATGCTGCCTGAACAAATTGGAAGACGAGGACACGCAGGAGGTCGCACTGACCCGCGTGGCCTGCCGCCTCTTGGACGACGAAACTTGCCGTTGCGGGCAATATGAGATCCGCAAAACATTGGTGCCCGAATGCATCCAGCTTACCCCGTATACAATGGGCGACGTGGCTTATTTCATGCCGGAAACCTGCGCCTACCGGTTGCTGCATGAGGGCAAGCCGCTCTACCATTGGCACCCCCTGATCTCGGGTGACCCGAACTCTGTGCACAAGGCCGGTGTCTCCGTGCGCGGGATAACGGTGCCTGAATTCGAGGTCCCCGAGGAGGAATGGGAAGAGCACGTCATCGAGGAGCCGGGCATCTGAGAACCGGGGCGTCCCACTTTGTTCGCCGAACATGCCGGGAAGCGCGAGGGGCTGGCCCCTCGCTCCGCCGATTTCACCCTCGCGCTTCTCCAATGAGCCGCAGAATGTCCCGTGCTGCCGAAGGGATGTGCGTGCCGGGCCCGAAAATCGCCGCCACACCCGCATCTTTCAGGAAGTCGTAATCCTGCTGCGGGATCACCCCGCCGCAAATGACGATGATGTCGCCCGCGCCCTCTGCCTTCAGTGCCTCGATCAGCTTGGGTGCGAGGGTCTTGTGGCCCGCAGCCTGGGACGAGATGCCGATGACATGCACGTCGTTGTCGATGGCATCCTGCGCGGCCTCTTCCGGGGTTTGGAACAACGGCCCGACGTCGACGTCGAACCCAATGTCGGCAAAGGCCGTTGCGATCACTTTCGCACCGCGATCGTGGCCGTCCTGCCCCATTTTCACCACCAGCATGCGAGGGCGGCGGCCCTCAACCTCGGCGAAGGCTTCAACTTCGCCCTGGATCGCCGCAAAATCCTCGTCGCCCTCGTAGGCCGATCCATAGACGCCAGCCAGAGTCTTCACCTCGGCGCGATGCCGTCCGAACACTTTTTCCATCGCCATACTGATTTCCCCAACGCTGGCCCGCGCGCGCGCGGCCTCCACTGCGGCGGCCAGAAGGTTGCCGCCCTCGGTCGCTACACGTTCCAATTCCGTCAGTGCCGTCGCGCAGGCCTCTGCATTGCGCTCAGCACGGATGCGCTCAAGGCGTGCGATCTGACTGTCACGCACGGCGGAATTGTCGATCTCGCGGATATCGATCGGATCCTCGCTGTCCTTGCGGTATTTGTTGACGCCGACGATCACCTCATCGCCCTTGTCGATCATCGCCTGTCGGCGCGCGGCGCTTTCCTCGATCCGCAGCTTCGGCAGGCCCGAGGCCACGGCCTTGGTCATGCCGCCCATGTCTTCGACCTCGTCCATCAAAGCAGTCGCTTTTTCGATCAACTCGTTGGTAAGGCTCTCGATGTAATAGGACCCTGCCAAAGGATCGACGACCTTGGTAACGCCAGTTTCTTCCTGCAAAATCAGTTGCGTGTTGCGCGCGATGCGCGCGGAAAACTCCGTCGGCAACGCGATTGCTTCGTCGAAGGAATTCGTATGGAGCGATTGCGTGCCACCCAGAACCGCGCTCATCGCCTCAAATGCGGTGCGCACCACATTGTTGTAGGGGTCCTGCTCCTGCAAACTCACGCCCGAAGTCTGGCAATGGGTACGGAGCATTTTGGAACGTTCCGACTTGGCTCCGAAATCCGTCATCACGCGATGCCAAAGGGTCCGCGCGGCGCGCAACTTGGCGATTTCCATGAAGAAATTCATGCCGATCGCGAAGAAAAAACTGAGCCGCCCTGCGAATTTGTCGACATCCATTCCCGCCTCGGTCGCGGCGCGCACGTATTCGCGCCCGTCGGCGATGGTATAGGCCAGCTCCTGAACCAGGTTCGCACCCGCTTCCTGCATGTGGTAACCAGAGATCGAGATCGAGTTGAATTTCGGCATGTTATCAGAGGTATAGCTGATGATGTCCGAGATGATCCGCATCGAAGGTTCCGGCGGATAGATATAGGTGTTTCGCACCATGAACTCTTTGAGAATATCGTTCTGGATCGTTCCAGAAAGCACTGCGCGATCATGTCCTTGTTCTTCGCCTGCAACGATGAAATTGGCCAGTATCGGGATGACCGCGCCGTTCATGGTCATCGAGACGGACACCTGATCCAATGGGATACCGTCAAAAAGGATTTTCATATCCTCGACGCTGTCGATGGCGACACCGGCTTTGCCGACATCACCCACGACCCGATCATGGTCACTGTCATAACCACGGTGCGTTGCAAGATCGAATGCGACCGAGACGCCTTGCTGACCCGCCGCGAGACCCTGACGATAAAACGCGTTCGACTCTTCCGCCGTCGAGAAACCTGCGTATTGCCGGATCGTCCAGGGACGCCCCGCATACATCGTGGATTTCACCCCGCGCGTGAACGGGGCTTCGCCGGGAAGCGTGCCGACATGATCCAGCCCATCGGTGTCGGCCGCCGTATAAAGCGGCTTCACGTCGATGCCTTCCAGCGTTTCCCACGTCAGGTCATCCAGCGGACGCCCGCGCAGTTCCTTTTCGGCCCGCTCACGCCAGGCTTCGGTGTTCTCCGTCATCGGGTAATCCTCTTCCTTCAACTGTCTGCGCGCCGGTCTCTGCCAGCGGCGCATCGATGTAATCGACCAACCCACCTGCCCCATTGGCCAGCCAGGTCAGATCATCTTGGTATTGGCCCCGCAGCGCATCGGCTTCGTGCGCTTCAAACGGCATGAACCTGTCGGTTGAGGACCGTATGAACGTGTCGGGGTCGACGCCGTAATTGCACAACAGATCGCGCAACGCCTTGGCGCGCGGCGCCGCGTTCAGGATCGGCAGGCTGGAGGGTCGTGTCGCGATCTCGGTGAGGTCGTGCAGGATACGATGCGGGGCTGATCCCATGGCCTCATGGCTCCACACCGCGACGCGTGCGTCCGGAACGGCGCGTGCGACTTGTTCGGCCAAGTCACGCCAACGGCGCGGTTGGGTCACCAAGCGTTCACGCAATTCGGTCCGCGGCAGCGGCCCCCCTCGCGACAAGCGGAACGCAAGCGCAGACGACCACCACGTCGAATAGCACCGTATGCCAAGGCCGATGGTCAGGTTATGCCCCTGAAAACCTTTTGCGAATCCCGCAATCCGTTTGGCTGCATCGGGGTAGAGCAGCGTATCTTCCAAGACATCGCGCAGATTGCCCAACATATTCTCATCACTCAAGATCAGTCGCTTCATCCCGTCCTGACGCAGGCCCTCGACCCTGAGCGCGGCACGTTTCCCGGCGCGGTTCGCCTGCCATGGCAAGATCGGCCCGGACCCGCCCGACATGCCCCCAAACAGGCCGCCTCGGATCACTTTGGGGCCCCAGAAGGTGGTTTTGTTTGCGTGCAGTGTGTCGCGATGCGTGGCCATATGGCGTTGAAACGTGGTGGTCGCGGTGCGGTGCGCACCGACATGCAGGATCACGTCCATCACTTGGGCCTCTCGCAGGAGTGGAAGGTCATTTCCCTCCAATCTGCTCCAAAGCGATGAATATCCGGTCAATACGCCCGTAAGCGTCATTAACCCCTTCGAAATCCCGCGCAGCCCGCCTATATCTGAAGCAACCGGAGGACCCATGCGACCCAACACCCTGATCCCGCTGGCCATTGTGGCCCTTCTCTCCCTGCCCGCCGCAGCGCAGGAAGCAAGTGATGCAACGCTCAGCGCGGGCGAAGGCGATGCGACGCCCCTGTTGGCCGACGCAGACGCAAGCGCTGAGGACCCCGTAGAAGTGGACGAAACCGTAGAGGTAGATGACGCTGACGTCCTTGCGCCACGTGACGCCGCCGGTGTGACTTTGGATGAATTTCTGTGGATCGCGCGGCCCATCGTCGTATTTGCCGATACCCCAGCCGACCCGCGTTTCGTCGAGCAAATGGCGCTTCTGGCGGAGCGTCCCGATCCGCTGATCGAGCGGGACGTGGTGATTATCGTCGACACCGATCCCTCGGCCCGCACCGCCGTGCGCACCGCTTTGCGGCCGCGCGGTTTTTCGGTCGTTGTGCTTGGAAAAGACGGCACTGTGGGCCTTCGACGGCCCGCACCCCGCGATGTCCGCGAAATCGTGCGCGCCATCGACAATTTCCAGCTGAGACAGGAAGAATTACGGCAGGGTGGCTGACTTACCTTGCAACTTGTCGGTAACGACCCCATGTTATACTCTGTCAGCAGTCGATGAAGGGAACGTGATCCATGATGGTATCCATCCGCTACGGTAAAGCGCCCTCCGCCCCGGAGCCCACGCCCGGTGGCCCGATTGAGGGCGGCGATATCTGACCACGGCGCGGTCATGCTGCACCTCCGGCGTCGTCCGGCTGGGTGTCTTTGCGCCCTTCGATCATCTTCTGATTTTTCCCGCTCGGCGCCCAACGTTCCGGTGATCTGAGCGCATCATCCAACGCTCGAACCGCCTCGTAGGCGGTCAAAAGCGTGGCTCCGCGGCGGCTTTCAAGAATGTCATAGGCAGTCGCACGTCGATCATTCTCAAGGTTTCGGATTGTCTCGGATCGGAAATCCTCGGTGTAAGAGGCAAGCTCGGAATACGCGGCATAAAACCGGGTCACCTTTTCGATCGGTCCCCCCTCGATCAGGTGAACCCTGCTGCCGATCGCGTTGAAGATCACTGGTGCGCTGATCGAGGTCGGATAGGGCATGTATTTGTCATCATCGCTCGACTTCATGATCTTCCCGCGTGTGCCTTTTCCGACCGCTTCCTGGTCCACGGCATCGAAAATCTCGAACACCAGGAAAATTTCTTCGCGCAGCGCGCGCATTACCATTTCGCGTTCCCGCGACAAGCTGGCCAGGCTTTCGAATTGGCGTAGGAGCGAGGCGACCAGCCATCCCAATGCCACCGTCAAACCGCCGATCACCCCGGGCACCAGGCCAAGGGGGGGCGCATCGAGCGTCAGCACGCGCCAAATGGCCCAGATCGCCGGAGGGACAAACACCACCGCGATCGCCAGCGCTTGGTAGATCAGCGGCAGGTAGAGGTCGCGCGACCCCGCGCCACGGGCACCGGTCGCGCCGTCGCGCACCGACAGCCCCAACAGGACACAGGCCAGGCCAAGGGCGATACAAAGCGCTATGACCTCTGCGTTGCTCACTCGAACTCCATGATCACATCATCCACGGCCAGACTGTCACCCGCGCCTGCGTTGATCTTGGTCACCACTCCCTTTTTCTCGGCGCGCAGAATGTTTTCCATCTTCATCGCCTCGACGGTGCACAAAGCCTGTCCCTCCTGCACCTCGTCGCCTTCGTTCACATCGACCTTCACAACAAGGCCCGGCATCGGGCAAAGCAGCATCTTCGACGTATCGGGCGGCAGCTTTTCGGGCATCAAATCGGCCAATTCGGCCTGACGCGGCGAGCGGATGTTAACGCACAGATCCGCGCCGCGCGTGCGCAGCCGGAACCCGGCGGGGACCTTGCCCACTTTCAGAACGAGCGGATCGCCGTCGACCATGACGCGCGCCAATTGATCGCCCGGGGTCCAATCGCTTGTGATGCGCAAGGCAGCGTCCCCGATTTTCACGGTCGAGCCCTCAGGATCGGCGTCGATCTTCACATCGAACCTCTGCCCCTGCGCAGAGACAACCCAGTTTTTTCCAACCCGGCGCTCGTGATTGTCCATCCGTCCGGAGACGCGGCTGCGCCGGATTTCCGCGACACGGTACATCGCCGCCGCGGCCGCCGCGACACGCATCAAAGCGGCATCGGGAAGCGTCACCCCATCGAACCCGTCGGGATATTCCTCGGCGATGAAGGCTGTCGTCATGTTGCCACTGGCGAATTTGGGATGATCCATCACCGCGCTGAGGAACGGCAGATTGTGGCCGATCCCCTCAACTTCGAATCCGTCCAGAGCAACGCGCATGGCTTCAAGCGCCGTGTCGCGGTCGTTGCCCCACGAGCAGAGCTTCGCGATCATCGGATCGTAATACATGGAAATCTCGCCGCCCTCGTAGACGCCGGTGTCATTGCGCACCGCCGTGTCGCCTTGCGGGCCATCTTCCAACCACTTGCCGTTCGTCAACATCGGACCGGCGGCCACTTCCACCGGCGGGCGGTAGCGGGTCAGCCGCCCGATGGAGGGCAGGAAATTACGATATGGGTCTTCGGCATAAAGGCGGCTTTCAATGGCCCACCCGGTCAGCGTGACATCCTTTTGGGCCATGGGAAGCGTTTCGCCCGCCGCGACACGGATCATCTGCTCAACCAGATCTACGCCGGTGATCAGCTCGGTCACGGGATGTTCCACCTGCAGCCGGGTGTTCATTTCAAGGAAGTAGAAGTTGCGGTCGCCATCGACGATGAATTCCACCGTCCCCGCGCTGGAATAGCCGACGGCCTGCGCCAATGCGACGGCCTCTTCGCCCATGGCCTTGCGGGTCGCTTCATCAAGGAACGGCGACGGGGCCTCTTCGATGACCTTCTGATTGCGGCGCTGGATCGAGCATTCCCGTTCACCAAGGTAGATCGCATTGCCGTGCTTATCGGCGAGGACCTGGATTTCGATGTGGCGCGGTTGCGTCACGAACTTCTCGATGAACATGCGGTCATCGCCGAAACTGCTCGCCGCCTCGTTCTTGGAGGCCTGAAACCCTTCGGCAACCTCGCTTTCATTCCACGCTATGCGCATGCCCTTGCCGCCGCCGCCCGCAGAGGCCTTGAGCATCACCGGATACCCGATCTGACCGGAAATCTTGATCGCCTCTTCCGCATCCTCGATCAGGCCCATATGGCCCGGCACGGTCGAGACCCCCGCCTCCTGCGCGATTTTCTTAGAGGTGATCTTGTCGCCCATGCTCTCGATCGCGCTGGCGGGTGGGCCGACGAAGGCCACGCCTTCGGCCTCAAGCGCTTCGGCGAACATCCTGTTCTCTGACAAAAAGCCATAGCCCGGATGCACCGCGTCGGCTCCGGTGTCGCGGATCGCCTGCATGATCTTGTCAATCACGATGTAGGATTCTGCCGCCGGCGGCGGGCCGATATGAACAGCCTCATCCGCCATCTTGACGTGCAACGCCTGCGCGTCGGCATCGGAATACACGGCCACCGTGGGAATCCCCATGCGCTTGGCGGTCTTGATGACACGGCAGGCAATCTCGCCCCGGTTCGCGATCAGCAACTTCTTGAACATCTCACTTCCTCTTCCTCATCCTGCGGCACTGGTGCGGGCCACGGGCTATCCCGTTCGTTGGCGGTCAGCGATTTTCGTTCACGAATCTCTCACGAAAAATCACAACCACTTGTTTAAATTGAATTTTCGTTGCGCGCATGCCACAGACTCATCATTCGCGCTGGCCTCTCCATGCTGTGAAGTCGCGTGAATACCATTGCATGCCAACTTTCCCTTACGCGACCAAATCCGGCCGCGTTGCACAGTGATTAGGGGATAAAAACCATGCCACACCAACCGACTCTCACACGCGGCCTTGTCGCCTCTCTGTTTGGCAGCGCCTGCCTTCTGGCGGCACCCGTGCTCGCCCAGACCCAGATCGAAACACTTGAGGCAAGGATCGCCGCATTGGAAGCCGAGCAGGCGGTAGCCCCGTCGCAAACCGGCTTCGCGTTCAACACGGTCGACAGCCTCGGCGATTTTGACCAGATCGGGCAGCGCCACGGTCTTGGGCGCCTGAGCTTCGGCATCGCCGATACCACCACACTGACCATTTACGGCTTCATCCGCGCCGAAGCGTTCTACGATTTCGATTTTGCCCAAGGTGACCTGAGCCGCGCGGGCCGCGTTGGCGACCCGACCTTCGAGGTGGACGATTCCGAATTCGACACCTCGGTGCGCGTGTCCCGCTTCGGCATCCGTAGCAACACCGACACCTCGTTCGGCAGCGTTGCCACGCAATTGGAGTTCGACCTGTTCGGATCCGGTGGTGATCAGAGTCAATCGCCCAACCTGCGCCTGCGCCACGCCAACCTGCGCGTGACGTCGGGAAACAGCGAAGTGCTGCTTGGCCAATTCTGGACCAACTTCATGCCGTTGGTACATTATCCCACGACCGCCGATTTCAACGGCCCGGTCGGGATCACCTTCGCCCGCGTGCCGCAGGCGCGTTACACCTACCGCAACAACGGTCTGGAGCTGTCGGCCTCGCTTGAGGAAAGCGCCGGCGGCGACAACAGCTCGGATCCGGTGTTCACGGCGGCGGCCTTCTATGGCACCGATCTGTTCTCGGTCCGCGCGGCGGTTCTGACCGGAACGTTCGAACAGGGCGGCGACGAATTCGACACCAACGGCATCACACTGTCGGGAAGCGTCAATCCCTGGGAAGGCGGATCCGTCGGCCTCACGCTGACGGCGGGTGAAGGGCTTGGCAACCTGCTGATCGGCGGCGGCGCGCGTCAGGTGGGCGGTGCCGAGAATGAATCCGAAAGTCTGACCTTCGAGTTCCGCCAGGATATTTCCGACGCATTGAGTGCGGGCATCGCTTACGGCCTGGAAGACTACGACCTGGCAACCACGGGTGGCCTTCCAGGTGGCTTTGACCGTCTGGAGTCGGTGCATGTCAACGCGTTCTACTCGCCGATCGACGCGCTGACGTATGGGGTCGAGTACATCCACATCGAAAGTGAAGGCCCCCTCGACAGCGCTGAAGCTGATCGGATTGGTGTTTCGGCCACGTTGCGCTTCTGACGCGCGCAAAATCGAGCTCGGGCATCTCAAGGGGGCTCGAGTCGTAATTATGCAAAGAGCATTCGACCGCCAGACTGCATTTTTCCGAGTCTGGCGGTTTTCGCGCGTCCAGGGCTTGCGCCGGTACGGCTCAGCAGAGGTTGACGTCGTCGCAAAGAGCGCCGGCTGCCGCGCCGACAACAACTCCCGTGGCGACCGATCCACCAACTGCGGCGGTACCAAGCCCGCCAACAAGCGCGCCCGCGCCTGCGCGTTCGATGTCGGATGCCATACAGCCCGATACGGCCAGCATGGCTGCGAACAACGCGGTGATTTTGAGTTTGGTGCGCATTTTGATGCGTCTCCTGTCGAATAACCTCGTGAAGTTCTCTTTACACGCGATTTGGCACTTCGATAAGGCCGGAGTTTTTTCGCCCGGGTTTGGGCAAAAAGAGGCGGCCGGTTGATCAAGCCAGCCGACCGCCGTGAAGGGGAAGGGTAACACGTCTTGTGGATGCCGGCCCTGTAGAAACAACTGGGGACTGGGGCCGACAGGGCAACGATGGCAGGATTCGCGCCCCTCGATAGAGGGTGGCGCGTGCGTCTTGCCTTGTGCGCAACGGGCCGCTCATATCGGGAAGCCTCTGGCGAAAACATGCCGATCATCCTTCCCATATGCCAGTCCCGTCAAAAATTTCCGGGAACGCGGCACGTGCGCGGCCCTCGTCGATGCGCAAAAGGGCGTCATAGCTTTCCGGGTCAAACGGATCTTCGGCGGGGACGACCTCACGCCCGAAGAGCCAGCTCAACCGCCCCGCATCCAGGTTGCCGCGCTCAAAGGGTTCATCCCCAAAATGCATCCACAGCGCTTCCATGAAACCGGCATCCGCGCGCCGGTCGGCGGGCCTGCGGTCCGCGTATCGGTCGCGCGCGATTAGTTTGGTCGCGCCCGCCTTGTTGTCGCGCCGAATGGTGAACTGGAAATCCGTCCCCGGGAGCCGCCCGGGAAAGCCCCGGTGCTTCAACATGGGGCGACATCCGCACGGAAAAACCGGGCAAGACTCGCGCCTCGCCCGGTTAGGGAAAACGGTCTGCCCTGGCTAGCTGGGGGATAGTGCCAGTGGACCTGCCTTTTTTGCGACCGAGGCGGCGTCTGCAATTCCGCCCGTGCCGATTTCTTCTTCTTGTTGCCTCGCGGTGTGACCGGGCCAATAGGCGGGAAGCCAAGCGACCCGGCCACGATCCGAGGTACAGCTGCAGTTGCGCAGCTAAGGATGACGATACATCGCCTCACAGTTTCTCCACAGACCTTTCCACAAAGGATTGTAGTCTGTGACTCAGTTGCATCACACGGGATATAGGATGAACTATGGGGCACAAGGTGTTGTGGTTGCACTACAAAAGCTCCCACTGACAAGTGTCATCAGAAATCGCATACGCCTCGATAGACTGAGTTATCCCCGGCGCGGGCTCTCCGCGTTCGAAAGGTTCTGCCATGAATTGCACCACGATGCGGGCCGGTCGCGGGTCGCGCTCGGCTGCGCGCACGCCCCAAAGGTTGCATGCCCAATCGTGATCCTCATGGCCGACATTGGTCACGAGGCCCCGATCCACGACACGCACAACCGCCCAGATCTCGTTGCTCGGCTGTACCTCATAGACCACATCACAAAGCGTCACACTGCGCCCGGACGGTGCCGTTTCACTCTCGTCGAGCGGGCACAAATTTGCCTTCGCCCCAGACGACGCCAGGAACCAATAGGCTGCGCCGCCAATCATTGCGACAGCCAGAAGCATTATGAGACCTCGGATCATGCGCGCGCCCTCATCACAGCGGGATGTTGTCGTGCTTTTTCCAAGGCCGGGTCTGCGTCTTGCGTCTGAGCGCCGCGAACGCCCGGCACACACGGCGGCGCGTCGAATGGGGCTGGATCACCTCGTCGATATGCCCGCGCTCGGCGGCCACGAACGGGTTGGCGAAGCGGTCCTCGTATTCCGCGGTGCGGGCCGCGATCTTCTCCGCATCGCCCAGGTCGGCGCGATGCAAGATCTCCACCGCCCCCTTCGCCCCCATCACGGCAATCTCCGAGGTCGGCCAGGCATAGTTCACATCCGCCTTAAGGTGCTTGGACGCCATCACCACATAGGCGCCGCCGTAAGCCTTGCGCGTGATCACCGTGACCTTGGGCACTGTCGCCTCTCCGTAAGCGAACAGCAACTTCGCGCCGTGCTTGATCACCCCATCATATTCCTGCGCAGTGCCGGGCAAAAACCCGGGCACGTCAACAAGGCTCAGGATCGGGATTTCGAAGCAATCGCAGAACCGCACGAACCGTGCGCCTTTCCGCGCGCTGTCGATGTCGAGCACCCCGGCCAGAACCATCGGCTGGTTCGCAACCACGCCGACCGTCTGGCCCTCAAGCCGGATGAAGCCGGTGATAATGTTGCCCGCGAAATCCTTCTGGATCTCGTAGAAATCCCCCTCGTCCGCGATCTTGCCGATCAATTCCTTCATGTCATACGGCTGGTTCGGGTTCGCAGGCACCAGCGTATCAAGGCTTTCCTCAATCCGATCCGGACTGTCGAAGAAAGGTCGCGTCGGCGGTTTGTCCCGGTTCGACAGCGGCAGGAAATCGATCAACCGACGCACTTCGCTGAGCGCTTCGACATCATTCTCGAACGCGCCATCGGCCACCGAGCTTTTCTTGGTATGTGTGGAGGCCCCGCCCAATTCTTCAGCCGTCACAACCTCATTCGTGACGGTTTTGACCACATCGGGTCCGGTGACGAACATGTAAGAGCTGTCTTTCACCATGAAGATGAAATCGGTCATCGCAGGCGAATAGACCGCTCCACCCGCGCAGGGTCCCATGATCATCGAGATCTGCGGCACGACCCCCGACGCCTCGATATTGCGTTGAAACACCTCGCCGTAGGCGGCCAAACTGTCGACGCCTTCCTGGATCCGTGCGCCGCCGGAATCGTTGATCCCCACGACCGGCGCACCGTTCTGCATGGCCATATCCATGATCTTGCAAATCTTCTGCCCATGGGTCTCTGACACCGAACCGCCAAGCACGGTGAAGTCCTGGCTGAAGACGTAGACCTGACGCCCGTTAACCGTGCCCCAACCGGTCACGACGCCATCGCCCGGAGGCCGGTTACCCTCCATGCCGAACTCCGTGGCGCGGTGGGCGACAAACATGTCGTATTCCTCGAACGAGCCCTCATCGAGAAGCAATTCGATCCGCTCCCGCGCTGTCAGCTTGCCCTTTGCATGCTGCGCCGCGACCCGCTTTTCGCCTCCGCCCAGACGCGCCTGACCGCGACGCTCTTCGAGCTGTTCGACGATATCCTTCATGTGCCTCTCCCCTTGGGTTGCGCCGAACCTTAGTGGCGCGCCGCTCTATCGACCAGTTTCTTTCTGCATATTTGCAAATCCATCAGGTCACCTCTCTCAATTTTTGCAAATCCGCTAATCGGTATACATCTGCACGTGGGCTGGACCTCCCCCCTGCCCTCCCCTAACTCTCGCGCGATGATCACGCATACTCCGGTCCGGTTTCTGGATCGCACCACACCACCGCACATTTTCACGCTGATCGTGATCACGGGCCTTGGCGCGCTGTCGATGAATATCTTCCTGCCGTCTCTGCCTGCGATGACGACCTTCTTCGAGACCGAGTACCGCGTCATGCAATTGTCGGTGTCGCTATACCTCGGCGTGAACGCGATCCTGCAGGTTTTGATTGGTCCGATATCGGATCGGTTCGGGCGCCGCCCCGTGATCATCTGGGGCTTTGCGCTGTTCCTTCTTGCGACCATCGGCTGCTTGCTTGCATCGACGATCGAGAGCTTCCTGCTCTTTCGCATGATGCAGGCCGTTATCGTCGTAGGCCTCGTCCTCGGCCGTGCGGTGGTGCGCGATATGAACGATGCGGAAAACGCTGCCAGCCAGATTGGCTATGTCACAATGGGCATGGCAATTGTCCCGATGATCGGCCCTGCAATCGGGGGAGCGTTGGATCAAACGCTTGGATGGCAGGCGAATTTCTGGCTCCTCCTCGGCCTGGGTGCGCTTACTCTCGCGCTTGTCCACCGCGACCTTGGTGAAACCGCGCAGACCACGTCCGCCAGCTTCGCCGCGCAATTCCGCGAATATCCGGAGCTTCTGACCGCGCGCCGTTTCTGGGGCTACTGCGCCTGCGCCGCGTTTGCGTCCGGCGCGTTTTTCTCCTACCTCGGCGGCGCGCCTTTCGTGGGCTCGGAAGTGTTCGACATGTCGGCCGCACAGGTCGGCCTGTTCTTTGGCGCGCCCGCGCTTGGCTATTTCTTCGGCAATGGTATCTCGGGCCGCTACTCCACCAAACTCGGGATCAATCGGATGATCCTTTACGGCGCAGTTCTGACCGTTCTGGGCATGGGCACCGCGCTGGCGCTTTTTCTGGTCGGGTTCCACAATGCCTATGTCTTCTTCGGCTTCACGACCTTCGTAGGCCTTGGCAACGGCATGGTCTTGCCCAATGCAACCTCCGGAATGCTGTCGGTCCGCCCGCATCTGGCCGGCACGGCGAGCGGACTTGGCGGCGCGATCATGCTCGGCGGCGGTGCGACCCTGTCAGCGCTGGCGGGTGTCGTTCTGACCGGCGGCGATAGCGCCTACCCGTTGCTTTTGATGATGCTGGCAACTTCGATCCTTGGCGTCATAGCCATTCTTTATACGATCCGTCGCGAGGCTCAGGTGTCCGGCGCGTAGTCACACGCCCTACCTTGCCTTGCAAACCACATTGCAAATCCGCAAAGCTGTTTCTGCAAAGTTAGGATCAACGCCATGCCCGTCCAGAAGCTCTATGTCGGTGCCAAGCTGCGCTCCGTGCGCACCCGCCTTGGCCTCACGCAGAAGGATTTCGCGGCCAAACTCGGCATTTCGTTGCCGTATCTCAACCAGATGGAGAACAACAATCGCCCGCTGTCCACAACGGTTTTGATGGGGCTGGCGCAGGAATTCGGCGTCGATGTGACCGAGCTTTCGGCCTCCGATACCGACCGCCTCGTCTCCGACATGCGCGAAGCCTTAGCGGACCCTTTGTTCAGTGAAGGCCAACCCAATTTGGCCGATCTTCGCCTGACTGCGGCCAATGCACCGACCCTCGCCCATGCCTTCCTTGAACTGCACCGGGCCTACCGTCAGACCCATGAACGGCTGGCGTCGCTGGACGAGGCGCTGGGGCAGGCCCCTTCGACCACCGCCTCGCCCTGGGAAGAGGTGCGCGATTTCTTCCATTACACCGATAATTACATCGACGCCGTCGACCGCGCCGCCGAACGCTTCGCAACCCGCGCAACCGGAGATCTGGCCGCCCATACAGCCGCCGTGCTCGAAGACCGCGACATCACGATCCGACGCGCGCCCGGCGACGGCGTGCGCCATTATGAACCCGCCACCAAGACCCTCACCTTGAGCCCACAAGCCGCCCCCGAGACCCAGCGCTTTCAACTGCTGCACCAATACGCGCTTCTGGGGCAGCACGACCTGATCGAGGCCACGCTCGACCTCGCCAGGTTTCAATCCGACACCGCCCGCGAGATTGCCCGCATCGGGATGGCCAATTATTTCGCTGGCGCCTGCCTTATGCCATACGGCCGCTTCGCCGACGCCGCGCAGGAAACACGCCACGACCTCGAGCGCCTGTCGATCAGCTTTTCGGCCTCCATCGAACAGATCGCCCACCGGCTTTCCACCCTTCAACGGCCCGGCGCGAAGGGCATCCCGTTCTTTTTCGCCCGCGTGGATCAAGCAGGCACCGTCACCAAACGCCACTCCGCCACGCGGCTGCAATTCGCCCGCTTCGGCGGCGCATGTCCGTTGTGGAACGTCCATCAGGCGTTCGAGACCCCCGGTCGCTTCCTGCGCCAATTGGCCGAAACCCCGGACGGCGCATCCTACGTGATCCTGGCGCGTGACGTGTCGAAATCCGGCGGCGCATGGGGCCGCCCGACACGGCGCTACGCGATCTCGCTCGGGTGCGAGGTGCGCCATGCGCAGAGCCTTGTCTACGCCGATGATCTGGATCTGACCGCCGCGCCGCAGCCCATCGGCATTTCCTGCCGGATCTGCGAAAGGAAGGGCTGCCACCAACGCGCAGTGCCACCGTTAGAGCGGCGCCTGACGGTCGATCCGAACCGGCGCGGCACGCTGCCATACGAAGTTGCGCCGTGACACGCCACCCGCTAACCTCCGAAAATCAGACCGGAAAAGGAGCCGTCAGATGGAAATGCACAGCAGCCGTCATATCGCAGCCGACCGCGCGACCATCTGGGCAGCCCTCAACGATGCCGAAACGCTGAAGGCCTGCATTCCCGGCTGTGAAGAGCTTACCGGCTCCCCGGAAGACGGGTTTTCGGCGGTCGTCAAACAAAAGGTCGGCCCCGTTAAGGCGACGTTCAAAGGCGAGGTGACATTATCCGATGTCGTGCCTGAGGTAAGCTACACGATCTCGGGCGAAGGCAAGGGCGGCGTGGCCGGCTTTGCCAAGGGCGCGGCGCAGGTCGCGCTGGCCGACCACCCCGAGGGCGGCACCGAGCTCACCTATGATGTCGACGCGAAAGTTGGCGGCAAGATCGCGCAGTTGGGCTCACGACTTGTCGATAGTTTCGCCACAAAGATGGCCGATCAGTTCTTCGAACGCTTTCAGGCCCATGTCGAGGGCACGCCCGAAACCTCCTGACCGCTCGCGTCAGGCCTTCGCCAGCATCGCCGCGATCTCATCCTTCAAGGCCATCCGCTCGCGCCGCATCTGCTGCTCGGCCTGATCGCTGACCGGCTCCACACTGGTTTCGGCCCGGTGCACTGCGCGGTTGAGATCGTGATAGGCGTTGGCGAGCTTGGCGAAATGCGCATCTGATTGCTTCAGCGCATGAATCGCATCGGCTTTGTCGGGAAAATCGTCGAGCAATTCATGGGGGGTATGGGACATTACAAGCCTCCTCCGGTTTGTTTGCTTGCTCGAAGGATGCCATGCGGCGCGCCAAGCCGCCTTGCGCTACATCAAATCGGTGTGGTCGGTCGTGGCTATTGCGCTGCGGTCTCCAGGTCGCCGCGCCAGGTCGAGGTCAGGATCTCGGGGCTCAGCACCTTGGCCATGGGCAGGGTCCCGAAATCCTCGGGTGTATCGGCGGCCAATGCGCCGGGGAAAGCCAGAACCGCAAGCCCCGCATCCTGCGCCGCTTGCGCGCTGGCTGGTGTATCGGCCACCACGGCGACACATTCGCGTCCAACCCCCAGCGCTTCGATGGCACGGGTCATCGCCTCGGGATGCGGCGCAAGATGCGTGACGTCCTCGCGCAGGACGGCCACATCAAAACCAATACCAGAACGTGCGCGCGCCGTTGAGGTCAGAACCGCGCGCACCGGGACCGCTCCGGCACGGCTGACGAGGCCCAATTGCACCCCGGCCCGCACCAACCACCCCAGCGTGCGCCCCACCCCGGGCCGCAGCGGCAAAGGCCCGGTCAGCATCGAGGCAAACCGCCTTTGATGGGTCTCGTCCAGAAGCTCGGGCCGGACCGGACAAATCTCGTTCCGCCAAGCCGCATAGCGCGTGACCAATTGCCGGTCGCCGCCCGCACGCATCAATTCCGCATAGGTGTCCCAAGACCAATCCCAGTCCATCCCATGGGCGCGAAATGCGGCATTCCACGCGTTGCGATCGCTTTCCGCGCATTCAGTCACCGCGCCTATTCCACCAAAGATGATGGCTTCCAATGTCATGGCATTCTCCCGTATTCTTGCAGATGAAATGAGCGGCGCGGGTGGGAACAACCGGTGGCTGCAGAATGCTGCAGTACAGCATCAATGTAAGGGCAAACATGGCCGGTATTCTGGCAAAGTGCACATTTTCCGGGCGGAACGGAAAGGTTAACGCGGTGCGCGCATGGCCTCTCGCCAGGTGATGAACGTGACGGAGGCGATGATCATAGCGCCGCCAATCACCACGAAGGCATCGACAGGCTCCGCAAAAACCACGACGCCCAGAAGCGTAGCCCAGACGAGCTGCAGGAAGGTCACGGGTTGGGTGACAGTCAACGGCGCGGCGCGAAATGCCAGTGTCATCGTGTAGTGCCCCAATGTCGCAAACAGCGCGCAGACGAAAAGCCAGCCCAGATCAACCCATCCGATCGGAACCCAGACCATCCACGCAATCGGGGCAAGGAGCACAGGCACAAGTATCGAAAGGTAGAAGACCACCACTTCGGGCGCGAGTTTTTGGGACAGAAGCTTGGCCAGAAAATAGCTGCCGGCCATCGCGACGGCAGCGAAGAGCATCACGATGTGGCCCGCGTCGATCTCGCGAAAGCCGGGGCGGATGATGACCAGCGTGCCGAGGAAGGCGACGCAAACGGCGGCGATGCGCCATGGGCCGAGGCGCTCGCCCAGGAACACGACCGCCAGCAAGATCACATAGACCGGGTTGAGGTAGTTCAGGGCGGTGACATCCGCGATAGGGATCCGGGTCATCGCGAAGAACCACATCGAGACCGCCACCGCGTGGCAGGCGCCGCGGATGAACAGCATCCCGCCCGTGCGCCGGTCGATCCTGGCACGGCGGACGGAGGCGAGCATCGGCAGGAGGAACACAAGGCCGAGGGCGTAGCGCAGGAACCCGGCCTGGGTGGAGGGGACATCCTCACCGACCATCTTGACCGAAGCGGTGACGGTGACGAAGCAGAGCCCCGTGACGAACATCCAGAACATGCCCCAGCCCGGGCGGGCAGTGGGTTCGGCGGGGATGTCCGGGGGGGCGTGCGTGTCCATTGCCCGCACAAGATCACCGCAGGCTCAAAGGTTCAACGCCAGTTTCACGGCCAGTGCCAGCATCGTGAGGCCTACGATCACGTCGAGCCACATCCACGCTTTGGGCCGCGCGAAGACGGGTGCGAGGGCGCGGGCACCGTAACCGAGGATGAGGAAGAATACGCAGGACGCGGAGAGCGCACCGGCGCCGAAGATCCAGCGGCCGTCGCCATAGGTGGCGGCGACGGCGCCGATGAGGCCAACGGTGTCGAGATAGACGTGCGGGTTCGCCCAGGTGAGGATGAGGGTGGTGGTGAGCGCTGCGGCCAGGCTTTGCTCGGGCGCGCCGTCAGCCTTCAGCGCATCCTCGGAGTTGAGCGCGGCCCGGAGGCTGCGCAAGCCGTAGACGACGAGGAAAGCGGCACCGCCCCAGCGCATGGCCTCCAAAGCCCAGGGCGCGGCCTCGGCGATGAGGCCGAAACCGGCGACGCCCGCGAAGATCAGGATGGCTTCGGACAGGCAGCAGATTGCGACGACGGGGGCGACGTGGAGGCGGCGGATACCCTGGCGCAGAACGAATGCATTCTGCGCGCCGATGGCGAGGATCAGCGAGAAGGAGAGCGCGAAGCCTGCGGTGAAGATGGGGAGCATGGGCGCGCGCCTTGGGGTGGGGTTTGGAGGCGTCTGACTAGCGGGCGGCGGGGGTGGTGTCGAGGGGGTTTTGGGGGTCTGCGCACGCGTGCGCAAAGGGGTTAAGGCGTTGGAAAGATTGGGGAAAGGGATTTTTGTTAGGGATTTTTTAAGGATTTGAGGAGGGGGTTTTCGCCCGGCAAATGGTCGATTTGAGCGACCTGAAATCTGCGGAACAACGAGCGCAAACCGCGGCGCCCGAAGTGAACATGAAAACCAGCAGCTCTTTGCAGGGCTCTAGGTCTTCTCGGACGGTTTACGGAACGGTTTGGCGTCTCCGCCTTTGTCCGTTCTACGCTTTGGATGCTTAGCGGCCTTGCCTGCGTGTCTTGATCCATTTCGAGCGTTTTTGCCCGAACGCATGGGCTTGGATGGGTCTGATGCGCCTTCCTTTCGTTTTTCCCGTTTGCCGTCTTTGCCAGTTTGTTTTGCGCTGTCACTGGGCGCCGCTTTGTTTGGCCGTTTTTCGTGGCTGGTGGGTGCGCGCGCGGATTTCCCTTCGGATTTGTTTGCGCTCTGTTTTGGTTTTGGCGCGCCCTCGGCGTCGTCTGAATGCTTTCGCTTTGGCTTACGCACTGGTTTTTGCGGCTTGCTGACGCGGTCCTTCGGTGCCTTTGCCTGATCTTTGGGAGCTGCAGGTGGCCCTTTGGGCGATGCTTCGAAATCCGGCAGGCCGTCAAGCTCAGTCAGGGTGGCCCCTTGTTCGAGGGCAAGCTCTTCACCCAATTCTCGTTTCATCGCCGGAACTGCGTCCGTGGCGATTTCAACAAAGGTCTCTAGATATTGGACGCGAATGGCCCCGATCGCCGTTTTGGAAATGCCCGCGTTGCGACAGAGCATAGGCAAGAGCCAGCGTGGCTCCGCCCGGTCCTTGCGTCCCAACGACAACGAGAACCATGTGCTTGGCCCGAAGTCGCGGTGATCCTGACCCGCCTCGGGGCGCCTTCCGGGCTGTGGCGCTATGTCCAAAATTTCAGGTGCGCAGTGATGTTCGCGGTAGAGCCGCAGATAGGCAGCAGCGATTTGTTCGGGCGTCCGGCCATCGAGCAACCGCTCGGCGAAGGCGCTTTCTTCGGCGCTTGGGGTGCTATTGAAAGCGGGGGCGGAAATGATGCGCTCTTCCTCTTTGGCCAGCACCTCATGGGCAGTGGGCGGTGCGCCCCATTCTACTTCCAACTTGGCTGATTTGAGCAGTCTTTGTGCTTTGGCGCGCTGTCGCCCCGGAACGATCAAGACAGACTGCCCCTTGCGGCCTGCGCGGCCGGTTCGCCCAGATCTGTGAAGCAACGTTTCTGCGTTTGACGGGAGGTCGGCGTGGATCACAAGATCCAGCCCAGGAAGATCAATTCCCCGCGCGGCGACATCCGTTGCAACACAGACATTTGCACGCCCATCGCGTAGTGATTGCATTGCATTGCCGCGCTCTGACTGGCTCAACTCCCCAGAGAGAGACACCACTTTGAACCCCCGGTTCGAGAATTTGGCGGTCAGGCGGGCCACCATCGAACGGGTATTGGCAAAGATGATAGCAGTTTGTGCGTCGTGGAAGATCAGGACATTGATGATGGCCTTCTCGATATCCGACGGCGCGACATTCAAAGCGCTGTAAGCGATGTCCGCGTGTTGAGAGGTCGTGTTGCCGATAACAAGGCGTTCGGCATCGTCTTTTTGATGCGTTTGTGCCAGTTTTGCGATGCCGCGCGGCACAGTGGCCGAGAACATAAGTGTCCGCCTGTTGCCTGGCGTTTCGTTGAGAACGAACTCAAGGTCTTCGGCGAACCCCATGTCCAACATCTCGTCAGCTTCATCGAGAACGACCGCTTGCAACGCGCTTAGGTCAACGTTGCCACGTGCCACGTGATCGCGCAGCCGTCCGGGCGTTGCCACGACCACATGCGCGCCGCGTTCCAGCGCCCGCCGCTCGGTCCGGGTATCCATGCCGCCGACAGCCGAGGCCGTCACGATCCCGGCTTGGGCAAAGAGCCAGTCAAATTCTCGACGCACCTGCAAAGCAAGTTCCCGGGTCGGTGCGATCACCACGGCGAGGGGAGCCGCCGGTCGATCAAACCGACCATCTTCGCCGAGGAGATCGGGGGCAATGGCCAGGCCAAACCCGACGGTTTTTCCAGACCCCGTTTGCGCAGAGACCAGAAGATCCTTACCGCGCAGGGTTTCGTCGATCACCGACGCTTGTACCGGCGTAAGGGAGCTATAGCCCCTTTCGCTCAGGGCTTCCGACAGGCTGTCCGGCAGGCGAGAGAAGTCTTGCATATGTCACCAATGGCCAGGGAAAGGCTGGGCGATAGTCACATTCGCGCCGGATGTATAGCGGTCAATTCGCGTTTCGGACCTTTCCCAATCGGGTCACCGGAGCGAAGGACTCGTATTGCAATATGGCAATCGCCGGGTGTGCCGGGCGGAGGGGTGGCGGGACAGGTCCCACCCTGCAGGTGCCGCTTTACTCCGCGCCAAGCTGCGCCATGACCTCGTCCGAGACTTCGAAGTTCGTCGTGACGTTTTGCACGTCGTCGTCGTCTTCGAGGGCTTCGATGAGTTTCATCAGCTTCTGCGCGTCTTCGAGTTGCAGTTCGGTCGTGGTGGTGGGACGCCAGACGAGTTTGGTGGACTCGCTTTCGCCCAGTTCCGCCTCCAGCGCGTTGGACACGTCGCCGAGGTCGGTGTCGGCGCACCAGATGGTGTGGTTTCCGGGGTCCTCGTCGCCGTCGCCTTCATTGGTTTCGACGTCTTCGGCACCGGCTTCGATCGCGGCCATCATGATGGTGTCGGCATCGCCCGCGGAGAGCGGATAGGTCACCTGCCCCTTGCGTTCGAACATGAAGCCGACGGAGCCGGTCTCCCCGAGATTGCCGCCGTTCTTGGAGAAGGTCGAGCGGACGGTGGACGCGGTGCGGTTCTTGTTGTCGGTCATGGCCTCGACGATGACGGCGACCCCGTTGGGGCCGTAACCCTCGTAGCGGATCTCGTCGTAGTTTTCCGCATCGCCCCCGGTGGCCTTGGAGATGGCACGTTCGATGACGTCCTTGGGCACGGATTGCGATTTCGCTTCCTTCACCGCGAGGCGCAGGCGCGGGTTCTTTTCGGGATCGGGGTCGCCCATCTTGGCGGCGACGGTGATTTCCTTCGCCATCTTGGAGAAGAGCTTGGCGCGGATCTTGTCCTGGCGCCCTTTGCGATGCTGGATGTTCGCCCATTTTGAGTGGCCTGCCATGGCGCTGATCCTTCCAGGGAATGCGTTTGGCGGGTGTCATACCCAAGGGGCCGTGGCGGGGCAATGGGGGCATGGAAAAACGCGGGGCGGAGGGGGGGCGGCCCGCGTTTGGTGCCCGTTCATTGGACACGGAGAGGAGGGCGGATTGCGCCATGGGGAAGAGGATTACCAGTTGCGGCAGACGGGCCGGTCGCAATCGGCCAGCGTGGTGTCGACGCAGTGGGCGATAGTGAAGAGTTGCAAGGTTGCAACCGGGGGTTAAGCGTTTGTTTTTAGACGTTAAAGGGAATATTGGTTTTGTTTCAATCTGCGAAATTCGGGACGTCCGGGCGGTGCGGGCATTGATCTGGCAGCCGGAACGCTGCGCCAGCGGCCCGGTGTAACGGTGTCTCCGGCGCGGCCGATTTTTATTTACGCTTCCGACGGAGAGGTTACCGTCACATTGAAGCGCGCCACTTGTTGTTGCGCGACGTGGGTGGAAGACGCCCTGCCCTGGAAGGAGCTTCCGAAATGAACGGCGCAGAAGCCCTTGTGGAAACCATGCTTGCCGCAGACGTAGCCGTCTGCTTTGCCAATCCCGGCACATCCGAGATGCACTTTGTGGCCGCGCTGGATACGCATCCGGAGATGCGCTGCATTCTATGCCTGTTTGAGGGTGGCGTGACCGGAGCGGCCGACGGCTATGCCAAGATGAGCGGGAATGTGGCCGGAACACTTCTGCACCTTGGGTCGGGCTTTGCGAATGGATGGGCCAATCTGCACAACGCGCGCAAGGGCACTCCGGGATCGTGAATGTGGTGGGCGATCATGCGGGCTATCACCTGAAACACGACGCGCCGCTGCAATCGGACCTCGATGGTGTGGTGGGTTCGATCTCGAACTGGGTGCGGCGGGCGACCCATGCGACGATGGTCGGCCAGCTTGGTGCAGAGGCAATTCAGGCCGCGCGGGATGGGCAGATTGCGACACTGATCCTTCAAGCAGACGCGGCTTGGGGGGACAGCGTCACAGGTCGGCGCCCCCGTCCCGGCCCACCCAAAACACATGCCGGACGCCGCGCGTATTGCGGCGGCGGCCAAGACCCTCACCTCACCGGGTGCTGCCATCCTGGGGGGGCCGCGCTGTTTGGAGACGGAGCAGAAATGGCCGGAAAGATCGCAGCACGGACCGGATGTCGCTTGCTGGCCCCTTTCTGCGCCCCCCGCATGGGGTATGGCGAGGGCGCGGTTGCGTTCGAGTCGCTTTATTACCCCGCAGACTTGAATGCGGCCTTCCTCAGCGAAATCGGCAGCATAACACTGGTCGGGGAAAGCGCGCCGGTGAATTTATTCGCCTATCCCGGAAAACCCTCCACACCGGATGCGCCGGGCTGTGCCATTGACCGATTGTGCTACGGCGACTGGGACGTTCTGGGCACGCTCGCGGCCCTGGTCGAGGCCGTGGGCGTAGATGGCACAGAAATCGTTCCACGGATCACACGGGCCGTTGCTGAGGTCGAAAACGGCCCGCTGACGCCCGAAGGCATGGGGCGGGCCCTTGCGAAAGCCATCCCCGACGGCGCCATCATGGTGAACGAGGCTGTCACGGCCAGCGCCGGGATCTTTCCACCCATCAACACCGCAGCGCCACATGACCGTTTGAACAACACCGGCGGGTCCATCGGCCAATGCCTGCCCAACGCGCTTGGGGCATCTGTGGCGTGCCCAGATCGCCCATTTTTTGCGGTCTCGGGTGACGGGTCGGCGATGTATCAACTGCAATGCCTGTGGACGCCGGCGCGGGAAGAATTGGACATCACTTTCGTGATCGTCGCCAACCGGGGCTATCAGATCCTGCATCTCGAGCTTGCCGAACAGGGCGCACCCAAACCCGGGCGCAACGCGCGCGCCATGTTCGACATCGAAGCGCCGCTGCTGGATTGGGTTGCCCTTGCCAAGGGCCATGGCATCGGCGGCGTGCGAGTGGATACGGAAGAGGCGTTCGCTGAGGCGTTGGAAATGGCCCGGACCACGAAAGGTCCGTTTCTGATCGAGGCCGTCATTTGACCGTTAAGAGCCATGACGGAACACAGCTTTCCGGCACTGTGCGCACGCGGTAAGCTCGCGCCATGACACAAGATCAGATTATCCTCTTCTCGCTCTTTGGTATCGTCTTTGGCCTGCTGTTGTGGGGGAAGTTTCGCTACGATTTGGTGGCGTTCAGCGCGCTGATGGCGGGCACGGTTCTGGGCGTTGTGGAGCCGTCGGAGGCGTTTGCGGGCTTTGGCCATCCAGCGACGCTGGTGGTGGCGCTGGTCTTGGTGGTGTCGGCCGGTTTGGTGCGCTCGGGCGCGGTGTTCCTGATCACGCGGACGCTGGTGGATGCGGGGCGGTCGTTGGGCGCGCATATCGCGATCATGGGCGGGATCGGCGGGGTTTTGAGCGCGTTCATGAACAACGTCGCGGCGCTGGCGTTGCTGATGCCGGTGGACATTGCGACGGCGCGCAAGGCGGGGCGCTCGCCGGGGGTGTCGTTGATGCCGCTGAGCTTCTGCACGATCCTGGGTGGGATGGTCACGTTGATCGGGACGCCGCCCAACATCATCATCGCGACGATCCGCGAAGACAGCCTTGGCGCGCCGTTCAAGATGTTCGATTTCGCGCCGGTGGGCGGTGTGGCGGCGATTGTGGGGCTCACCTTCGTGGCGCTGTTCGGGTGGCGTTTGATCCCGGCGCGCGACAGCGGCGTGGGCGATCAATTGAACCAGTTGGAGCCGTATCTTGCGGAGTTGCGCCTGCCCGAGGGCAGCAAGCTGGCCGACACGCGGTTGCGCGATCTGGATGCGGCGGCGGGAGAGGCCGATGTGACGCTTTTGGGGATCTTGCGCGACGGCAAGCGGCGGTTCGGGATGGGGCGAAACTTGCGCCTGCGCGAGGGCGATGTGTTGGTGTTGGAGGCCGCCCCCGAGGCGCTTGACGAGTTCCGCGTGGGTCAGGGGTTGGAACCTGCGGGCGCGGGGGCTGTGGCGAATGTGACGGGCGACGGGGTGAGCTTTGTCGAGATGGTCGTGCAGGGCGACAGCCGGATCGCGGGCAAGACGGCGGAGGCGGTTGGCCTGTCGTGGCGGCAGGGCACGACGTTGATGGGGATCGCGCGCAAGGGCACGCGGATCACGAAACGGCTGCGCAAGACGGTGGTTGAGCCGGGCGATATCCTGCTGCTGCTGGCGCCGTCGGACAGGGCAGACGATGTGGTGAGCTGGCTTGGCGGGCTGCCGCTGGCCGATCGGGGGCTGACGGTGACGAATGACACCAAGACCTGGGCGGCAATTGGGCTGTTTGCGGCGGCGGTGGCGCTGGCGTCGTTCGGGCTTTTGTACCTGCCGATTGCGCTGGGGATCGTGGCGGTGGGGTATGTTCTGTTGAAGATCCTGCCGCTGAGCGAGATTTACGACCATATCGAATGGCCGGTGGTTGTGTTGCTCGGGTCGATGATCCCGCTCGGCGCGGCGTTGGAGACAAGCGGCGGGACGGAGTTGATCGCGGGCGCGTTGGTGGGCCTGACCGAGGGGCTGCCGGCCTGGGCGATCCTGACGGTGCTGATGGTGGTGACGATGACGATGTCGGATGTGCTCAACAACACGGCGACGGCGATTGTGGCAGCACCCGTGGGCATCACGATGGCGCAGACGCTTGGCGTGTCGCCCGATCCGTTCCTGATGGCAGTCGCGGTGGCGGCGTCGGCGGCTTTCCTGACGCCGATCGGGCACAAGAACAACACGCTGATCTTGGGCCCCGGGGGGTATCGGTTCGGAGATTACTGGCGGATGGGATTGCCGCTGGAGGTGCTCGTCATCGCGGTGTCGATCCCGACGATCCTGGTGGTTTGGCCGCTGTGACGAGGGGCGCCCCCCCCCCGGCCCGCCCCCCTTGCGCTTGCTGGCTTCCACTGGTTCCAAATACCTGAAGAAGGACAGGTTGATTGAAGACACCGGTGCGATCCTTTGCGTCCTCGGGCCAGCGGCAGGCGCTGTAGAAAAGATAGAGAAAAGATATAGTGCCTTCGGCGAAGGTATTTTTGACCAATGGAAGACAGGGCGGTGTTTTGGCCAGGTGGCTTTACCCGCTTTTAACCAATGTCGGTGCAGGGTTTTCGGGCGGTACAGGCTGAGGAGCCGATGGCCGTACCAGTGGAAGACCGCCCGGGAGGAATGGCTGAGGCCAGCCCGGGTGGCTTCTTTCCCGGGGAGTCTTTGCTTTCGCGCCCACAGGGCGCCACCGCCCGGCCGGAGGCCGGGCCACGCCGCGCCACAGGCGCGCGCGGGACCGCGTGGCGAAGCCAAGCCAGTCTGATGATGGTGCCAAGAGCGCGGTTCAGAGCGGCCAGATCAGGGGGATGGCGAGGCAGACGACCACGCCGAGGCTGAGGTTCAGCGGCAATCCCACACGCAGGAAATCGCTGAAGGCGTAGCCGCCGGGGCCGTAGACGAGCATGTTGGTCTGGTAGCCGATGGGGGTGGCGAAGCTGGCCGAGGCGGCAATCATCACCGCGATGACCAAGGGGCGCGGGTCGATGCCGACGGCCTGGGCCAATGCAATCGCGATGGGGGCCATGATGACGGCGACGGCGTTGTTGGACACCAGCTCGGTCAGGACCATGGTGAGGTAATAGACCGCGATCAGCAGGACCCAGTTGGGGGCCGTCGACAGGGCCGGGGCCACCTGCCCCACGATCAGATCCACGGCGCCGGTCTGCGAGAGCGCGGCGCCGACCGCGAGCATGGCGAATATCAGCGCCAGAAGCCGTCCGTCGATGAAGGAGAACGCCTCTTCCGCGTCGATGCAGCCGGTCAAGAGCACAATGGCCACGGCGGTGATCGCGAGGGCGAGGATGGGGGCCACGTTGAAGGCGGCGAGCACGACGATGCCCGCCATGCAGGCAATCGCGATGGGGGATTTGGAGCGGCGATAGGCGCGCTCGGACGGTTTGGAGACGTCGACAAGGTCCATATCGGCGGCGAGGCGTTGAATATCCGCCGGGTCGCCTTCGAGCAGGAGTGTATCGCCCACGCGCACGATCAAGTCGTCGAGCTGCATGCCGATGTTCTGGTTCCGGCGATGCACGGCCAGCGGGTAGACGCCATAGCGGCGGCGCAGGCGCAAGTCTCCGAGCGAACGGCCAACCATGCGGCAACCCGGCGTGATCAGAACCTCGACGGTGGCGGTGGCGACCTGGCTGAGCTTGTCGACGGTCTTGAGGTCCTTGGATTCCTGCAGGCTGAGGACTTCGGACATCTCGGTGCGCAACACGACACGGTCGCCTTCTTCGAGCAGGACACCGGTGAGGTTGCGGCGCAGGGACGCGTCGCCGCGTAACACGTCGATCAGGCGGACGCCGTCACGTTTGAAGAGGTCCACCACCTGCGGGGCCTGCCCGATCAGGGCGGAGCCTTCGGGCACGGCGACCTCGGTAAAGAACTTCGGACGCGCGCGGCCACTGCCCAGAAGCGACGCCATGGACGACCGGTCGGGCAGCAGGCGGCGGCCAATGAGGGCGAGGTAGAGCATGCCCCAAGCGACCACGACGAGGCCGATGGGTGTGACCTCGAATATGGTGAACGGCTCCAGCCCTTCGGCGCGGGCGACCCCGTCGACCAGAAGGTTCGTGGACGTGCCGATCAGGGTCAGCGTGCCGCCCATGATCGCCGCATAGCTGAGCGGGATGAGGAACTTGGAGGGCGATTGGCCGAGAATGCGCGCGATCTGCACGAAAACGGGGATCATGATTACCACGATAGGTGTGTTGTTCATGAAGGCCGATGCGATGGCGACAAAGGCCAGCAGGCTGACCACGGCGACGGCGGGGCGGGCCTTGGCATTGGCTTCGGCAAAGCGGGTCAGCCGGTCAAGCGCTCCTGTGCGCACGAGCGCGCCCATGACGATGAACATCGCCGCGATGGTCCAGGGCGCGGGGTTCGACAGGACGTCGACCGCAGCCTCGTAGGGCAAAAGCCCAAGCACCAGCAGCGTCGCGGTGCCCCCGATGGCCACGACCTCCGTGGGCCATTTCTCCCACATGAAAAGGGCGAACATGGCCAGCAGGATCGCCAGTGCGAGCAGGCCTTCGCCGGTTTGTGAGAGGGGAAGATCAATCATAGCGGCCCCTTATAACGACGTCATGGAAGGCGTCACCCATAAATAGATGGCGGGTAAGTCGATGAAATTGGAAGGGGCCGCATGGGATTTGCGCCGGGCGTGGGACGTATCCGGGTCATCGGATGAAAAATGTGCCGCTTTTTGGGCTATTGCGCGGGCTGCGCCGCGCGGGGGCGCGGGGTGCGCCGCGACGTGACGGCTATTGCGCGGGCTGCGCCGCGCGGGGGCGCGGGGTGACGAGGAAGAGGCCCACCATCATCAAGGCCAGCGCCGCCCAGACCCATGTGCTGTAGATCTCGCCGAGGATCAGTTTGGCCCAGAGGATGCCGAAGCCCGTCACGAGGTAGCCCACCTGCGCGGTGAAGACCGCGCCCGCCGCCCCGACGAGCCAGACATAGGTGACATAGGCCGCGACATGGGCCAGCGAAGATCCCAGAATGGCCCAATCGGGGACGCCCCACGGCCCGCGCGGGTCGATCCATTCGCCGGTGACCCAAGCCAACGGCGCAGAGATCAGCACGCCCACAAGCGAGGCACCGGCCAGCACCTGCATCGCATCGAGGCCATGGGTGCCCCAGCGGCCCACGATATTGCCCTCGCAGGCATAGAGAAACGGTGCGATGAGCGCGATGGGCAGCCAGATCGCCATGCCCGCGTCGGGCAGAGAGCTATCGGGAGCGGAGATGGCGATAATGGCAAGCAGGCCAAGCGTCAGGCCCGCGATCCGCGCCGGAGAGAACCGGTCCATGCCAAGGCCCACCGCGATGGGAAGCGCCATCATCGGCACGGTGGCGATGACGATCGACAGGATGCCCGAGGGCAGATGCACGGCGGCGGTGAAGCTTGCCCAATTGGGCAGGATCGTTCCGATCAGCGCGATCAGCAGATAAAAGCGCAGGTGGACGGGCTGCAGCGGAAGGGCCTTGCGTCGGATCACGAGAAGCGCGCCCAGAAGCGCCGCGCCGATTGCGAATTGCCAGAAGATGATCCCGATATCGCGGTAGCCTTCGGAGACGGCGATTTTCGATAGCGGCTGCGTGATGCCCCAGGCCGCGCCCATGCCAACGAGGATCGCCAGAAGCATGGCGCGGGTATGGGTCACGGGGACGCTCACGGGGTGGCGGTCTGGAGCCGTCCGCCTTCCCGGATCGGGGTGATGGTGGTGGCTTTGCCGTCGGTGTCGGTCTCGACCAGGACACCCGAGAGGCTTGCGTCGCCCGCGGCGGGCGTGAAGCGTTCTTTCGGCATGCCGGTCAGGAAGCGGCGCAGGGGTTCCTTTTTGTCCATTCCGATGACGGAATTGTAGTCGCCGCACATGCCCGCATCGGTCAGGTAGCCGGTGCCGCCCGACAGGATCATCGCGTCGCCCGTGGGCACGTGGGTATGGGTGCCGACCACAAGGCTGGCGCGGCCATCGAGGAAATGGCCCATGGCCATCTTTTCGGACGTGGCCTCGGCGTGGAAATCGACGATTCGGGTCGCGGCCTGCCCGCCCAGTTGCTTGAGGGCGGCGTCGAGGGCGGAGAACGGATCGGCGAAGGGGCGTTTCATGAACACCTGCCCCAGCGCTTGCGCCACGAGGATCTTACGGCCTTTCACATCGAAGAGCCGCGCGCCCTTGCCGGGGGCTTGGGCGGAGAAGTTCAGCGGGCGGAGAATGCGCGGCTCGGCCTCGATGAATTGCAGCATGTCCTTCTGATCGAAGGCGTGATCGCCGAGGGTCACGCAATCGGCGCCCCCCTCCAGAAGAGTCTTGGCATGGGCGCCAGACAGGCCAGCCCCGGAGGTCGCGTTTTCGCCGTTCACCACGGCGAAATCGACCCGCCAGTCGGTTTTCAATTGGGCCAGTCGGGTGGTGATGGCGGCACGGCCAGAGCGGCCCATGACGTCGCCGAGAAAGAGGATACGCATGGGCCCGGGTTAGTCCGGTGCCGGCCGGGGGGCAAGGGTTCCGTTTTCGGTGACGAGGGCATCGAGGCGTTGATCGGTGGGCTCCTGCGGCAGGTCGGGGTGTTCCTGCGCGGCGTAGGCGAAGCCGATTGCACGGGTGGGCGCGGCGGCGCGCAGACGGTGCAGCGTGCGGTCATAGAAGCCACCGCCATAGCCCAGGCGATTGAGACGCGCGTCGAAGGCCACCAGCGGCACGATCAGGGTGTCGGGGGTGAGCCAGTCGCCATGGGCGGGGATCTGCGCGCCGAAAGGGCCGCTTTGCATCGCAGACTCCGGCGACCAGGCGCGGAAATCGAGCGGCTGGCCTGCGCCCGCGATGACTGGCACGCAAAGCCGCGCGCCCATTGCATGGAGCGTCTCCATGGCGGGCAGCGGCGAGATTTCGGTGCGGATCGGCATGTAGCCCGCGATGATGCGGCCTTTTGCGGGGCCGATGGCCTTGAGCAGGAGCGCCGTGGCGCGGGGGGGCGCGCTGGCGGCGTCGGCATGGGCGGCCTTTCGTGCGGCGAAGGCGGCGGCGCGGGCGGTGGCTTTGGGATCGTCGGTCATGGTCGTATTGGCCACGGGCCGCGGCGCGCGCGCAACGGGCTTTCCGACCTGTGGGGCATGAGTTACGACAAGGGCATGTTGGATTTGGATCATATCGTGGTCACCACGGACGTTCTGACCGAAGGCGCGGCGCAGGTTGAAGCGCATCTCGGGCAGGGTTTGCTGCCCGGTGGGCAGCACGCGGCGATGGGCACCCACAACCGGCTTCTGTCGCTGGGGCCGGAGGCGTATTTCGAGGTGATCGCGGTGGACCCGACAGGCGCGCGCCCCGGCCAGCCGCGGTGGTTCAACCTCGATGCACGGACGCCCGGTACGCGACTGAGCCACTGGGTGATGCGCTGCGATAATCTGGAGGCCGCGCTGGCGGCGGCGCCTGAGGGCTGCGGGGTGCCGTGGGCGTTGGAGCGGGGCGATCTGCGGTGGCGCATGGCCGTTCCCGAAACCGGGCAGACGCCGTTTGACGGCATGTTTCCGGCCTTGATCCAATGGGATAGCCCACCGCCTGTGTTACATGATACGGGCGTGCGGTTGGAGGTGTTGCGGCTGTTCTCACCCCAGGCCAGAGCGCTACGAGCGGCGCTGGGGCCGATGATGCAGGGCGCACCGGTGGAGATTGCCGAGGCGGACGTAGCGCGGATGGAGGCGGTACTGCGCACACCCGGCGGCGACGTGGCGCTATGATCCGGGCGGCAACCGCGCAGGACGCGCCGGAGGTCTTGTCGCTTTGGAACGAGGTGATCGCGGAGACAACGATCACCTTCACAGCCACCCCCAAGACCGAGGCGCAGATCCTGCGCATCCTGGAACATCAGCCGGTCTTCGTGCCGGTGCTGGACGGCGCGTGCTGCGGCTTTGCGACCTACGGGCCGTTTCGGGCGGGTGACGGATATGCCCGTTCGGCGGAGCATGCGATCTATCTGCGCGACACGGCGCGCGGGCGCGGGTTGGGGCGCGACTTGATGGCGGAGGTCGAGGCCCATGCGCGCGCGGCTGGCATACATATGTTGATCGGCGGCATCTCGGGCGAGAACGCGGGCGGGCTGGCGTTTCACCGGGCGATGGGATTTGTGGAACGGGGCCGCCTGCCGGAGGTGGGGCATAAATTCGGGCGGTATCTGGACCTGATCCTGATGCAGAAGGCGTTGTGACCTTTTTGAGCCTGACGTTCCGCGGCAGAGCGGGCTAAGCTGGCCCCATGTCGCTGTGGTCACGGATATCGGATGCGCTTGCTGCACTTGGGGCGGGGGAGAGCCTGTCGGAGGTGTTTTCGCGCCTGCGCACGCCGCCCGAGCGCACGGTGGCGTTCACCATCGCGGTGATCGCTCTGTCGGCGAAGATGGCCAAGGCCGATGGGTTGGTTACGAAAGACGAGGTCACGGCGTTTCGCGAGGTGTTCCATATTCCGCCCGCGGACGAGCCTGCCGCCGCGCGGGTGTTCAACATGGCGCGCGAGGACGTGGCCGGGTTCGAGACCTACGCCGAACGGATCGCGCGGATGTTCCGCGTCGACGGCCAACCCTGCGGGCAGGACAGCGTGCTGTGCGATCTGATGGAGGGGTTGTTTCATATCGCGGCGGCGGACGGCGAATATCACCCGGCGGAAGAGGCGTTCCTGAGCCGGGTGGCCGAGATCTTCGGGATGGAGCGCCCCGCGTTCGAGCGCCTGCGCGCGCGCTATGCGCCGGAGTATGGCCCCGATCCCTACACGGTTCTGGGCGTCTCGCCGGATGCGACGCTGGAGGATATTCGCGCGGTCTGGCGCGCCGAAGTACGCCAGACCCATCCCGACCGGATGATTGCGCGCGGCGTGCCGGAGGAAGCCGTGCGTCTGGCCGAGCGGCGGATGCAGGCGATCAACCAGGCCTGGGAAGACATTCAGGCCGGGCGCGCGGCCTGAGGGGTGGGATTTTCAGGTATTTTTGACCAATGGAAGACAGGGCCAGGCGCGCCGGATCTGGGCCGGATCCGGGCCAGATCGGGACCGGAAGGAGTGGGGAAGCGGTGCGGATAGCAACCTATAACGTGGAGTGGTTTCACACGCTGTTTGACGCGGAGGGGGGGCTTTTGCGCGATGACAGCTGGTCGGGGCGGCGCGATGTCACCAAGGCGCAGCAGACAGAGGCATTGATCACCGTGTTTCAGGCGCTGGATGCCGATGCGGTGTTGGTGGTGGAGGCCCCGGATTGTTCGCGCGAGCGCGATGGGGTGGCGGCGTTGCGGGGCTTTGCGGCCGAGGCGGGCTTGCGGGCGCGCGAGGTTTGCAAGGGATTTCAGAACGATACGCAGCAGGAATTGATGTTGCTGTATGATCCCGACGTGATCGCCGCGCGCCATGCGCCGGTTGAGGCGGGCGCGCCGGGGTTCGAGACGGAGTTTCGGATTGATCTCGATATTGACGCATCGGAGGACATTGTGCGGTTTTCCAAGCCGCCGCTGGAGGTCGCGTTGGAGACGCCGGTGGGTCGGATGCGGTTGATCGGGGCACATGTGAAATCCAAGGCGCCGCACGGGGCGCGCGACGAGGCCCACGCGATGCAACTGGCCATCGCGAACCGGCGCAAGCAATTGGCGCAGTGCATCTGGCTCAGGCGCAGGATCGAGGCGCATCTGGAGGCCGGTGAGGCGTTGATTGTGGCCGGTGATCTGAACGATGGGCCGGGGTTGGACGAATACGAGGCACTGTTCGGGCGCTCGGGGGTGGAGATCGTGTTGGGCACGCAGGCCGAGGCGGGTTTTCGGATGTTTGACCCGCATGCGGCGCAGGCGTTGCAGAGCCGGATTTCGGCAGTTCCCACGACGGCGCGGTTCTTTTTGCATCATCAGGAGCGATTTTTGCAGGCGCTGCTGGATTACGTGATGGTATCGCCGGATTTGAGGCCCCGCGCACGGCGGTGGCAGATCTGGCATCCGTTCGACGATCCGGCGTGTTGGGGCAAGCCAAAGTTGCGCGAGGCGCTTTTGACGGCCTCGGACCATTTCCCGGTAAGTCTTGATTTGTCCTGAGGCCAGGCCCCATCTTTACAGGATGAAACAGTTCATCATTGCAAGCACATTGGCCGGGGCGCTGGCGATCGCGGCGCCTGCGGCTGCACAGGACGAGGATGATTTGAGCGAGGGTCTTGGCCTGTTGGGCGAGGGCGCGCAGATGATCCTTGAGGGTCTGATGGAGGAAATGCGCCCGATGCTGGAAGAGGCGCGGCCGTATTTCGAGGAAGAGGTCTTGCCGTTCTTGAACCGGATGGGGGAGTTGATGGATGATGTGACGTCCTATGAGCTGCCGGAGCGGTTGCCGAACGGGGACATCATCATCCGCCGATCGCCCGATGCGCCGCCGTTTGACCCCGAGGTGGGCGCGCACGGTGACGTGGAGCTTTGAGGGTGAGTTCAAAGGCAGGGGGCGCTGCCCCCTGACGCGCCCTTTCCCAAGGTCAAGGACGCTGACCCCCGAGGTTTTTCTGGCAAGATGAAAGGGCGGCGGGTTGAGGACCGGAGGAATGGAGCGCATATCTGTTGCGAACACCAAATGACACGACACGAGGATGTCCAATGCGCCTGACTTTTCCTGCCCCGATCCGTGAAGCTGCCACCGAGGCCGGAGGCGCGCCTTTGGGGGGCCTGCCGGAATGGGATCTGAGCGATCTGTATGAGGGGCAGGATGCGGCGGAGTTGAAGCGCGATCTGGATTGGTTGGAGAGCGCGTGCCGGTCGTTTGCGGAGGATTACGAGGGCAAGCTGGCCGATCTCGATGCGGCGGGGCTATTGGAATGCACGTTGCGCTACGAGAAGATCGACGTGATCGCGGGGCGCATCATGTCCTTTGCGGGGCTGCGGTATTACCAGAAGACCACCGATGGCGAGCGCGCGAAGTTCATGTCGGACATGCAGGACAAGATCACCGCGTTCACCACGCCGCTGGTGTTCTTTTCGTTGGAATTCAACCGCATCGACGATGGGCGTTATGATGCGATGATGGCGTGCAATGCAGATCTGGCCCGCTACAAGCCGGTGTTTGACCGGATGCGGGCGATGAAGCCCTATCAGCTTTCCGATGAGTTGGAGAAGTTCCTGCATGACAAGTCGGTCGTGGGCGCGAGCGCGTGGAACAAGCTGTTTGATGAGCAGATTGCGGGGCTGTCGTTCGAGGTGGACGGCGAGGCGATGGGGATCGAGGCCACGCTCAACCTGTTGACCGACAGCGACCGCGAGGTGCGCGAGACGGGTGCGCGGGCGCTGGCGGACAAGTTCGAGGAAACCGCGCCGCTGTTTGCGCGGGTCCACAACACGCTGGCCAAGGAAAAGGAGATCCACGACCGCTGGCGCGGATTACCCTCGCCGCAGATGGGGCGGCATTTGTCGAACCACGTCGAGCCCGAGGTGGTCGAGGCGCTTCGCAATGCCGTCGTGGCCGCCTATCCGCGCCTGTCGCACCGGTATTACAAGCTGAAGGCGAAATGGATGGGGTTGGAAACGCTGGAGGTCTGGGACCGCAACGCGCCCTTGCCGATGAACGAGGACCGCATCGTCGGTTGGGACGAGGCGCAGCGTGTGGTGTCGGAAGCCTATGCCGCGTTTGACCCCCGAATGGAGGAACTCGCGCGGCCGTTCTTCACCGACGGCTGGATCGACGCGGGCGTCAAAGAGGGCAAGGCGCCGGGCGCATTCGCGCATCCGACGGTAAGCGATGTGCACCCCTATGTGATGCTGAACTACCTGGGCAAACCGCGCGATGTGATGACGCTGGCGCATGAATTGGGACACGGCGTGCACCAGCGCTTGGCCGCCGGACAGGGCGAGCTTTTGTCATCGACACCGCTGACGCTGGCCGAGACGGCATCGGTGTTCGGCGAGATGCTGACCTTCCGCAAGATGCTAGCCGAGGCCAAGGATGACGCGGCGAAGAAGGTCATGCTGGCCGGTAAGGTCGAGGACATGATCAACACCGTCGTCCGCCAGATCGCGTTCTACGATTTCGAATGCAAGCTGCATGCGGCGCGCGCCGCGGGCGAGTTGACCGTGGATGACATCAACGCGCTGTGGATGTCGGTGCAGGGGGAAAGCCTTGGTCCGGTGTTCAACTTCATGGAGGGCTACGAGACCTTCTGGGCCTATATCCCGCATTTCGTGCATTCGCCGTTCTACGTCTATGCCTATGCGTTCGGCGATGGCCTCGTGAATGCGCTTTACGCGGTCTATGCGGAGGGCGCCGAGACGGGCGAAACCGGCTTTGAAGAGAAGTATTTCGATATGCTCAAGGCGGGCGGCTCGAAGCACCACAAAGAGCTTCTGGCGCCGTTCGGGCTCGATGCGAGCGACCCGGCGTTCTGGGACAAGGGCCTGAGCATGATCGAAGGGTTCATCGACGAGTTGGAAGCGATGGAGTGAGGCCGGAGGTCACTCTGGCCCGGCTTGGGGCCGAGGATTTCGAGCGCTTTTCCGGTATCGCCGTGTTGCCGGCACAGGAGGTTTTCTGCGGCACGGTGGCGGAGGCCTTTGCAGAGGATCCCGCGCGGTTCGACCTGCACGGGATCCATACGGAGGGCACTCCGGTGGGCCTGTTCAAGATCGACCGGGCGTACCGATACAACATCGCGATCTGCACGCCGGGCGCATTGGGCCTTCGGGCGTTCATGATCGACGCCGCACACCAGAGGCGCGGGATTGCGTCGGCCGCGGTGCGGGCGATGCCGGTGCATTTGGCCACAGAATACCCGGGGCACCGCCACGTCGAGTTGACGGTGAACCATGTGAATGGCGCGGCGCGGGCCTGTTACCTGAACGGCGGGTTCGTGGATACGGGCGCAGACTGGCGGGAGGGCCGCGCGGGACCGCAGGATTTGCTGCGGATGACGCTGCGCTGATCCGAAACTGGCACTTTATTTCAGTTGGCTGTCCTTGGAGCCGCGCCGGTTGATGCCGCCACGATGAGCGGGCTGCGCGTCGCGGTCGGAGGCGCAGTCGATGCAAAGCTTCACGCCGGGGATGGCGGCGCGGCGGGCGTCGGGGATCGGTTCCTCGCAATCGGCGCAATGGGTCAGGCTTTCGCCTTGCGGGCCGCTGCGGGCACGCATGCGGGCCAGTTCATCGGAGATCGAGGCTTCGATCTGCTCACTGACTGCGCCGTCTTTCGCCCATCCGCCTGCCATGTGTTCCATCCGCTCCGTCTTGTCAGCGCCCTACCGGTGCCCACATAGATTGGGCAATCGCAACGAAGGGATCAAGCATGCGGACGTTTGGAAAATGGTTGGGACGCGCGATTGTCGTGCTGATCGGGGGGGTGGTCGCGGTTCTGAGCCTTGCGCCCGGCTATGTCGAGGCGGAGCGCAATGCGATCAATTGGCAGGGCCCCTACCCCGTGTCCGACGATGCCGCCGCCCTGCACGCAACGCTGAGCATCGGGGATTGGCACGCCGACAGCCTTCTGTGGAACCGTGACCTGACGCAGCGCGGGGATCGCGGGCATGTGGATGTGCCGCGCCTGTTGGAGGGCAATGTCGCGGTGCAGGTGTTCACTGCCGTCACGAAAAGCCCGGCGGGGCAGAATTACCATTCGAACACGGGCGACGGGACGGACAACATCACCCTTCTGGCGATCGCGCAGATGTGGCCTCCACGCACATGGACGAGCCTTGTGGAGCGCGCCCTCTATCAGGCGGAGCGGCTGCACGGGTTTGCCGAGGCCTCGGACGGGGCGCTGCGTGTGGTCACTGGTGCGGCGGAGTTGGAGGCGGTGCTGGACGACCGCGCGGCCGGGGTTGAGGTTGTCGGCGGGATCCTGGGGATCGAGGGCGCGCATGCGCTCGAAGGCGACATCGCCAATCTCGATCGTTTGGAGGCGGCTGGCTATCGGTTGGTCGGGCTGCACCATTTCTTCGACAATGAACTCGGCACATCCCTGCACGGTGTCGGCGATGGCGGGTTGACCGATTTCGGGCGCGAGGTCGTGGCGGAGGTGGTCAGGCGCGGCATGGTGCTGGACCTCGCGCATTCGTCGGAGGCGGTGGCGCGCGAGGTCGTGGACTTGACGGATATACCGCTGATCGTGAGCCATACCGGCTTGCGCTCGGCCTGTGACGCGCATCGGAATTTTCCCGATGACCTGATGCGGGAGATCGTGGGCAATGGCGCGGATCAGGGCGGCGGCGTGATCGGGATCGGCTATTGGGCGGATGTGACCTGCGACGACAGCCCCGATGGGGTGGCGCGGGTGATCATGGCGGCAATCGAGGTGCTTGGCGTGGATCACGTGTCACTGGGGTCGGATTATGACGGCTCGGTCACGGTGGGGTTCGACACGTCGGAATTGGCGGCGCTGACCGATGCGCTGTTGCGGGCGGGCGCCAGCGAGGAGGAGGTGCGCGCGGTGATGGGCGAGAACATGATGCGGGTGCTCAGGGCGCGGCTGCCGTGAAACTCCGCGCCTTATCACGCGTGATAAATTCCGTAACGCCTTGATAAATATACAATCGCCTTTTTTGTTTACGCTTTCTTAACCCCTAGCGCTGGCTGTGGGAGCCGTCGCAAACCTTATAGTTTGCTGTGCGACCCGTCGCACAAGGGCGCGTTCGACGTCGCCTTGCAGCCGCAGAAGAAGGCTTTGCCGTCCTTTTCGGGGGTGTACTTCATGGGAGTGAAATCGCTGCCCTTGTGCGAGCCATCGCAAAACGGCTGAGACGCGGACTGGCCGCATGTGCACCAGAAATAGCTTTGGCCGGCTTCGACATCGACGGCGTAGGGGGCTTTCTGGGCGATCTTGGGGGCGTCTGACATGGGCGGCTGGCTCCTTTGGCTGGCGTATCGCGCAACGATGACGATCCGCGAGGTGCCGTCAAGCGACGGGCGCGCGCAGGGTCTGTGCGGATATGTTCAATCGAGGTCGGTCCAGGGCCAGGGCTTCACCTCGGAGGCGGCGACCTGATAGCGGGCCGCCTTGGCGATCCAGATGCCCAGATCGGTGCCGAAATCGGCCAGTCGTTCGTTTGGCGCCCCCTTGGAGACCAACATCACAATGAACTGGATCACCGTCACGGCCGTCAGGATTGTGCTGGCGAAGCTGAGCATGAAAGCGATGAGGATCATGTAGAGCAGCCGTTGCAAAAGGCTGTCTTTCACCGCGACGGGTTGTTCGCCGTGGACACGGCCATCGAGGTTTGTGTCATCGTTTCGCGACATGGGCGGTATCCTTCTTGCGGCTCGGTGCAGTCTAGCCCGCCGCCCGCCCCATGGCAAAGATCGCGTCAAGCGTGGCCTGCGTGCCGCGGGTGAATTCGAGCGGATTGCCGAAAGGCGTGCCGTCAAGCGCATGGGCCGCGACGGATTCGACCTGCAGCACGTATTGGTCGGCGTCCGGGAAGCGGATCACCTCGGCCTCGGTGTCGGAACGGGTCAGGTGGATCTGCGCCTCGCCCCAGTAATGGGCGTTGAATGGCGTGGCGAGGGTCAGCGTGCCCTTGGTCCCGTGGAAGGTCATGTGCTGATGCTTGGTCGTGCGCATGGAAACGTGGAAATTGAACCGGATATCGCCCGCGCGCAGGGTGATCCAGGCGCTGGTGTCCACGCCGTTTTCAAGCACCCAGTCGACATGGGTGGGTGTGGGCTCCTGCCCGGTGGCGAAGCGAAAGCCGCCGATGGGATAGACGCCGATGTCATAAAGCGCGCCGCCGCCCATATCGGAGCTGAGGCGGATGTTGGCCGGATCGAGACCGCCGAAACAGAAGCTTCCGGTGACGGTTTTGAGATCCCCGATGGCACCGTCGGCGATCAGGGCACGGGTGCGGGCCCATTGCGGGTGATGGGCGGGCATCCAGGCCTCGGCGATGAGCTTGCCGGTGGCATCGCGGGCGGCGATCAGACGGTCGATATCGGCGGAGGCCAGGCCAATGGGCTTTTCACAGAGCACGTGTTTGCCCGCCTGTGCGGCGCGGATGCTGTAATCGGTGTGCAGCGCGTTGGGCAGGGGGATGTAGATCGCGTCGATCTCGGGATCGGCCAGCAGCGCGTCATAATCTGTCTCGACATGCAGGCCCGGAAAGCGCGCGGTGAAGGGGGCGGCACGCTCGGCACTGCGGGTGGCGACGGATTTCAGGCGGCTGCGGGCGGCGGCATGGATGGCGGGCGCCATGGTGCCGAGTGCGAAACGGGCGGTCCCGAGGATGCCCCAGGTCAGGTGATGTGTCATGCCGCCTTGGTAGCGCGGCGGGCGTTACGCCGCCAGAGGGGTCGTATGCGCGCGCGGGCCGTGGGCGGCGGTCATCATCGTGGCCAGCATGGTTCCGATGGCGGCGTCCCAAGCGCCGAGCAGCGCGGGATCGGGGCCGAGGCAGCGGGCGATGGTGCTTAGAAATGCCGCGCGCAGGGCAATGTAGCCGCGCGGGGCGAGGCCGTGATCGCGGAGCTGGTCGGCCAACGGGCCGAGGGTGTCACGCAGGATTTCAGGCGACGTCTCGCGATGATGCAGAACGGGCGCGAGGGTTGCGACCGCACCGATCAAGGCACGGGCCATCGCGGGATTTTCGGACAGCGCAGGCGCCCCATTGCGCAGATGTGTGATCAGATCGGCCGCCGCCTCGCCCTTCATCGCGGCAAGCCGGGGGGCCGTCGCGCGCAGAAGGGCTGCGGGGCCGAGGGCGCGGAATGCGTGAATGGTCATGGCGTTTTGGCCTTCTGCCGTATGCAACTGACAACCAGTATTGCGGCTTATCTCGCGGGGCGAAAGGTCAGGAAACCCCAACTAAACACACGTTCAGGCGAGCCATTGAAACAATCGGAAACCTGCCCTGCGCGGCGCGGGGGGGGAAGTGCGGGGCCGGGTTGTGACGAAGGTCCAGTGGAAGGATTGCAATTTCACGGGATGGGGTCCTGTTGTGGTTTCACATGCGCTTGGGGCCGCAGGTTACGCCATGCCGGTTAACAGGTCGTGAAACGAAAACGGCCCGTGCGGTGAGTGCGCACGAGCCGTTCTGGGGATCGTTCGTTTGCGGTCGAGGGGTCAGGCGGTGGCCAGCATCCCCTGTTCCCGCGCCAGTTCGCGCATGCGCTTTTGCAGCTTTTCAAAAGCGCGCACCTCAATCTGACGGATGCGTTCGCGGCTGACGTCATAGACGCCGGACAGGTCTTCGAGCGTCACCGGGTTCTCTTGCAGGCGGCGCTGCGTGAGGATGTCCTTTTCGCGCTCGTTGAGCACCTCCATCGCTTCGGCCATCATGGCCATGCGGCTTTGGAATTCGTCACGTTCGGCGTAGTCCGTCGCCTGATCCGCGCCTTCATCTTCGAGCCAATCCTGCCATTGCGCGGTGCCCCCTTCGTCCGACCCGACGGTCGCGTTGAGCGACGCATCGCCCCCCGACAGACGCCGGTTCATCGAGACTACCTCGGTTTCGGTCACGCCCAGATCATGGGCGATGCGTTCGACGTTTTCCGGGCGCAGGTCGCCTTCTTCCAACGCGCCGATGCGGGCCTTGGCCTTGCGCAGGTTGAAGAACAGCTTCTTTTGCGCGGAGGTGGTCCCAAGCTTGACCAAAGACCACGAGCGCAGAACGTATTCCTGGATCGCGGCGCGGATCCACCACATCGCATAGGTCGCGAGGCGGAAGCCCTTTTCGGGGTCGAATTTCTTGACCGCCTGCATCAGGCCCACGTTGGCCTCGGCGATGACTTCGGCCTGCGGCAGGCCATAGCCCCGGTAGCCCATCGCAATTTTCGCGGCCAGGCGCAGGTGCGAGGTCACCATCTGGTGCGCGGCGTCGGTGTCTTCCTGCTCGACCCAGCGTTTGGCGAGCATGTATTCCTGTTCCGGTTCCAACATCGGGAACTTGCGGATTTCCTGAAGGTAGCGGTTCAGGCCGCCTTCCGGCGTGGGTGCGGGCAGATTTGCATAGTTGGCCATGTCTGGTCCCCCTGTTCACGAATGGGCACTCCGGCCCAGTTGGATCTCATGTAAATACGATTAACTTCATTACAAGAGGTACGGTGCTAAAACCGGATCATCGGTATAGCGCGGCGCACAGGCGCACGGCAAGCGCAGATGGCGCACGATCACGTGCAATTGCGCACAAGTTACTGCGAGATCTCAGCGAGAAGATTGCGTAGATCGGCGGGCAAAGGGGCCTCAAAGCGTAGGGTTTCGGCGCTGACGGGGTGTTGAAAGCCGAGAATTGCAGCATGCAGCGCCTGCCGCGGGAAGCTGTTGATGGCCTGCGCGCCGGGCGTTTTCTCGGACACTTTGCGCCGCCCGCCATAGGTCTGATCCCCCACAAGCGCGTGCCCTGCGTGGGACATGTGCACGCGAATCTGATGCGTGCGTCCGGTTTCAAGGCGGCATGCCACCAGCGCCACGGGGCCGTGCCCTTCGAGAACGCGCACGCGGGTGACGGCATGGCGGCCGCCGGAAAACAGCACCGCCTGACGCTGCCGGTCGGTTTTGTGGCGGGCAAGCTGGGTGGTGATCTTGAGGGTCGGGCCCTCGAAACTGATGCCGCGCAGGCCGCGCAGGCGCGGGTCGGACAGGTCGGGCTGCCCATGACACACGGCAAGATACTCGCGCTCCATCGAATGGTCCGCAAATTGCGCGGCAAGCCCATGATGGGCGCGGTCGGATTTGGCGACGACCAGAATGCCAGAGGTGTCCTTGTCGATGCGATGCACGATACCGGGGCGCTTTTCGCCGCCCACCCCCGACAGATTGCCGCCGAAATGATGCAGCAACGCATTGACCAGCGTGCCCGAGGGCGACCCGGGGGCCGGGTGGACAACCATGCCCGCGGGTTTGTTCACCACGATCAGGTCGTCATCCTCGAACAGGATATCGAGGGGGATGTTTTCGGGCCGCGTGTCGACCTCGACCGCATCCTCGACGGTGATCGCGACCGCGTCGCCTTCGGACAGCTTGGCCTTGGGGTCGGTCACGGGCGTGCCATTGACGGTGATGGCCCCTGTGGGGATCAGTTTGGCAAGCCGCGAGCGGCTCAGCGCCTCGGCCTCTGGCACGACCCGCGCGAGTGCCTTATCAAGGCGCGGCTCCGGGTTGGGGCCGATGATAACCGAAACGATGCGCGTGGATGCGGACATGACCGACGAGACCCCGGAAGACGACGCCCCCCCATTGCCCGCCGATCTGCGGTTTCTGAAGACGCTGGTGACGGTTCTGACCGCCGTGATGATCCTGGGGGTCATAACCATCGTGATGCTGCTTGTCATCCGGTTGAATGGTGCCGGCGCGCCGGTGCTGGTGCATCCGGAGGTGTTCGAGATCCCCGAAGGTGTGGAGGCCGTGGGCTATAGCGTGATCGACGGCTATACGGTGATTATCGGCGACGACGGGGTCATCCGCGTGTTCGCGAGCGATACGCGGCGTTTGATGGACGAGCTGAACCTGCGGGACTGAGGTGTCGCTTATGCAGGGGGGGTGGGGGGTATGGTACCAGCGCCCCGGCTCGAACGGGGGACCTCCTGATCCACAATCAGGCGCTCTAACCTACTGAGCTACGCCGGCATACCTTTGCACAGGCGCGGGAATAGCGCTGGCCCCACGCGATTGCAAGGGGGTCCGTCACCCCAGATCGTAGGTTGTAAGCTCAATCCGATTGCCGTCGGGATCGGTGAAATAGAGCGAATGAGACAGGCCGTGATCGACACAATCGGCGGCCGTAAGCCGCGTGCCGTCCCGCCCGACGATGTCCGCGCGCGGCAGGCTTTCCACGAAGGTGCCAAAGGCCGAACCGGAGACCCGAAAGGCGATGGTGGCGTCGCGCGTGGGCGCTGCGCAATCGCGGGCAAACAGCGACAGGGCGGGCGCACCGTCGCCCGCCGACAGGATCAGCGGACCCATCGGATCATCGGCCCAAGCCGCCAGGTGCGGATCCCGCGATAGCCCGAGCGCCCGCGCGTACCAATCGGCGGCGGCGTCGCGGTCGCGTACTTCGATATGAACATGATCGATCCGGTCGACCTGCATGGGCGGGCCCCCTCCCTTGCGCAGGGGTCCCGGCTTGCGTTACCCCGATTTCACAACCTTGGAGGCGCAGGACATGGGCATCAACAGCGAAAACGAAATGGCCGCCGATCTGCAGATCGGACCAACGACGCTTGGCATGGTGCGCCTTTATGTCGTGGGGGACGGGATCGACCTGCCGATGGATTTCGAGCCGGAAGAGGCCGAAGAGATCGCAGATGAGTTGCGCGCGGCGGCGGCAGCAGCCCGCAAGGCGGGCAAGAAGCGCTAGAGGACAAACAGGGTCCGACGCCCCGAAAGGAAGACGCCGGACCCGATGCCTTGCACAGCGCAAGTTACTTGTTACTCACAACACGCTACACGACACTCGTTAATCAAAAGCGAAACCGGAGGCCGACGTTGACTGAAAGGTCGTCGAAATCGCCAGACACCGTGCCCGTGCTGACGCCGGCGGCGTTGAAACGCTGTGATTCCACGTCAAACAGGCGGCGGTAGCGGACATCCCCGGTCAGAGCGAGTGAGTCGCTCAGGTCATAGGACGCGCCGGCAATCAATTGGGCGGCAAAAACGGTGTCATCTTCGTTCACTTCAACGCCAGGGCCGTAGACGAGGTCCTGTTCGACAAAGGCAACGCCAAGGCCCGCGCCGAGATAGGGCGTGACCGGGCCGCCGGTGTCGAAATCGTAAAGGCCATTGGCAAACAGCGTCGTGGCGCGAATGCCGCCATCGACATTGATTTCAGCCGCATCGCCATTGCCGGAGAAAAAGATCTCATCGGCGTCGGACTCGGTATAGGACAGCTCGACCTCGGCGCGGATCGAGGGGGCGATGGTTGCGCCGATGCCGATGCCGAAGTTGAAGCCGCTGTCATAATCGGTATCGACCGATTGCAGGCCACCGGGCGGGGTGATGGTGCCTTCGTAGTCGGATTGACCTTCGAAGGTGATGCCGCCGAAGACAAAGCCGTAGGGATCTTGCAGGGATTGGGCGGAGGCCGCGCCACCGAGCAGGGTCAGGGCGGCGATCAGAGCGAGGGAGCGTTTCATTGGATTTTCCTGGGTTAGGGGCTGCAGCGCTGTCTTAGGCGATGCAACCGATCACCTGGAAATCACCATCCCGTGTTAAATTTATTGTTTAAATTCATACATTTAAAACGTGCACAGGCGCAGGCACATTGCGCATATCTGCAGAGCGACTAAAGCACCGGCCTGGGGTGTTTATGTCTGTCTAGAGGCCCTGTTGCGGGTCGCGCAGATATTGCAGGCGCAGCGCCGCGTGGCGAGCGAACTTCTGCGTCACCGCCTTGCGCCGCGCCCCGGCAAGCTTGGTTTCCAAGCCGAACCGCAGGATCTCGGCATCATAGGCATCGGCGATGATCAGGCCGGTGTCATCGGGCAGAAGCTCGGTCGGGAAAGCCTCATCCACCGCCCAGAAATATCGATCCCCCCATTCAAGGTAGCCTTCCCATTTCGCATCCGACGTGAAATCGGCGCGCGACGACTTGCATTCGATCACCCAAAGCTCCCCCTTCGGGCCAAGCGCCATCACATCAAGCCGCTTGCCGCGTTCGGGGGTGAATTCTTCGAGTGTAACGAAATCATGCGCGCGCAGATGGCGACACACGCCCCGGGCCAGCAATTGGCCGGGTTTGGCATCGGGAAGCGGGGCAAGTACGGGGTCCATGGGAACAGATTGGAACATTTACGGAACATTTTCAAGCGCGGCGCGCCCTTGCCGTGCGGTCCCATCCCACCTAAGTCCCTAAGCGACGGGTCTGCCCTTCTCGTACCTGTGGCAATATTCCGGTGGCCTTAAGCAAATCCGAGGGAGCTGGCTCTGACCGGGCCGTGGTCCGGCTACCTGGCGCCCACCTGTACATACAGGTCCTCGGGAATGAACGCCTCTACGGTTGTGGTGGTCCCCGTCACCTTATCCCGGCTTACGCGTTGCGGTGATCCGCGCGATCAGGGTGCACGCGCACCGGGATCGTGTCGGGTTCAAACACGGCCTGCGGGGACCGGGTCCCGCCACCCCCATCATCTTCCTCCTTCTCGGCCAGCATCATGATGCGGATGCCCATCTGCACCGATCCGAATGTGATCGTGCACAGCACCCAGAAGATGCCCACCGCAAAGAAGCCCTGCGGCGTATGCGTGACCAGATGCCAGAGGTTGCCGATATTGGCCCACAGCACGAGCCCGACGAAGGCGGCGGCGATCACGGCACCGAAAGCCGCGTGACGTAACAGAAACCGGATGTGGGACGGCATGGTACTCTCCTGTCTTGGATAGCGGGGATATAGCCCGTCACACGCCGCCTGTCGAACCGCACGGCAAACAGACGCCGACATCGGGCGGCCCTTGGGTCACGCGGGCCCGGACCTATATGGGGAGGAGCCTTGCACGAGAGTGACCCATTATGCCCGACCAAGCCCCGCGCAGCCGCGATCCCCATGGCCTGTCCCACGCCCGCGAATTGCAGGGGCACCTGAGTTGGCTCGACAGTTTTTCGGGGGCGGCGCTGGCGGTGCTGGCGACCGCGTCGGGGATCTACACCTATCTCGGGGTCTCCTCGCTTCTCGATGATACGGGCGCGTTGTCGTTCTTCGCGGCGTCGGCCTATTCCATCGCGGTCTCGGTCGGTATCTTCGTCTTCTGGTCCTACCTGATGCGGCTTTTGCCCGCGATGCGCACGGCGGGCGCCAAGCTCAAGCTGATGGGCGCGATGGCGCTGGGGTCCGTGGCGATCATCGCCATGTCTTCATGGCTCAACGCCGCCGCTCTGGCCGGTGCGGCGGCGGTCGAACAACACCTGGCGCGCACCGTTCAGGATTATCAACAGGCCCTCGAACAGGCCCATGACACCGCCGTCAGCGCGCAGGCGCTGCAACGCGACGTGGCCCGCGTGCGCCAAAGCTTCGAGGACCTTTCCGAGCAGGAAGCCGCGGGCGATCTGTCAGGTCTCGCCGGACGCGGCGCGGTGTTTCGCGTGCTGCGCCAGAAAGCCGAGGAACTGGCCGCACTGGAGACGCAAATCGCCACGCAATCCGACCTGATCGAAAGCGCCTTCGATGAGGGCAACGTGATCCTGTCGCGGATGCGGGCCCTGATCGTAGAGCCCGGCGCGGTCGAGGCGCGTTCCGTCGCGTTCTCCGAGGATGCCGTGCGGCTGGCGGGGCTGGTCACCACGCTGCGGCAGCTTTCGGTCGCGCCGCTGGTGGACCGCGCCGCCGAGGATCTGTCGGCCTCGGTGGTGCTGCCGGAACTCGACGCCACCGGCGCGGCCGGACAGGATGCGCAGGCCTCCACCATTTCCAGCGTGCTGCAAGTGCTCGCCCTGCGCGCGGAATCGCTCGAAGACGCCGCCGAGCAGGTGCTTGCCCGCCCGGCCCCGTCTGAGGTCATCTACACGCCAATCTCAAGCGCCGACGCGGTCATTCTCTATGCCCGCAATTTCGTGCCGTCCTGGGCCGGGGCGATCGCCATCGACCTTCTGCCCGGGGTTCTGGTTCTGATCCTGATGGTAACGCAGGGCGCGATCCGCGCAGGCCGCGGCGACCTGCCTGCCGAAGACACGCTGACGCTGGCCGAATTGCGCGCCGCCCTGCATGCCATGCGCGAGATGGAGGCGCTCGACCGCGCCGATCAGGTGCAGATCGAGGCCGCCGGACAACCGCCACGGCCTCGCAACACGGCCGAAAACATCAGCCCCCTGCCCGGTGCGCCCGCGCGGTCCAATGACTGAAACGACGCAGACCGACCCGGTCGCGCGCAAGGGCATGACTGTCCGGCGGGCCGTGCTTGCAATCCTCGGGCTGCAGATCGGCATGGCCGTGGTTCTGGCGGGCTCCGACCTGATCGGCGCGCTGCCGCAGCTTCTGACCGGGCCGCGCGCGCCCGCGCTCGATGCGCCGGTGGCACCGGGTGATCAGGTACGGCGCTTCCGGCCCGGCGATCTGCCCGGCCGCGAGCGTGTGTCGCCCGAGCGGCAGACCCCGGTCCCCGACCCCGGCGACATGCCCACGCGTCTGCGCTTCACCGTTGAGGGCGAGGTTGCGCTTCTGACCGGCGATATCGCCCCCGGCGACGCGGCCCGGTTTGCGGAATGGTTGCCCGACACCACCGATCTGCGCACGATCCGCCTGCATTCCCCCGGCGGCTCGGTCGATGATGCGCTGGCCATCGGGGCCGCAATCCGCGACGCGGCGTTGGACACAACGATGGAGGTTGGCGACATCTGCCTGTCCGCCTGCCCCTACATCCTTGCCGGCGGCGTCGCCCGCACGATCCCCGAGGGTGCGATGGTCGGCGTGCATCAGCATTACTTCGGCGAAAACACCGCCCTGCCGGCCTTCCTTGCGGTTGAGGATATCCAGCGCGGACAGGCCGACGTAATGGCCCATCTCGACACGATGGGTATCGATGTCCGCGTCATGCAACACGCACTCAGCACGCCGCCCGAAGCGATCTACGTGCTCTTGCCCGAAGAGCTGACCGAATACGATTTCATCACCTCGCCCAGCGCAGCCGACTAAGCTCCCGCGCCCGGTCTTCCATTGGTCACCAATACCTTCGGGGGGAATGACCGCTTTTCCCCTGGAAAAGAGGTCATTAGGGGGCAGACAGCCCCCCTGTCGTCAAACAATATCGCGCCGCGAAATCCAGGTCAGAACGCCTCGGGCTTGGCCTCGCGGGCCATATGGTCGAGCACGGCGTTGACGAATTTCGCCTCCTTGCCTTCCGGAAAAAACGCGCGCGCCACGTCGACATATTCGGTGATCACAACCTTGGGCGGCGCCTTGCCGTCGACCAATTCGGCGCCCGCCGCGCGGAACAGGCCGCGCAGGGTGGGGTCGATCCGGTTGATCGGCCATTTCTCCACCAACGCGCGGTCCGTCATCTGGTCAATCCTGGCCTGCAATTCCACCGCATCTTCCAGCGTCTTGCGGAACAGATCAACGTCGCCTTCGACCATCTCTTCGCCATCATATGTGGCGCCGAAGCGATGTGTCTCGAATTCCGCGCGCACGGCATCAAGGCCCTGATTGGAATGCTCCATCTGGAACAGCGCCTGAACGGCGTAAAGCCGCGCGGCGGAGCGCATTTGTTTCTGCGCCTCGCGGTTGGGTTTCGCGTCACTCATGCCTGGGCCGATCCGTCATCTGCAATCTCGATGGTGCCGCGCGGTTTGAAGCCGAGGTTGCCCTTGGGCTGGCCGTATTTACGGGTCAGCGCGATCAGGTGCAGCGCCGCCTCCGCCGCACCACCCGCGGTGTTGAGCCGCGTGCCATCGGCGCGTTCTTCGGCCTGTTCGCGGGTCTCCACGGTGATGATCCCGTTGCCGATGCACACCCCCTGCAAGCCAAGCATGGTCAGGGCACGCGCGGATTCGTTTACCACCACATCGTAATGCGACGTCGCCCCCCGGATCACGCAGCCAAGGGCGACAAAACCGTCAAAATTGCTCATCCGATGCGCAATGGAAATCGCCGTCGGCACTTCCAGAGATCCCGGCACTTCGATCACCTCGTGGCCCACCCCCGCATTGTCCAGCACCGCCGTGACCGCCGCGACCTGCGCCTGTGCAATCGCGGTGTAATAGGGCGCGATCACGATGCCGATTTTCACCGGGCGGTCGAACGTGGGCAGCCCCAGGTCATTGTCGGAATGTCCGGCCATTATCCAAGCTCCGAGATTTTGCGCGTGTCCACGATCTGCAGGCCATAGGCATCAAGGCCCACGACTTTGGGTTTGGGCGAGTTGGTCAGAAGGATCATATCGCTCAGGCCGAGCGAGCTGAGGATCTGCGCGCCCAGACCGTATTGGCGCAGCGTCTGGGGCGAGACCTCGTCATCGAGCACCAGTTTCATCGTCAAATCCCGCAACAACACCAAAACCCCGCGCCCTTCCTCGGCGATCAGGCGCATCGCGTCGTGGAATTCATCGGCCCGGCCCGAGGGGCCGACCCCGACCACATCCAAAAGCGGGTCCATCGCATGCATCCGCACCAGGACCGGGTCGTCACCGCTGATATCGCCCTTGATCAGAACGATATGCTCGGCGCCCTGCGTCTCGTCGGTATAGATCCGCATGGTCCACTCGCCGCCGAATTCCGAGGTGATGACCTCTTCCTGGCGGGCTTTCACAAGGTTGTCGTGGCGGCGGCGATAGGCGATCAGATCGCTGATCGTGCCGATCTTCAGCCCGTGATGCTGCGCAAAGGCAATCAGATCCGGCAGCCGCGCCATGGACCCGTCGTCGTTCATGATCTCGCAGATCACGCCCGCCGCCGTCAGCCCCGCCAGCCGCGCGATATCAACCGCCGCCTCGGTATGGCCCGCGCGCACCAGCACGCCACCATCCTTGGCGCGCAACGGAAAGATATGGCCGGGGGTCGCAATGTCCTGCGCCCCCTTGGAGGCGTCGATCGCAACCTGAATGGTCCGCGCGCGGTCGGCGGCGGAAATGCCGGTCGTCACCCCCTCGCGCGCCTCGATCGACGTGGTGAACGCGGTCTCGTGGCGCGAGGAATTGTTGGTGCTCATCAGGCCGAGGCCCAACTGGTCAATCCGGTCCGACGTCATCGACAAGCAGATCAAGCCGCGCCCATGGGTCGCCATGAAATTCACCACATCCGGCGTTGCCCATTGCGCGGGGATCACCAGATCGCCTTCGTTTTCGCGATCCTCGTGATCCACAAGGATGAACATTCGGCCATTGGCGGCATCTTCAAGGATCTCTTCGACGGACGAAATCGCATCCGACCAATCCTGTTCGACGGGGCCGGGATCTTCAAAGGTTTGGCTCATGGATACATCCTCTCGCGGGTCCTGCAGGGGCAGATAATCCAACACCCCCCGAATGGCCAGAGATCGGTTGCGTCACGCCGCGTCGGGACGGATCAGATCCGGGGCGATGGTGCCCCCAAGGCCCGCCGTCGCGGACCAGTCACGCTCCAACGCAGTGGCCGCAACAACAACAAGCCCATCAAGCGGAACCTCCGCCTCCCGTGCAAGCTCGCGCAGGGCCTCGCGTGCCGCGCGCCAGGGCACCGAAAGGCCCGGCGCGCGGCCCACGGCCTCGACCCCGCCCCGCGCCATCACGGCGGCTGGATCCTTTGGAAGATGCACCGCGATCAGGCGCGCAGCAGCCCCGTCCAGCGCGTTCAACCGAACCCGGGCCGGCGGCGGCACAATCGTCGAACGCCCCATGCCCAGCGCGTTGTCGGAAAACAGAAACCCCACGATATCGCGGCCCGAGACCGCCCGGATCGTGGCATAGGCCTTGTACGGCAGACCCAGCCGTTCGGCCCGCTTGACCCGCAGGCGCACCACCTCCAGCGGCAAACTCGGCAGCAACGCGGCGCGCGCCTTGCGCCAGGCGACACGCCGAAACCCTGTGCCCGCGTCCATCGAAGGGCCCTTGTTATGTCCCATCATTCTTATGTCCGATCATTGCGCGCGCTCCATCCAGTCCACCTTGGCCGTCGCATCGGCCACTGCGGCATCTTCCGATGCAAAGCCCTCCGCGCCAAGCCCCAGGTAACGCCATCCATGGCTGTCCTCGGGATCGCGACGACATTCCGCCCAGGAAAACAGCCCCTCCGCGTGGCGGCGCACATCCACGCAGCGCTGGCCGGACCAATCCTCGATCGACTGCACGACAACCGGTTTTCTCGCGCGCCCTTCTTCCACTGGTTTCAAATACCTGTCTTCTGACCGTGCCCCGATGCCGAACACCTGCCGATCAGGCGCCCCGCGGGACGGCGGGAGGGGCGATGTGCCGTGGCACGAGCGTCTCCCACCGGCCTCATTGCCACTCCTGCAGGCGCGCAACGTAGCGGGCCAGGGTGTCGATCTCCAGGTTCACGGGATCGCCCACCTTTGCCCGCCCCCAGGACGTCACGGCCTTGGTGTGCGGGATGATGTTCACCCCGAAGGTCGCACCGTCGACCTCGTTGACCGTCAACGACGTCCCGTCCAGCGCCACCGAGCCTTTCGGCGCAATGAACCGCGCCAGCGCATCGGGCGCGCGAAACGTGAATCGCGTGCTGTCGCCCTCGTCCTGCATCGCCACGATCTCGGCCACGCCATCGACATGGCCCGACACAAGATGCCCGCCCAATTCGTCGCCCACCTTCAACGCCCGCTCCAGGTTCAGGCGGCTGCCCTCGGCCCAGGTTCCGATGTTGGTTTTCGACACGCTTTCCGCCGATATATCCACATCGAACCAATCCGCGCCCATCGACACCACCGTCAGGCACACGCCATTGCACGCGATGGAAGCGCCCAGATCGACGCTTGCCATATCATACGCCGTGCCGATCCGCGCCCTCAGATCGCCGCGGTCCTCAAGGCTGCGGACGGTGCCAAGGTCGGTGATGATGCCGGTGAACATAGGCTTTCTCCTTCGTGTGGCCCCTCTATCGCGCGGACCGCCCCCATGGTCCAGAGCGCAGGCGTTCAGGGCTGCACGACACGCGCTCGGCTTTTTCGATCCAATCCTTTTGATTTTGTTAACCAAACCTCGCTAAATAGCGCCAATCAAAAGAGCGATCTTTCCATGGTCCACAGCCACAGCCACCGCACGTTTCTGTTTCTTCAAGGCCCGCACGGGCCGTTCTTTCACGGGTTGGCGCAGATGTTGCGGGCGGCGGGCGGCACGGTTTGGCGTGTCGGCTTCAACCGTGGCGATCAGGCGTTCTGGCCCGACCGCGCCAGCTATATCCCGTTTCGCGACCGGGCCGAGGCATGGGACGCGTGCATCGCGCGATTGCTCGACGAGAAAGCCATCACCGATCTGGTGCTCTACGGCGACACGCGCCCGGTCCATGCCCGGGCAATCGCACAAGCCAAGGCCCGCGGCCTCACCGTCCATGTGTTCGAGGAAGGCTACCTGCGCCCCTATTGGGTGAGCTATGAACGCGGCGGCGCCAACGGCCATTCGCGCCTGATGCAGACCTCCGTGGATCAGATGCGCGTGGCGCTGGCCGACCATGACCGCGACCTGCCCGATGCGCCCGCGCGCTGGGGCGACATGCGCCAGCACGTCTTCTACGGCGCGGTCTACCATGGCTTCGTGCTTCTGGCGAACCGGGCTTATGCACATTTCCGACCGCATCGCGCATTGAGCGTGCGCGACGAATTCCTCCTTTATCTGCGCCGCCTTGCCCTGATGCCGCTGTTCTGGCTCGACCGGGTGCTGGCGACATACCGGATCAAGACCGGCGGCTTTCCCTATCACCTGGCGCTGCTGCAACTGGCCCATGACGCGAGCTTTCGCGACCACGGCCCCTTTGACAGCATGGCGGAGTTCCTCGACGCCGTGATCGCGGGCTTTGCCGATGGCGCGCCGCCGCATCATCACCTCGTGTTCAAGGCGCATCCGTTGGAAGATGGCCGCACGCCGATGCGCGCCGACATCCGCCGCATTGCGCGCGCCCACGCGGTGGAGGAGCGCGTGCATTACCTGCGCGGTGGCAAACTGGCGCGCCTGCTTGATGACGCGCGCTCGGCGGTGACGGTAAACTCCACCGCAGCCCAACAGGCGCTGTGGCGCGGACTGCCGCTCAAGGCCGTCGGGCAGGCCGTCTACCTCAAGCCCGAGTTTGTCTCGGATCAGCCGATGGCCGCATTTTTCCAAGACCCGACCCGTCCCGACAGCCGCGCTTACCGTGATTACCGCCGTTACCTGTTGGAGACCTCGCAGATCGCCGGCAGCTTCTATTCGTTGAAAGGGCGGCGGCAATTGCTGCGCCAAGTGGTCGATATCATGCTTTCGGCGGACGATCCGTATGACGCGCTCGATGCGGGCAGACCGGCACCAAGGCAACACTTGTCCGTGGTAAGATGATCGGGGGCTTTTCCGGCGGATCGGTTTTCGTTAACGTCATGCGCAATGCACGGCAAAAAGCACGTGCAATAACAAGATACTGAGGCAGTTTCAGGCTAAAGGAGCCATCCCGTGACCATTTCGGCTTCCCGGATCGCGCGCATCGGCGCGCTTGTCACCTGTGTGGCATTGGTAGGGGCGTGTGACGTTCTGTCCCGCGTTCTTCCTTCCGCAGGTCCCACCCGCAATCAACTCTACGCTGGCTCCGTCCAACGCGATGGCGACGCTTTCGTTGTCGAAGTGAACCAGCGTGTGACCGTCGCGACCTCGGTCGTGCCCGCACTTGGCTTTCCCGCGGAACTGATCAACGCCGGGGTGTCCAACACGGATATCATTCAGACCGGCGATATGATCACGCTGACGGTGTATGAAAACGTCTCCGACGGTCTTCTGGCCGGGGAAGGGCGCAACGTCAGCCAGCTGACCACGCTTCAGGTCGACAATTCCGGCATGATCTTCATCCCCTATGCGGGCAGCATCCGCGCCGCCGGCAACACGCCCGAGCAATTGCGCGAGATCATCACCCGTAACCTCGACGAACAAACCCCCGATCCGCAGGTCATCGTGACCCGCGAAGAAGGCGACGGTTCGACCGTTGTGGTCACCGGTGATGTGGCCGCGACCGGCATCTTCCCCCTCGAACAGCCCACCCGCACCCTGTCGGGCATGCTGGCGGCGGCGGGTGGCACCACGGCGCCCACCGATATCTCCCGCGTCACCGTTGTACGCGGCGGGCACAGCGGCACCGTCTGGTATGACGACATCTTCCGCGATCCACGTGTCGACATTGCCCTGCGCGGGAATGATCGCATTCTGGTCGAGAACGACAGCCGTCGGTTCACCGCCCTTGGCGCGACGGGGGCCCAAACCATCGTGCCTTTCGATGAGCAGGTGATTTCGGCCATCGACGCCATCGCTTCGGTCGGCGGGCTCAACCCCGCACTCGCCGATCCCACCGGTGTCTTCGTTCTGCGCAACGAGCCCGAGGAACTCGCCCGGCTGGTGCTGGGTCGCGACGATCTGATCGGCGCGCAGCGCATGATCTATGTGCTCGACCTGACGGCGCCCACGGGCATGTTCGAAGCCCGCGATTTCATCATTCGTGATGGCGACACGGTCTATGTCACATCGGCCCCGATCACGCAGTTCAACAGCGCGATTTCGGCTCTGACCGGCACGCTCAGCTCGGCCGCGGCCATTGCGGACATCGCCGACGGCTCGACCGACTGACCCAATGGAAACGCCCGGGCGAGATAACCCGCGCCGGGCGTTTCACTTCAACACCGGCTTTCTGACCAACACCCGCGTGCGGCGCATCCTGTCGCTTGCGGGCTACGATCTGCGTCTTGGCAAACCGACGCCCGGCGACGACGTGATCGTCTGGGGCCACTCGCCCTATGCCCCGCGCGGCGCGGCCATGGCCGCGGCCACCGGTGCCGCGCTGGTCCGTGTCGAAGATGCCTTTCTCCGATCGCTGTTTCCGGGCCGCTCGGGCGAGCCGCCGCTTGGCCTCGTGATCGACCGGAGCGGGATGTATTTCGATGCCTCCCGCCCGTCCGATCTGGAAAGCCTGCTGGCGACGCATCCGCTCGATGACACCGCGTTGCTCAACCGCGCCCGCGATGTAAGCGCGCGCATGACCCACGGGCACATCTCGAAATACGCCGCCAGTGATCCCGCCCTGCCCGGCCCGGACCCTGCCGGTTACGTGCTCGTGATCGACCAGACGCGCGACGACGCCTCCATCGCTCTGGGCCAAGCCACGCCCGACAGTTTCGCCGAGGCGCTGACCTGGGCGCGCGAGGATCATCCCGATGCGAAAATCGTCATCAAGACCCATCCCGAAACTCGCGATGGCCACCGCGCCGGCCATTTCGACGCGGACGGATTACCGCCGAATGTGGTGCTCGATGATCGCCCCGCCTCGCTCTGGACGTTGTTTGAAGGCGCGCGCGCAGTCTATTGCGTGACCTCCGGCGCGGGGTTCGAGGCCATTCTCGCCGGTCACAAGCCGGTCGTTTTTGGCGTGCCTTTCTACGCCGGATGGGGTCTGACCGATGATCGCCGCCCCGTGCCCGCGCGCCGCCAACGGATCCTGACGCGCGCGCAACTGGTCGCCGCCGCCCTGATCCTCTACCCCACCTGGTATGATCCCTACCGCGACCGGTTGGGCACGGTCGAAGACGTGCTCGGCGCGCTTGAGGCCCAAGTGTGTGCCTGGCGGCAAGACCACAACGGACAAATCGCACTCGGCATGCGCAGCTGGAAAAAGGGCCATCTGCGGCGATTTTTCGGCCAATACGGCAAGCTGGAGTTCGAAGATCAACCGTTCCGCGCCGCCCGAGACGGACGCAGCGTCATGGTCTGGGCCGGGCGCGAGACGCCCGAGCTGCGCGAGACCTGTCACGCGGCGGGGCGTGCATTGCGGCGCGTCGAGGACGGTTTCCTGCGCTCATGCGGCCTTGGCGCAGAGCTTGTGCCGCCCCTCTCGCTGGTGACGGACAGCCGCGGCATCTACTACGATCCAACCCGCGAAAGTGACCTTGAACACCTGATCGCTGCGGCGGCCAATCTGCCCACCGCGCGGCTCGACCGGGCCGAGCGTCTGATCGAGGCGCTGCGGCGTTCCGGCGTGACCAAATACAATCTTGAACGTGCCGGTCTCCCCGATGATCTACCCAGTGGGATCGACGTCATTCTGGTGCCTGGGCAGGTCGAAGACGACGCCTCCATCCGCCTCGGCGCGGGCGACGTCGCCACCAACGAAGCGCTCCTGCAAACGGCCCGGCAGCTCTTCCCGAAGGCTCATCTGATCTACAAGCCCCACCCCGATGTGGAGGCCGGTCTGCGCCCCGGCGTCTTGCCCGACCCGGCGCGCGCGATGGCCGATCATATCGCCGATAGAACCAATGCCGAGGCGCTCCTGTCCGTCGCCGACCATGTGGTGACCATGACCTCCACCATGGGGTTCGAGGCCCTGATCCGCGGCCTGCCGGTGACAACCCTCGGCGCGCCGTTCTACGCCGGCTGGGGCCTCACAACCGACCTCGGCAGCCCCCCATCGCGACGCATCGCGCGGCCATCCCTTGCCGCGTTGGTCCATGCCGCCCTGATCGCCTATCCGCGCTACGTCGACCCCGTGACGGGGCTTGCCTGCCCGGTCGAAATCGCCGTGGAGCGGCTTGCACAAGGCGAAGACCTGCCCCGCAAACCAACCCTGCGCGCCTTGGCGAAGGTACAGGGCTGGCTGTCGGGGCAAAGTTGGATTTGGCGCAGGTAACTTATACTTTCGCGACACGACAAGACGCTATCAACAGACTTATCCACAGGATAGCCGCGTTAATCGAACCTACTCGTCGATACGCCTCCAAAGAGCCAACCCGTCTTCCCCAACCCGCTCGACGCTGCGAAGCGCGAATTTCGGCGCCTCGGACAAGCGCGCGATCCCCATGGCACCGACCGCTGGCACACCCTCCGCGCCCAGGGCCAGACCGCCGTTGAAGACCGCAAGATCATCCACCACATCCGCCGACAAAAGCGCCGCCGCCAGCGTCCCGCCGCCTTCGCAGAACACCCGCGTCAGGCCCGCGTCTCCAAGCCGCGCCATGGCCGCGGCAAGGTCGATCTGCCCGCCCGGCCCGGTCGCCACTTCGATCAGACGCGCACCGCGCTCGATCCACGCCGCCCGCGCGGCCTTCGGCGCATCCGGCCCGTGCAATAACCACACCGGCACCTCTCGCGCCGTGCGCCCCAACTGGCCGCCCAAAGGCAGGTCCAGCCGCCGCGACAGCACCACGCGCACCGGCTGATGCGCCACCCCCATGCCCCGCACCGTAAGCCCCGGATCATCGGCCCGCGCCGTGCCCGCACCAACCATCACCGCGTCGTGGCGCATCCGCATCGCATGGACCCGTCGCCGCGCCTGCGGCCCGGTGATCCACTGGCTCTCGCCGCTGGCCGTCGCGATGCGCCCATCGACCGATGTTGCCAGCTTCAGCGTCAGCATCGGTCGCCCGGCACGCAGCGTGGTCAAAAATCCTTGATGATCCGCCTCAGCCGCCGCGCGCAGCACGCCTTCGACCACCTCGATCCCGGCGGCCCGCAACCGCGCGGCCCCGCCGCCGGCAACCGGGTTCGGATCGTGCGCCGCAATCACAACCCGCGCCACGCCCGCGGCGATCAACGCCTCGGTGCATGGCCCACTCTGCCCCTGGTGACTGCACGGCTCCAACGTGACATAGGCCGTCGCTCCGTGTGCCAACCCCCCGGCTTGGCGCAGCGCGACCACCTCCGCGTGGGGCCGCCCGCCCGGCGCGGTCGATCCGCGCCCGACAACCCGGCCCTCGCGCACGAGAACACAGCCCACCGCCGGGTTGGGCCAGGTCCGGCCCAATCCCCGCGCGCCGAGGGAAAGCGCCAGACGCATCCAGCGCGTGTCCTCCATGTCAGCTATCGGTCACGGAACTCGGCGGGCGCAATTCGGACAGGAAGTCCTCAAAATCGCCAGTCGCCTGAAAGTTCTTGTAAACACTCGCAAATCGCACGTATGCGACGGTGTCGATCGCGGCCAGACGCTCCATCACAATCTCGCCGATCACCTTGGAGTTGATGTCGGTCTCGCCCATGCTTTCCAGTCGCCGCACGATGCCCGAGATCATCTGATCGACGCGCTCTGGCTCCACCGGGCGCTTCTGCAGCGCAATCCGGATCGAGCGTTCCAACTTGTCGCGATCGAAATCCTCGCGCTTGCCGTTGGTCTTGATCACCACGAGATCGCGCAATTGCACGCGCTCATAGGTGGTGAAGCGTCCCGCGCAGGCCGGGCAAAACCGCCGCCGCCGGATCGCGACGTGATCCTCGGCGGGCCGCGAATCCTTCACCTGGGTGTCTACATTTCCGCAAAATGGGCAGCGCATGGCCGCGCCCTCCTGTCTCTATCGCGCGAAGGGAGCCTTTGCGCCTGCCTCTGACCTTGGGGCTCATGCCCTCTTATCCACAGGTACTATACGCAGGCCCCAGCGCCTTGGGTAGGGGCCTTGTCGCGCCACAGCATCTAGGTGTTGCAAGGACGCCCCGCCGCCCCTCAAAGCCCAGAAAATGCAGCCGCCACGCGCCTTTGATGCGGCGCATCCCGGTGCTCAAACAGGTAAATCCCCTGCCACATACCAAGACGCATCCGCCCGCCCGCGACCGGGATCTGCAACGACACCGGCAACACGGCCGCCTTGATATGGGCCGGCATGTCATCGGGCCCTTCGGCCACATGGGTCAGCCACGCCATCGCCGGATCATCGCCGCGCGGCACGAACCGCTCGAAGAACCGACGCAAATCCACCTGCACATCGGGATCCGCGTTTTCCTGGATCAACAAAGACGCGGAGGTATGCCGGACCATCAACGTCAAAACCCCGTCGCCGCCCCCGGACAGCCACCGCGCCACGTCGTCGGTGAACGCGTACAAGCCCGCACCCCGGGTTGAGATCTCGAACTCCGTTTGCATTACGGCTTCCTTGTTTCAAAAATACTCAAAAATCCGCCCTCACACCCCGCGCGCGCCGCCCGCGATGCCGTGCGCCTGACCAGACGCCCCGCCCGAGCGCCCCCGGCGCGAGACAAACGCACACGCGCCAGCGTTCCTTTAGCCCGAAGGTGCCACATCGCGCCCCGCGTCACTCAACCGATAGACCCCGACTGCAACCTTTTCGAACCAGCCGTAATGATTGTCGCGCATGATCGTCGTGGCCCGCGCCACACCGGTCGATTTCGCAACCTCTGCCCCGCGCGCCTCGCCGGCCAGCGCCAGAAACTCCGCACAAAGCGTTGCCTCCTGCCGGTAGGCCGTCACGCGCGCCCCGGCCAGGCCGCCCAAATTCGGGTCGCCGTCGCGCCGCTCGAATTCGCTCAGGATCGCGCGCGTTTTTCGGGCCACCTTGCGCGGCGCGTAAGGCCCCGGGTCGCAATGCACCTCCACCGCGCCAGTCTCCATCCGCACACTCAACAGCCCCAGCCCCAACCGGCGGGCCAGTTTCACATTCTCACGGACCGCCTTCATCCATGGCCGCCCCTTGCCCCGCGCCACGCAGACATAGACGCAATCGCAGACCGCCAGCCGCGCAATCCCCTGATGAAACAACGCCAGCGAAAACCGCGTCTTCAACTCCACCACCACCATCTCCCCCGCGGCCTGCTCTCCCCCGCGCAGGCCCACGACATCCGCCGGGCCGATCTCGCCCTTCACCTCATAGCCCTGCGCTTCGAGGAACGCCTTGACCGGCGGATATAGATCGCTCTCTTTCATCACCGACCAACCTACGCGGCAAAACCCCGTCCGTGAATCCCCCCAATATCCCCCGCGCCGCGCCGATTCCGCGGTTGACAGCCCCCCTCCCCCTTCGTATTGCACCGCTCATATTTCCGGGCGTCGGGCCTTCCCGCCGCCCTTTTGGTTTCCGGTCCGGCAGGCACGCCATCCAACGCACGCCCGCCAGCGCCGTCGATGAACGAGAGGATGAACCCATGTCGCGCGTTTGCGAACTGACCGGCAAAGGCCCGATGACGGGCAACAACGTGAGCCACGCCAACAACAAGACCAAGCGTCGCTTTCTGCCAAACCTGTCCGAAGTGACCCTCGGGTCCGACATCCTGGAGCGGCGCTTCAAGCTGCGCATCTCCAACGCCGCCTTGCGCACCGTCGATCATCGCGGTGGCCTCGACGCGTTCATGGCCAAAGCCAAGGATGTTGAGCTGTCGCCCAAGGCGCTGAAAATCAAGAAAGAGATCGCAAAGGCCCAGGCCGCACAGGCCTAAGCCCCGCTCTCAACGCATCTGACGCCCCGCCGGTGACAATACCGCGCGGGGTGTCTTCGTCTTTGTGACTTGGATGCACCCGGCCCGCCCGGTAAACCTGCATCCCATGATCCGCCGCGTTCTCCCCTCCGGCCTTCTGGCCCTGTGCCTGGCGCTGACCAGCCTCGCCGCCATCGTGGCCGAAACGCGCATGGCAGCCGCGGGGGGCTATTGCGGAACCGGCGCGCCGCAGATCCTGCTCGATGACGCGGGCCTGCCGGTGCTTGACGGCGCGGGCGACGCGGTCGCCCTGGCGGATTGCCCGGTCTGCCACCTCGCCTTTGCGCTTTCGCATCCCGCGCCGCACAGCGCGCCTGACATCGCCCTCCTGCGCGAGTCCGCCCCTGCGAACGCGCCCCTGTCCGTCTCTGTCCTGCTCCGGCTCGACCATCACGCCCGTGCGCCCCCGCGCCCGGCCTGAGCCCATCCGGATCCCTTCAAATCAAAGAGACAGACCATGACCTTCAAGAGCTTCCTTCTGGGCGCGACCCTCGCCGCCCTGCCGACCTTCGCCTCCGCCCATATGGTGATCGAAGACGCCTATGCCCGCGCCGCAAGTCCGCTGGCCCAATCCGGCGCGGCCTTCATGACCATCTTCAACCATTCCGACATGGACGACCGCCTGATCGGTGTCACCTCCGAGGCCGCCGAACGGCTTGAATTGCACACCCATATCCAGACCGACGAAGGGGTGATGCGCATGGTCGAGGTCGAAGAAGGCTTCGCCATCGCCGCCGGGCAAACCATCGCGCTCGAACGCGGGGGGATGCATGTCATGATGCTTGGCCTGACCAACCCGCTGGAACAGGGCGCGGAAATCGAGGTGACGTTCACCTTCGAACATGCCGACCCGGTCGTGCACACCATCACCATCGACAATGAACGCCAGCCCTCAAGCGGCGGGCATGGTGAAGGGCACGGCGACCATTCCGGGCACAGCGACGGCTGATCCGACCCACACCCAAACGCCCCCCTGCGTCGCAAATAGCGCGGGGGCGCACAATCACCTCATCCCGGACAGGAGGCCTCGGCCCTGCGGCTGTCACACACCGTCACGCCCGACAGATACCGCGTCCATTGCGTGACCTCCGCCTCGCTCAGTGGCCCGCGCCACGCCCCCTGCACAATGTATAGCGCATCCTGCCCCCCCATTGCTTTCGACAGGAAATTCTCCGGCCCGCCGGTCACGGGCGAATTCGGACAGGTCGCGATCATCAGGTGAAACGGCGTGCCAAGCTCCACCCCTTCGGTGACGCTGAATTGCTCTCCACCGGGGCAGCTTTCCGTCATCGCCGCTGCCATCTGCCCATGAAACGCCGCCGGATCGGCCCCGTCATGTTGCCGGAAAATCCGGATCGTCAGCATCTGCGACCAATCCGTGACGCTTTCGCCCCGGGGCACCCATTCCTGCAACGCCGATGCATTGTTGCCCTGATCCGCCTCATGCCCAAGGGTGAAGCCGGGCGGGATCGGGGCCAGCAATTGCTCTGCCTGGGCCAAGGCAACGCTTGGCAGCACGGCAAAAAGTCCGCAAAGAAGAAACCGCATGTCCAAATCCTCACAAAGGAACCATCGTGCCCCACTCTATCCTCGTGGTCTGCCTCGGCAACATCTGCCGCTCCCCCACCGCCGAGGTCGTGCTGCGTGCGCATCTTCCGGGGGCCAGGATCGACAGCGCGGGCACCGGGTCCTGGCACATCGGCAAGCCGCCCTACCCGCCCGCGATCGAAGCCGCCGAGGCCCGTGGATATGACCTCACCCGGTTGCGCGCACGCCGCGTGACGCCCGCCGATTTCGACGCGTTCGATCTGGTGCTGGCGATGGATTCCGACAACCTCGCCGACCTGCGTGACATGGCACCCGAAGCCGACAACATCGCGCTGTTTCTCGAGCCGGTCGGCGGCGGCGCGGTGCCCGACCCCTATTTCACTGGTGATTTCGACCAAGCGCTTGACCTCATCGAAGAGGCGGCGGCCGCCTGGGCCAAACGGCTTGGCTAAGCCGCGCTTCGCGGCCTAGGCGCCGCTACAAAGCTGCTCCGCCGCCGTCGAAAACGCCCGCCACGCCTGCCACATCTCTTCGTCGCGGGCCCGGTCGGATTGGCGCACGTCCTGCGCCCGCTGCGGATCGTCGAACCAGCGCGCGCCTTCGCGCATCTGCCCACGGGTCAGCATATCGCCCGCCACCATCCCGATACACGCACACAAACTGCGCGACGCGGCCCGGTCCGAGCTCAGGCAAGCCCGTTCAATGGGGTTGGCGGAAACGGCGGTCGGAAGGGCCAGAAAGGTGGCCACAATGGCGGCCAGTCGGATGGCTTGAACCGAGGCCTGCGCGATCCCGGCGGCGCGGGTTTTCAAATACAACATCGTAAAGCCTCGTTCAAAATGCCGGGTCTTGCGCCCGGTTCCGCTCTGCCGGAGCTATGCCAGAAACAGAGTGTTCCTTCAAATCACGGATGCGCGGGCCGCGCGCTATCTGCTACTGCGGCAACATGCGGCGCTGGTTCTTGTTTTCAACCGTCTCGCACGGTTGCGCGGGCTTGTGCCTCGGCGTGCTTGGCGTGGCGATCTTTCAGGGCGTCACCACCGCGGCCGAGGCGTTGGCGCTTTTTGCCGTGGCCATGGCCGTGTGTGTCGGCGCGGGTCAGGCCGCCGCACTGCGCGGCCGGTCCCCCGGTGCGCTGCGCTGGGGTCTGGTGACCACCGCCGCCATCCTCGCGGGCCTGGCTCTTCCCGAATGGCTCGGATCCGATGCGCCAAGCCCGGTCGCCCCGTCGTGGCGCGGCATGGTCGAGGTTGCTCTGGCGGCGGCACTTCTGGGGCTTCTGGTCGGCGCGGTGCAATGGGCCTTCGCGCTGCACCGGCCCGATGCGCTGCGCTGGATCGGGCTCACGGTGCTTGGCTGGACGCTGTCGCTCAGTTGCAGTCTGGCGGGCGTCAATCTGGTCACCCGGCTCTGCCTTCTGCCCGCCGACGGCTGGCAACAGCCCTGGCCGCTCTGGGCCGGGCTCGCCATGGCCACCGCCTGCGGTGCGCTCGGCGGGGCCGCCTATGGCGCGCTGACCGCCCCCGCCCTGCGCCCGGCCGCCGCCTAGCCCCCCGGTGCCACCCGTAGCCCCCGGTACCCCCCGTAGCCCCCCGTGCCGCCATACTGGCCGAAAGCAGCCTTCCCTTGGCGCGCCCGCTCTGCCACAACGTCCAAATGACGGATCTTGCGTCACTTCCCCGCCGCATCGCCGCGCGTGCCGTGGGCCATGCCTTGGCGTTCGTGGCGCGTTTCATCACCGCCGTGCGGGCCGATTGGCGCGGGATCGAGCCCGTCGCCAAGCAACGCGTCTACTACGCCAATCATGTCTCCAACGGTGATATGCCAATGATCTGGACGGTCCTGCCGGGCCATATGCGCCGCCAAACCCGTCCCGTCGCCGCGGCCGATTACTGGCTCAAGACCCGCGCGCGCGCCTTCATCGGGCCCGAGGTGTTCAACTGCGTCCTGATCGACCGCCGACCCGAGGTTGATGACAAACCCCTCGACAAGATCCTCGCCGCGCTCGACGAGGGCGCGTCGCTGATCATCTTTCCCGAGGGCAATCGCAACATGACCGACGCGCCGCTCCTGCCGTTCAAATCCGGGCTCTACAACATGGGCGTCGCGCGGCCGCACGTTGATCTGGTGCCCACATGGATCGCCAACCTCAACGAGATCATGCCCAAGGGCGAAATCATCCCCCTGCCGCTGATCTGCACCGTCACCTTCGGCGCGCCGGTCCATGTCCACGAAGGCGAGGACAAGGACACCTTCCTCCAACGCGCCGCTGACGCGCTCAAGGCCCTGTCGCCAGACGCCAACCGCGACGCCACCCCAACCGAGCCCGCCCCCGAGCCTGCGCCATGACCCCCATGACGCCCGAGACCACCACCGATGTCGCCATCCTCGGGCTCGCCGTCGTGGGCCTGCTGATCCTGTTCACCCTCATCGGCGAGGCACTGCGCCTGCGCTGCCCGCCCGACCAGTCCGACCCCGTGGTCGAGGCCTTCAACATGCGCGTGCACACCTGGTGGGGTCTCGCGATCCTGCTGGCACTGGCCGTGCTCGCGGGGCGCATCGGCATCATCGCGCTCTTCGCCTTCGCCTCCTTCGCCGCCTTGCGCGAATTCCTCACCTTCGCGCGCAAACGCCGCGCCGATCACCTGTCGCTGGCGCTGGCCTGCTTCGTGATCCTGCCGCTGCAATACCTCTTCGTCGCCCTCGACTGGACCGCGCTTTTCACCGTGTTCATCCCGGTCTACGCCTTCCTGCTGCTGCCGATCATCTCCGCGCTGCGCGGCGACGCCACCAACTTCATGGGCCGCGTGGCCGAGACGCAATGGGGCCTGATGATCTGCGTCTTCTGCATCTCCCACGTCCCCGCGCTGCTCACCTACGACATGCCCGACGGGTCGGACCGCTCGATCCTGCTGATCGTGTTCTTCGCCATGGTCGTGCAATTGGGCGACCTCGCCGAGTATTACGCCGGCCGCCGCTTCGGCCGTCGCCGCATCGCCGCGTCGCTCTCCCCCAAAACCCTCGAAGGCATGGCCACTGGCGTCCTCGCCGCAGCCCTCATCGGCGCCACGCTCAGCTGGGTCACCCCCTTCGGCCTTGTCGGCGCCGCCGCCATGGCCGCAATGGCCTCGCTCGTGGGGATGTGCGGCACCCTCGTCTTCGCCGCGATCAAACGCGACAAGGGGGTCAAGGACTGGTCCCACCTGATCCCCGGCCAGGGCGGGCTGCTGGACCAACTCGACAGCGTCATCTTCGCCGCGCCGATCTTCTACCACGTCACGCAATTGGTCTGGGGGTAGGCCACCTCAATGCAATCGCGCCTGCGTCACGCCCCTAATGCAACCGAGCCTGCGTCACGAACACCGTGACCCGCTCCTCCCCCAACGCGCGCAGAGCCTCCAGCCGGTGATACCCCTCCAACAACACATACCGCCCCTTCCCTTCCCGCACCCGGATCGGCGTCGTCTGCCCGTTCTCCAGAATGTCATTGGCCAACGCATCCACCTTCTCGGCCTCCAGCGTCTTCTTCCGCTTGGCCGGCACGTAAATGTCTTCAATACGCAGAGGGATCGGGTTCGGCATGGGCGGTCGCTCCTTGGGTTTGGAGGGCGAGCGTAGCACGGGTTCCGAAGGAAACGGTGCGAATTCGAACGTCACCGAGCCGCGCCATCGTCGGGCCGTGGACTGACGATCCAACGGGTTCTTCTAAAGCACTTTATGGCAGCCAGGTCATCGTACAGAACGAACGACGCACCTAGCCCAACCAAATCACGATACAACAACACCGCCGAAAGCGGCGCCATCGACGGGCCTGGGTTCGGCGATCCGCCAGTGGTTCTAAGGCACTTTATGGCTGCAAGGTCATCGTCCAGATTGAGCGAATCCCCAAGCTCAACCAAATCGCCGGGCCCCGGGCAGGCCCGTCGATGGCGCGGCGGCCTGAAGGGCCGCTGTTAACGCGCCGTGGCGCAGGACTAAGGCCCCAAAAACGGAAGCCACGCCTGCGCTGCTTTCAAAACAGCATGTGCCTTTTCAGGATTCAAAACTAAGAAACCGCCACCAGCCGGAATACCCCATTTGATCGCCGTATCGACCGCCAAATCAGCCTTACGACCGATCCATGCAACCACTGCTTTCAGAGCATGGGAAAGCCGCTCGATCAGCGCAGCAACCCGCCCCGAGTCCGGCTCGTCAGCTTCAACTTCTTCCTTGAGGCCTGCGATGCTCTCCCACATCACGGAGACCTGCGCCCCGACGACTGCATCGTCGATTTCTTCTGGTGGGTTGTTTCCACCTATCCCGTGGCGGCCTTGTTCGGCAACGGCCTGCCCTGCCTCCAAATCGGCGATGCGCCGACGCAACTCGAACGCTGCCTCAATCAGCGCAATCTGCTCAGCCACCGCCTCCGGCCCGGCCTCCCAAATCTCATTCGGGATCAGCGCAATCTTCTCCTGCAAATCCCAGGGCAGCGGATCACCTGCCATGGCGCGCTGGTACCACTTGGCCCAGAAGGTCCAGACACCATCGTTCCCGAAAAGATCAGTCCGCTCAGCTGTCCATTCGCTGAAGTAACGGTCAAGCCACTGATGCAGCGTTATCGGTGCCCGTAAAATGGCCGCACCACTCGATACGCCTGCGAAAAAAGCGATATCATCATCGATACACGACGCCAGTCCCTCTCGCGCATTTACTACTAGGTCCGGAGTTAGGCCACTTGGCCTCACTGAAAGCGCCTCAGAAGCCCTCGATATTATCTCGAAGACACCTATCGGGCCTAGCGTAGGAACTAGTACCGCATCTGCCGCGCTTTGCAGCGCGTATCCGGGCCCGGTTGCAAACAACTTGCCATCGGCAAACGTCTTTCCAGAAGAGAAAGTTGCACCCTCAGCGAACTCCCGAACTGACTCAACATTTGATGCACTAGTAAGCACGTGGTTCGGCAGCTTTCTTTGTCCAATAATGACAACCGCTTGAGCCAAAAGAGCACGCATACCCAATAGAGCAAATTGCTCCACATACTCGCTTGGCCGCCGAACAAACCTGAACAACGGAACAACACGCATGGCGCACCGGTATGCCAATATGGCGCGAAAATCACGTGGAGCCTTTTGCAGCCAGACAAGAAATTCTTCGTCACTACGAGCCATGATCGCTTCCTGTTCTGCCCCCCCACCATACCCGCTCGCACCCCTCTCACAATCCCAAACCCTAGACCCGCCGCGCCGCCGCCCTACCTCTTCTGAACAGCCGGAGGAGAACCCCCATGACCGAACGCAGCAGCACCGAGCAAACCGCACAGATCATTGCCTTCGCGGCCCACATCGGGCGTCGCGACACCCGCTCGCCCGAGGCCATCGCGCAGCGGCGCAATTGGCTCGACGCCTCCGGCAACCCCACCCAGGACGGTCAGCATCTGCTCGAAGCGCTCGGGGATCAGGACGCGACACGTACCGTCTTTCGCGGGAATTTCTGACCCGCGACGCGGCGACCCTTTCCCGGCGCCGTCCGACACGCTACATGCCCTTGAACCACACGCGCCAAGGGCCTCCCATGACCGACCTCAACCGCATCCGCAATTTCTCCATCGTCGCCCATATCGACCACGGGAAATCCACGCTCGCTGACCGGCTGATCCAGCTCACCGGGACCGTGGCCGAACGCGATATGCAGGAACAGCTCCTCGATAGCATGGATATCGAGCGCGAGCGTGGCATCACCATCAAGGCCAACACCGTCCGCATCGAATACCCCGCCAAGGACGGCCACACCTATATCCTCAACCTCATCGACACCCCCGGCCACGTCGATTTCGCCTATGAGGTCTCCCGCTCGATGCAGGCCGTCGAAGGCTCGCTTCTGGTGGTCGATGCCTCCCAGGGGGTCGAGGCGCAGACGCTGGCCAATGTCTATCAGGCCATCGACGCCGACCACGAGATCGTGCCGGTCCTCAACAAGGTCGACCTGCCCGCGGCCGAGCCCGACCGCGTCCGCGAACAGATCGAGGATGTCATCGGCATCGAAGCCCACGACGCCGTGGAGATTTCCGCCAAGACCGGCATCGGCATCCCCGACGTGCTCGAGGCCATCGTCACCCGCCTGCCGGCCCCCAGGGGCGATGCGGACGCGCCGCTCAAGGCCATGCTCGTCGACAGCTATTACGACCCCTACCTCGGCGTTGTCGTCCTGATCCGCGTGATCGACGGCAAGATCCGCAAGGGCGACAAGATCCAGATGATGCGCACCGGCGGCGCCTACGGCATCGACAAACTCGGCGTCTTCACCCCCAAGATGAAGGACATCGACGAACTTGGCCCCGGCGAAATGGGCTTCCTCACCGCGTCGATCAAACAGGTCCGCGATACCCGCGTCGGCGACACGATCACGCACGAAAAGAAACCCACCGCGACCCCGCTTCCGGGCTTCAAACCGTCTCAACCCGTGGTCTTCTGTGGCCTCTTCCCCGTCGATGCCAACGACTTCGAAGACATGCGCGACGCCATCGAAAAGCTCGCCCTCAACGACGCCTCCTTCACCTCCGAAATGGAGACCTCCGCCGCCCTCGGCTTCGGCTTCCGCTGCGGCTTTCTGGGCCTTCTGCACCTCGAAGTGATCCGCGACCGGCTGGAACGCGAATACGACATCGACCTCATCACCACCGCGCCCTCGGTGATCTACCACATCCACATGCGCGACGGCTCCATGACCGAGCTGCACAACCCCGCCGACATGCCCGACATGACCCATGTCGAGCACATCGAAGAGCCGCGCATCAAGGCGACGATCCTCGTGCCCGACGAATACCTCGGCGACGTGCTCAAGCTTTGCCAGGACCGCCGCGGCATTCAGCTTGACCTGACCTACGCCGGCACCCGCGCCATGGTCGTCTATGACCTGCCGCTCAACGAAGTCGTGTTCGATTTCTACGATAGGCTCAAATCCGTTACCAAAGGGTATGCGAGTTTCGATTACCAAATGATCGGCTACCGCGAGGATGCGCTGGTCAAGATGCAGGTGCTGGTCAACGACGAACCCGTCGACGCGCTCTCCATGATGGTCCACCGCGACCGCGCCGAGGGCCGGGGCCGCGCCATGTGCGAAAAACTCAAGGAACTCATCCCCCGCCACATGTTCAAAATCCCGATCCAGGCCGCGATTGGCGGCCGCGTCATCGCCCGCGAGACCCTATCGGCCATGCGCAAGGACGTCACCGCAAAATGCTACGGCGGCGATGCGACCCGGAAGCGGAAGTTGCTGGACAAGCAGAAGGCGGGCAAGAAGAAGATGCGGCAGTTTGGGAAAGTCGAAATCCCGCAATCCGCATTCATCTCAGCGCTTAAAATGGACGGCTGACCTCTCCTGCGGATTGGGGGATTTCGACCAGTGAGGGAAAGCGACTTTTGCTTGCAAAAGTCTGCGGCCCCACCGCGTTTCAATTTTGGTCGCCCCCCGCCATCGACGGGCCGGGGACTGTCGAACCAACGGTTTTTCTGCACACTTTATGGCTGCAAAATCTGAACTCCGCCCGAGCGACGCACCCAACTTCACAAAATCGACAGGCCGCCGGACGGCCCGTCGATGGCGGGGCGGGCGCTGCCCGCTGTTAACCCGCTCAAGCAGTAGAGCCTCAACTAATGCGACCAAACCCCAGTCCAGCTCACTGACGCGAGAAAGCTAGCTCGGATCTCCTGAGAGATTCTTCCTATTTACTCAGAACAAAACTAAAACACTTGAAGCTGTCGCTTAGTGGAGATAGATTTCCAAAACTCTCACAAAGGAGGATTGACACTATGGCCGACGGTGCGTTTCCACAAATCCCCGCGACAGTTTGGTGGGGCATACGCGATCTGTTACAGCGGTCCCCATCCGCAAAGTACGACGACAGCATGTTGGCCGCAAAACTTGGTGTGCAGGCTGTTGCGGCAAGGCAATATATCGCGGAACTCACAAGAGTAGGCATCTTAGACGAGGAAGGAAAAGCCACAGAACTTGGGAACCGCTGGAGGCTGGACGAAAAGTACTCAGATGCAGTGGACGAGATCCTCAGTGGAGCCTACCCTGAGTCCCTTACCACTATCGCGTCCGCGGGTGAAGCCGACCGCCAAACAGTAGTGAATTGGTTCATGAATCAAGGCCTTGGGCAAGGGTCGGCAAAAAACAAGGCTGCAACCTATCTCTTGATCTCTTCGCGCGAACCGAACTCTGGCGGAGCGCCGACGAAACGAGCTGCAACTAAAAATGAGAAGTCCTCAACCGATCCTGCAAAGGAAGGTAAGCCCCCAAAAACTCGTACGAGAGCACAAGTAAACCCTCCAGTACCACCAGCCTCGAAACAAGCGCCGGACGCTATGCCGCTCAATGTTAATGTGCAAATTCACATTAGCGCCGATGCTTCTTCGGACCAGATTGAGAGCATCTTCAAATCAATGCGGCAATATCTATACACGGAATAGCATGTTCGAGAACATTCGGCGTTTTCAGAGATTCCTGGTCGAAAGCGGGATGGCGCGCAACGTGCTAGCCCTCCCCGCGCCCAAGACGCTGCTGATAGAGGATCACACATCGAAAGACGAAACCGGTACTGCCGTCTTCTCGCAGACGGTAGTAGAAGAAGAAATTGTGCTTGTTTCCAGAGACCTTTTTGCTTCCGGCCATTACAACGTTGCCGTCGCAGAAGCATTCAAGGCGGTCGACAATTACGTTCGCGACAAAACAGGTCTTTCTTCGTTCTCTGGAAGTACTCTGATGGAAAACGTCTTTTCAAGTAAGAAGCCAAAACTCGTCTGGTCAGAACGGAAATCGATATCTGAAAAAAATGAGCAAGATGGCTACATGCGTTTGTATGCAGGAGCCATGCTCGGCATCCGCAACCCGACGACCCATGAATTTAATTGGGTTGAGAGCGCTGAAGTTGCTCTCGAACTCCTCGTATTCGCTCAACACCTTTTGAGAAAGGCAAAGTGCGCTCGCCCATCAGAAGGCCAAGGCATCTAAATTCCCCACACACCCCATGCGCCCCCTCCTCACCCTCCCGCTCCTCCTCCTCCCCGCCTGCGACGCGGGTCGTCTCGGCAATCCGCTCTAGCGCGATCGTCACCGATCCCGCGTTCATCCCTCCAAACCGTCCCCGCACGCCCCAATCCGACCCGCCGCCGGAACACCCCTCACCCCTTCCCCCCCTTCTCCACCGCAGCACGCTGCTCCGCCGCCTGCTCCTGCCGGAACACCAAATCCGCCCCCTTCTCGCGCACGTTGCGCTTCATTTCTTCGATCATGCCCCAATAGGGCCGCGCCTCGCCCGCGCTGTCGCCCTCCCGGAACGCATCAATCGTCTCTTGCCCATGCAGGAACCCGCCCAGTTTCAGGTGCATGAACGCGCGCAGCACGTCGTTCATCCGGCCGATATGCCCCGGCCCCGCCGATTTGAAGAACTTCACCACGTCCTCGTCGAACCGGACCGTTAACTGCTTTTTCGGGCTGGTCTTGCGCGTCGCGATCTCGTGCCACGCCTCCGGGATGCGCCGCTCGTCCATCAGGTGGTTTTGCAGATCCCATTCCAGCCGCTTCATCGCCTCGGCCATGTAGAAGTGATGCGCGCGGGCGCTTTTGTTGAGTGGTTTGGGGTCGGTCATGGGACGGGCCTCGATCATCGGAAGAGGGCCGTGTTTGTCCTGTGGGGCCGTTAAGAAAGCGTGAACATCCGGCGCGCGCAGGATGCACGACGGAAAAACTACAAAAAAACTACAGAAAAATTCACCCCAGAAACGCCGCGCAGGCCGCCTCGAATTCCCGAGGTTTTTCCGCGTGGAGCCAGTGCCCCGCGCCCGGAATTTTCGCAAACCGCGCCGCCGGGAAAAGCGCCTTCACCGCCGCGCGATGCTCCGGCAAAACATAGTCCGAAGCCCCCCCCGACAGCATCAGGACCGGCCCCTCGAACGTGCCGGAAATCTCCGGAAATCCAAGCACTTGCGCCATATCCGCTTCCAACTGATCCAGGTTCAGGCGCCACGCGCGCGCCTTCACGTCCAGCGATTGCAGAAGGAACGCACGCACGCCCGCATCGTCCACAAATTCCGCCAATTGCCGATCCGCGTCCCCCCGCGTCTCGACCCGGCTCAAATCCAGCGCCCGCATCGCATCAATCATCCCCTGCTGCGTATGCGAATACCCCACCGGCGCAATGTCCCCGACCACCACCCGCCGCACCAGATCGGGCCGCGTAAGTGCCAGAACCATAACGGCTTTTCCGCCCATCGAATGACCGATCACGTCCACCTGTGCGCCGAGGTTTTCGATGACTTCCGCCAAATCTCCCGCCATCGCCGGGTAATCATGCGGCGCGCCCCGGAACGAGTGCCCGTGGTTGCGCATGTCGACCGTCACGACGCGCCCCCGCTCCGACATCCGCTTGGCGATCACGCCCCAATTGCGGGCCGATCCGAACAGGCCGTGCGCGATCAGGACAGGCGGCCGCTCCGTCGGCGCGCCGATATTGTAGGTCTCCAGCATGGCCCATCGTTAATCCGTCGCGTCCGGCAACACCACCCTCGCGCCCACTTGAGCGCCAAAGGCCTGTTTCCTATAGTGAAATCGGTACAGCGAGAGGGGGGCCGATTCGATGGACCATAGGACCTATGCGACAATCACAGACGACCTGCGTCAGCAGATGGCAGAGCGTCTTTCGATCCGTGCGCGGAGCTTCCCGCGCGCCGTGCGCAAAGCCGGTCGCCTGATGCCCGCAAACGCCCGAGCCGCCGCGCAAGACTTGATCGCGGCTGAGGCGCGCTTGTCCCACCCCAAATTAGCCACCCGCACGGACCCCGCCGCCATCCGGGCCGCGGCCGATACCGTTGACGCTGCGCTAAGGCGCTACAAGCCCGGCACGCGCGCCGCCCGGCGGCGAAGCCTTCTGGCCGCCGAGCTTGGGTTCCGCGCCTTGGCGGTCATCGTGGCCGGGCTGTTGTTCGTACAATGGCAAATGCCGGTCTGATCCGCCTAGTGCGCGGGCTGAATGAAGGTCCCGTTCCGCAGATCGCGCATCGCCTGTTGTAACTGCTCCTGGGTGTTCATCACGATCGGGCCATGCCAGGCGACCGGCTCTTCGATCGGCGCACCCGAGATCAGCAGGAACCGCACCCCGTCAGGGCCCGCTTGCACCGTCACTTCATCGCCTGTTCCAAACCGGATCAACGTACGGTCACCGGACAGGTCGCGGATGTTGACCTCTTGGCCCATGACCTCCTTTTCCAGCAACACACCGGACGGCGCCGAGGCATCGGCGAACGCCGCAGAGCCTTGAAACACATAGGCAAACGCGCGGCGATAGGTGTCGATGCGGAAGGTTTTCCTCACCCCGGCTGGAACCCTCACGTCCAGGTATTGCGGATCTGCGGCAATCCCGTCGACCGGGCCGCGCTGGCCCCAGAACTCACCCGTAATGACCCGCACCACCGTGCCGTCGTCATCCGTGATCTCGGGAATATCCTCGCCCTGAATGTCCTGATACCGCGGCGCGGTCATCTTCTGCGCGCCGGGCAGATTGCCCCAAAGCTGGAAACCATGCATCTGCCCGGCAGCGTTGCCCAGAGGCATTTCCTGATGCAAAATGCCCGATCCCGCAGTCATCCATTGCACCGATCCCGCGCCGAGGCGGCCGGAGTTGCCGAGGCTGTCGGAATGCTCGACCGTGCCTTCCAACACATAGGTGATGGTTTCGATCCCGCGGTGCGGATGCCAGGGAAAGCCCTTGGCGTAGAAGGCCGGATCGTCGTTGCGGAAGTCATCGAACAAAAGGAACGGATCCAGCTCGGACGGGTCCTGGAACCCGAAGGCGCGGTGCAGGTGCACGCCCGCCCCCTCCATCGTGGGCTGTGCTGAGCGGGCTTCAAGGATCGGGCGAATGGACATTGGATCTGGCCTCCTTGCGGGATGATGGGGTTCCACGTATGCCGGCACGGCCCGCGCGTCCATTCTGCGCGGAGGCACGGAAGGTGTGCGATGGCGCGGAAGAAGACGAACGAAGACCCCAACGAAGTGCTGGCCGAGATCACGCCGAAAGGCCCGCGCCGCGTGGCTGCCGTTGGGCTGGCCGGGACACTTGGCGTGCTGTTGCTGTTGATTGCGGGAACGCGCCCGCCCGCAGATCTGGAATGGCTGGCGTTTCTTTTGGTGTTCGGGCTGGGGTGTCTCTGGCTGGCGTGGAGCGTCTGGCAGGCGTCGTCGCGGGTGATCGAATTGACGCGCGTGGAATTGCGCGAGGCCGACGGTCGGGTCCTGTGCAGCATCGACAATGTCGCACGGGTCGACCGGGGCGTCTTCGCCTTCAAACCGGCGGGTGGATTTCTTGTGAAACTCAAGGAACCGATGGGCCGGGTCTATGCGCCCGGCCTCTGGTGGCGGGCCGGACGCACATTGGCCGTTGGCGGCGTGACCGCGCGGAGCCAGGCGAAGGACGTGGCCGACGTCATGACCGTGCTTCTGGTCAAGCGCGATCAGGGTCTCTGACCGCGCCGGAGTGTTTGCTCAGATCCCTTTCGCCTGATAGCTCGACGCGACGCGCCCGATCGACACAAGGAAACCAGCGGTGCGCAGGTCCGTGACATCGTCGCGCGTGTGCCAGACCTCGCGCATCGCGGCATAGGCTCCGCGCATCGTGTCATCGAGGCCGGAGCGGACAAGCTCCAGCTCGCCTGCCCCGCGCAGGTATCTCTGTTTGAAATCCGGCGTCATCGACCACGCCCCGCCCAGATGCGCATCCAGACGCTCCAGCTCATCCACGATCAGCTGATGGCGCGCCTCTTCCTGACGGCGCTGCATGCGGCCAAAGCGGATATGGCTCAGGTTCTTCACCCATTCGAAATAGGACACCGTGACCCCGCCGGCATTGGCGTAAAGGTCGGGAATGATGACCGTGCCCTTCTCCATCAGGATATCATTTGCCCCCGCCGTCACCGGCCCGTTGGCCGCCTCGATAATCAGCGGCGCCTTGATCCTTGCGGCATTCGAGAGGTTGATCACCCCTTCCAATGCGGCAGGGATCAGGATGTCGGATTCGGCTTCGAGGCACGCGGTCCCGTCTTCGATATAGTGGCCGTTCGGGTAGCCCTTCACGCCGCCATGGTCGGCGATCCAGTGGCGCAACGCGTCAACATCGACCCCCTCGGCGTCGTGGATCGCCCCGTCACGCTCGATCACGTGGGTGATCACGCTGCCGTCCTCCTCTGACAGGAACTTCGCGGCATGGTAGCCGACGTTGCCGAGGCCCTGCACGATCACGCGCTTGCCGTCGAGCGAGCCGCTCAGCCGCGCCTTCGCTATGTCCTCGGGATGGCGGAAAAACTCCTGCAGCGCGTATTGCACACCGCGGCCCGTGGCCTCCACCCGGCCCTGGATGCCGCCGGCATGGGGCGGTTTGCCGGTCACGCAGGCGCGCGCGTTGATGTCGGTGGTGTTCATCCGGGCATATTGATCGGCCATGATCGCCATCTCGCGCTCACCGGTGCCCATATCGGGGGCGGGCACGTTCTGCGCGGGATCGATCAGGTCACGCTTGATCAGCTCATAGGCGAAGCGGCGCGTGATCTTCTCGATCTCGTCGGCATCGTATTCACGCGGATCAATACACAACCCACCCTTGGAGCCGCCAAACGGCGCTTCGACCAGCGCGCATTTGTAAGTCATCAACGCGGCCAGCGCCTCGACCTCATCCTGACTGACACCCAGCGAATAGCGGATACCGCCCTTCACGGGTTCAGTATGTTCCGAATGGACCGATCGGTAGCCCGTGAAGGTCTGCACCCTGCCACGCAACTTGACGCCGAACCGAACCGTATAGGTGGAGTTGCAGACGCGGATCTTCTCCTCCAACCCCGGCGGCAGATCCAGAAGCGCCGCAGCGCGGTTGAACATCAGATCTACGGATTCCCGGAAACTGGGCTCTGCCCGGTTGGTCGTCATGGCGCGTCTCCCTTCGCGTTCGTCCCGGCCCGGGTTGCTCTTGGGCGCGGATCGGCGCGCACAGGTCCAGACAAAGGGCCGCGTGCGCCCACCCGCAGAAGGGCACACCACTGGGCCGCATGCAACCAAACGTTGTCTAAGAATTGGTTAATCGGCCCGGGGTCTCCGTCCAAAACGACCCCAATCCTCCACGTCCTCGCCCAATTTTCGCCTTTGTTTCAGGTGAAATCAGAGGGTGGCGTGGTCTGAAAAGTTGCTCACGTCATTGGGTACATCATTGTGGAGGGCAGGCCATGGAAGGCCTTGTCGGTAAAATGGCGACTTCGGCGCGGGCTTGGGCTGCGCGCCTGTCGCCGGTGCAATTCGCGAAGAAGCAGGACGGGACCGTCACCGCCTTCGCCGTGTTGATCTTCGTCCTTATGGTCGGCGCAAGCGGCATCGCAATCGACGTGATGCGCTACGAGACACAGCGCACGCAACTGCAATACACTCTGGACCGCGCGATCCTCGCCGCGGCCTCTCTGACGCAGCCCTACGACCCCGAGGGCGTTGTCCGCAACTATTTCGATATTTCCGGCATCGAGAATTACCGCCTCGATGTCCGGGTCGATGAAGGCCTCAACTTCCGCCGCGTGCATGCCTATGCCGAGCTTGAAGTGCGCTCGATGTTCATGTCGCTGTTTGGTGTGCACGTGATGACCTCTCCCGCCATCGGGGCGGCCGAGGAACGCGTGCGCAACATCGAAGTGTCCATGGTCCTCGATATCTCGGGCTCGATGGGCAGCAACAACCGGATGACGAACATGCGCCCTGCCGCGCGTGAATTTGTGACCGAAGTCCTGAGCGCAAACGCGACGCTGAATGCCGAGAACCTCGTGACTGTGTCGATCGTTCCCTACAACGGGCGCGTCAACAGCGGTGCGATGATCGACAGCGTGTTCACCTTCGACGGCACGCAGGCTGCGTCGAATTGTGCCCGCTTCGATGCCGCGCCGAACAACTATTCCTTCGACCCTTCCAACGGCTGGTCGAGCTGGACCGCAAGTTCCTGGGCGGCGTCAGATTTCACGAACACCGCAATCGATCCGGCGGTGCCCATCGCACGCATCGCCCATTGGGACAGGAACAACGAGTCCTCTGACCAATTCTTTCAGTCGCCGCATTGTCAGACCGACGGATACGCCGAGATCCTCCCGTGGCAACACGAGGAAACGGTGCTCCACACTCATATCAACAGCCTCAACACCGGTGGCTGGACCGCCATTGACCTGGGTATGAACTGGGCTGTTGGCCTTCTGGATCCAACCGCGAATACCGCGGTTCAGGCGCTCATCGCCTCCGGGGATGTCCATCCGGATTTCGACGATCGCCCGGCTCCGTTCGTGGACGGTGACGATTCCACATTGCTCGATGATGAAACCATCAAGGTCGTCGTGATGATGACCGATGGGGCCAATACCAACCAATACGACATCCGCGATGAATATTATCGCCTCAACGGCGGTCCGCGCCCTTCGGTCATCTTCACCTACGACTCTGATGACGATGACCTGTTCGAACCGTGGCCCGGCCCGGATCGCGTGTCAATCTGGTTGGAGGACCGCCGCCAGTTCTGGATCCCGCAGGGTGATCCACGTTCAGGTGCCGGCTACTGGGCGGACGCCCCATTCGCCGGCTATACCGAATACCCCGTGACCAATCGGCAATGGCGCGACCCTGACGAAAATGGCACTGAAAATGACGGGCTGGACGCACGCGTCATCGCCTATGCTGAAGCCACCGCTCAAGCGATTGCGAACGGCGATGAGTACCTCGGCTGGTCCGTCAGCTGGCCCTATCTGTGGGACAATTACACCCGCGAATGGATTGCGGAAGAATGGTTGGAACGCGCCGCACGCGCAGATGGGCGGTGGGCTTATCATGACGCGTTCATCGCCAATTCCAGCCATCTCTATGTGAGCCAGAACGACACGCCCATTCCGGCGGACCGTAACCTGCGCGCCATTTGTGACGCGGCCAATTCGGCAGGGATCATCATCTACGCCATCGCCTTTGAGGCCCCCGATCGCGGTCAGGACGTGATGCAATATTGCGCCACGACCGATGCCACCTATTACGACGTCGAAGGTCTGGAGATCAGTGAGGCGTTTGAGAACATCGCCCGGTCGATCAACCAGCTTCGCCTCATCCAGTGACGGAGCGCGACATGCAGATCACACGTCACATCAAGGGCTTCTGGCGCGACGAAGGCGGAACGGCCACGATCGAGATGGTCATCATGTTCCCGCTCATGATGCTGATGTTCATGGCCGCCTTCGAGACGGCCCTGATCCTGACCCGTCAGATCATGCTGGAACGCACGCTCGACATGTCGGTGCGCGTGTTGCGGCTGGCGCAGGGCGTGGTGACCGATGCCGATGCGGTGCGCGACACGATTTGTTCCAACACCAGCATGCTGCCCAATTGCGACACGTTGCTGACCATCGACCTGCAAGTCATCGACACCACGTACGAGCCGCCGGCGAACGACCAGATTTGCGCCGAACGGGACACCGTCAACAACGTCGTCATCCGTCCCGACAACACCTTCAACCAGGGCGGCAACAACGAATTCGTGCTGATCCGAACCTGCCTTGTCGTCGATCCGATCCTGCCGTTCTCGGGCTTCGGCCTGAGCCTCGCGCGCGACGACTCCGGTGGCATGCACATGTCCGCAAGCAGCATTTTCGTTAACGAACCAAGCTGAGGAGCAGATCAAATGAACCGACTTCTCAACCATTTCTGGCGTGAAGAACGCGCCGCGGTCGCCTTTGAAAGCGTTATCATCTTCCCGATCCTGGTCTGGGCCTGGGTGGGAACGTTCACCTTCTTCGACGCCTACCGGGTTTACAACACCTCGATCAAGGCGACCTTCACGGTCGCCGACCTGATCTCGCGTCAGGAACAATCCATCGATCCGACCGAGATGGATGGATACGCCAACATGCTGGCCTCGATGATCCGCGACCACGACGGTGTCAGCATGCGCGCGACCGAAATTCATCGCGCCAACGACGGCAACTTCCGCATCGTATGGAGCCATGCCACCGGCACCCTTGCGCGGCTTTGTGGCAACAGCCTTGCGTCGATCCAGGATCGGTTGCCCAACGTGGCGATCGGCGAGCGTTTCGTAATCGTGGAAAGCTTCATCGACTTTGACCCGGCCTTCAACATGGGCGTCAACGACCTCGATTTCGAGAACTTCACCATCACCCGCCCGCGCTATGCCGGTCGCGTCCCGTATGGCGGTGAGCAATGCCCGCCACCCACGGCGCCCGCGACAACCTAGACGTCGCGCTCGGGCGCGCCGGTGTCGCGTGCAAGACTTCCACGCACCCGGCCCTGCCGCTAAGTTGCCCTGAACGACGGCGTCGCGCCGCGTGATCTTGAGGGGCGATGATGCGCTATTCCGGCCTGAATGTGCTGTGGCAAGGCTTGACCGGCAACCGGGGCTGGCGGCCCGCATGGCGCACCCCCGATCCCAAACCCGAATACGACATCGTCCTCATCGGCGGTGGCGGGCACGGCCTGTCGACGGCGCATTACCTGGCGGCGGAACACGGGCTGAACAATGTAGCCGTGCTGGAAAAGGGCTACCTCGGCGGCGGCAATGTCGGGCGCAACACAACCATCGTGCGCGCCAATTACATCCTGGACGGAAATTCGCAGTTCTACAGCCATTCCATGAAGCTCTGGGAAGGTTTGGAAGGCGCGCTCAACTACAACGTGATGCACAGCCAGCGCGGCATCATCAACCTGTTCCACTCCGACGGGCAGCGTGATGCCTTTGCCCGGCGCGGCAATGCGATGATCAATCAGGGCGATGATGCCATCTTGCTGGACCGCGAGGGCGTGCGCGCGATGCTGCCGTATCTTGATTACGAGCAGACACGGTTTCCGATCTATGGTGGGCTTTACCATCCGCGCGGCGGTACGGCGCGCCATGACGCGGTCGCCTGGGGCTATGCGCGGGGCGCCGACAGCCGCGGCGTTGACCTGATCCAGAACTGCGAAGTCACTGGTATTGATATAGAAAACGGCGCTGTGCGCGGCGTGCAGACCTCACGCGGAGCGATCCGAGCGAAGAAAATCGGTATCGTCGTCGCGGGACGGTCGAGCCAGGTCGCAGCCATGGCGGGCCTGCGCCTGCCCATCGAATCCCACGTGCTGCAAGCCTTCGTCACCGAAGGGCTGAAACCCGTCATCGACCACGTCATCAGCTATGGCATGGGCCATTTCTACATCAGCCAATCCGACAAGGGCGGGCTGGTCTTTGGCGGCGATCTGGACTTCTACCCGAGCTACGCCGCACGCGGGAACCTGCCCATGGCCGAACACGTGGTGGAAGCCGGGATGACCCTTATGCCGATGATCGGAAAGGCAAAAATGCTCCGCTCGTGGGGCGGGATCATGGATATGTCGCCCGATGGCTCGCCGATCATCGACCGCACCCATATCGACGGGCTCTACCTCAATTGCGGCTGGTGCTACGGCGGGTTCAAGGCCGTGCCGGCCTCGGGCCATTGCTTTGCACATCTGCTGGCGACCGACCGGCCCCATGCGGCGGCGGAAAAATTCCGCCTCGACCGGTTCAACACCGGCCACGGCCTTCTGGATGAGGAGGCGACCGGTGCGCAACATAACCTCCACTGAACCCCGTTCGATGGAACGCATGCGCACACATCTGAACGCGCTTTCGGCAAAAAGGGCGTTCCTCTGCACGGGGTTTGCCAGCGTCGCGGGGGAGGGTCTCTGATGCGCATCCCCTGCCCGCTTTGCGGCGACCGAGACCAGCGCGAATTCACCGTCCGCGGCCATGCCGTGGGATTGGACCGACCCGAGGGCGAGACATGGTCCGCCGCGTGGAATGCCTTCATCCACCTGCGCGAAAATCCCGCCGGGCGCACGCGAGAGCTTTGGCATCATTCCGGCGGCTGCGGCGCGTGGATCGTGGTCGAGCGCGACACAATCACCCATGAGATCTATGCCACCACGCTGGCCTCGGAGGGGCAACCATGAGGCTCCATGGCAAAGGCCTGATCGACCGCGACGCGCCGGTGCGGTTCCATTTCAACGGGAAGGCGATTGAGGGCTTCAAGGGCGATACGGTCGCCTCCGCCCTGATTGCCAATGGTGTGAAACTGGTTGGGCGCTCATTCAAATACCACCGCCCACGCGGCATCCTGACGGCAGGCTCAGAAGAACCCAACGCCCTGATCCAAGTCGGGGCGGGCGACGCGATGTTGCCCAACGTGCGGGCGACCGTGCAGGAGATTTACACCGGGCTTGAGACCCACAGTCAAAACCATATCGGGCCGTTGGCCTATGACCTTCTGAGTGTGAACGACCTGTTTGCGCCGTGGCTCAGCGCGGGGTTCTATTACAAGACGTTCATGTGGCCACGCGCGTTCTGGGAAAAGGTCTACGAGCCTGCCATTCGCCGCGCCGCCGGTCTGGGCCGCATGACGCGGGACGCCAGCCCGGAGGAAAGCGAGCGGGCGTTTGCGTTTTGTGACTTGCTGGTGATCGGCGGCGGGCCTGCGGGATTGATGGCGGCCCTGACGGCGGCGCGGTCGGGGGCGGATGTGATCCTGGCCGAGGAGATGCCCGATCTGGGTGGTCGGTTGGTGGCCGATAATGAGGTGATCGACGGGGTCCCCGCGCAGATCTGGATCGATGAGACACACACGGCGCTGCGCGAGACGGGGCGGGTGCGGATCATGTCGCGCACCACGGTGACCGGGGTTTACGACGGGCTGACCTTTGCTGCGGTGGAGCGGGTGAGCCAGCATTTGCCCCATCATCCGGCGCTGCCGCGCGAGTGTTTCTGGCGCATCCGGGCGGGTCAGGCGGTGCTGGCGGCGGGCGCGTTGGAGCGGCCCATCGCCTTTCCCGACAACGACCGCCCCGGCATCATGATGGCCTCGGCCATTCGCACCTATGTGAACCGCTATGGCGTCAGCCCCGGCGAAAAGGTGAGCCTTTTTACCAACAACCCCGATGCCCATGCCACCGCATGCGACCTGATCGACGCGGGCGTGGATTGCACCGTGATCGATACCCGCCCGGACGCCGAGGCAACAGGGGCCTATCGCCTGATCGCGGGGGCGGAGGTTGTCGGCACCAAGGGGCGGCAGGCCCTGCGCGCGATCAGCTATCGCACCGCGTCCGGCACCTATCAGCTTCAGTCCGATTGTCTTGGTGTGTCGGGCGGCTGGAACCCGACGGTTCACCTGACCTGCCATATGGGCGCGAAGCCTGTCTGGGAGGACCAGATCAACGCTTTCGTCCCCGCAGAGAACGCCATTCCCGGCCTGCATGTTGCGGGCGCGTGCGATGGGCGCTTATCGATCTGGGACGCGATTGTGAGTGGTGCGGACGCGGCAGAGGCCGCTCTCACCGCCTTGGGTCGTAAAGTCGATCGCACGCACCACATGCTTCCCAAGGTGCATATGGAGGGTGGCAATGGCGCAGGGTTGCATTTCGTTGAGGCGAAGGGGCGCGCGTGGTTGGATTTCGCCAATGACGTGACCACGAAAGACGTGGCGCAATCGGCGAAGGAAGGCTTCGCGTCGGTCGAGCATATGAAGCGCTACACGACGCAGGGCATGGCACCGGATCAGGGCAAATCGTCGAACATCGCGGCACTGGCGATCCTGGCCGATGCGACGGGGCGCAGCATCCCCGAGACCGGGACCACGACCTATCGCCCGCCTTACACGCCGGTGGCGATCGGGACGATGGGGGCGGGCGCGCAGGGCCGCGGCTTTGCGCCGGAGCGGTTTACGACATCGCACAAGGCGGTGGTGGCGCGGGGCGCACCGATGATCGAAGCGGGATTGTGGTATCGGCCATCCTACGTGCCCGCGCCCGGTGAGACGCATTGGCGGCAAAGCTGCGACCGGGAGGTTGGTCTGGTCCGCGATGCGGTGGGCGTGGTCGATGTCTCCACCCTCGGCAAGATCGAAATCATCGGGCCGGATGCCGGAGCGTTCCTCGATTTCTTATACACGAATATGTTCTCCACCCTGAAGCCCGGGCGCGTGCGCTATGGCTTGATGCTGCGCGAAGATGGGCATGTGATGGACGATGGCACCACCGCGTGCCTGGCCGAGGGCCATTACGTGATGACCACCACAACCGCCGCCGCCGGGCAGGTCATGGCGCATATGGAATTTGTCGCGCAGGGGTTGCGCCCCGATCTTGACGTGCGGTTCACCTCCGTCACCGAGCAATGGGCGCAGTTCTCCGTCGCGGGTCCGCGCGCGCGCGATCTTCTCAACGGGATCCTCGACGCGCCGATTGACGACGCCAGCTTTCCGTTCATGCAATGTGGCGTGGTGCGCGCCCACGGCATCGACGGGCGGCTGTTCCGGATCTCGTTCTCGGGCGAACATGCCTATGAGGTGGCCGTGCCCGCGGCCTTTGGCGATGCGCTTTACCGCGACCTGGTGGCGCGGGCCGAGGCGCTTGGCGGCGGGGCCTACGGGATGGAGGCGCTCAACGTGTTGCGGCTTGAGAAGGGCTTCATCACCCATGCCGAAATCCACGGACGCGTCACCGCATTCGATGTCGGCCTGCAGGGCCTTCTGTCCGGAAAGAAGGATTTCATCGGCAAGGCAGCCGCCACGCGCCCCGGCCTTCTTATGGAAAATCGCGAACGCCTTGTGGGCCTCAAACCCGTCGGCGCGGTGCAGGAATTGACCGCGGGCGCGCATCTTTTTGCGCCCGAGGCCGAGGTCACGCGCGAAAACGATCTGGGCTATGTGACATCGGTCGGTTTTTCGCCGACGTTGGGCCATTTCATTGGTCTTGGGTTTCTCAAGAATGGCCCCGACCGCGTTGGCCACCACATGAAAATGGTCGACCACCTGCGCGGTGTCACCGCCGAGGTTGAGATTTGCGACCCGGTCTTCTTCGATGCGGATGGAGGGCGCGCCCGTGGCTAATCTGATCGCCAAATCGCCGTTCGACGGGCTTTTGCCGCTGACCGTGGGGCGGGTGCAAGTGACCGAGATCACCTGTGACGCGATCACCTGGGTCGCGCCGCACAAGGGCCAGATGGCCAAGGTGTCCCGCGCGCTCGACGGCCAGGTTGGCGCGGATTTCCCCGCGCCCAACACGCATGCCAACGGCGTCGTGTGGTTCGGGCCCGAACAGGCGCTGGTGCTGGGGGCGCCGCTCAAACCCATCGCGGGCGCCGCCCTTGTCGACCACGGCAGCGCCTGGGCGATCTGCGCGCTTGACGGCGCGGATGCGGCAGAGGTCCTGGCGCGGCTGGTTCCGATCGACCTGCGCGACGGCGTGTTCGGTCCGGGCGCTGCGGCGCGGACGCTTCTGGGGCATATGAACTGTGTTCTGATGCGGACCGGACCGGACCGGTTTCAGGTCATGGTCTTCCGCTCGATGGCGGCCAGCTGCGCGCATGAAATCTCGCGCGCCATGGCCATGGTCGCCGCCCGGCCGGTTTCTTAGGCGGGCGGCGTCACACCGCGATTGACCAAGACCACGTCCAGCGCGGCAACGACTTCGCTGGCCTGCGGAAAGGCGGCATTGCCGACGCGCGCGGCCCAGATCTCGCGTTGAGCAAGGACTTCCTGCGCCACGACCGCGTCATCGAGCGCCTCTTCCACCAGGGCTTCGATCACCTCTTCAACCACCAATGCGGCGTCGACGATCAAGACTTCCGGGTCACTTTCGACGACCGGCAGCTCGGCCACCTCGATCTCTTCGCCCTCGGGGTCGATCTCGCCCGATCCGTCGGAGCCCGCACCACCGCCGGTGCCGGTCCCGAAACCGCCGCCCAGATCGCGCCAATCGCTATTGCCGACACCGCCCGCACTGCCCGATCCGCCAAAGCCGGACCCGCCTTCGCCGGGGCGCACACCACCGGGCAAGCCATTGGGAACCGTACCGATTTCGAATTGCGCCAATTGGCCAGTCACATTGCCGACCAAACCATTCGTGCCATCCGACACAACCGTCAACATGGCCATGACACCGGCCACGACACCCGCGCCCATCATCACCCAATCGACACCGACGGCACCGGATTCACTTCTAAGGAAAAAAAGCGCACTGAACGTCATGCACGGGTACTCCAAACACACTACTAAACTACAGAAAACACTGCGCAGTTTTGTAGAAACTACGTGACAAACCTTCTCCAGTCTATGCTCAAGTCGTAAACAATCCGTATCCAAGACCGGCATCGGGTGGACACTTTTTTCGCCGCGATGGATACTCCGACCATGTCCCTTCCACCCGGATTCCTTGATGAGCTTCGCAACCGAACCTCCATCGCGCAGGTGGTGGGCCGCAAGGTCATATGGGACAACAGAAAATCCAATCAGGCCAAGGGCGACATGTGGGCGCCCTGCCCGTTCCATCAGGAAAAGACCGCCTCGTTCCACGTCGAAGACCGCAAGGGATTCTACTATTGCTTCGGCTGTCACGCCAAGGGTGACATGTTCAAATTCGTCCAGGAGACCGAGAACATTGGCTTCATGGAGGCCGTCGAATTGCTCGCCCGCGAAGCCGGAATGACCATGCCCGCGCGCGATCCCAAGGCGCAGGAAAAGGCCGATCACAACACAGAACTGGCCAAGGCGACGGAGGCGGCGGTGTCTTGGTTCCGCCTGCAACTCAAGACCGGGGCGGCGGCGGATGCCCGCGCCTATCTCGAACGACGCGGCATGGACGCGGCCACGCTCGACCGGTTCGAGATCGGCTTTGCGCCCGACAGTTGGCAGGGCCTGTGGGACGCGCTCAAGGGCAAGGGGTTCAGCGATGCGCAATTGCTGGAAACCGGTCTCGCCAAGCCCAGTCAGAAGGGCGGCAAGCCCTATGACACGTTTCGCGGGCGCATCATCTTTCCGATCCGCGATCCGCGCGGGCGTTGCGTCGGCTTTGGCGGGCGCGCGATGGATCCCAATGACAATGCCAAGTACCTGAATTCGCCGGAAACCGCGCTTTTCGACAAGGGTCGGAGCCTCTATCACCACGGCCCTGCGCGCGAGGCGGCGGGCAAGGGGCAGCCGCTTATCGTGGCCGAGGGGTACATGGATGTCATCGCACTGGTGAAGGCCGGGTTTGGCGCCGCCGTGGCCCCACTTGGGACCGCGATCACGGAAGATCAGCTGCGCCTGATGTGGCGTATCACCGACGAGCCGATCATCACGCTGGATGGCGACAAGGCCGGTCAACGTGCCGCGATGCGCCTGATCGACCTGGCGCTTCCGATGTTGGAGGGCGGCAAGGGCCTGCGGTTTGTGGTGATGCCCGAGGGGATGGATCCCGACGATCTGATCAAAGCGCAGGGTGCCGGCGCGATGCAGGCGCTGCTCGACCGGGCCGAGCCGATGGTCAAATTGCTCTGGCGGCGCGAGACCGAGGGGCATGTTTTCGATAGTCCCGAGCGGCGTTCGGCATTGGATTTGCGGTTGCGCGAGGCGCTCAAGCGGATCGGGGATCCGGGGCTGCGCCGCCATTATGGCGATGCGATTGCCGAGCTGCGCCGCGCGCTTTTCCGGCCCGCCTGGACGCCACGGGGCGCGGGCCGGGGGCCGGGCGCGGGCCGGGGGCCATGGAAAGGCCGCGGTTTTGCCGAGGCACAGGCCCCGCTGGCGACCACCCGCGTGAAAGCCACCGCGCTCAACGGCGAGACCCTGCGCACCGGCTTGATCGTGGCCAGTTGCATCCGGTTTCCCGATCTGATCGACGATTTCGAGGATCAACTCGACCGCCTCAACCCGCGCGATGCCGACCACGCCGCCCTTGCAACCTTGCTTCTCGGTACGACAACCCGCGACCCCGCGACGCTTTTGGACGAGATAAATGCATCGCCGCTCGCCGGGGCTCTTGAAAGCCTGTTGTCGCTTTCCCATTTGGCTATCACTCCGTTCCTGATCGGCGACGGCGACCAAACCCGTGCGGCCGAATGCCTGGCCGAAGAGTTCGCCAAACAATCCGCCGCCCGCGCGATCGAGGACGAAATGGCCGAGGCCACACAGGACCTGGGCGAGATCACCGAGACACAGGACGCGACCCTTGCGTATCGCCTGAACGAAGCGGTGCGCGGCAAACACGCCGCCCTCTCGCCGAAAGGTGAGGACGACGCCGAGCAATTCGGCGAAACCTCCGAGGCGCGGGCAGAGTTCCACAGGTTGCTCTCGACCGCGGGACAAGGCAAGAAAACAAGGAATTAGGGCTTTCCGAATCACTGATTCGCGTTAGATTTGATTTCACTAGCAAGGGTCCGAATCGACCTTAGCCCAAGGGGTAGACACGCATGGCCAAAGACACCGACGATCGTAAGCAGGACGGCGAAGATCAGGAACTTGGCCTCGATATGAGCCAAACCGCCGTCAAGAAGATGATCGCCGACGCGCGGACGAAGGGCTACATCACTTACGATCAGCTCAACACCGTGCTGCCGCCCGAACAGGTGTCCTCCGAACAGATCGAGGATGTGATGTCGATGCTCTCGGAGATGGGCATCAACATCATCGAAGACGAAGAGACCGAAGAGGGCGACGACAAGCAGGAGGGTTCGACCGACGTCGTGGAAACCTCCGGTTCCCGCGAAGTGGCCGTTTCCGCATCCGAGACCGAGAAGCTCGACCGCACCGACGACCCCGTGCGCATGTACCTGCGGGAGATGGGCAGCGTCGAATTGCTGTCACGCGAAGGCGAGATCGCCATCGCCAAGCGCATCGAGGCCGGGCGCAACACCATGATCGCGGGCCTGTGCGAAAGCCCGCTGACGTTCCAGGCCATCACCATCTGGCGCGACGAACTTCTGCAGGAAGACATCCTTCTGCGCGACGTGATCGACCTTGATGCCACCTTCGGCACACAGATGGGCGACGAGGACGACACCCCGGTCGTGGCGCCGACCGCCACCGGATCGACCCCGCCCGGCACGGAGGCCCCGAAGCCGAAACCCGAGCCTGAGCCCGAGCTCGACGCGGACGGCAACCCAATCCAGAAGGACGAGGACGAGGACGAAGACGATCAGGCCAACATGTCGCTCGCCGCGATGGAGGCCACCCTCAAACCGCAGGTCCTCGCCACGCTCGACCGCATCGCCGGCGACTACATGCAGCTCTCCGAAATGCAGGACAGCCGCATCTCCGCGACCCTGAACGAAGACGGCAGCTTCTCCGCCAAGCAGGAGACCGACTACCAGAAACTGCGCGCCGAGATCGTCCTGCTTGTCAACGAATTGCACCTTCACAACAACCGTATCGAAGCCCTCGTCGATCAGCTTTACGGCATCAACCGCCGCATCATGTCCATCGACAGCGCCATGGTGAAACTCGCCGATCAGGCCCGCATCAACCGCCGCGAATTCATCGAGGAATATCGCGGGCAGGAACTCGACCCGACCTGGATGGAACGCATGCAGGGCAAGTCCGGGCGCGGTTGGCAGGCACTGTTTGAACGCTCCACCGGCAAGATCGACGAATTGCGCGGCGACATGGCCCAGGTCGGCCAATATGTCGGCCTCGACATCCCCGAATTCCGCCGCATCGTGAACCAGGTGCAGAAGGGCGAAAAAGAAGCCCGTCAGGCCAAGAAGGAAATGGTCGAAGCCAACCTGCGCCTCGTGATTTCCATCGCCAAGAAATACACCAACCGCGGCCTGCAATTCCTCGACCTGATCCAGGAAGGCAACATCGGCCTGATGAAGGCCGTCGACAAATTCGAATATCGCCGTGGCTACAAATTCTCCACCTACGCGACGTGGTGGATCCGGCAGGCGATCACCCGCTCCATCGCCGACCAGGCGCGCACGATCCGTATCCCCGTGCATATGATCGAGACGATCAACAAGCTGGTCCGCACCGGTCGCCAGATGCTCCACGAAATCGGCCGGGAGCCGACGCCGGAAGAGCTCGCCGAAAAGCTGCAAATGCCGCTCGAAAAAGTCCGCAAGGTGATGAAAATCGCCAAGGAGCCGATTTCGCTGGAGACACCGATCGGTGACGAGGAAGACAGCCAGCTTGGCGATTTCATCGAGGACAAGAACGCCGTCCTACCGTTGGACAGCGCCATTCAGGAGAACCTGAAAGAGACGACGACGCGGGTTCTGGCCTCCCTGACGCCGCGCGAGGAGCGGGTTCTGCGGATGCGCTTCGGCATCGGGATGAACACCGACCACACGCTTGAGGAAGTGGGCCAGCAGTTCTCCGTCACCCGCGAACGGATCCGCCAGATCGAAGCGAAGGCGCTGCGGAAGCTGAAGCATCCGAGCCGGTCACGGAAGCTGCGGAGTTTCCTGGATCAGTGAGGGGCCAGGGGCTTTAACTGGTGCCGATTCTGAAGCATAGCCACAAGCGCGACGTCCTGCTGACTTTGCGGTATGGAAGTCCAGCGCGTTACCCACTGCTTTCCAGCATTCCACGGCAGTATCACAACGCCGTCTTGATGCGTTTCGTTTACAGCAAGCCAGCCAATTTTTTCTACGCGCGTGTTCCCAAATGTGCGAATTCGACGGTTATGGCGACGCTCGGCACACATCTGGGCGTTAAGGACGACGGCACAATAAATGCCAATGGGTTGAAGAAGCGCCTCAATAGCTTCCCAACCGTCCGGCAGTTCAACAATGCTTTTAGATTTACAATAGTACGTGATCCAACCACGCGGATCATCTCGGGGTACCTGGACAAGATCGCACCCAATAAAGGAGAAGACGGCGAAGGTAGACTTCCCTACGTCGGGTTCATGGAATTTCTGCAGGAATTGGAGGCAATGGACTTCAAGCGCAATGCTCATTTTTTACCGCAGACATCCATCATTCCCGGCGGGACCGGCGGGATGGACTACGTTGGGCGGGTCGAAACTCTTCAATCCGATCTCGAGGAAATCTGTAAGCGTGTCTTTGGCTCTTACAACGGCATCAGTAACGAAACCTCGCACCAAACGAACGCGGCAAACCAAAAGCAGCAATTTCTCGTACCCGATACTGTCAAACTAATCCGTCGCCTCTATGAAGCGGATTTCGAGGTGCTCAAATACGCGCCACCCGTAGCAAGTTGATTGGAGTGTCGGACGCGCGCTTGTCTTGATCGCCGTATACACTATTGTATATCCATGATTGAAACCAAAATCCGCAAAGTCGGCAACTCCGCCGTTGTCACCCTCTCGGCTGACATGCTTGCCGTGCTCGACGCCAAGCCCGGCGACGCGCTGTTCGTGACGCGCGCCGACGACGGCTCGCTCAAGCTCACCGCCCACAACCCGGAACTGCAAGCCGCGCTGGCCGCCGCCGAGGACGTGATGGATGACAACCGCGACCTTCTCCAAGGTCTCGCGTGAGTTGGGTCTGGGTTCCGATCCAAGCGCTCTACATCGTTCATGACCGCCAGATCGCCCGCCACGGCGGCGCAGCGGGGCTCCGCGACTCCGCCTTGTTGCAGGCCGCCTGCGCCCGTCCCATCAACCTCGCGGCCTATGGCGACCCGGATGTCCACGCCCTCGCGGCCTCCTACGCGTTCGGGATTGCGAAGGCCCACGCGTTCATCGACGGCAACAAACGCACGGCCTTTGTCGCCTGCGCCACCTTTTTGCGTCTGAATGGCGGGCACATCCTGCGACCGGACCCGTCCAAAGGTGTGCGCATGATGGAAGACCTTGCCGCGTCGATCATCCTAGAGGCGGATTTCGCAGATTGGCTGCGCGCGGAATGCTGACCACCTTCGACGCCGTCCTCACCGACCGCGGCTCCAAATACGCCGTCTCGGGTGCGCCCGCCGCGTCCAAGGCCGACGCCCTCGCCGCTGTCAAAGCCCTCAAACGGAACAAGAAATTCGCGCGTGCCACCCACAACACATGGGCGCTGCTGACCCCCGGCGGCCCCATCAAGAACGACGACGGGGAATCTGGCGCGGGCATGGTGATCGTCCGCATGCTCGAACGGGCAGACCTCCAAAACCACGTCATCATCGTCACCCGCTGGTTCGGCGGCACCCATCTGGGCGGCGACCGTTTCCGCCGGGTGCAGGATTGCGTGAACTACTACCTCGACCACATGGGCCCATAGGGCGGCGGACCCCCGAAACCGCGTTCAAATCATGCTTAACCATAGGTTAACGAAAATAGCTTTATATTTTAAAATCAGATACTTAACCTATGGTTGCAACCTTGCAACCCACCGTTACCTTCCCCTCCTCACCCCATCGCGCTACCATCTGTTCCGACCCATGAAACCACCCGGAGACACAGCCCATGTCCTTCCTCTCCAAACTCTTCGGCGGCGGCGGCAGCAGTAAGGCGGCCAGCACTCCGGCCGAGGACTATGAGGGCTTCCGCATCACCGCGCAGCCGCAGGCCGACGCGGGCGGGCACCGGATCTGCGCCGTGATCGAGAAAGAGATCGACGGCGAGACCAAGACCCACACCATGATCCGCGCCGATATGTGCGCCTCACGCGACGAAGCGCTCGCCACCTCCACCCACAAAGCCAAGCGCCTGATCGACGAACAGGGCGAGGCGATCTTCCGCTGAGCGCCCGCATCGACGCCCTGCCGCACGCGCTGCAAGACCGGCTCGCGGGCCGCGACCTGATCGTGTTTGACGGCGAATGCGTGCTGTGCTCCGGCTTTTTCCGGTTCATCACCAAGGTCGACCGGGCCGAACGCTTTTGCTTCGCCCACGCACAATCGGACTTCGGTCACGCGCTCTATACCGCGCTCGGCCTTTCGAGCGATGATTTCGAGACCAACCTGATCCTCGTCGATGGCCGGATTCACACCCATCTCGACAGTTTCGCCGCCGCCATGCGCGCCGTCGGCTGGCCCTGGCGCGCGCTCGGCGCAATCCGTTTCCTGCCCCGCCCGCTGAAATCCTTTCTCTACATGCGGATCGCGCGGAACCGCTATGCAATCTTCGGCCGGTACGACACCTGCATGATGCCCGATCCAAGCCTCAGCGCCCGGTTCATTGACCGCAAAGAAGGTGCTCCGTGACACTCTATCCCACAGCCATGGGCGCCGCGTTCGGCGGCCTACCCGACGCCTTGCAACGGTTCCATACGGTTGAAGGGCGCTACACGGGCCGGGTGCGCGTGTCCCATGGCAATGGCCTCGCCCGGACCATCGCGCGCGCGGGCGGCATGCCCGGAACTGCAGGCGAGATGCCGTTTTCCTTTCGTCTGACCCACACGAAAGACGCAGAGGTTTGGGAGCGCGATTTTGGCGGTCACATCACGCGCTCGACGCAATGGCTCCACGCGCCCGGCATCGTCGCCGAGAGGGTCGGCAGCAGCGTCTTTCTGATGGCGCCGGAGGTCCGCGACGAGGGCTTGTTTATTCCGATCACGGGGGTCCGCGGTTTCGGCCTGCCGGTGCCGCAGGGCCTGGTGGTCAGTTGCGAGGGCATGGAACGGGTCCGCGATGATGGCGCGGTCACGTTCGATGTGCATGCGCGGGTCCGGGCGCTGGGTTTGATCATCCGCTATCAGGGGACGATGACGCGCAGTGACGACGCCTAACGCAACCGGTCCAGGACATCGCGCGCGGCCGCGGTCGCCGTGGCTTGCCCGCGCGCAACGGCCTCTGCCTGTTCGCGCATCAGCGCCTTGACGTCGGCGTCGCGGGTCAAACGCGCCAGAAGGCCTTCACGCACCTCCTGTTCGAACCAATGGGCGGCCTGTGCAGCGCGGGTGCGGTCCCAATGGCTGTGGGCCTTGCGCCATTCCGCCAGCGCCTGCATCTCGGCCCAGGCTTGCCCGAGCCCATCCCCTTCGACCGCCGAGACGGCGAGCGCCTTGGGAAAATCCTCCGGGTCGTAGGGACGCTTGCGCAGGAGCCGCAACGCCCCGGCGTAATCCGCAACGGTTCGGGTCGCGGTGGCCTTCAGATCGCCGTCGGCCTTGTTGACGAGGATGATATCCGCCATTTCCATTATGCCGCGCTTGACGCCCTGCAATTCGTCCCCGCCCGCCGGGGCCAGCAGCAGGACAAAAAGATCGCACATCTGTGCCACCATGGTCTCCGATTGGCCGACGCCAACCGTTTCGATCAGGACGACGTCGAAGCCAGCCGCCTCACACAGGCTGATGGCCTCCCGCGTGCGCCGCGCGACGCCGCCCAAGGCCGCCGAGGAGGGTGAAGGACGGATGAACGCGCCCTTTTCGCGGCTGAGGCGATCCATCCGGGTCTTGTCGCCGAGGATCGAGCCGCCGGAGCGGGCCGAGCTTGGGTCAACCGCCAGCACGGCAACACGCAAACCCGCCTCGACCAGGCGCATGCCGAAGGCCTCGATGAAGGTGGATTTGCCCACACCCGGCGTGCCGGAAAGGCCGATGCGGAGTGCCTGCCGGTCGAGCGCGCGGAGCTGATCAAGCAAGCCAAGCGCCTGCGCCTGGTGATCGGGGCGGGTGCTTTCGACCAATGTGACGGCACGCGCCAGGGCGCGCCTGTTGCCCGCTGCAACCTTTTCCGCCAGTTCGTCCATGCGCATTGCCTCCGTTCTTGCGCCACATGACGCATTCCGGCGGGCCAAGTCCAGCCGTTGACGCCTCTCACCGACCCGCCTAGGCCAGAGGTCATGGACCTGCCCATTGATGCCATTCTGCCTGATCTTGTCACCGCCTTGCACGCAGAGGGGCGCGCGGTTTTGCAGGCGCCGCCGGGCGCGGGCAAGACCACGCGGGTACCGCTTGCGCTTCTGCCCGAGGTCTCAGGCCGTATCCTGATGCTGGAGCCGCGCCGGTTGGCCGCGCGTGCAGCGGCGGAGCGCATGGCGCAGACACTGGGCGAAGAGGTCGGGCAAACGGTGGGCTACCGCGTGCGCGGCGACAGCGCGGTGAGCGGCGCGACACGGATCGAGGTGGTGACCGAGGGCATCCTGACCCGCATGCTGCAAGACAAACCCGACCTGCCCGGCGTGGGCGCGGTCATCTTCGACGAATTCCACGAACGGTCCCTAAACGCGGATCTTGGGCTCGCGTTGACGTGGGAGGTGCGGGGCGCATTGCGCGACGACCTGTGGCTGGTGGTGATGTCCGCAACGCTTGATGCGGGGCCGGTCGCGGCAATGCTGGCGGATGCGCCGATGATCTCGTCCGAGGGGCGCGCCTTCGCGGTGGAAACCCGTTGGCTCGACAAGCCCACGCGCAAAGAGATGCGGTTCGAGGCGGCGGTGGCCGACCTTGTGATGCAGGCCTTGTCCGAGGCCGAGGGCGGCGCTTTGGTGTTCCTGCCCGGCGAGGGCGAGATCCGGCGCGTGGCCGCAGCCCTGGAGGGACGTGTGCCGTGCGACGTGGTGGTCCGGCCGCTTTTCGGGGCGATGAAACTGTCCGAGCAACGCGCGGCGGTGCGGCCGGAAACCGAAGGGCGCAAACTGGTTCTGGCCACGTCGATTGCCGAGACCTCGCTGACGATCGAGGACGTGCGGATCGTCGTGGACGGGGGACGGTCGCGGCGTGCGCGGTTCGACCCAAGCTCTGGCATGGCACGGCTGGTGACGGAACCAGTGAGCCGGGCGGAGGCCGATCAGCGGTGCGGGCGTGCGGGGCGCGTGGCACCGGGGATCTGCTACCGGATGTGGACGAAGGGGGCCGAAGGGGCCCTGCCCGCCTATCCGCCCGCCGAGATCGAGGCGGCGGATTTGACCGGGTTGGCGTTGGAATTGGCACTGTGGGGCGGGTCCGATGGGTTGGCTTTTTTGACGCCACCGCCTGAAGGCGCGATGGCAGAGGCGCAGACATTGCTGCGCGATCTGGGCGCGCTGGATGCGGACGGGGCCATCACGGACCATGGCAAGGCGCTGGCGGGCATGCCTGTCCATCCGCGCCTCGGGCAGATGCTGGCGCGGGGCGGGGCGGGCGCGGCGCGCCTGGCGGCGCTTCTGGCAGAGCGCGACCCGTTGCGCGGGCAAGGGGCGGATATGAAACGGCGGTTGCGGGCTCTGGATGCGCCCAAGGAGATCCGCGCGGATCCCGGCGAGATGGCCCGGATCCGGCAAGAGGCCAAACGTCTGCGCCGGTTCGAGGGCGGACCCGCGCGCAGCCCTGGCGCGCAGGCGGCGCTGGCCTATCCGGATCGGATCGGGCTGCGCCGCGAGGGTGTGCAGCCGCGGTATGTGTTGTCCGGCGGCAAGGGCGCGGCGCTGCCGGAGGGCGATGGGCTGGCGGGCGCGCGGTTGATCGTGGCCACGGACCTCGATGGTAACCCGAGGGAGGCGCGCATCCGTGCGGCGCTTGAGGTGAGCGAGGCGGAGGTCCGCGCGCTTTACGGGGCACGGATCGCGTGGGTGGATGTCTGCGCCTGGTCGAAGCGGGCGCGGCGGGTCGAGGCGCGGCGGCAGGAGCGCTTCGGCGCGCTGATCCTGGACGATCGGGTGTGGCAGGACGCGGCGCCCGAGGCGATGGCGGAGGCGGTCCTGGACGGCATACGCGATCTTGGGCTTGGCGCGTTGGGATGGTCGAAGCGGGCGAAGCTCTTGCGGGCCAGGGTTGCGTTTTCGGGCGTGGCGGAGATGTCGGATGCGGCGTTGATGGAGCGGTTGGAGGACTGGGCGCTGCCATTCATGGATGGCGTGCGGACGGCGGCGGATCTGGGGCGGTTCGATCCGGCGCCCGCGCTGGAGGCATGGCTGGGATGGGAGCGGATGCAGGAGGTGGCACGGCTCGCCCCGGAGCGCTGGACCTCGCCGCTGGGGCGCGGGGTGGCGATTGATTACAGCGGCGACGTACCGGAGGTGTCCTTGCGCCTGCAGGAGGTGTTCGGGACGCGGGAGCATCCGCGTGTGGGGCCCGGGAACCTTCCGCTGAAGATGGTGCTGCTAAGCCCGGCGCAGAGGCCGGTTCAGGTGACAACGGATTTGCCGGGGTTTTGGGACGGCTCCTATGCCGATGTCCGCAAGGAGATGCGGGCGGCTTATCCCAAGCATCCATGGCCGGAGGACCCGCGCGACGCTGATCCGACGGTAAGGGCAAAGCCGCGAAAAGGCGGGCGCTGACGGACCCAGCAGATGCCGTTGGCTTAGCTGGTCACGGGCGCAGGTGCGGGATCGGGCGGCGTGAGATCTTCGACGCCGGGCCGGCCTTTTGCGGTTTCGTGCAGGGCCTCGGACGGATCACGCCCGACAACCCGCCTGCGGCGCGCCCAGAAGAGTTTGCCGAAGCCCCGGAAGCTGCCGACCGAGGGGGCGTCGGGGTCGGTGGGGAAGCGCGCGCGCCATCCCTCGGGCAAAGGCAGGCCCGCCGCGGCGGCTTCTTCCAGCATCCAGACCAGCGAGACATTGGAACGCGGTCGGGCGCTGGCCATGCCGCTCAACTGGCCGCCGATATCGCCATGGCTGCCTTTGAACCAGACCTGGCGAACGTCGCGATTTGCCCGGTCCGGCGCCGTCATGTTCCACAGGATCGGCGCGTAGGCCACCCGGGTTTCATCAAGCGCGAGCGCTTGGCGGGCGACCTCCACATTCGGGCCGAGCGAATGGTTGTGATAGGGGTGTGGCAGGGGCAGAAGCCGCCAGACCACGGGATATCGGATACCGAGCGCGCGCACGGTGTCGTAGGCGCCCAGAAAGCGGATCGGGATGTCGGGGATGCAGTCGCGGCCGCTGAGCGCGCGGGCGGCGGCGCTTCCGGGGGCCTGTCGATAGAGGGTGTAGATCTCCTCGACCAGCTCCGGGGCGACAATGTCGCGCCGCACAAGGCCCATGGTATTGATCAGCCCGACCAGCGAGCGGACCGCGTAGGCCCCGCGCGAGAAGCCCATCAAGATCACCCGATCGCCGGGTTTGTAGCCCTCGGCGAGCCAGGTGTAGGCGCGGCGGATCTGCCGATTGATGCCGATACCTGCCATCACCTCATGGGCGCGGTGCAAACCCCGCCATTGAATGCCCGGCTCGTAGTATAGGCGCACGCTGTTATCGGGCGGCAGGTCCTGCAACAGGCGATAGGTGAGGCCGATGTTGGTCTCTTCGCCCGGGGCCATCGACGACATCGTGCCGTCGAGCAGGATCACATGGGTGCAATTGCGCGGTGCGTCGTCGGGCGCGGCAGGCGCGGCGCTGCGCAGTCCACGCAGCCAGCCGGATATGCGTTCACTCAGCCGCAACTTGGCCTTTCGCCTCCTGCAACATGTGCCAGACGCGCGAGGGCGTGAACGGCATATCCACCTGCCGCAACCCGAGCGGCCAAAGTGCATCCTGCACCGCGTTGGCCACCGCGCCGAGTGCGCCGACCGTTCCGGCCTCGCCACAACCCTTCATGCCGAGGGGGTTGGCGGTGGAGGGGATTTCTTCGGTGTAGAAGGCCACGAAGGGCACATCATCGGCGCGTGGCATGCCATAATCCATGAAGGTGGCGGTCAAAAGCTGCCCGTCGGCATCGTAGACGACGCGTTCCATGATCGCCTGCCCCAGCCCTTGAGCTACGCCACCGTGGACTTGCCCCTCGGCCAGGAGCGGGTTCATCAGGACGCCGAAATCGTCGACCACGGTGTAGCGGTCCACACGGGTTTCGCCGGTGTCGGCGTCAATCTCGACCTCCGCGATGTGGCAGCCGTTGGGGAAAGAGCGGCCCGGCAGCTTGGTGGTTTCCTCGGATGTGGCAAGCTGCCCCTCGCCCGCCGTGATGGCCTTTTCCGCGGCTTCCAGCAGGGTGACGACCACATTCGAGCCGGGGGCGCGGAACACGCCCTCCTCTGCATCGAATGTCATTTCGTCGGCGTCCATGTTCTTGTCCAAGAATTCCGTCAGATTAGAGATTAGCACATCCGCCGTCTTGCGCATCGCCACTCCTTGCGTTGTGACCGAGCGTGATCCGCCGGTCCCGCCGCCATTGGCGATCAGGTCACTATCGCCTTGAATGATTTCGATTTGGTCAAAAGGCAGCCCGGTCTGATCGTGCAGGATCTGGCGATAGACGGTCTCGTGGCCCTGCCCGTTTGATTGGGTGCCGACGTAAAGGCGCGCCCCGCCGGAATGCAGTTCGATCTTGGCGGTCTCGGACGGATCGCCGAGGATCGACTCGATATAATAGGCAACGCCAAGGCCGCGGTATTTGCCGGCCGCCTCGGACTGCGCGCGGCGCGCGGCAAAGCCTGCAACGTCGGCTTCGGACGCGGCGCGGGTCAGAACGCGGTTGAACTCACCGACATCGTAAATCTCGTTCGTGGCGGAGGTGTAGGGAAACGCCGCATCGGAGATGAAATTGGCACGTCGTAGCTCGAGCGGGTCAACGCCCAACTCGCGTGCGGCGAAATCCATCACGCGCTCAAGCGCATAGATCGCCTCGGGCCGTCCGGCCCCGCGATAGGCATCGACTTGTGTAGTGTTGGTGAAGACCCCGCGATTGCGGAAATGCATCGTCTGGATATCGTAGGGGCCGCACAACACGCGAGCGAAGAGGTCGGACTGGATCCCCTGGCCAAACTCGGAATTGTAGGCGCCCATGTTTGACAGGCTGTCGACCTTGTAGGCCACGATCTTGTTGTCGGCGTCGAAGCCAAGAGTGCAGGTCACGTCAAGGTCGCGACCGGCATTGTCGGACAGCATGGATTCCGTCCGCTCCCCGATCCAGCGCACCGGGCGACCGGTTTTGCGCGCAGCAAGCGCGCAGAGGCCGTATTCGGGATAGCCCATCGCCTTCATGCCAAAGCCACCGCCGATATCTGGGTTGGTGACGCGGACAGATTCCTCGGGCAGGCTCAGCCATTTGATCAGGTCGCGCTTGGTGCCCCAGACACCCTGCCCCGTGACGGCGACGTGCAGTTTGTCGCCATCGACCTCGGCAAAACAGCCGCGCGGTTCCATCGAATTGACGATGATACGGTTGTCGTGGGTCGAAAGCGTGACCTGACGCGCGGCGGCGGCGAGGGCCGCATCGGTGGCGGCCTCATCCCCAAGGTGGAAATCATAAGCGATGTTGTCGGGGCTGGTGTCGTGGATCGTCGGCCCGCCGGGGGCGAGGTCGAGCTTCACCGGCAGGTCGTCGAAATCCAGTTCGATCATTTCGGCGGCGTCTTTGGCCTGCGCCATCGTGTCGGCCACGATGAAGGCGATCGGGTCGCCCACGAACCGCACGCGCCCTTCGGCGAGGATCGTGCGCGGGGACGCATCGCCGCGTTCACCGTCGCGGTTCTTGAGAACATGTGCGCGCAGTTTGTTGGCCAGCCCGGCCTCGGCCAGATCGGCGGCGGTCAGGACAAGATGGACACCGGGGGCCGTTTTCGCCTCCGCCGGGTCGATGGTGAAGGTGGCATGGGCCACGGGAGAGCGCAGGACGAAGGCGCGCAAGGCGTTCGTGGGGGCTATATCGTCAGTGTAGCGGCCAGCGCCGGTCAGAAAGCGTTGATCTTCGATCCGGGTGACGGGTTGGCTGGAGCCGAATTTCGACATCTCGCGCGCCTTTCGATTTGAGCTATCTGGGGCGGACACTAAGCCGGTTTCAGGCGGTGTCCAGTTGCAGTGTCAGATGGTTGCAAGACCCGGTGTCCCGGTGATTGTCCCGATGCGGACACCCGGGAGATCGGGAGCGATGGAAGCGGGGACCGCCGCAAGCAGGCCGCCCGCGGTTTGAGGGTCATGGAGAAGGTCGGCGCGCGGACCTTGCGCGCCTGCAACGGGGGCCGCAGCCCGGTTCTGCGAGAAAAGCGAGGAATGGATGCCGCTGGCGCTAAGCGCCTCTGCGCCCGCAAGGAGCGGCACCGCGTTCAGGTCGATCTCGGCACCGACACCGGAGGCATTGCAGATGTTGTGCAGGTGTCCTGCCAGGCCAAAGCCCGTTACATCGGTCATCGCGTGGGCATGAGGGGCGAGGGTTTCGGCGGCTTGCGCCGAGGTTTGTAGCATCGACTGCCAGCACGCCAGAACATCGCCGCCCCGCGCTTTGGCCTGCATCTCGGCGGCAAGGATCACGCCGGTCCCCAGCGGTTTGGTCAGGAGAAGCGCGTCACCCGGGCGCGCACCAGCCAGCGTGATGGGCGCGCGGTCGAGCAGGCCCGTGACCGTGAACCCGACGGTCAACTCCGGGCCTTCGGTGGAATGCCCCCCAACGATCTCGGCCCCGGCGTCGGCAAAAACGGCGCGCGCGGCTTCCATGACCTCGTTGAGCGCGGCCCCCTGCAAGCGGGCGGCGGCGCGGGGCAGGATCACTTGCGCAAGCGCGGCCTGCGGGGTCGCGCCCATCGCCCAGATGTCGCCAAGCGCATGGATCGCTGCAACCTGCGCGACCAACACCGGATCAAGGGCAAAGGCACGCAGGTGATCGTGGCTGAGGACCTGTCGCGTGTTGCCCATCGTCAGGACCGCCGCATCGTCGCCGGGCACGCCACCAAGCACCCCGTCGAGCGCCCGCGCCCCCAGCTTCGCGCCGCATCCACCGCAGGGCGCAGGCCCTGACAGCTCCGCCGCGACGCCTTTGGCGCAATTCTTCGGCAGGGCGGGCGCGGACATCTGCGGCAGGTGGCGGAACTTGTCCATAAAGGTCTGATCAATCCGGTTCTTCCAGCGCCAGAGCGGGCGACCGGCGCGCGCAATGCCCGCCTTTTCGGCCACCGCAACCTGGCCGCCCATCGAGATGAGCTTGAGGAAATCCTTCTGTGGGTTGAACGCCTTGCGCTGTTGCCCCAGCAGATCGGCTCGGATGTTGTGGGTCAGGATCGGCGCCGCGCGCACGGCATAAACGCCCGCCTTGGGACGCGGATCATGCACGATATGGGCACAATCGCCTGCGGCATAGACGTTGGGATCCGCGACCGAGCGCAGATATTGATCAACCTCAATAAACCCGTCGCGACATGGCAGACCGATGTCGGCAACCCAAGGCTGCGGCGTGGCCCCGGCGGTGCCGATCGTCAGGTCGGAGGCGATGCGGCGGCCATCCTCCAACATCACGGCCTCCGCTTCGATTGCGGCGGGCTGCGCGTTTTCGATCACGTCAACACCATGCTCGATCAGCGCGCCCATCAGCCGGGTGCGGGCGGCAGGCGCGACGCTCGACAGCACGCGGCCCCGGTCGATGATGGTGACCGTCACCTCACGGTTGAGGCCGGTCATGCGGTGAACGGCGGCCATCGCAACCTCGCAGCCTGCGACCCCGCCGCCCAGAATGGCGATACGGATCGGCCCCTCCCCCTCGCAGGCGCGCGCCCAGATATCGGCAAAGCGGCCAAGGGGTTTGGCAGGGATGGCATGCTCGGCAAATCCGGGCAACGCCGGCATCTCCGCCGTGATGCCGATGTCGAGCGAGGCGATATCATATCGGATCACGCGCCCGGTTCCGAGGCGGATCTGCTTCGCCTTGGGGTCAAGCGCCACGGCGCGGTCCACGATCAGCCGCGCACCCGCAACGCGGGCAAGGCGCACAAGGTCAATATCCAGCTCCTCGCGGGTGTAATGACCCGCGATATGGCCGGGCAGCATCCCCGAATACGGCGCCGTTGCACCGGGGTTGATGCAGGTGACCCGCACCCCGGGCACCGAAGCCATCGCCCATTTGCGCAGCACCAGCGCATGGGTGTGGCCGCCGCCAACGAAAACGAGATCCTTCACAATGGGTACGGTCGGCTGCACGGGTGAGCGTCCTTTTCGTGTGTTGAGATTACGCGGGCGAGGGCATGGCTTGTGATGGGCTTGCCTCGACCCAGCCATTGCGGAACGGATCTTCGGCATAGCCCACGCCGGTCATGCACAGCCCGTCGGGGGGCGCGACGGGCCCGCAGGCGGCGCGATCGGCGGCGGCGAGCGCGGTTTTCACATCCTCCGGTGCCCAGGAGCCCGCTCCGACCCGTTCCAGCGAGCCGACGATGGACCGGACCTGATTATGCAGGAAAGAACGCGCTTGCAGGTGAAAGCGGACTTCGCGGCCCGCATGGAAGGGCACGTCTTTAACCTCGATCACATCGAGCGTCTTGACCGGGGATTGGGCCTGACAATGGACGGCACGGAAGGTGGTGAAATCATGCTTTCCAATCAAGTGGCGTGCGCCTGCGGCCATGGCGGCCACATCCAGTTTGCCACGCACCTGCCAGACAAAGCCGGCATCATGGACCACAGGCGCACGGCGGCAGATCAGCCGGTACGAATAACTGCGTGAAAGCGCCGAAAAACGGGCGCTGAACTCATCTGGAACATTGGCACAGGCGGTGATCGCGACAGGGTTGGGCCGCAAATGCCAGTTCAGCGCCTCCGCCAGGCGGAACGGGTCCCAGCTCTGCTCCAGATCGACGCTGGCCACTTGCCCCGTGGCATGCACGCCCGCGTCAGTGCGCCCGGCGGTGGTAACGCGCGGTTCGGTTTTCTGGAGTTTGGCCAGGGCTTCTTCCAGCGTTTGCTGAACCGAGGGCACATTGGCCTGACGCTGCCAACCCGCGAAGGGGCGGCCATCATATTCTATGCGGAAGGCGTAGCACGGCATGGCAGGGGGCTACTCCATGAAACGTTCCCCGTCCATCGCCCCTCGAAACCTTTGCGGCGAATGGCTATGTCTTGGCCCATCACGATGCAGAGAGGATGCCCCCGTTGGTGATTGGCGCGCTTGCAGACACCCTGGGCCGGGGGATCGAAACCGTGTCAGACGGCGTCTCGGAGATGCTGTTCGAGCCGGTGATCCGGTTGGGCGTCACGGGGTTGGCGCGGTCGGGCAAGACCGTCTTCATCACCTCCCTGGTCGCCAACCTGATGGATCGGGGCCGAATGGCCGGGCTTGAGGCCGCCGCCGGGGGCCGGATCGAGGCGGCCTTCCTGCAACCGCAACCCGACGATACCGTGCCACGCTTCGAATTCGAGAGCCATCTGGCGGCGATGACGGGACACGAGCCCTATTGGCCCGACTCGACACGCTCGGTCAGCGAATTGCGCCTGTCGCTGCGGGTGCGGCCCAACGGTTTGCTGTCGGCGCTCTCGGGGCCGCGCACGGTGCATCTCGATATCGTCGACTATCCGGGTGAGTGGTTGTTGGATCTGGCCCTGTTGGAGATGTCATTCGCGCAATGGTCTGAGGGCGCGTTGTCCAAGGCCCGTACGCGCGAAGAGGCCGCGGCGTTTCTGACGCAACTCGGCGCGGTGGACGCGGGCGCGAAACTGGACGAGGTCGGGGCGAAGGCGCTGGCCGAGGGGTGGGCCGCATATCTTGGGGCCGCACGCGCAGGGGGATATTCCGATTGCACGCCGGGTCGTTTTCTTTTGCCCGGCGATCTTGAGGGCTCACCCGCTTTGACCTTTGCGCCATTGCCCGATGGCCCATCCCCGCGCGGATCGCTGGCGCGCGAATTCGAGCGCCGGTTCGAGGCCTACAAATCCCAAGTCGTGAAGCCCTTCTTTCGTGCGCATTTCGCACGGATCGACCGGCAGGTTGTTTTGGTGGATGCCCTTGGAGCCATTCACAACGGGCCGCGCGCAGTGGAGGACCTGCGGCAGGCACTAAGTGGTATTCTGAGCAGTTTCCGGCCCGGACGGAACACGTTCTTGACCCAGATCCTCGGCAAGCGGGTTGATCGCATCCTGTTTGCCGCCACGAAAGCAGATCATTTGCACCACGATCAGCACCCGAAATTGCAGGCGATCATGGAAGCCTTGGTCGCAGATGCCCGGCGGCGGGCGGATTTCTCGGGCGCGGACACCGGCGCGATGGCGATTGCGGCATTGCGTGCGACGGTGGAAGAGGTCCGGCGGGTCGACGGGACGGACCTGGGCGTTGTGCGCGGCGCGCTCCTGAACGACGGGCGGCAGGCGGCGTTGCATCCGGGCGATTTGCCGGCGGATCCGCAGGCTTTGTTGGCGCCGGCGAAAAGTGGGGCGAAGGCTTGGCTGGACGGGGAATTCGGGGTGATGAAATTCGCCCCTGCGCCCTTGTCGTTGCGAGGCGGTGAGGGGCCGCCGCATATCCGGCTGGACCGTGCGGCGGAGTTCTTGATTGGGGACAAGCTGAGATGATTGGTTTGTTTTGGAACCGTGCCGGGGGTCCAAAACACCGGCCACTTGGGGGCCAGCCCCCAAACCCCCGAGGTTTTTCCAGCAAGATGAAAGCAGGAGCCACCGATGAGTGAGCGTAAAGGGCCGGTCTTGATCGAGTTGGACGAGGCCCCGGAAGCAGGGCCTGAAGCAGTCGCGCCAATCCCGGATGCGGGCACGCCGCCGGCCGAAGGGCGCGCGATGCAGGTGGTCGCGACCCTGGGCGCGCGGCGACCATCGTGGCTCGCGCGGTTCTTCTGGTCCGCGTTGGTCGGATTGATCGGGTTTGTGGCGTCCTTGGCGGCGTGGGAATTCGTGACCGGTTTGTTGGAAACGCGGCCCGTCTTGGGCTGGGTCGCGACGGGATTGATCGGGGCGGTGCTTTTGGCGCTGATTTTGATTTGCCTGCGCGAACTGGCGGCGTTCTCACGCCTGGGGCGGCTCGACAAGGTGCACCGCGCGGCCGAGGTCGCTTTGGCGTCGGGCGATGTGACCGCCGCGCGTGGGGTCGTACGACAGATTTCGGCGCTTTATGCCGGGCGCGCCGAATTGCGGCTTGGGCGCGCGGAGTTGGACCGGCAACGTGATGAGATGTTCGATCCCACGAGCCTTTTCGCACTGGCCGAGACGCAGGTGATGGCACCGCTGGACGCGATGGCGCAGCGCGAAGTCGAAGCGGCAGCGCGGCAGGTGGCCACCGTCACCGCACTTGTACCACTGGCGCTGGCGGATGTGATCGCGGCGCTGACCTCCAACCTGCGGATGATCCGCAAGATCGCGGAGATCTACGGTGGGCGCGCAGGGACCCTTGGGGCGTGGCGGCTGACGCGCGCGGTCCTGACCCACCTTGTTGCGACCGGGGCCGTGGCCATCGGCGATGACCTTTTGGGGTCGGCGGTCGGCGGGTCCGTGTTGTCGAAACTGTCGCGGCGGTTCGGTGAGGGGCTTGTCAACGGCGCATTGACCGCGCGCGTCGGAGTTGCGGCGATGGAGGTATGTCGCCCCCTGCCGTTCGGCGCAGTCCACAGGCCGAGCGTCACAGGGTTGGTAAGGCGCGCCCTGACGGGGCTGTTCAACGGACGGGACGGATAGAAGATGGAAACCCTGGCGGCTGATCTGAGGACGATGGTGCGCACGCCCCTTGAAGATGCGCATGTGACCGAAATACGGAAAATCGGGACCGAGCGTGTCGTGAAAGCGGGAGAGATCGTGCACCGGGCCGGTGACCCGACCACCGAGTTTTCCTACCTTCTGGACGGTGAGATGGAGGCCGTCGATCCGGCAACCGGTGGGCGCTATGGCGATGGGGCAAGCTTGGGGCCCACGCAATTCACCGGCGATATCGCTTTCCTGTCGGGCGGGGCGTACACGATGTCGCTGCGCGCGGTGCAGGACACGACCCTTTTGTGTGTCGAGCGGCCTGCGATGCTGGACCTGATGGCGCGCATTCCCGAGATGTCGGACATCATCATCACCGTCTTTGCGGCGCGCCGGCGTGGCATGCTGGAGCGCGGGGCGTCGAACCTGACGCTGATCGGCGCCGAGGTGGACCGCAACATCCGGCAGATCGCGGCCTTTGCCGGGCGCAACCGGATTCCAGTGCGCATGCTGACCTTGGATGAGGCAGAGGCCGAGGCGGTGGCGCATGCCTGCGCGATTGCGCCCAATGCCCCGGCGGTGATCTTCGGCAAGGGCGAGCCGATCCCCGATCCCACGCCGGGAAAAATCGCCTCGCGGCTGGGGCTGGACCTGAGCTTTGCCGAAGACGAGTTGCATGACGTGTTGATCGTCGGCGGTGGCCCGGCGGGCGTGGCGGCGGCGGTTTATGCCGGATCGGAAGGGCTGAAAGCGCTGGTGGTGGAGGATCTGGCCATTGGCGGGCAAGCCGGAACCTCCAGCCGGATCGAGAATTACATGGGCTTTCCGACTGGCATCTCGGGCGCGGATCTGTGTTGGCGCGGAGAGGTTCAGGCGATGAAGTTCGGCACGCGCTTTGCCGTGCCGCGCCGCGCGGCGGGCCTGCACCGCAAGGACGACGGCACGTTCCACGTGACGCTGGATGATGGCAGCGAAACCTGCGCCCGCGCATTGGTTGTGGCGACGGGCGTGCAGTATCGAAAGCTGCCCATCGCGCGACTCGAAGAGTTCGAAAGCGCTGGCATCTACTATGCTGCCACCGACGTCGAAGCGCGCTACTGCCGCGACACGGAGGTTGTGGTGATCGGTGGCGGAAACTCCGCCGGGCAGGCCGCGATGTTCCTGAGCCGGACGGCCAAGCATGTGCATCTGCTGGTGCGTGGCGAAAGCCTGGCCGCGTCGATGTCGCGCTACCTGAGCGACCGGCTGGAGGCGCATCCGCGGATCACAATCCATTACCGCACGCAGATGACGGGCTGCCATGGCGATGCGGAAGTGCAAGCGGTCACGCTGCACTCTGCCGCCGATGGGCAGGATTGGCAGATCGATACGCGCGCCGTGTTTGTGATGGTGGGCGCAGCACCCAATACCGAATGGTTGTCGGGTCTGGTCGATCTCAATGCGCAGGGATTTGTGAAAACCGGCGCGGATGTGGGACAATCGAGCGCCTATGCGACCGGCTGCCCGGGCATCTTTGCGGTGGGCGACGTGCGCGCGGGCAGCGTCAAGCGCGTGGCAAGTGCGGTGGGCGAAGGCTCCGTCGTGATCAGCCGGGTCTGGGATTATCTGAACGCGGAATAGCCGGCTGCTCTGGTGGGGGCGCGCGGGGCGTGGCATGCAAGGCCATGGCACGTGACACCTCAGCCGACCGGCCGCTTCTGGGCATCTTGTTGATGTTCGGCTTTTGCGCGGTGATCCCCTTTGCCGACGCTTTGGCCAAGCTGTTGGGGAAGGATTTTCCCCTGTTCCAACTGATCGTCGTGCGGTTCTTCACACAGGCGCTGTTGTTCGCGCCGATGGCGATGATGGCGGGGGCGACCTTGTTTCCATCGCGGCGGGTCGTGGCGCTGACCGCGCTCAGGGCGGCGTTGCAGATCGCGGGGCTGTTGATGATGTTCTCGGCGCTGCGGTTGTTGCCACTGGCCGATGCGGTGGCGATTGCGTTTGTGATGCCGTTTCTGCTGCTGCTGCTGGGGCGCTTTTTCCTCGATGAAGAAGTCGGGCCGCGCCGGTTGATCGCCTGCGCGGTGGGGTTCATCGGCACCTTGATGGTGGTCCAGCCGAGCTTTGCCGCCGTTGGGTGGGCGGCCTTGTTGCCGATGGGGGTGGCGGTGGTGTTTGCCTTCTTCATGCTGGTGACGCGAGCGATGGCGAAGGAGATTGACCCGCTGGCGTTGCAGGCCTCGTCCGGGTTGTTGGCGTTGCCGTTTGTGACCCCGCTGATCTTTTTCCCGGTGGCGGAGGTCGCACCGCTGGTTGGGTGGGTAGCGCCGAATGGCGCAGAGATCTGGTTGTTTGTGGCACTGGGGATTTGCGGATCTATCGGGCACTTGTTGATGACGTGGAGCTTGCGGTTCGCGCCGTCGGCGACGCTGGCGCCGATGCAGTACCTCGAGATCCCGATGGCGACGTTGGTGGGGTTGGTGATGTTTGGGGATTTGCCGAACGGATTGGCCGCGGCGGGGATTGCGGTGACGATTGGGGCGGGGCTTTACATCGTGTTCCGGGAGCGCGCGGTGAGCCGGGGGGCGCAGACGTGATTGAGGCGAGTTGCAAGGTTGAAACCATGGGTTAAGCCTCTATAATTACGTGATTTTGCCTTTATTGTTTACGATTTGTTAAGCTCCCCGCACAGCGCAACGGCCTGCTCAGGAATTGCGTGTTTCAAGCGACGCCATGGGCGGCACGAGGTCGCCACAGACCAGCCGGGTCAGGATCGCGGGGACCGGCCAGGTTCGCGACAGGGGCGCCAGCGCGCGGTCGCGGAGCACTGGCAGAACGGTGCTGTCGGATTGGTATTGCGGCGTGAAGCTGGCGGACATCGCCTGATAAATCCAGACATGCCAGCGCCGCGCCATGGCGTAGCGGCGCAACGCCTCTTCGCCCGTCGCCTGCCGCAGGGCCAGTTGCAGGGCGCGGGCATCCAGCAGCGCCATATTCGCCCCCTGCCCCAATTGCGGCGAGGCGCGGTGCGCGGCGTCGCCGATATGCACGAGCCCGTCGTCGTAGGGGCGCTTGAGGGTGCCGTGGGTGTATGTGGCGCGGGTGAAATCGCCGTGGTCGAGACCCTCGGGCAGATAGGTGGCGAATTCGGGCCAGAGCGCTTCGGCCTCGGCCCGCCAATCGGCGAAGGGGCGGGCGTAATGGGCGTCAATGCCATCGGCTTTCAACGAGTAGAATATTGCGGCCAGCCGGGTGTCGGGCGCATCGCGCATGGTTCCGACGGGCAGAACGCCAAGCATCCGGTCGGCGCGGCGATAGCGTTGGGTCAGGTGATCCTCGGCGAAGGGGGCCTCGGCTGGCCAAGGCACGGTGGCCCAGACCGCGCCATAGGGCAGCGGGCGGGAACGCAGCGGCGACAGCGCAGACCCCGCGCCGAGCGCGTCGATGGTCAGATCGAACGGGCCTTCGGGCCGGCCCGCGACATGCAGATGCTGGTGTGCGCGCCCGGTGACGGGGCTGCTTGGCACGATGGTGGCACCGGCCGCGTTGGCCGCGTCGTGGAGTCCCCCGAACAGGGCCGCGCGGTGGATGCCGAGACCCTGCCGATCAGGCGTTTTACCGTAGGAGACGGACAGGACCACGCGATTTTGCGCGACCTCATCGCCGAACATCGTCTGGATCGGCGTGCCGCGTGCAAGAGCTTCGTCCGCGGCTCCGGCGGCGCGCAGGACATCCATGCCCACGGGTTGGATCACAAGGCCCGAGCCCACCGGGCGCGGCGCTTCGAATTGATCGAACACGGTGACGTGGTGGCCGTCACGCGCCAGAAGGCTGGCGGCGGCAAGGCCCCCGATCCCGGCCCCGGCAATTGCGATGGTTTGCTTCATGGACCACACGATAGCGCCGCCGCCCCGCAGGCCCATGCGGCGCGTTGTGCCCCCCGGTGTTGAGTGCGCGCGCCGTTTCGGCGAGTGTGGGGGCGGACATCAACGGATCGGACCCCTGCCATGGGCATCAAGGACCTATCGCTTCTGTCGAAGATCGCCATCGGGCTGGCCATTGCGGGCTTTGTCCTGAGCGTTCAGAGCACGTCGACCGTGACAGAAAACGGCGTGACGACGTGCAGCTTCATTGATTACGCCAAACTGGTGTTGGGGGGGCTGGCGGTTCTGGTCGGCGGGATGGGGGAGTTTGGCGCGATCCGCGATGCGGCGACGCGCAATGTGAACTTGATCGCGTCGGGCGGAGCGTCGATGGCCGGATTGGTGTTGATCCTGTTGGGTCTGGGCGTGATCGGTGGCCCGTGCTGAGGCTTTGACCTTCGCGCCGTACGGGCTTATGTAGCGGGTCATGGGACGCATGTTCAGCACCGTTATTCGAATTAGCAGCCCGGCGCTCTGATCCAATCGAGCCGCCGGGATTTGCCGTGGAATGGGGCCAGGGATTTATCGCTTGAGCCTCGGCCCGGCCCTGCTACACCCCTTTCAGATTTACGATGACGAGGAGCGCCGGAGATGTGCGCCGATACCCCGACCACGACCGAAACCGTGGATTACAAGGACACGCTGAACCTTCCGAAAACCGATTTCCCGATGCGCGCGGGCCTGCCCAAGCGCGAGCCCGAATGGCTGGCCCGTTGGGAGAAGATCGGCGTTTATGAGCGACTGCGCGAGAAAGCGGCCGCTACGGATCGCGTGCCCTTCACGCTGCATGATGGCCCGCCCTATGCGAACGGGCATCTTCATATCGGGCATGCGCTCAACAAGACGATCAAGGATATCATCGTGCGGTCCCATCAGATGATGGGTTACGACAGCCGCTACATCCCCGGTTGGGATTGTCACGGCTTGCCGATCGAGTGGAAGATCGAAGAGCAATACCGCAAGAAGGGTCGCAACAAGGACGACGTGGATATCGTCGAGTTCCGGCAGGAATGCCGCGAATTTGCGGACCATTGGGTCGGCATCCAGCGCGAGGAATTCAAGCGCCTCGGCGTGACGGGGACGTGGGACAAGCCGTACCTGACGATGGATTTCCGCGCCGAGCGGATCATCGCGGAGGAGTTCCAGAAGTTCCTGATGAACGGGACGCTGTATCAGGGCTCCAAGCCCGTGATGTGGTCGCCGATGGAGCAGACGGCGCTGGCCGAGGCGGAGGTGGAGTACCACGACAAGGACAGTTTTACGATCTGGGTGAAGTTTAAGGTCAAAACCGGGGGAAAAGCCAATTTCATCGGTGCCGGGGACGAAGTGCCCACGTTCAAAGGGGGCAATGGTCAGCAACTAACCCAGGACTTCGAGGATTTCCGAAATGCCTATGTCGTGATCTGGACGACGACGCCCTGGACGATCCCGTCGAACAAGGCCGTGGCGTTCGGGCGTGACATTTCCTACGGCCTCTATGAGGTCACGGGCACGCCGGACGAATGTTGGGCGGCTGTTGGCGACCGGTTCGTATTGGCCGACACCCGCGCGGCGGACGTGATGGCGCGCGCGCGGCTGGAAGACGGCCAATGGACCCGCCTGCGCGATGTGACGACGGCGGAGCTTGAGGCGATCAGCTTGTCGCATCCGCTGGCCGGGGCGGCTGAGGCCAACGGCGAATGGGATGACCCGCGCGATTTCCGGCATGGCGATTTCGTCAGCGACGAGGAAGGCACCGGCTTCGTGCATTGCGCCCCGTCCCACGGAATGGAGGAATATGAACTCTACCGCGATCTGGGCATGTTGGAGCAGGTCATCACCTATAACGTGATGGATGATGGGTCGTTCCGCAAAGATTTGCCGTTCTTCGGCGGGCAGTACATCCTGTCGCGCAAGGGCGGAGAGGGCACGGCGAACAAGGCGGTGATCGACAAGCTGGTCGAGGTTGGCGGGCTGTTGGCGCGCGGCAAGATCCACCATTCCTACCCGCATTCGTGGCGCTCGAAAGCGCCGGTGATCTATCGCAATACGCCGCAATGGTTCGCGGCAATCGATAAAGAGATGAAGGTCGGGGATGATGAATTCACGATCCGCGGCCGCGCGTTGGAAGAGATCGACCGCGTGAAATGGACCCCGCAATCGGGGCGCAACCGGCTGCATTCGATGATGGAGGCGCGGCCGGATTGGGTGCTGAGCCGCCAGCGCGCCTGGGGTGTGCCATTGACGTGCTTCACCAAGAAAGGCGCGTTGCCGACGGACCCGGATTACCTGCTGCGCAATGAGGCGGTGAACGCCCGCGTGCTGGAGGCGTTCGAGGCCGAGGGCGCGGATGCGTGGTACAAGGACGGCGCAAAAGCGCGGTTCCTCGACGGCATTGTGGACGCGGACGCCTATGATCAGGTGTTTGATATCCTTGACGTTTGGTTTGACAGCGGCTCGACCCACGCCTTTGTTTTGCGCGACCGCGACGACGGAACCGAGGACGGGATCGCGGACGTCTACATGGAAGGCACCGACCAGCATCGTGGGTGGTTCCATTCCTCGCTGATGCAATCGGTGGGCACGCAGGGGCGCGCGCCGTACCGCAACGTGGTGACGCACGGGTTCACGCTTGATGAGAAGGGCATGAAGATGTCCAAGAGCATCGGCAACACCATCGTGCCCGAAGAGATCGTGAAGCAATACGGCGCGGATATCCTGCGGTTGTGGGTGGCGCAGACCGATTACACCGCCGATCAACGGATCGGGCCGGAGATCCTAAAGGGGACGGCGGATTCATACCGGCGGCTCAGGAACACGATGCGGTTCATGTTGGGCTCGTTGAACGATTTCACCGAAGCGGATCGAGTGGCCCCGGCGGATATGCCCGAGTTGGAGCGGTGGGTGCTGCACCGGGTGGCTGAGCTGGATCAGGTTGTGCGCGACGGCTACCGCGCGTTTGATTTCCAGGGCGTGTTTCAGGCGGTCTTCACCTTTGCCACGACGGACCTCAGCGCGTTCTATTTCGACATCCGCAAGGACGTTTTGTACTGCGATGGCGACACGGAACGCAGACGCGCGGCGCGCAGTGTTCTGGACCTTCTGTTCCACCGGCTGACGACGTGGTTGGCGCCGATTTTGGTATTCACTATGGAAGAGGTCTGGCTGGAGCGGTTCCCGGGGGAGCAATCCTCGGTGCATCTGGTGGATATTCCCGAAACGCCGGGCGATTGGCGCGACGACGCGCTGGCGGCGAAATGGGCCAAAGTGCGGGCCGCGCGGCGCGTCGTGACGGCGGCGCTTGAGGTGCAGCGGCGTGACAAGGTGATCGGGGCCTCGCTTGAAGCGGCGCCTGTGGTCCATGTCGAGGATGCGGATGTCCTGACCGCGCTCCAGAGCGTGGCGTTCGAGGACATGACGATCACCTCAGACATCGCGCTGTCGGCGGACCCGGCCCCGGCGGAGGCGTTCCGCCTGCCGGAGATTGCGGGGATCAGCGTGGTCTTCGAAAAGGCCCTCGGGCAGAAATGCCAGCGCTGCTGGAAAATCCTGCCCGATGTGGGTCAGCATTCCCATGAGGGTGTCTGTGGACGCTGCGACGCGGCGCTGGGGTAGCCGAACAATCGGGCGGCCTCGCAATGGGGCCGCCCTATGACCGGTCGGAGGATTTATGGACGCGTTGGTAAAGGCCCTAGGGGGCTCGCTCATCGGATTGGCGCGCAAGCATGTGCCCGATTACAGCTTCGCGGCCTATGTGCATGCAGGCGACCGCGTCGATGTCTATTTCTTCAAGGGTCGTGCTCTGGAACGAAAGACGGCGCTGGCCGATGGATCGAAAGCACTGGAGCAATTCCGAGAGCTTCAGGCGGCGACCGTGCAGAAGAGCGGGTTTTTCAAGAAAACCCCGTATCGGACCGCGCGTCTGGCTGCCCGCGCACGGGGCAACAACGTAACGCTTGAAGCGGATTACGAGGATGCAGGCGCGTTCACCCCAACCTCGGACAATGCACGTGCGGCTTACGGCTCGGTGATGCACGACGCCTATCCGGATGTCGCAAAAGACATGTTCACGGGTGAGGTGTCAGGCGACCTCGACCCGACCGAGCGGACCCGGCGTTTCATGGCCGATCACACGCAATGGAACACCTATGCGATGGAAGAGGCTGCGTTCGAGGACAGCGAGGCGCGGTGGAACCAAGGGCAAAGCTATGATGGTTTGATCCTGCGCCATTGCGGGCCGGCGAAGACCTATCAGGGCCTTGCCATGGCCAGCGAAAGCCCCCATGACCCCGCCGCCGAAACCGTGACCGACGAACGGATCGAGGGCGACCGAGCCTTTGTTGATACACATTTTCAGAACCCGCGCTTCGACCATCTCTCTCACGATTACCAATACGAATTCGCCCGCGACGGTGCCGGTGCCCCGTGGCAATTGGTCGAGCTTTGGTACCGCGACCTGGATGACAAATTGCTGCCATCGCTTTGAGAGCGCGTGGATTTCCGGAAGAGGGGTGCCTTGGGTTTCCGTCCGGGATGGCCTAGCGTTGGGAACCTGCCACCAAAAGGAGTGTCCGCCATGTCTCGCCCAGAAGAATACACCCCCCCCAAGGTTTGGACATGGGATGCGGAGAATGGCGGCGAGTGGGCATCGCTCAACCGGCCGATTGCGGGGGCCACGCATGACAAGGATTTGCCGGTTGGGGCGCATCCGTTTCAGCTTTATTCGCTTGGCACGCCCAACGGGGTGAAAGTCACGGTTTTGTTTGAAGAATTGCTGGAGGCGGGGTTCAACGACGCGGAATATGACGCCTGGTTGATCCGGATCGGTGATGGCGATCAGTTCGGGTCGGGTTTTGTCGAGATCAATCCCAATTCCAAGATCCCCGCCCTGATGGACCGCTCGGGGCCGGAGCCGGTGCGCGTGTTCGAGAGCGTCGCGATCATGATGCACTTAGCCGAGAAATTCGGCGCGTTCATGGGGCCAGACAAAGCGCGACCCGAGTTGCTGTCGTGGTTGATGTGGCAGATGGGCAGCGCGCCGTTTCTGGGCGGCGGCTTCGGGCATTTCTATGCCTATGCGCCCTATCCGATGGAATATCCGATCAACCGCTACGCCATGGAGACGAAGCGGCAATTGGACGTGTTGGACAAGCATCTGGCCGAGAATGAATGGATGGCGGGCGGAGAATACACCATCGCAGATATGGCGATCTGGCCGTGGTATGGACGCACCGTGATGGGCGAAAGCTACAACGCCGGGGAGTTCCTGTCGGTTCATGAATACGAGAACGTTATCGCCTGGGCCAAGCGGATCGAAGCGCGGCCCGGAGCGGCACGCGGCAAGATGGTGAACCGCACCTCGGGCGAGCCGCATGAGCAGCTTTGGGAACGGCATTCGGCGGAGGATTTCGCGACCAGGACGCAAGACAAGATCGGGGGGTGATGGCGCCTTGGTCGGTCGCGGGGACGACACCTGCATCAGTGTGGATACACCAGTTGGCTCGGTCCACGTCGAAGAGGCCGACGGCGCGATTGTGCGGGCCGGGTGGCGGCGGATTGAGAGGCCGGGCGACAGTGATCTGTTGCGCGCGGCGGCGGCGGAACTGGCCGCCTATTTCGACGGTCGCCTGAGCCGGTTCAGCGTTCCGATCCGGCATGGGCGCAGCGATGCGGCGGGGCGGGTGTTGGACGCGATGCTGGCAATCCCGATGGGCGAGACGCGCAGTTACGGCGATGTGGCGCAAGAGGTCGGTTTGCCCGCGCAAGCGGTCGGCCAGGCCTGCGGCGCGAACCACATTCCGATCTTGATCCCCTGTCATCGGATTCTCGGGACGGGCCGTCTGGGTGGATTTTCAGCGCCCGGGGGTGTGGAAACAAAAGTATGGCTTTTGAGACATGAAGGGGCGGCGGGACTTTTGATCTGAGGTCAAGATTGATTTTTTACGATCTACCCCCAACTTATCCACAGCGGCTATTTTGGTGCGTTTTGCCAGACAATGCGCGCATCAGCGGCGGTCAGATCCCCCTTGGCACGGTCAAAGCGCAGGTAGGCGATGGCGTGGCCGTCCGCTTGTGTATAAAGCGCCCCGGCCGGTTTGCCATCGGCGGTGATCTCGGTTCCGACGGGGGCCGTGCCGTCGATCTTGACCGTGACGAAGCCCTTCTTCAGCTCGGTCTTGTGCTTCATGCGGGCGGTGACCTCTTGGCCCACGTAGCAGCCCTTGCGGTGGTCCACGCCAGACAACCGGTCGAAGCCCGCCTCAAGTATATACGTTTCGTTCGGGATCAGTTCGACACCGGTTTCCGGCACGCAAGCCGCGACCCGCAAAGCGTTCCAATCGATGGCAGGATCGCCACCCTCAACGCCATAGGCGCGCCACCCTAGGGACGGATCGCGAGGGTCGGGATGGGCGCCTTCGGGCGGTGTGCCGAGCCCGCGGATAACGGTAAGCCCGGCCTCTTCGATCACCACATCGGCGCGCAGGCGATACATGCTCAGAAGCTGTGCGAGGCCGGGGGCGAGGTCGGTTTTCACGTCGAGAAGGATGTCGTCGCCGCGGTCGAGCAGGAAGAAATCGGCGAGGTATTTGCCCTGCGGTGTCAGAAGGGCTGCATAGGTCAGCCCATCGCCGGGATCGCGTGTTACCAACCCCTTTAGGAAGCCATGAGCCTCTGCCCCGCCAATGCGCAGGACCGTTCGATCCTCTGCCCGTTCTCCGACCATGTGTTCAGCCCCCGTGATCCGTCGCATCACAGCTAATCATGCGAGAGAGCACGCGCAACGTTGACCGGCCATGGGGGGCGGGATACCTCTGCGCGGACGCACGTTTTTCACCCCGGAGCCGCCGAAATGTCCCTGTCCAATGGTCGCCATTATCTTGCCATTCCCGGCCCTTCCGTCATGCCCGATCGGGTGTTGCAGGCGATGCACCGCGCCGCGCCCAACATTTATCGCGGCGCGTTGGTGGATATGGTCGCGGGCATCGTGCCCGATCTGAAAACGGTGGCACAGACCAAGCACCACGTGGCGATGTATATCTGCAACGGGCACGGGGCCTGGGAAGCGGCGTTGGTCAACACGCTGTCGCGGGGGGACAAGGTTCTGGTGCTGGCGACGGGACGGTTCGGGATCGGCTGGGGCGAGATGGCCCGCGATCTGGGCGCGGACTGCGAGGTGTTGGACTTCGGCATGCACGCGGATATCGACATGGCGCGCGTGACAGAGGCCTTGGCCGCCGATACCGAACACAGGATCAAGGCGGTTCTGGCAGTGCAGGTCGACACGGCGACTTCGGTGAAAAACAACATCATGGGGCTGCGCGGGGTGCTGGACACGGCGGGGCATCCGGCCTTGCTTTTCTCGGACAACATCGCCTGCCTGGGCTGTGATGAGTTCCACATGGACGCCTGGGGCGTCGATGTGATGGTCACCGGCAGCCAGAAGGGCCTGATGACGCCGCCGGGCATGGCGTTTGTCTATTTCAACGCCAAGGCGGATGCCGCGCGGGAGCGGGCGAACATGGTCACGCCCTATTGGGATTGGCGACCTCGGATCGACCCGGAGTATTTCTACCGCTACTTCTGCGGCACGGCGCCGACGCATCACCTTTACGGCCTGCGCACGTCGCTGGACATGATCGTGCACGAGGAGGGGCTGCCTCAGGTCTGGCGGAGGCATAGCGTTCTGGCCGAGGCGATTTGGTCGGCGCTTGAAGTCTGGGGCCAGGCGGGCCCGGTGCGGCCCAATGTGGCAGAGCGGGACAAGCGCAGCCATGCCGTGACGTTGGTCAATTTCGGCCCCGGCAACGGGCTGCGTCTGCGGGAGTGGATGGAGGCCAATTACGGCGTCACGCTGGGGGTGCCGCTGGACGGGTTGGAGGCGCCCGATGACTACCTGCGGATCGGTCACATGGGGCATGTGAACGCGCATATGGTTCTGGGCGTGTTGGCGGGCTTGCAGGCGGGGATGGCCGCACTGCAGATCCCGCACGGGCCGACCGGGCTGGAAGCGGCGATGAAGGTTGTGGCCGAGGCAGGTTGAGCAAGGTAGGCCCCGGCGTGGGATCAGTCGCCTGATGCGGCCCGTTGCAGCGCCACGGGCAGGGCCTCGGCGAATTTGTCCAAAGCCGGATCCGGCGCACAGGACACGCGAATGCAGCGATCTTGTGGCGCGACGAACGGCATGCGCACGAGGATGCCCTGCGCAACCAGAGCGGCGAGCGTGGCGCGGGCGAAATCGCCGTCCCGCCCGCAATCTATCGTGACGAAATTCGTGGCCGACGGCAGCGGGGTCAGGCCGTTGTCACGTGCGATGGCGCTGATGCGATCCCGCGCGGCGGCGATGCGGACGATGGTGTCCGTAAGGTAAGCTTGATCCTCCAACGCGGCCAGCGCGGCGGCTTGCGCGACGCGGCCCATGCCGAAATGATTGCGGATCTTGCCGAAGGACGTAATGAAATCCGCCTCGGCCAACCCATAGCCCACGCGCAGGCCCGCAAGGCCATAGGCCTTGGAGAAGGTTCGGAATCGGATCACGCGCGGATGGGTCAGGTCGAGCGGCGGGATCGCGTCCGCAGGCGCGGTGTCGGCATAGGCCTCATCCAGCGCCAGAACGCAGCCCTCGGGCAGGCGCGCGATCATGCGCTGCACGGTTTCGGCGCTGTGCCAATTGCCCATGGGGTTGTCGGGGTTGGCGAAGTAGATGAGCTTCGCGTCGACCTCCGCCGCCTTGGCGATCAGGGCGTCGGGATCTTCGAAATCGTCCGTGTAGGGCACCTTGTGCAACGCGCCACCGAAGCCCGCCACATGATAGTTGAAGGTCGGATAGGCCCCGTTGGAGGTTACAACCGCATCGCCCGGCCCCACCAGAAGCCGGACGAGATAGCCAAGCAGGCCGTCGATCCCTTCGCCGACGATGATGTTGCCGGGGGCGATGGCGTGGTGCGCGGCGAGGGCAGCGCGCAGGTCATGCACCTCCGGATCGCCATACATCCAGGCGTCATGCGCCGCCCCGGCCATCGCGGCGATGGCGCGCGGACTGGGTCCAAAGACGCTTTCGTTGGCGCCAAGCCGGGCGGCGAAGGCCGATCCCCGGCCGCGTTCCTGCGTTTCGGGACCGACGAAGGGTACGGTGGACGGCAGGGAATGGGCGAGGTCGGTATAGCGGGGTGCGGTCATGGGTCTTGGTTTGCCGATTTTTCCCCGCCCGGCAAGGGGGTCGGGGGCCCATATTGGGATCATGAAAACGAACAGACGCCAATTCCTGATCCTCGGCGGCGCGGCCGCGACCGCGCTGCGCCTTGGCCCGACGCTTGCCACGAAGGTGGGCGGGCGCCGGGTTCTGACCCTGGTTTATGACAAGAGCCTGGGCATGATGCGGGCGGTGGATCGATTGATCCCCTGACGCGTCAGTAGGCGTCTTCTTCGAGGAAGCGGCGGTTGACCCAGCCACGTTGCACCCCGTTCCAGAACACAAGGCACCAGGCCGGATAGGTCTCAAGCTGCTGCTGTTGTTGCACGCTCAGCGCGAAGAATTGCGTCTGGGTCACGGTCGGCACGCAATACTCGATCTGCACACCACGCGCATTGTGGGGCAATGCGTCGATAACGAAGTAATTGGTCCCCGGCCCGACCCGCGTGTTGAGCACATCGTTGGAGGCCACGTTGAACACGCGCCACGCATCGGGGCCGTCGGCGGTCGCGTTGGCCATCGGGGCGAGCGCGGCCAGAAGGGTGGCGACAAGGGTGAGACGTGCACACAGAGCTTTCATCGGGATCGTCCTTGGAGGGGTATGGGGTGGCTAAGACTACGGGTCGGAGACGCGGATGATCAATGGCCGGGTCTGCGGGGGTCTTGGACCGCGCAAGTCAATGGGATTGCGCCAGAAAGCGGGCGTTCACCCAACCCCGGATGTAGCCCTGATGGCTGATGAGACACCAACGCGAGGGGCCGCGCGTGGTCGAGATCACGGCACAGTCATGCAGCTGCACGCCGTATCCGTTGAAGGGCAATGTATAGACGATGTGGTTACGGACGCCGGGACCGTGCCGGACATTCAGGTGATCGTATGAGGCGACGCCGTGGACATGGTACCAGGCGTAATTGTTGTAATGCCCCCAATCGTTGTAGCCATGGCCCTGGCCGTGATAATTCGCCGGCTGGACGTTCACCGGGGGCGCCTCCCACCCGTAATTGGTGGCGGACGCGGTGGTGGCCGTGAGGGACAGGGCCGCGACAAGTGCAGTGGAAATGGCTTTGAAAAAACGCATGGGAAAAGTCCTCGGTGTTGAATGCCTTGGACTGATCTTCCGTCGAAACAGAGTGTTTCCTCAATGGAGGTTTTCCCGCCCGGATTGGGCGGGATGCGATGTTCAGGCGCTTGGTTAACCGACCTCGGCCAGACGTGCCAAAGCCTCCTTCAGGCGGGCCTCCTCCTCTTCGCGCTGGCTGAGGTTTTCCCTGGTTTCCTCAACCACTTCGGGCGGCGCGCTTTCGGCGAACTTGGGGTTGTTGACACGTCCACGCAGGCCGCCGAGTTCTTTGGCGAGCTTGCCCAAAGTCTTTTCCAGTCGGGCCTTTTCCTCGGCCACGTCGATCAAATCGGCAATGGGCAGGGCAAAGGTGCCACCCTCGACCGCGATGGTGACCGCGCCCTTGGGCAGGGTGTCGGTCGGGGTGACTTCGCTGAGGCGCGCAAGGCGGGTGATCATGGCGGAGTTTCGGGCGAAGGCGCCCTGCCCTGCGGTGTCGAGATCAGCTTGCAACAGCTGCACCTTGAGGCCGGCGGGGACGTGCATCTGCGCGCGGACGGAGCGGATTTCCTCGATCAGGGAGATCACCCAGCGCATTTCGCGCTCGGCCTCTTCATCGATGAGTTCAGCGCCAAAGGTAGGCCAATCGGCGTGGACGAGGGGTTTGTCGCGCGTGGCGATCTCGGCCCAGAGCTCTTCGGTGATGAAGGGCATCGTGGGGTGCAGAAGGATCAGGCATTGGTCGATCACCCAGGCCATCGTGGCGCGTGTTTCCGCGATGACCGCTTCGTCGCCAGACGCAAACAATGGCTTGGCGAATTCGAGATACCAGTCACAGACCTTGCCCCAGACGAATTGGTAAAGACCGTTGGCCGCGTCGTTGAAGCGATACCCATCAAGCGCTTCGTCATGGGCCAGGCGCGCGCGCGCGGTCTCGCCGACGATCCAGCGGTTGACGGTTTGGGTCACGCTGGCGGGGTCGAAATCAGCGGAGGGTTTGCATTCGTTCATCTCGGCAAACCGCGCGGCGTTCCAGAGCTTGGTGCCGAAGTTGCGGTAGCCCGCGATGCGATCCTTCGACAGCTTGAGGTCGCGGCCCATGGCGGCCATGGAGGTTAGCGTGAAGCGCACGGCATCGGCGCCGTATTCGTTGATGAGTTCCAGCGGGTCGAGGACGTTGCCGGTGGATTTCGACATCTTCTTGCCCTTCTCGTCGCGGACGAGCGCGTGGACGTAGACGTCTTTGAAGGGGATGTCGTCGACGACGGCAAGTTGCATCATCATCATCCGGGCGACCCAGAAGAAGATGATGTCGAAGCCGGAAATGAGCGTTGAGGTGGGGAAATAGCGTTTGAGTTCGGGCGTATCCTCGGGCCAGCCGAGGGTGCCGATGGGCCAAAGGCCCGAAGAAAACCACGTGTCGAGCACGTCGGGGTCGCGGTAGATCGCGACGAAGGGTTTGCCCGGTATCTTCGATCCTTCAAACGCCGCTTTGGCCTCCGCCTCGTTTGCAACGACGACATAGCCGCCGCGATCAAACTCCGTTGAGTTCGCGAACGAAAACAAGCCCAAAGCCTCATCGAATGTCGGCGCACAAACCATCTCTGGCTGGTTACTCTGCCCCTGCGTAATCCCATACCAAACCGGGATCTGGTGGCCCCACCAAAGCTGACGCGAGATGGTCCAGGGCTCGATATTCTCCAGCCAATGAAAATACACCTTCCGGTGCTGTTCGGGCATGATGCGGACGCGTCCATCACGGACGGCGTCCAGCGCGGGGCCGACGATTTTGGCGGTGTCGACGAACCATTGGTCGGTCAGCATGGGCTCGATCACGACCTTGGAGCGGTCGCCGAAGGGCTGCGTGATGGGCTTGGCCTCGACCAGCGGGACGGGCGTGATGTCTTCGTCTTCGCCCTTCTTTTTCTTGCCCCCAAGGCGCGGGTCGTCGGAACTGGTCATGACGGCCAGCCCCTCGCCCGTGATCTCGGCCACGACCTTTTCGCGGGCCTCAAACCGGTCCAGCCCGCGCAGGTGATCAGGGACGAGGTTGAGGGCATCGACCTCCATCTCGCCCAATGTCCGCGCGCCATTGGCCACGGCCTGCGCAATCGCCGCAGCCTCGGCATAGGGCGCGCCGTCGTCACGAAGATGACCCTTGGTGTCCATCAGGCGGTAGCAGGGGATACCTCCGCGCTTGGCAACTTCGTAGTCGTTGAAGTCATGGGCGCCAGTGATCTTCACGGCACCCGAGCCGAAAGTCATGTCCGGGTATTCGTCGGTGATGATCGGGATCAGGCGGCGATGTTCCTTTGGCCCGACCGGAATTTCGCAGAGCTTGCCAACGATAGGCGCATAGCGTTCGTCATCGGGGTGGACCGCAACCGCACCGTCGCCGAGCATCGTTTCGGGCCGGGTCGTGGCGATCGAGATGTAGTCCCGCGTCTCCCGCAGGGTGACATTCCCGTCTTCATCCTTCTCGACATATTCATAAGTCTGGCCGCCCGCGAGCGGGTATTTGAAGTGCCACATATGACCCGCGACGTCGGTGTTTTCGACTTCTAGGTCAGAGATCGCCGTTTCAAAATGCGGGTCCCAGTTCACGAGGCGCTTGCCGCGGTAGATGAGCCCCTTGTTGTACATCTCCACGAAGACGCGGATGACGGCGTCGTGGAAATTGCCCTCTTCGCCCTCGGGCGCACCGGGCGCGCCGGACATGGTGAAGGCTTCGCGCGACCAATCGCAGGACGCGCCAAGGCGCTTGAGTTGTTCGATGATGGTGCCGCCGGATTTCTTTTTCCAGGCCCAGACGTGGTCGAGAAAATCTTCGCGGCTGAGGTCTTTGCGCTGAATTTGCGATTTTGCGAGCTCGCGTTCGACGACCATCTGCGTGGCGATGCCGGCGTGGTCGGTGCCGGGCTGCCAGAGCGTGTCGAAGCCGCGCATGCGGTGCCAGCGGATCAGCACATCCTGCAGCGTGTTGTTGAAGGCGTGGCCCACATGCAGGACGCCCGTGACATTGGGGGGCGGGATCATGATGGAATAGGCGTCGGATACGCCGTCCCAATTCGCGCCTGCGGCAAAGCAATTGCGGGCCTGCCACATCTGGCTAATTCGGGCTTCAGCCTCGGCGGCGTTGAAGGATTTTTCCATGGGTCCGGCCCCTTTGATCACGTGGTGGAGCGGAGGTAGCGGATGGCGGCGCGAAGGCCAAGGGGCTGCGGGGTCGGTTTTGGCGATGTGGGGCCGTTGGGAACGCTATGGCCAGAGTCCGGGGCGGATCAGGTGAGATGATCGAGCAATGCACGCGCGGTGGCCGCAATTGCGGTGGGGCGCAGGTCGCCCGCATCGAACGTGGCGGTGACAGGCGTGTCATCGGCGCGGCGCAGGCGGCGATAGGCGGGGTCGTAATGGTCAGTGATCAAGGCGTGGGCGAGGGCCTCGGCGCGGCCCTGGTTCAGCAGGTCGAGCCAGCGATTGACCCGGTCGTGGCCCGCGATGGGGCGCAGGCCGTTGAGGCGGGTGGTGAGCGCGTCGGGGGTGGCGACCAGGGCTGCGTATTGCGCAGCGAGGTAGCGGGCGCGGTGCTGTGGCGTGGCGTCGAGTACGATGCGGGGGCTGGATTTCATCGGGAGCCAAAGCGCGGGCGGGAGGCGGAGCGCGCCGATGCGGGCGGATTCAGCCTCGATCAGGAGCGGTTTGGCAGGATCGAAGGTGGCGAGGGTCGCGAGGATGCGGCTTTCGAACATCTTCTGGGCCGGTTGATCGCCGTCGATATCCCCGAGGATGGAGCCGCGATGGCGGGCCAGCCCTTCGAGGTCGAGCACCTGCGCGCCGAGCGTTGCGGCGGCGTTGAGTGTGTCGGTCTTGGCGGTGCCGGTGAGGCCGTCGAGACGGATCACGCGGAATGGCAGCGTGGCGTCGTAGAGTTGCGCCACGACATGGCGGCGGTAGGATTGGTAGCCGCCGTGCAGGGTTTCGGCGCGCCAGCCGATCTGTTGCAGGATCGACGTGAACGAGCCGGAGCGTTGCCCGCCGCGCCAACAATAAACGAGCGGACGCCAGCCGCCGTCGTGGTCCATCATATGCGCCTCGATCGCAGAGGCGGCGTTGCGGGCGACGAGGGCTGCGCCGATCTTGCGGGCTTTGAAGGGGCTGTCCTGCACGTAGATCGTGCCGACCGTCGCGCGTTCTTCGTTGGACAGGACGGGCATGTTGACCGCGCCGGGGACGTGATCTTCGGCGTATTCGGCAGGGCTTCGGACGTCGATGATCGTATCGAATCCCTGAGCCGTCAGGTCGGGCAGATTGGTCAGGGTGAACGCCATGAACAGGGCTTAGGGGAGAACGGAGCGGAGGTCAAAGGGCGTGCGGTTGCAAGGTTGCAACCGGGGGTCATCCTATTGAAAGCACGAGAAATTCGCATTTTCGTTAACCCAATATTAACCCGGCAAACGCGGCTTGAGACGTGGCGCCGCCTTGATCCAAGTCAAAGACGTTTACACCCATTGTGTCAGAATTATCTGACACACGGAGGTTTTCATGCGCATTTTGTTCGTCCACCCGAATTACCGCTCCGGCGGGGCCGAAATCGCGGGCACGTGGCCGCCCGCTTGGGTCGCGTACCTGACCGGGCACCTGCGGCAGAGCGGGTTCGACGATATCGAATTCATCGACGCGATGACCGATAACCTGAGCGATTCGGAGCTTGCGCAGCGAATGGAAACGCTTCGGCCCGATGTCGTGGGTGTCACGGCCATCACGCCGTCGATCTACCGCGCCGAAGACGTGCTCAAGATCGCGCGCGACGTGGTGCCGGATGCGGTGCGTGTCATGGGCGGGGTGCACGCGACGTTCATGTACAAACAAGTGCTGTCGGAAGCGCCGTGGATCGACGTGATCGTGCGCGGCGAGGGCGAAGAGATTTGTTCCGAGCTGATGCTTACCATCGAGGACGGGCGCTGGCCCGCCGACCGGCACAAGATCAAGGGGCTGGCCTTCACCGATGGCGATCAGATCGTGGCGACGCAGGCGGCCTCCACGGTGAAGGACCTCAGCAAGATCAAACCGGATTGGACAGTGCTGGAATGGGAGAAATACATCTACATCCCGCTTGGCACGCGCGTGGCGATCCCGAACCTTGCGCGCGGGTGCCCGTTTACGTGTTCGTTCTGTAGCCAATGGAAATTCTGGCGCGATTACCGCGTGCGCGACCCCAAGGATGTCGTCGATGAGATCGAGGATCTGGTGGACAATCATGGGGTGGGTTTCTTCATTCTGGCCGACGAGGAGCCCTCCATCAACAAGAAGAAATTCGTGGCCTTTTGTCAGGAATTGATCGACCGGGGCCTGCCGGACCGGGTGAAATGGGGGATCAACACGCGGGTGACGGACATCTACCGCGACCGCGATTTGTTGAAGTTCTACCGCAAGGCGGGGTTGGTGCATGTCAGCCTTGGGACGGAAGCGGCGGCGCAAATGAAGCTCGATGTTTTCAACAAGGAAACCAAGGTCGAGGAAAACAAGGAGGCCATTCGCCTGCTGCGCGAGGCCGATATTCTGGTGGAGGCGCAATTCATCGTGGGCCTCGACAACGAGACGCCCGAGACGCTGGAAGAGACGTACAAGATGGCGTGGGATTGGCAGCCGGATCTGGCGAATTGGTCGATGTACACGCCCTGGCCCTTCACGCCGCTGTTTCAGGAGTTGAAGGATCAGGTCGAGGTGTTCGATTTCAGCCGCTACAATTTCGTGACGCCGATCATGAAACCGGCGGCGATGGAACGGGGCGAATTACTGGACGGGGTGATGAACAATTACCGCCGGTTCTACATGAAGAAGGCACTGTTCCATTATCCGTGGCGCGGCACGGGGTTCCGGCGGCGCTACCTGCTTGGGTGCCTTTATGCGTTCTTGAAGGCGGGTGTTGGCCGGACGTTCTACGACCTTGGCAAGGTGGGCTACACGGGGCCGCAATCGAAGAACCGGCTGGATTTCCACTTTGACGAGACGCGGCAATTGGCCGAGGCGCAGTTGGAGGATTGGGAAGCGAGTGCAGATAAGGCCGCGCGCGCAAAAGAGCGGCGCGAGGCGGTGAAGGCGCAAACGGTGGAGCGGAAACGGGATTTCGTAATGCCGAACGGCGCGCAAGTGAAGGCTTGCGGCGGGGGCGATCAGCAGATGGAGGACGCCTGAGGATGCGCAGGCCCGCGGCCTGATCGGGCCGAACGCGATCCTCCAACTGCTGCCGTTGCTGGACCGTCTTGGCGGGCCGGAGCGGCGGGAGCAGATGTTGGCCGCTGCGGGGATTTTCGAGCTGCCGGACGGGCAGTCGATGATCCCCGAAGGCGACGCCGCGCGGCTGCATCGGCAGCTTCGGCTGGACGAGCCGGAGCTGGCCCCGCGCCTGTCGGCGGCCGCCGGGGTGGCGACGGCGAATTACATCATGGCCCATCGTATCCCGAAGCCCGCGCAGGCGGTGTTGAAGGGGTTGCTCCCGGCGCTGGCGGCGCGCGCCTTGTCAAAGGCGATTGCGCGCCACGCCTGGACCTTTGCCGGATCGGGGGCGTTTGCCGTGGTGGACCCGTGGCATTTCGAGATTGTGGACAATCCGTTGATCCGGGGCGAGCGGTCGGAGGTGTGTTTGTGCGATTGGCATGCGGCCGTGTTCGAGCGGCTTTACCGCGTGCTGGTCAGCCGAACCGCGCGCTGCCGGGAGATACAATGCGGCGCGCTTGGCGATGGGGTATGCCGGTTTGAGGTCACACGCTAAGCGTTGAGCCGCATATGGGCGATGATCTGCCCGTGGTCGGAGGCGAGTTTGTTGTAGGGCGCTTCGGGGTGGGAGCCGTCGGTGAGATGATCGTTGAGGACGGAGAAGTATTCCATCTCGGCCAGCCGGTTGGCATTGTCGGGATGGAAGTGACGGGACATGAAGATCTGATCAATGCTCTCGTAGACGCCGCCGAAAGCGGAGGTGAAGACCATGTCGCGGCGCGATTTGCGCGCGAAGAGGCTTTCGGCGGAATGCAGGCGATGGGCGGTGATGGCTTCGGTGATCTGGATGTGTTCGGCCTCGGAATAGCGGTCGCGGGGGCTTCGCGCGTCGTGGCGCAGCATCCATTGGTAATTCTTGAACGGCGTCTCGCCGGTGATGATCTCGGACGAGACGGCATGTTCGCTGTCGTTGAAATCACCGAGCACCATGACGGGGTGGCCTTGGGCCAGTTCATCGACAATGGCGCGGCGCAGGACCCAGGCCTCGGCCATGCGACGCAGGCCCGCGCGCAGCGACCCGAGGGCGCGGCCAACGGGGTCGTAATCGGTCAGGTCCTGCTCGGGCGCGAAATCGGCGCCGGGGGGCGTGATGTGTTCGCCAAGCTTGGATTTCAGGTGGCAGTTGAAGATTGTGACGACGGTGTCGCCTACGGGCACGCGCGCCTTGAGGATGGGGCGCGACAGGCGGCGGATGCGGAAGAAGCCGGCGTCGTCATGCTCGAACCCGCGCAGGGGGGCGAAGGGGATGTCGAGCGGGCCGGGCAGATCCTGGATGATCTCGGGCGGCTCGGCGAAGCCCAGGCGCGACAGGATCGCAACGCCGGGGCGCCGTTGGCCCGGTTCGCCGGTGTCGGCAGCGTTGGGGGCAAAGGCAAGTGCTGCGTCATCGTAGGGATCGACCGCGAGTTTGCGGAAAATCGCCTTGCGGTGATAGCGTTTGGACGGGTCGGGGATGGTGGCCGCGTTGAGGTCACGCGCGCGGCGCGAGGTCTCGGCGATGACGTCTTGCAATGCGTCTTCTTCGAAGATTTCCTGAAACCCGATGATGTCGGCATCCATGGTCAGGAGTTGATCGGCGAGCCAATCCTTTTTCCACGCGTATTCCTCGGGCGTGTAGGTTTGGAAGCGGTAATATTCGCGGTCCGCTCCGATCAGGTTCTTGACGTTGAAACTGGCGATGGTGAATTCGGTCACGGCCTCAGATCTCGTCATTCATCTTGCGGAACCGCTGGATCAGGGAGGACGTGTCCCACCGCCCGCCGCCCAATTGCTGCACCTCAGCGTAGAATTGATCGACCATCGCGGTGACCGGCAGCGAAAGGCCCATTTCCTTGCCCTGCGCCAGCGCGATGCCAAGGTCCTTGCGCATCCAGTCGACGGCAAAGCCGTGGTTGAATTCGTTGTCCACCATGGTGCCCGCGCGGTTGGCAAGCTGCCAGGAGCCGCCCGCGCCCTGCGAGATCAGGTCCGCGACCTGCTTGGCGTCGAGGCCCGCCTTCATCGCCATGTAGAGCCCTTCGGAGACGGATTGGATCGCGCCTGCGATGCAGACCTGATTGATCATCTTGACCAATTGCCCCGATCCCACGGGGCCGAAATGCACACTGGCCTTGGAATAGGCGGCGATGACGGGTTGGGCGGCGGCGAAATGCGCCTCGTCCCCGCCGCACATGATGGCAAGCTGGCCGTTTTCGGCCCCCGCCTGCCCGCCGGACACGGGGGCATCGACCCAGCCCACGCTTTTTGTGGCGGCCTCGGCGGCGAGCTCCTTGGTGACGATCGCGGAAACCGTGGTGTGATCGACGAAAATCGCGCCGTCCTTCATGCCCGCCAACGCGCCGTCCTCGCCCAGGACAACCGAGCGCAGATCATCGTCATTGCCGACACAGGCCATGACGAAATCCGCACCTGCCACGGCTTCGCGTGGGGTGGCGGCGTGGCTTCCACCGATTTCAGCGGCCCATTTCGCGGCCTTTTCGGTGGTGCGGTTGTAGACCGTGACGCTGTGGCCCGCGCTCAGCAAATGCGCCGCCATCGGGTAGCCCATAACCCCCAGGCCCAGGAATGCCAGTTTCGCCATCACGCCCTCCGTTGATTTGGTTGCCGCGGACCCTAGCAGCGTCGGGGCGGGTGTCTAGGCCGGAGCAGCCCGGCTTGCGGGTCAGGCGACGGAGGCCAGAAGTGCCGCGTTGCCGCCCGCGGCGGTGGTGTCGATGCAGATGTGCCGTTCGAGGATCAGGCGCGGCGTCGGATCGGCCTCGGTCACAAGCGGGAGGATCGGGCCGGGGTGCGCGGCCAGCGCCAGCCGGTAGGCGCGGGCGTCCTCGCCCCAGTAGATCACCGCATCGAACGGCGGCAGGGATGCAAGTTCCGTGGCGGGCAGATCGGGGGCGAGGACCGGCGCGTTGCCGGTTCTGGTGGCGGCGCTGGCCTGCGCACGGGCGGCCTCCATCCCCGGACCAAGGCACAAGATGCGGCCCCGGGGATGCGTGGTGAGGCGGTTGGTCTCGCCGGTGGGACCGGGCAGAAGTGTGTCGGACAGACTGCGCTCAGCAGGGGTCGCGACGCGCAAATCGCGCGCGGCCTCGGTTGGAGCGGCGCCGGACCCGGGCATGCCAATGCCCTGCGGAGCGGCGGTGAACCGGGCCACGTAATGCGGACCGCCCGCCTTGGGGCCGGTGCCCGAAAGGCCATGTCCGCCAAAGGGTTGGCTGCCGACGATGGCCCCGATTTGATTGCGGTTGACGTAAAGGTTGCCCGCCGTGACGCGGCCCGTGACATCGGCGATGCGGTCGTCGATGCGCGAGTGTATGCCGAAGGTCAGGCCATAGCCGGTGGCGTTGATCTCGTCGATGACACGGTCGAGATCGCGGGCCTTGAACGTGGCGATGTGCAGGACGGGGCCGAAGATTTCTTCTACAAGATCTGTGATGGCGGCGACGCGGATCGCGGTGGGGGCCACGAAGGTCCCCTGCCCCGGTGTGTCGCATTGCTTGAGCAGGCGATCCTCGGTGCGAGCCTGCGCGATATGGGCCTCGATCCGGGCCTTGGCGGGGGCGTCGATGACGGGGCCGATGTCGGTGGCGCTGTCCCAGGGTTGGCCAAGGGAAAGCTCGTCCATGGCGCCATAAAGCGCGGTCAGGAAGGGGGTGGCGATGTCTTCCTGCAGGTAGAGGCAGCGGAGCGCCGAGCAGCGTTGCCCGGCGGATTGGAAGGCGGATTGCACGACGTCTTTGACGGCCTGTTCGGGCAAGGCGGTGCTGTCGACGATCATTGCGTTGAGGCCGCCGGTTTCCGCGATGAGCGGGGCGCAGGGTGCGAGATGTTCGGCCATGGCGCGGTTGATTTTCTGCGCGGTGTCGGTGGAGCCGGTGAAGGCAACGCCGTCGATTTGCGGGGCAGAGGTGAGCGCCGCGCCCACATCCGCACCTTCGCCGGGAACGAGTTGCAGCGCGGTCTGCGGCACGCCCGCGTCGTGCAGAAGGGCAACGGCGCGCGCGGCGATCAGCGGGGTGGATTCCGCCGGTTTCGCAAGCACGGCATTGCCTGCGGCCAGTGCGGCGGCGATCTGTCCGGTGAAGATGGCGAGCGGGAAATTCCACGGGCTGATGCAGGTGACACAGCCCAGGGGCGGATGGGAGAGATCGGGGATACGGGCGGCGTAATAGCGCAGGAAATCAACGGCTTCGCGCAGCTCGGCCTCCGCATCGAGAAGGGTTTTTCCGGCCTCGCGGGCGAGGATGGCAAAGAGTTCCGGCGCGTTGGCTTCAAACAGATCAGCCGCGCGGTTGAGCTTCGCGGCGCGGTCGGGGGCGGTCCAGGGCGCGGCGGCATCGAGGGCGAGGGCGACATCTTCGCGGGTGGAGAGGCGAACCTGCCCGACGACGTCGGTGGGATCGGCGGGGTTCAGGATATCGAGCGTTGGGCCGGACCCACTGCCCGCCGTCCAGCGCGTGTCGGCAAAGGCGGCGCGGGCGGCTTCGATCCGGGCCAGCGCGGCGGGGTCGGTCAGGTCGAAGCCTTGCGAATTGGCGCGTTCGGGCGCGTAGAGTTCGCCCGGTTTCGGAAGGTTGGCGGCGGTGTGATCGAGGGTTTCGAACGGATCTGCGGCGACGGCCTCGGGCGGTACGTCTTCGTCCATGATCCGGTGCACAAACGACGAATTCGCGCCGTTTTCCAGCAGGCGGCGCACCAGATAGGCGAGCAGATCGCGGTGCGCGCCAACGGGGGCGTAGATGCGGCAGCGGGTGTGATTTTTGCGGTGCACTTGATCATGGAGCGCCTCGCCCATGCCGTGCAGGCGTTGGAATTCAAAGGCTTGCGGATCGTCGGCCATCTCAAGAACGGCGGCGACGGTGTGGGCGTTGTGGGTGGCGAACTGCGGATAGAGCCGGTCGGTTTTGTCGAGAAGTTGCCGCGCGCAGCACAGGTAGCTGACGTCGGTGGCCGCCTTGTCGGTGAAGACGGGGAAATCGGGCAGGCCCGCGACCTGCGCGCGTTTGATTTCGGTGTCCCAATAGGCGCCTTTGACGAGGCGGACCATGAGCTTGCGGTCGTTTTTTTCGGCGAGCGCGTAGAGCCAGTCGATCACCGGCGCGGCGCGTTTGCCGTAGGCCTGCACCACGACGCCGAACCCATCCCACCCGGCGAGCGAGGGGTCGGAGAGGACCGCCTCGATCACGTCGAGCGACAGGTCAAGGCGGTCGGCCTCTTCGGCGTCGATATTGAAGCCCATACGCGCGTTTTTTGCGGCCTGCGCGAGGGCGAGGGTGATGGGGACAAGTTCGGCCATGACGCGGGATTTCTTGGCCGTCTCGTAGCGGGGGTGCAGCGCGGAGAGTTTAACGGAGATGCCGGGGTTTTCGCGGATATCGTAGCTTTTTGACTGCGTGGCGAGATGGGCGATGGCATCGGCATAGGCGGCGCGAAAGGCCTGCGCCTCGGACGCGGTCAGGGCCGCCTCGCCCAACATGTCATAGCTGTAGGTGTAGCCCTGCGCGGCCATGTCCTGCCCACGCTGGACGGCCTGGGCAATGGTTTCGCCAAGCACGAACTGGTTGCCCATTTCCTTCATCGCGCGGCGGGTGGCGGCGCGGATGACGGGTTCGCCCAGACGTTTCACGGCGCCTTTGAGCGTGCCGGCGATGCCGTGCCCGTCTTCGTCCGACAGCACGCGGCCCGTGAGCATCAGCGCGAGGGTGGAGGCGTTGACGAGGCCGGAGCGGGATTGCCCGCGATGGGCGGACCATTCGGCGGGGACGATCTTGTCCTCGATCAGGGCATCGACGGTGGCGTCGTCGGGCACGCGCAGAAGCGCTTCGGCCAGACGCATGAGGGCGAGGCCCTCGGCGGACGACAGGCCGTATTCGGCGAGAAAGACCTCCATCAAGCCGCCGCGATCCTCGGCCCGGATATCGGCCACCATGCGCGCGGCTCGGTCGGAGGCAGCACGGCGGACGGGTGCGTCGATGGGATGGGCCGTGCTAAGGCGCGCAAGGGCTGCGCCCTGCGGTTCAAGATAGGCGGCGGCAACGGCGCGACGATGATTGTTCAGGTTGGGCATGGAGTAGATCCGTGACGGACTGTTACGTCAGCTTAGCAGAATTCGAGAAGACGGATTGCCCGTTTGGGAGTATCTTTTCGAATGAATCGCCCAAATTTGACCAGAGAAGTGATATCTATGCGCCTTTTGCCACACGATAACAGCCGATTGGACGCCGCCGATCTTCGGATTCTCTCGGTACTTGCCGCCGAGGGGCGGATCCCGGTGACGGAGCTTGCGGGCCGCGTCGGCCTGTCGAAAACGCCGTGCCAGACGCGGATGAAGCGGTTGCAGGAAGAGGGGTATATTCAGGGATTTCGCGCGGTTCTGGACCCCGCGCGGCTGGGTCTGGCGCATGTGGCCTTTGTCGAGGTGAAGCTGGAGGACACGCGCGAGCCTGCGCTCAGGGCATTCAACGACGCGGCCCGCGCGGTGCCCGAGATCGAGCAATGCCACATGATCGCGGGCGCGTTCGACTACCTGTTGAAGGTGCGCTCGACCGATATCGGTGACTATCGCCGCGTGTTGGGGGAGGTGATCAGCCGCCTGCCCCATGTCGCGGCGACCTCGACCCATGTGTCGATGGAGGCGGTAAAGGACGAAAACGGCCTGTCCTGAAGCGTTTGACCAAAACCTGGATCATGGCTTTTGGCCGGGCGCGTGGCGGCATAAGAGTGTCGCGCGCGCCCGGCCTTTCGCTGATGGCTCAGGTTAAAGGCCGGGCGCTTTTGGGCCACAGAGCTTGCCAATGCGGGCGACCTGAGACAGCTTGCACGACAGGGGGCCCAAGACCGAAGCGGGGAGAGTTATGGTCAAGGCGACATTCGATACCGTGCCTGCACGCGACAGCTATGATGTCGTGATCGTGGGCGGCGCAATCATGGGATCCTCCACGGCGTGGTGGTTGACCGAATTGGGGTTCGACGGCAGCGTTTTGGTGGTGGAACGCGACCCGTCGTACGAGGCGTGCTCGACCGCGCATACGAATTCCTGCATGCGGCAGCAATTCTCGACCGAATTAAACGTGCGCATCAGCCAGTTTGCCGCCGATTTCGTGAACAACATTCGCACGCGCATGGGCGACGACGACCGCATTCCAGAGCTGTCGGTGCGGTCGTTTGGGTACATGTATCTGGCGGATACCGAAGACTTCGCAAATGTCCTGCGCCAGAATATCGAGGTGCAGCATGCCGCCGGTGCCGCCACGGAATTGCTGAGCCCCGATGAGATCACGGCGCGGTATCCGTTCTATAACGTGGACGATATCGTTCTGGGGTCGATCAACACCGTGAACGAAGGCTATTGGGACGGCGCGACCGTCTTTGAATGGTGGAAACGTCAGGCCCGCGAGCGCGGGGTGGAATACATCGCAGGCGAGGTCGTCGAGATGACCCGGTCGGCGCGCGGCGTGGAAAGTGTGACGCTGGCCAGCGGGCCTGTCGTGACCTGCGGCACCGTGGTGAACGCATCGGGCCCGCGCGCGGCCCGCACCGCGCAGATGGCGGGAATTGACGTACCGGTGGAGCCGCGCAAGCGGTATTCCTGGGTGTTCAAGGCGGAACGCCCGCTTGACCGTGATCTGCCTTTGACGATTGACCCATCGGGCGTGCATTGCCGCGAAAACGGCGGTGGCACCTATCAGGCCGGGGGGCATTCCGACATAGATCCGGCGGTGGATTTTGACGATTTCACCATGGACCACGGGATGTGGGAAAACCACGTTTGGCCGGTTCTTGCGACGCGCATCCCCGCGTTCGAGGCGGTGAAGGTGCAGGCCGAATGGGCCGGGCATTATGCGTTGAACACGCTCGATCACAACGCGATCCTCGGGCCGCATCCGGAGGTGTCGAACTTTGTGTTCTTGAATGGGTTTTCGGGGCATGGGCTGCAGCAAAGCCCCGCGATGGGGCGGGCGACGGCGGAATGGTTGATCCACGGGGCCTATCGAACGCTCGACATGAGCCCGTTTTCGTATGAGCGGATCGTGCGCAACGATCCGATCCTTGAGACTGCCGTTATCTGAAAGGCGTTGAGTGATGCTTGAAAAAATCGTTTTGACGGGGGCGGCGGGTCGCTGCGGCTCGATCCTGCGGCCGGCTTTGGCGGCGATGTGCAAGGAGTTCATCAGTTCCGACATCGTGGACAGCGTCGGGGATTTGGCCGCGAACGAGACCTATGTGAAGGCGGATCTGGCGGATTACGCGGCAATTGCGGGCCTGATGGACGGGGTCGAGATGGTCGTGCATTTCGGCGCGATCGTGGATGAAGGGCCGTTTGAAGAGCTCTTGGGGCCGAATTTCATCGGCTCGTACAATGTGTGGGAAAGCGCGCAGAAGGCGGGCGCGCGGCGGATCGTCTATGCGTCGTCGATCCATGCGGTGGGGATGCATCCACGGGCTTCTTATATCGGAATTGACGCGGAGCATCGGCCTGACACGTTCTACGGTCTGGCGAAGTGTTTCACCGAAGATCTGGGCCGGATGTATTGGGAAAAGCGCGGGATCGAGTCGGTGCATCTGCGCATTCTGTCCTGCGCCCCGGTGAAGAACGCGCGCGCGTTGGGCACGTGGTTGAGCGACGGCGATCTGGTGCATCTGGTGGAGCGTTCGATTGACACGCCGACGACCGGATTTGCGGTGATCTACGGCGTCTCGGCCAATGATCGCGCGCCGGTGGACAATTCCAAGGCGTCGTTCCTGGGGTATCGGCCCCGCGACAATGCCGAGCAATTCGCCGAAGAGATTATCGCACAGGAGGGTGCGGGCGATCCGACCGATCTGGCGCAGATGGTACATGGTGGGCCATTCGGGACGGTGGCGCTTGGCAAAGGCGGCGCGGCGGCGGCGGCGAAGGGCGACGATTGAGCGGTTGACCCTTGGTTGCCGACTGTGTGCTTTGCGTCCCGTTGTCAGGCGACAAGCGTGAGGGTCGGCGCGGTCGGCGCGGCACCCGCGCGCAGCAGGCCGTCGCAATGGGCCAGCACAGGGTCGAGGCGTGCGCCGTCGAACCGGTCCATCGCGGCACCACCGATCATGTCGAACATCAACGATTGCGCCAGCGCGGTCTGATCCACAAGCTGCGCGCAGGCGGTGTTCACCAAAACCGCCTCTTCTTTCATAAGATCCATCCGCGGCGCGTCGATTAGGTGCCGGTTTCCCGGGCCACTGGGGCAATGCAGGCTGACGACATCGGCCATGGCGAGCAGGTCTTCGATGCGGTCCACCTGCCGCGCGGAAAGGCGGTCGAGCAGCGCGGGCGCGACGGTGCTGCGGGTGAAGACGACGATGGACATCCCAAGATCGAAACGGGCCCGGCGCGCCACCGCCTGCCCCACCTGTCCAAAGCCGATCAGCCCGAGGGTCCGCCCCGCGAGTTCCGGCGCGGTCAGGCCGGGGATCTTGCCGCCCGGCAGCGCGCAGACGCGGCGGCGCGCGAGGCGCAGGATCAGGTCGATGGTCAGGTCCACCGGGCCCATGTCAGGCGGCCGCGGGCGTCAGGACGGAGGCAATCGTTGCGCCAATGGTCGAGGGACTTTCGGCGACCGTCACACCGGCGGCGGACAGGATTTCGACCTTCTCCGACGCGCTTTCGCCAAACGCGGAAATGATCGCGCCCGCATGGCCCATGGTGCGGCCCTTGGGGGCGGTGAGACCGGCGACATAGGCGACGACCGGCTTGGTCATGTGGGTCTGGATGTAATCCGCGGCCTCGGCCTCCTGCGGGCCGCCGATCTCGCCGATCATGGCGACGATATGGGTATCTGGATCGGCCTCGAACCGTTCGAGAATGTCGCGGAAGGAGGACCCGTTTATCGGGTCGCCGCCGATGCCGACGGAGGTCGAGACGCCAAGGCCAAGGTCCTTGAGCTGTGCGGCCGCCTCGTAGCCGAGCGTGCCGGAGCGGCCCACGATGCCGACGTTTCCGGGCAGGTAGATATGGCCGGGCATGATGCCGAGCATGGCTTTGCCGGGGCTGATCGTACCGGCGCAATTCGGCCCGGTCAGGACCATCCGCCGCTCTTTGGGGTAACGGTACATGTAGCGTTTGACGCGGATCATGTCCTGCGCGGGGATGCCATCGGTGATGCAGACGCAATAGCGAATGCCCGCATCGGCAGCCTCCATGATGCTGTCGGCTGCGAACGGCGGGGGCACGAAGACAAGGCTGGCCTCGGCGCGGGTGGCGGCGACGGCCTCTTCGACGGTGTCGAACACGGGCACGCCTTCGCAGGTCTCACCGCCCTTGCCTGGCACGACGCCACCGACGACCTTGGTGCCATAGGCGATCATTTCGGCGGCGTGGAAGCGAGCCATCTTGCCGGTTATGCCCTGCACGATGACGGGGGTATTTTCGTCGAGAAGAATGCTCATGATGCGGCCCTCAGGATCTTTGCGTTTGCGCCCGGGTCGCGGGTCTTTGCGTTTGCGCCCGGGTCGCGGACGACTACCCCTTGGGAGAGATCGTTTTTCCAAGCGCCCACTGCGCGTTCAGCGGCCTCGTTGAGAGTGGCGGCGCGGATGATCGGCAGGCCGGAGCGGGCAAGGATTTTCTGCCCCTCTTCGACATTCGTGCCGGCAAGACGCACGATCACGGGCACCTCGACGCCGACCTCCTGCATCGCCTGCACCACACCCTCGGCAACCCAGTCGCACCGATTGATGCCCGCGAAGATGTTGACCAGGATCGCCTGCACATTCTTGTCCGACAACACCAGGCGGAAGGCCTTGGCGACCCGTTCGGGCGTGGCCCCGCCGCCGATATCAAGGAAGTTCGCCGGATCGCCGCCCGCCAGCTTGATCGTGTCCATCGTGGCCATCGCAAGGCCTGCGCCATTGACGATGCAGCCGATATTGCCGTCGAGGCCGACGTAGTTGAGGCCCCGGTCGGCGGCGCGGCTTTCGCGGGGGTCTTCCTGGCTCTTGTCGCGCAGTTCGGCGACATGGGGGTGCCGGAACAGGGCGTTGTCATCAAAGGTCATTTTCGCATCCAGCGCGAGGACACGGTGATCGGAGGTCACGACGAGCGGGTTGATCTCGACCATGGTGGCGTCCAGCTCGGTGAAGGCGCGGAAGCAGCCCTGCAGGGTGCGGGTGAATTGCTGCACCAGGCCCGCGTCGATGCCAAGCTTGAAGGCCATCTGACGACATTGAAATTCGCGCAGGCCCACGGCGGGCTCGACGGTGGCACGCACGATGCTGTCGGGTTTGTCGGCGGAAATATCCTCGATCTCCATGCCGCCTTCCGCCGAGGCGACGATCATCACGCGCTGGCTGGTGCGGTCGAGCACGAAGCCCAGATAGATCTCGCGCGCGATGGGCACTGCAGCCTCGACATAGACGCGATAGACGCCTTTGCCTTCGGGGCCGGTCTGATGAGTGACCAGCTTCTGCCCGAACATCCCATCTGCGGCGTCGTGGATTTCGACATCGCTGGCGCAGAGTTTTACGCCTCCGGCCTTACCGCGGCCACCGGCGTGGATCTGACTTTTGACCACCCACTTTTCACCGCCCAGTTCGCGGGCGCGGTAGGCGGCCTGTTCGGGGCTGTAGGCAAGCGCGCCGTCCGGCACATTCACCCCGAAATTGGCAAGGATTTCCTTGGCCTGATATTCGTGAATATCCATATCGGATTACTCCGCTGCGATGGCTTGGCCGTAATGGGTGTCGAGGGCGTGTTGCACGGCCTGTTCGTCGAATTGACCGCCCAGATCGCGGATTGCCTGGCCGAAGCGGGCGACGATGTCGCGGATGACATGTTCTTGCAGAAGATTGAGAATACCGATGCGAACCTGCACCGGTGCGCTCAGCGTGGGCCAGATGCCGAAGTTCTGCGCGCGGCAATGCTGCACCAGCTCCATCTCGCGGCCCGCCATGTCGCGCGGCAGGTTGAGCACGATCAGCGACGTCATGTTGGAGGTGACCTCGCATCCCATGGCGGTCACGGCAGATTTCAGCGCGGCTTCATGGAAGGCATAGCCCTTGGCCCGGCGCGCGACGCCGTCCTGCAGAAGGATGCGCAGCGCTTCGTGGAACGCGGAGACCGCATAGGCGGAATGGGTGCGATGGTAGGTGCCTTTTTCCACATCCTTGCCGTCAATGATGCCCCAATGACGGGCCTCCAGGATCGGATGATGCGCAAAGGTGCGGGTGCCGGTTTTCAGCAATTCGGCAATGTAATGGTCGGTGAAGCTGACCGGCGCGTAGGTGAGCGGCAGGCAGCAGATGCCCTTTTGGGGGCAGGAGGCCCATCCGTGGACGCCTGGGAAATCGTCGATGCGGAAATCCTCGACCCCGAGGGAGGAGACGGCATCGACAAGGCCCATCGTGCCATGCTTTTCACAGGCGTCAGAGAAGCCGCGGATGTCGTTCACGCGGCCCGAGCCGGTTTCCCAATGCGCCATCGCGGCCCACTTCGGCTTGTGCGCGGCAAGGGCGGCTTCGACGATCTCGCCAGTGACGCTTTGACCATGGGGCACGTCGATGATGGTGACGGAGGCGGCCTGCGGGTCCATCGGGTTGGCGGCGAGTTCCTCGGACGTGGCGGCGCGCATGCGCACGGTCAGGCCGTCGATGCCGGAGAAGGTGCCGTTGACGAACATCACGACGCGGTCCCCGGGCTGCACCGCGCTGAACATCACGTCGAGACCGGACCAGCCGGTGCCTGCCACGCCGTAGGTGTGCACGTTGTCGGTGCCCATCACGGCGCGCAACATGTGCTTGCATTCGACCATGCCGCGCAGGACGTCGCCATGCATGTGATCGGCCAGGCCTGCGCCGGCGAAGCGCGCGAGGACACGGCCATCGGTGTTGCCAGGGCCGGGGCCGGCGGCGATGGTTTCCGGGATTTCCAATTGTGGGAACAGGGTCGCGTCGGTCATGGTCTCTCCGTGCGGTGCGGCGCTTGGCCGGTGTGGGTCTCTGGGTCGTTGCGCAGACGATACGGGCCAGGGAAAACTGGACAACGGACACAATACCTGCTTTTGGGTAGAAATAAGCGCGGGGAATTTACTACCCATATTGGTAAATATACGATGGCATACCAAATTTTACCCCACCCATACGGGTAGTAAATTGCGAATGCGGAAGTGATAACAGATGGTTAATGCACCGATCGACATCATGCTGGCCGATGGCAATCCACTGGTTCTATCGGCCCTGTCGGAGCTGATCGACCGGGACGCGCGATTCTCGCTGGTGGCGACAGCGGCGACGGCGGAGGGCTTTTTGGGCACGGCGATGCGCGTCCCGGTGCAGGTCGGAGTGATCGACTGGTCCCTGCCTGCACTGGGTGGTGCCAAACTTATAGAAGTTTTGCGGGATCAGGCCCATGCCCCGCGTGTCGTGGTTTATGCCGAAGACACCGGCGACCTGCCGCGCCTGGCGATGGCCGCCGGGGCCGCTGGATATGCGCCGCGCTCGTCTTCGGCGGAAACGCTGCTCGACATCTGCGTTGATGTTGCGGCGGGCAAGATGGTGTTTCCGTTCGTGGACATCCGCGAATTGCAGGCCGACCCGATCCAGAGCCTGTCGCGCAAGGAACGGGCGATGCTGGAGGCGCTGTCGGAGGGGCTGACCAACCGGGAGCTTTCGGCAAAGCTTGGCGTGTCCACGAACACGGTGAAATTCCACCTGTCCAACCTCTACGACAAGCTGTCCGTGAAGAACCGCGCGCAGGCGATTGCATTCTATTATTCGTCGCGCCTGGCGCTGCAACGCGACACGCCTCAATAGACGCGTGGTATGCGATCGTAGACCCAGATATGTCTTGACACAAACGGTCGCCAAGACGCCTTTTGCCGCAACTTTGTTACTTCACGAAAGGCGGCAACCATGTCCTTCCACCCCATTGAACAGGCCCCTGCACGGCTCAACCGCTCCGAATTGGCAGTGCCCGGATCGCAGCCGCAAATGTTTGAAAAAGCGGCACAATCCGACGTCGATGTGATCTTCCTCGACCTCGAGGATGCGGTGGCGCCGGATGAGAAAGCGCAGGCGCGCAAGAACATCATCCGGGCGCTCAACGAGGTCGATTGGAACACCAAGACGATGTCGGTTCGAATCAACGGTCTCGACACCCATTACATGTATCGCGACGTTGTGGATGTCGTGGAACAGGCCGGCGAGCGGCTGGATCTGATCATGATCCCGAAGGTCGGCACGGCGGCGGATGTCTATGCCGTCGACATGATGGTGACGCAGATCGAGGATGCGGTGGGCCTCAAGGATCGCATCGGGTTCGAACACATCATCGAAACCGCCCTCGGCATGCAAAATATCACCGAGATCGCGGGGGCCTCGAAACGCAATGAGAGCCTGCATTTCGGCGTGGCGGATTACGCCGCCTACACCCGCGCGCGGACCACGAATATCGGCGGCGTGAACCCCGACTACGCCGTGCTGACCGACGACATGGGCGACGGGCGCGCAGTGCATTGGGGCGACATGTGGCACTACGCGTTGGCACGGATGGTTGTGGCGGCGCGGGCGAACGGATTGCGCCCCATCGACGGGCCGTTCGGCGATTTCAGCGACGCCGACGGCTACCGCGCGGCGGCCAATCGTGCGGCTGTTCTGGGATGTGAGGGCAAATGGGCGATCCACCCGAGCCAGATCGCATTGGCCAACGAGGTGATGAGCCCGTCGGAGGCCGACATCACCAAGGCGCATCGCATCCTGGAAGCCATGGCGGAGGCGGAGGCGGCCGGCAAAGGTGCGGTCAGCCTCGACGGACGGTTGATCGACTACGCCTCGATCCGGCAGGCGGAGGTTCTGGTGGAAAAGGCCAAGCAGATCGCGGGGGCCTGAGCCGTACCCCCCCGCCACTGGCGAGACAGGGGGTTGTCCAACACCGCGCGCCCGGCTCTAACTGCGGTTAACGGAGTTCTGGTCGGGGGCCAAAATGGCATCGTCATCCAACCGCCTTGGCGTCGATATCGGCGGCACGTTTACAGATGTCGTGCTTGAAACGCAGGGCGGGCAATTTTCGACCAAGGTGCTGACGACCTACGCCGCACCGGAGGACGCGATCCTTGACGGGATGGGCCAGGTTTGCGCAAAGGGCGGGGTCACGCCGGGCGACATCGGGCAGATCATTCACGGCACGACGCTGGCCACGAATGCGTTGATCGAGCGGCGCGGCGCGAAGACCGCGTTGATCACGACCGAAGGCTTCCGCGATGTTATTGAAATGCGCACGGAATCGCGGTTCGAGCAATATGACCTGAACCTGACGCTGCCCGAGCCGCTGCTGCCGCGCGAACGGCGGTTCACGGTGCCGGGCCGCGTCGATGCGACGGGGGCGGTGTTGGTGGACCTGCCCCGCGCCGAGGTGGAGGCCGTGGTCGAACGCATCGCCGAGGGCGGGTTTGAAAGCGTCGCCGTGGGGTTGATACATTCGTACCTGAACCCGGCCCATGAACGATTGGTGCGCGAGGTGCTGCGCGCCCGTTTGCCGGATGTGTCGATCTCGATTTCGTCGGATGTGTCGCCGCAGATGCGCGAATACGAGCGGTTCAACACGGTGGTTGCAAACGCCTATATCAAGCCGTTGATGGCGTCCTATCTGGGCCGGTTGGAGGACCGTTTGCGCGGTGAGGGCGTCGATTGCCCGGTGTTCCTGATGCATTCGGGGGGTGGGATTATTTCCATCGGGGATGCGGCGGAGTTCCCGGTGCGGTTGGTGGAATCCGGGCCTGCGGGCGGGGCGGTGTTTGCCGCGCACATCGCCGGGCGTCATGGGCTTTCAAAGGTGCTGAGCTTTGACATGGGGGGCACGACCGCGAAGATTTGCCTGATCAAGGATCAGACGCCCAAGACCTCGCGCGTGTTCGAGGTCGCGCGGACGTACCGGTTCAAGAAAGGTTCGGGCATGCCCATTTCGATCCCGGTGATTGATATGGTGGAGATCGGCGCGGGCGGGGGATCGCTGGCCCATGTGGACGCGATGCGCCAGATACGGGTGGGCCCGGAAAGCGCCGGATCGGAACCGGGACCGGCATGCTACGGGCGCGGCGGCGCGCGGCCTGCAGTGACGGATGCGGATTTGGTCCTGGGCAAGCTCGACCCCGAGAATTTCGCGGGCGGGACGATCAGCTTGTCGCCCGCCGCCTCGGAGGACGCGCTGCGCGCACAGATCGGCGAAACGCTTGAGATGGAGGCATCCGAGGCTGCGTTCGGCGTGGCGGAAGTGGTGGATGAAAACATGGCCAACGCCGCGCGGGTGCATGCGGTGGAAAATGGCGAAGACCTGAGCGATTACACGATGATTGCCTTTGGCGGCGCCGCGCCGCTGCATGCCGGGCGGCTGTGCGAAAAGCTTGGGATCGCGCGGTGCCTTGTGCCGCCGGGCGCGGGCGTGGGCAGCGCCATCGGCTTTCTGCGCGCGCCGTTCAGTTTTGAGGCCAACCGCTCGGTCTACATGCGGCTGAAGGCATTTGACGCGGATCGGATCAAGGCGTTGCTGGCCGAATTGCAGGCGGAGGCCACGGGTTTTGTGCGCAGTTGCGATGCGCAGGCGCCGATCCTGTCGGAGTTCAAGGTCTACATGCGCTATTCTGGTCAGGGCTGGGAAATTCCGATCCCGCTGACCGAGGCGCAGGCCATGGCACCGGACGCGGGCACGTTCCAGCGACGGTTCGAGGAGGAATACACCAAGCTGTTCGCGCGCATTGTGGCGGGGATGGACATCGAGATCACGGTCTGGGCGGTCAACGCCACGACACCGCCCACGCCCCCGGATGCGTTGGCGAATGTCGCGGCAACCGGCGCGGCGGCGGCGGACGGCGCGCGGCCCCTGTTCGACCCCGCGGAGGCGGCATTCACGCAGGCCGCCACGATCAGCAGGCCCGCGTTGCAGCGCGGCCAGATCGCGCAAGGCCCCGCCGTTATTGTAGAAGATGAGACCACGATTATCGTGCCCACCAGCCGCGAAGCGATGTGTCTTGGCGATGGCTGCATCGACGTGCGATTGAGGCCAGCAACCGACGGAGCAGCCCCATGAGCCAATCCAATGTCGCCTATCAGATCATGTGGAACCGCCTGATTTCGGTGGTCGAGGAACAGGCGCAAGCCTTGGTGCGCACGGCGTTTTCCACCTCGGTCCGCGAAGCGGGGGATTTGTCGGCGGGGGTCTACGACCGCGAGGGGCAGATGTTGGCGCAGGCCGTCACGGGCACGCCGGGCCATGTCAACGCGATGGCCGATGCGGTGGCGCATTTCATCCGGCGCATCGGGCGCGAGACTATGTATGACGGCGACGTCTACATCACCAACGACCCGTGGGAGGGCACCGGCCACCTGCATGACATCACCATGGTCACGCCCTCCTTCTACAACAATGAGCTGGTCGGTTTCTTCGCCTGCACCGCGCATATCGTGGACATCGGCGGGCGCGGGTTCGGAGCCGATGCGCAGAGCGTTTATGAAGAAGGGTTGTATATCCCGATCCTGAAATTCGCGGATCGGGGCAAGGTTGACGAGACGTTGACCCGGATTATTCGCGGCAATGTGCGCGAGCCGGATCAGTTGATCGGCGACATCTATGCGTTGGCGACCTGCAACGAGATCGGGCACCGGCGGTTGGTGGATATGATGGAGGAGTTCGGGCTGCGCGATCTTGACGGGATCGCGGCGTTCATTCTCGACAATTCGCGGCGCGCGACGTTGGACGCGATCAACGCCCTGCCCCGCACATCGGCCGAAGGGTCGATGACGATGGACGGGTTCGACACGCCGATCACGCTGAAGGTAAACGTCCGCGTCGAGCAGGACCGGATCGTGACCGATTTCGCCGGCACGAGCGGCGTAGACAAGAAGGGGATCAATTGCCCGCTGGTCTATACCAAGGCCTATGCGTGCTATGCTTTGAAGGTCGCGATTGCGCCCGAGATCCCCAACAACGCGGCCTCGCTGGCGCCGTTCGAGGTGACCGCGCCTGAGGGCACAATCGTGAACGCGCTGCACCCCGCGCCGGTCGCGCTGCGCCATATTGTGGGCCATTTCGTGCCCGACGCGGTGTTTGATGCGTTCGACAAGATCGTGCCGGGACTTGTGCCTGCCGAGGGGGCGGGATGCCTGTGCAATTTTCAGGTCAGCTTGCGGCCCCGGACGGACGCGCCGGCCCCGCCGGATGCGCGCCGGGCCGAGGTTCTGACGTTCAATTCGGGCGGCTCGGGCGCGCGACCCGGCCATGACGGTATGAACGCGACGGCGTTTCCATCGGGTGTGATGACCATGCCGATCGAGGCCACGGAACATGCCGGGCCAGTGATCATCTGGCGCAAGGAGTTGCGGCCCGACAGCGGCGGCGCGGGTAAGATGCGCGGCGGGCTGGGGCAATACATGGACGTCGGCGCGCGCGAGGGCCATGAGTTCGATATTCAGGCGATGTTCGACCGGGGCGACCACCCCGCGCGCGGGCGGCGCGGTGGCGCGGCGGGCGCGCAGACGCGCATCGCGCAGGACGACGGCACGCCGATGCGGCTCAAAGGCAAGCAATTCGTGGCCCACGGACGACGCGTTGAAATGGCGTTCCCCGGGGGCGCGGGCTATGGCGATCCGTCCGAACGCGCACCTGAGCAGGTGAAGCGTGACCTCGCGCGCGGCTACATCAGCGCCGAGGCGGCAGCGCGGGATTATGGTTTGAGTGCGGATGACATTGCCGAGGTAGAGGCGCTGGTCCGACGCGGAGAGACACTTTAGACCGGCGCCAATCGGCAGAAATCGATCGTGATATCGTGCACGTTCGCGCCAGCATGTCCGCAAAATCGACCCGTGTTCCGCTCCGCTCGGACCATGTGCCCGGATGCCGTGACCATGATCAACGGTACCGCTTGCTTTAATGATATGTAAGCGCTTACATGGCGCCGAAGGAATCGGGAACCGTAGCGCCCTTACCGGCCATGGCCTGCAAGGTCCAAGCTGTGGCAGAGGGCAAGGGCGCGCGCGCCGGATCCACACTGACACCCTAAGCTTAGGACAGGCCCGACGATGACCCGAGAGTATCTGAAAAAAGCGCAACTCACTTCGAAATCCGATGCCTCGGACGTTCATGAGACGGTGCAGACCATCCTTGCCGATATCGAGGCAGGCGGCGATGCGAAGGCGCGGGAATACGCCGCAAAATTCGACAAATACGACGGCAATATCATCCTGACCGCCGAAGAGATCGAAGCCGCCGCCGCGCGCGTCCCCGAAAAACTCAAGGCCGACATCCGCTTCGCCCATGACAACGTGCGCCGCTTCGCCGAGGCGCAGAAATCCACGCTGTCCGATGTCGAGGTCGAGATCGTGCCGGGCTTTGTCGCCGGGCAAAAGGCGATCCCGGTGGACACCGCAGGGTGCTACGTGCCCGGTGGCCGCTACAGCCACATCGCCAGCGCCATCATGACGGTGACCACCGCGAAGGTTGCGGGCTGCAATCACATCGTCGCCACCTCGCCGCCGCGTCCGGGCGTTGGCGTGGCGCCCGCCATCATCTACGCCGCCCATATTTGCGGCGCGGACACGATCATGGCGCTTGGCGGCGTTCAGGGCGTGGCCGCGATGAGCTTTGGCCTGTTCGGCCTGCCGAAGGCGAACATTCTTGTCGGGCCCGGCAACCAGTTTGTGGCAGAAGCCAAGCGCATCCTGTTCGGGCGCGTCGGCATCGACATGATCGCCGGGCCGACCGATAGCCTTGTTCTGGCCGACAAAACGGCGGATGCGCATATCGTGGCGACGGATTTGGTCAGCCAAGCCGAACATGGATACAATTCGCCCGTCTGGCTGGTCACCGACGATCATGACCTGGCCGAAAAGGTCATGGCGTTGGTCCCCGGCCTGATCGACGGTCTGCCCGAGACCAACCGCGAAAACGCCACCGCCGCGTGGCGCGATTATGCAGAGGTCATCGTCTGCGCCGACCGCGAGGACATGGCCGCGTGCTCCGATGAATACGCGCCCGAGCACCTGACCGTTCAGGCCGAGGACCTCGATTGGTGGAAAGATCGGCTGACCTGCTATGGGTCACTATTCGTGGGCGAAGAGACGACGGTGTCCTACGGCGACAAGGCGACCGGGACGAACCATGTGCTGCCGACCTCGGGGGCCGCGTCCTACACGGGCGGGCTTTCGGTGCACAAATACATGAAGATCGTCACCTGGCAGCAAGCCACGCGCGAGGGATCGCGGCAGGTGGCAGAGGCCACGGCCCGCATCTCGCGCCTTGAGGGGATGGAGGGGCACGCCCGCGCGGCGGATGTGCGGCTTGCGAAGTATTTCCCGGGCGAGAATTTCGACCTCAGTGCAGATGGCTGACACCTCGCGCCTGTTCGACCTGACGGGCCGGGTGGCCTGCGTGACCGGAGCCAGTTCGGGCCTCGGGCAACAATCGGCAAGCGCGCTGGCCGATGCCGGGGCGCGCGTGGTTGCCGTGGCACGGCGCGAGGACGCCTTGGCGGCATGGGCCGAGCGCATCGGACCACCGGCGGCGATTGTCGCGGCGGATCTGGCGGAGCGCGACGGGCTGTCGGACGTGGCCGCGCGGGTGTCTGACCCGTTCGGTGCGCCCGACATCGTGGTGCATGCCGCGGGCATCAACACGCGCGAAGCGGCCGATGACGTGACACCCGAGGGATGGGATGTGACGCTCAATCTCAACCTCGCGGCGCCGTTTTTCCTGACGCAGGCGCTGGTGCCCGCGATGAAGGCCAAGGGCTGGGGCCGGGTTGTGCATTTCGCCTCGCTCCAGACGCACCGGGCGTTTACCGGCGGCATGGCCTACGGAACATCGAAGGCCGGGATCGCACAGATGACCCGCGCCATGGCCGAGGCGTGGTCCGGTTTCGGGATCAACACCAACGCGATCGGCCCCGGCTTTTTCCCGACCGCATTGACCGGCCCGGTCTTTGCCGATCCCGAGCGCGCGGCGCGCAATGCCGCGCAAACCTGCGTCGGGCGCAACGGAGCGCTGGAAGATATCGACGGCCCCCTGCTATTTCTGTGTTCAAACGCCTCGGCCTATGTAACGGGGCAGGTTCTGATGGTTGACGGGGGATTCACGGCGAAATGAAGGCGTTGTTCTATGACGGCGTGGAAACGCTGCGCCATCGCGAGGCCGACATGGCCGTTCCGCGCGCCGGTGAACACCTGATCCGGGTGGAGGCCGTGGGCATCTGCGGGTCCGACATGCACGCCTATCTGGGCCATGATGCGCGGCGTCCCGCGCCTTTGATCCTCGGCCACGAGGCGGCGGGTGTGATCGAGGGCGGACCGCGCGACGGTGAGCGTGTGACGGTCAATCCGCTGGTGACGTGCGGGGTTTGCGCGGCCTGTACATCGGCGCGCGAGAACCTGTGCCCCGACCGGCAGATCATTTCGATGCCGCCGCGTGAAGGGGCGTTTGCGCAATATGTCGCCATGCCGGAGGTCAATCTGGTGGCCGTGCCCGATGACGTGCCGCTGGACAAGGCCGCGCTGGCCGAACCGCTCGCCGTCAGCTGGCACGCCGCGCGGCTGGCTCTGGCGGCGTTGCACCCCGCCTCAGATCGCCGCGCGCTGGTGATCGGCGGTGGCGCGATCGGGTTGTCCGCGGCCTTGGCGCTGACGGCGATGGGCGTCGATGACATCACCATCGCAGAGCCCAACGACACGCGCCGCACCTACCTTTTGGACACCTGCGGTCAGATCGCCGTGGCGCAGGCCGATGGCGCCTTTGACCTGATCATTGATGCGGTCGGTTATGCCGCGACCCGCGCCGAGGCCACGGCCCGCGCGGCACCGGGCGGCGTGATCGCCCATGTCGGTCTGGGCGAGGATACAGGCGGGCTCGATATTCGCCGCATGACCCTTCAGGAGATCACCTTCATCGGCACCTACACATATACCGCGCAGGATTTCCGCGATTGCGCCGCCGCCCTGTTCGACGGACGACTTGGCGCGCTCGACTGGACCGAAGCGCGGCCGCTGTCGGGCGGCGCGCAGGCCTTCGCCGACATCCGCGCGGGCCGTGTGCCCGCCCCGAAAATCATCCTCAACCCCCATGCGTGAGCCCCGTTTCAACACCGGCACAGGCCTAGCCATGCAACCGGTTTCCACCTCTCCCACCCCGCGCGCGGTTCGCCGCGTTCCGAACCCATCAGGAGCATCGAAAAAGTGAGTATTTCCAAGAAGCTCGTTGACGATTTCGTCGCCAATGACGTGTCCTTCATCACCACCGTGCCATGCAAGCAGCTGGCCGGTGTGATCGACGAGGTCGAAGCCCGGCCCGAGATTTTCCACATCCCCGCGAACAAGGAAGACGAGGGCATGGGCCTGTGTGCCGGTGCGTGGATGGGCGGCAAGCGCCCCGCGATCATCATGCAGAACACCGCCATCGGCGTGACCATCAACACGCTGGCGACGCTGACGCAATATTACCGGATGCCGCTGCCGATCCTGATTTCCTATCGGGGGGAGCTGCGCGAGCCCGTGGCCTGTCAGGTCGAGATGGCGGTGCACACCAAGGCGCTGCTGAAGCAGATGCTGATCCCGACCTACCACTTCCACAAGGAGTCGGATGCGGATGAGTTCGACGAAATCCTGAAGTACACCTTTATGTCCAACAAGCCCGTCGCGATCCTGACGGACGCATCCTTTTGGGGAGGCTATGGCGACCAATGATCCGTTCTGAAATCCTGCGCGAAATCGCGCCCATCCTGAACCCGCACCTTGTCATCTGCAACATCGGCTTGCCGTCGCAGGAACTGCACATGATCGACGACAACGCGCGGAACTTCTACATGCTCGGCACCATGGGATTGTCGTCTTCGATCGGCCTTGGACTTGCGCTGGCGCAAGACAAGACGGTGATCTCCATCGACGGCGACGGCTCGGTTTTGACCAACCTCGGCACGCTGCCGACGATTGCCAACAACGTGGCCGATAACTTCATCCTGCTGATCATCGACAACGGCTCTTACGGGTCCACTGGCGACCAGCCCACCTATGCGGGCAAGCTGACCAAGCTGGAGAACGTGGCGCGCGCCTGCGGGTGTGAAAACGTTGTGGTTTGCGATGACGTGGACACCGGAAAGACCCTGCAGGCCGCCATCGACAGCAAGCAGATGACGATCATCGTCGCGAAATGCGAAAGCGGCAACATCAAGCTGCCGGTCATCACCAAGGATCCGGTGGTGATCAAGGCCCGCTTCATGGATGCGGTGGCAAGCTGAGATGATCCATTCAAGCGCAGACGCGCGGCGCCTGGCAAAGCGGCGTCTGCCTTGGATGGTCTTCGATTACATCGACGGGGCGGCCGGGGCTGATGAGGCCGGGGCCGCCCGCAACCGCGCCGCTTTCGACGCGCTGACGCTGCGCCCGCGCATCCTGCGAGATGTGAGTGAACGCGACCTGTCGGCAGAGGTTTTCGGCAAGCGTACGAAGGCCCCGTTCGGGATCTCGCCCATGGGCATGTGCAATCTGTCGGGTCCTGGCGCGGACAGGATGCTTGCACGATTGGCCGCGCGCGAAGAGGTGCCGCTTGGAGTCTCGACCGTGGCCTCCACCCCGCTGGAAGATCTTATAGAAGAAGCGCAGGGCAACGCCTGGTTTCAGCTTTACTTCACCGGCGACGGGTCCGAGACGTTCAAGCTGGTCGAGCGTGCCAAGGCCGCCGGATACGAGACGCTTGTTCTGACCGTGGATGTGCCCGAGGTGGGCCGCCGCCCGCGTGAATTGCGCCACGGCTTCACCATGCCGTTCCGCATCGGGCCGAGGCAATTCCTCGATTTCGCCCTGCACCCGCGTTGGTCGATCTCGTCGCTGTTGGCGGGCAAACCCGACATGGCGAATTTCCAGATGGACGGGTTCGCCTTCGACCGCACGGCGAGCCGCGCCAAGGCAGATTGGTCCACATTGGCGCGCCTGCGCGAAGCCTGGCCGGGAAACCTCGTGGTCAAAGGCGTTCTCGACGCGGAGGATGCAGGTCGCCTGAAGGCCGAAGGCGTGGATGCGATCCAGGTGTCGAGTCACGGTGCGCGGCAATTGGAAAGCGCCCCCGCCCCGATCCGCGTTCTGCCCGACATCCGGCAGGCCGTCGGCGCGGATTTTCCGCTGTTCTACGACACCGGATTGCGCAGCGGCGAGGACGTCGTGAAGGCCTATTCGCAAGGTGCCACATTCACCTTCCTGGGCCGCGTGCTACAATTCGCCATCGCGGCGGGGGGCGAGGACGGATTGGACCGGCTCTGGTCGATCCTGAAATCCGAGACCAGTATCACCCTGGCGCAGATCGGCGCAACCGCGCTTCCGCCCGAGGTTTAAGTGCCGTTGGCAAGCGCCGCGTACTACGACAGGAAGGGACGGTGACCTGCCACGGGGGCTTGTGGATTTGAACGCCTACGCACGATACGCGCTGTTTGTTGTGCCCTCGAGCGCCTTCTACGCCGCTGGCGCGGCGTGGCTTGGCTGGGATAGCGTTTCGGGGGAAACCGTGGCGCATCCGTCGGTGCCGGGCGTGCCGGTCTCGGTCGATGCGCTGACCGAAAAGCCCCGTAAATACGGGCTGCACGGCACGATCAAAGCGCCCTTCGCGCTCGCCCCTGGACAGACGGAAGCCGCCCTGCGCGCCGCCTGCCGCAGTTTTTGCGCGGACCAGCCCCCAGTGCGTTTGCCCGGCCTCAAGATCACCCGACTGAACCGGTTCGTGGCCGCCGTCCCCACTGCGCCATCATCAGAGCTTGGCACCCTCGCCGCCGCCGCCGTCGAAGCGCTCGACCCGTTTCGCGCCCCGTTGACGGAGGCCGAAATCGCGCGCCGCCGGGCATCTCGTCTCACCGCTGCGCAGGATGCGCTATTGCTGCGCTGGGGCTATCCCTACGTGATGGATGCCTTCCGCTTTCACCTGACCCTGACCGGTCCGCATCCGCAGGCCGAAGCCCTCCAAAACGCCCTGACGGCGCATCTTGCCCCAACCCTGCCTTCCCCGTTCGACATCACGGATCTGGCGTTGATGGGTGAGGACGGCGCAGGCCGGTTTCACCTGTTGAACCGCTTCACGCTGGCGGCGCACCCGCGCTAGACGCCCCAATCCGAGACGTTGCGATTTTCGTTGTCGGGAATGGGTGGCACCATCCCGAACAGCTTGTAGGACAACAACCGGGCCTTGCGCGCGATCTCGGTATTGGCGCGCATGTAGTTGAGCGAATTGTAATCAAAGATCGATTGCGCCGGGATCACGCCAAGGGTCTTGGGCATGTTGTTGACCGAAAACGCGGTCATCGTGCTGTCGCGCCAATCAAGGGTTTCGTCGATGTCGATGATGGCCAGATCCTGCCACGGATGCGCGGCCTCGTCCCACACGACCATGTTGTTGAATACCTCCGGATCCTCGCCCTCGGCGGCGGGGTGGGTCTGAATCTGCATCAAGTAGCGCGCGCCTTCGCGGGCGACGCGATCCTCGTATTCGTGCTTGAGGTAATTGCGACCGCGCGTCTCGTGGGGAAGGATGCGCTGATTGCATTGATCCCAGACGCTCGGGTTCGGGTCGATCCCGGTTTCGGGCGCGCCATCGGCGGGCATCACCCGGTACTTGGCGTAGCGTTTCAGCCCATCGCGCCCGACATACAGAAACGGCGTTTTGCAATAATAGCGCAGGTTGTGGAACGAGCTGGCATGCCGACGCCCGGCCTCCATGCTGCCCTTCAATCCGTCGGGGTAGCGGCGGTTGAAGTTGCGATATTCGATGCCGTATTTCTCGCGCCGCATCTTGGCGAATTTCAGGAAACTGACCGCGGACCAGAACAGGCTTGTCTGACCGGTATTCATTTCGATGTCGAAGGGGCTGTCAAATTCGGTATCCGCGAATTTGATCGACATCGACCGGATGCAATTCATCGCATCGTCCAGAAACGTGGCCGAGGCATGGCGGATACGCACGGGAAAGACGCGGCCGGGTTCAAAGAAATCATGTTCGGGAAAACTTGGATCATCGACGATGCGCACCGTCCCGGTCGCGGCGATGCCATTGTCGTGGCTCATTCGTTTGCGGTTCGGCAGGCACAGAAACAGCGCCAGAAGCAGGCCGAATGCCTTGCAATAGAGCCACAGAACCGCCTTGTCGAAGGCGCGGCGGAGCCAGTAGGACATCATCTGGCCGATGGAAATATTGGCTTTGGTGGTCAAATGTTCGTCCTCGATTCAATGGCATCGATATCGACGCCGAGGGCTTTGAAGGCGTCGCGCTTTTCTTCGAGGAACCGGGCGAATGTGGGGTTCACGTCGTTTTCCTCGTTCACGGTGATGAAGCCGTATTCGGTGCGCGACAGAAGGTTGGTGAACCACAGCATTTGGGTGGAGCGGACGAGGTCCGGGGCGATGTCATAATCGGTTTCCGGCGCCATGATCCCGCGTGGTTTGTCACCGAACCTGAGCCCGCCGCAGGAATACAGGATCTCGCCCAGATCATCGTATTGATGCTCGTTGATCCAGGTGTGCATGAAGGTGGCGACCATGATCGCGTATTTGCAGGCGTCCTTGAGATTGTCCCAATCCTCCGGCGCGGCCTGATCGAAGCTTTCGGCGGCCGTGATCCGGGAGAGGGCGCGGGTCTGGCCGTCGATCACCGGGCGGTCCAGCGTCGGGTCGAAGCTGTACTGACCGCAGTAATATTCCAGCCGTTTGGCGGCCAGATTGCGCCAATTCTCGCCCTCGGGCGGGGTGTCGCCGGGGCCGGTGAAGGCCAGCGGCACGGCATGGGTCACAAGGTCTTCGGAGAAGCGGTAGATCTCGTACCAATGGGCTTTGATGTCGTCGCCGCGACGCTCGAAGAAGTCGTCGACATAGGCGCAGACGACCTCCCAGAACAGGGTTTCGGCCCGGGCATAAAGATGCGCGGGGCTCAGGACCTCACGCGGTTTCCAGCCTTTCCAATCCTGCAGGCCCATGATGTCGCGCGTGCGCTGGTTGAGCCCCTCTTCGCTCAGCGCCGTGGCCGATTGGATATAGCCCCCGATCAGCTTGGCATCGGCGGTATGGTTGATCAGCGACACCTCCTTGAGATGCGGCATCAGAAGGGCGGCCACAGGGTTCAGCTTGAGGTTGCGATAACACGGCACCGCGAATTGTTCGGCGTTGAGATGGGTGCCGGCGAAATGTTCTTCGACCTCAGTGTTGAACGCGCCGCTGACACGCGCCACGCGCTTGGCATAGGTCCAGTCGGGATCATCCTTGGGCGTATACACGCGGGTCTGCCATGGGTCGGTGTCCTGCGCCGAAAGTTTGCCGGTCAGGTGAATTTCGACGGGTTCGGGCAAGCCGTTGCGCTTCATGCGGAACAAGATATCGACATCGGGCAATGCGTAGATTTCGTTGTGATCGTACCAACAGGCCCCGAAATAGCGCATCCAGTAGTGGCTTTTACGACCGGTGTCGGGCACGAAATGGCCGCGGTTCATGCCGTTCATCATCCGCTCGCCGAACCAATCGTCGCCGCGCGTATAGCCGGGCAGTTTGCGTTCGATGCAGGTGGTCAGGTTAACGGGGTAGTCGGCCTGAATCTGCGGGATCGTCAGGGTGCCGGGGTCAAAGTCGATCTGGTCGAGATGCTTGATCTTGGTCAGCTCGATGGGAATAACCTGCGAGATGAGGGCATCGACGCGCCCTTCGCTGTAGGCCTCGGGCGCGTGTGTGGTGGTGTCGACATGAGCGCGCGGCGTGTAGGCGCCTTCGCGGTAGCGCCAGAAATCGAGCCGTAACGTCCGCAAGTCATAATCCATCCCGATCAGGTCCGAGGGTTTGATCGGCATCCGCTTCCACACGTCGAAATGGAAATGCGGCTCGTTCTCCTTGAAATAGACGCGGGTGGTGGTGTGCACCTCGAAATAGGTCCGGCGCATCAACAGCGCGCGCGCCTGTCGCAGGTCGAACGGCAGACGGAACTGACCATCGCGGTCGGTGCGGGTCTGTCCAAGCTTGCGCCAACCGCCAAGCCACGTCCGGCCCCAGAACTCCAGATGCAGATGATGGATCGGCGCGCCCTGTCCCCGGTCGCCCGCAAAGATCACACGACCCGTCAGATGGCTGTCGACGCGGTTGCACCAGATTTCGTCGCGGCGCGGGAACAGGGCCGCGAAGACTTGCTTTACCGTGCGCCGGAACGCTTTCCACTTCTCGAACGCCCATTCCGCGAGGATGGTGATCGGGTTCGAGATGATCTTGGACCGCCCGACCTCCAGGTGATTGATCGAGCGCATGCGCGGGGTGAAAAAGCTGTCGCCATACTTGTACTCGACCTGCGTCTCGCGCCTGGCCTCTTCGATGATCTCGCGGATCGCGGCGGCATCGGCGGGCGTGGCGCCTGGTGTCAAATCCGCGTCGGCCAGCGTGTTCTCAACATTCATCACGTCTCTCCCGTCGGCGGCGTCTTTTCAAAACGGTCTGCAAAAAACATCGGGATGCGCCCTTTGCCCTTGGCGGCAAGCTCACCCCGGTCTGAAAAATCGAATTTGTGCTGCACCAAATCGCGGGTCGCCTGGGACACGTTGACCTGTCCCACCTCTCCGGCGGTCTCAATTCGTGCAGCGGTGTTAACGGTGTCTCCCCAAAGATCGTATTGAAATTTCTTCAATCCGACAATGCCGGCGACCACGGGCCCGGTGTGCACCCCGATGCGCAGACCCATCCCGTACCCCTCGCCCGACGCATTGCGCGCGGCCATGAAGTCGCGGATATCGAGGGCTGCGTTGATCACATCTTCGGCGTGGGTCGAGTTGGGCACCGGCAGCCCGCCGACGGCCATGAACGCATCGCCGATGGTCTTGATCTTCTCGATCCGGCGCTTTTCACAGATCAGGTCGAACGCTTTGAAACAGGCGTCGATCTCACGCACCAGCGCATCGGGTTCCAGGCGCGCGGCCAGATCGGTGAAGCCTTCGAAATCCGTCATCAGAACGGTCACGCGGTCATAATGGCGGGCCTCGGCGCGACCATTGGCCTTGAGTTCCTTGGCCGTCTCAGAAGGCAGAATGTTCAGAAGCAATTCATCGGTTTTCTGCTGTTCAAGGGCCAGTTCGGCGGTGCGTTCGCTGACCTTTTGTTCCAGTTGCGCATAGAGCGTCGCGTTGTCGATGGAGACCGCGATCTGCCCCGACAACAGCGTCAGAAGATCGACCCGGTCGCGGGTGAAGGCCCCCGCGGCGAGGTTGTTTTCAAGATATAGCACACCCACCCGTTTGCCCTGGTTCAGGATCGGGACCGCAAGGATCGACTTCGGCTGCTGCTCCGCCAGGTAGCTTTGCCCGCGCAGGCGCGCGTCGCTGGCCGCATCGGTGATCACAACTGGCTCGCCCGTGCGGTGGACGAATTGCGCAATCGGCACCGACAGCAGGGCCTGATCTTCCAGCGGGGTGCCTTGCATTACCTCGATTTCGGTACCGCCCGCATCGCCGCTGGCCTGAATGCGCAGGCCGTCCTCGCCGTCCTGTGACAGAAGCAAGAAGCCCCGCTGCGCGCCCGCGTTTTCAAGAACCAGACGCATCAGCACCGACAACAGCGCCGAGAACTGCACCTGCGACGAGATCGTGGTGGACGCCTTCAGCACCGTCGCGATATCCAGCGCCGCGCCGTCGATCCGGTCGGTGTCCGCGCTCAATTCCACGGCTGCGGCCGAGCGGTCCTTGGACAGGTATTTCGGGAACGCATCGGCCAGGTCGCGCAACTTCGCCCCCGCGCCCCACTCGCGGTAGGTCGTATAGGCAGCCTTGAGGTGAAATTCGGCCAACACCGGGCGTTCGCTGGCGGCGTAAAACCGGCCCGCCAGTTCAAAAGCAAGCGCCTGTTCATGGATGTAATCATGGGCAGAGGCCCCCGCGATGGCCCGGTCATAGGCCAGCCGCGCCGCGTTGGCGCGCCCGTGGATCCGCGCCCATTCGGCGGCACAAAGATCGTATTTGTGCGCGTAGTTTTCGGGCGCAAAGCGCGACCAGCGTTTGAGCTTCGCAATGTCGTGCCGCGCGCGCGCCAGATACCCCAGCCGTGCCCGCCCGGAGGTCGCCTCCGACAGCGCCATCAGGCTCAGCGCTTCGTAGAAATGGTGGTTCGGGACCTCGAACTTGGCCAGAACCGCATCCAACAACGCCCGTGACGCCGCAGCATCCCGCGCGGCATTCTCGAACCGGCGAAAATAGGTGTTCAGGATCAGCTTGTTGAAATGAATGAAAAACGTGCCGGTCTTGTCGCTGCGTTCGGTGTTCTGGGCGAGCATGACGTCTTCGTCATAGGCCTCCCCAACCAGGCGGACCGGGTCTTTCGAGCGACCCATGAAATTCTGCATCGCCTGCAGGAAAACCTGATTGTAGTTGAAATTCGTCTCTTGCTTGAGCTGTTGATACTGCTTGCTGTAGGCGGTGGTTTCCTCGGCAATCCGGGCCAGTGGACGGCCGCAAAGGTAGGCCTGAATGCAATAGATATTCGTGTTCACGCAGGCGAATTCGATCAGGCCGGTTTCCATGCCGATCTGGAAGGATTGCTGCAACGGGCGCAGCGTCTCGCGCACGTGCCGGTTCCAGTGAAAGATCAACCCGTAGGGCGTGACGTAGATCTGCGCCTTCCACTCCTTGGCGTTGAGTTTCTCCAAAAGCTCCAGCGCCAGCTTCCCGTAGCGATCGCCCGTGCGCATTGCGCCCAACACACCGCACATCAACACCCCGTAAGAGCCATAGGCGAAGCACGACACCGGGTGATTGCCGTACCGCAACGACAGCCGCATCATGCGAAACACCAAAAGCGGCACCAGATTGGGCCGGCCCCAATAGACTGACGACATGATGTCCGCGATGATCCGCATCACAGCACTCTTGCGCGGATCAGTCATCGGCGGCAGCGCCATGAGATCATCGTTGCTGCGTCCGCGCAGGGCGAAATACGTGGTGCTCAGATCGCGGATGACATGGCCGAAATGCGGCGATTTGGGAAAGGTCTCGCCAAGGTTGGCGAGCAATTCCAACCCGGTCTCTATCGCCTCGTCGAAGCGGTTTTCGGCCTTATAGGCGAGGATGCGGATCTCGTAGGGTTTGACCAGTTCAAGGATATCCTGCGAACGGGCCACAACCTCGCGGAACCAGCCGTCCATCCGGTCGAAATCCCCGCTCAGATACGCGGCTTCGGTCGCCTCGGTGTGCAGCGCAAGCGTCAGGTCATAGGTCTCGGCCCAGGGCGCATCGCCGGGCCCCACCAAGGCAATCCCCGTTGACAGATAGTCCAACGCCGTCGGAAACGCCGCGTTCAACTTCGCGCGCCGCCCCGCATCAAGGTTGAGCTGCGCAAGCGCCAGCCGCTCGTCCGGATCTTGCAGCAAATCTCGCGCCAGGTTCAGCTGGTTGGCGATCTCGAAGATCCGCGCCGGGTCCTCTGTGCGGGCGTCATGGCCCTGCAAAACCTGACCGATGCGCAGATGCGTGCGCTGCTTGGTGGCCGTGTCGATCAGCGCATAGACCGCTTGCTGAATACGGTCATGGCTGAACTTGTACTGCACGCCACCCAGCGGCAGGATCAATCCGTTGGCCAGCGCGGGTTTCAGCTGCGCGGCCATGTCTTCGACCGTCTCGCCGCTGACCCAACCCAGCGTTTCCAGATCGAAACTGTTGCCCAGGCAGGCTGCCATGTGCAGGCGTTCCTGCGTGCCCGCCTCCAACCGCCGCACCTTGGCCGCCATAAGCTCCACCGCCGTATCCGCGATGGATTTCTGCGCGATCTTGTCCGCATCCCAACGCCAGCATTTGCCGTCGAAATCGAAGGCCAGCAGCCCCTCTTCCGCGAACGACGTCATGAATTCGCGGGCAAAGAACGCATTGCCCTGCGTCTTGTCGAAGACCAGCTGCGCAAGCGGCGCGACATCGTCCACCGACGCATGCAGCGCATCCGACAGCATCTGCGTGACCGAGCCCTGCGAGAGCGCCCTTACCGTGATGCGATCGGGGGTCAGTCCGGTCTCCGTGACCTCTTCGACCATGCGGACAAAGCCATGGGTCGGGTCGACCTCGTTGTCACGAAACGCGCAGATCAGCATCAGGTGACCGCCATCGGGATCGGTGACCAGCGCCTGCAACAACGCAAGCGACGCGCTATCGGCCCATTGCAGATCGTCGATGAAGACCACCAGCGGATGATCGGCGCGGCACAGCACCCGCACGAATTTGCGGAACATGTAGATGCACCGGTTCTGCGCCTCCGCCCCGCCCACATCCGGGATCTCCGGCTGCGCTCCGACCAGGTGTTCGAGGTTCGGCAGAAGGTTGGTCAACACCCGCCCCTCCTCACCCAGCGCCGCGCGCATCTCCTGCCGCAGGGGGGCCAGAGCGGTCTCGGGTTCGCTCAGCAAGGTATCAAGAAGCTGCGTAAAGGCCTCCAGCACCGCGAAATACGGCGTCGCGCGCTGCAATTGGTCGAACTTGCCGGCGCAGAAATATCCCGCCCGCGCGGTGATCGGGCGATGTACCTCATGGACCAGCGCGGTCTTTCCGGTGCCGGACGACCCGCCGACCAGAACCAGCCCTCGCGCCCCGTCCGCGGTGCGCTCGAACGCCTGCAGGAGGCGGTCGACCTCGGCCCCGCGCCCATAGAGCTTTTGCGGCAGCCGGAACGTCGCGGAGAAATCCTCCGCCCCCAACTCGAAGCCCGCCGCTGCCGCGCCGCCGCGCTCGAACGCCGACAGGCACCGCGTCAGATCGGTATGCAGGCCGCGTGCCGATTGGTACCGCGCATCGGCGTTCTTGTTGAGCAGCTTGGCCACGATATCCGACAGCGCCTGCGGTACCTGCGGGTTCAATTCGGTCAGCGCGCGGGGGATCTGCGCCAGATGCGCATGGACCAGCTCCAGCGTATCACGCCCGGCGAATGGCGGCACCCCGGCCAGCATCTCATAGAGCGTCACCCCAAGCGAATAGAGGTCACTGCGGTGATCCACGACCCGGTTCATGCGCCCCGTCTGCTCGGGCGAGACATAAGCCAGCGTGCCGTGGATCTGACCCGGATTGCCGACGTAGGGCTGCTTGAGGTTGAGGTTCGTGGCATTGCCGAAATCGATCAGCGACACATGCCGGTCCTGCAGATCCACGATCAGGTTCTGCGGCGTGACATCCTTGTGGATGATGTTGCGGGCATGGATCTTCGCCAAGGCCTCCGCTGCGGAAATCGCGATATGCAGCGCGTCGGCGATGTCATCCTGTTTGCCCTTGAACGCAGCATCCAGCGGCTCGCCCGGCACCCATTCCAGGATCATCGCATGGCGGTTGTGTTCGCGCGTCTTGTCCAGCGCCCGGCGCGTGCCCTCGGGCGATAGTTCCGTCAGGATGTCGTATTCGTTGTAGAATTGCGCGATGTCGTCGGGGGTCGGGAATTCGTAATTCAACACCTTCACGGCATGCGCCGGCCCCGCCCCGGCGCTGCGGCGAAAGACCTTGGATTTAGGGCTGTCGTGGATCAGGCGATCGGGCATCGGTGGTGTTCTCTGCCGACACGTGCGCGCCGGTCTTGCGGTGTCTCGTGGTGTCTGGGGGCATCTGAACGCCCCGCAAAAGTGATCCGGCCAAAGCAGGGCACGCGCAACGCGGCCCCAAATCCTATCCCTTTGAACTCATAAACACTTGGCCTGAACTGAAATCCTGCCACGATCCCCGCGCCTCAGGCGAGAGGAAAGGCGGCATAATCCTTGTTCTTTGCAAGAATTAACCAAACCGTGGTTTTTTTGTGGTCGCACACGCACCCGCGCGGCCGAGACCGCCCGCCCCGCAACATCTGGCCCTGGAACATCTGGAATTGTCGCAAATTCCATGCAAGGCTTTGCGCGAGGGCGGCAGACGACCGCCCAAACAAGGGAGGACTTACCATGACATTCACCCGTCGCGTGATGATGACAGCGGCTGCCGCAATGGTGGCATTTGCGGGCACGGCCCAGGCCGATGGGCACCAGATGCTCGAAGACTTGCATTTCCTGATCCCCGGTGGCGCCGGCGGCGGTTGGGACGGCACCGCGCGGGGCACCGGCGAGGCGCTGACCGAAGCGGGCATCGTTGGCTCCGCATCCTACGAGAACATGTCCGGCGGCGGCGGCGGTGTGGCGATTGCCCACATGATCGAAAACGCCGACAGCATGGACAACACGGTGATGGTGAATTCCACGCCGATCGTGATCCGCTCGCTCACCGGCGTGTTTCCGCAAAGCTTCCGCGATCTGACGCTGGTTGCGGGCACCATCGGTGACTACGCCGCTTTGGTCGTGCAAGCCGACAGCCCGATCACCTCGATGGATGATCTGCTGACCACGTTCCAGGCCGATGCCTCCAGCTTCGCCATCGGTGGCGGCTCGGTGCCCGGCGGTATGGATCACCTCGTAGCGGCCATGGCGATGGAAGCCGCGGGCGAAGACCCCACCGGCTTCAACTACATCCCCTATGATGCGGGCGGCGCGGCCATGGCGGGCTTGCTCTCGGGCGAGATCCAGGCGCTGTCGACCGGCTTCTCCGAAGCGGTTGCATTGGCCGAGCAGGGCGAAGTTCGCATCCTTGGCGTCACCGCGCCCGAGCGTGTCGACGCCTTCGCCGATGCTCCCACGATGATGGAGCAAGGCATCGAGGTCGAGTTCGTGAACTGGCGCGGTTTCTTTGCCGCACCAGGCATCGACGAGGCCCAGGTCGAAGCGATGCGCGGCGCCATCGCAGCGATGTACGACACGCCCGAGTGGGAAGCGGTCCGCGCCCGCAACGGCTGGGTGAACATCCACAACCCCGGTGCCGATTTCGAAGCCTTCCTTGAGGCACAGGAGCAGCAGATCGGCGACCTGATGCGCACGTTGGGCTTCCTTTAAGGCCCCCTTCGCCGCTCAAGGCGCGAAATCCAAAGGCTGCGGCGGCGTTACACCCGCCGCGCCCCCCCTCCACCAACCCGGAAGGATGGCCTCCATGGCGCTGGATCGCTGGATCGCGCTGGTCTTCGTGGCGCTCTGCGTGCTCTACGGCTATGCCGCGTTCTTCACCATGGACCACTTGCTGCCGCCGTTCATGCAGCGCAACCCGGTCTGGCCGTCGACCTTCCCAAAGATCCTCAGCATCGCGGGCGTCGTCGTGGGCCTTGTCGTCCTGCTCGGCCTCGAAAACGGGGCCGACACCAAGGAGCCCTCGGCCACAGACATCAACTACCGCAAGCTTGGCCAATACCACATCGGACAGGCGTTGGGGCTTCTTGGGCTGATGGTGGCATACGCGTTGTGCCTGCGCCCGATCGGTTTCATCGCCGCAACGATCCTGTTCCTGACCGTTGGGGCCACGATCCTTGGGGAGCGCAAGTTTCACATCCTGATCCCTATCGCGGCCATTGCCACCTTCGTCGTCTGGTATCTGGTGCAGCAGGTTCTGGGCATCTTCCTGCGCCCGTGGCCCTTCTTCATGGGCAATTGAGGAGGCTCCGCCATGCTTGAAGGTCTGATGATCGGGCTCTCGACGGCCATCAACCCGTTCAACCTCGCGATGGTCGTGTTCGGCTGCATGATCGGCACATTCATCGGCATGTTGCCGGGCCTCGGGCCGATGTCGATCATCGCCATCATGATCCCCGTGGCGATTACGCTTGGCGATCCCACCGCCGCGCTTATCCTTCTGGCGGGCGTGTATTACGGCGCGATTTTCGGCGGCTCCACCTCGTCGATCCTGCTCAACGCGCCGGGGGTCGCGGGCACGGTGGCCACGTCCTTCGACGGCTACCCGATGGCGCAGAAGGGCATGGCGGGCAAGGCGCTGACCATTGCGGCCATTTCCTCATTCGCAGGCGGCACCATCGGCGCGATCCTCCTGATGATCTTCGCGCCGATGCTGTCGTCGGTGGCACTGCTCTTCCACTCCGCCGAATATTTCGCGCTGATGGTGGTGGGGCTTTCGGCCATCGCGGCCTTCGCGGGCACGGGCCAAGTGGGCAAAGCGCTGATGATGACGATCCTCGGACTGATCATGGCCACCGTCGGAGAAGGCGCGCTGTTCAACATGCCGCGCTTCACCATGGGGCTGATCGACCTGCAATCCGGGTTTTCCTTCATCACGCTGGCCATGGCCATGTTCGCGCTGCCCGAGGCGATCTTTCTGGTGATGAACCCCGCACGCTCGGCCCAAGGCGGCTCGGACGCGTCAGGCGGCAAGATCACAGGCCTGCGCATCACACGGGCCGAGGGGCGCGCCATCGCCCCGGTGATCGGGCGGCAATCGGTGCAGGGTTTCTTCATCGGCGTCCTGCCCGGAGCGGGGGCCACCATCGCGTCCTTCCTGGGCTATGCGGTCGAACGCAACATCGCGCCCAAAGCCGAGCAAGAGGAATTCGGCAAAGGCTCCATCAAGGGCCTTGCCGCGCCCGAGACCGCCAACAACGCCGCCTGCACCGGATCGTTCGTGCCCCTTTTGACGCTCGGCATTCCCGGATCCGGCACCACCGCGATCCTTCTGGGCGCTTTGATCGCGCTCAACGTCACGCCCGGCCCGCGGCTGATGACCGACGAGCCGCAGGTGTTCTGGGCCGTCATCATCTCCATGTATATCGGCAATCTGGTGTTGCTGATCTTGAACCTTCCGTTGATCCCCTACATCGCCAAGATCCTCGCGATCCCGCGCAACTACCTGATCCCATTCATTTTGTTCTTCACCCTGATGGGGGCTTACATCGGCCAGAACAACGCGACCGAGTTGCTTATTCTGGTGGGCTTCGGCGTGATTGCGACAATCCTGCGCTTTGCCGACTATCCATTGGCGCCGCTATTGATCGGCTTCATCCTCGGCACCATGCTGGAGGACAACTTCTCCCGCTCGATGCAGCTCGCCGGCGGATTGGAGTTCATTCTGGACCGCCCGATGACCATGGGCCTGCTGCTGCTGGCCGCGATCCTGGTGCTGCTGCCAAGCTACCGCGCGATGCGCGCCCGCAAACGCGCGCAAGGTGTGGCGGATGGGGATTGAGCCCTGAGATGTGAACGCCGGAGCGTTTGTCATGACCCACCCCCTCGCAAATATCCGCGTCCTCGACCTGACCAACGTGCTTGCGGGGCCGTTCGCCTGCCATCAACTGGCGCACCTAGGGGCCGAGGTCATCAAGGTCGAAGCCCCCGGACGCGGTGATCTCGCGCGCTACCTCGGCGCCTCGCCAGAGCTCAACGCACAAGGGATGGGAATCTCCTTCCTCGCCCAGAACGCGGGCAAGAAATCCATCACCCTGAACCTCAAACACACGGATGGCAAAGACGCCCTGACGCGGCTTGTCAAAACCGCTGACGTCCTGGTCGAGAACTTCCGCCCCGGCGTCATGGCCCGCCTAGGCCTCGGTTACGAGACCCTGCGCGACACCAACCCCAACCTCATCTACTGCGCGATTTCCGGCTTCGGGCAAGACGGCCCCTGGGCGCAACATCCCGCCTATGACCAGATCATCCAGGGGGCCTCCGGCGTCATGTCCATCACCGGCCACGACCGGCCCACCCGCGTCGGCTATCCCCTTTCGGACACCATCGGCGGGCTCACCGCGGCCATGGCGATCACCGCGGCGCTGAACGCCGCGCCGCGTGGCTGTTTCATCGATGTCAGCATGCTGGAGGCGACACTCGCCACCATGGGCTGGGTCGTCTCAAACCACCTGATCGGCGGCCTGCCCCCGCAGGCCCACGGCAACGAAAACCCGACCTCCGCGCCTTCCGGCACGTTTCAGGCCGCCGATGCGCCGCTCAACATCGCCGCCAACAAGGACGCGCAATGGCAGGCGCTCGCGCCCGTCCTCGGTCGTCCCGACCTCCTCGCAGACGCCCGTTTCAAAACGCGCGAGCGCCGCAAGGCCAACCGCCACGCCCTGCGCGCCGAACTGGAGACCGTGCTGACGTCACAGCCCGCCGCCCATTGGATCGCGCGTCTCAACGCCCACGGCATCCCTGCCGGCCCGGTCCTGACCGTGCCCGAAATCCTCGCCCATCCACAGATCGCAGACCGCGACCTCATCGCCCGGTTCGCGCCAAGGACGCTCGATCACCCGGTCGACGTAGTAACCACCGGCTTCCGCATGGACGACACGCGCCCCAACGTGACAAACCCACCCCCGGAACTCGGCCAGGACACCCACGACATCCTGCGCGATCTGGGCTATGGCGAGGCGGATATCCGAAGAATGGCCAAAGACGGCGCGACCTGAGCGATGGCGCCATGCATGCGCAATGCCGTCTGCCGCACCTCCCCCGTCACCCTGCCCGCACGCGCGAACACGGGCCGCCCAAGGCGACCCATTCAAACTCACGATATTGGTATGGTGGCGGAGACGAAGGGATTCGAACCCTCGAGACGGTTTCCCGCCTACTCCCTTAGCAGGGGAGCGCCTTCGACCACTCGGCCACGTCTCCGTCGACCCGTTTAGTGGCAGCGCTGCGTCGGGGCAAGTGGAAAGGCGAGCGGATAAACCGCGTCGAGAAACCGGCCCGGAACGCCCCGTCCCGAGATCATGCCGAGCTGCGTCGCTGCGGCCAGCACCTGCCAGTGCAGATCGCGCAGAGAGGCCTCTCCATCGCCAAATCGAAGGCGCGCATCGACATTCATCGGCCGTGCCGCACCCAGTACAAGCGCGCCGCGCATCCGCGACAGGCTCGGGATACGCGCAAGCCTGTCGGCCAGCTCACGCAGGATGGCAGGTGGTGCCTCGACCGCCAGGATCGGACCGCTTCGGTGGCCGCCCAGAACGGGAGCAAGAGGGGAAAACATCGTCATGAGCCCAAATCTATGCGCCCGCCCGCTCCGCAATCAGGGGAAAGTCCGCCGTCCCGGCCCCCTTGGCTCCGAAGCGCTGTCCGCGACCCTCACCCCGCCCGCGCCTCGCGCACGAGCGCCAGCGAATAAAGCGCCAGCGCCCCCCAGATCATCGGAAATGCAATCGCCCGCGCCGTCCCGAACGGCTCTCCGAACACAAACAGCGCCACCACCATGATCAGCGTCGGCGCGATGAATTGCAGGATGCCAATCGTGCTCAACCGCAGCAATTTCGCCCCGTTCACGTATAATATCAACGGGATCGCCGTCACCAATCCGGCGCAGAGCAAAAGCCATGTGTCCCCCGCCGCACCCAGAAACGCGCCCTCTCCGCCCAGCCACACCAAATACACCATCGCCGGCACGCTCAAAATCGCCACCTCCAGGAAAAATCCCTGGTTCGGCCCGATCGGCAGCCGCCGCTTGCAAAATGCGTAGCCGCCCCAGCTGAACATCAACGCAAGCGCCGGCCAGGGCAGGCTCCCCTGCGCCACGGTCAACACCACCACCGCCAATGCCGCCAGCGCCACCGCCGCCCATTTCAATGCGTCAAGCCGTTCGCCCAACACCACCGCGCCCAGAAACACGCTGAACAACGGGTTGATGTAATAACCCAACGCACCGTCCAACGCCCGCTCGTTCGCAATCGCCCAGACGTAGACGCCCCAGTTCACCGAGATGAACGCACTCGTCAGCGCCGCCATGCCCAGCATCCTCGGGCTGCGCAACGCCGCCCGCAAATCCGCCGTGCGCCCGGTGATCCAGATCAGCGCACCGATGATCGGCAACGACCACACCACGCGATGCGCCACGACTTCGGCGGGCGGCAAATGTTCCAATGCTTTCAGGTACAAAGGCAACCCGCCCCACAAGACATATGCGCCCGTCGCATAAGCGAATCCGGCCCCAGTGTCCTCCGATTGCCCGCCCGCCATCACCCATCCCCTCGCGCCGCACGCCCGCGCCGCCGCGCACCAAACCCCACCGGACCGCGAATGGCAAATCACCGGATGTGATGGGGCGGATCACGAGGTCAGATGGACGCCTGAATGCACCGCGTACCGACCATCCGGACCCGCTCCATTCGCCCCAAACACTGCCCCCTGTGTCCTCAATTCAACCGTATTGTCCGGCCACACCGCCCCTGCACCCATCAAAGGACCCGCCATGGAAGCGCTCTTTTTCATCGCATGCATCCTTATCGTCATCGCCTCCGCGATCCTGCGCTCGCCCCGCATGAAAGGTCGCGCCGGAGAGGCGCGCGTGAACCGCTGCATCGCCCCCAAAGCCAACGACGACCCCCGCATTCTTATGACCGACGTTACGTTGCCAACTGCGCGCGGCACCACGCAGATTGACCATATCATGATCGACCCCGGCGGCGTTTTTGTCATCGAAACCAAGAATATGGCGGGCTGGATCTTCGGCGGCGCCAATCAGTCCCGCTGGACCCAAACCCTGGGACGCAGGAAAACGCAATTCCAGAACCCGCTGCGACAGAACCACAAACACGTCCTCGCCGTGGGAGACGTGCTTGGCATCGCCCCCGATCGCATCGAAAACCTTGCCGTGTTCGTAGGCAACGCGCGACCCAAGACCGCCATGCCCGAAACCGTGTTCTGGAGCCCCCGCGCCCTCAAACGCCATCTCGACGCGCCACGCCCCGCCGTATTCACCCGAGCGGATATCGGCGCCTTCCGGACAGCGTTGGAGGCCGCCCGACTTGAACCGGGCCGTGCCACCGACAGGGCCCACATCGACAGCCGAAAAGCCGACGAACGCGCGCGCGGCAAAAACGGCTCCGCCTGTCCGCGCTGCGGCAGTGACATGGTCGCGCGCCAGAACCGGAAAACCGGCGAAGCCTTCTTGGGATGTAGCAGTTTCCCGAGCTGCCGTGGCATTCGAAAAGCCACCTGACGTCGCCTCCGTTCGTGCTGAACCCGCTTCACGTCCGGTCCAAAGATGGCCTGCTTGCCGGACCTGAAACGCCTGCACCCAGATCGTCGTGACCGACCAGACCTCGCTAGAGCTCGCATCGACCGCCATCACCACACCGACATCCGCGCCGATCCCACCCAGGGCACCGCCCTCTACATGATGGTGACAATCACCCTGCTCCCCACTTTCGTGCATCTCATCGCGGGCCTTGGCGCGATGTTCAGCTACCGCTCCCGCGCCCTGGCAGCGCAGGCTGACATCCTTGCCGACAACCGCGAAACCGGCGCGGAGCTTACCGTCATCGAACGCGGCGACATGGTCGGGCGCGCCCGCCGCATCCGCTGGGTGGCCTACGCCTGCGCCCTGACCCTCACCGCGATCCTCGCAGCACTGGTCCTCGACCCGATCCGGTGTCTCACCGTCGGACAGGGCTGACCAAAGCCACCCGCGCGCCCCTTCATCTTGCAAAAAACCTTGGGGGAGGCGCCTTCAGGCGACGGGGAAGCCCCAAAATGCCCGTCCCGGGCAACGCCCCCAAAACACCCGAACGCGGAAAATCACCCCGAATGCAGGAAATGCAGGACGTCCCCGTCCTTCACCACATATCCCTTGCCTTCCGCGCGCATCTTGCCCGCGTCCTTCGCAGGGTTTTCCCCGCCCAATTCGACGTAGTCGTCGTAGGCAATCGTCTCGGCCCGGATGAAGCCCTTCTCGAAATCGCCATGGATCACACCCGCCGCTTGCGGCGCCATTGTGCCTTCCTTGATGGTCCAGGCGCGCGCCTCTTTCGGCCCCACCGTGAAATACGTCTGCAGGTTCAGCAGCTCATATCCCGCCCGGATGAGACGGTCCAACCCGGCCTCTTCCAGCCCCAGCTCCTCAAGGAACATCTGCGCCTCGTCGGCCTCAAGCTGCGCGATCTCCTCTTCGATCTTCGCCGATATCACCACATGGCTGTTGCCCTGCGCCGCCGCCATCTCGGCCACCCGCGCGGATTGCGAATTGCCCGTGCCCGCGTTCTCTTCTTCCACGTTGCAGACGTACAAAACCGGCTTCGACGTCAGAAGTTGCAGCATCCCCCACGCCTTCGCATCCTCGGCATCGACCTCGACCGTGCGCGCCGGGCGGCCATCTTCCAACGCCGCCTTCGCCGCCTCCATCAGGCGCTGCGATTGCACCGCTTCCTTGTCGCCGCCGCGCACCTTGCGGATGATGTTCTGCAACCGTTTCTCGATGCTCTCCAGATCGGCCAGCATCAGCTCCGTCTCGATCGTCTCCGCGTCGGCGACCGGGTCCACGCGCCCGTCCACATGAGTGACATCGCCATCCTCGAAGCACCGCAACACATGCGCAATCGCGTCCGTTTCGCGAATATTGGCCAGGAACTGGTTGCCCAACCCCTCGCCCTTGCTCGCGCCCTTTACCAGACCCGCGATATCCACGAACGTCATCCGCGTCGGGACCACCGATTTCGACGCCGCAATCCCGGCCAGCTTGTCCAACCGCGCGTCCGGCACGGCCACGTCGCCGACATTCGGCTCGATCGTGCAGAACGGAAAGTTCGCCGCCTGCGCGGCGGCCGTCTTGGTCAATGCGTTGAACAGGGTGGATTTGCCCACATTCGGCAAGCCCACGATACCCATCTTGAACCCCATGACGGTCCCCTTTGCGAATTCCGCCTCCCTTTACGGCGCAGACACTTCCACCGCAAGCGCGCTCTCCGGCACCCCGAACAAGCGTGCCAACGCCGCCTCGCGACGGGCCAGCGCACTGCCCTTCAACACCACCAATTCCAACCGCCGCTCAAGGCCCTCGGGCCCCGGCAACACCGCCACGTCCTGCGTCGCGTAGCGCGTCACATCGGGGCGCGGCAGCAAGGTGAACCCCAACCCCCGCGCCACGCATTCCATGATCGCCTCCAGATTGTCCAAGACCACCACATCGCCGGGCGCACCCACCGCGCCCGCGATCAATTTCCCAATCCCCGTGCCCGGCATGAAATGGAAAAACGTCTGCCCCTCCAACCCCGCCTCCGCCATCGCGCGCGGGGCCGCGAAGACAAACGGCTCGCGCCTGAGCAACCTTGCGCTCAATCCCGCCGGCAACCCGTCCGCATTCGTCACCACGCCCGCATCCAATTGCCCGCTCAACACCTTGTCTTGCACCACCGCGCTCAACCCGGTCTCGACGCTGAACGCCGCCTGCCCGCCACGCGCCGCCTTCAGAAATCCGGGCAATAGCCGCACCGCCGCACTCGTCACAAAGCCTAGCTTGTAGCGCCCCGACAGCCCCTCCGTCGGGCGGCAGATCTCCAACAACCGCCCCTCCCGCGAAAGCACGCCCTCCGCCTCTTCGACCACCTGTCGCCCCAACGGCGTCAACCGCGGCGGGCGCACCGAGCGGTCGAACAGATCCACGCCCAATTCCGCCTCAAGCGCCTTCATCTGCATCGACAGCGCGGATAGCGTCATGCCCAACTGCTCCGCCGCGCCGATGAAGCTGCCCACCTGCGCGACTTTCACCAATGTCCTGAGGCTGCGCGTCTGCATATCCATCATTCCTGAAGTTAAAGTCCAAACTTATTCGATGGTTTTGAACTCTCATTTCCGTATGGTCAAGTCATCACAAACCCGTGAGGCATCCATGACCAATCCCTTCCTCGACAAAGCCCGCGCGCTGGCCCCTGCTTTTGCCGAACGCGCCGCCCATTGGGACCGCACCCGAAGCTATCCGTGGCCCAATGTCGCCGAGCTGACCGAGGCGGGCCTTATGGGCATGACCATCCCCACGGAATACGGCGGCAAGGGCGCCTCCTATCTGGATGTCGTCGAGGTCGTCGAAGAAATCGCACGCGGCTGCACGCTGACCGCCCGCATCGTGGTCGAGGCCAACATGGGCGGCATTTCCGCCGTCATGGCCTATGGCACCCACGCGCAGAAAGCCCATTGCGCGCCGATCGTGCTGGCCGGGGACAAGTCCGCCATCTGCATCACCGAACCCGAGGCCGGATCGGCCGCGACCGAGATGCAGACGACCGCCCGCAAACGCGGCGACAGCTACATCCTCAACGGCACCAAGCATTGGATCACCGGTGGCGGCGTCTCCAAGCTGCATCTCATCTTCGCCCGTGTCTTCGACGAGGCCGGGGCCGAGCAGGGCATCGGCGGTTTCATCGTCCATATCGACCCTGCCAATCCGCCATCGGGTTTCGAGATCGCGGGTCGTGAGCATACCATGGGCTTGTGCGGCATGCCCGAGGCGACCTTGCATTTCAAAGATCTCGACGTGCATGAAAACTGGCTGGTGCAGCCGCCTTCGGGCCTGCGCCGTGGCTTTGCCGATCTGATGAATGCCTATAATTCCCAACGGGTTGGCGCGGGCACTATTGCGATGGGGGTCGCCGCGGGGGCGCTGGATCGCGCCAAGCAATACCTCCTCGACCGTCATCAATTCGGCCGCCCGCTCTCTGAATTTCAGGGCCTGCAATGGATGGTCGCCGACGCCGACACCCAACTCCACGCCGCGCGCCTTCTTCTGCAAGATGCAGCGCGCTCCAGCGACCCCTTCCCGGACATGACCAAGGCCGCCCGCGCCAAACTCTTCGCCTCCGAGGCCGCCATCAAGATCGTCAACGACGCCCTGCAAATGTTCGGCGCGCGCGGCTATTCCGACGCCGAACCGCTGGAACGCATGTACCGCGACGTCCGCATGTTCACCATCGGCGGCGGCACCGCCCAGATCCTGCGCACCCAGGTTGCCGGTGCTGCGCTGGGGATCAAAACGCCGCAAGGACGCGACGCCTACGCCCCAAGTCCGGAACGCTTCGCGGCGGAGTAAGGCTAAAGCCCCGCCATCGACGGGCCCGGGGTCGGCGATCCCGAACGGTCAAGCCTCGCACTTTATGACCCCAACACCATAACGCGTCCAAGACGGCGCACCCGGCCCGACCAAATCGCCGGGCCAAGGCAGGGCCCGTCGATGGCGGGGCCGCTGCGCGGCTGCAAACCCGCGCCCCGTGCTCCATTCGTAACGTGGCGCCCCAAACGCCCCCCCAAAGCCCCCCCAGTCCTGCGTGTACTCAGACCGCAAATATCCGGCCGGCTTTCCCTTCCGGTCACAGCATGATCATCGCGTCTTGGTGGACCATGATTTGATCGGCAATCCCCCTATCCCGTTCGGGGTTGTCCCTTTTGACATCCGCGACACGCCGTCAAGCGATCGCACGCTGCCGGACTTTGCTCAGGACAACCCGTGCGCCAACCGGCAATTCACCATCTCCTTGCGCCTTCGCAATGCCCCCCTTCCCACATCGCCCCAAATCCCCTACACCTGCCGCCACACACCTGTCCCCAAAAGGACCATCGACATGGATCACCCAACGCGGGCCTAAGCCCTTCAACCGTGGTTATCGACAAATCCGTTAACCATCAGAACCGTTGAAAATCATAGGGTTGCGCCTTTGTGTACGCGTGCACAAGCCGCGCCGCCCCCACGCCGGACCGCTCCGGCAGGTGACCCATGACTGACCAAACCATTCTCCCCGACGCCACCACGCGCGCCGAAATCCGGCCCCTTGTGCGCCTTTCCGTGCCCCTCATGGCAGGCCTCGCCGCTGCCCTTCTGATCGGGGTCATCGACACTGTGATGATCTCGCCGCTCGGCACCGTGCCGCTGGCCGCGGCCGGCATCACAACCGCCGTCCTGATCATCCTGATCTCCGCGCTCTGGGGCCTGATCACCGTCATCTCGGTGCAGATCAGTCAGGCCGACGGCGCCCGCGATCCCGCCCGCGTGGCCGTGGCCCTGCGCTCCGGCCTGCTGCTCTGCGCGCTCGGCGGCGGCGGCGCGACGCTGATCATGCTTGCACTGTACCCCACACTCGGCCCTCTCGGCCAACCGCCCGAAGTCCTGGCCATCCTGCTGCCGTACTGGGCCTCCATGGCGCTCTGGATTGTGCCGTTCACGTTGTTTTTCGGCCTAAAATCGCTCTGGGATGCTATCGACCGCCCCTGGGTCGCGGTCGCGCTCAGCTACATCGGCGTGCTTGTGAACATCCCCGCCAATTACACCTTTATCCACATCTTCGATTGGGGCCTCCTGGGCGCGGGGCTCGCCTCTGTCCTCTCGCAATCCTGTTCCCTTATGACCGCCGCCCTCGTGCTGTGGAAAGCGCCATCGATGGCGCCCTACCGCCAACGCGTCGTGGTCGCGTGGTCCGACGTCCGCAACCAGTTCAAACAGGGCCTGCCGCTGTGCATCGGCTACGCGGGCGAAGGCGGGGCCTATGCGATTGTCGGCGTCATGATGGGCTGGCTCGGGGCCGAGGCACTCGCCGCGCATCAGATCGTCAATGCGCTCGCTGGCGTAGCCTACATGATCCCGCTCGGCATGGCCGGGGCCGCCTCGATCCGCGTGGGACAGGCCGTGGGCTCCGCTCGCACCGCCCGCCTGCGCCCGATCCTGAAGGCCTCCTTCGGCCTGGTGATCCTGTGGCAGGCGCTGGCCGCCGCCGTGTTCGTGATCGGCGGCAACTGGCTTGCGACGCTGATGTCCGATGACCCGGCGGTGATCGCGCTGGCGACGCTACTGTTTCTGCTGGTGGCCCTTTTGCAGATCGCCGATGGGGTGCAGGGCGTCTCGCTCGGCGCCTTGCGCGGGATGTCCGACAACACCTGGCCCTCGCTCCTGACGCTCATCGCCTATTGGCCACTGGCGCTTCCGGCCAGCTACCTCTTCGGCTTCGTCCTCGATTTTGGCGCGGCGGGGGTCTGGGCGGGCTATCTGCTGGGGTTGGCGGTCGCGGCCATCATGTTGCCGCTGCGGTTCTGGCGCCTGACCGCGCCCTGACCCGGCCTTGCAACGCCTCTGTGGGCTCAGTCCCGCAGATGCGCGTTGCGGCGCTCGAAAATCACGAACCACGCCAACAGAACGAACATCGGATGCGTCAGCCCGCCCGAAAAAATCAGGGCGAGGATCCAGATCGGCGCGATCACGATCCCAAGGATCACGCGCCCGGCCAAAAAGATCGACAGGGGCGGCAGCAAGATGGCGAGCAAATAGTTCATGACCCCTATGTGGGCACGCGGCGCCCCCGGGTCCACCCCCCACATCTGGCCCGCGCGGGAAAACAGGACCACCTTTCCCCGCCCGCTTGATTTCCGCCCGCCCTTGCCGCAAACGGTGCCCGACAAACACGGAGCCCCCCATGACCCGCCCCAATACCCGGATCGACGACACCTTCGCCCGCCTTGCCGCTGACGGAAAGAAGGCCTTCGTCTCCTACATCATGGCGGGCGATCCCGATTATGACACCGCACTGGCCATCTTGAAGGGCCTGCCGAGCGCGGGCGTCGACATCATCGAACTGGGCCTGCCGTTCACCGACCCAATGGCCGACGGCTCCACCATCCAACTCGCCGGGCAACGCGCGCTAGAAGCTGGCATGACACTCGACAAGACCCTGCAGATGGTCCGTGCGTTCCGTGCCGAAGATCCGACAACACCGATCGTCCTCATGGGCTATTACAACCCGATCTACTCGCGGGGTGTTGAAAACTTCCTGACCGACGCGCGCGAGGCGGGCATCGACGGGCTCATCGTCGTCGACCTGCCCCCTGAAGAGGATGATGAGCTGTGCATCCCCGCGCAGGCCGCGGGCCTCAATTTCATCCGCCTCGCAACGCCCACCACCGATGACGCACGCCTGCCGGCGGTTCTGACAAATACGTCGGGCTTTGTTTACTACGTTTCGATCACCGGCATCACCGGCGCCGCCGCGGCCGAGGCCAGTGACGTCGGCCCCGAGGTAGCGCGCATCAAGGCCAAGACCGACCTGCCCGTCATCGTGGGCTTCGGCATCCGCACGCCCGAAGTCGCGCAATCCATCGCCGCTGTTGCCGATGGCTGCGTTGTGGGCTCGGCCATCGTGTCGGAAATCGCCGATGGCAAACCGCTGGACGAGGTGCTGGCCTTCGTCAAAAGCCTCGCAGACGGCGCGCATCGGGCCTGACCCGCAAACGTCGCGGTTTCGCCACAATTTTAACCCTTTAGCCCGGTCCAATGCTGCTCACTGCCTTGGCACACTCGACGGGGTAAGGGACGCATATGAAACTCTGGAACACAAAACTTGCGCTTGCGATCGGCGCGACATGGCTTGGCGTCGCCGCGCAGGCCGCGACCGTGACCCCCCTCAACTCATTCTCCGACTTCCGCTCCGCCGCGATCTACAGCAATGATTTCGAAACCACGCTGAACACGTCGGAAATCACGATCAATCCCACTGCACAGCGCTTCCTTGCGCGCTTTGTCACGCGTGGCGTCACCTCCTCGGGTGGGATCGTGGCAACCGAACGGCGCCGCGATGCGCCGATGCGATTCTCTTTCAACATTGCGCAGCCGGTCTTTGAGGTCGGCATGTTCTTCGGCAATGACGACTTCAACTACATCTTCGATGCCGTCCTCGAAGTCTTCGACATCAACAACGCGCCCCTTGGATCGGTCCGTGTCGGGGCCAACCGCAACGATTTTGCCGACCAGTTCATCGGCCTGCGCAGCGATACGGCCATCGGCTACGGCGCCATCCACTACTCGCAACCCGGCGCGCGCAACCTGCGGATCACCATCGACGATCTGACCATCGGCGCGGATGCCCCGCCCGCGGTCATCCCGCTGCCCGCATCCCTGCCGCTGTTGCTGGCCGGGATCGCCGGGTTGGGCCTATGGCGGCGTCGGCGTCCATCGCTGCAATCGCCGAAAGCTGCGTCGTAGGCACTGCCATCGTCGCCAAGATCGCCGCCGGAGAACCCACCGAGGACGTGCTGGCCTTGGTGAAAACCTTGGCCAACGGAGCGCATCGGGGGTGACACTCCCCCGTTTTGCCGCAAAACGCCCATAGAATTACCGCCGCCCTCACGCTTCCTTCCCAAAATCCAAGGAAGCGCGCGCCGGTGCCACAAGATATCCATCCCCGCCTGGGTCTCAACATTCCCCCCGCGATCGGCTTGCTCGTTTTTGCGCTCGTCCCGGCATATGTGGCGTATATTCACCTCAAGCACGGTGGCCTCGCCAGCATTCTCTATTGGCATCCCGTTGTTTACCTGATCGCTGCCACGGGCCTCCTGTTCGCCGCCGTCGCCGCCTATCTGCTCCTCTCGCCTCAGCGGGTCGGGGTCGATATCCGGTTTCACCAAACCGGCTTCATACTCCACATTCGGGCGTATTTTCGCACAGACCGGGAATTCACCTTCGATTGGGCCGATATCGAGACCATCGCCTTGATCCAAGGGCCGCGCGGCCCCCGCGCCTTCAGGATCACCGCGAAAAACAAAGTCCGCGCACAATTCGATGAGAACCTCATCAACGTCAAAGCCAAGGACGCCCTGTCCCGCTTTGAAGACGCCGCCAAAATCGCGGGCTATCGCCTGGAAGGTGCCCAGGATTTCGATGTCTTCGTGATGGGAAAAAAGAGCTGGCGAGTTGTGCCCATCGCTTGGGTCAATGCCGCCCGCTCGGGGGCAAGCGTCTAGCCCATAGACTCGCCGCACCATCATTGGTAAGGATTTCTTACCACATTGCGGAGCGGTCAAAAATGCCAGTCATCACCGAGATCGAGGACCTCAAGCGTATCTACAAACGCCGCGTGCCCAAGATGTTCTACGATTACGCCGAATCCGGGTCATGGACCGAGCAGACCTTCCGCGAAAACGTCAGCGATTTCGGCTTGATACGCCTGCGACAGCGCATCGCCAAGGATATGGCGGGCCGCTCCACCGCGACGCGGATGTTGGGCCAGGATGTCTCCATGCCCGTGGCTCTCGCGCCCGTCGGCCTCACCGGCATGCAATGCGCCGACGGAGAGATCAAAGCCGCCCGCGCCGCCGAGCGCTTCGGCGTGCCCTTCACTCTGTCTACAATGTCGATTTGCTCCATCGAAGACGTCGCCGAGCACACGCAAAAACCCTTCTGGTTTCAGGTGTACACGCTCAAGGATGATGATTTCATGAAGCGTCTTTTCGCCCGCGCGCAGGATGCGAAATGCTCTGCTTTGGTGATCACCGTCGACCTGCAGATCATGGGTCAGCGCCACAAGGACATCAAGAACGGCCTCTCCGCGCCGCCAAAACTGACGCCGAAATCCATCGCCAACATGATGACGAAGGTGCCCTGGGGCCTTGAGATGCTCGGGACCAAGCGGCGCTTTTTCGGCAATATCGTGGGCCACGCCGACGGTGTGACAGACCCCGGATCGCTGTCGTCCTGGACCGCCGAGGCCTTCGATCCAAGCCTTAACTGGGAACGCATCAAGGAGTTCCGCAGCTGGTGGGACGGCCCCGTGATCCTCAAGGGCATTCTTGATGAAGAGGATGCAAAACAAGCACTTAACGTCGGTGCCGATGCGATTGTCGTGTCAAATCACGGCGGTCGGCAGCTTGACGGCGCGCTGTCCTCGATCCGCATGTTGCCCCGCATCATGGATGTGGTCGGCGACAAGATGGAGGTCCATCTCGACAGCGGCATCCGCTCGGGTCAGGACGTGCTCAAGGCCATGGCCCTCGGTGCGCAAGGCACGATGATCGGCCGCGCCTTCGTCTACGGCCTCGGCGCCATGGGACAAGCCGGTGTGACGCGGGCGCTTGAGGTTATCCACAAGGAACTCGACACCTCCATGGGCCTTTGCGGGGAACGCAGTATCGCGGATCTGGGATACCATAACCTCTTGGTGCCAAAAGACTTCCACGATCATTGGGTGCAGCCCGCCTAGCGGCGCTGCAACGCCTGCACCATGAACGGGGATGCCAGCGCAAGCACCGCCACCACGGCAAAGGCCACGCGCAGGCCGAAGCTGTCCGACACAAAACCCATCACCATGGGGGCAAGGAAAAACGCGGCGAAGCCGATCACGTTGACCCGGGCCACAGCCGTCGCCCGGTGCGCGCGCGGCACCAATCGCCCCACCAGCGCCAGCGCCAGCGGGCCTACGACCGACACACCCAGTCCCATGAGGCCGAAGCCCACGTAGGCCACCACAGGCGTCGGTGCCAGCGCGGCAATCAGGGCGCCGATGCAGGCAATGCCCGACCCCCATGCGATGATCGTCCGGTCCGTCACGCGCCCCGATACGGCCTGCCCCGAAAACCGTCCCGCCGCCATGGTCAGGCCAAGGATGGCCGGGCCCAACGCCCCTTCCGCAGGGTTGCCGCCAAGGGTCCTTTCGATGTGCAGCGCCGACCAGGATTCCACCACCGCCTCCACGAAAAACGCGGTCAAGACGATGCCCCCGCACAGCAGCACGATGACCATGGGCAGATGCACGCTGCGCCTTTCATCCTCGTCCACCGGATGCACCTCCATCCGCATGAACCACGCGCTTGCGATAACCAACACGCTCAGCGTGGCGAAGACTGTGACCGGCGCGATGCCCGCCTCTCGCGTGAAGCCCGTGGCGATGGCGCTCAGGGCATAAGCCACTGAAAACATGCCGTGGTTGGCGTTCATCAGGGGTTTGCCCGTCTCGGTCTCCAACTCGGACACCCGCGCGTTCGACACGATATCAAGGACCCCCGAGGTCAGCCCCAATGCCACCATTGCACTGAAGAAGACGACCGGCGTCGTCACCACACCCGGGATCAGATAGGCCAACGCCAGCAACACCGCCGAGACCGGCAATGACCAGGCCTGCAGCCTGCGGTCAAACGCCGGAGCCAGCCACATCGTCAGCAACAGGCCGATCGGGCTGCCCAACAAGACCAACCCGAACAACGCGTCATCGGCGCCGATCTGGTCCTTCAACACCGGCACATGGGCCGCGAAACTGCCCCAGAACAAACCCATTGCCACGAAACCCAACATGGCACGGCGCGAGATCGAAAGGGCGGGCAGAACACTCATGCGCGAAGCCGTCGCACGGACCCACGCCCCCCGCAAGTGGGGTCTTTTCAAACCGCCCAACCTCGCCTATACGCGCGTCTTCATATCACGGGCCGACACCCTTGGAGGCGGCCCACAATTAGGAGAATAGCAATGGCTGGTAAGACTCCAGATCTTATCGCTGAGGCACGGACGGGGACAGGCAAGGGGGCCGCTCGTCAAGCACGCCGTGAAGGCAAAGTGCCCGGTATCGTATATGGTGGCGGCGATGACCCGCTGCCGATCCAGATCCCCTTCAACGTCCTTTTCAAGAACCTCAAGGCGGGTCGCTTCCTGTCGACGCTGTTCAACCTCAAGGTCGAGGGTCAGGAAGACGTCCGCGTGATCTGCCGCAATGTGCAGCGCGACGTTGTCAAGGATCTGCCCACGCATGTCGATTTCATGCGCCTGCGCCGCACCTCGAAGGTCAGCCTCTTCATTCCGGTCGACGTGATCGGCGAAGAAGAATGCCCCGGCATCAAGCAGGGCGGCTCGCTCACCATGGTGCGCCCGGAAGTCGAGCTGCGCGTGACCGCAGGCGACATCCCCGAGCAGATCACCATCGACATCGCGGGTCTGGAGATTGGCGATACGATCACCATCTCGTCGGTCACCCTGCCCGATGGCGCCAAGGCGACCATCGACCGCGACTTCGTCATCGCGAACATCTCTCCGCCGAAAGGTCTGGGCGGTGCAGCCGATGACGACGAAGGTGAAGAAGAGGTCGCCGCCGACGAGGTTCCGGCCACCGAAGTCAGCGAAGAGTAAACCCTTCGCAACTCACGACATTGCAAAGCGCCGTCCGGGTCCGGGCGGCGCTTTTCGTTTGGGCAGGTTCCGGGTCGCCTCACCGGCCCGGCTCGCGGCATCGTCTGCCCATGTTCACCACGGAGATACCGCATGTCCTTTCGCATCCGCGGGCTTGAAGCCCACCCCTTCACTCATCTCTACGGCCTGCCTGACGCCGAGCTCGCCAACCACGGCGCCAAACGCCACATCGCGGATCGCCCGAACGCCCTGCCCGACCGCATCACCATGCGTGACGCCGAACCGGGCGATGCGATGATCCTGCTCAACCACACCTATCAAACGGCCCGGTCCCCCTATCACGGCACCCACGCAATCTTCGTCAAAGAGGGCGCGACCGTGCCCTATGATGCCATCGACGAAATCCCGCCGGTCATGGTCCACCGGCTTCTGTCGCTGCGGGGGTTTGACGCTTCGGACATGATCGCCGAAGGGCGCGTGGTCGAAGGCCGTGTCGCCGCCGCCGCCATCAACGATATGTTCGAACACCCCGCGATCCGCTACATCCACGCCCATAACGCGGGCCATGGGTGTTTTTCAGGGCTGGTGGAACGCGCTTAGGCCCCCTCCGACCACACCCTGCGAAAGCCAAGGATCTTGCCCCGCGATGTGACCGGATCATAGGTCATGTCCATCGCACTCATCCGGTCCACGATCTTCTTGATGACCTCTGGACTGTAGCGCTTGGGGTGGATCTCCATCACGCAGAACCTCAGCGGACATTTCCACGCCTGGTCAAATAGGTGCGCCTCCGCCCCTTCCACATCCATCAGGACAACATGGGGCCGGTGCGCGCGCAGCAGCTCGTGAAATCCGACCAACGGCACCTCCACCTGCGATCCGCCCGGCGCGCCGAGGCGTGAGCCCGTGAAACCTGGCGATTGGTGAAAATCAGCTGTCGCGCCGTCCGGCGCATGGCCCACGACTGCAGCATGCAGCACGCTGATCCCCCGCACGCCATTGCGCGCATGGTTGGCCGCGATCACCGGAAGAAGCGCGGGGTTGGCCTCCACGGACAGGACATTTTCCGGCTCGGTCTTCCGCGCGGCCAGCGTGCCGACGTATCCGATCCCGGCGCCCAGCTCCAAGACCCGAAATCCGGGCCGTACACAGCGATCCACGACACGCGCTTCGTCGGCCTCATAGGTGCCATCGCTCAGCTTTGCGGCGATGCCCTTGCTCGTCAAAGTCTCCGGCAGGGCCAACTCAACCCCGTTGATGCGATAGATCCGCTCCGCCTCCGTCATGCCCCCGCCCTCCGGCTCTGCCATCGGCCCGATGTCGCCTCACACCCCAAGGTCGAACGCCCCCGTCGAAATCAATGTCTTGCCCGCGCTCATGTCCGCCGCGTAGAGGCCCGGCGCGTCCACCGCGTCCTGCAATGCCGCCACACGTGCCACTTTCGTTTCCGCAAACCCGCCCCGCAGGTTGGACGTCACATCGCGCGTCAGCAAAAGCATCTGCGGCAGGTTTTTTGCGCCAGCCATTTCGACAACCAAAAGCCCTTTATCTGCAAGCCCTTGAAGATCATCGTGCCCGGATGCACCGACGCCGCTTTGCCCGAAAGCCCCCCATAGATCAGGATCTGTCCCTGCCCGCGCAGCGCCTCGGTCAGCCGGAATGTCATCGACCCGCCCACAGCGTCAAACGCCATCCGGCACCGCAATTCCTTGCACAGCGCCTTCAGCGTCTCGTCAAAATCCGGCGCGGTTTCGTTCAAGACATACCGCGCACCTTCGGCGGTCAATGCCGCCACCGTCGCTTCTTTGCGGACCACGTTGATGATGGTCACGCCCTTGTCCGCCGCGCGTTTTCGGATCATCGCGCCAAGCGCCCCGCCCGCGGCCGTCGAAATCGCGCAATTCTGCTTGGCCCGCCGCACCTCCGCCACCAGCGCGATCGCCGTCAGCGGATTGACGAAACTGCTCGCGCCCGCGCCGAACGGCAGGCTGTCGGGCAACGGCACGCATTGCGTCGCCGGCACCACGGCATACTCCGCCCAAAGCCCCTGTTTCGCCGCCGCCATGGCCACGCGCTTGTCGCGCAACCGCCCCGCCAGAAACCCCGCGCCCGCCGCCACGACCTGCCCCGCGCCTTCAAGGCCGGGGATCAGCGGATAGGGCCAGCCAAGGCCGTATTCCCCCTCCAACATCGCCAGATCGGAAGGGTTGATGGGCGACGCCGCGACCCGCACCAGAACCTCGCCGGGTGTCGGCACGGGGCAGGCCACGTCCTCCAGCCGCAATCCCCCTCCGGCCTCGTGCAGGACCAGCGCGCGCATCGTCTGGGGAAGGTCGGTCACAGGCAAAACTCCAAGCATTGGGGGCGCGGCGAGCGTGCCACGCCGCCTGCCGCTTGGCAAACCCAACGCCGCCCCATATCACAAGGGCGCAAACGTGAAGGGGCGCCGCCATGCAACTCTGGGTCGGCCTGGGCAATCCGGGCCCGAAATACGCCAAGAACCGCCACAACATCGGTTGGATGGCGCTGGACCGCATTGCCGATGATCACGGCTTCGCGCCGTTCCGCGCCAAGTTTCAAGGCAGCCTGAGCGAGGGCAAATTCGGCTCCGAAAAGGTCATGCTGCTCAAGCCGGAAACCTTCATGAACCTCTCCGGCCAATCGGTGGGCGAGGCGATGCGCTTCTACAAGCTTGAGCCTACCGACATCACCGTTTTCCATGACGAGATTGACCTCGCGCCTGCCAAGGTCCGGGTGAAGGCGGGCGGGGGCCATGCCGGGCACAACGGCCTGCGCTCGATCCATCAGCACATCGGCCCGCATTACGACCGCGTGCGACTTGGCGTGGGTCATCCCGGCCACAAGGATCGCGTGCCGGGCTATGTGCTCAGCGATTTTGCCAAGGCCGATCAGGATTGGCTCGACGACGTGCTGCGCGGCATCTCCGACGGCGCGCCCGAGCTGGCCCGCGGTGATGGCGGCAAGTTCCTCAACGCCGTCGCCCTGCGCGTGGCCCCGCCGCGCTCCTCGACCTCGGCGCCCAAGAAGACCACCGCCGAGCAGACCCCAGGCGTCGCGCCGCCAGACGCTCGCGAAGACACCCGCAACCCGCTGCAAAAGCTGGTGGACAAGTTCCGGTGAGCACCCGACTGCGCGACGCCTTCGCCCGGCAGGGCATCGTCACCAGGCAGCTCGGCTCCCCGTTCATGGCCCGCCTGATGCCTTTGATCGGGGCGCGGCTCACCGAAGCCACGACCGTCGGTGCGCGGTGTCTTGCGTGGCCAGGTGACGTGAGCGCGGCAGGCCAATCCGTGCCGCTGCGCCTCGCCGGTGCGCTGCACGGGCTGGTCCTTGATCGCACGGACCCCGGCTTGCTGGCCGCCTACCCGCCCCATGACGTGTCCGATGCGGTCCTATGGGAGGCCGTCAACGCGGCGCTGATCACCCATGAGGCGCGGATCATGGCATGGCTCGACCGCCCTCCGCAGACCAACGAAGTGCGCCGTTCAGCGGCGATCCTCGCGGGGATCTGGTGGGCGCTCGGGCAGGTCGGGCGCCTGCCCGTGACCCTGTCCGAGCTTGGGGCGAGCGCCGGGCTGAACCTCTCGATGGACCGCTTCGCGCTGTGCGCGGACGACGCATGGCATGGCCCCGCAGACAGCCCCGTGCGCCTTGCGCCGACGTGGCGCGGCGCGGCCCCACCGCCGCCCGCCCCGATCCATGTCACCGACCGCGCCGGCGTCGATCTGACACCGCTGGATCCGCACAATCCGACCGATCAATTGCGCCTGCTGGCCTATCTCTGGCCCGACCAGACCGACCGGCTTACCCGCACCCGCGCCGCCATGGATCTGGCCCGGACGCGGGTCGAGGCCGGGGATGCCGCGCCGTGGCTGGCACGGCGCCTGGCCCGGCCCTGGCGCGGTCTGCACGTCGTCTATTCCACCATCGCCGCGCAGTATTTCCCCGAACACACACGGACAGCCGTCGCCGACACGCTCAACGCAACCGGCGCACGGGCGGATGCACACACCCCCCTGCTCCACCTTGCGATGGAGGCCGACGACGCCAGCCCCGGCGCGGGATTGATGGCAACGTTGTGGCGCGGCGGCCCGCCCACGCAACACCACCTGGCGCGGGTCGATTTTCACGGCGCCTGGATTGATTGGCGCCAAGAGGCTTCACCTACACCACAATTTCCGCTACCCCAGCGATGAACGACCGCCTGTAGACCGCAGGAGGCACCAGACCATGGGCTTCAAGAAAGCTGACTCCCTCAACGTATTCGGTGAGGCACTCCAGACCTGTTCAACCGATCCAATGACCGGATTCTACCGGGACGGATCGTGCGAAACATGTGCCGAAGATCACGGCGCGCACACCGTGTGCTGCGTGATGACGAAGGAATTCCTCGCCTTCTCGAAATACGTCGGCAACGATCTTTCCACGCCGCGCCCGCAGTACCAATTTCCCGGCCTCAAACCCGGTGACGGGTGGTGCGTTTGCGCAAGCCGCTGGCTACAGGCCGCCGAAGAGGGCGCGGCGCCGTTGGTCAATCTGGCCGCGACCCACAAGCGTGCGTTGGAGATCATTCCGCTGGAAATGCTCGAAGCCCACGCCGCGCGCGAAGAACATTGATCACGCCGCCTCCGGCACCCGCGACTCGATCAGCAGGTCTTCCACAAACAGGCTCAGCAATTGCGGTCGCCCCGACACGCCCGCCTTGCGGTAGATGGCATTCGTCTGCGCCTTGACCGTGCCCGCCGATGTCTGGCGCATATCGGCAATCTCCGACAGTGAGAGCCCCTTGAGCGCGAAAAGCGCGACGTCCTTTTCCGCCGGTGTGAGGCCCCATTCTTCAAAGCGTTCCTCCACGAGATCCATGAACGCCCCCGATGCCAGCCGCAGCGCGGCCTCAGCCCGCCGCGTCCGCCGGATTGCCGCGCGCAACAAGGCCGCCCCCAATACCACCCCGATCACAAGGCCCAAGGCCGCCCCGATCTCGATCAACTCGTGGTAGGTCCATGGGATCGGCGCCCACGGGATACCAAGTACGCCCAACATGATCTCGGCCACGAAAAAGATCGCGCAAGCCGCCTGAACCATAAGGATCGCGGCAAAGACCCACGGCCGGTTCAGCATGAAAACCTCCGACGCCGGACGCGATCAATCGTCATCATCGCCGTCCCCGCCGTCATCATCACCGCCGTCGTCACCACCATCATCGCCGTCGTCGTCATCCCCGCCGTCATCATCGTCGTCGTCGTCGTTCCCGGCGCCACCAACTCCGCCGTGATCGTCATCGTCATCATCGTCATCATCGTCCCCCGCTCCGCCGTCCGGGTCACCCGCCGATTGGCCGGGGCGCGTGCCACCATCGCCTTCACCCAACGGCGATTGCGTCCATGAATAATCCCGAAGGATCGCGCCATTGCGCGGATCGAACACCACTTCGCGCATCTGCGCACCGCGCCGCGCCACCACGCGCACGCGGCCCAGTAGCGTTCGGGTGACCCGCTCGACCTCGAAGCCCTGCGCGCGGACCTGCGCGACAACCTGATCGGTGGGCGAGCTTTGCGCCATCGCACCGCCCGCCGCAGAACTGGCTGCCCCGGCGGCGAGGGCCAGAAGGAATTGGCGTCTGGATCGGGTCATATGGGTCTCTCCCGCTACGGGCCCGCCGGTGTGAAAACCGGCGGGCTGCACTGGCCTCTGGGCTGATCGAAACCGGGGCAAGCCGGATCAATCGTCGTCGTAATCCTCGTCGTCGTCATCGTCGTCGCCGCCGTCGTAATCGTCACCACCGTCATAGTCATCATCGTCATCGTCATCGCGGTCGTCGTAATCGTCGTCGTCGTCTCGGTCATCATCGCGGTCGTCATAATCATCGTCGTCGTCATCATCATCGTCGTCATAATCAACACCAATGCCGGCGACGGACTGCCCGGAACTCCCCTCGTCGATATCGGCGGAAATAAGCTCGCCGGCCCTGGTGTAGTAGAAATCGCCTTCGATGTTCGCGCCATAGGCATCGACGTCAAGTCGGTTGCGTTCGACATCGATCTCGATCCGGGTGAATCCCTGCGCGCTGAGATCGGCAACGACCGCGTCGATCACGCTCTGCGGAATGGATTGGGCATGGGCGGCCCCCGCGATAAGGGCGGCGGCGGAGACGGTCATCAGTTTGAGTGTCTTGGACATGGTGCGGTTCTCTTTGCTGTGTGATGGCGCTGCCCCCGTGGCATCGCCTGCCAAAAGACCTGACCGATCCCGGTGCCGACCGATATTGGCACGGGGTTTAGATCGGGCGCCATAAACCCAAGAAAAAAGCGCCTAAACCTTACGTTTAGACGCCTTATTCTGTTGGTTTAGCCGATTTCAGGCTGCTGTCACGCCCCGGTCATATCCCAGCCGAGCGCGCGCGCGACGGTGAAGATATCCTTGTCGCCGCGCCCGCACATGTTCATCACCAGCAGGTGGTCCTTCGGCAATTCCGGCGCGATCTTGCACACATGGGCCAGTGCGTGCGACGGCTCCAGCGCGGGGATGATGCCCTCGGTCTCGCACGACAGTTGGAACGCCTCCAGCGCCTCGGTGTCGGTGATCGACACATATTGCGCCCGCCCGATCTCGTGCAGCCACGCGTGCTCCGGCCCGATCCCGGGATAATCCAGGCCCGCGCTGATCGAATGGCCTTCCAGAATCTGGCCATCATCATCCTGCAACAGGTACGTCCGGTTGCCATGCAACACACCGGGCCGCCCACCGGTCAGGGACGCGCAATGCTCCATCTTCTCGTTCACACCGTGCCCCCCGGCCTCGACCCCGATGATGTTCACATCCGTGTCATCGAGAAACGGAAAGAACAGACCCATCGCGTTTGAGCCGCCACCGATTGCGGCGATGATCGTATCGGGCAGGCGCCCTTCGGCGGCCATCATCTGTTCCTTGGTTTCCTTGCCGATGATCGCCTGAAAATCGCGCACCATCGCCGGGTAGGGATGCGGCCCCGCGACCGTGCCAATGCAGTAAAACGTGTCACGCACATTGGTCACCCAATCGCGCAGCGCGTCGTTCATCGCGTCTTTCAACGTGCCCCGCCCGGAGGTCACCGGGATCACTTCGGCCCCCAAAAGCTTCATTCGGAAGACGTTGGGTGCCTGCCGTTCAACATCGGTCGCCCCCATGTACACCACGCATTTCAGGCCGAACTTCGCGCAAACCGTCGCCGTCGCCACGCCGTGTTGGCCCGCGCCGGTCTCTGCGATGATCCGCGTCTTGCCCATGCGTCGCGCCAGGATGATCTGCCCCAGCACGTTGTTGATCTTGTGCGCGCCGGTGTGGTTCAGCTCGTCGCGCTTGAGGTATATCTTCGCGCCGCCCAACCGCTCGGTCAGCCGCTCCGCGAAATACAACGGCGACGGGCGGCCCACATAGTGGGTCCACAGATCATGCATCTCGGCCCAGAAACTGTCGTCGGTCTTCGCGTGCTCATATTGCCGCTCCAACTCAAGGATCAGCGGCATCAAGGTCTCTGACACAAACCGCCCGCCAAAATCTCCGAACCGCCCCTTGTCGTCGGGACCGGTCATGAAACTGTTCAAAAGATCGTCCGGCATAATCGCTCCAATCGGCTCAAACCGCGCACCCTGTCTTCCATTGGTCCTAAATACCTTGGGGGGCCCGGGGGGCAAGACCCCCAGTCGGTCGGCCCGCAAAACGCGGCGAAATCCCTCAGCCCTGCAACGCCTCCGCAAAAGCCTGCATCAAGGCGCCATCCTTCACGCCAGGCGCGCTTTCAACGCCGGAGCTGAGGTCAACCTGCCGCGCGCCCGTCTGCGCCGTGGCCTGAGCCACGTTGTCGGGCGTCAAACCTCCGGCCAGCATCCATGGCACGGTCCAGTATTTCCGCGCCTTCAGCAGGTCCCAGTCGAACGCCGCCCCGTTTCCGCCCGGCAGGTCCGCGCCCTTCGGTGGCTTTGCGTCGATCAGAAGTTGATCGGCGACCTCTGAATAGACGTCGATCGCGGGCAGGTCGGCGGCCACGCGGATGCCGATGGCTTTCATGACCGGCAAACCATACCGCGCCCGCACCTGCGCCACGCGCTCCGGCGTTTCAGACCCGTGAAGTTGCAGCATATCAAGCGGCACACGACCGGTGAGCTCATCGAGGAACGCGTCGTCCGCGTTCACCGTCAGCGCGACCTTGGCTATGCCCGGCGGCACGTCGAGGGCCAGCGCCCGTGCGGTGGCGAGCGACACGTTGCGCGGCGATTTCTCGAAGAACACGAACCCCACGTATCGCGCTCCTGCGGCCACCGCGGCGGCCACGTCAGAAGGGCGGCTCAGGCCGCAGAACTTGATGGCGATGTCAGCCATGGCTCAGCGCGCGGTGTCGGCCTGGTCAAGAATGGCGAGAACATCATCGTCGCTGTCGGACGTGCGCCCCTTCATCTGCGCGACTTCCTGGTTCAGGCGCTGCGCCTCGCGGCGTTGCGTCTTGGCCTCGGCGCGGTAACGATACTCGCGCAGCCATTCCCAGATGAAGCCGACGATTATGCCGACCAGAAGGGCCGCCACGACCACGAAAAACAGCGACGTGGTGTATTCGTTGCGCAGACCAACGGCAGCGGCCAGCTCATCCGGCATCAGATGCAAGGTCACCGGCGCGTTGTTCGCGAAGAACAGAAGCACAAGCGCAAGTGCCACCACCACCAGAAACAGGATTTTCAGATACCGAAAGATTGCCATCTCATACCCCCTGATCGCTCCCGACCCGTGGTTCTTGCACCCAGGGTCAGGCGGTCACCCGTCGTGACCGTTCAAACGATCGCGTAACAGTTTCCCGGCCTTGAAGAAAGGCACATGCTTTTCATCGACCGACACGCTTTCGCCGGTGCGCGGGTTGCGCCCCACGCGGGCGTCGCGTTTTTTGACGGAAAAGGCGCCAAATCCGCGCAGTTCCACCCGGTTTCCATCGGCCAGCGCATCAATGATTTCCTCGAAAATCGCGTTGACGATGCGTTCCACGTCCCGCTGGTACAGGTGCGGGTTTTCTTCGGACAGCTTTTGGATCAGCTCGGAGCGTATCATAGATCATCCCCATTGATCTTCGGTGTATACCGGGCGCACCCGATAGTCAGGCACTATAGGCACATCACGGACGGGTGAACACTCCAAAGCCGACATTTTAACGGTTAACTGACGGCCAAATCCCTGTTTCTGCGCGTGATTTTGCCGTCCCCGGGCTATAGTGCACCTGGCCTGCGGGCAAAATGCCGCGCGGGCGCGGGCGATTCGGGGGGTGGTTCGCGGCCGACCCGGTCGGACGGGCCTTGATGGCCTAACGGCCCTGCAGGGCGCGGCTCGATTGCCGATCTTGGCGGCTCGGCCCCGCGCATGAAACGCCCGGCGGCCGCGCAAGGCATGTGACGTTCGACATCTAAAGTCCGTTCCTAAAAAATAACACCCCTTTGTAATACAATAATAATATTTCCGTTGCGACATTCTCTTTTTCGTCCTCGCGACACACAATTTCCGTCTTTCGACAGCTATAGCCCGTTCGATTTCTGCAATTTTTCCATGAAAAAAGCCGCTCATTCCTGAGCGGCTTGGATTTCCTTACCTTGGCAGCTTATCTCTTCCGAGGTTTCCTTCGGGTCCGCCTCGATTCTTTGATATGTCTGTCCATCGCGACCGTCGTGTCGATGCTCCGCCACTCATGGCTAAGGAACGGATTCACTGCATCGTCGCAGTTCATCCGTTCAAAATAATCTTCTGCGAAATGTTCGATCGTGAGCTTTCGACCGTTGGACTTCTTTGCAATGCCAGTTGCGCCGATGAACATTTCGATCGCCATGCCGAAACGCTGTGCCGATGCATGCATCAGGATCTTGATGAATTCACTTTCATCCAGCAAGCCACCATCTTCCAACCCTGCACTTTCCAGAAGTTCCTTGATGGAGCGTTTGATCAATGGGCCATCTTTGCTGAAGGTCATCGGGAGAACTTCGATCGGCTTGAGCCGGCGCTGAAGTGCCTTATCCTGATTGATGATTGTTTTCGCCTCCATCGTGCCGGTGATGATGACGCAAATCGGCCAGGACCTATTTTGCATGAAATTGCGGAACCTACCGGTAAAGTGCTTCATGCTGTCGCTTGTCACGTACCGACCGCTGTCCTGAACTTCGTCGAGATGAAGTGCGGCAATTCCCTTTTGCTGAAGCCTGTTTACGACAAGACTAATGAGGTAGCCCTCGTCACGGCGCGCGGAGATCGGATAGCCCAGATCATGCAGGATCAGTTCGCAGGTCTCTTTCACAGTCGCCCGACTTGGCACCGTAACACTCCAGATCAGAGAGCCATACTGAAGCCCACCGGTCGCATCGACGATTTCCTTGAATTCAGATGCGATCCGCTTGACCATGCGGGTCTTGCCGATCCCTGGGGGGCCGATCAGGGCCGCGCCGCGCACTTCGGTGTTTCCACGGCTGAGGCCCTCTTCCCGGTCGATCAAAGCCGTGAAGACACGGTCTTTGAGATGCTTGAAATCCTCCGTCTCGAAGAACTGGCTTTCAAGGTCGACCTTTGATCGAGCCTTGCTTTTCAGTGCGTTGAATTTAGCAACATCGATTGTCGTTGGCATGGCGATCCCTCCCCTTACATCTACCGAGAAAATTTCTTGCTGGTCCGGAAACGATCAAGGCTTCCGGGTTCGTCCGGGAGAACCTCCGCGTTGACCCCGTGTTCGTCCTCTGTGGCATCATCCTGCGCCGGCTCTTCTTCATCATGAATGTCATCGGCAGTCGTCTCGAAGCCCCCGTTGACCGGATCTTCATATTCATCCCGCCCAATGAAGGGTTCCTCGTTCGACCCCTTCCCGAAAGACAGCTCGAGGCTCGCACGATCCAACTCGGTTTGGGTGTAGCCAGTCATGCCCATGTCGTTGCCACGCATGATCTTGCCGACGAGTTCCGCTCGACGCCGCTGTGCCTCGTCACGCGCGCCACTGCGGCGCTGGCGGTCGAGGGCAGCCTCCGCACGCCTCAGCTGGCATTCTTCTTGCCACTGCCGAAGGGTCTTACCGCGCAGTGAATTGTCCAGTGCGGGGACGGAAATCCGAAGGCTGTCCAAGCAGGTCTTCGACCACAACGTCATCGAGAAGCTTGTCCGCCGGCCTTTTTTGATTGGAGCGTCCGAGCGCCTGCCAGAGCGCGAGCAGCGTATGCGCTTGATTGGGTTCCAAGACCAAGGACCGCCGGAACCATGGAACCGCCTCCCTTGGCTTCCCGAGCGCCATCATGAAATGACCTCCGGCTTTCTGGAGGTCTGCATCTCCGTCGGCATGTGGGCGAACCTCTCTAAAAAACGCCTCACCCGATTGGCGAGGCTTGGAGACCCGGGCATGCGCGACGGCAAGGCGGAAACGCTCCGGTCCGGCTATGGTCGGGTCCACATGATCCTGAAGCAAGTCGATGACATCGTCCTGCCAGTCGAGGCGTGCGGCTTCTTCCGCCAAATTAAGGCGAAAGAGGCGACTGTTCCCATCGTCCGCTTCGATCGCGCGCCTGAGAGCAATTTCAACAGGGGCATCAATTTCTGCCCGACGCGCCAGGCGGCTGATCGTCAAAAGTGTTGCGGGATCCTCAGAATTGTTGGCAAGTGCCACGAGGGACGCGCCGCTGTCCGCTTCGTTTTCTGAGATCGCCCTCAAGACGTCCAGCAACTGCTCTGATGGAATTTCGCCCGGATGGTCAAGGTCTTCTGCGTGGGTCTCAACGACAGAGACCGCCTTGTTCCAGTCTCTCTTGCGAACGGCCCACTCCAGCAACATGATTGCCCGATCCTTGAAAGGCATCTCAGAGATTCTTTCGAGAACATCATCTCGACCGACGTCAAGCGCGACCGCGGCGACGATCGTCCGACTGACTTCATCTTCAATGAGATCGTCGATCGCTGTTTCGATAAGGTCCATGGCCCGCTCAGAGTCGCCCGAAATACGGTATCCCGTCACGGCGTTCTGCAGGAGTGAGAGATGGGTCCGTCGGGCTGGAACCTCGGTTTCGAGTAGGGTCGTCCAGAGGTAGGACAGATCCTCTGCCGCTGTGCGGGCGCGCGCCCGAGCAGATGCAACCTCCGCCACAGTGGATGTCTGCGAGACCACAATCTCCACAATCTCGTCTAGCGCCGCTTCAGATGCGTATCGACGGGCAGCCCGTGCGTCAGGATGTTCCGCAAGCGCATCCCGTGCCTTCGCACGCCAACGAATGTCATCTCGGGCCCGGAGGACATTGACCGTCGTGAGCATGACGTCCTGATCATGACGGACGGCGGGAGGCACCTCGTCAAGGTAAGAAAGGTCTGCTCCGATCGCTCCGTTGGCCTGAACGAAGTTCAACCAATGGCTCGCCACATCGGGTTCTTCGTTGAGCAGCGCCTGTGCCAATTGCACCGCCTGTTCAAGATCACCCCTGAACAGGAAGCCTGCCACGGCATTGCTCCGAATTTTATCGGATTGCGGATCAAGGTCGTAGGCTTTCAGAAATAGCGCGCCGGCCTGCTCTTCCTCCCCCAGGTTCAATTGGCACGTTCCTTTGAGCGAGGTGATCTTCGCGTGCCACTGCGGCTCCTCGTCAACCGACGGGCCGTCTCTTTCAAGGTCTTCAAGGACGCCAAGCGCAGTTACATATTGACGTTGTTCGATAAGACGACGTCCGGGCTTGAGGGCAATGTCGCTGAAATCAGAACGGACAGTTTTTTGCGGAGTCTTTTGCTCTACGATATCCAATCTGGACGTGACATCGTCCAATCGACCGGTCGTCCGGCCTTCAAGCGCAAGGTGGCGCCTGGTCTGCTCTTCAAGGCGGTCGCTGTGCTCATTCAGCTCTTTTGACACATCACAGTGCCACTCAGCTGTCTTCTTGTCCCGTTCGGACGGAAGGACATGGCGCCCCAGCGTCGCAAGCGGCCCACCAACAGCAGGCACCGCTGACACCGCGGCATCGACGGCGTTTCGGTAACCTTCTGACGCGCTGGTCATCTCTTCCGGTGGGCGGATCTTCTTGCTCGACATTGTGTTTCTTGTTCTTGCTATGTTCAGCAGAAATACACGGGGACTCAGGAATATTCCAGCGATTGTAACTAAAGCTGTTACTTGATCATTTTCGCATTCAGCCAATCTGCGATGGCGTCCTGCAGCATCCACGGCGATGGCGCACTGAAGGCAACTGATGACGCATCGGATACAGTAAAGTAGCACCATTCTTCATCGTCAGATAACCATTCTCCCAAGATCTCACCATCCAGAAGCAGAACATCTCCTTGGAAGGCTCTATTGTGGTAACCGGTCATAATCGTGCCCTGGCGGATCATTGCACCGTCTTCGACAAGTGCGCAGATCGACTCAAATTGGGCTTCGATTGACTCTGTCGTGGCGCCAAACAACTTGCCAACTTCGAATATTCTGTATTTCACCAGCCCAACGTGGGTGTTGCCTGCTTGATCGAATGTGATCTCACACGAGTGATCGCCGCTCGTAATGACGTGTCTTCCCATTGTTCCGATGCCACCCCTTTCTTTTCAAACGAGTAGTTTTTAGTCTTCTGCCGAGGCGTCGAAGGACAGGCGTCGGACAAACCCGCGACCCCGCACCTGGTCGAAAATGTCGACACTGGGATGAGCCTTGGGTTGCCAAACCCTGCCGAATTCAATCGCGCAAGACACGGGGATTGCTGGAAAGACAGATAGGCTGACATCCATTCCGTGTACGTTCTTGATCTCGTCCAAAGTCGTTCGAACGATGGACCTGTATCGGCTGAGATCACTTTTGTGGCGGATCACGCCCTGTGTCTGCGGGTCGCTCGAGATATCCCAGATTGATACATCCTCACCGATAACCTCGGTGATACGATGATCGGCTATGTGAGACGTCACAGAAAGCTTCAGTGCTACGTGTTTCGGTTCAGGACGCCCTTTCGTTCTATTGAAGTCTACCTCCGGGCCGTCTTCAGGCCATTTCCATTGAACCGGTTCGCGGTGACGCTCGTAGACATCGGCATCCGAAATGTCCGAGACTAGCCGACCAAGCTCCATCAGCAGCGGGATGGGCGCGAGGCCGAAGACGGACAGGTGGCGAATATCACCATTTTCGAAACGGCCTCTCACACTGCGTTCAATTCCGGCCCGCAGGGTTTCCGGCTGCACACTCCAATAGGTGTCATCGGTATCTTGAAAGTGCATGCCTCTCACCTTGATCTCGGTTGGCCGGCGCTCAGCAGGCGTCCTTTCCGGCAAGATGGCATCTACGCAGTCGTCAAAAGCAACGGCGGTTTCATTTGGTCCAACCGGTGCGGAGAACTGCAGGATGTGGGATCGGCTTTCGGGTCCGGAGGATAGGACCAGGTCCACCCAATCCTCGTGGTCTTTCTTCCACTTCAACAGAAGATCCTCGGGATAGTCCTGCCAGGTGTCCTCGCCGTCGATCGCCCGATGATGTACATCGCACATCAACATGATGTTCGCTGCATCATCGGATAACTCATGCGATCTTGTTGGATGTCCTCGTTTGCCATTGGGCGACGAAGCGATAATGTGCGCCAGATACGCAGCATTTATTTCCGCTTTGCCTGCGATCAGGTCATGATCGAGAGCCTTGCGGCAGTTCCTGAATTGGCATCGTCCAGCAGCACGTCCCCAGACCAACAACTTCGTAACCTCGCGTGGTTGCTTTCCTCTATTTGACATCATTTTCTCTCCTGCCCGGCGAGTGGCTCATCCACCAGAAAGCCGCCGTCAATTGCCAATTGACGGCCGGTGGTCATTCGCCCCTGTTTGGGTGACAGGCCACGCTGAAAAGTCGTAAGAGTGGCTTGTATCGACGCAGAATGCATCAGACGCACGATGAGCAAAACCGCAAAAGACGGCCCGTTATCTTCGACCATCTTTGTCATTGTGGCCACATCGATATCGCTTGGAATAGGTTGGAATGTTGGATGCGAATGCCATTCGCCCAGATAATCGACGCGCCCTGATCGACTTGTATTCTCACTTAATATTTGATCGAGTTTTTCGTCGTGCTTCCGTAGCAAGCTGGCAAAGCGATCATAAGTTCCAGCTTCCAGGTCGACTGTGAAACCGACCAATTCAAAGTCACTTGGCGCAAGCTGTTCTGCGACCAGCCATCCGCCGATCTCGCGCAGACCACCTTTCTGAAGGCATGTCCGCATCTTGGCCATCTGGTGCGATGGAATCTTGAGACTAAGCGTCATTGTCAATCTCTAAGTATTCCAAGATTTTTTGGATACCAGAGCCGTCATCTCCGCCGCCCCCAACCCCCCATCCATCATGCGGGCCATAAACAACAGGATGAGTGTCGAAAGGGTGGTCAAATATCCAACCTTTTCGCAGCCCGACATAGTACGCAGGCTCAGGATGAACTCTTCTCTCTGGCGGCGAAATCGCATCAAGAGCGTGACGGACTAGCCGGTTAGCTAAGACTCCTACATCGCCATCCGAAGCAATTAGCGGTTCCTCTTGATCATCGGCCTGCACTCCGTAGTCGTGCTCACGCCCCTCCGGGGGTACCTGGCCCCTTGCGTCGCACCACGCCCGTAACTGAGAAGCCGCGGTCATAGGAGGCGGATCCTCATGCGGAACACTCCGAGCAACAAGGCCTCCAATACCGCCTGCATAGACGCGCGCCCACGCAAGCGGCTTTTTCCTTTTTGTGCAAATAGCTGCAGCCATTCGAAACACGCCACTGTCCGCGGTCGTATCTATCACGAGGTCGCAGGAACTAACGATATCACCGAGCTGCTCGATGTTCTGGACTGTCGATTGTGAAGTCAAACTTATCCGAAGGGCAGATACACGCGCTCTGGGATTAAGTCGAAACAAACGGTGCTGGAGCGAAATCGCTTTGTGATGACCGACATCCATCTCATCCAACTCGTTGCGTACCAAATTGTCGGCCCAAAGTACATCGTTGTCGAGCAGTACAAACCGGCCGACGCCTTCGCGTGTCAATCCTGCGGCAACCTTTGAACCAAGCGAGCCGGCGCCAATGATGCAGACGCTGGATTGTCGAAACATCTGTCCCTGTACCCTCCTCTCTTTGGAGCGCGGTGGCTCGAAAGTACGAAACAGGTCAATCGTCCTTTCTTTCCCTTGATATCGAACACGTATCAAGACCTCCTGCGCGCCATTCGACAAGACCACCAGCATATCCGCAGTCCTTGAAATCATGCCTCTCAACCATTGAGGCAGAAGCAGATACAGTTGATCTCCTGCTTCTTGGGTCGCAAGATCTGGGAGCACACGAATATCAGGCAGTCGATATAATACCCCTTCGACCACGTTACCGCCAAATCCCGGGCCATCTCCAGGGACTCTAAGTCCAGCTTCGTACCCGATGGACGCAACCCGAGCGACCTGCGCATTATCTGCATCGGTCGATCCGATCCTTTGCTCTAGCGTCAAACGCAATTCAGTCACACGTCCCGCCAAACGTATTCGTAAAAGGCGTGCAGTTTCGGGCGATAGCATGAACCTGCGTGGATAGATCGAAAGCAGGAAAGCGAAGTCAGCAGGATGATCACTTTCGACTTCAGATCGCAATTCGGTCGCAGGCGTAGCATCAAGAAGCACCTTGGCGCTTCGAACCACATCTGTGCTCCTGCAATCGGGGTGCCAGTTGTCCGGCCTATACTGAAGGCATAATTCACCCCCGGTTCCGTACTGATGCTGCGACAGCCGGACCGTGTCGTCCGCCGGAAGCACGAAGGGCGGCAAATCCGGGAAAAGAGCCGGAAAAACCAGTTGAAGAGGAATGGATCTGTCAGGGGTCACTAACGTGAATGACCAAGTCAGCAGACCATTGCTGCCTTGAGTGAAGGCAGCGTCTTGAAGCCAAGTCACGCTAGACGCCAACTCGGATAGCGCCTCACATTCTTCTATCAACCTCCCCTCTAAAGGCGTCTCGCCCATTAACCGAAACCTTTTGGCTCCGTCGGCCTACGCGGCTCATCACCAAACACCAGACCAGGTGACGCTGCGCCGGCTGCAGCGGCCGGAGCAACCGACGCCGCCCTGGGTCCCGCGTGCGTAGAGAGCCTTGATCGGGCTGCCGTGATGACTTGGTCACCGAGATCTCGCGCCAATTCGTTAAAAACCGTATTGGCATCACTGAACCCCTGCACGGCCCCAAAGTGATTGCGTGCAGCATCAAGCCATTCAAAAAATGCATCGCCACGTTCAGGGTGCGTTTCCCAGCGGTCGGCAAAATTCTCAGATGGATCTGTCGGGTTGGCAATCCAATGAATGCCCTGCCGATTTTCGATTTTGAGGTGCATGTCTTTCAGGATTTTTGCAATCGCATCAGATACGCGTGCTTCACCATCGTAGGCATGTGAGGAGAGCGTCGTAAGGATCACGCTGATGACCTTCAGGTCCGGGTCATCTTGCTCGGCGAACCATTCGTCTCGGTGCCTCTTTAAAATCATAATGGCAGATTGTAGGGGCGTTCGGACCCGGAAAGCAGGGACATCTTCCACACTGGCCGTCACGTTACCCCGCTCGTTCAAATAAGCGCGACGACGTTCGTTCAACTGCTCCAGCTGACGTGACTTGAACCAAGTCGCGAAGCCACGTGGGTTACTTCCCGGCCAGTCGTCAGTAATGATATGATATGTCTCGATCTCTTCGTTGTCCGTAATTGCGATTGCACCGTCGGCAAGCGACTCGTCAGCACGGAAAGATGCGAGGACCATGCGCATGTTCCCCTCGTTTGGTAGGGCAGGCAGGACATCCATGTGGAATTGCGCGCCATCAGCATAGACAAGCGTACAACAGCGCCTGGACTCTCCAACCGGATTTTGAATTCCGCGGGCCTGTCGATACGCTCTCAATTCATCCCTTAACAGACTGCGTAGATCAGCTTGGCTGATGTGCTTTTTCGTCAGTGCATTGAAAGCGACCACGATGTCGAGATCGTAATCCTCATCCGTCGACGCGGGCTTGATTGGCGTTCCGAGAGCGAAAGAGCCTTGTATGTAGACCTCAGGATCAAATTTACGGACACTAGATTCATCACGGTGCAAGAATTCGCCGAGGTCTTTATATCTCCGCTCAGCCTGATCAAAACGGTTTTGGGGAACTGCCAACTCATCGGCCAGCTTCTCTATTGCTACGTTGTATCCGTATCCGATACCAAAATTGGCACTCATTACTGCATCCCTCAAGTGGTCGTGTTTCTATTTAAAGTGATACCTAAGAGGTTATGTTTCAAGGCCAACTATCAAGGTATGAAATCTTGACGTTTGTGCCTAGACAAAAACCAAGCCGCAACGCGTTGCAGTTCTTGTCATAGACACGCCTTCTTCAGATCCCGTGCGCAGTATCTCCGCTTTGTCTATAGCCATTTTGTGCAAACTAGGTATTTGGCCACGGCGTTCTTTGGCCACGGCGTTCTTTGGATCGGATTGACCATGAATCGATCTAGTTCTGAAGTCCAGATTCTGCAGATGTTCTCGTAGGGCGCGAGACCGCTGGGGGTCTTGAGCCGGCGGATGAAGATGTAGGCTGCCATGAAGTCGGCAAGGTGCGTACCCAACTAATCTGGCTTTCGTCTTGGAAACAATTCAGGGCGACATTCTTGATCGTGTGGTTCATGCTGTCGACCTGACCATTGGTCCAAGGATGGCTGAAGGCGCAAGTTCTCCTTTTCTCGGGCCTGATCGCGATCCTTTACTAAGCCCGCTTTACCCGCATCGCCAAAATATCTGACTCGAATTTCATCGCTCAGTTTTTCTATGTATCGCTATTCTATGCTGCTTTGATCGGCTACGTGGCCTTCTGCGAAACCGTCTGGCCTCTTTTGAGCATCAGATGCTCAAACATCCTGTCGGGCGCGTTTCTCGTGATGGAAGATCGAAACCCATAGCAGAGCAGACCTTGGAGGAAACACCGCGCAAAGCGGGTTTCCACACCGTCAGCCGATGGATGTAAGGTGCAGCGCACCACTTTTCTTCCCAGAACAGCCGTTCGCGGGTCATGCGGCAAAAGGGGGTGAATAGCCCAGACTCACCGATGCTGCAGCGCGCACGAAGGTCAGCTTCCGTTTGAACGCGTCGCGCCTTGATGGAGTTAGTCAGCTTCTGCCAAGTCACTCCGGGCATCCCGAATGATCATCCATGATGAATGCAGGAACAGTCCGGCGATGGCGAACGCGACGATGAGGTCGGGCCAAGAGCTGCCAAGCCATGCGACCAGTCCGGCTGCGATCACCACGGCAAGGTTCCCGATGGCGTCGTTGCGGGAGAACAGCCAGACGGCTCGCATATTGGCATCACCCTTGCGGTGCTTCAGCAGCGGCAGCACCGCGAGGATGTTCACGATCAGCGCGCCCACCGCGAAGGCTCCCATCAACCCGGCTTCGGGCGTCGTCTGATTGAGAACGCGCCAAATCGTGCTGCCGACAACGCCAAGGCCCAAAAGCCCGAGGAACACACCCTGGATCATCGCTGATCGCGCCCGCCACGTCAGGCTCCAACCGATGGCGAGAAGGCCCAGGAATGTGATCGCGCCATCACCCAGAAAATCGAGCGCGTCTGCCTTCAGCGCCTGCGAACCGGACAGGAACCCGCCGAACATCTCGACCACGCCGTATCCGAGATTGAGTGCGACCACGATCCAGAGCGCGCGACGATAGCTCGGGTCCTTGTAGGCCGGATCGGACGATGTATCGCCGTCCTCGATCTTCTCGAACCCGTAGCCGGTCGCGTCAAGCGCGGGCCGCACTTTCGGCAGGTCGCTCTCCGCGATCCGCAATGTCATGATTTGGGTTGCGGCGGACACTTTCACGTCGCCTCCGACCACGCCCGCAGACCGCGCCGCTCGCTCAATCTCGGCGGCATCCTTTGCGCAGTCCATGCCCTGCACCCGCATCCGGATCGGCGAGGAGGCTGTCGCCAACGTGCTGTTATCGGACTCGCTCATGTGCGATCCTATTCGAGGTGGCGGCGAAAGAGGTCGCCTCTAACGTATCAGTGGATAATGATATGACGACGCAAGACGTTCAAGACAAACTTTCGGCATCCGACGCCCTGGAATTGCGGGCAAAGCTCTTCCGGGGTCTCGGCGATCCCAGTCGTTTGGCAATCCTCGACGCATTGATATCAGGCGAAAGCAGCGTGCAGGAAATCGTCGGACATACGGGGTTGGGTCAGCCCAACGTCTCGAACCATCTGCGCTGCCTTCTCGACTGCGGGCTGGTTAGCCGCCGCAACGAAGGTCGGTTCGTTCGGTATTGGCTTGCTGACAGGCGGGTCGCCGGGCTGATCTGTGATGCAGATCAGCTCCTTGCCTCGACCGCAATCGGTATCGACAACTGCGAGCGCTACACGGAGTAGTCAGTGTCCTGTCAGCGGGGGAACCCGAGAAGCCTCGGTGTCCGTCTTCGATACGCGCGGTATCCAGCGCCGTAGACTTCTTCCAGCCATGGCTCTTCGGCAAAAGGGGCGAGAGCAAAGGCGACCACACCGCCCGTCGCGATGATCAACGCAGCGGGAGAAGCGGACAGGATCGCCCATCCGATCAGGATGCCCATGTCGGCCACGTATTGCGGATTGCGGGACCAACGATAGAAACCGTCGGTTTTCAGCTCGGCTTCCGCGCCGCTGGTCGCATCGAGGCCGATGCCCAAGGCCGCAGGCCAAACCACGGCATTACCCGCCAAGATCAGCGGCAGACCTACGCCCCAGCAAAGCCAGAGCGGCCAGTGCAGCATGTTCCATTCGGCAAGGGCCACAAGGATCGCACCTCCGAAAACTGCGAGAGTCGGGGGCCAGACCATGATCTGGCTGAGCCAGCTCACCCGTTGCGGGGGCCAAAGACGGCGCGCCGGAACAAGGATCGACCAGAGCAGCATTGCTATCAGAAAGGCTTCGCAGACAAGCGCGACGATCAGCGCGAAGGGAACAAGATCATTCATCCGTGCCGCTCCGCGCCATGCCCGCGCCCGCCGAACTCGGACGGTTCGTCGCAGGCGTGGCGCGCGCATTCCAGCTCCAGCGTTGTGTGCTCGATGTCGAACCGGTCAGATAGTGCGGCCTTGATCCGCTCCTTCACCGCGTCTGCGTCGGACCAAAGGCCCTCGGCAATGACGACATGCGCGTCCAATGCCGCACGGTTTTCGTCCATCTGCCAGAAATGCGCGTGGTGGATGCCCGTCACGCCGTCGATTCCGCGCACGGTATCAAGAACCGCGTCTGTCTCGATTTCCGGTGGTGAGCCGAGCATCAGGATACGGATCACCGGGCCGATCTCACGGAACGACTGCCACAGGATGTAACCCGCGATCAGCACCGTCACGAGAGGGTCGATCAGCCGCCAGTCATAGAGCAGGATCAGCGTCCCCGCGACGATCACCGCGACAGAGCCGAGCGCGTCGGCGACGTTGTGCAGGAACGCCGCGCGGATGTTCACACTGGATTTGGACATGGCATAGGTCAGCGCCGCCGTCACCGCATCCACGATCAGCGCGATGCCTGCGATGATGACGATCAGCCAGCCCTCGACAGGCTGCGGATCGGCAAAGCGCATTGCGGCTTCGTAGAGCAGGTAGAGACCGATCACGATCAGCGTGGTGTAGTTGATGAGCGCGGCCACGACCTCGACCCGACCGTAGCCGAACGTCATGTCGGCATCGCGAGGTCGCCGCGCGATCTTCCGGGCCGCGAAGGCGATGATGAGCGAGATCGCATCGGAAAAGTTGTGCAGCGCATCGGCAATAAGCGCCAGCGAGCCGGAGATGATGCCGCCAACGATCTGGGCGACTGTCAGACCCATGTTGACCGCGATGGCGGCGAAGACCCTGCGGTCGCCTGCCTCGGGATCGATGTGATGATGATGGCCGTGACCCATAGCGGCCGCTCCTTTCGATTCGTATCGTTTCAGGATAGATACGACCTACAGCGACTGTAGGTTCAAGGGGCGGCATGAAAGAATATTCCATCGGGCAGATGTCGCGCAGGACGGGCGTGAAGGTGACGACGATCCGATACTACGAAAGCCGGGGCCTGATCCCGGCACCGGCGCGCACGACAGGCGGGCAGAGGCGCTACGATGAAGCGGCGCTCGAACGGCTGGCCTTCCTGCGCCACGCGCGAGAGTTGGGTTTCGGCCTCGATGACATCGCCGATCTGATGGCGTTGGCAGAAGCCCCGTCAGAGGATTGCGCACCTGCCCATGAGATCGCACGCAAGCAGCTCGCGGCGGTGGACAGACGGATGACCATTCTCGCGCAGCTTCGGGAAGAACTGGTGCGGATGGCCAGTGCGGACGATCCAGGCCACGCCGGAGAGTGTCGTGTCATCGAGGTTCTGGGGGATCACCGGCTCTGTATCGGTGCGCACGACCTGCCGGACGAGACTTCCCCAAGGCCGTGAGTTACCGTCGTCGCGCCAACTCGCGATATAGCGCCGGTGGCGAAACACCGATCTGATCTGCGACCTTGATCCACTCGCCCTTCTCCGGCTCTCCGTGAAGCTCCAGCCATGCGTCCAGCCTTTCAGAGACGCGACGCAGGCGCAGTATCTCTATGCGTGCTCGTTGGACCTGAACCTCTCTGGCATGGGTTTCGATAAGGCTCAATGCCGCGCCCGGTTCATCTCGTAGCGCAGATAAGAAGTCAGGGCGCCGCACAACCGTGACTTCGGCGGACGTGCGCACGACCGCATCACAATGATAGGTTTCAGCAAACAGGGATGCCTCTGCCAGTGCATTGCCTGCCGTCGCAATATGCAGCGTCAGTGCAGTTCCGTCTTGCATAGGGCGTTCCAGCGCGACCGCGCCTTTACGCACCAAATACATGAACTTTACCCGATCTTCCTGCCGGAAGAGGACCGCTCCTTGCTCAAGCGTGCGCAATGGTGCCTCGTCGAATATGTGCTGCCAGTTAGACATGATAGAGATCATACGCGCATTCGGAAACATCCGCTAGAGTGCGGCGAAACTCAGGCGAGGGATGATAATGAGATTGAACGTGATACTGGCCGCGATGGTCATTGTGGGGGGTGCGGCCCTTGCCGTGGCACAAACGCTGCATACAGATCACAGCGCAGGGATGGATCATGCCGCTCATCGTCAGGCTGACCCTGCCGATAGGGGAGTTCTGACCGAACCGGGTCAGGGCGCGTTCGCGGCGCTTTCTGAAGTCGTGCGAGTGCTGGAAGCCGATCCCGATACGGATTGGTCTCGGGTCGATCTCGCGGGGCTACGGGCACATCTGGTCGATATGGACCGGCTCGTGTCGGATGCTGTCGCGACGGAAACGGACCTGCCGAACGGGTTGTCGATGATCGCGACCGGCGATGCGGAAACGATTGTGACGCTCCGGCGCATGGTTCCGGCCCATGCAGCACAGCTCGCACGGGATGATCGCTGGACAGTGGGCGCGGCGGAAGTTGAAAACGGTGTCGAGCTGCGCGTCACCAGTGATGATCCCGCCGTTGTTGCCCGGATCAAGGGGCTGGGCTTCTTCGGCCTGATGGCGAGCCAGGATCATCATCGCGAACATCATCTGATGATGGCGCTCGGGGAAGATGCACACGCGCATTGACGCCCGCGACAGGATGTATCGTGGCTTGCGGCTTGCAAATAACCGCATACCCCATGTAGGTATGCCCTATGAGTTTGATCCGACTTCTTCTTGTTGTCATGGTCGCGTTATCCGCCGCGGTTTCCGGGGCGATGGACGCGGGCCATGCGGTTATCATGGATCATAGCCACAGGGCGATGGATGTCGTGGCCGACGATCAGCCTGTATGCTGTTCGGAAAGCACAGAACGCAGCCAGACCTGCCACGCGCTTCCCGCGCTGCTTCCAGGTGGAGGCCACCACGACGAGGCCCCTGCAACGTGCGAGGACGTCTTCACCGCCGCAAGCCTGCTGCTGACGGGATTTGAGCCGTCCGGCCCTCTCGACCCGCCCCGCGCGGCGTGATGCTTGCCGCGTCCCCCCGTGTCGCGGTCCCTTCGTTGCAATCACATCAGAACGGGCTCTGCCCGTGCGTATTTCTGTCGAGAGGAAAAGACATGAAACCGATCAAGACACTACTCGCCTTCATCCCCGCCGTAGCACTTTCGCTCGGCCTCGCTTCGTTTGGCGCAGCCGATATGGCCCACGCCGACAATCATTCCGGCATGGCCGATCACGGCACGATGCACGTGACCAAAAGCCCGACCTGCGGCTGTTGCGGTGCCTGGGTCGCGCTAGCCCGCGAGGAAGGCTACGACATCGAGGTCACGGACACCCGCGATGTCACCAGTGTGAAGCTGGACAACGATGTGCCCGGCACGATGTGGTCCTGCCATACCGCGATGATCGACGGCTATGTGGTCGAAGGTCATGTGCCATTCGCGGCACTTGCGAAACTGCTGGAAGAACGCCCGGAAATTGACGGGATCGCGGTCCCCGGAATGCCTGGAGGCTCTCCCGGAATGGGAAACGATCCGACCGCGCGGTATGACGTGCTGGCCTTCGGTGGCGACGCCGGTGAGGGCGAGGTCTTCTACCAGGCCGGTCTGTGAACCGGACTGTGGCGCTCGGTCTTGGGGCAGTGGTTCTTGCGGGAGCCGCTGCCCTCGCCTTCGGGTGGGGCACCTCGGTACCCGCCCAAACTGTGCTGATGCCTTCCGACCCGGATGTGGTGGTACTTGGACAGGCGGTTTACGCCGAGAATTGCGCCTCCTGCCACGGCGCGGAGCTTGAGGGTCAACCCAACTGGCGGTCGCCCGGTGCTGACGGGCGGCTCCCTGCGCCGCCGCATGATGAAACCGGGCATACGTGGCACCATGACGGCGACACGCTGTTCCGGCTTACGAAATACGGGACCGGCGCTCTGATCGGTGATCCCGACTATCAATCCAATATGCCCATCTATGAGGGAGTTCTGACGGACGACGAGATCATCGCTGTCCTCAGCTATATCAAATCGACCTGGCCGCAGGAAATCCGCGAACGCCATGACGAAATGGAGAACAGACAATGAAGCAGATAATTCTGGCCATCGCGGTCATACTGGCAACCGCGGCAGCCGCGCTGGCCCATTCGAAGGCCGAAGACACGACACCGGCGAACGAGGCAACTGTCGAGACGGTCGAGGTTATCGAGCTGCGCTTCGATGATCCGATGCGTGTCACCGCGATCGCCCTGACCGGCCCTGACGGGGAACTGGACATCACCCGCGAAACCGGCCTCGATCCAGTGACGGAGTTTCGGGCCATGCCGCCCGAAGATATGCCTGCCGGAGCCTACACCGTGGATTGGCGCGGCCTGTCGTCCGACGGCCACCCGATGCAGGGCAGTTTCGACTTTACGGTCGCGGACTGACCGTTGGACGGGCTGGCCCCCATAGACACTTGGGCTCTTCTGGCGATCCTTGCGAAAGCCGCCGAATATGCGGCGGCGCTGGTCGCTATCGGAGGGCCGCTCTTCGTGGCGATCTTTAGATTTGCGCCGGATGACGTGCTGCGCCTGGCCCGGCAACTCGCCGTAGGGGCGGCGCTACTCGGTCTGGCGGCGTTGGCGCTCCGCTTCGGTATTCGGTCTGCCCGTATTTCCGGCATGGGTTTCGAAGGTGCTGTCGATCCCATGATTCTCGGCCTTGTCTGGGACAGTCCGCTCGGCACGGCGGCGCTCTGGCGCGGGGCGGGTGAACTGCTGATCCTTGCCGTGCTGATCGAGGGGACCATCGGTCTTGCAGCAAGCCTTCTGGGCGCATTGCTGGTGGCAGTGTCCTACACGCTGGTGGGCCATTCCCTTGGCGATCCGCGCTGGCTTCTTGCAGGTCTTGTTGGTGTGCATCTGCTGGCCGGGGCGTTCTGGATCGGCGCTCTCGCACCTTTGCATCGCGCGGCGGGCCTGACCAGTGGCGCAGCCCTGCTGCACCGCTTCGGCAGGATTGCCAGCGGGACCGTCGCTATCCTCGTCCTCGCGGGCCTCACGTTCGCATGGCTGATGGTCGGTTCCGTGGCTGGGCTGTTCGGAACGGCCTATGGTTGGACGTTGATCGCCAAGCTTGTGGTCGTCACTGGGCTTCTGGGCCTTGCCGCCAAGAACAAGCTCCGGCTCGTGCCCGCCCTTGCGTCCGGCGAGCCTTCGGCGTCCAGCAGGCTGCGCCGCTCGATCCGCATGGAAATCATCGCCGTCGCCCTGATCCTGCTGGCGACGGCTACACTGACCTCGATCACCACGCCCCCGGTGAACCTATGACTGGAAAACCGAAGATGACAGATATCTCACGACGCACGTTTCTGACCAGCGCTGCTGCTCTTAGTGGAACGGCCTTTCTCCCTAGAATGACATTGGCCGATACTGTTTTGCCGATACTGCGGGCCGCACCGTCCACGGCGCAACTTGCCCCTGCCGGGTATCCGGCCACGCCGGTTTGGGCCTACGCGACAGAGGGTGCGGGCACGATCCCCGGACCGGAAATCCGCGTCACGGCGGGCGAGCGGGTCCAGTATCGTTTGTTCAACGATCTGCCGCAGCCGACCGCCGTTCACTGGCACGGTATCCGCATAGAAAATGCGATGGACGGGGCGGCACCGCTGACGCAGGATCCGGTGCCGCCAGGCGAGACGTTCGACTATGACTTCGTGGCCCCTGATCCCGGCACCTACTGGTATCACTCCCACGACAGGGGGTTTGAACAGGTAGCGCGCGGGCTTGCCGGTCCCCTGATCGTGGAAGACCGGGAACCGTGGCTCGGCGAGCCGGGGGCCGCGACACGCGAATTGACGCTGGTTCTCGATGACTGGCTGCTCGATGCAGACGCCGCGATTGTCGAGGGCCGCTGGAACGATCTTCATGCCGCCGCGCATGGCGGGCGGATGGGCAACACGGTCACGGTGAACGGTAGGGCCTATCCCGACCTGGACATGCGACCAGGCGAGCGCGTGCGTCTGCGTCTTATCAACACCG